>NZ_AP023356.1:2187500-3531250 GCF_018324205.1 Actinoplanes ianthinogenes
CTACCCGTCGTCGCCTTGGTAGGCCATTACCCCACCAACAAGCTGATAGGCCGCGAGTCCATCCCAAACCGAAAAACTTTCCACACCCGGCCATGCGACCAGGAGTCATATCCGGTATTAGCCCCCGTTTCCGAGGGTTATCCCAAAGTCTGGGGCAGGTTACTCACGTGTTACTCACCCGTTCGCCGCTCGAGTACCCCGAAGGGCCTTTCCGCTCGACTTGCATGTGTTAAGCACGCCGCCAGCGTTCGTCCTGAGCCAGGATCAAACTCTCCAACAAAATCTGTTGAAAAACATGAATCCCGGCAACAAAAAATGTTGCCAAAGGAATCTCCCACTGACCACCGAAGCGATCAGCCGGGGTATTGCCATAATTGGCACTGGCTTTTCAAGCACCCTGTTGAGTTCTCAAAGAACAACCGCACACCATCCAGAAAACCGCATTTCGCGGCCCGCCGTCCGGGGCACTCGCTCTACTTTACCCGCCATTCCCAGAACGTCAAATCCGCGTTTCGCAACCCGAATTCAACCGACACCGAGAAAACCGCACGACCGTAGACCATGCGATCTTGATGGGTTGTTCCGTCAGGACGGCCGCTCCGAGCCCCACGTTCAGGTCCCGTTCGCTCGCCCGTCTCCCTGGCGGCTCGGACAACATTACTCGCCGCTCCCAGCAACACCAAATCCGGGCCCAGCGACCGTCATCACACCCTCGGGAAAGCACGAAACCTCAGGTCAGCGCCATTTCAGCCGATCATCGGTGGCTCCATAAAAGGAGCAACCCGGGCAGAACGCCACGTGCCAACCCGGGAAAGAAAGAATCCCGGCCCCCGAACGGGGGACCGGGACTCCGGGATCAGGCCGAGAGCTCCACGCCGGCGAAGGTCCGCTTCCCCCGCCGCAGCACCAGGAACCTCCCGTGCAGCAGCGCGGACACGGGCACGGTCGCCTCCCCGTCGGTGATGCGCTCGTTGTTCAGGTAGGCGCCGCCCTCGCTGATCGTGCGACGGGCCTCGTTCGCGCTCGCCACGAGACCCGACTCCTTCAGCAACGCGCCCACGGTCGGCAGCTCACCGCGTACCGAAAGCAGTCCTGCCTCGGAGAGAGCGGCGCGCAACGTGTCGGCGGACAGCTCGTCCAGCGAACCTCTGCCGAAGAGGGCCTGGCTGGCGGCGATCGCCTGCCGCGCCTCCTCCTCGCCATGAACCAAAGCGGTCAGTTCCTCGGCGAGCGCACGCTGCGCGAGGCGGGCCTGCGGGCGCTCGGCGGTCGCTTTCTCCAGCTCCTCCAGCTCCTCGCGGGTCTTGAAGCTGAAGTAGCGCATGTAGCGGCTGACGTCGCGGTCGTCGCTGTTGATCCAGAACTGGTAGAAGGAGTACGGCGTGGTCATGGTGGGGTCGAGCCAGACGGCGCCGCCCTCGGTCTTGCCGAACTTCGTGCCGTCGGACTTGAGCACCAGCGGAGTGACGAAGGCGTGCACCGGACCGGCGCCGCGGCGGCGGATGAAGTCGACGCCGGCGGTGATGTTGCCCCACTGGTCGGAGCCACCGAACTGGAGCCGGCACCCGTGGCGCACGTGCAGCTCGTAGAAGTCGTTGGACTGCAGCAGCTGGTAGCTGAACTCGGTGAAGCTGATCCCGCTCTCCAGCCGGTTGCGCACCACGTCGCGGGCCAGCATCTTGTTGACCGGGAAGTGCTTGCCGACGTCACGGAGGAAGTCGACGACCGAGACCGAGCCGGTCCAGTCCAGGTTGTTGACCAGGGTCGCGGCGGTCTCGCCGGAGTACGTGACGAAGGGCGAGAGCTGCTCGCGGATGCGCCGCACCCAGCCCTCGACGACCTCGGGCGGGTTCAGCGTGCGCTCGGCGGACTCGCGCGGGTCGCCGATCTGCCCGGTCGCGCCGCCGACCAGCAGCAGCGGCTTGTGCCCGCCCTGCTGCAACCGGCGCGCGGTGCAGACCTGCATGAGGTGACCGACGTGCAGCGAGGCGGCGGTGGGGTCGAAACCGACATAGAACGTGATCGAGCCGCCGTCGAGTGCCTTGCGCAGCTCGTCGGGGTCGGTCGAGTCCTGGATCAGTCCACGCCACATCAGGTCGTCTACGAGAGTCACGCACGGATTCTCCCGCACCGCCGAATGCGCGGCACACCGGGTTTCGGGGATGCTGATCCGATGGGTCACCTGGGTAGCGCGAAACCACCGCATGAGATCAGCAAGAAGAAGGCCGCGGCTCGTCTGGCCGAGGCGCAGGAGCGGCTGCTGCGACTGCGGCTGATCCTGGGCGGCCAGATCAAGGGGCAGGTCGGGGAGAAGGAACTCGGGCCTCCGCTCTGCGTGCTGTTCGAGGGCTGGGACGCCTCCGGCAAGGGCGGGGCGATCAAGCGCCTGGTCGCGCCGCTGGATCCGCGGCACGTGCGGGTGGCGCAGTTCGCCGCGCCGACCTACGACGAGAAGCGGCACCACTTCCTGCAGCGGTTCTGGACCGTGCTGCCCGGGTTCGGCGGGATGGCTGTGCTGGACCGGTCCTGGTACGGGCGGGTCCTGGTCGAGCGGGTGGAGGGGTTCGCCACGGACGAGCAGTGGAAACGGGCGTACGACGAGATCAACGAGTTCGAGCGGACGCTGACCGCCGAGGGCATGATCCTGATCAAGTTCTGGATGCACGTGTCCGACGAGGAGCAGCTGCGGCGGTTCGAGGACCGGGCGAACGATCCGTTGCGGGCGTGGAAGCTGACCGATGAGGACTGGCGCAACCGGGAGAAGCGGCAGGCGTACGCCGAGGCGATCGAGGAGATGGTGACGCGTACCGATCAGCCGAAGGCGCGCTGGCACGTGATCCCGGGGGACGACAAGGGGTACGCGCGCTTCGCGGTGGTGGAGGAGGTCTGCCGGGTGGTGGAGAAGCGCCTCGCGTCGTTGGCCTGATTCGCACCCTTATGCCCGATATTGTGGTCGCATGCGTAAGTTGGTACTGAGTCTCACCGCCGTACTGGCCGGTGTCGCGGGAACGGCGGGGGCGGCGCTGGCCACCGAGCCGGCGCCGCAGACCGCCGCCGCCCCCGTCGCCAAACCCGTCACGAAGAGGGCGGTCGCGGTCGTCGTCGTCCGCACCGGGGGCAGGCACGGCGGCCAGTCGGTGTACACCCAGGTCGGCGCCTCCTCCCGGGACGAGGCGGAGGTGCTGCGGCTGGCCTCCAGCCCGGCGTTCCAGTCGTTGCGGCCTCGCTACGCGCCGGCGGGCACCACCAAGAACCGGTACACGTACCGGATCGAGGCGGGCTACCGGGACGACACCAAGAAGCGGGTCATCGTGGTGGAGGGCACGCCGGGGACGCCGAAGGTGGCGCTCGAGGTCATCCGCCTCATGACCGACGAGTCTGATTTATCAGCCGATTTCCCCCCGGGGTTCCCCTTCAACTGACCACCTTGCGAGCCGTGGCCGCGTCCGGCGCGGCCACGGCGAGCTCCGCGAGGCGGCGACATTCGGCGTACGAATACCGCGCCAGCGACGCCCGCACCCCGGACAGCGCCCGAGGCGACATGGACAGGCTGCTCACCCCCAGCCCGGCCAGCACCGGCGCCAGCGCCGCGTCCGCCGCCGCCTCCCCGCACACCCCGATCGGCTTGCCGGCCGCGCGCCCGGCCTCCCCGCAGATCCCGACCAGCTGAAGCAGCGCCGGCTGCCAGTAGTCGAGCAGTTCCGCCAGGTCGCCGCACATCCGGTCGGCCGCGAACGTGTACTGGCTCAGGTCGTTCGTCCCGATGCTCAGGAAGTCGACCACCCGCAGCAGGTCGGCCGCCCGCAGCGCCGCGGCCGGCACTTCGATCATCACGCCGGCCCGGGGCAGCCCGGCCTCGTGCACCGCGGCCGCGAACTCGGTCGCCTCGGCGAGCGTCGACACCATCGGCGCCATCACCCAGACGTCCGCGCCGGTGTCCCCGGCCGCCGCGGCGATCGCCGCGAGCTGGGTGGTGAGCACCTGTGGGCGCTGCCGTGCCACGCGGAGTCCGCGCACGCCGAGGGCCGGATTGGGCTCGCCCTCCTGATGCAGGAAGGGCAGCGGCTTGTCGGCGCCCGCGTCCAGCGTGCGGATCACCACGCGGCGGCCGGCCATCGCCCGGAAGACCTCCCGGTACGCGGTGATCTGCTCGTCCCGGGAGGGCTCGGAGGTGCGGTCGAGGAAGAGCAGTTCGGTGCGGAACAGGCCGATGCCCTCGGCGTGCGCCTGGTCGGCGGCCGGCACGTTCTTGGCGGAGCCGACGTTGGCGAGCAGTTTCACCGCGTGCCCGTCGGAGGTGCGCCCCGGTCCGGATATTTCGGTCATGACGCGATTTTCCGCCCGACGCACGGAAAATTCGGTGCCGACCTCAACCTGCCCCGACGCTCCGTCCACCTGCACCAGGCTGCCCTCCGGGATGCCGAGCACCCCGCGGCAGGCGACCACCGCCGGCAACCCCAGAGCCCGGGCCAGGATCGCGGTGTGACTCGTCGGCCCCCCGACCTCCGTCACCAGCGCCAGCACCTGCGCCGGGTCGAGATCGGCGGTGTCCGCCGGCGCCAGATCCCGAGCCGCCAGCACGAACGGATGCCCCGGCTGCGGCACCCCCGGCATCGGCAGCCCCAGCAGCACCGCCACCGCCCGGTCCCGCAGATCGTCCAGATCCGCGACCCGCTCCGCCAGATACCCACCCGCCTCGGCGAACATCTCCCGGAAGGTGCCGAACGCCGCGTCGATCGCGTGCGGCGCGTCGCTGCCCTCCTCGACGTTCTCCCGGACCGCCTCGCGCAGCTCCTCGTCCCCGGCCATCATCGCCTCGGCCCGCAGCACCTCGGCCACGGTCGCCTCGGACGCCCGGTCCGCTCGCCGCTCCAGGTCCGCGACGACCTCGGCCAGGGCCGCGTACGCCCGCTCCACCTCCGCCCCGGCATCGGTCACCGGCACCGGAGCGGGCAGCGCCGGCGCCGCCGCGATCCGCAGCAGCGGACCGGCGGCGACACCCGCGGACACCCCGATACCGGAGAGGCTCTCAGGCATCGTCGGCGTCCAGGTCCCGGGCGAGCAGCGCGGCCAGGTCGTTCAACGCCTGTTCCGCGCCGTCGCCGTCGGCTGCCAGGGTCACCTCGGTGCCCTGCTTGGCGCCGAGCGCGAGCACCGACAGCATGCTCTTGGCCGGCACCGGCTTCTTCCCGGCGACCTGGATGGTGACCTTCACCGGGGCCTTCGCGGCCGCCTCCACGAAGATCTTGGCGGGACGGGCGTGCAACCCGCTCGCGGAGCCGACGGCGACCGTACGCGTGGACATGAGACCCCCTCAGGGTTCGATGGTGACCTTGATGGCCTCGCCGCGCTCGACGATGCCGAACGCCTCGATCGCCTGGTCAAGGGGAAGCCGGTGGGTGATCAGGTCGGCGACCGGGACCGCGCCGGTGGCGACCAGGTCGAGCGCCTGCCTGTTGTGCGCCGGGCTGGAGCCGTTGGCGCCGATGATCATCAGCTCGCGGTAGTGCACGAGGTTCGAGTCGCAGGTGATGGTCGGCTTGTCCTTGGGCAGCCCGCCGAAGAAGCTGATCCGTCCCTGCCGGGCCGCCATCTGGAGGGCCTGCTCCTGCGCCTTGCCGGAGGCCGCCGCCGTGATGATCACGTCGGCGCCGCGCCCGCCGGTGAGTTCCCGGACCGCCTCGATCGCGTCGACCTCGGCCGCGCAGATCGCCGCGTCCGGCTTGACCAGGTCGGCGGCCATCTCCAGGCGCTGCCGGCTCAGTTCGACCAGGAAGACCCGGGCGGCGCCGCGGGCCCGGGCCAGCCGGACGTGCAGGCAGCCGATCGGACCGGAACCGATCACGACCACGTCGTCGCCGTCACCGACCCGGGCCAGGTTCTGCGCGTTGAGCGCGCAGGCCAGCGGCTCGGCCACCGAGGCCTCGGCGAACGAGACGTTCGCCGGGATGCGGTTCAGGCCGTCGACCTTGAGGACCTCTTTCGGTACGACCATGTACTGCGCGAAGCCGCCCTCGAAGTGGTAGCCCATCGACACCTGGTTGGGGCAGATGGTCATCCGGCCGCGTACGCACTCGTCGCACTCCCCGCAGGGGATCGCCGCGATCACCTGCACCCGGTCGCCGGCGGCCCAGCCCTCGACGCCGTCGCCGACCGCGACGATCTCGCCGGCGATCTCGTGGCCCATCACCCGCGGCGGGTGGATGTGGTGGTGCCCGAACTTGGAGATCTTCACGTCGGTGCCGCAGGTGGAGCAGTTCCGGACCCGGATCTTCACCTCGCCCGGTCCGGCCTCGGGCTCCGGCGCGTCCTCGAAGCGGACGTCGCCGGGAGCGTGGAATCGCACGACCTTCACTCGGACTCCTCCTTGATCGACCCGAGCAACCGGATCACCGTTGATGGGTCAGTGGCCTCGCGCAGCTCGCGGGCCTGGTCCTCGTCGAGCAGGATCTCGGCGAGGGCGGCGAGCAGCTCGACGTGCCCGTCCCCCTTGGCGGCGATGCCGACGCACAGGGTCACCGGCTCGCCGTCCCAGTCCACGGTGTCCGGGAAGCGCAGCACCGACAACGCGTCCCGGTTGACCAGGTCCTTGCCGCCGAGGGTGCCGTGCGGGATGGCGACGCCCTCACCGACATACGTGGAGATCGACCGCTCGCGGGCGAGCATGGTGTCGACGTAGCCGGGTTCCACCGCGCCGATCTCCACCAGTGCCTGTCCGGTGCGGCGGATCGCGTCGTCGCGGTCCGCCGCCGTCTCGGCCAGTCGGATGGCCCGCCGGTCCAGCAGCTCAGACATTGAGGTCGGTGCCCTGCTGGATGGCCTTGACCACCTTGGTGACCGCCGGGTCGCCCAGGAAGATGGTGAACGGCACGATCGGCTTGCCGGGGGCCACCGAGCGGGCCCGGGCGGCCAGGCCGCTGTGACAGACCACCAGGTCGGCGTCGGCCGGGATGGAGTTCACCGGGGTGTGCTCCACGGTGACGCCGGTCTTGCCGAGCTGCTTCTTCAGCGTGCTCGCGAGCATGACGCTGCTGCCCATGCCGGCGTCGCAGGCGACGACCAGCTTGTGGATGTCCTTGCCGTTGATGGTGGCCATGACGGGCTCTCCTTACGCGGTTTCTTTGGCGGGGGCGGCGGCCGGGTGCTGGGTGCCCGCGGTCTCGGCGGCCAGGATGGCCTCGTCGGCGACGGCCTCCTCGGCGACCTCCTCCGGCTCCTGGTCGGACTTGAGCTTGCCGAATCCGAGCAGGGCGGCGGCGACCCCGAAGGTGACCGCGGCCGAGATGATCACGCCGAGGATCATGCCGACGTATCCGTCCTTCGCGGTCACCGCGAAGTAGGCGAAGATGCTGCCCGGCGCGGGGGTGGCGACGGTGCCGGTCCCGGTGATCATGAAGGTGGCCACACCGGACATGCCGCCGGCGATCATCGCGAGGATCAGGCGGGGCTTCATCAGCACGTACGGGAAGTAGATCTCGTGGATGCCGCCGAGGAACTGGATGATCATCGCGGCCGGGACGGTCGGGCGCAGTGCTCGCGGGCCGAAGAACAGGAACGCGGTGAGCAGGCCGAGGCCGGGGCCGGGGTTCGACTCGATCATGAACAGGATCGACTTGCCGTGCTCCTGCACCTGCTGCACGCCGAGCGGGCCGAACACGCCGTGGTTGATCGCGTTGTTCAGGAACAGCACCTTGGCCGGCTCGACCAGGATCGAGGCGAGCGGCATGAGGCTGTGGTCGAGCAGCCAGTCGACGGCGTTGCCGGCCGCCTTGGTCAGCGCGCTGACCACCGGGCCGATGGTGAGCTTGCCGAGGATGGCGAAGCCCGCGCCGATGATGCCGGCCGAGAAGTTGTCGATCAGCATCTCGAAGCCCGGCTTGACCTTGCCGTCGATCGCGTTGTCGAACATCTTCAGGACCCACGCGGTGAGCGGGGCGATGATCATCGCGCCGAGGAACATCGGCACTTCCGCGCCGACCACCACGCCGAAGGTGGCGATCGCGCCGACCACGGCGCCACGCTGGCCGTGCACGATCCGGCCGCCGGTGTAACCGATCAGCACCGGCAGCAGGTACTTGATCATCGGGTCGACGAGCTGGGCGAGGTTCTCGTTCGGTATCCAGCCGACCGGGATGAACATCGCCGTTATCAGGCCCCAGGCGATCAGCGCGCCGATGTTGGGCATCACCATGCCGGCCAGGTAGCCACCGAGCTTCTGCACCCGGGCACGGAAGCTGGTCCCGGTGACCTCGGGGGTGTATGTAGAGGCCATTGAGATCTCCATTCGATTACTGGGGCCGTGACGCGCCCCCGCAGTGAAAAGCCAGGTTCATACCGCTTAGTAGGGATAAATCCGGATCGCTCCGGGTAGCCGTCGTCCGCGACCTCACGGCCGCTTCCGCTTGCGCTCGCCGCTTTCCGGTACGCCCTCAGCCGCGCCCGAGCGGACGGGACAGATCCGGCCGGGCGTCGAGCCGTACCGTCGTACGGTCAAGGTCTTGTGGTCCTGGCATGCGACTGCCCGGCAGGCTCACCGCGGCCGCGCCCCAGGCGAGTCCCTCGACGAGCGCGGCCTCGCCGCGCGCGCCGGCCGCGAGGAACCCGGCCAGCAGCGCGTCCCCCGCGCCCACGGTGCTGCGCGGCACGGTCACCGGCGACGTCCCGGCCAGCACGCCGGACTCCTCGACCAGGACCGCGCCGTCCGCGCCGAGGCTGGCCAGCACCGTCCCGGCGCCGGCCGCGCGCAGCCGGGCGCAGGCCTCGACGACGTCGCCCAGGGTGCTCAGCTCGCGGCCGACCGCCTCGGCCAGCTCCTCCCGATTCGGCTTGACCAGGGTGGCACCGGCGTCGACCCCGGCGAGCAGGGCGGGGCCGCTGGAGTCGACGGCCAGCCGGGCACCGGCCGCGACCAGCCGCTCGCAGAGTGCCGCGAAGGCCGGGACGGACGGCCCGGGCGGCAGGCTGCCGCAGATCACCACCCAGTCGCTCGACCGGGCGGCGGTCAGCACCGCGTCGCTGACCTCGGCGAACTCGGCGGCCGAGAGCACCGGCCCGGCCTCGTTGATCTTCGTGACCGTGCCGTCCGGCTCGGCCAGGGTGATGTTGGAACGGGTCCGCCCGACGATCGGGACGGCCAGCATGTCGACGCCCTCCCCCTTGAGGAGGTCGACCAGCTGCTCGCCCTCGGCGCCGCCGGCCGGCACCACCGCGGTCGACTTGAGGCCGTTGGCGAGCAGCGCCCGGGAGACGTTGACCCCCTTGCCGCCCGGATCGATGTGCGACCCGACGGCCCGCAGCACCTCGCCGCGGACCAGCGCGTCGACCTCCAGGGCGCGATCGACGCTGGGGTTGAGCGTGACGGTGAGGATCATGCCTGGACCAGCCGCACGCCGGTGGACTCGACCTCGGCGGCCAGCTCGTGGTCCAGCCCGTTGTCGGTGATCAGCAGGTCCAGCTCGGCGACGCCGCCGAACCGGGCCAGATAGTCGTTACCGATCTTGGTGTGGTCGGCGAGCAGCACCACCCGGCGGGCGGCGGCGATCATCGCCCGCTTGACCGCGGCCTCCGCCGGGTCGGGGGTGGTCATGCCCCGCTCGACGGTGCAGCCGTTGGTGCCCATGAAGGCCACGTCGACGTACATCTCGGACAGTGGCCGCAGCGCCCAGTCGTCCACCGTGGCCAGCGTCTTGCCGCGGACCCGGCCGCCGAGCAGCAGCACCGTCAGGTTCGGCTTGATGCCCAGCATCGCGGCCAGCACCGGGGAGTTGACCACCACGGTGAGCTCCCGGTCGGCGGGCAGCAACTGGGCCAGCCGGGCGGTCGTCGTCCCGGCGTCCAGGATGATCGCGCCCTCGTCCGGGACCTCGGCCAACGCGGCCTTGGCGATCCGCTCCTTCTCGCTGATCAGCACGGCGTCGCGGGTGGCCAGGGCGGGCTCGAAGCCGAGCCGCTCGACCGGGATCGCTCCACCGTGCACCCGGCGCAGCACCCCGGCCCGCTCCAGGACCGTGAGGTCGCGCCGGATCGTCTCGGCGGTGACCGCGAAGCTGTCCGCCAGCGTGACCACGTCGACCCGGCCCTCGGCGCGGGCGCGCCGCACGATCTCCTGCTGCCGCTCCTCCGCGTACATCGCTCACCGTCCAGCCGTTGATTTTGCTTTGTCTTTGTTTACGCCCGCTTCTGCCCGAGCGCAATATGTCAAAGAGATTTCGGTCTCCTTACCGGCGAGATTCTTGTCGACAAATGCGGTGTATTACGTGAAACGGGCGCACCCGACGTAGCGATCTAGAGGATCATGAATGCCTGGTTGTGTTGGTTTTTGCCTGGCCGATGGGGTGCGCGCGTGGGTTCCGGGCACACCCGGGGGTCACTCGGCGGCGAGGCCGGTCACGGTCTCCCGGACCCGGTCGCGCAGCCAGCGGTGCGCGCCGTCGGCCTCGTAACGCCGGTGCCAGGCCATCGCGATCTCCTTGGCCGGCAGCGCGACCGGCGGGTCGAGCGCGACCAGGCCGAGCGCCTCGATGGCGTGCCGGCCGAGCCGCCACGGCATCAGGCCCACCAGATCCGTCCGGGCGACCACCACCAGGGCGGCGCCGAAGGTCGGGACGGCGAGCGCGACCTGCCGGGTCAGCCCCAGTTCGGCGAGCGCCTCGTCGATCGGCCCGGTGAGCCTGCCCCGGCGGGACGCGCTGACGTGGACGGCCGCGGCGTAGCGCTCCGGGGTGAGCGCACCGGTGGCGAGCGGGTGCCCGGCCCGGACGACGGCGGCCATCCGGTCGGTGAACAGCGGCTCGACCACGATCTCCGGCGGCGCGTCCACCACCACGCCGATGTCCAGGTCGGCCTGGCCGTCCCGCAGCTGCGCCTCGCCGTCGGCCGCCGGGTCCTCGCCGAGGAAGCGCAGCGTGACGCCGGGCGCCGCGGCCTGCACCCGGGCCAGCAACTCCGGGCCGAAGGCGACCGCCACGTCGTCGGCGAGCACGGTGAAGACCCGCCGCAGCGTGGCCGGGTCCGGCGGACCGGGCGGGGTGAAGACCGCCCGGGCCCGCTCGACCAGCGCGTGCACCTCGGTGCGCAGCTCCTGCGCGCGCGGCGTGAGCACCATCTGCCGCCCGGAGCGGACCAGCACCGGATCGCCGAGCACCGCCCGGATCCGCCCGAGCGCGCGGCTCGTCGCCGGCTCGGACAGGTGCAGCCGCCGGGCCGCGCCGCCGACACTGCCCTCCTCCAGCAGCGCGTCCAGGGCGAACAGCAAGTTCAGGTCCAGATTCATTGCGTCCGACGCAACCTTCCGTTGTGAAGCATGCATTTGACGTTAGATATGGCCGATCCTAGCGTCGCTGCCATGAGACGTGAGAACTCCACGCTGGTCCTGATGTGCCTGACCGTGCTGGTCCTCCAGTCGCTGGTCGCGGGCATCAACCTGGCCATCCCGCAGCTCGCCGCGAGCGACCTGCACCCCGGTGCGAGCGACCTGGTCTGGATCGTCGACGCCTACGTGCTGGCCTTCGCCGGGCTGCTGATCCCGGCCGGCGCGCTCGGCGACCGATACGGCCGCAAAGGCGTGCTGCTCGCCGGTCTGGCGCTGTTCGGCGCGGCGAACCTGGTCAGCGCCCTCGCGCCGAACGTCGCGGTGCTCCAGGCGGGCCGGGCGATCGGCGGGGTCGCGGCGGCGCTCGCCCAGCCGGCCACCCTGGCCCTGCTGCTGCACGCCACCCGGCCGGAGCGCCGCCCGCAGGCGATCGCCCTGTGGACCGCTTGCATGGGCTTCGGCGGCATGGTCGGCAACCTGGTGGCCGGCGCCGTGCTCCAGTGGTTCGACTGGCCGGCGCTGTTCCTGACCTTCGTCCCGGTGGCGGCGCTGCTGGTGGCCGGCGTCGCGCTCTACGTCCCGCGTGCTCCCCGGCACGACGCCTCGGTCGACCCGATCGGCACGGCGCTGCTCACCGGCGGCCTGTTCGCCGTCCTCCACGGCATCATCGAGGGCCCCGTGCGCGGCTGGACCGACACCCTGGTGCTGGCCTCCTTCGCCGCCGGGCTGCTCGTGCTGACCGCTTTCGCCGCGCATGCGCTGCGCTCCCGCAAGCCGCTGCTCGACCCCAGGATCTTCACGATTCCTTCGGTACGCGCGGGCGCGCTCGGTGTCGGCGCCACGTTCTTCGCCCTGTTCGGCCTCTTCTTTGTCAACGCCCAGTTCCTCCAGGACGTCAAGGGATACTCGACGCTGCTCACCGGCCTGGCCATCGGCCCGCTCGCGATCGGGATGGGTGTCGTCTCGCGCCGGGCGGTGCCGCTGACCCAGAAATACGGCCCTCGCCCGGTCATCGGGACCGGGCTCGCCGCCATCGTGGCCGGGCTGCTCCTGCTGTCGACCGTGGACGCCGGGACGCCGTACCCGGTCTACGCGGGCTACCTGCTGCTGATGGCGGCCGGCATGGGACTGTGCGCGCCGGCCCTGACCGGCGGCATCCTGGCCGGGCTGCCGGCCGGCAGCGCCGGGCTCGGCTCCGGGCTGAACTCGGCCGCCCGTGAGGTGGGTGCGGCCCTCGGTGTCGCGCTGATCGGCACCATCCTCACCGCGCACCACGCGCTGCGCTCCCCCGCCGACTTCCTGGCCGGCCTGACCGTCGGCTATCGGGTGCTGGCCGCCGTCCTCGCCGTCGCCGCCGTCCTCGTGGTGATCACCTGGCCCGCCCCGGCCCGCGACCGCGACCCAGTCCCGGCCTAAAGCCCCCGCCACCCCGCGTATGCACCCCGGCTGGCCCAGACCGCCCTATCCCGACCTCGGACAGGGCCACCAGCACCAGCCCGACACCCCCAGCTGGCCCAGACCGCCCTAACCCGGCCTCGGATAGGGCCACCAGCACCAGCCCGACACCCCCAGCTGGCCCAGACCGCCCCAACCCGACCCCACACAGGACCACCAGCACCAGCCCGACACCCCCAGCTGGCCCAGACCGCCCTATCCCGGCCTCGGATAGGGCCGTGAGCACCAGCCCGACAACCCCGGCTGGCCCAGACCGCCCTATCCCGGGCTCGGATAGGGCCGTGAACGCCAGCCCGACAACCTTGGCTGGCCCAGACCGCCCTATCCCGGGCTCGGATAGGGCCGTGAGCGCCAGCCCGACAACCTTGGCTGGCGCTGCGCGCCGTATCCGGCCGGACAACGGCTGCGAGCGCCGGGCGGGGCTGGGCAGGGCGGGGTACTGCGGGGGGTGGGATGGGCGGCTCGGGAATCGGGGCCGCCGCTGGCCACCCGCGACCCACGACAGCGGCCGGGCGCCTCCGGCGGGAGGGGGCGCGGAAATGCGGGTGGGTGGGGCTCAGGGCGTACCGAAAGAGGGTTTCAGTGGTCCTGGGCGGGGACGTAGGGCGGGAGGCCGAGGGTTTTGCGGATGGCGGACTGGACCTCGTCGACCGGGGGCCGTCCGTCGACGTCGTGGACGACCTCCTTGCGCTGGAAGAGCTCCAGGACCGGGCGGGTCTTCTCGTGGTAGTCGCGGAGGCGGGCCTCCAGGGCCTGCGGGGTGTCGTCGGCGCGGGTGACCAGCTCGTGGCCGCAGATGTCGCAGCGGCCCTCCTGCTCCGGGCGGTCGGCGATCAGGTTGTAGTCCATGCCGCAGTTCGGGCAGAGGCGGCGGCTCAGGACGCGGCGGCGCACCTCGTCGTCGGGGAGTTCCAGGTGGATGACCGCGTCGAGGTCGTAGGACTCCATGAAGAACTCGGCCTGCCGGCCGTTGCGCGGGAAGCCGTCGATGACGAAGCCGAAGTTCCAGTCGTGCTCGTCGAGGCGGTCCCGGACGACCGACTCGACCAGATCGTCGCCGACCAGGTCGCCGGCCGCCATGATCCGGCGGACCTGGGCGCCCATCTTGGTGTGGTTGCGCACGTGCCAGCGGAAGATGTCGCCGACGCTGATGTGCACCAGGTCCAGGTCCCGGGCCAGCAGCTGGCCCTGGGTGCCCTTGCCGCTGCCCTGAACTCCCATGATCACGTATTTGCGCATGTGGACGGCCTCCTCGCCGGTCAGCCGGCCGCGCCGACGCGCAGCGGGCCGGGCGCCGGACCGGTCAGGGTGGTGGGGTCGATGCTCCAGGCGCCGGCCACCCGGAACACGTCGCGCTCGGCCACCAGCACCGTGGACTCGTCGTCCAGCGTGCCAGGCAGGCCCGCCTCGCGCTCGGCCGGACCGGGCTCGCCGAACCACGAGGTGACCTCGCCGGTCTGCCCCACGTATCCGAAGGCCCGCACAAGATCACCCTCCACCGCGCGCTGCCATCGATGCAACTCGGTTACCCGGTGGGTCGCGAAATACTGCACCTCGGTGCCGAGCTCCGCGGAGAGCGCCACCACGTCCGGGCCCGGGGAGATCAGCCAGTGACCGGCGGCGAGCACCCAGAGGGTGTCCCGGGCGCCGGGCAGCGGCGGCGTGACCACCACCCGGTCGCCGGTCAGGTGCGCCAGATCGAGACCGTCGCGCCAGCGGACCGGGCCCAGGTCGCGCAGGCCGAGAGCGGTCAGGACCGCGCCCTGGTCGCGGCCGGCCACCGCGATCCAGGCCTGCTTGCCGCCGAAACCGGCCATGACGTCCTTTTCCATGTCCGCAACGCTAGCCGCTTGTCCGGTTATGCCCAGCCGTAATCCCGCTGGAGCGTGGCCGCCACCCGGGTGAACCGGGCCCGGTCCAGGATGGCGCCCTCGCGGCGGATGCCGTCCTCCTCGACCTCCAGGACCCGGTCCAGGCGGATCCAGCTGGGGCGCTGGGTGCGGTCCCACTCGCCGGCCCCGAGCGCGAGCCAGTTGCGCTGGCCGTCGCGGTCGCTCTGGCTGGAGAGCATCAGGCCGAGCAGGGTGGCGCCGTCCCGGCCGACGACCAGGACCGGACGGTCCTTCCCCTGGCTGGGGTCGTCCTCGTAGGGGACCCAGGTCCAGACGATCTCACCCGGGTCGGCGTCGCCGTCGAGGTCGGGGGCGTAGGCGATGGTGCGGGAGCTGTGGTGCTCGGTGGGGACGTGGCGGGGTGGCCTCGGGCGTGGGACCCGGGACTGCGGAGCGGCCGGCTTGTCCGACACGCGCGGGCGCGAGGGCGCGGCAGGCGCTGCGGGCGGGGCCGCCGGCTTCCGCGGCGCGCGCGACCGCGGGGGCGCGGACGGCGCGGCGGGTGCGTGCGGCGCGGAGGGTGCCGACGGCTCGGAACGGTGGGACCGCGCGGCGGGTGCGGACGGCTCGGAACGGTGGGAGCGCGCGGCGGGTCGCGAAGCCGGCTCGCCGAGGATCCGGCGCAGGAGGGATTTCAGCAATTCGAGCACCGCTGAACCTTACGGCCTCACCCAAACTGTACGGCCATACAGTATGACGATACAGTCCCCGGCGACACCGCCAGCCGGGAAGGATGCAGAACATGACGCGCTATGGACCGATGTTCGGGCCGGACTACACGTTCCTCGGAGTCCCCGACTGCGACTGGCGGGAGCCGTCGACCTATCAGGACGCCGACGTGGTGATCATCGGCGCCCCGTTCGACGGCGGCACCTCGCACCGCCCCGGCGCCCGGTTCGGCCCGCAGGTCATCCGCGGCACCGACTACCTGGCGCACGACAGCTCCCGCCCGCACATGGCGATGCGGGTCGACGCGCTCGGCCCGGACCTGACCGTCAAGGACGCCGGCGACCTGGAGGTGTTCAGCGGCGAGATCCAGCGCAGCTGCGCCACCATCGAGGAGGCCGTCGGCTTCATCGCCAAACACGGCGCGATCCCGCTGATCCTGGGCGGCGACCACACGGTGACCTGGCCGGACGTCGCCGGCGTCGCGAGCGCGCACACCCCCCAGCGGATCTCGGTGATCCACTTCGACGCGCACGCGGACACCGGCGACATCGAGTTCGGCTCGCTCTACGGCCACGGCCAGCCGATGCGCCGGCTGATCGAGTCGGGCGCCGTCCGCGGCGACCGGTTCCTCCAGCTAGGCCTGCGCGGCTACTGGCCCGGCCCGGAGATCCTGGACTGGATGGCCGACCAGCGGATGAACTCGTTCCACATGAGCGAGATCGTCGAGCGTGGGCTGGACGCGGTGCTGGACAGCGCGTTCGAGATCGCGATGGACGGCTGCGACGGCGTCTTCCTCTCGGTCGACATCGACGTCTGCGACCCGGGCCACGCGCCCGGCACCGGCACCCCGGAGCCGGGTGGCTTCACCGCCCGGCAGCTGCTCGACAGCGTCTCCCGGATCTGCCACGAGCTGCCGGTGGTCGGGATGGACATCGTCGAGGTGTCGCCGCCGTTCGACCACGCCGAGATCACCGCGATGCTGGGCAACCGGGTGGTCCTGGAGGCGCTCTCCGGGATGGCGCGGCGGCGCAAGGACGGCGACGGCCCGCGCTGGAAGCGGTCGACGCCGCTGCTAGAGGGCCGGGGAACGACCCAGCAGCCGGGCTAACGCGTCCTCCAGCAGCTCGTTCGCGGCGGCCCGGTCGACGTCCGGGTCGCCGAGCACCACCGGCAGGGCCAGCCCGTCGATCAGGGCGAGCACCTGGCGGGCCACCCGCATCGGGTCGTCCGCCTCGATGTTGGCCGCGATCAGCTCCCGCCAGCGGGTGTAGTCGGCGAGCACGTCGGCCCGCACCTCGGCGTCGCGGGACGCCCAGCGCCAGCTCTCCACCCAGAGCCGCCAGGAGAGGTCGCTGCCCAGGTGCCGGGCGATCGCCAGCAGCCGCTCCCACGGGTCGGTGAGGCCGGCCAGGCTCTCGCCGACCAGCTCGAACTCGCGCTCGGCGGCGTGCCGGAAGACCGCGATGAGCATGTCCTCGCGGGTGCCGAAGTAGTACTGGAGTGTGGAGACGCCGACGCCGGTCGCGGCGGTCACGTCGCTGAACCGGGTGGCGTCCGCACCGCGCGCGGCGACCACCTCACCGGCCGCCGCCAGGACCTCAACGCGCTTAGCCGCGGACCGCCTCACCGGGCATGTCTATCACCCGACGAAGTCCTGGACCATCCAGGTGATGCCCTTGCCGTCCCGCACCACGCTCAGCCCGATCTTGGTGAAGCTCTTGCTGAGCAGGTTCTTGCGGTGACCGTCGTTCGGCGCGACCTCGGCGAGCATCGAGTCGGTCAGGCCGTTGGCCGCCTTGACCTTGTCGGCGGCGCTGCTGCCGCTGGAGCCGTAACCGATGTTCTCGCCGGCGCTGCTCCAGGAGACGCCCTGGGCGCTGAACCGGGTGCCGATGCCGCCCTCGCCGGGGCACTGGTGCGAGAGGCCGCAGCCGTCGATCATCAGCTGGTTGTGGATGGCGGACGCCTTGGAGAGCTTGGTGTCCAGGGTGAGCGCGGCCAGCCCCTCGTCGGCGCGGGCCTGGTTGATGTGAGCCAGCACCAGGTCGAGGATGGTGTCCGCGGTGGCCGGGACGGTGGAGTCGGGGACCGCCTCGGTGGTCTTCTTCGCCTTCGTGGTGCTCCGCGTGGTCGCCGGGGTGGTGGCGGCCTTCTTGCTGACGGTGGCCCGCGGGGTGGGTGAGGTCGTCCGGCTGCTCGCGGGCGACGGGGTGGACGACGGCAGCGGGTCGCCGGCCGCCGGCAGCCCGGCGTCACCGCTGGGGGCGGCAGCGGCGGCGAGCGGGACGTCCGCGGACTGCGGGACCGGGTCGGCCGAGGGGCGCTGCAAGATGCCGGCGGAGATGAAGCCGGCGCCGATGACCACGGCTGTCGAGCCCGCCACCAGGGTGTATCTGAGACGGGCGGCAGCGGAGAGCGACACGGATATTCACCTCGGTGAGTCGGGCAGGGGACGACGCCCCACGACTATGCGCGACCGGCCGGGTGAGATCGGCGGAGAAAAGGATTCCTTAAGGTACGGCTCACAGACTCATAAAGTTCAGTCGACTTCAAGATCGAATTCGCCGGCCCGCACTCCGGCGAGGAACGCGTCCCACTCCGCACGGGTGAAGACCAGGGTGGCGCCGGCCGGGTCCTTGGTGTCCCGCAGCGCCACGATGCCCGGAAGGTTGGTGGCCACCTCGACGCAGTCGCCCCCGTTGCCACCGCTCCAGGTGCTCTTGTGCCAGACGGCACCGGTCAGGTCAGCCATCGCTCTCCTTGATGATCTTGCCGATGAGGTCATCGGAATCGGACTGACTCAGCGCGACCGCCTCCAAAGCGGCCCAGATCGTCTCGTACGTCTCGACTTCGGCGATTTTATCGAGGTAGAGCGCCCCGGTGAGGTTCTCGCAATAGATGGTGGTGGGCTCCGGCGACGCCGTCCCGACGGCCGGGAACTCCAGGATGGTGAACTGTCCGGAACTGGCCGCCTGGTGCGGACCGGCACCGAACGGGATCACCCGGACGCCGATGTCCGGCCGGGTGGAGACGTTCACCAGGTGGGCCAGTTGCTTCTGCATGCCCAGGGTGTCGCTGATGGTCCGGCGCAGCACGCCCTCGTCGATGATCACTTCCAGCCGCGGCGGCTTCGGGCGGGCACGGCGCAGCAGGGACTGCCGCTCCAGCCGCACGGCCACCGCGTTCTCCACCGCTGCCGGGTCCTCGCCGTGCCACCGGCCGAAGACGAACTCCGCGTACTCCCGGGTCTGCAACAGGCCGGGGATCACGCTCGGGGCGAACTGGCGCAGCCGGGACGCGGCCTGCTCCATCCCGACGTAGAGCTCGAACCAGGCGGGGACGACGTCGCCGTACGCGTGCCACCAGCCCTTGGCCTTGGACTCCTGCGCGAGGCCGATCAGCACCTCGGTCATGTGGCCGGGCGCGCCGTACACCCCGCACATGGCGATCACGTCGTGCTTGCGGACCGGCACCTCACCGTTCTCGATCCGGTACATCCGGGCGCGGGAGAACTCCAGCTCCTGGGCCGCCGCCATCAGCGAGATGCCGGCCTGCTCACGCAACTGTCGCAGCAGCCGCCCGACCTGCCGTCTCGGAACCGTCGACCCCGTCTCGGACATGCCGGCCCAACCCCTCCCGCTGCACGCCGCCCCGCCTGGCGACGTGTCGATCACCCGCCACGCCGTCCGGATGTCTCGAACGAGACGATCCGAACGCCTGCATCGAGACGGCGAGAATCCATTTCTGAGATTCTCGCGAGCGTGGCTTGAGTCCGAGCCTAAGGCACGCGAGGCTCCATTGTGTAGCTGCCGGATAGCGGAAGGTAAGGATCACATGCTCGTGCCGCGGACCGAACACGTCGGTGAGCGCCCCACGTGGGACTGCCGGGTCTGCGGCCAGCCGTGGCCGTGCGCCACCGCCAAGGTCGAGCTCGGCGAGCAGTACCAGAAGTTCCCGCACGGCCTCGCGGTCTACCTCGGCTCCTGCATGATCGAGGCGATCGACGACTGGGCCGCAGGCAGCGGCGGCCCACCCGCCGACCTCTACGACCGCTTCTTGGGCTGGGCCGACCCGGCGGCGCCCTGAACCACCCGCGGCCGCAGCACGCGGTACAGCTGGTCGTCCCCGATCGTGGTGTAAAGGGTGGCGTCGGCGCCCGTCATCACCACCCAGGGGCAGGCCTTCTCGGCGCCCTCCAGCGCGACCTCGGCGATCTTGCGGCGGGTCGCCGCCTCGTACAGGCTCAGCCGGTATCGGCCCACCTGGAGCGGCAGCTTGGTCTTGCCGTCACCGGGGCAGTCCTTGACCTTCGCGCCGCCGCCGACCAGATCCACGCAGGCGACCAGCTCCGCCTTGGCCGCGGCCGGGGCCCAGGTGCGCTGCGCGAGCTTCGAGCCGTAGGCGTACCGGTTCAGCGTCCGGGTGGACCGCTGATCCAGGTCGAGCCGGTCCCGCACGCTGATCACGATCGGGTGCGGGCCCTTGCCGCGGAACTTCGGCGCCGCCGGGAAGTAGGTGTTCCCGCAGACCTGGTCGAGGTCCGCGGCGGTGCGGGCCGGGCGGGTCGCGGCCTGCGGGGCGACGCTACCCGTCGGCGAGGCGGAGGTGGGCGGGACGAGCGGGGCGACCACGGCCTCGGTCGTGGCGCCGGGGAGGGGGTCGACGCCGCCGCTCCCGCTCACGGCCCAGACGCCCAGGAGCAGCACGACGGCCGCGATGCCGCCGCCGGTCACCCAGGTCCGGCGCGACCAGGATGCCCACATTCTTTCGGTACGCCCGGAGCGCGGCCCGCCGTCGGCCTGCGCCCCATCGGCGGTCCCGCCGGAACGAACGGCCACCGGCGGAGCCGACTTCGCGGGCCCGGCGGGCGCGGTGGGCTTCACCGCGGCCGGAGCCGGTTTGGCAAGGCCGCCGGGCGCCGCGGGCTTCACCGCGGGCGCGGCCGCGACGGGGTTCGCGCCGGTGGGCGCCTCCTCCGCCGGTCCGGTCTCGGCCGCTTCTCGCCCGACGTCCTTCGGACCGGATTCCGGCTTCTTCTCCGCCGGGCTCGGGCCGGCCGATTCCGGCTCGGCTCCCCGCGCGCCGGATTCCGGCTTCGCGGCCTTGCTCGTCACCGTAGGAAGAACCCGGGTCACGGAGTTGTCGGCGGACGGCTCCGGGCGATCCCGTTTCGCGGTGGCGGCCCGGAGCAGCTCGATCACCTCCGGACTGATCTCCCCCGCCGCCGCCGGAGCCGGCTCCGCGGCCGTCTCCGATGTGGTCGCGGCGGCTTCCTCCTCGTTGCCCCGCGGCTCCCCTGCCTGCGCCATCAGTTCGCTCCCCATCCCCAAGGCGGCGAACTATACCGACCGGTAACACGTACGTCACCGGGAGCGCGCTCCCGGTGACGAAGCGGTCCGGTAACGATCAGAAGGACCAGGGACCGAAGCGGCCCCAGGCCACCACCGCGGCCAGCACCAGCAGGACCGCACTGGGCAGCAGCGCCTGGGTCTCCTTGCGGCGGGCGTGCACCACGATCGCGCCGATCATGATGATCACCAGGCCGAGCGCGGCCAGCGGGACCAGCACCGGGGCGATGTCCAGCGCCGCCGGGAGGATCAGGCCGATCGCGCCGAGGATCTCCAGCACGCCGATCAGCTTGACCTGGCCGTCGCCGAAGTCGGCGGCCCAGCCCATCCCGGACGCGATCAGCTTCTCCCGGGGCTGGAGCACCTTCATCGCACCGGCGGCCAGGAAAGCGGCGGCGAGCAGGCCCGCGATGATCCACAGAACGACGTTCATGATCCCTCGTTTCACTTCAACAGTTGAGCGAAAGCTAGACCCAATGACTTAAACATGCAAGCAATTGAGGGTTAAACGATTGAGCTATGCTCGGGGCATGGAGACCTCCGAGCCGCAGTGGCTGAGCAGCGAGGAACGCGAAGCCTGGCTGGCCCTGATGAGCCTCTTCATGCGGCTCCCGTCCGCGCTCGACGCCCAGTTGCAGCGCGACGCCGGCCTCAGCCATTTTGAATATGGGATTCTCGCCGGACTCTCCGAGGCACCCGATCGGACGCTGCGGATGAGCACTCTCGCGGTGCTCGCCGAGGGCTCCCTCGCCCGGCTGTCCCAGGCGGTCGGCCGCCTGGAGAAAAAGGGGTGGGTCCGCCGCACACCGGATCCTGCCGACGGGCGCTACACGCTGGCCCTGCTCACCGACGAGGGCTGGGACAAGGTGGTGGCGACCGCGCCGGGGCACGTCGCGGAGGTTCGCGGCCTGGTCTTCGACCAGCTGACCAAGGCGCAGACCCGGCAGTTGCGAGACATCGGGCGGCGGATCATGCGGGCGGTCGACCCCGACGACCCGTGCGGCGCCACCCGATCGAGCCCGGCCGCAGCCGACTGATCAACCGGCACGCGCGCCGGTGCCGGCCGGCTGGGCGGGACGATGCTGGGCAGGCGGGTGTCGGGCGGGCGGGTGCTGGGCGGGCGGATGCTGGGCAGGCGGATGCTGGGCGGGCCGGTGTCGGGCGGGCGGGTGCTGGGCGGGCGGGTGTCGGGCGGGCTCGCTCGGGCGCGGTTCTCTGGGCGTACCGAAAATGGGGTGGCTTTGTCGGTTTTTGATCGACGTAAGGGCTGTGGTTGGGTGGGTACGTGACGTTCGGGTGGATGGAGCTGCCGGCCGAGGCGGTGGACGTGGCGGCGCGGGAGCTGCTCGGGTGGCGGCTCACGGCGAACGGGGTGACCGTGCGGCTCACCGAGGTCGAGGCCTACAGCGGGCTCGGCGAGGATCCGGCCAGCCACGCCCATCGCGGGGTGACACACCGCAACGCGGTGATGTTCGGACCGGCCGGGCGGCTGTACGTCTATCAGATCTACGGGATGCACTTCTGCGCCAACATCGTCTGCGGCGAACAGGGGCGCGCGGCGGCGGTCCTGCTGCGGGCCGGGGAGGTCGTGGACGGGCTGGAGATCGCCCGGTCCCGCCGCCCCGCGGCCCGCGAGGACGTCGGCCTGGCGGCCGGCCCGGCCAAGTTGATGCAGGTCCTGGACCTAAACCGGAGCGCCAACGACACGTCGGTGGTGGACGGGACCGGGCCGGCGACGCTGACCCCGCCGGAGAGCACCGTGGGGATGATCGAGGCGGGGCCGCGGGTCGGGGTCACCGCCGCGCACGACGTGCCGTGGCGGTTCTGGCTGGCCGGCGATCCGACGGTGAGCGCCTATCGCCGGCACACGCCGAAGAAGCGTCCCGCGCCGGCCTGACCGGCCGGCGCAGGCGTCAAGGGTGGAGGCTGAAGACGCCGAGGCGCTGGGTGGGGCGGGTGAGGGCGACGTAAAGGTCGTTGGCGCCGCGCGGGGAGTCGGCCAGGATGCGGTCCGGGTCGACGACCACGACGGTGTCGAACTCCAGGCCCTTGGCCTGGGCGACGGTCAGCAGGACGGCGGGTTCCTCCAGGTCCGGCGCCGGGCCGCTGGTCAGTTGCGGCAGGGCGGCGGCCACGGTGGGCAGGAGGTCCGCGGGCACGATCACGGCGAGGCGTCCGGTTCCGGCCGCGCCGATTTCGTACGCGACCCGCGCCACCAGGTCGGACAGCGGACCGCTCGCCTCCCAGGGTGGCACCCCGGTGGACCGGACCGGCCGGGGCGGGACGATGGCCGGGTCGGCCGTGGCGAGCCGATCCCGGGTGTAATCCATGATCTCGGCCGGGGTGCGGTAGCTGACCGTGAGCTCGGCCAGCCGCCACCGGTCCGCGACGTACGGCGCCAGCACGTCCGCCCAGCCGGCGGGCGCGCCCAGGCTGCCGGTCTGCGCGAGGTCACCGACCACTGTCATGGACCGGCTCGGGCAGCGGCGCATCAGCAGCCGCCACGCCATCGGCGAGAGTTCCTGCGCCTCGTCGACGATCACGTGCCCGAAAACCCAGTCCCGGTCGGCGGCGGCCCGCTCGGCGGCGGTCCGGTGCTCCCGGTCGCTCAGACGTTCGGCGAGCATGTCCGCCTGCATGATGTCGGCGATGTTCGGGATCGCCGCCTCGTCGTCGTCCTCCAGCTCGTACGACTTGGAACCCGCCGTGATGTCCAGGACGCCCTGGGCGTAGGAGAGCCGCGTCGCCAGGTCCCGGGCGGCCGCGGCGCGGGCCGCCCGGTCGTCGTCGCCGAGAAGCTCGGCGGCCTCGTCGAGCAGCGGGACGTCGGCGGGCGTCCAGCCGGCGCCGGGCGGCCGGTACAGCAGTGACCCCTCGTCGCTGGTCGCGTAGAAATCGGTCAGCAGCCCGGCCGGCGTGAGCACCGGCCACAGCGCGTCGATCGCGGCCCGCACCCGCGGGTTCCCGGCGAGATCGGCGCGGATGTCGGCCCGGTCGGCGTCGTCGAGCACGTTCGGCGAGGCGAGCGCGTCGTCCGCGCCGAGCGGATCGTCCCAGAACGGGTCGTCGCCGATCCGGTCGGCGACCTGGGCGGCGAGCACGTCGAGGACCCCGGTCACGAAGATCGGGCGGGCCAGGTTGTGGCGCAGCCCGGAGGCCCGGGCGCGCTGCCGGGCCGGTTCGCAGTCGGCCGCGGTCAGGCGCAGCACGTGCCCGTCGACCTCGATCTCCATCGGCTCGGCGGGGACCCGCTGCCGGGCCCGGACCGCCTCGGCGAGGACGCCGACCATCGCGGCGCGGCCCTTCACCTCGGCGACGGCCGGGCTCTCCGGGTGATGCGCGGTCACCCCGGGAAAGAGGTCGCCCATGGTGGCGAGCAGCACGCCGGTCTCCGCCAGCGAGGGCAGAACCTGGGAGATGTAGCGCAGGAACGTGGCGTTCGGGCCGACGATCAGGACGCCCCGGGCGGACAGCTGCTCCCGGTACGTGTAGAGCAGATAGGCGGCACGGTGCAGCGCGACCGCGGTCTTGCCGGTGCCCGGGCCACCCTGGACGACCAGGACGCCACCCGGCTCGGCGCGGATCACCCGGTCCTGCTCGGCCTGAATGGTCTCGACGATGTCGCGCATCCGCCCGGTGCGCTTCGCGTCCAGGGCGGTGATCAGGGCCGCCTCGCCGACCAGGTTGCGGTCGCCGGCCGCGTCCAGGTCGAGGATCTCGTCGTTCAGCTCGACGACCGTCCGGTCCCGGGTGCGGATGTGCCGGCGCAGGGTCACGTCGTACGGGGTGATGGCGGTGGCCACGTAGAACGGGCGGGCGGCCGGGGCACGCCAGTCCACGAGCAGCGGGTGGTCGGTGTCGTGGATGCCGATCCGGCCGATGTGCAGGCGGTCGCCGTCGCGCAGGTCCAGCCGGCCGAAGCAGAGGCCCTGTTCGACGGCTTCGTACTGGGCCAGGCGCTCGGCGTATCCGTAGGCGGCGGCGTCCCGCATGGAGAGGGACTCCTTGGTGCCGCCGCGGCTGCGCTGGGTCTCGGCGAGCCGGTCCCGGGCCTGCGCCCGCAGCTCGTCGAGGCGGCCGTAGATCACGCTCAGGTGGGATTGTTCCTCGTCGAGACTTGACAGGCTTGACACGCGATGCCTCCGGAGGTAATCTGATGGTGGCTCTTCCGGCTCGTCGCACGTTTAGATGCGACAATCAGCCAGGCTAGCAGAGTTTCGCGTCCCCGTGCACGGGTAGTCGCGCGAGATGACACCGCAGGCCACCGTCACCTTCATCGGCAACGCCACGACGCTGCTCCGGCTCGGCGACTTCACGCTGCTCACCGACCCCGCTTTCGGGCACGCCGGCAGTCGCGTCCACCTCGGTTACGGCATGTGGACGCGGCGGCTGACCGACCCGGCCATGGCGTACGCGGATCTGCCCGCCCCGGACGCCGTCCTCCTCTCCCACCTGCACGGGGACCACTTCGACCGGGCGGCCCGCCGGAGCATCCCGCGGGACCTGCCGATCCTCACCACCCCGCAGGCCGGACGCCGGCTGCGCCGGGACTGGACGGGCGTCCGCGGCCTGCCCACCTGGGACGCGCAGGAGTGGCGGCGGGCCGGGCAGACGCTGCGGGTCACCGCACTCCCCGGCCGGCACGGGCCGGGCCTGGTCGACCGGCTGCTGCCGGACGTGATGGGCTCGCTGATCGAGTGGGAGCGGGACGGCGGGCCGATGATCCGGCTCTACGTCACCGGCGACACCCTGTACCGGCCGTGGCTCGGCGAGATCCGGCAACGCTGCGGCGAGATCGACGCCATGCTGCTGCATCTGGGCGGGACCCGGATCCTGGGCCTGCTGGTGACCATGGACGGCCGGCAGGGCGCCGCGCTGACCCGGCTGATCCGGCCGCGGGTGACCCTGCCGATCCACTACGACGACTACCGGGTGATGAAGTCGCCGCTGAGCGACTACCTGGTGCGCTGCCGGGAGGGCGTGCACCCGATGGTCCGGGGCGACACCTACGACCTGCCGGTACGGGTGCGCTGAAACGTCCCCGGGCCGGCCGGGCGGGCACTAGCGTTTCCGGTGATGATGTCGCGTCGGGGGCTGCTCGGGTACAGCGTGCTGTGCGGTGGCGCGGTGCTGTGGTCGGGCGCGCTGGTGGTGGCGCTCGCCGCCGGGCATCGGCCGGTGAATGCGGTGGTCGCCGTCGGCATCGCGGCGTTGCTGACGGTGCCCGGCTTCGCGGCCGGGATCCTGGCGAACCGGCGTGCCTACCGGACCCAGCAACCGCGGCGGCTGTGGAGCCTGGCGTCCTGGGTGCCGCCGCACGTGCCGGTCTGGGCGGCGATCATGGCCGGGCTGGTGTTCTTCGGATTCTGGCTGGCGATCGTGCTGGCCTTCATCAAGCTGGACGGGAACCCGGAAGTCCGCGACGGGAAGTACGTGCTGAACGATCACGACAAGATCACCGTGGTGTCCGAGGCGACCTACGACCGGCAGCTCGACCACGAGCAGCAGATCTCCCTGTCGGTGCTGGGGGCTTTCGCGGTCGGCGGCGCGTTCCTGTGCGCGGCCCGCGCCACCGATCATGAGACCTGACCCTGTCCCTTCGCCCATCGATCGAACAACGAGGCACCGCGCGGCGGTCATGATCGCTGTTAACATCGCGCTCTCTTTGTTCATCGATCGGGGCAACTTTGCGACGAATCCCCCTCCTGGCAGCCGCGATCGCCGCGCTGCTGCCGGTGACTTTGCTGAGCACCACCGGGTCGGCCTCGGCCGCGTCGGGCAAGCTCACCGTCAAGACATACGACCGGTCCGGCAAGGTGTTCCGCGCCTCGGTGCAGATCATCGACCTGGCCACCAACCAGAGCTGGACGGTGCCCAGCTTCAAGGCGAAGACTCTGCACAAGGGCACCTACGCCGTCGTCACCGACATGTGGAACCCGAAGGACGGCACCGACTCCCTCGGCACCGACACCCTGGGCGCCACGATCGTCAAGGTCGGCACCAGGGCGACCAGCACCACCATCGACGCCCGCAAGGGCAAGCCGGTCCTGGTCGGGCTCGACCGTCCGCCGGCGGACACCTACGAGCGGACCGTCCGCGCGGCCATCTGCGCCGGGGACAGTGCGCCGATCAACGTCGCCGCGTGGAACCACCCGGGCAAGCTCTTCGTCATCCCCAACAGCTCCAAGCACCTGCGGTTCGCGTACGCGGCGGCCTGGCAGAACGGCTTCGGTGGTGACTTGTGGATGGTGTCCGCCCCGGCCCGGCGCACCGTCCCGGCCGGGGTCCGCCGCACCTTCACGACCGCCTCGCTGGCCACCGTCACCGCCTGGGCCCGCCGCGGGCCGGCCGGCGGCGACCGGGTCCGTGTGGAGATCCAGGAACGGACCGGGTGCCACGCCGGTTACGGCATCGCGACCCAGTTGGAGACGACACCCGGCTCGGTGCGGGTGCACGCGACGGCGGGCAAGTGGACGCTGACCGCCGACTGGTCCGGGGTGACCCGCAGCGGTGAGTCGCCGTCGATCGGTTTCGACAGCCGGAACCTGACACTGGCGGCGGGTCGCTCGTACAGCCGATCGTTCTTCACCGCTGCCTGGGGACCCGGAATCCAGCTGCCGGAGATGACGGCGAGCCGGTTCCGGTTCGGCGCGGACCACATGTTCACCGAGCCGGCCAACCCGGCCGCGTTCGAGGCCAGCCAGAAGTCCCTGGTCACGCTGTACGACAGCAAGCACCGGGTGGTCAAGAAACAGACCCGGCAGACCTGGGGCGACCACGACTCGGGCTTCTACGCGAAGATCAAAACCAAGGGGTGGTACACGCTCCAGGTCGACGCCCAGCGCTACCGGCCCGGCCTGATCTACCCCGCCGACCTGCTCTCCCCCACGACCCAGGCGGTCTTCCGGATGAAACTGGACCCGAAGGCGAAGCCCAGGGTGGCGGACGTGATCCTGCCCCGCCTGGTGCCGGCCGGGCTGACCCTGCGCAACCAGGGCCGGGCCTCCGGGACCACGGTCGTGCAGATCCGCCCGGACCGGCAGACCTGGGACCCGGACCTGGTGCTGGGCAAGGTCACCGCGAAAACGGTCACCTTGCAGGCGTCCTACGACGGCGGCCGGACGTGGCGGTCGATGCCGGTGCGGAGGACCGGTGGCACCTGGCAGGCGACGGTCGCCAACCCGGCGAGCGGGGCGGTCACCCTGCGCAGCCGGATCACCACCACGAAGGGCGCGTACGCGCAGGTGACGATCGTCCGCGCGTACACGGTCGGCTAGCCGGGACCCCACCCACGGCGGGCCCGTTTCGCGGGCCCGCCGTGCACGTTCGGCGGACCCGCACGCCGTCGCGGCAGGCCACTATGGACAGGTGTCGAATCGCTCGGGGACCGCGGTGGCGCTGCTGCTCGCGCTTCTGGTGGTCATCGGCGGCTGTCAACTGAGGGACTGGGCTCTCGGCGACGAGCGGTGGCTGACCGCGCGGATGAGCGACGGGCGGCTGACGCTCGACATCGGGGGCCAGTGCGGCGCGGACAGCTACCTGTCGTATCTGCGGATCGCCGGCGACACCGGGGTGCTGTGGGAGATCCGGGCGGCCGATCCGGTGCGGGCGACACCCACCGTGGTCGTCGGCGTCGTGCCGCCGGACTTCACCGAGCAGACGCCGCCCGGCGCGTTGAGCGGCACGCTCTTCGTGCGCCTGCGGACCAACTTCGACTACGCGGCCGACGTCGACCTCGCGGAGGTGGCCGACGACGGGCCGCTGACGTTCGAGCCGCAGCCGATCTGGAACGAGACCAGCCCGGTGCGGGCCGAGCGCTGTTAGCTCGTGCTCCGGGATCCGGCCGGGGTGCGGCCGGATCCCGGAACGACGACCTAGAGCGCCGATCTTTCCCTGCGGATCTTCGACGAGCCGCGGCCGACCGACCAGCCCTGCACCCACCGGGCGGCGGTGTCCTTCTTGGTGCGGTCGGCCAGGTGGTACCAGTCCATCCGGCAGCGGGACCGGGTCACCTCCAGCACGCCGTAGCCGTGCCCGTCGGTCTCCACCCACTTCACGTGCGGATTGGTCGCCTTGATCAGGCTCGCGGCCAGCAGGCTGAGCGGGCCGCCGGCCGACGTGCCCAGGAAGTCGTTGATGTTGTCGCTGGTCACCGACGGGACGACGAACTCGGCGGCGGCCGGGTCGGCGATGCCGGTGTCCCTGGTGGTCAGCTCGTTGGCCCAGCTCGTGTGGATGTCACCGGTGAGGAAGACGACGTCCCTGGTCCGGTGCGCGCGCAGCGTGTCGACCAGGCGCTCGCGGTCGGCGTTGTAGCCGTCCCACTGGTCGGCGTTGAGCACCACGCCGTTCTGCGGGACGCCGATCAGCTTGCCGAGCGGGCCGAGCAGCCAGGCCGGCAGGGTCAGCACGTCCAGCCGGGAGATCATCACCGGGTTGCCGACGAGCTTCCAGAGCGCGGTCGAGCCGACCAGGCCGTCGGTGAGCCAGGACAGCTGGTCCGCGCCCGCGATCGTCCGGTCCTCGTCGTCGACGCCGGTGCCGCTCACCTGCTGCGAGCGATACGTCCGCAGGTCCAGCATGGAGAGCTCGAACAGGTCGCCGTACCGCAGCCGGCGGTAGATGTGCCCGTCGGCGGCCAGCCGCACCGGCATCCACTCGGCGTACGCCTGCCGGGACGCCGCGACCCGTGCCGCGAAGTCGCCCTCGGTGCCCGGCGTGTGGTTCTCCGCTCCCCCGCTCCACATGTCGTTGGCCACCTCGTGGTCGTCCCACGTGATGATCCACGGCACCGAGGCGTGCAGAGCCTTCAGATCAGGATCGGTCTTGTAGAGCGCGTGCCGGATCCGGTAATCGGCCAGCGTCAGCGTCTCGTGCTCCGGGGCGGTCTTGCGGACCACCTTGCCGCCGGCGTCGAACTCGCCGGTGCCGTACTCGTAGATGTAGTCGCCCAGGTGGATCACCAGGTTGAGGTCGCCGCGCTCGGCCAGGTGCCGGTACGCCGCGAACCAGCCGGCCTCCCAGTTGGCGCAGCTCACCACGCCGGCCCGGAGCCGGGCGATGGCGTCGGTGGCGGCCGGGGCGGTCATCGTGCGGCCGGTCGGCGACCAGGCGCCGTTCAGCCCGAAGCGGTACCAGTACGTGGTGGCCGGGCTCAGCCCGCCGACGTCCACCTTGACCGTGTGGTCGCGCTCCGGTCCGGTGCTGACCGTGCCGGCCGCCACGACGGCGCCAAAGCCGGCGTCGGTGGCGATCTGCCAGGTGACGTCGACCCGCGGGCCGAGGCCGGAGGCCGGCGCCGACTCGGGGGTGGGAGTGACCCGGGTCCACAGCAGGATGCCGCCGGGAAGGGGATCGCCGGAGGCGACCCCGTGCTGGAAGACGGCGTCGGCCGCGGTGGCGGCCGAGGGCAGTGCGGCGACGGCGACCGCGCCGGCGCCGGCGGACAAACCGGCGAGCAGGACGGTACGCCGGTCGACCGGCGCGTCTGGGAGGACAGTCATGCCGTTCTCTCTAGCAGAGACAGAGACTGTCATGAATGGGATCAGTCGGATGTTCGACGGGCCTTCATCGAAGACGGTGTTAGTTAACTCGCCGGTAGCTTGCCGGGACGCGCGGGAGTGCGCCCCGGCAAGCGCGCTCAGGCGGCTTGGCTGAGAAACCCGCCCGGCGCGGGAGCCGACTCGCCGATGGCGAGCGCGGCTGACGCGGCGAACACCTCCGCGGCGTCGATGGCCTCGAGCGCGATCGCCCGTCGCTCACCGAGCTCGACACACCGCGCGGCGGCCAGGTCGGCGCGCAGCAGCAACATCTTGTTGAGACAGTCGTCCATCAAGGTCAGCACCTGATCGTGCATGGAGAGCCTCCGAATCCCCCGCACCATTGCCACGGTGGCCCCGCTCGACCGAGCACGGACGGACTCGATCGTAGGCTCGGCACCGAGCCGGAGGGGCTGTTCTGGTAACCCGACGTCGATCGTACGTTTACTTTTTGTTCTCGCGGTTAGGTCGCTGTGAAATCCCGACTCCCGGGACTCAAAGCGACATATACGCGAGCGGCCGGCCGTCGGTGCTATAGGTGCGGTATCGGTCAGCCGAGCGCGGCCAGCTCCGCCTCGACGGCCGGGACGAAGGGGCGCGGACACAGGCCGGTCGCCTCCAGCGCCTGCTGGACGTGCCCCTCGGCGTTGACCACCTCGTAGCCGTGGCCGCCGCGCAGCGCGCGGGTGTAACCGACCAGGAGCACCTCGATGCACTCGCTGCCGATCAGGTCGACTCCGGCCACGTCGACGACGATCCGGGCGCCGCGCGCCCGGTCGAAGGCCTGTCGCAGCTCCCGGCGCAGCTCGTTGCCGGACCTCCGGTCGAAACAGCCCGCCAGGTGCAGGAAGACGGTCGACGCGGCCTTGCCCGGAGAACGGTGGATCACACAGCGCACTTCGCCCATGGCACCGGTTTACCGGCGAGATGTGTACGGGCGGCCAACGGGACGATAAGTCCACGCCGAGCGGCGTGAGGGCTGCATCACTGTGCGCGGCGTCACTGTGCGCTCCCGGGCTTGCCGGGGCGTCTACCGTGTGGCGGTGGAGATCGAACTCTGGTCGGTGGTCGCCGAGCCGGAGGCGCTCGCCCTGGCCGGACCGGGGGCGACGCTGCTGACCGGCGCGGACGCCGCCTTCGCGGTCGGCTCGGACACCCTGGTGGTGATCGGCCGGTCGGAGAGCGGCACGGCGATGGTTCTGTCTGAGCCGTTCCCCGAGCTGGTCGAGGAGCGGCTGGCGGGGGTGCTGCGGCCGGCCGTGCACGCGTTCGCCCGGCTGCCGGAGGGTTGCCTGGCGCTCGGCGTGGCGCAGGCCGCCGAGCTGAGTTACCGGCGCGGGGCGCTGCACGACATCCGGCTCAGCTTCGAGACGCCGATCCCGCCCGACCTGCTCGGCCAGGTGACTCCCGGGCTGGACTGGCTGGACCTGGCCGGGCACGACCCGATCGGGGCGATGGAGCGGTTCATCGCCGGCTGGTACGCCGAGATCGAGCCGGACGAGACGGCCCGGCACGCCGAGATCGAGCCGCACGAGACGGCCCGGCACGCCGAGATCGAGCCGGTCGAGACGGCCCGGCACGCCGAGATCGAGCCGGTCGAGACGGCCCGGCACGCGGCCGGACCGGCCGCGCTGCGCGCCTTCCACCGGGCCGCCGCCGGACGTCCCGAAGTGTACGGTTTGTCCTGCCAGATCTACCCCGAGGCCCTCCCCGGACGCCCCGACGACCTGCTCACCTTCGGTCAGGAGGGCGACGGGGTCTTCACCCTGCTGATGGACCCCGAGGACGACGACCCGCGGGTCTATTACGACGGGCTCAGCGACCGGCTGCTCCCGGAGCGGGAGCGGCTCGGCGGCTACCTGCTGCAGTCCACGCTGGCCCGGGCCGCGATGGACGGCCCGCTGGGCGGGATGGCGTTCGTCGACACGCCGCAGGCCCGGCGGGTGATCGCCCCGCTGCGCCGGGTGCCGCTGCGGCCGATGCGCTGGCCGTCGCTGTTCACCCGCTGCTACGCCGGGCCGAGCATCGTGGTGGTGATCGGCGAGGACGACGCCGACTGGTACGAGATGTACGTCGGCGTCCGCCACCCCGGCCTGCTGCGCCGGCTGCGCAAGCTCGGCCTCGACTGGGAGTCGTTCACGGACGGCTCATGAGGCCGTCCCGGGCCGCGGTGAGCTCGGCGATCGCGGCGCCCAGCGCGTCCCCGCCGGGCCGGTCGCCGGCCAGCTCACGAGCCATGGCAAGCAGCCGCAGCGTGTCGGTCATGGTGGCGGTGACCGAGCTCACCCGACGGGTCAGGTCGTCACGCAGCATCTCCAGCAACGGTTCGTCCACGGGGTCTCTGATCGGTCGGCCGGGACCGTGCCTGAAGCAACAAGGCTTTCTCTTCATCGCTCAGCCCCGCGTCCGATGAAAGTGCCGTGCCCTTTCCGACCCGTGTGCCGCGCCGGATCGACGGCCCCTCCGCGGTGGCCGTCGGCCTGTTCGCGTTCGCACTGGCCTGGTTCCTGATCGGACTCGGACACGTCTGGTCGCACCCGATCATCGGCTGGCTCCCGCTCCCGATCCTCCCGGCGATCTTCACCCACGAGTGCTGGCGGCTGGCCCGCGCCCCGGAGCTGGACCGGGACAACCGCACGTTCTGGGGCTGGTTCGGGGTGTCCGGGGCACTTCTGGTCCTCGGCACGCTCAGCAGCATGGACGACGCGCTCGGCGGGCCGGCGCCGTCCCAGGCGCTCAGCACCCGCACCCAGGGCATCTTCGGCGTGGTGCTGATCATCCTGCTCGGGGCGCTGCTGCGGCTGCCGGCCTGGCAGCGGTCCGCCACCGACTGGCTGCGGTTCGGCCTGGACACCGCCATCGTGCTGGTCACCGGCGGGGTGCTGGCCTGGTACTTCTGGCTGAGCCGGGTCGAGCTCGGCAGCTCGCCGACCGCCACCCCGGCGTCGGTCCTCGGCATCATCGGGTTCGCCACGATGGCGCTGGTCACCTTCCTCAAGGTGGCCTTCGCCGGCGCCGGGCGGCTGGACCGCGGCTCGCTGCACCTGTTCTCGGCGGGTGTCGCGCTGGCCGCGAGCACCGGGGGCATCGCGCCGCTGCTGGCCGACCGGCCGTACCTGAGCACCTCGCTGCTCGCCATCCCGCTGTCGCAGACCTCCGGCGTGCTGGCGGCCCGGCGCCAGTGGCGCCGGCGGAACGCACCGGTGGCCGGGCGCTCGGCCCGGTCGCGCCGGTTCAGCGTCCTGCCCTACGTCGCGGTCGCCGCGCTGTACGCCACGGTGCTCGCCGCCGAGCTGCCCGACGGCGGCGGCCACGCGGTGATGGCGCTGGCCGCCACCGCGCTGACCGTGCTCGTGGTGGTCCGGCAGATCAGCACGCTGCGGGACAACGCCCGGCTGCTGGACACCGTCGACGCCAGCCTGTCGCAGCTGCGGGCGTACCAGAAGGAGCTGGATCACCAGGTCACCCACGACCCGCTGACCGGGATCACCAACCGGCCGGCGTATTCCGCCCGCCTCGGCGCCCAGCTCGCCGGTGGCGAACCGTTCGTCGTGGTGCTGCTCGACCTGGACGACTTCAAGGTGGTCAACGACCGGCACGGGCACGAGACCGGCGACGCCCTGCTGCGCACGATCAGCACCCGGCTGCGGCAGGGCTTGCGCCCGCAGGACACCGTGGCCCGGCTCGGCGGCGACGAGTTCACCCTGCTGCTGCCCGGCGCCGACCCGGACGCGACCGAGGACCTGCTGCGCGGGCTGCTGGCCGGGGTGCAGCAGCCGGTGCTGCTCGACGGCCGGGAGATGGCGCCGCGGATCAGCGCCGGCGTCACCCTGAGCGCGCCCGGCGACACCGCCGAGGAGCTGTTGCGCCGCGCCGACGTGGCGATGTACGCGGCCAAGAACGCCGGCGGCGGCCGCTGGACCTGGTTCGACCCGATCATGGACGCGCGGGCGGACACCGACGCGCGGCTCAGCGCCGACCTGCGCCAGGCCATCACCCGCGACGAGCTGTTCCTGCTCTACCAGCCGATCGTCGAGCTGCCCACCGGCCGGCTCGCCGGGCTGGAGGCCCTGGTCCGCTGGCGGCACCCGGAGCACGGACTGGTCTCGCCGGCCGACTTCATCCCGCTGGCCGAGCACACCGGCCAGATCATCGAGGTGGGCCGCTGGGTGCTCACCCAGGCGATGCGGCAGATCGTCGCGTGGCAGCAGGAGTTCGGCCCGGCCGCGCCGGCCAAGGTGTCGGTGAACGTCTCCGCCCGCCAGCTGAACGAGCCGGGCTTCCCGGACGAGGTGGCCGAGCTGCTCGTCACCACCGGCCTGGATCCCGCGAAGCTGGTGATCGAGGTGACCGAGACCGCGGTGCTCGGCACCGGCGCCGCGCTGGAGGCGGTCCGCCGGCTCGACGAGCTCGGCCTGCAGATCGCGCTGGACGACTTCGGCACCGGCCAGTCGTCGCTGAGCCTGCTCGTCGGCACGCCGGTCAGCTGGCTGAAGGTGGACAAGTCGTTCGTCGACGGGGTGACCACGGCGAGCCCGCAGGCGGTGATCGTGGACGGGCTGATCGGGATCACCCGCGGCCTGCGGATCCAGGCCGTCGCCGAGGGCGTGGAGACCGCTGAGCAGGCCGAACGCCTGCATCAGGCCGGTTACCGATTCGCACAGGGATATCACTTCGCGCGCCCGCTGACCGAAAGCGACGTGGTCCTGCTGCTCGCGCATCCCAGGACGCGAGAAACTCGACAATCTCAACTGATTTAGTAGACAAGGTGGGCGATCGTCTTGCAGACTTCCGCCCATGGATTTCACCATGGCGCTCGCCGGTCTCGGCGTCGGGATCGTCGTCGGCCTGACCGGCATGGGTGGCGGCGCCCTGATGACGCCGATCCTGGTGCTCTTCTTCGGCATCAACCCGGTCGCCGCGATCGGCAGCGACCTGGTCGCCAGCGCGATCATGAAGCCGTTCGGCGGGGCGGTGCACGCCAAGCGCGGCACGGTCAACTGGACGCTGGTCGCCTGGCTCTGCGCCGGCAGCGTGCCCAGCGCCTTCCTCGGCGTGCTGCTGCTGCGCGCGTTCGGCGACGACGAGTCGCTGCAGCACGGTGTCAAGATCGCCCTGGGCGTGGCGCTGCTGCTGGCCGTCGGCGGCATGCTGCTCAAGGCGTGGATCAGCCGCCGGGACGGTGACGGCCCGGCCCCGGCGATCACCGTCAAGCCGATCCCGACCCTGCTGGTCGGCATCATGGGCGGCCTGGTCGTCGGGCTCACCTCGGTCGGCTCCGGCTCCCTGATCATCGTGGCGCTGCTCGCGCTGTATCCGATGCTGCGCGCCAACGACCTGGTCGGCACCGATCTGGTCCAGGCGATCCCGCTGGTCACCGCCGCCGCGCTGGGCCACATGCTGTTCGGCGACATGCAGTGGGGCATCGCGGGCGCGGTGGTGCTCGGCTCGATCCCCGGCGTGCTGATCGGCTCCCGGATCTCCTCGCGGGCCCCCGGCGGCCTGGTCCGGTCCGCGCTGATCATCGTGCTGCTGGCCAGCTCGCTCAAGCTCTTCGACCTGCCCACCATGGTGGTCGGCGTGGTCGCCGCCGCGTCGGTGCTGGTGGCGGTCGCGGTCGGCCTGATCGGCAAGAGCCGCGCGAGGCGCACGCCGGCCGCCCCCGAGCTCGACCGCGAGGCCGTTTCGGTCTGACCCTCATCTCGCCCCTCCGCTCGCCGATCTGGGACAGGTCTGCGAGGGGAAGGGCCGGATGAACGTACGGCAGAAGCTGCTGGGCGGTTACCTCGTGGTGGCGCTCATGGTCGCGGCCACCGCGCTGATCGCCTGGTACACCGACCAGACGTCGGCCCGCCGCGCCGCGACCATCGAGGCCGCCCAGGTGGCCCGGGGCATCGGCAAGGACATCGTGTTCGGCCTGCCCGGCACGGTCGAGGGCGGTTCCCAGCCGCCGTTGTACTACAGCCCGTCGGGACTCCAGCAGTACCTCAAGCGGTTGCGGGAGACCCAGCACCGCACCGTGATCGCGGTCGACTACGCGAAGTACGTGATCGGCGACACCGACCCGGACAACGTGGGCCTGGTCTACACCCACGACAAGGGTGAGGTGGCCCGCAGCATCCGGGAGAACAAGTCCCTGGTCTTCGTGGAGAAGAGCCCGTCCCACCCGGAGGGCATCCGGCAGGTCGTGGTGCCGATGATCGGGCGCAACGGCGACGTCATCGGGGCGGTCATCGTCGAGTACACCCCGCTGTACCAGCAGATGATGTCCGGCGCGCGGGACGCGCAGACCATCCTGTTCATCACCGCCGGCATCGCGTTCGTCCTGGTCCTGCTGCTCGGCTCGGTGCTCGCCACCTCGCTGACCCGGCGGATCACCAAGCTCACCGCCGCGGTCGGCGTGATCCGCACCGGCGACTACACGCACCGGCTGCCGGACCCCACCGACACCGACGAGATCTCCCGGCTCGCCCTGGCCTTCAACGCGATGGCCGAGCGGCTCGACCGGTCGGCGCGGGAGATCCTCGCCAAGGAGTACACCGACAGCATCCTGGCCAACGCCGGCGAGGGCATCTGCGGGCTGGACGCCACCGGCCGGATCGCGTTCGCCAACGCGGCCGCCGGGCGGATCACCGGGCTCGGGGTGGCCGGCCTGCTGCAACGCGACGCCGCGGTGCTGCTGCCGGAATCGCTCGGCCTCAAACCCGGCACCACGGAAGGCCGCCTCCAGCGTCCGGACGGTTCGACGGTACGCGTGGAGTACACGGTCAGCGAGATCGAGAAGGCGGGCCGGGCCCTGGGCGCGGTCATCGTGCTCCGCGACGTCAGCCGCCAGCGCGCCCTCGAGTACGACCTGCGCCACCAGGCGCTGCACGACGCCCTGACCGGGCTGCCCAACCGCAAGCTGCTGCTGAGCCGGCTGGCCGAGGCGCACCGGGCGGCCCGGGCCGGCGGCGCCCCGCTCGCCGTGCTCTACCTCGACCTGGACGGGTTCAAGCGGGTCAACGACTGCCTCGGCCACGACGCCGGCGACCTGCTGCTGCAATCCGCCGCCCAGCGCCTGACCGGCGCGCTCCGCCCGGAGGACACCGTGGCCCGGCTCGGCGGCGACGAGTTCGCCGTGCTGCTCGAGGACGCCGACCAGGCGACCGTGGAACGCCTCGCGCGGGCCTGCCTGGACGCGCTGTCCCAGCCGTTCGTGCTGAACAACCGGGAGGGCCTGGTCTCGGTCAGCATCGGCGTGGTCCCCGACGCGGGCCGGTACGCCGACGCCGACGAGGTGCTGCGCAACGCGGACGTGGCCATGTACGCGGCCAAGGGCCAGGGCAAGAACCGCTGGCTGCCGTTCGAGGAGCGGATGCACGAGCAGCTGGACCAGGAGTCCCGGCTGCGCGACGCGGTGCACCGGGGCGAGCTGCGGCTGCATCTCCAGCCGGTGGCCGGCGTGCCGGACGGCCGGTTGACCGGGGTCGAGGCCCTGGTCCGCTGGGAGGACCCGGCGCACGGGCTGCGGATGCCCGCCTCGTTCCTGCGGATCGCCGAGCAGACCGGGGTGATCGTGGAGATCGACCGGTGGGTGCTGCTGGAGGCCTGCCGGACGGTCAAGCAGTGGCAGGACGAGGATCCGGCCACCGCGCCGGGCTGGGTGAGCGTCAACCTCTCGGCCGCGCACCTGGCCGAGCCGGACCTGGCCGACCGGGTCGCCTACGCCCTGGCGGCCACCGGCCTCGCCCCCGGCAGCCTGATCCTGGAGGTGACCGGGACGGCGGTGCTGCGCGACGTGACCCGGGCCGCGGGCCACCTGGCCGAGGTCCGCGAGCTCGGCGTCCAGGTCGCCGTCGCGGTGCGGTCCGCCGCCGGGGACGCGGTCACCCTGCTGACCGTGCTCGGCGACGAGATCACCCGGGGCCGCCACCCGGGCTCCCCCGAGCCGGTCGCCCAGCTTCGCTCCCGGCTCGCTACCCCCGCCCTGCACACCTGACCTCAGGGTCCGGCCCGATATGCCGATCTTTACAAGGTCGGTGAAAGAGGGGTCGGATGAGCGTTCGCCGGAAGCTCCTAGCGGGTTACCTGGTGGTTGCCTGCCTGGTGGTCGCCACCGCGGCCACCGCCTGGATCACCGACATGTCGTCGGCCAAGCACGCCGCCGCCCTGGAGGCCGCCCAGGTGGCCCGGGGCATCGGCAAGGATGTCGCCCTCGGGCTGCCGGTCGACAACCCGGGCGAAGTCACCTACCCGCTGTACAACAGCCCGAACGCGCTGCGGAACTACATCGAGCGCCTGCACGACAACCAGCACCGGGACATCGTCGCGGTGGACATCAGCAAGACCATCCTCGGCGACGCCGTGCCGGAGAACGTCGGCACGGTCTTCGACCACGACCTCGGCAACCAGGTCGGCAAGACCATCGCCGACGGCCGGTCACGCACCTTCGTGGAGACGAGCGAGGACTACCCGGCCGGCATCAAACAGGTCGTGGTGCGGATGGAGGGCGCGCGCAACCAGCCCCTCGGCGCGGTCGTCCTGGAGTACACCCCGCTCTACGACCAGATGCTGAACTCCGCCCGGCGGGCCCAGTACGTCATTCTCGGCGTCGCCGTGATCGCCTTCCTGGCCGTGCTGGTCCTCGGCTGGTACCTGGCGGGCTCGCTGACCCGGCGGATCACCTCGCTGACCACCGCGGTCGGCGTGGTCCGCACCGGCGACTACACCCACCGGGTGCCCACCGAGAACCAGACCGACGAGATCGGGCGGCTGGCCCGCGCCTTCAACGCGATGGCCGAGCAGCTCGACCGGTCCGCCCGCAAGATCCTGGCCAAGGAGTACACCGACAGCATCCTGGCCAACGCCGGTGAGGGCATCTGCGGGCTGGACGCCGACGGGAAGATCGCGTTCGCCAACGACGCGGCCGGGCGGATCACCGGGCTCGGGGTGAACGGGCTGCTCCAGCAGGACGCCTCGGTGCTGGTGCCGGAGGCGGGTGACGCGCTGAGCCCGGGCACCCGGGAGGTGTCGTTGCAGCGGCCGGACGGTACGAGTGTCCGGGTCGAGTACACCGCCAGCCAGATTCAGAAGGCTGGGCGTACGCTGGGCGCCGTTGTGGTGTTGCGGGACGTCAGCCGGCAACGCGCGCTCGAACACGACCTGCGCCACCAGGCCCTGCACGACGGCCTGACGAACCTGCCCAATCGCAAACTCCTGCTCGACCGGCTGGAGCACGCGCTCACCCGGTCCCGGGCCACCGGCGAGCCGCTCGCCGTGCTCTACCTCGACCTGGACGGCTTCAAGCGGGTCAACGACAGCCTCGGCCACAACGCCGGTGACATGCTGCTGCGCACCGCGGCCGAACGCCTGACCGGCGCGCTGCGCCCGCTGGACACCGTGGCCCGGCTCGGCGGCGACGAGTTCGCCGTGCTGCTCGAGGACGCCGACCAGGCGACCGTCGAGCGGCTGGCCCGCGCCTGCTTGGAGAGCCTCTCCCGGCCGTTCCTGATCCACCACCGCGAGGCGCTGGTCTCGGTGAGCATCGGCGTGGTCCCCGACGCGGCCGCCTACGCCGACGCCGACGAGGTGCTGCGCAACGCCGACGTGGCCATGTACGCCGCCAAGGACCAGGGCAAGAACCGCTTCCTGACCTTCGAGACGCAGATGCACGAGCAGCTGCTGAACCGCCTGGACCAGGAGGCCCGGCTGCGTGACGCGGTGCACCGCGGTGAGCTGCGGCTGCACCTGCAGCCGGTGGTCGGCGTCGCGGCCGGGCAGATGGCCGGCGCCGAGGCCCTGGTCCGCTGGCAGGACCCGGAGCAGGGGCTGCGGATGCCCGGTTCGTTCATCCCGCTCGCCGAGGAGACCGGCGTCATCGTCGACATCGACCGCTGGGTGCTGCTGGAGGCCTGCCGCGCGGTCAAGAACTGGCAGGACGAGGACCCGGCGACCGCACCGGCCTGGGTCAGTGTCAACCTCTCCGCCGCGCACCTGGAGGTGCCGGACCTGACCGACCAGGTCGCCTACGCGCTGTCCAGCACCGGTCTCTCCCCGCACTGCCTGGTGCTGGAACTGACCGAGACGGTGCTGATGCGCGACCTCGCCGTCACCTCACCCCGCCTCGAGGAGCTGCGCGAACTCGGCGTGAAGATCGCCATCGACGACTTCGGCACCGGGTACTCGTCGCTCGGCTACCTCCGCGACATCCCGGTCGACGTCCTCAAGATCGACCGCTCGTTCATCGACGGCCTGGTCGGCAACGGCCGCCAGCAGGAGCTGGTCAACGCGGTGATCCAGCTCGGTCACACGCTCGGCCTGCGGGTGGTCGCGGAAGGCGTCGAGGAGGCCTCCCAGCTGAACCTCCTGACCGTCATGGGCTGCAAGTTCGCCCAGGGCTACCACCTGGGCCGGCCGGAGCCGGCCGCCGACCTCTACACCCGCCTCTCCACCCCGGCCCTGCCCACCGCCCGCTGATCAGCCCGGGTCCGCCCGGCCCGGCACCTTGCCCGAGACGACCTCGAACTGGGTGCCCGGCCGGTACACCGTGATGGTCAGCCGGAACGGTCGCTGCGCCTGGTCGTAGGACCGGCGCCGTTGCTCGACGACGCATCGCGGGGCGTCGTCGCTCAGGCCGAAGAACCTTCGTTCCGCCTCGGTCGCCTGCCGCAACTCGAGTCGATCGATCCACCCGACCTGCGTGATCCCCAAGGTCCGGCTGAGATAGGCGAGCATGCCCTCGGGAAGCCCCTCGGGGCTCTCCAACTCCTCCGCCCCCTCCTTGCGCAGATCCAGGTAGTAGGTGGTCTGCAGATGTGACGGCGAGCCGTCGATGAAGAGCTCCTGGGAACGTTCGATGACCCGGAGCCTCCTGCCATCGGTCCCCTGGGGAGCCTCGAGCCCCAATGCCTCCGCCACGTCCGGCGAGGGCTGGACGATCTTCACGGCGACGTCGGACATCGACGGAACCCGCCCCCGCGACGTGACCTCGGCCGCCCAGGAGCGTCCCTCGCCGCCGCCGAAGCCGGTGCTCGGGTCCTCGCTGATGGTGTGGACCCACGGGACCACCGGCTCCAGCACGAAGGTGCCACTTCCCGGTGTCTTCTTCACCAGATGCCGGGTGACGAGAAGCTTGATCGCCTCCCGGACCGTGTTGCGCGACGCGCCGTAGGCCTCGACCAACTCGGCCTCGGTGGGCAGTTGCGCCCCGGCCGGGAGCTCGCCGGAGTTGATCTTGCCGCGGAGGTCGTCGGCGATCTCGCGATATCTCGACTCACCGGCCAAGACGCCTCCTCATCGGCGCCGGCCACGGGACGCCTGGAACGCGATGAGCGTTAGCGCGGACGCGATGGTCAGCGTGGCCGCGATGACGGTGAGCGCGTCGCGGCCGAGACTGACCACGATCGCCGCGACCGAGGCCAGCGCGGTCGCCGAGAGCAGCGCGATGGCGAGACCGGGTCGCTGCACGCCGTGGTGATCTTTCGCCGGCGGCGGTTCGGGGTCAGCCATAGATCTTCACCCCGGCGGCCACAGCACTGAGCAGGATAAGGCTCGCCACACCGTTGGCAGCCCAGATCCACCACCAGCCCTTGATCCTCGCATCCTGGTCATAGGCCACCATCTTCAAGCCGTAGGGCATCACGCTGAACCCGAAGAAGAGCACCCCCACCGCGACCACGGCCTGCGGCAGGGGCACGTCTTTCGTCGTGTCCCGGGCTGCCGCCACCACCGAGCCCACCAGCGCGAAGGTGGCGGCGACAACCCAGTCGGTCCACCAGAGCGCGTCTTCCATCTCGAGGCCGGTACGCCGACCCTTGCGCGGCGTCCGGGAAATGAGCTTGAGCCACACTTGCAGCACCGCCGTGCCCGCGGCGACCGCCGCGGTGATCAGAAAGACCCGCAGTGCGATCACCCCCGGTCGACCGACACGGCTCGATGTCTGTCGATCGTCGCAGAGTCACCGCCGAGAACCAATCCTTCATCCGGATGTCTGCGGCTCGCAGTCGGCTCTCCGACAGCAGTGCTCAGCAGGGCCAGACCGCGCGGACGAAAACCGCCGCGGAGGTCAGCAACATCGCGGCGGAGAGCATCAGGTAGATGATCCACATCCGCCGCCGGCACGCCGGGCAGGACTCGCCCTGACCAGCGCTCGGGTGCGTCATGACCGGGATCCTTCCGTTGAAACCAGGGCGTTTCGCCACGAGCCGGCCGGGCGCGACGCGCCTGAGACGAGGTGGCTGATACGGATGAAACCTTCAGGCGGAACGGCTAGACTCATCTGGGTTAGGTAGCTGATACCAAACATCCCAACCTCCCCAATGATTATCGAGAGTACCCGGTCGCTAGCCACTCGTAAACCGACTGGGACCTGACATCCCAACCACACGCCTGATACCGTCCCGTGGACTCATCCCAACCTCGTGCTGACCGGGAGGCGACCGATGGCCGAGCCGATGTACAAGCAGATCGCCGAGGATCTCCGGCGCCAGATCGACAGCGGCGAGCTCGAACCGGGCGCCAAACTGCCCACGGAGCTGGAGCTGCGCGAGAGGTTCAACAACGCCTCACGCAACACCGTGCGGGACGCGATCCGCTCGCTGACCACCCGGGGCCTGGTGATCACCCGACCCGGTCAGGGCACCTTCGTGACCGACCGGATCGACCCGTTCCAGATCACCCTCTCCACCGACACCGAGTCCGGCCTGGGCGGCGGTGAGGGCATCGCGTACCGGTCGGCCGCCCTGGCCCAGCAGCGCAAACCGGAGGCCAGCACACCGCGGGTGGAGATCCAGACGGCCACCGGGGTAGCCCTTCGCGAGTTGCAGCTCCCCGTCAAGGCCCAGGTGGTCTGCCGGCATCAGGTGCTGACCATCGACAAGAAGCCGTGGTCGATGCAGACCTCGTTCTACCCGATCGAGTTCGTGCCGAAGGCTCCGTTGCTGATCCAGGCGGTCGACATCGAGCAGGGCACGGTGCGGTATGTCGCCGAGACGCTCGGCTTCGAGCAAGCCGGTTACCGCGACCAGGTGAGCGCCCGCCCGCCCAACGAGGGCGAGATCGCCTTCTTCAAACTGCCGGAGGTCGGCGTTTCGGTGATCGAGACGATCCGGACGGCATACGAACGATCCGGCCTGCCGATCCGGTGCACCGTCACGGTCTGGCCGGCCGACCGCAACCGCCTCGTCTACAACATCGGCGACGTGCCGAAGGAGATCACCTCTCCGGCGCCCCTCGGCGAGAACGGCGACGCCACTCCGTAACCCGGAAACCCCCCTCGCAGCACCGCACTCCCCGTCATCGGCCGGCTCCCCCGCCCACGGTCGCCGGTGGCGCGGGCTCCACCGGCAGAAACGAATGGGAGTCATGGTCCACCACGCACTCAGCGAGCCGCGCACCGCGACCCGCGACGATTTCCAAGGCCTCGTCGACCTGATCGACGCCCGGGCGGAATGGCTCCGTACCAAGGACACCGACCAATGGCTCAAACCCTGGCCCACCAGAGAGGCGCGCGACGCCCGGGTCAAGCAGGGCCTGGCGGACGAGGCGACGTTCGTCGTCTGCGACCAGGCCACCGGCGCCCTGGCGGCGACGGTGACCCTGCGGCAGACGGGCGCGGACTTCCTGTGGACGGAGGACGAGCGGAAGGAGCCCGCCGCCTATCTCCACCGGCTGGTCGTGGCTCGCGCCCATGCGGGCCGGGGTCTGGGCGCGGCCCTGATCGACTGGGCGACCCGGCGGGCGGTGGACACCTACGGCGCGCGGTGCACGCGCATCGACGTGTGGGGGACCAACGACGGTCTGCACGGCTACTACAAGAACATCGGCTTCGACTTCGTCCGCTACGCCAATGTCCCCTATCCATCGAACGCGCTTTTCCAGCGAAACGTCACGTGACGCAAATATAGATCGATGGTATTGGATTTCAGTATCCACGCGGTTCTTCCATTAAGTCGCTTCAGATACGCACGGTGACCTGATCCGACTTCTGCGTGAGAATCCACGAAGACGTCTAGAAGGGACGGCGACGTGGCTGACGAACGCATGCCCAGCGCACACCCGGATCCGTTGCTCGACCGGCTTCGCCCCTACCTCACCGACACGGTGGCGGCGTTGATCGCGGCCGGCTACCACGTTCAGGGCAGTTGGCTGGACCCACGGAACCCGCGCGACGCGACGATCCGGCTGGACGGTGGCACCGCCCTGGTGTGGGACGAGGAGGCCGGCTGGCGCCGGGGACTGTTCCTGGGCGGCGCCCCAGGCCTGCGGACCCGGTTGGACCGCGTCGCATGGCTCGGCGCCGAGGTCCTTCCCGACCCTCGCGCGGTCGCGCACCTGGCCGCACACGACCGCGAGCGCCGCTTCCGCTCCTGCCAGGACCTCTGCGACGGGTTCGACGACCACTTGCGGACCCGGCACGGCTGAGACCGCTTCGCAGACCCGATTGACGGTACGCCCGGAGCACTCCCCGCAGCGCTCAGCGGCGCAGGTGGAGGTCGCGGAGCAGGGCCGGCTCGGCCCCGTGGTGAAGCACCTCACGGTTGTCGTGCCGGATCAGCCCGGCCGTGGAGTGCTCCGCCCACGGACCCCTCGGCCGGGCATGACGGTCCCCGCGGTGGCCGTGCCTGCCGGGCTGTGCGGTCAACCCGCCAGGTCGAGGCGCGTGCCGAGGTCACGGCGGGTCGCCTCGGTGATCAGCAGGTGCGCGGTGGCCAGATCCTGCAGGCCGACGCCGACCGAGTTGAAGAGCGTGACCTGGTCCGCGGACTGACGGCCGGGAGCGTGCCCGGCCAGCACGGCACCGAGCTCCACCCCGAAGTGGCCGGCGGTCACGGCGCCGTCGGCGATGGCCTGGACCGCCTCGCCGGACTCGTGCAGCGCGGTGGCCGAGGAGTCGACGATCACCCGGGCGCGGGCGATGCCGGCGGCGTCGATCTCGCGGTGGTCCGGGCGGGGCGGCGCGCCCACCGCGTTGACGTGCAGGCCGGGCAGGAACCAGTCGCCGTGGACCAGCGGATGGCGGGACGGTGTCAGCGTGCAGAGGACGTCGGCCGCGAGCGTGACGTCGCGGGGCCCGGACAGCACCTCCGCGGGCAGACCCAGGTCGCCGGTGATCCGGTCGGCCAGCGCGGCGGCCTTGGCCGGGGTGCGGCCCCACAGGACGACCCGGTCGAAGTCGCGGACCGCGCCGAGTGCCTGGGCGTGTGCCCAGGCCAGCGGGCCGGCGCCGAGCAGGCCGAGCACCCGGGAGTCCGGGCGGGACAGGGCCCGGGTGGCGACCGCGGTGGCGGCGGCCGTGCGGAACCGGGTCAGCGCGGCACCGTCGATCAGGGCGGCGCAGGCGCCGGAGCCGGCGTCGACGGCCAGGACGGTGGAGCGCTGGCGGTTGCCCGGGAGGTCGGCGAGGAGTTTGACACCGGCCAGGCCGAGCGGGGCGGAGGCGGCGGTCATCGCGAGGAAGGTGGCGTCGCCGAGGCGGGCGGCGGCCGGTGCGGGAAGGGCGGCGCGGCCGTGGGCCAGGTCCAGGTGGGCCCGTTCGACCGCGGCGATGACGTCCTCGCAGCGGAGCAGCGCGAGCACGTCGGAGCGGGTCAGGATGAGGGTCATGGCGCTCCCAAGTCGTAGAACGTCCGGCTGGGGTCAACGGGCGAAAGGGACGGTCAGGGCGGAGGGGGCGAGGCTGCGACCCACCAGGCCGCTGACGGCCAGGAGGGCGATCACGTACGGGAGGGTGACCAGGAGGGCGGCCGGGACGTGCAGGCCGAGAGCCGGGGGGGCGAACGGCAGGGACTGGGCGATGCCGAAGAAGACGCAGGCGAGCATCGTGGGCCAGGGGCGCCAGCGGCCGGCGATCACGGCGACCACGGCCAGGTAGCCGATGCCGCCGGTGATGTTGTCACTGAACGTGTGCACTTCGGCGAGGGCGAGGTCGGCGCCGGCCAGCCCGGCGGTGAGGCCGGTGAGCAGGATCGCGGCGTGCCGGACCCGGCGTACCGGAAGGCCGAAGCGGTCCGCGATGACCGCGTCCTCGCCGACCGCGTCGATCGTGAGCCCGGCGGAGAATCTGCGGCCGAGGCCGAAGGCGAGGCCGATGGCCAGGGCGAACGCCAGGTAGCCGAGCGGCGTCTGGTCGAACAGCGCGGGCCCGAGCAGCGGGATCCGGGACAGCAGCGGGATGGCGGCCGGGCCGAAACCGGGCAGGCTGCCGGCGGCACCGTCCGCGAACAGCAGCCGGGCGCCGTAGGTGGTCGCGCCGAGGGCGAGGGCGTTCGCGGTGATGCCGGTGACGATCTGATCGGCACGCAGGGTGACGCTGAGCAGCGCTTGCAGGGCGGCGACGAGCAGGCCGGCGACCAGGGCGCACCCCACGCCGACCAGGGCGCTGCCGGAGGTCATCGCCCCGGCCGCGCCGGCGAACGCGCCGGTCAGCATCATCGCCTCGACGCTGAGGTTGAGGACACCGGCGCGTTCGCTGACGAGCTCGCCGGCCGAGGCGAGCAGCAGCGGCGCGGCGAGCCGCACGCCCCCGGCGAGGACCTCTTCGAGGACGGCGCTCATCGGGTGTCCCTCGACCGGGTCCACAGCATGGCGGCCGCGATCAGCAGGACCAGCAGGCTCTGCACCACCTGAACGGAAGCGGCCGGGACGTTCGCGGCCAGCTGGAGGTTGAGGCCGCCGTTGGCGAGGGCGCCGAAGAGCAGCGCGAGGCCCAGGACGGCGGTGAGCGAACCGCGGGCGAGCAGGCCGACGACCAGGCCGGCGAAGCCGTATCCCGAGGTGAAGTGCTCGGCGAGCACGTAGGGGGCGGTGCCGATCAGGGCGGCGCCGGCCAGACCGGCGAGGCCGCCGGCGACCGCGAGGCCACCGGCTTCGAGGCGCCCGACCCGCAGCCCGAGCCGGGCCGAGGCAGCCGGCGAGTGACCGATCGCGGTCAGCCGCAGGCCGGTGCCGGTGTGCCGCAGGACCAGCGCGGCGAGCAGCGCGGCGAGCACCGCGAGCGGGACGATCAGGGTGGCGGGTGAGGCGACCGAGCCGATCAGCGGCAGGCGGGCGCCGTCGGGCAGCGGGGCGGACTGCGGGAGCGTCTCGGCCGAGGTGACCGGCTGGCGGAGCAGGGCCTGTTCGTGCACGCTGAGCGCGAGCAGGCCGGCGCCGACGAAGTTCAGCAGCAGCGTGGTGATCACCTCGCTGGTGCCGCGCCGGGCCTTGAGCAGCCCGGCGATCGCGGCCCAGGCGGCGCCGGCGGCGAATCCGGCGGTCAGCACGAGCGGGACGCCGAGCCAGGAGGGCACGCCGGCGGGCAGGGCCAGGCCGGCCGCGGCGCCGGCCACCCCGCCGACGCTGAGCTGGCCCTCGCCGCCGACGTTGACCAGGCCGGCGCGGTGGGCGACGGTGAACCCGACCGCGATCAGGGCGAGCACCGCCGCGGCGTTCAGCGAACTTCCCCTCGCGTACGCCGAGCCGCCCATCCCTTCGGCCAGCGCCCCGGCCGCCGTGCCGGGTGCGGTGCCGGCCCCGGCCGCGAGCAGCAGTCCCACCCCGGCGGCCAGCACGGCCGCGCCCGCGCCGACCACGAGCGGATGCCGGACGACGGTGGCGGTCATGCGGCGGCCTCGCGGTCCGTGCCGAGCATCAGGTGCGCGACCCGGTCGTGGGCGTCCGGATCGGACGTGTCGATCGGAGCGGAGAGCGTCCCGCGGTAGGCCACCACGACCCGATCGCAGAGCGCGAGCAGCTCGCCGAGTTCGCTGGAGACGACCAGCACGGCGACGCCGGACGCGGCGGCCGCCCGGATCCGGGCCAGCACCGCGTCGACCGCGCCGACGTCGAGTCCCCGGGTGGGCTGTGCGGCGGCCAGGCAGACCAGCGGGTCGAGCGCGAGTTCCCGGGCCAGCACCACCTTCTGCTGGTTGCCGCCGGAGAGCGCGGACATCGGGGCGGCCGGGCCGGGCGCGCTGATCCGGTGCCGCGTGATCGTGGCGGTGGCGGCGCGGCGCATGCGGCGGCGGTCCAGCAGCACCCGGAACCGCCGGAACTCGCGCAGCCGTCCGAGGTAGAGGTTGGTCGCCACGTCGAGCGCCGGCACGCAGCCCTCGTGGTGCCGGTCCTCGGGAATCACGCCGAGGCCGGCCGCGGTCCGCCGGGCCGGGGTGGCCCGGGTCAGGTCGGTGCCGGCCAGGGTGACCGTGCCGGTGTCCGGTGACAGGGCGCCACTGAGGACGTGGATCAGCTCGGTCTGGCCGTTGCCCTCGACCCCGGCGACGCCGACGATCTCGCCGGGCGCGACGTCGAGGCTGACCCGGTCGAGGTGGCGGCCCACCGAGATGTCGCGCATCCGGAGGACGGGTTCACCGGGGTGCGGTCTTCCGGGGCTTCCGGTGCTTCCGGTGCTTCCGGTGCTTCCGGTGCGCGCGGGGCCGCGGTTCTCAGGGCTCTGCGTGCGCGCCGGGCCGCGGTTCTCAGGGCTCTGCGTGCGCGCCGGGCCGCGGTTCTCGGGGCTCTGCGTGCGCGCCGGGCCGCGGTTCTCGGGGCTCTGCGTGCGCGCCGGGCCGGGGCTTCCGGTGCGTGCCGCGTCGGCGGCCGGCACGCCGAGGGTGCCGGCGAGGGCCGGGGCGAGGGAGTCCGCGGGCCGGCCGATCATGAGCGGGACCAGCACCGACGGGCTGAGGTCGGTGAGGCCGGCGCCGGCCACCCGGCCGCCGCGCAGCACGGTCGCGGCGTCGGCGACCCGGGACACCTCACCGAGCTTGTGGGTCACCAGGACCACCGCCCGCCCGGCGTCGGCGAGCTTGCGGCAGGTGCCGAGCAGGGCGTCGACCTCGGCCGGCGCCAGGACCCCGGTGGGCTCGTCGAGGATCAGCAGGCGCGGGTCGCGGAGCAGGGCCTTGACGATCTCGACCCGCTGGCGGGCGCCGACCGGGAGGTCACCGGCCCGGGAGCCGGACGGGACCGTGAGGCCGAACTCGTCGCCCAGCCAGGCCAGGCGGGCCGGGAGGTCGCGCAGCCGGAGCAGGCGCAGGTTCTCCCCGACGGTGAGCGTGGGCACCAGGCTGAAGTGCTGGTGGACCATCGCCACCCCGGCGTCCAGGGCGTCCTTCGGGCGGCGGGGGGCATAGGGCGTACCGAAAAGTCGCATCGAACCCGAGGAGACCGCGACCGAACCGCCGACCGCGTGGCAGAGGGTGGATTTTCCGGCGCCGTTCTCGCCGAGCACGCAGTGCACGGTCCCGGCGGCGACGCTGAGGTCGACGCCGTCGAGCGCGCGGACCGCTCCGTAGGCCTTGGTCAGGCCGGTGATCTCCAGGGCGGTCACAGCGTGGTGGTCTTCCCGGACGCCACGTCCGCCTTGATCGCGTCCAGCTTCGCCTGGATCGCCGGGTCGGCGGCGCAGAGCGTGATGTCGTTGTGCGGCTTCGCGGCGCTCAGGCCGAACTTGACGCTCTCCGCCTTCCACGTGTTCGCGGTGAGGTGCTCGACCGCGTACTCGATCTCCGCGCCGATGTCGGTCGTGACAAAGCCGGCATAGGCGGGGTCGCTCCCGCAGTCGTGCGGGATCGGGCCGCCGATCAGCGTGGTCCTCTCCTGCGCGGCGGCCTGCGCCATGCCCTTCTTGCCGAGGTTGACGATCTGGCCGAGCACGTCGGCGCCGGCACTGTAGTCGGCGAGCGCGGACTGCTTGGCCTTGGCCACGTCGTTGAAGTCGCCGACGTACTGCGGGGTCAGCACCTGCACGGCCGGGTCGGCCGCGGCCGCGCCGTTGCCGAACTCCCTGGCCGCGTTCACGATCGCCGGCAGCTCGGCGCCGCCCACGAAGCCGACCTTCTTGGTCTTGCTGAGCAGCGCGGACGCGGCGCCGGCCAGATAGGCGGCCTGGGCCTGCTGCGGGTCGTAGAGGGCGAGGTTGGCGAGCGGTGTGCCGTCGGCCGGGCCGCCGATCTCGACGAACTTCACCTGCGGGAAGCGCGGGGCGACCAGGCGGACCGCGGCGTCGGTCTGGCCGCCGAGCGAGATGACCAGGTCCGCGTTGCTCGCGAAGCGGACCAGGGCGGCCTCGTAGTCGGCGGTGGCGACCTGCTCGGCCTTGCTCAGCGTGACCTTGCCGGCGTGGGTCTGCTCGGCGCGCTGGTAGCCGAGGTACGCGGACTCCATGAACCCGTCGTCGGAGAGGGAGCCGGGGAAGAGGACTCCGACGGTGATCGCGTCGGAGGCGCCGGGTTGGTCGTCGGCGCCGGTCGAGCAACCGGCGACCAGCATGGCGGTGATCAGGGCGAGAAGGGGAACGGTACGCGGCATCGGAACGCCTCCGGGGGGAGTTAGTGGTATACCGTTAAGGAGGACAGTCTCGGAGCGCCCTGTTTCGCGGTTGTTAGCGCGGCGTTAGGTCTCCCCGCATCCGTCTAGGGTGGGAACGCCGTACCGAACAGAGAGGGCGCTTCGTGACATCGCTGCGCGACCGGGCCTATCAGGAGTTACGCCGCCGGATCCTGACCATCGAGCTGGCGCCGGGCGTACGGCTGGTGGAGCGCGACCTGGCCGCGGACCTGGAGGTGTCGCGGATCCCGCTGCGCGAGGCGCTGCGGCTGCTCGAAGCGGACGGCCTGGTGCTCCAGGTGCCGCACCGGGGCGCGCTGGTCGCACCGTTCGGCCCGGCCGACGTGCGGGACCTCTTCGACGTGCGGGAGGCGCTGGAGGCGCTCGCGGCTCGGCTCACGGCGGAGCGGCGGGACGAGGCCGGGCTGGCTCGGCTGCGGGAGCGGCTGGCGGCGGCCCGGGCGGCGACGGCGGCCGGGGACGAGGCCGGGATCGCCGCGGCGAACGCCGGGTTCCACGCGGACATCGTCGAACTGGCGGCGAATCCGCTGCTCAGCGGCCTGATGCGGCCGCTGGAGGCGCGGACGCACTGGCTGTTCCGGCTGACCGCGCAGCGCGACCCGGCGCAGCAGTGCGCGGAGCACGAGGAACTCTACGAGGCGATCGCGGCCGGCGACGTGGAGAAGACGGCGGCACTGGCGCACGAGCACGTGGCCAGCGGCCGGGAGACCAGCCTGCGCCTGGCCGAACAGTGGGCGCACCTGGACGTGGACCCGGCCGCCGTCGCCGCCAAGCGACGCCGGAAACGAACCGGCCCCGCCCTCCCGGGCTGATCGGGTGAGCGGGGCCGGCGTTCAGTGGGGCATCAGCTCTGGACGAACACCGAGACGGTACGCGCCGGGACCGTGAACGTGCCGGTCGCCGAGGCGAACGACGCGGTCCGGACCAGCGGGTCGGCGGACGCCTGCTGCACCGGGTGCAGGGCGACCTTCTTACCGGCGAGCGCGGAGACCTGCTGCGTGGTCGTCGCCCCCGTCGCGTTGAACACTACGGTGATCGACTTGAAGGTGCCGCCCAGCCCACGGGCGTCCAGCGTCATCGTGATCACGCCGGGCGTCTCGGACGTGCCGGAGAGCGGGAACGCCACCCGGTCCTGGACCTGCTTGCCGGTCGCCAGGCCGAAGACCGGCGAGGACTTCCGGATCTTGAGCAGCTCCTGGTAACGGGCGTCGGCCAGGTTGATCGCCGCGCAGTCCGCCTTGAGGGCGGGGTCGGCGAGCAGCGGTTTGGCGTACGGCCACTTGGACTGGTTGTCCGCCGCGGGCGGCAGGCCCCTGCCGAAGCCGTTGCCCTTGGTGCAGTCCCACTCGATCTGGTTGAACCAGTCCCCCGAGTTGAACGAGTTGCGGTCGAGGGACTTGGAACGGAGCCGCTCGCTGCCCGCGGTCACGAAGCCGACGCCCTGGCCGAGCACCGTGGTGGCCAGCGCCACCGACTGGGACCGGGCCCGGTCCGTCGCGCTCGTCGCCTGCGGCAGCTTGAACGCGAACGAGTCGTACAGGATCTCGTTGTCGTGCGCGTCCACGTAGGTGATCGCCTCGTCCGGCGCGGCGGTGTAACCCGCCGGGGCGCCGTTGTAGTCGACGTCCTTACCGGCGACGAGCTTGCCGTCGCTGGCGGTGAAGGTGTAACCGGCGAGGTTGCCGGTCAGACCGACCTTGATCAGATCCTGGTAGTGCAGCACCCGCGCCTTCTGCTCGGCGGGCGTGCCGTTGACCGCGTCACCGTTCGGCTGGTCCGCGAGGCCCGAGGCGAAGCCCTGGATCCGCGGGTTGTCGTCGAACGGGCCGCCGCCGCGGACCGCGTCCCGGAGCCGGTCGTTGAACGTGCCGATCCCGGTGCCGGCCATGTTCGCCTGGGTGGCCTGGACGAAGCGGGCGTTGTTCGCCACCTCGCCGAAGTTCCAGCCCTCGCCGTAGACGTAGATGTTCTTCCCGTCGACGCCGTCGCGTTGGAGGGTGAGCTTGTCCAGCGCCTTGCGGACGGCCAGGATGTTCGCCTTCGGGTGGTGGCCCATCAGGTCGAACCGGAACCCGTCGACCTTGTACTGCTTGGCCCAGGTCACGATCGAGTCGACGACCAGCTTGCCCATCATCGCGTTCTCGGTCGCGGTGTTGGCGCAGCAGGTCGAGGTGGCCACCGAGCCGTCGGCGAGCAGCCGCTGGTAGTAACCCGGCACGATCTGGTCGAGCACCGACTTCTCGTCGACGCCGGCCGCCGAGGTGTGGTTGTAGACGACGTCCATCACCACGCGCAGGCCGGCGTTGTTGATCCCGGCGACCATGGAGCGGAACTCCCTGGTCCGGTTGGCCGGGTCGACGGCGTAGCCGCCCTCCGGGACGGTGTAGTGCAGCGGGTCGTAACCCCAGTTGTAGCCGTCGGAGCCGGCCACCTTGGCCACGCAGGCCTGCTGCTGGTCCGAGTCGGCCGGCAGGGACGCCAGGTCACAGTCGGGCTGGGCCTGGTCGGCGCGGTTCTCCGGGATGGTCGCGAAGTCGAACACCGGCAGCAGGTGCAGGTGGGTGACGCCGGACTTGCCGAGGGCCGCCAGGTGCTTCATCCCGTTGGCGCCGGTCTCGGTGAACGCGGCGTAGGTTCCGCGCTCCGTTGCCGGAACCGACGTGTCGGCGATGCTGAAATCGCGTACCGAAAGCTCCTGGATCTGGATCTTCGCGGGCGCGGTGGCGGCCGGCTTCCTGAGCGAACCCCAGCCGGCCGGGGCCAGCTTCGGGTCGCCGAGGTCGGCGAACTGGCTGAGCTTGGAGTCCGTCGACAGGGCCACCGAGTACGGGTCGGTCACCGACGCGGTGACGATCTTCTGCGCGGCGGGCTGCCACGCGGTGACCCGGAACTTGTAGTACTTGCCGTACAGATTCTTGGCGACGGGCGAGGACCAGACGCCGGTCCGGTTGTCGCGGTTCATCGCGACCAGCGACGCCGAGCCGGACGACGCGGTGTCGTAGACCTCCAGCTCGACGCTGCGGGCGGTCGGCGCCCAGACCGAGACCCGGCCGTGGGTGTAGCCGAGGTCCGCGCCGGTCGCCGCCGCATAGACGTCGTCGAGCGCACCCGCCGTCTGGACTCCGGTCGCCGCGAGCAGCTTCCCGGCGGCGTCCCGCTCGGTGATCACGATCTGGCCGCGCAGAATGCCGGCGATATCGATCCTCGGCAGCGTGAAGGCGCTGTACTGCCACAGGTGCGGGAAGTCGGCCCGCTGCCTCTCGGTGAGGCCGTTACGCCGCGAGCTGAGCCGGACCGACGAGAACGTCCCGGTGAGCTCGCCGTCGGCCACCCCGATCCCGCCGGCCGGCGAGTAGACCAGGTCGTAGACCTTGCCGTCGGTCCCGGCGCCGACCTCCTGGAGCGTCGTGCCGGTGCCGGTCTGCCAGGCGATCGTCGAGCGGTCCATCCAGACCGCCGACTCCTTGGACAGGTCGGTCGAGCCGCCGCCACCAGCGGACTTGACCAGCGGCAGCAGCCGCTTCTCCTGCCCGGCGAGCAGCCACACCTCGTGGGTCGAGTCCGCGAAGGTCAGGCGCTGGTCGGTGGGCAGGTCCTTGGTGTCGCCGTTGTGGATGATGTAGCTCAGCCCGGCCGCGCCGTCGGCGAGCGGCACCTCGAAGACCGCACCGAAGGAGTCGATCCTGGCGGGTTTGAGCGGGCTGCCCCAGTCGGTGCCGGTCGCGGCGCCGTCCCAGACGTGCAGGCCCCAGCCGTCGTAGTCGCCGTCGGCCTTGCGCCAGTGGATGACCGCTTTCGACTGATCCTGGTTCACCGCGGGCGGCGTCGTGTAGACCGTGGCGTCACCCTGCTTGAGCCAGACCTCGGGGTTCTTGTTCGGGTCGAGCGAGCGGTCGGCGTCGGTGTCCTTCACGCCGTCCTTGTTGACGACGATGAAGCCCATGCTCTTGGCGTTCGGCGCGAGCTTGACGTAAGCGAACCGGCCGTAGGCGTCCTCACCGGCGAACGGCTGCCCGTTCGGCCAGGTGGTGGACATCGACGGGTCGGTGTCGCCCCAGGTGTAGAGGCCCCAGTCGTCATAACCGCCGGCCGGCCGCTGGTAGTGGACGATCGCGTAGTCGACCGTGGACGCCGCGGCCGGGGTGCCGACCGTGATGCTCGTGCTCGACGACGCCAGCCGTCCCTTGCTGTCCCGCACCACTGCCTTGTACTTCACCGGCGTGCCGCCGGCAAGCCCGTCCAGGTCGTGGTAGATCCGGTAGGGCGCCTTGTCGGCGGTGCCCAGCAGCTCCCACCGGCCGTTGCCGACCTGCGCCGCGAAGGTCACCGTGGCGAGCGGGTCACCGGTGGTCTCGGCGACCAGCTCGGTCCGGGTCGCCACCGAGGCACCCGCCTTCGGCGTGGTCAGGCTGACGGTGGGCGCGGCGGCCGGCAGCGGCAGGCTTCCCCCCGATTTCAGTACGACGGTGGACAGCGCCGGAACGGTGACCGTGATCTTCCCGTCCGCGCCCGCCGTGGTCGCCGCCGCACCACCGTAGACGCCGGTGAACGTGCTGCCCGGCGACGAGGTGGCGAAGCTGACCGTCTGGGTGGTGGTGGCGCTGTTGGCCGCGACCACGTACTCGGTCCGCTTGCTCTTGTCGATCCGGGAGACCGCGAAGACGCCCTGGCCCTCGGCCGCGTACCGGGTGGTCTGCACGCCGGTCACCAGCGCCGGGTTCGCCTTGCGCAGCTTGGCGAGCGACGAGATGGCCTGGTAGAGCGGGTGCGCGGTGTTGTAGTTGTCGACCGCGTGGGTGCGGTCGGTGCCGATCAGGTCGTCGTCCAGGTAGTCCGCGGTCTTGCTGGCGAACATGTCCTGGCGGGCGTCCTTGTCGCCGCCCGGCCCGGTGAAGCCCTGCTCGTCACCGGAGTAGACGACCGGCTGGCCGCGGGTCAGGAACATCAGCTCGTGCGCCAGCTGGTCGCGCTTGAGCTGGGTGTCGGCGGTCGCGGCGCTCGCGATGAACGAGCCGATCCGGCCCATGTCGTGGTTGCCGAGGAAGGTCGGCAGCCGCTCGGCGCTGGTGCTCTCGGTGGTGTACAGGTCGTCCTTGGCGTACAGGCCGGAGAGCGCGGTGGCGTTGCCGGCGCCGGTGACGAACGCCCGGGCCGCCTCCTGGAAGGAGAAGTCCAGGGTGGCGGGCAGTTCGCCCTTGCGCACGTAGGTGGACTCGATCTCCTGGTCGGCGCTGTAGACCTCGCCGAACATGAAGAAGTTCTTCTTGCCGGCCTTGGTGGCGGCCTTCTGGATGCCCGCCGAGAACTGCGGCCAGAAGTCCAGGTCGGTGTGCTTGACGGTGTCCAGGCGGTAACCGTCGATCCCGGTGGAGCCGATCCAGTCGGCGTAGATCTTGGTCATCCCCCGGACCACCTCGGGACGCTCGGTCCAGAGGTCGTCGAGGCCGTAGAAGTCGCCGTACTCGCTGTTCTCGCCGGAGAACGTCGAGTCACCGCGGTTGTGGTACATGGTCACGTCGTTCAGCCACGCCGGCGTCTTGGCCTTGGCGTCCGCCTTGGTCGCGTAGACCGGCGTGTATGGGAACGAGGTGCTGTCCACGCTCGGGAAGCCGTTTTGGCCGGTGGCGTAGTTCCGGTCCTCGAACGGCTGGCCCTCGGTGTCGGTGTACGGCGAGGTGGCCTTGTCGATGTAGGTGTACTTGTTCTCCTGGTACTTGATGACGTCAGCCGTGTGGTTGACGATGATGTCCAGGAAGATCTTCATGCCCCGCCGGTGCGCGAGCTTGACCAGCTTCTTCAGGTCCGCGTTCGTCCCGAAGTGCGGGTCGACCTGGGTGAAGTCGGTGATCCAGTACCCGTGGTAGCCGGCCGAGATGTCGGTGCCGCTGCCCTGTACCGGACGGTTCTTGAAGACCGGGGCGAGCCAGATCGCGGTGGTGCCGAGCCCCTGGATGTAATCCAGCTTGTCGATCACGCCCTTGAGGTCGCCACCGTGGTAGAAGCCCTTGTCGGTGGGGTCGTAACCGGTCGACAGCCGGTCGCCCTTGAGGCCGCCCTGGTCGTTGGACGTGTCGCCGTTGGCGAATCGGTCCGGCAGGACGAAGTAGTACTGCTCGTTGGTCCCGGTCTGCTCGTCGGAGCCCCAGTTCGCGATGACCGAGGCGCTCGGCTCGGCCGGTGCGGCGGACGCCGCCTCCGCGCCGGGGACCACGATCAGGGGTAGAAGAAGGCTGAGCAGCGCGGCCCGCAGCCGCGTTTTACTCGATGCCACTATGCACCCTTCCGATTCGGTGGAGAGATCTGAAGGCGGACGGACCACACCTGGAAGGTAGGCCCGTCTCCATTGATTTCGATACATCCATCGGTACCGACCTTGAGGGAGTCGGCGCCGCCGTACAGGTTTTCGCCGTCGATCCCGGCCGGCAGTCCGGCCAGCCGCAGCGGCTCCCCGGCCGCCCGCCGCGCCACCACCAGCACCGCGTCGTCCCGCGACTCGCGCAGGAAGGCGAGGGTGTCGCCGGCCGCGTGCGCCCAGCGCAGGCCACCGGCCCGCAGAGCGGGCCGGGCCCGGCGCAGCGCGAGCAACGCGTGGTACTCACCGAGGGTGCGCCGGTCCCAGGTCTCCGGCCGGCGCCAGGGCATCGGGGTACGCGAGTGTTCGCCGTTGACGCCGGTCAGGCCCAGCTCGTCGCCCGCGAAGATCATCGGAGTGCCGGGCAGCGTGCACAGCAGACCGGTGGCGATCTCGTGCCGGGTCGCGTCGCCGACCACCGAGCGGATCCGCGGCGTGTCGTGCGAGCCGAGCATCTGCCACGAGCTGGTCCACGAGCGCCAGGACATCTGCGCGGCGAACGCGCTCATCGTGGCGACCAGCGCGCCCGCGTCCCGGTCCGGGATCTCCCCCGGCACGCCCAGGAAGTCGTCGAACGGGAGCACCGCGGCGCGCAGCCAGCTCCACACCGGGCGGGTGAAGCCGGCGTAGTTCATCGTGCCCTGCCAGCCGTTGCGGTCCAGGTCACCGGTGGCGTCGTGGGCGTGCTCGCCGATCAGCAGGGCGTCCGGGCGGATCTGCTGCACGGCGCGGCGCAGCAGCACGGCCGCCTCGCGGGACCAGTCCTCGGCGCCGCGGCGGCCGGTCATGTTGGCCACGTCGATGCGCCAGCCGTCCAGGGCGTACGGATAGGTCAGCCAGTGCTGGGCGATCCGGGCGAAGCGGCGGCGCAGCTCGTGGCTGCCCCAGTTGAGCTTGGGCAGGCTGGGCACGCCGAGCCAGGACTCGTAGCCGCCGTCCGAGGTGAAGTAGTAGAGGTCCCGTTCGTCCGGGAACCAGGGATGCGCGTCACCGGTGTGGTTGGTGGTCAGGTCGCCGATCAGGCGCATGCCCCGGCCGTGCACCGCCTCGGACAGCCGGACCAGCGCCTGGTCGCCGCCGAGCAGCGGATCCACGTGGTCGAAGCTCGCGCTGTCGTAGCGGTGGTTCGACGTGGCGGGGAAGAACGGGGTCAGGTACAGGGTGTTCGCGCCGAGGTCGGCGATGTGGTCCAGGTGCTCGGTGACGCCGTCGAGGTCGCCGCCGTACACCTGGGTGCCGGCCAGCGGCGGATGTGCCGCGACCGGCTCGTCCCAGTCGCAGGCCACCGCCCAGTCCGGGAGCGGTCTGTCGCCTTTTCCGGAGGCCGCGAACCGGTCCGGGAAGATCTGGTAGACCACGGCGTCCCGCGCCCAGGCGGGCGCGGGAGCGTAGGCGACCAGGCGGAAGTCGGTCGCGTCCGGGACGTCGTGGTGGGTCACGCCGCAGCCGGTCAGCCAGCGCACCGCGCCACCCGCGGTACGCAGCAGGAACCGGTACGGCGTGACCGGGTTGCGGACCTCGAGCTCGGCCCGCCACCAGTCCCCGCCCCCGTCGCGCCGGTCCAGCACCGCCGAGGTGAAGACCGGCTCGCCGTCGCGCACCCAGCGCATGTGCACCCGCGACACCCGGGTCCCGGCCGGCACCCGGACGAAGACGGCAACCGTCTCGCCCAGGGCCGGTGCGGGGTTCGAGACGTACCCCTCGGAACCGTCGTGGTGCGGCAGGAGCAGGCGGCTCATCCCTTCACCGCGCCCGCGCTGAGGCCCTCCACGATGTAGCGCTGCAGGTACATGAAGACACCCACGGTCGGGATCGCGGTCAGCAGCGTGCCGGCGCAGAAGATCCCGAAGTTGGTGTTCCGGTCCGAGCCCTGGACCAGGCCGTACAGGCCGACCGCCAGGGTCTTCGAGGCGCCGTCCCGCAGGAACAGGTTGGCCAGCAGGAACTCGTTGATCGTGCCGATGAAGGCGAGCAGGCCGGCGACCGCGATGATCGGCGAGACCAGCGGCAGCAGGATCCGGAAGAAGATCCCGGTGTGCGAGGCGCCGTCCACGGTGGCCGACTCGTCGAGCTCCTTCGGCACGGTGTCGAAGAAGCCCTTCATCAGCCAGGTGTTCACGCCCAGCGCGCCGCCCAGGTAGAGCAGGATCATGCCCCACCAGGTGTTGAAGCCGATCCCCGGCCACAGGTCGGTGATCTTCGAGAAGATCAGGAACAGCGCGACCACGGCCAGGAACTGCGGGAACATCTGGATCAGCAGCAGGAAGAGCAGCCCGGAGCGGCGGCCCCGGAACCGCCGCCGGCTGAACGCGAACGCGGCCAGCGCGGACAGGAAGATCGAGATGATGCTGGCCAGGCCGGCGATCGCCACCGAGTTGACGAACCACTGCGGGAAGTTCGTGTCGGTGAACAGCCGGCCGAAGTTGTCCAGCGACGCCCCGCTCGGCACCAGGGTGCTCGACGACAGCGTGCCCAGCGGGTTGATCGCCGCGGAGAACACGAACAGGATCGGCCCCAGCGAGAAGGCCACGGCCAGCACGGCGACCAGGTGCCGCCACCCCGTGTCCCGGAACCACTTGATCATGAGTAAACCTCTTCCTGGGCGCGGGTGCGCCGGAAGCTCACCCCGGAGACGACGGCCACGATCAGGAAGATGAAGATCGAGATGGCCGCGGCGAAGCCGTACTGGGCGCCGGATCCGCCGAAGGCCAGCCGGTACGTGTACGTGATCAGCAGGTCGGTGGCGCCGGCGTTCGGGTTGTCGGCCGGGAACGGCCCACCCTCGGTGGTCAGGTAGATCGCGTTGAAGTTGTTGAAGTTGAACGCGAACGACGAGATCAGCAGCGGGGTCAGCGCGACCAGCAGCAGCGGCAGCTTGATCGCCCGGAACGCCTGGAACGGTCCGGCGCCGTCGACCTTGGTGGCGTCGGTCAGCTCGGCCGGGATCGCCTGGAGCGCCCCGGTGGTCACCAGGAACATGTACGGGTAGCCGAGCCAGAGCTGCACCAGCAGCACCGCCAGCTGCGCGGTGATCGGCGTGCCCAGCCAGTCGACGTGGATGCCGAGCACGTTGTTGATCAGGCCGAAGTCGGTGTTGAACATGTCCCGCCAGACCAGCAGCATCGCGAACGACGGCATGGCGTAGGGCAGCACCATCAGGATCCGGTACAGCCCGCGGAAGCGCATCCGGGTGGACTGGAGCGCGATCGCGCAGAACATGCCGAGCAGGAACGTGCCGCCGGTCGACCCGATCGCGAACAGGAAGTCCCAGACCAGCGTGCCCAGGAACGACGACGCGATGGTGTCGTCGGTGAGCACCCGGGTGAAGTTGCTGAACCCGACGCCGACCTTCCAGCCCTGGGCCAGCCGGTCACCGTCGGCCGCGACGAACGAGCCGATCGCGTCGTCGGCCTTCCACACCTTGCCGTCGGTGGTGTCCCGGATGCTGTCGGACGCGAAGTCGTAGGCCCGCACGGCCTTGCCCTCGTACGCCCGGGAGAGCCCCGACGACCGGATCGCGCCGGTGCTGGTCGGCACCGCGAAGTCGGTGATCTCCTTGCTCCGCGCGCTGGCCTGACCGGCGTTGAGCACGGTGTACCCGGCCGGCGGAACCGCGTCGGCCGGTTTCAGCCCGGCGCCGTCCCCGATCGACACCTGCCCGGTCTTCGGGTCGGTGATCAGGAAGGCCAGCGGGCCGGTGGCCACGTCGCCCCTGGTGAGGATCTTCAGCTGGTACTCGGTGGAGCCGGGCACCCGGGTGACCGAAGCGGTCTGGATGGCGGTGATCGCTTCGGCCTTGCTGCCCCGGTGGCCGTCCCCGAAGTTGGTGAACGCCGTGCTCGCCGTGTAGAGCACCGGGAAGATCTGGAAGACCACCAGGAAGAGCGTGCCCGGGACCAGATACTTGGCCGGGATGTGGCGGGGCGTGAGGTACAGGTAGAGCAGACCGGCCGTGGTCGCGAGCAGCAGGGCCAGGCCGGCCCAGTACTCGTTCTCCACCAGCGGGAAGGCGCCCCAGATCGCGGTCGCGACGACCAGGCCGAGCAGCACGATCTTGACGACTTGGCCCAGGAGCGAGGTGCTCCTCGCCTCTTCTACCTCGGGGGCGGGAAGGGCCCGCGTCGCGGGCCCTTCGAGCTGCGTCGTCATTACTTGTTGATCGCGGCCGAGATGGTCTTGGCCGCGGCGTCGACGGTCGACTTGGCGTCGGCGCCACCGATGACGGCGGCCTCGGCCTTGCCGAACGGCTCCCAGATGGCGGCCATCTCGGGGATCGCCGGCAGCGGGATGGCGTTCTTACCGGCCTCGGCCCACTTGGCCACGTCCGGGTCGTTGCTCTTGACCGAGTCCAGGACGCTGGTCAGCGCCGGCGGACGCGGGTCGACCTGGTACAGCGCGGTGGCCAGCTCCGGGGTGGTCACGTAGTTGGTGACGAACTCCTGGGCGAGCGCCTTGTTCTTGCCCTTCGACGCGACGTAGAAGGTCTGCACGCCGAGGAACGGGGTCGCCTCCTTGGCGCCCTTGAACGGCGGGACGGCGGTGATGTCGTACTTGATGCCGGCCTTCTTGGCGTCCGCGGTCGCCCACGGCCCGGAGACCAGGAACGCGCACTTCTTGCCGGTGAAGGTGGCGACCGAGTTGTCCGGCGTGATCGAGCGCTTCAGGGCGCCGTCACCCTTCTCACCCAGCGAGCGCAGCTTCTCGAACGCGGCCACCGAACCCGGCTTGCCGACGCCCAGGTCCTTGGGGTCGTAGTCGCCGCTCGCGGTGGTGCCGAACAGGTAACCGCCGGCCGAGGCGTACAGCGGGTACGCGTGGTAGGCGTCGCCGGTCGGTCCGGCCTGGAGGCAGAGGATCTCCGAGGCCTTCTTCTCCGACACCAGCTTCTTGCCCTGCGCGACCAGGTCCTCCATGGTGGCCGGTGCGGTCGGGGCCAGGTCGGTGTTGCGGATCAGGCCGATGTTCTCGGTCGCGTACGGAACGCCGTAGGTCTGGCTGTTGAAGGTGACCGCCTTCAGGGCGCCCGGCTGGAGGCCGCTCTTCTGCGCGTCGGTCAGCTGCACCGGGTCGATGGCGCCGTTCTGCACCAGGTTGCCGATCCAGTCGTGCGCGCCGACCATCACGTCCGGGCCGCTGCCCTGCTGGGAGGCGGTGAGGAAGGTGGTCTGCTGGTCCTTGGAGATGGCCTGGACCTTGACGGTCACGCCGTTCTCCTTGCCGAACTTCTCGGCGAACGGCTTGAGGGCGGCGGAGCGCTTGTCGTCCGCCCAGATCACCAGTTCACCGCTGGCCGCGGCGGCCGAGGGGGCGCTGCCGCCCTTGGTGTCGTTGTCCTTGCTGTCGCCACAGGCGGCCACGCCGGCCAGGCACAGCATGCTGGCGGCGATCACACCGGCAGTACGGATGCGCATGGAAATGCTCCCGTTCATGTACGGATTTAGCGCGAGAAAAGGGGTGTCTTGAGCGCGGCCCATGGCTCGGCGCCCACAAGATCGGTAAGGTGTCGTCCTTGTTGCCGGGACGTTAGCAAGCTCTTGCAGTCAATGGAAGGGCTTGCAGGGCGATGACCGGTAACAGCTCGGCACTACAGTGACAACATGCGTGCACGGATGGCGGACATCGCCCGTCAAGCCCAGGTCAGCGAGGCGACGGTCTCTCGCGTCATCAACGACCGCCCCGGCGTCTCCGCGGAGACCAGGCAGGCGGTGCTGACCGCCCTCGACGTGCTCGGTTACGAGCGCCCCGAGCGGCTGCGCAAACGCAGCGCCGGTCTGGTCGGCCTGGTCGTGCCCGAGTTGGACAACCCCATCTTCCCCGCGTTTGCCCAGGTCATCGAGTCGACGCTGGCCCAGTCGGGCTACACGCCGGTGCTCTGCACGCAGTCACCCGGCGGCGTCACCGAGGACGAGTACGTGGAGATGCTGCTGGACCGCCAGGTCTCCGGCATCGTGTTCGTCTCCGGCCTGCACGCCGACACCACCGCCGACGTCGAACGCTACCTTCGGCTGCTCGCCCGGCCGCTGCCGATCGTGCTGGTCAACGGGCACACCGACGGCATCGACGCGCCGTTCGTCTCGTGCGACGAGCAGCTCTCCGGCGACCTGGCGGTCGGGCACCTCGCGTCGCTCGGCCACACCCGGATCGGCATGATCTCCGGCCCGCACCGGTTCAGCCCGGTGCAGCGCAAACTCGCCGGCTACCGCGCCGCCATGCAGCGCGAACTCGGCATTCCGGCGTCCGAGGTGGACGATCTCGTGGAGCTGACGCTGTTCGGCGTCGAGGGTGGCGAGGTGGCCGCCGAGCGCCTGCTGAACAAGGGCGTCACCGGCATCATCTGCGGTTCCGACATGATGGCACTGGGCGCGATCCGGGCCGCGCGGCGCCGCGGGATGGATGTTCCGAGCGACGTGTCGATCATCGGGTTCGACGACTCGCCGCTGATGGCCTTCACCGATCCGCCGCTGACGACGCTGCGCCAGCCGGTCGCGGCCATGGCCGTGGCCGCCGTCCGCTCCCTCGTCGACGACATCAACGGACACGGTTCGCCCAGGTCGGAGTACCTTTTCCGGCCGGAGCTGGTGGTCCGCAACTCGACCGCGATGGCGCCGGCCCGGCGGAAACTGACCGCGGACATCTCGGCCGCCTGACGGCTTCCTGAAGAAACCTGCTGCAACTTCTTGCACGATCCGCCAGAGAAATTCGCGTCACTGCTCAAGAGAGCGTGTTCTCCGCCTCGTTCGGGCGGACGTCCCGGCGCAGGTAGGACGCGCGCGGCGGCTGAGCTGCCGGAATTGGCGCCGGGCGACGGCATTCCCGGCAAGAACCGGCAAGCCCAGGATGGCCGAAATCGTACTTTCCGCGTCTGCTCCGTTACCGAGCGCAGGAAAAACCCTGTCCGGTGGGCCGCATACGGATCAGTGATACACATCACATTTTTTCTGAACCGGTTAACTCGCGGTGCCGGTTGTCGCCCAGATTGTGGCGGTTCTCGAAGGCAACCGGCAGTACTGTTGCCGGGTCCTTGCACTGAATGACGGCGCCTGTCAGGGGCTGTTTCGGCAGCGCTCAGGGCAGCCACCGAACCGGTCCAGTCCGATTCAGCGGGCCCGTTTCCGTCTCTCGGCCCGCGTCACGAAGCCTGAGGCCAGGACACCGCCCAGGCCCGCGAAGACGACGACGAACGGGACCGGATCCAGGTCGGTCCGCTCCTGGACGAGGTACCCGGCGAACGCCCCCGCCGCGCCGATGAGCAGAAACAGACACAGCGCCGTCACGACCGGCCGGCGGAAGGCGACGGCCGTCAGGCGGTCCTTGGCAGTGGGCGGCATGGCAGAAGTAGACCACGCCAGACATAGGCTTCGATGCCATGGAGGAGCCACGCGTGTTCGGGAACCGATTCGCCGACGCCGCCGGGCCCGCCGGGGCGCAGCCGGACCGGGACCGCTGCGGGTGCGTCGGGCACTCGACCCGAACCCGGCCCGCCGAGGTGAGCTTCCACGCCGACCGGCAGGACACCGCGAGCCCCGGCTGGCGGCACCTGCTGGCGCTGATCGACGAGGCCGCGGCGGACGGCCGGCCGGTCTTCAAGCCGTTCGTGGAGTTGGCTCCCGAGGAGCGCCGGCAGATCATCACGCTGCCACCCACGATCGCCGGCCTGACCGAGGTCCGGCACCTCGTGCTGTACGGCACCAACCTGGTCCGGCTCCCGCCCGAGATCGGGGCGATGACCGCCCTGGAGGTGTTCGAGCCGTACACGTCGCATCGGCTGCACTGGTATCCGTACGAGCTGACCAGGTGCACCCGGCTGCGCGCGAGCACGGTCAGCACCCGCGTGCTGTACGGCAACGTCAAGTTCCGGCCGCCGTTCCCGAGCCTGCCCCCGGCGAGCGAGGTCGACCCCGCCCGGCTCGATCCCGCGGTCAGCGGGACCGATCGGGCCGGCACGTGCAGCGTGTGCGACGGCCCGGTCAGCGCCGAGCTGCACCAGGTGTGGATCTCTCAGGCGGTGGCCACCGACGTGCTGCCTTTGCTGGTCAACGCCTGCTCGGCGGCGTGCGTGGCGGCGCTCCCGCGGGGCCACCAGGGGTACGTCGCCACACCGCACCGGGGCGGTCCCGGGCTGGTGCAGCCGGCGTCCCGCCGGTGACCCGGGGGCCTAGTCGCGGAATTCGATGGTGAGTGCGGCTCGGTCGTTGGCCTGGTTCGGATCGTTGTAGCCCTTCGCGGGCAGGACGTTGGTGTCCGGGACATAGGTGAGCTCGTAGCGGCGAGGGGAGTCGATCTTCAGGGTCAGCGTGCGGGTGGCGCCGCCGGCCAGTCGGGAGCCGGTGCAGTTGACGTCCTCCATCCCGCCGCCGGACGGGCTCACCGCGCAGCCGGGCGGCGGATCGACCAAGCGCATGCCGGTGGAGATGACGGTCTGGGTCCGGTACGGGATGGCGGAGACCCCGGTGTTGCGCACGGTCAGCGTCATCGAACCCGTGTAGTGCCCGTTCTTCTGCCTGGTCAGCACCAGCTTGCTGCTGGTCAGCCGGAGATCGGTGGCGTACGGGTTGACCGGTGGCGCGGGCGCGTCCTGCTGAACGAACCCGGAGCCGTTCCAGGTGAACGTGAGCCACTGGCGGGTGACGTAGCGCTGGTCGGCCGACGTGGGATCGGCGCAGTGCCAGGGCACCGGGAAGTCGGCGGTCTCGACCTGGATCGCGCCGTTCGCGCCGGCGCGTATCCCGCAGATGGCGACCACACCGCCGGTCTGCTGCAGCACCGGGCCGATCGTGCGGATCCCGCCGCCCTCCGCGGGCGTGAACGCCAGGACCTGCGACTCCTCCTGGCCCGGATCACCCATGCAGAAGATCCGCGCGAACGTCTCCGCCCGGCCGTCCCGATCGACATCGGCGTAGGCGACCCCGGCGATCCAGAGTGCGCCACGGTTGTCCTGGGTGTCACCGTCCTGGAACGGAACCGGGCCGCCGGCACAGTGGCCGGCCGGCCACGCGGGCAGGTCGAGAGTGGCCGAGTAGAGATCCTTCTCGGTGATGCCACCGATCGGCGCGGTCGTCGACGGCTCGGTCTTCTCACCCGGGCCGACGAAGTAGATCGTGGAGCCGGAAGGGCTCGGGACGGGCGCGGCCGAGTTCGTCGCGGGACCGGGCCGGTTGCCGGTCAAACCCGCGCCGGCGGCCACCGAGATCGCGACGACCAGGACGGCCAGTGCCCCGAACAGGGCACCACGGTTGCGCCGGCGGGTACGCAGCCTCGCCCGGGTGCGCTCCGCGCCGACCGGCCTGACCAGGGTCGCCGTCTGGCTGCGGAACTCGTCGAACACGGTGGTCAGCGGATCGTGGCCGGAAGTCGTCATTTCTCGTCCTCCTTCTCGGCGAGGCGCGTGGCCAGCGCGGTACGCCCCCGGTGCAGCCACGCCTTGACCGTTCCCTCGGGCACGCCGATCTGGTCCGCGATGTCCCGCACCGACTGATCGGCGAGGTAGTGCAGGACCACCACCCGGCGGTGCTGGGCGGGCAGGGTGGCGAGCGCGGCGGTCAGCGCGACCCGGTCCGGGCCGGGCGCCGGAACGGTCTCCAGGCGGTGCCTGCGCAGGAAGAGCGCGGCGGTGCGGGCGCGACGCCACTGGCTGGTCGCCAGATTCCAGGCGACCCGGCGCACCCAGGCGAGCGGATCGTCCAGGACGGACGTCCGGTTCCACCGGGCGGGTGCGCGCAGGAACGCCTCCTGCACGGCGTCCTGGGCGTTGAGCAGGTCCCCGGTGTAGGCGTACAGCTGAATCGTGAGCGACTGGAAGTGGGCGGCGTAGAAACTGTCGAAGTCCCGGTCGGCCGGCCCATCCCGATCGACGTCGCGTGCCTGGCGTAACTCGACCACGGTGCCCCTCTCCCCCGATGGCGGCCCGGGATCCGGCCGCTCAGGGGTTACACGCCCGGCAGCGGATGCCGGTTACAGCGAGGCCGGTGGATTCCCGCCACCACCCGCCCCGCCCGGAGCCCGCCGGGCGGTCCGGAGCGCGGCGGGCGTCGCGCTGCTCGGCGGAGCTCTGCGGAGGACGTACAAAATGGTGAGCGGCCCGGACCGTGCCGGGCCGCTGGTGGAAAGCGGTCAGCTCAGCCAGGTCGTGAGGTTCCGCAGGGCGGTGCGGATCTCCGGGATCGGGACGTGCTCGCCGTCGGTGTGTGCCTGGAGCGGGTCGCCGGGGCCGTAGTTGACGGCCGGGATGCCGAGGGCGGCGAAGCGGGACACGTCGGTCCAGCCCAGTTTGGCCTGCGGGACGCGGCCGACCAGCTCGACGAACTCTTTGGCGGCCGGCTTGTCGAGGCCGGGGCGGGCGCCGGGGGCGCGGTCGGTGACCTCCAGGTCGAAGCCGGCGAAGACCTCGCGCAGGTGCGCCTCGGCCTCCTCGACCGAGCGGTCCGGGGCGAAGCGATAGTTCACGAAGACGGTGCACAGGTCGGGGATCACGTTGCCGGCGATGCCACCCTCGATCTTCACGGCGTTGAGGCCCTCGCGATAGTGCAGGCCCTCCACGACGGGGCGCCGTGGCTCGTAGGCTCGGAGCACGTCCAGAACCCCGCCCGCGCTGTGGATCGCGTTGCTGCCGATCCAGGAGCGGGCGGCGTGCGCGGCCACGCCCGGCACCGTGATCTTCACGCGCATGGTGCCCTGGCAGCCGCCCTCGACCGTGCCGTCGCTGGGCTCGCCGAGGATGGCGAAGTCGCCGGCCAGCCAGTCCGGGTGGTTGCGGACGAGGCGGCCGAGACCGTTCAGCTTGGCGGCGACCTCCTCGTGGTCGTAGTAGACATAGGTGACGTCGTAGCGCGGCTCGGTCAGCGTCGCGGCGAGATGCAGCGTGGTGGCGACGCCGGCCTTCATGTCGACGGTGCCGCGGCCGCGCAGGACGTCGCCGTCCTCGACGACCGGCAGGTTGCCGGCGATCGGCACGGTGTCGAGGTGGCCGGCGAGCACGACCCGGGTGGCACGGCCCAGGTTGGTCCGGGCGACCACGGCGTCACCGTCGCGCAGCACCTCCAGGTGCGGATATTTCCGAAGCGCTGCCTCGACGGCGTCGGCAAGCTCCTTCTCGTCGCCACTGACCGAGGGGATGTCGCAGATGACGCGGGTGAGGGCGACGACGTCGCCGGTGAGATCGAGATCAGCCATGATGCAACTTTATCAGACGTGGGGTATTATTATGCACGCGTTAAAGTCAGGTGGAAGTTCCTGACGATCTTCCGAATGATCAAGGAGTAGGTGTGCCGGAGAGTGACGAGCCGACCCGGCTCTGGGGTGCGCGATTCGCCGGTGGCCCGGCGGAGGCCCTGGCCCGGTTGAGCGTCAGCGTCCAGTTCGACTGGCGGCTGGCGCCCTATGACTTGCTCGCCTCCCGCGCGCACGCCCGCGTGCTGGCGAACGCGGGACTGCTCGACGCCGACGAGCTGGGCCGGATGCTGGCCGCGCTGGACGATCTGGAGTCGGCCTGCGCCGCCGGCGAGTTCCGTCCCACCATCGAGGACGAGGACGTGCACACCGCCCTGGAGCGCGGCCTGCTGGAGCGCCTCGGCGCGCTCGGCGGCAAGCTGCGCGCCGGCCGCTCGCGCAACGATCAGGTCGCCACCGACCTCCGGCTCTACCTGCGCGACCACGCCCGCGGGGTGGCCGTCGCGCTGATCGAGCTGGCCGACGCGCTCACCGAGCAGGCCGCGCGCAACGTCGACACCCCGGCGCCCGGGATGACCCACGTGCAGCACGCGCAGCCGGTCAGTTTCGGTCACTGGCTGCTCGCCCACGTGCAGCCGCTGCTGCGCGACCTGGAGCGGCTGCGCGACTGGGACGTGCGGACCGCGATCAGCCCGCTCGGCTCCGGCGCCCTGGCCGGCTCGTCACTGCCGCTCGACCCGGCCGCCGTCGCCAAGGAGCTGGGCTTCTCGGCCCCCGCGCCGAACTCGATGGACGCCGTCGCCGACCGTGACTTCGTCGCCGAGTTCCTCTTCGTGACCGCGCTGATCGGCGTGCACCTGTCCCGGCTCGGCGAGGAGGTCGTCCTCTGGACGTCCACCGAGTTCGGCTGGGTGGAGCTGGACGACGCGTTCGCCACCGGTTCGTCGATCATGCCGCAGAAGAAGAACGCGGACATCGCCGAGCTGGCCCGGGGCAAGAGCGGCCGTCTGGTCGGTGGCCTGGTCGCGGTGCTGACCATGCTCAAGGGTCTGCCGCTGACCTACGACCGGGACATGCAGGAGGACAAGGAGCCGGCCTTCGACGCCGTCGACACCCTGGAGCTGCTGCTCCCCGCCCTGGCCGGGATGATCTCCACGATGACCGTCCGGGTGGACCGCCTCGCGGCCGCCGCCCCGGTCGGCTTCTCGCTGGCCACCGAGGTGGCCGACTGGCTGGTCCGGCGCGGGGTGCCGTTCCGCGACGCGCACGAGATCACCGGCAAGCTGGTGGCGCTCTGCTCGGCCCGCGAGTGCGAGCTGGAGGACCTCACCGACGACGACCTCAAGACGGTGAGCGAGCACCTCGACCCGTCGGTCCGGGAGGTGCTCTCGGTCGCCTCGGCGCTCGCGGCCCGCACGACACCGGGTTCGACCGGCCCGGGCCCGGTCCGCGAGCAGCTCGCGACCGTCCAGCACAAACTGGACACGTGGCGCCAGTGGGCGGTGGAGAAGGTCGTCCCGCGCTGATCGCCCCCATTTTGTACGACCTGGGTGAGGCTCTGCCGAGCAGCGCGAGGCCCGGCCGCCTCACGGCCGCTTGGCGACCTCACGGGTGTGGCGGTCGGCTGAAGTAGGCGCGGACCCACGCGCCCGTCCCCCGTTCCCAACCCCGGCTGGCGCCCATGGCCCTATCCCGGCTGCGAATAGGGCCGTGAGCGCCAGCCCGACAGTCCCGGGCTGGTCCTGGTGGCCCTATCCCGGCCGGGGATAGGGCCGTGAGCGCCAGCCCGACAGTTCCCGGCTGGACCTGGTGGCCCTGGCTCGGCCGGGCATAGGGCCGTGGACGCCAGCCCGACAGTCCCGGGCTGGTCCTGGTGGCCCTATCCCGGCCGGGGATAGGGCCGTGAGCGCCAGCCCGACAGTTCCCGGCTGGACCTGGTGGCCCTGGCTCGGCCGGGCATAGGGCCGTGGACGCCAGCCCGACAGTTCCCGGCTGGTCCTGGCGGCCCTATCCCGGCTACGGATAGGGCCATGAGCACCAGCCCGACAGTCCCGGGCTGGACCTGACAGCCCTATCCCGGCTACGGATAGGGCCATGAGCACCAGCCCGACAGTCCCGGGCTGGACCTGACAGCCCTACCCCGGCCGGGCATAGGGCCATGAGCACCAGCCCGACAGTTCCCGGCTGGACCTGGTGGCCCTACCCCGGCCGGGCATAGGGCCATGAGCACCAGCCCGACAGTCCCCGGCTGGACCTGACGGCCCTACCCCGGCTACGGATAGGGCCGTGAGCACCAGCCCGACAATCCCCGGCTGGACCTGACGGCCCTACCCCGGCTACGGATAGGGCCATGAGCGCCAGCCCGACAATCCCCGGCTGGCCCTGACGGCCCTATCCGGGCCGCGGATAGGGCCGTGGGCGCCAGCTCGTCTACTTGTAGGTGATGTCGCTCTTGGTGACCTTGCAGTTGGCGTTGTTCCAGCCCTCGCCGAGGTAGCTCGGCTCGCTGCCCTTGGCGACGCCCTTGTACTGGCCGCAGACCACGGCGCTGGCGCTGTTGGTCAGGGTCACGCGGGTGATGGTGGCGGTGTCGCCCCAGTTGGTGTTGATCCCGGCGACCATGTCGACGTCGTTCAGCAGCACGTTGTCGATCTTGACGTTGCGTTGGTAGGAACTGGAGCAGTTGCCGCACGCCCGGTACAGCTTGCCGGAGCCGCTCAGGTAGAAGCCGGAGATGCTGACCGTCCCGTTCCCGTTGTGCTGGAACGTCTTGTCGCTGCCGGACCGCGCGCCGCCGCCGATCACGTAGCTGGTGCCGCCGCCGGCGCCCTGGAAGGTCGCGGCGTCCTCACCGATGTCGTTCCACCAGACGTTCTTGATGGTGCACGTGCCCTTGCAGTGCACGCCGTCACCGGCGGGCGAGCCGATGATGACGTTCTGGAGGGTGCCGCCGTTGGCGATCTCGAACATCGGGTCCTGTGACTCGCTCTGCGAGCCGTCGCCGATGCAGCAGTACGTCTTCATGCCGCCGTCGAAGGTGCCGGACACGGAGATCGTGCCGGAGACGCTCACCGAGCCGGTCGAGGTGGGCCAGGTGCCGGTCGGCGTGCCGGTGCCGCCGCCGGTCGGGCTCGGGCTCGCGGTCGGGCTGGTCGTCGGGGTCGTGCCGCCGCCCGCGGCGTACGTCTCGAACTCGGCGATCCGCGGCGCGCTGGACGCGGCGGTGATCTCGAAGGTCAGCTTCTTCAGCGCGGTCGAGGCGAACGAGATGCTGCTCGGGCTGCCGCTGCCGCTGGTCAGGACGGCGCCGCTGTCCGCGTTGAGCACCCGCCAGCCGGTGATCGAGCCGCCGCCGGAGGCCTGCCTGATGACGGCCGAGGAGACCGTGGTGGCGCTGCTCCACTTGACCGAGACGTACCCGGTCGTGCTGGCCGGCGCCCAATATGTGCTGGTATCGCCGTCCCGGACGTTGCCGTAGCTGGTGCCGCCGGCCTTGCTGGAACCGTCCGCACCGGCGCTGAGGCTCAGGTTGTCGGCGGCGAACGCGTAGGACGTCGGCAGGGTCAGGACTATCGCGGCGCTCACGGCCGCGGTGGCTCCCGCGGCTAGCCACCGCAGGGGGACTGGTCGTTTCATCGCTTGACTCACTTCCGCTTCAAGGGGGATGCGCGGAGCCGCGGCCATCGGCAGGAAAGCGCTTTCCTGCCGACGATAGAGAGGCGTCGATGGGATGGCAAGGGGGAGTCAAAATCGGTCATGGGGGCGGATTGAGCGATCGCTCAAAACGTCGTAGGCTTCGGTTTGAGCGATCGCTCAAGCACCGGAGGTGTCTCATGAAGGTCGTCATTCCCGGAGGTACCGGGCAGGTCGGCACGATCCTGGATCGGGCGCTGACCGCCGCGGGTCACGATGTCGTCGTGCTGACCCGCTCGCCGCGGGCCTCGCGCGAGGCCCGGCGGGACTCTCGCGAAGGCCGCCGGGACTCGCGCGAAGCCCGGCGGGACGGGCATCAGGTCGAGCGGGAGAACGCGACGCCGGGCGCGCGTCAGGTTCGCTGGGACGGCTCGACTCCGGGTGACTGGGTCGACGAGATCGACGGCAGCGACGTCGTCATCAACCTGGCGGGCCGTAGCGTGAGCTGCCGCTACACCCCGGAGAACCTGGCCGCCATGATGAATTCCCGGGTCGACTCGGCCCGCGCGGTCGGCGACGCCATCGCCCGGGCCGTCCGCCCGCCGAGGGTGTGGTTGCAGATGAGCACCGCGACGATCTACGCACACCGCTTCGACGCGGCCAACGACGAGGACACCGGCATGATCGGCGGCCACGAGGAGGGCGTTCCCGGCTACTGGGCCTACAGCATCGAGATCGACCGGAACTGGGAGGCCGCGCAGGAGCAGGCCGCGACCCCGCACACCCGCAAGGTCGCGCTGCGCTCGGCCATGGTGATGAGCCCCGACCGGGGTGGCGTCTTCGACGTGCTGAGCCGGCTCGCCCGTCTCGGCCTCGGCGGCCCGGTGGCCGGCGGCCGGCAGTACGTGTCGTGGATCCACGACCACGACTTCGTCCGCGCCGTCCGCTTCCTGATCGACCGCGACGACCTCACCGGTCCGGTGAACCTGGCCGCTCCCGGCCCCCTCCCGCAGCGCGAGTTCATGCGCGAGCTGCGGTCGGCCTGGCGGATGCCGCTCGGCCTGCCCGCCACCGCCTGCATGGCCGAGCTCGGCGCCTTCGCCCTGCGTACCGACACCGAGCTGCTGCTGAAAAGCCGCCGTGTCGTCCCGGGCCGCCTCACGGAGGCGGGTTTCACGTTCGACCACCCGCGGTGGCGGTCCGCCGCCACCGACCTGACCCGACGCCACCGTGAGTGCCGGCCCGGCGCGGTCCGGTTGAGCTGACCGCTTTTCACCAGCGGCCCGGGCGAGTCGACCGCTTTTCACCAGCGGCCCGGGCGAGTCGACCGCTTTTCGCCAGCGGCCCGGCGTGGCTCGGACCGCTCACGATTTTGTACGTCCTGGCAGAGCTCTGCCGAGCGGCGCGACGCCCGCCGTGCTCCGGACCGCCCGGCGGGCTCCGGGCGGGGCGGGTGGTCGCGGATCGGCCCCACCTGCCTGACGGGCCTGCGGGCGTGGGTGCGACCGCGGATCGGCCCCACCCGCCGGACGGACCACGGACGCCGAGGGTGTTCGCCGACCGGCCGCGCCTGCCCGACGAGCCACGGACGCCGAGGGTGATCGCCGACCGGCCGCGCCTGCCTGACGGGCCACGGACGCGGACGGAGATCTGAGGAGGCGGTGCTGACGGGACTGGGGCGGAGCGGCCCGAGGTGCGGTGGGCCTGGACCCACTCGGCCTTCCGCCCAGACGGATACTCCCCGCCGAGCACGCTCCGTAACGTCGTCGGCATGGACATCACGACGCGGACGCAGGCTCCGACCACCGCCCTCGACAAGGCCGCCACCAGCATGAAGGCTTTCACCGTCCTGAGCAGCACGGCGCTGGCGGGCCTGGCCGCCGTCGCGATACACGGTCACTCGGTGAACACGTTCATGTGGGTCCGCGGCGCGCTGCTGCCGATCGTGGCGGTCCTGCTGTACCGGATGACCCGCGGTGGCGAGAAAGCCCTCGACCGCCTTCGCACGCTCACCGTGATCATGCCGATCGCCGTCATCGGCATCGACCTGATCCCCGGGGTGTGCCCGTTCTGGTACGCGGCCGTCCAGACGGTCTGCATGATCCCGGTGATCGTCGCGGCCATCCAGCTTCGGACCCGCTGATTTGGCGAGGGCCGGTAGGTTGGCGACGTGACCGACGCTGAGCCGAGCTGGGTGGATCGCATCGTCGCCGAGTTCGGTGACGGTTACGACGTGCAGAGCATCGCCCTGCGCTATGGGATGACCGTCGAGCAGGTCTATGCGGTGGTCGAGCGTGAGGTCGGGCCGGCGGGGCAGCATCCGCCGCAGCCGGGCTACTACGCCCCGCCGGGCAACTACCCGCCGGCCGGATATCCCGCGCCGCAGGGCTATCCCTCGCCGCCGGGCTACTACCCGCCACCCGAGCAGCAAGCGCCCCCGGCCCACTACCCGCCGCCGGCCCAGCCAGCACCCCCGGGCTACCAAGCGCCACCCGCCCAAGCAACACCGCCGGGCTACTACCCACCGCCGGAACAGCAAGCGCCCCCGGCCCAGCCAGCACCCCCGGGCTACCAAGCGCCGCCCGCCCAAGCAACACCGCCGGGCTACTACCCACCGCCGGAACAGCAAGCGCCCCCGGCCCAGCCAGCACCCCCGGGCTACCAAGCGCCACCCGCCCAAGCAACACCGCCGGCCTACTACCCACCGCCGGCCCAGCAAGCGCCGCCGGCCTACTACCCGCCACCCGGGCAACCATTGCCACCCGGCTACTACGCCCCGCCGGGTGCTTACGGACCGCCCGGACATCAGGTGCCCGGTTACCCGCCGCCGCAGCCCGCCGTCGACGAGGACGCCATCGTCGCCGAGTACGCCGACGGGCACGACGTGAACGGGATCGCTCAGCGGCACGGGATCACCCCGGAGCGGGTCTACGAGGTGATTCAGCGCGTCCTGCGGGCGGAGCCCCCACCCACCGCGCTCTAGGCGTACCGAAAAGGAAAGCACGCCCACCGGAAGCGGTGGGCGTGCCGTGGGTGAAGCGGTCCCTACTCGGCCGGCGAGGCGGCCAGGCGGGCGATGCTGCCCGGCATCGCATACATGTGGGCGAAGGCCCGCGCCTGCTCCCCGGTCCACGCCGAGGAACCGTGGCCGTACACGATGCCCGCGCGGGTCGCGGCGTCCAGCAGGCTGTGCGGGCTCGACGAGCCGAGCAGGACGATGTTGCCCTTGTGCAGCTTGACCCGGACGGTGCCGGTGACCCTCGTCTGGCTGGAGTCCAGGAACGCCCGGAAGTCGTCCATGATCGGGTCGAAGTAGACGGCCTCGTGGAGCAGGTCGCCGTAGGTGTTGCCGAGCTGGGCCTTGGTGGCCTGCTGGCGGTTGGAGAGGACCAGTTTCTCCAGCTCACGGTGGGCGGCGATGAGGATCAGCATGCCGGGGGCCTCGAAGCCGACCCGGGCCAGGTTGCCGACCATGGTGGAGCCCATGTGGATGCCGCGGCCGACGCCGTGCTCGCCGCCGAGGACGTTGAGCGCGGAGAGGATCGCGTAGTTCGGCGCGTCCTCGGAGACCAGCGGCTCGCCGTCCACGACGGCCGAGGTCACCACACCCTTGTCGAAGCTGAGGTGCAGCTCGACACCCTCGTCCGGGGCGTCGGCGATCGACTTGGTGTAGGTCCAGGCGTCCTCCGGGAGGTACTCCCAGGAGCCGTAGGTCTCCTCACCACCGATCGACGTGCCGATCAGGCCCTCGTTGATCGAGTACTTCTTGACCTTCTCGCTGACCGCGAAGCCGCGGCTGCGCAGGAACTCGGCCTCCTCCTCGCGGACCAGGCGCTCGTCCCGGACCGGGGTGATGATCTCCAGGTGCGGGGCGAGGGCGCGGATCACCGCGTCGTACCGGACGTGGTCGGCGCCGGCGCCGGTGGAGCCGTGCGCGATGCCGGTGGCGCCGACCTTGAGGGCGACCTCGACGACCTTCTCCGCCTGGATCAGCCGCTCCGCGCCGACGCACGACGGGTAGGCGCCGTTGCGCAGGTAGTTCGCCTTGATCGCGTAGGTGACGACGCGGTCGTAGAGCTCGGCGCGGGCGTCGACCACGTGGTGCTCGACGGCGCCCAGCTCCTCGGCACGGGCCTTGACGGCCTCGGCCTCACCGCTGTGCAGGCCACCGGTGTCGATGTTGGCGGTCACCACGTCCCAGCCCTTCTCGCGGAAGTCCACGAGGGCGTACGAGGTGTCCAGCCCACCGGAGAAGGCGAGAACGATCTTGCGCTTGGTCATCGGGACAGTTCCTTTTCGAGAATCGGCACGTACGTCTTACCGTCTTGCCGGACGTGCCCGGGCGGCAGGACATAGAACTCACAGCGCCCCGCCTCGATGTCCTTCTGCATCGCCTGCTGACGGTCGTAGTCGAACGGGTCGAGCAGGAACGTCGGCTCCGGATCCCGGAAACCGGCCGGCAGGGTGAGGTCGGACTGGTAGACGAACGAGCCCGGCGAGGTGTGGAACGGCACGGTGGCGACCAGCACCTTCAGCGCGCCGAACTCGGTGTGCACCTTGAGGGCGCTGTTGTCGTACTGGGTGACGCCGTCCAGTTTCTGCGCGCGGTACGCGGAGAGTGCCAGCGCCTTGGCCGCCTTGCCGAGCCCGACGGCCGGCATCAGCGACCACAGCGACCAGCCGACCCAGCGACCGGGCTCGGCCGAGGGCGCCGCGCAGTAGCCGCCGACCGGGACCGGGCCGGTGTATCCGCTGGCCCGCATGTCCTCCTGCACCTTGCGCAGCAGCTGCTTCACGTCGGTGTCGAAGCGGAACGTGCTGCGCTCGACCATGGCCGCGAACTCGTCCTGCGGCAGGCTCGCGATCAGCGCGGCGGCCGGCATCAGGATCAGGTCGACCATCACCCACTGCGGCATCGGGATGCCCCGGTCACCGAACGCGATGCCGTTGATCACGTTGAACAGGTTGAGGAAGTCCCGCACCGACCAGTCCCGCTCGGACGTGTCGGTGAAGTCGAGCCAGTTCAGCTTGTGGCCGTACGGCAGCTCGTTGAGCTGCGGGCGGACCGTCTCGTTGGAGGCGAGGAAGAACTCCACGCCGAGTCCGGTCAGCTTGCCGGTGTGGTCGGCGAAGTCGGGGAAACGTGTCTCCACCGCGGACGAGAAGATCATTGGTGCTCCTCACGAGGATCGGCGTCCGACCGGCTCCAGTTGCCGAGTTTCTCGGCCAGGGCCGCGCCCGAGGTGGGCCCGTTGTCCCGGGCCACGACCAGGATGGTGTCATCGCCGGCGATGGTGCCGACCACGTCCGCGAGGCCGGAGCGGTCCAGCGCGCTGGCCAGGAACTGGGCGGCGCCCGGCGGGGTGCGCAGGACCGCGATGTTGCCGCTCGCGTCGACGCCGGTGAGCAGCTCCTTGAGCAGCCGGATCAGCCGGGCCGGGCCCTGCCCGGTGGTCTCGCGCAGCGGCCGCTTGCCGTCCTCCGGGATCAGGTAGGCGCCGCTGACCTTGACCGCGTTCAGCTCCTCCAGGTCACGGGAGAGCGTGGCCTGGGTGACCTGCACGCCCTCGGCGGCGAGCAGGTCGGCCAGTTCGGTCTGGGAGCGCACCGTCCGGCTCCGGATCAGCTCCACGATCCGGGCGTGCCGCCCCGCCCTGGTGATCGGACCGCTCATGCCTGGTTGACCGCCAACAGCCAGGTGAGCAGAGCCTTCTGCGCGTGCAGCCGGTTCTCCGCCTCGTCGAAGACGACGCTCTGCGGGCCGTCCATCACCTCGTCGGTGATCTCCTCGCCGCGGTGCGCCGGCAGGCAGTGCAGCACGATCGCCTCGGGCGCGGCCTTGGCCAGCAGCGCGCTGTTGATCTGGTACGGCCGGAACGGGGTGAGCCGGTCCTTGCCGTCGGCCTCCTGCCCCATCGAGGTCCAGGTGTCGGTGGCCACCACGTGCGCGCCGTCGACCGCCTCACGCGGGTCGCGCAGCACCTCGACCGAGCCGCCGGTCCACGCGGCGATCTCCGCGGCGCGGGCGACCACGGACGGGGCCGGGTCGAAGCCGGAGGGGCCGGCCACCCGCACGTGCATCCCGGCGGTGGCGCCGGCCAGCAGGTAGGAGTGGGCCATGTTGTTGGCGGCGTCGCCGACGTACGCCAGGATCTTCCCCTGGGTCGACCCCAGTTTCTCCCGGATGGTCAGCAGGTCGGCCAGCAGCTGGCAGGGGTGGTACCCGTCGGAGAGCGCGTTGATCACCGGGACGTCGACGCCGGAGGCCAGCTCGGCGAGCCGCTCGTCCCCGTGGGTGCGATAGACCATGGCCGCCACGTACCGGGACACGACCCGGCCGGCGTCGGCGAGGCTCTCGCCCCGGCCGAAGTGGGTGTTCTGGGTGTCCACGATGATCGGCTGGCCGCCCAGCTCGGCGATGCCGGCCTCGAACGACAGCCGGGTGCGCAGGCTGGCCTTGTCGAAGAAGACGGCGACCGAGCGCGGGCCGGCCAGCGGCGTGTGCTCGAACCGGCTCGCCTTCATCGCGGCGGCCAGGTCGAGGACCTCGGACTGCTCCTGCGGGCTCAGGTCGTCGTCGCGGAGGAAGTGGCGCAGGGTCACCGGATACCGTCCAGGGCAGCGATCAGGGCGTCGGCCTGATCGGAGGAGATGATCAGGGGCGGGGCGAGCCGGATCACGTCCGGTTTCGCCGGGTTGACCAGGAAACCCGCTTCGCGCAGCTGCGCTGCGATCTCCGCGGACTCCGGCCGGTTCAGGACGATGCCCAGGAGCAGGCCCGCGCCGCGGACATGCTTGACGTACGGGTGGTTCAGTCCCTCGATCCCCCGCCGCAACCGCTCCCCCACGCGCTTGACGTGATCGAGCAGCCCCTCGCCGGCGATCGTCCGGACCACGGCCAGCCCCGCCGCGCAGGCGATCGGATTCCCGCCGAACGTCGTCCCGTGCGAGCCCGGCGTGAGCAGGTCCGCGGCCCGGCCGAACGCGATGCACGCGCCCAGCGGCAGGCCACCGCCGAGCCCCTTGGCCAGGGTCACGACGTCCGGCTCGACGCCCTCGCTCTGGTGGTGGAACCAGTGGCCGGTACGCCCGATGCCGGTCTGCACCTCGTCCAGGGCGAGCAGCGCACCCGCCTTCTCGGTGATCGCCCGTGCCGCCGACAGGTATCCGGGCGGCGGCACGACCACGCCGTTCTCCCCCTGGATCGGCTCCAGGATCACCATCGCGGTCGCGGTGGTCACCGCCGCCTCCAACGCGGCGACGTCGCCGAACGGGACGTGGGTGACCTCGGCCGGCAGCGGCTGGAACGGATCCCGTTTCGCCGGCTGGCCGGTCAGGGCCAGCGCGCCCATGGTGCGCCCGTGGAACGCGCCCTCGGTGGCGACGATGTGGGTGCGGCCGGTCAGCCGCGAGATTTTGAAGGCGGCCTCGTTGGCCTCGGCGCCCGAGTTGCAGAACATCACCCGTCCGGCGCGGCCGGCCAGGGCCAGGAGCAGCTCGGCGAGGGCGACCGGGGGCTCGGCGATGTACAGGTTGGAGACGTGCCCGATCTGCTGCATCTGACTCGTGACCGCGGCGATCACGCCGGGGTGGGCGTGCCCGAGGGCGTTGACCGCGATGCCGCCGAGGAAGTCGACGTACTCCTTGCCGTCCTCGCCGGTGAGCACCGCGCCCTCGCCCTTGACCAGGGCCAGCGACGGCGTGCCGTAGTTGTTCATCATCGACGCCTGCCACCGCTCGGACAGGCTCATGAGGGGACCACCATGGTTCCGAATCCTTCTTCCGTGAAGACTTCGAGCAACGTCGAGTGGGCGACCCGGCCGTCGACGACGTGCGCCGACGGGACTCCGCCGCGCACCGCGCGCAGGCAGGCCTCCATCTTGGGCACCATCCCGGACTCCAGGGAAGGCAGCAGTTTCTCCAGCCTGTCCGCGTCGATCTCGCTGGTCAGCGACGAGGTGTCCGGCCAGTTCGCGTAAAGGCCGGGCACGTCGGTCAGCACGACCAGTTTGCGCGCGCCGAGGGCGACCGCGAGCGCCGAGGCGGCGGTGTCCGCGTTCACGTTGTGCAGCAAGCCGCCGGCGTCGGGGGCGACGGTGGCGATCACCGGAATCCGGCCGGCCGCGATCAGGTCGTCCACGGCCGAGGTGTTCACCCGGTCGACGTCGCCGACCTGGCCGATGTCGACCTCCTCGCCGTCGATGAGAGCCCCCCGCGTGACCGCGGTGAACAGCCCCGCGTCCTCCCCGGACAGGCCCACCGCATAGGGACCGTGCTGGTTGATCAGGCCGACCAGCTCCCGGCCGACCTGACCGGTCAGCACCATCCGGACGACCTCCATCGTCTCCGGCGTGGTGACGCGCAGGCCACCGCGGAACTCGGACTCGATGCCCAGTCGTTTCAACATCCGGCTGATCTGCGGACCGCCGCCGTGCACGACGACCGGCTTGATCCCGACATGGCGGAGAAAGACCATGTCTGTCGCGAAGGCGCGCTGGAGCGATGGGTCGATCATGGCGTTTCCGCCGTACTTGACCACGATCGTCGCGCCGTGGAAGCGCTCCAGCCACGGGAGCGCTTCGATCAGGATTTCTGCCTTTTGAAGAGGATTCATGAGCTGTAAGCCGAATTCTCGTGAACATAGGCGTGCGACAGGTCGGTGGTCCAGATCGTCGCGTTCATCTCGCCCTCGTGCAGGTTGATGGTGACCCGCACGTCGCGGCCGGAGAGGTCGACCTTGGACCGGTCCTCGGCGGCGGCGCCGTTCTTGCACACCCACACACCGTTGATCGCCACGTCGATCCGGTCCGCCTCGAAGGCGGCGCTGGTGGTGCCGACCGCGGCGAGGATGCGGCCCCAGTTCGGGTCGTTGCCGAAGAACGCGGTCTTCACCAGGTTGTTGCCGGCCACGGTCCGGCCGACCTGCACGGCGTCGGCCTCGCTCGCGGCGCCGGCCACCTCGATCGCGATGTGCTTGGTGGCGCCCTCGGCGTCGGCGATCAGCTGCTGGGCCAGGTCGTGGCAGACCTCGGTGACCGCGGCGGTCAGCTCGGCGAGCGTCGGCTGCCTGTCCGAGGCGCCGCTGGCCAGGAGCAGCACGGTGTCGTTGGTCGACATGCAGCCGTCCGCGTCGATCCGGTCGAAGGTGACCCGGGTGGCCGCGCGCAGCGCCGCGTCGAGGGTCTCGTTGTCCGCCGAGGCGTCCGTGGTGATCACCACGAGCATGGTGGCCAGGGCCGGGGCGAGCATGCCGGCGCCCTTGGCGATGCCGCCGACCGACCAGCCCTCGCGCTGGGCCACCGCGTTCTTCGCCACCGTGTCGGTGGTCATGATCGCCTCGGCCGCTTTCGGCCCGCCGTCCGCGGCGAGCGCCTTGACCGCGGCGTTCACGCCCGGCAGCAGCTTGTCCATCGGGAGCAGCTCGCCGATCAGGCCGGTCGAGCAGACCGCAATGTCGCCGGGGCCGATCATCAGCTTCTTGGTCGAGCGCAGCACCGACGCGGTGTGCTCGGCGGTCGCGTGGGTGTCGCGGAAGCCCTGCGAGCCGGTGCAGGCGTTGGCGCCGCCGGAGTTGAGCACGACCGCGCGGACCACGCCGCCCCGGAGGACCTGCTGGCTCCAGAGCACCGGCGCGGCCTTCACCCGGTTACCGGTGAAGACGGCGGCGGCGGTGTAGTCGGGGCCGTCGTTGACGACCAGGGCGACATCCGGGTTTCCGGTGGCCTTGAGCCCGGCGGCGACGCCGGAGGCCTTGAAGCCCTTCGGGTGGGTGACGGTCACGGTGCGACTCCGTAGACGCTGAGGCCGGCCGTCTCCGGCAGGCCGAACATGAGATTGGCGTTCTGCACCGCCTGGCCGGCGGCGCCCTTGCCGAGGTTGTCGAGCGCGCTGACCACGATGATCCGGCCCGAGTCGACATCGACCGTGGCCTGGAGGTGGCACGAGTTGGAACCGGAGGTGGCCGCGGTGTGCGGCCAAGCGCCCTCGGGCAGCACGTGCACGAACGGCTCGTCCGCGTAGGCCGCCTGGAGTGCCTCGCGCGGGTCGCCGCCGTTGCGCCGCTTCGTGGTGACGGTCGCCAGGATGCCGCGCGGCATCGGCGCCAGGATCGGGGTCATCGACAGCGACGCGGCGCCGGTGGCCTGCTTGATCTCGGCGACGTGCTGGTGCGCGCCCACCTTGTAGGGCGAGAGGTCACCCATGATCTCGCTGGCCAGCAGGTGCGCCTTGGCGTTGCGGCCGGCGCCGGAGGTGCCGGAGCTGGCGACCACGACCACGTCCTCCGGGTCGGCGACACCGGCGGCGATCAGCGGGGCCAGGGCCAGGATGATGGTGGCCGCATAACAACCCGTGTTCGCCACCCGGTCGGCGGCGCGGATCGCGTCGCGGGCGCCGGGCAGCTCGGGCAGGCCGTAGGTCCAGGTGCCGGCGTGGCCACCACCGTAGTAACGGGTCCACTGCTCGGCGCTCTCCAGCCGGAAGTCGGCGCCCAGGTCGACGACCTTGACGCCCTCGTCGAGCTGGGCCGCGACGGCCGCCGACTGCCCGTGCGGCAGCGCGAGAAAGACCAGGTCAGCGTCGCCGAGCGTGGCCGCGTCGGTGGTGCCGAGGGTCAGGTCGAGACCGGCCAGCTGCGGGTGCACGGACGTCACGTGCTGCCCGGCCTGGCTGTGCGCGGTCGCCGCGATCAGCTCGAACTCGGGGTGCCCGGCGAGCAGGCGCAACAACTCTCCACCGGCATAACCACTTGCTCCGGCAACCGCGACCCGGACTCCCATGAGAACACCCACCTCCGCATGACTATGCAGAGAACCGTATCAACTCACATTCCCCACGGCAACCACGCCGTGCCCGGACTCACCTTCGCGCGCCGCGCCGCCCTTCACCTCATGAATGCGGAGACGGCACCCTGGACCCGACCGCCTGCGCGGTCGACTGACGGTTACCACCGGCGTCCGGCTGGTGACCGTGGGCGAGGAGCAGGGAGCGACGATCCAGGCGGCCATCGACACGCCGGATGGGTCAGGGACGCTGGGACCAGGTGTGCCAGGCGTTGAGCCAGTGAGCCTTGGCCTCGATGCGGGCCTTGATCTCGGCGGCGTTGCGGGGATGGGCCGCGTCCTGCTGGGCGCGCCACGCCTGCTGGGCCGGGCGGCTCGGCACCCGCGTCGACAGGCCGGTGACGTGGAGCAGGGTCTCGTTGATCGCGCGTTCCCGGCGGCCCGCGTCGGCGCGGAACCACGGCGCCTCCCGGGACAGCGTGGTCAGCTGCGACAACAGGTCGGTGATCGCGGCGTCGGCGGCCTCCCGCGACTGGCCGGACAGCTCCGCCTGGCGATCCACCGCGGCCGCCCACAGCGCACGCCACGACGCCGGGAGCCGCGGCACCGGACCGCCCTCGGCCTGCCAGACCTCCGACTCGATCGCCTCCCGCAACACCATGTCGACCAGGACCCGGTGCGGCTCACCGGCCGGCGGCTCGAGCGAGGGCGACGGCTCCGGCTCCTGCGACGGCTCCGGCAGCGGCGCGTCGAGCATCTCGGCGATCTCGGCGCCGGGCAGCATCCCCAGGCGCGGTTCAAACCGCTTACGGTACGCCCGGAGCCCCACCTCCACCTCGCCGAACAACCCGGCCTCCAGCACGATCCGGGCCGCCCACCAGTCCGCTCCGGCGTGCATCACCTGAGCGGTCAGCGCCCGCCCGTCGACCAGGACCGGCGCCTGCGACTCACTCCACGGCACGTCGGCGAACCGGATGCCGGCCTCCCGCAGCAACTCCTCGAGCACCTCGCGCAGCCCGGCCGACGCCCCACCGGTCCCGGCCCACCGCGCGGTCTCCACGGCCAGCCACGACTCGGGGTCGCCATATCGCACGGTCACCGAGGTCAGCAGGTCGTCGCTGCTGCCCCACCCGTCGATGCGACCGTCCGGCGCGCCCGGCACCCCGATCATCGGGAGCCGCCCGGCGGCCAGCCCCCGCCGCAGCTCGGCCCGATGGTCCCGCCAGCCCGGCCAGTCCGGCGACGCGAATCTCATCTCCCCCACCTCTCTCCTGAGAGAGTTCCATCACCGCACGCCGCGTCAAGACCCGCAGCCGGGGCCGGCCTCGCGACGCGCTGCCACGAGACCGGGCTCCGGGCGTACCGAAAGCGTCTAGGCGGCCTGGGCCAGAGCGACGCCGAACCAGTCCCGCGGGTCGGCGAACCAGTGGCGGAGGGCGAAGCCCGACGCGGCGAGCTCGGCGGTGAGACCGGCGCGCCGGAACTTGGCGGAGATCTCGGTGCGCAGCTCCTCGCCCTCGGCGAACCCGACCGTGAGGTTCAGGTCGTGGATGTGCACCTGCTGGGCGCGGGTCGAGCGCAGCCGCATCTCGATCCACTCGTGGTCCGGGTCCCAGCGCGCGACGTGGTCGAAGGCGAGAGGATCAAAATCGGCCCGCAGCTCGCGGTTGATGACGCGCAGCACGTTCCGGTTGAACTCGGCCGTGATGCCCGCCGCGTCGTCGTAGGCGGGCACCAGCACCGCGGGGTCCTTGACCTGGTCGGCGCCGAGCAGCAGCCACTCCCCCGGGTGCAGCGCGGCGCGCAGGTCGGTGAGGAAGGCGGAGCGCTCGGCCGGGATCAGGTTGCCGATCGTGCCGCCCAGGAAGGCCACCACCCGGCTGTCGCCGTCGGGCAGGTGCCGCAGGTGGCGGGTCAGGTCGCCGACCACGCCGGTGATGCTCAGGCCGGGGTAGGCGACGGTCAGCGCGTCGACCGCGGAGCGGAGGGCGGATTCGGACACGTCCAGCGGGACGAAGGCGCCGAGCGTGCCCCGCCCGAGCATCGCGTCGAGCAGCAGCCGGGTCTTCTCGGACGAGCCGGACCCGAGCTCGACCAGGGTTTTCGCCTCGGTGATCCGGGCGATCTCGGCGGCGTTCGCCTCCAGGATGGCCCGCTCGGTACGCGTCGGGTAGTACTCCGGAAGCCGGGTGATGTCCTCGAAGAGGAGGCTGCCCCGGGCGTCGTAGAACCACTTCGGTGGCAGGCGTTTCGGGGTGGCGGTGAGGCCGTCGCGCACGTCGGTGCGCAGCGACCGGGCCAGGTCACGCTCGTCGAGATGCTTCTCCAGCGAAGTCATACCTCTCCCAGTGATACGTCGGTGGACGTGGCGATCAGCAGGTGGTTGTCCGGAACGGGTCGCCAGGCCGGGTCGTCGTCCAGCGGCTCGGAGGCGACCAGGACCGCGCCGGCGGTGGCGCGGACCGAGAGCGAGTGGCCGGCCGTGCTGGCGATGATCTGCTCGCCGTCGGTGAGCAGCAGGTTCAGCCGGGAGCCGGGCGCGGTCGTGCGGATCTCGGCGACGAGCGTGGCGACCACCTCGTCGACCGGCTTCCCGGCCCGCAGGTGGTGCCCGATGTATCGCGACAGGGCGGCGGAGTCGGTCGGTGCCTCCAGCGTCAGCAGCTCCTGCACCGGCAGCTCGGCGGCAAGCCCGGCCAGGCTGCCGGGAAAGCCCCGGACCACGCCGTTGTGGCTGATCAGCCACCGGCCGTCGAGGAACGGCGCGGCCGCGGTCTCCACCACGGGCATGCCGGCCGTGGCCGAGCGGACCGCCGCCAGGATCGCGCCGGACGTGGTGGCCGCCGCGAGCGCCGGCAGCGCCGCGTCCGACCAGATCGGCATCGCGCTCCGATAGCGGATCGGGGTCTCGCCGGCGAACCAGCCGACCCCGAAGCCGTCCGCGTTGATCGTGCCGCCGCCGCGCATGTCCCGGGGCGCCCAGGCCTGGTGCGCCAGCGCGTGCGGCGGGTCGAACAGCAGGTCGGCGAGCCGCGCGGGCGGCCCCAGATAGGCCAGGTGGCGGCACATCAGAGCAGGTCCCGGGCACAGCGGAAGCCGCTGAAGATCTGCCGCCGGATCGGGTGGTCCCAGTTGCGGAACGTCCCCCGGCAGGCCGCCCGGTCGGTGCCGAACGAGCCGCCGCGCAGCACCTTGTAGTCGCCGCCGAAGAAGACCTCGGAGTACTCGGCGTAGGGGAAGACGCGGAAGCCGGGGTGCCCGTGGAAGTCGGACGAGGTCCACTCCCAGACGTCGCCGATCAGCTGGTGCACGCCGAGCGGCGACGCGCCGGCCGGGTAGGCGCCGACCGGGGCCGGGGCGAGGTGCCGCTGGCCGAGGTTGGCGTGTTCCGGGCCGGGCGGGTCGTCGCCCCAGGGGAAGCGGCGCGAGCGGCCGGTCTCCGGGTCCCAGCGGGCGGCTTTCTCCCACTCGGCCTCGGTGGGCAGGCGTTTCCCGGCCCAGCGCGCGTAGGCCTCGGCCTCGAAGTAGCTGACGTGCACGACCGGCGCGGTCATCTCCAGCGGAACGATCTGCCCGAATTGCCGCGCGAGCCCCTCGCCGGCCCAGTGCATCGGCGCGGTCAGCCCCGCCTCCTGCCGGTGGGCCCAGCCGCGCGCACTCCACCAGTGCGGGTCCTGGTATCCCCCGGCGTCGATGAACTCCAGGTAGGCCGCGTTGGTCACCGGCGCCGCGTCGATCAGGAACGCCGGCACGTCCACCACGTGCGCCGGCCGCTCGTTGTCCAGCGCCCACGGGTCGGTGTCGGTGCCCATGGTGAACGGCCCGCCCGGGATCAGCACCTCGCCGCGCACCCGCCGGTTGCCGGGCGGCGGCGGCGGCGGAGCGGAGAGCACCGGCCCGCCGGCCCGCAGCTGGTGGGTGGCCAGCATGGTCTCGTCGTGCTGCTGCTCGTGCTGCACGATCATCCCGAACGCGAACCCGCCGTCGACCAGCGGCCGCTCGTCCAGCCGCACCCGGTCCAGCACGTCCAGGGCCTTGTCCCGGACCTGCGCGACGTATGTGCGGGCCTCGGCCGGGTCGAGCAGCGGCAGCGCCGGCCGATCCCGCCGGGCGTGCTTGAACGCGTCGTACAGGTGGTCGATGTCCTGCCGCAGCGGGTCCCGCCCGCCGACGTCCCGGACCAGCCAGAGCTCCTCCTGGTTGCCGACGTGCGCCAGGTCCCAGACCAGCGGGGACATCAGCGGGGAGTGCTGCTGCACGAGATCGTCGTCGTCGACCGCGTCGGTGAGCAGGGCGGTCCGGGCCCGGGTCCGCTCCAGTTCTGCCGCGATCAGATTCTTGTCCGTGGTCACCGTGTGCTTCCCTTCACTTCCCGCTCTGCTTGGAGGCGCTGCTGGAGGACGCCGGAGATCCCCTCCCGGACGGCAGCCGGCAGTCCGGTGCGATCGAGGTTCCGGCAGGCCAGCTCGGCGAGCCCGGCCGCCGCCGCCCGGACGGCCGGATCCCGCAGCCCGGCGCGCGCGGCCGGCCGCCACCGGCCCGCCGCCGGGGCGGCGATCTCCCTGGCCCGTCCGGTGAGCGCCGGGTCCGCCAGCAGCGTGGTGACGACCGCGGCCGGAGCGATCCACTCGCCCCCGGGCTGGGTGTCGAGGTAGCGGACCTCGAGATAGCCGCGGGGACGGACCGGCGGGAACAGGGTGTTGAGGTGGTAATCCAGGTCGGCGACGGTGGGCGGGCGACCGACGCGGGGCCGGCGCGACCCGATCCGGCGGACGCCGAGCCGTCCGGGGCGGTGCTCCTCGATCCAGTCCGCGAAGGTCATCCCGGGCGGGGCGTCCCAGCGGTCACCGTCCTGCCGCACGCAGAGCAGCGGGGCGCTCAGGGCGTAGCGGCTCCAGTCCCGGGCGGGGTTGTTCCCCGGGACCGGGCCGGCGCGGCGGGGGTCGATGCCGTACCAGGCGGCCATCCGGGCGGACGCCCAGCCGGTGTCCCGCCCGGCGTGCACCCGGGAGTTGGCGAAAAGTGCCAGCAGCGGCGGCCCGAACTCGTGCAGCGCCGCCCAGCGTTCGGCGACCTGGCCGGCCTCTCCCGCGTCGAGGCAGATCTGGAGGCCGGCGGTGCCGGTCATCATGGTGCGCCCGGCCCGGTCGAAGGAGCGTTCCATCGCCGCGTAGCGCGGGGTGTCCAGGATCCGGCGGGGTTCGCGGTGCTCGTCCAGGCCCCGGTCGCCGAGGACCAGGCCGGCGCGGGCGAGCAGCGCGGTCAGGGCCGCGTGGTCGGTGGTGACCGAGGCGTGCAGGGCGGTCAGGGAGTCGGCCGGGGCCGAGGAGATCTCGACCTGGCCGCCGGGTTCGACGGTGACCGTGCCGCCGGCGGGCAACGGTCGTGGCTCCGGGTTGCCGAGGGTGGCCGGCGTGTGCACCCCCAGCGCGGCGCGCAGCTCGTCGGCCCCCACGGGGGCGGCCGGGTCGCCGGCGCGGTGCGTGGTCCATTCCAGCTCGACGCCGACGCGGCGCGGTGGACCGGTTTTGAAACAGATGCCCGAGATGTGGTCGATCGCTTGCGAGGTGTTTCGCAACACCAGGTCGGCCGAACCCATGCTCCCCCTCGACGCCGTCCGGACGATCACATAGAGTGATCGAAAAGCTCCGATCCGTTCGAACCTTCTCGGACCCTACCCGGATCGACGCGAATCTGCCGCTCGGGTTCCCACCCGTTTCTGGATGTTTCCCCTGCCGTCAGCAAGCCGTCCGGGGGAATGGAGAAAGTTCCGGAACCGACCCGGGGTGCCGGAACCGGTTCCGGACTGGAAGACTCCGTGTCGTTCGTGTTTGGCAGACCGTGCTTCGCGGTCGTGACGACCGGAGGCCCGCGTGCCCGCAGACTTCCCTTACCTCGATCCGTCCCTCGACGTCGAGGCACGGGTGGACGACCTGCTCAGCCGGATGACCCTGCCCGAAAAAGTGGGTCAGATGCTGCAGCTCGACGCCCGTCAGGACCTGGCCGAGATCATCCAGGACAAGCTGGCCGGATCCATCCTGCACACGTCGCCGGCCAAGTTGATCGAGGCCAGTGAGCTGCTGGCCCGCACGCGACTGAAAATTCCGCTCCTCACCGCGGAAGACTGCATTCACGGCCACTCGTTCTGGCCGGGCGCCACGATCTTCCCGACCCAGCTCGGCATGGCCGCCTCCTGGGACCCGGAGCTGGTCGAGCGGGTCGCCCGGGTGACCGCGATCGAGGTGTCCGCCACCGGCATCCACCAGACCTTCTCCCCGGTCCTGTGCATCTCCCGCGACCTGCGCTGGGGCCGCACCGACGAGACGTTCGGCGAGGACCCGCTGCTGATCAGCGAGCTCGGCGCCGCGATGATCCGGGGCTACCAGGGCGACGGTCTGGCCGACCCGACCGGCATCCTGGCCACCGCCAAGCACTTCGCCGGCTACTCCGAGACCCAGGGCGGCCGGGACGCCAGCGAGGCCGACATCAGCCGCCGGAAGTTGCGGTCCTGGTTCCTCCCGCCGTTCGAGCGGGCCGCCAAGGAGGGCTGCCGGGCGTTCATGCTCGGCTACCAGTCGATGGACGGCGTGCCGATCACCGCCAACAAGTGGCTGCTCGACGACGTGCTCAAGGGCGAGTGGGGCTTCACCGGCACCCTGGTCACCGACTGGGACAACGTCGGCCGGATGGTCTGGGAGCAGAAGGTCTGCGCCGACTACGCCGAGGCCGCCGCGCTCGCCGTCAAGGCCGGCAACGACCTGGTGATGACCACCCCCGGGTTCTTCGAGGGCGCCCAGGAGGCGATCGAACGCGGTCTGCTGGACGAGGCCGACATCGACTCCGCGGTCCGCCGGATCCTCAGCCTCAAGTTCGAGCTGGGCCTGTTCGAGAACCCGCGGACCGGCGACGTCGAGCGCCAGCGCGAGGTGATCGGCAGCGCCGCGCACACCGCGCTCAACCTCGAGGTGGCCCGCCGCTCCCTGGTGCTGCTGCGCAACGACGGCACGCTGCCGATCGACCCGTCCGCCGCCACCCGCCGGATCGCGGTCCTCGGGCCGAACGCGGACGACGTCACCTCCCAGCTCGGCGACTGGGCCGGCAACTCGGGCCAGGTCGGCTGGATGCCGGACGGCCACCCGCGGGAGATGACCGCGACCGTGCTGGACGGGATCCGGGCCACGGTGCCGGCCGGCTGGGAGGTCACCTACGAGCGGGGCGCCGAGATCCAGCACCTGGTGCCGGACCCGGAGGGCCCGACGTTCCAGGACGGGCAGCCGCGCCCGCCGATCGCCGAGTCCGCGCCGGTCGACGCCGCGCAGCTGGACGCGGCGGTCCGCGCCGCCACCGACGCCGACTACGCGGTCGTCGTGGTCGGCGACACCGTCAACCTGACCGGCGAGGGCTGCTCGACCGCCACGCTGGAGCTGCTCGGCGGGCAGATCGCACTGCTGGACGCGGTGGCCGCCACCGGCACCCCGATGATCGTCGTGCTGGTGAACTCGAAGCCGCTGGCGCTGCCCGAGTCGGCGCTGAACGCGGCCGCGATCGTGCAGGCGTTCAACCCCGGCATGCGCGGCGGGCAGGCGATCGCCGAGCTGCTGCTCGGGCTGATCGAGCCGAGCGGCCGGATGCCGATCTCGGCCGCCCGGCACGTCGGCCAGCAGCCGGTCTACTACAACCAGCTGCGCGGTCAGCACGGCTCCCGGTACGCCGACCTGACCCAGGACCCGCTGTTCGCGTTCGGCGAGGGGCTCAGCTACACCACGGTGGTCTACGACGGGCTGGCCATCGGGGAGCCGGACGTGCCGGTGGACGGGGTGGTGCGGGCTACCGTACGGCTGTCGAACACCGGGACGCGGCCGGCGCTGGAGACGGTCCAGGCGTACGTGAGTGACCTGGTCACCAGCGTGACCTGGGCGCACCGCGAGCTGAAGAGCTGGCGGCAGGTGACCGTGCCGGCCGGCGAGAGCGTGACCGTGGAGATCGAGATCCCGGCCGCGGACTGCACGCTGGTCACCGCGGACGGCGTCCGGGTGGTCGAGCCCGGCGACTTCGAGCTGCTGGTCGGGCCGAACTCGCGCTTGACCGCCCTCCAGTCCGCCAAGTTCCGGATCAGCTAGGTCTCGGGACGGCCGCGAACGTCATCAACTGGAACCAGGCCGGGACGGCGCGTCGCAGCGCCTCCCGGCCCTCCAGGCTCACCTCGCCGGAGCGCAGCGCCGACTCCCACGAGCGCGCGCCGCGCCACACGTCGGTCAGGCACCGCAGATCCGCGGTGACCAGCACGTCCACCTCGTGCCCGGGATCGGCGTCGCAGACGTCCGCCTCGCCCTGCGTGATCACCAGCCACCAGTCCCGGACCGGTCGCGCCGCCGCCGGGAAGCAGAACCGCAGGACCGTCCGCCGGTCCGGCACCGCCTCGTGATCCACCCGGCGGTGCATGTCCCAGAGCAGCAGTTTCGGGTCGAGGTCCGGGTCGCCGATCTCCGGGATCCAGCGGGTCCCCCAGACGCCCAGGGCGTGCACGATCGGCTCCAGCTCCCGACCGGCCGGGGTCAGCGAATACTCCACCTCGGCGCCGGTCGGGGTCCGCTCGATCAGGCCGGCCGCGGCCAGCTGCTGCAACCGCCGGGACAGCAGCGTCGGCGACATCCGGGGCAGGCCGCGGCGCAGGTCGTTGAAGCGCCGGCTGCCGGAGATCAACTCCCGGATCACCAGCAGCGTCCAGCGCTCGTCGAGCAGCTCCATCGCCTTCGCCACCGGGCAGAACTGACCGTAGGACGCTCCCAAGGCGACCACCTCCGGTACAGATCGTGTACTAGGCCGGGTCCGGCGCGAATCCTACCGTCGGTGACATGACTGATTTCGAGCTCAAGAGCAAGCACCGTGCCATGTGGGCGTCCGGCAGCTATGCGACGGTGGCGGCCGACGTGGTCGCCCCGCTCGGCCCGGTCCTGGTCGAGGCGGCCGGGATCGGCCCCGGGCAGCGGGTGCTGGACGTCGCGGCCGGCACCGGGAACGCGGCCCTGCCGGCGGCCCACACCGGTGCCGAGGTGACCGCGAGTGATCTCAGCCCGGAGCTGCTCCGGATCGGCGAGCAGCGCGCCGACGCGAAGCTGATCTGGACCGAGGCCGACGCCGAGGCGCTGCCGTTCCAGGACGCCGAGTTCGACACGGTGATCTCCTGCATCGGCGTGATGTTCGCCCCGCACCACGAGCGGGCGGCCGCCGAGCTGCTGCGGGTGTGCCGGCCGGGCGGCACGATCGCGCTGGCGAACTGGACGCCGGAGGGCTTCATCGGGCAGATGTTCGCGACGCTGAAGCCGTTCGCCGCTCCGCCGCCGCCCGGCGCCACGCCGCCGCCGCGCTGGGGGGATCCGGCGCACGTCGCGACCCTGTTCGGGGACCGGGCCGTCGCGGTCCGCGCGGAACGCCGGGACCTGCGGGTCGATCATTTCGGTACGGCGGAGGCGTTCGTCGACTACTTCAAGCGGAACTACGGGCCGACGATCGCGGTCTACCGCAACATCGCGGCCGAGCCGGAACGGGTGGCGGCGCTCGACGCGGCGCTGACCGCGCTGGCCCAGCGCTTCGACGTCGGCGGCGGCGCTATGAACTGGGAATACCTGCTCTGGACCGGCCGCCGCGCCCACTGACACTCCCCCACGCCCTCCTCGTCCCCTGCCGGCAGCGGCCACCCGCGCCACGCTCATCACCGCCGGGCCGCGGCCACCCGCCCCACGCTTCATAACCGCCGGACCGCGGCCACCCGCGTCTCTCATCGCTGCCGGGCCGCGGCCACCCTGCGGATTTCAAAGCCCAATTTCCGGTACGTGGCCACCGCCGCCACGTTGACGTAGTCGGCAAGCAGCGCCACCCGCTCGCGGCCGATCAACATCTCGTCGGCGGCGAACCGGCACAGGGCCGCCGCCAGTCCCCGCCCCCGGGCGTCCGGGCGGGTGGTCACCCCGGCAAGGAACCCGATCGCCGAAGTCGACCAGGCGTCCGCCGCGACGGCGACCAGCCGCCCGTCCGCGTCCCGGATCCCCGCCCAGCGCCGGACGCCGGCCTCCCCGGGCCGCGCGTAGGAATCCGGAAAGGACTCCGCCAGCAGCGCCGTCACCTCGGGCCACTCGTCCTCAACCAGCCACCGGGCCGTTCCGCTCTGCCCCGTCGGTCCCGGCTCGGTCACGGCCGCCGGGCCGATCGGCTCGGTGATGTCCATCCACGCGAAGTGGGCGCTGACCTCCAGCTCAGGAGCGCGAGCGACGACCGCCGCGACCAGCTCCTCCGGGCCGAACGGCCGGAACGTCGCGCCCACCTCGGGCAGCACCTCGCGGACCAGCCCGGCCAGCGCGTCCGGGTCGCCGCTCATCACCAGTCGGTCCCAGTGCGCCAGGTCGGCACAGGCCACCACGGTCGCCCCGGGCCGCCGCCAGACCCGCGCGCCGTCCGCCTCGGCCGCCCATCGCACAAAAAGATCGTCGCCCACGCGCCCATGCTGCCGGTTCCGTCCTACGCCACCCGACCCCGGGTGCCTCGTCCCAGTCCGGCCGCGCCCCCGCAGCCCGCACTCCCAGTGGCAGCCGCGCAAGGTCCGGGCTGGCCCTCATGGCCCTATCCCGCGCCCGAATACGGCCATGCACGCCAGCCCAAAGCCGAGCTGGTCCACACGGCCCTATCCCGCAACCGGATACGGCCATACAAGCCAGCCCAAAGCCCCGAGCTGGTTCTGATGGCCGTATCCGGACGCGGGATAGGGCCAAGAAAGCCAGCCCAAGACCGGGCTGGTCCTCATGGCCGTATCACGCGACCGGATACGGCCATGCACGCCAGCCCAAGACCGAGCTGGTCCACACGGCCCTATCCCGCAACCGGATACGGCCATACAAGCCAGCCCAAAGCCTCGAGCTGGTTCTGATGGCCGTATCCGGACGCGGGATAGGGCCAAGAAAGCCAGCCCAAGGCCGGGCTGGTCCTCATGGCCGTATCACGCGACCGGATACGGCCATGCACGCCAGCCCAAGACCGAGCTGGTCCACACGGCCCTATCCCGCAACCGGAAACGGCCATACAAGCCAGCCCAAAGCCTCGAGCTGGTTCTGATGGCCGTATCCGGGCGCGGGATAGGGCCGTGATGGCCAGCCCGGGGGCGGGGGCGCGTCGCGGTCGTGAGGGGGCCGGGGCGTCGCGTGGGGCGAGCGGACCCGCACGACACGCGTGGCGGTCCGGGGTGGGCCGCAGCGTCGCGGGCCGGTTGGCACGGGGCTTCCAGTCGTACGAGAAAGGGTCCGGAAACGGGCGGTTGGTGTCGCGGCAGCGGGGATGGTTTTTCGGGCGGCCGGTTGGCACGGATGGGGTAGGTGGGGGTTGCCGGGGGCTGGGAGAGTGGGCGCGTGCCCAAGATTTCGATTGGCCGGGTTCGCCGGTCCCGCTGGTTTCGTCGGCTTGTTGTCGCAGGTGGGCTCGGCACTGTGCTCGCGATCGTGACGGTGGCGTCGGCGAATCTGTGGCTTCGCAGCAGTGCTGACGGGCATGTGTACGCGGCGGCGGACGTGCCGGCGGCGCCGGTGGCGTTGGTGCTCGGGGCGCAGGTGGATCCGCCCGGGGAGCCGTCGGCGTTTCTGGCGGCTCGGCTGGACATTGCCCGGGAGCTTTATCAGGCGGGCAAGGTCAAGGCGATTCTGGTGTCCGGGGACCACGCGGAATGGTCTTATGACGAGCCCGGGGCGATGCAGGTCTATCTGATCGCCCGGGGTGTTCCGGCGGACAAGATCGTGCTTGATCACGCTGGGTTCGACACCTATGACTCGTGCGCCCGGGCCAACAAGATCTTCGGGGTGAGCCGGGCGATCGTGGTCAGTCAGTCGTTCCATGTGCCGCGGGCGGTGGCGGTGTGCCGGTCGCTGGGGGTCGAGGCGGACGGGGTCGGGGACGACACGGCCCGGGTCTACAAGCCGATGTGGGTGCGGGGTGAGGTTCGCGAGTGGGGGGCCGCGGTGAAGGCGGCGTTCGATGTGGTGACGCGGCGGGATCCGGTCTTTCTCGGGCCGCATGAGACCGGGGTGGAGGCCGCGATCGCGGCGAGCTGATCCCTCGCCGCGATCGCGGCGAGCTGATCGGGCGGCCGGGTTCGGGTGATGGGGCGGTCTCGGCCCGTTCGGTGGGTGGGGGTCAGGCCGGGCCGAGGTGGCGGTGCAGGGCGGCTCCGGTTTCGGCGGCGGGGCCCTGCCAGGCGGTGTAGCCGTCCGGGCGGACCAGGGTCGCCTCGGGGCGGGACCGGGTCTGCGGGGCGGTGACCAGGAGGCGGTTGGCGTACCCCGCCGCGGGTTGATCGTCGGTGAGCAGGACGAACCGGCCGGCGCGGAGCGACTCGTAGAGGCGGCCTCCGTCGCGGAGCGGAAGGTCCGCGGTGCGCGGAGCGCCCGCGTAGTCGATGCCGACGCCGGAGAGCACGCCGGCGGCGCGGCGGCTGACCGCGGGCAGCGACATCAGGGCGGCGCCGACCGTGTTGCGGAGGTGGCGGGCGGGCGCCGACTCGATCATGGCGAGCCGGATCAGGGTGCCTGAGCTGCGCAGGACCAGTTTGCCGACCGGGTGGCGCTCGGACTGGTAGGTGTCGAGCAGGCCCGGCGGGGCCCAGCCCTGGACGGTGGCGGCGAGTTTCCAAGAGAGGTTCGCGGCATCCTGGAGGCCGGTGTTCATGCCCTGGCCGCCGGCCGGGGAGTGCACGTGCGCGGCGTCGCCGGCCAGGAAGACGTTTCCGGTGCGGTATGCCGGGACCTGGCGCTCGTCGCTGTGGAAGCGGGACATCCAGCGGGCCTCGGTGATGCCGAAGTCGGTGCCGAGGGCGCGCCGGGTGACCGCGCGGATCTCGTCGAGGGTGACCGGCTCGCGGTCGCTGACCTGCTTGCGGCGGTCCCAGGCGAAGATCCGGTGCCAACCGTCGCCGAACGGGGCGACGAACGCGAACGCGTCGCCGACCGCGTTGACCGCGAGCACCTCGGCGGGCGGGGTGGCCAGGCGCACGTCGGCCAGCATGATCGAGGTGAGCACCGACCGGCCGGGGAACGGCAGGCCGACCGCCGCGCGGACCGCGCTGTGCACGCCGTCGGCGCCGACGATCCAGTCGGCGGTGACCGTCTCGCTGCCGAAACGGAGCGTGTCCTGATCCAGACCGGTCAGCTCGGCGCCCCGGACGATCTGCGCGCCGGCCTTGATCGCGCGCTCCTCGAGCAGGCGCTCGACGTGGAACTGCGGGGTGATCAGCAGGAACGGGAACCGGGACGGCAGCCGCGACAGGTCGACCTTGATCCGGTCGAAGAGGCGCAGCTTGTCGACCCGGGCCCCGGTGGTGAGCAACTCGTCGGCGAGCCCGCGGGCGTCGAGGACCTCCAGCGTGCGGGCGTGCACGCCGAACGCCCGGGTCAGGTTGGACGTGCCGGACCGGCGCTCGAAAACGGTCACCTCGACGCCGGCCCGCGCCAGGTCACCGGCCAGCAGCAGGCCGGTCGGGCCGGCTCCGACGATCGCCACGGTGGTGTGCACGACTGCCTCCCTAGGTTTTGCCAACGCTTGTTGACAACGGTAGACATGGATGCGAGATCGAGTCAACACTTGTTGGCCAACACTTGTTGACATAGGTTGGCGGCATGACCGGACCACGCCGCTCCGACGCCACACGGGCCGCGATCCTGACCGCCGCGCGGGAGCGGTTCGCCGCCGACGGGTTCGAGCGGGCCACCATCCGGGCCATCGCCGCCGACGCGCGCATCGACCCGTCGCTGGTGATGCGCTATTACGGGAACAAGGAGAAGCTGTTCGCCGCGGCCGCCGAGTTCGACCTGCGGCTCCCCTCGCTCGACGGGGTGCCCGCCGAGCGGCGCGGCGCCACGCTGGTGGAGCACTTCCTGGATCGCTGGGAGGGCGACGAGACCCTGCTCGCCCTGATCCGCGCCGCGGTCACCCAGGAGGCGGCGTCGCTGCGGATGCAGCAGATCTTCGCCGCCCAGCTGGGCCCGGTCACCGCCCGGCTGGCCCCCGACCCGGCCTCGGCCGCGACCCGGGCCGGGCTGATCGCCACCCAGATGCTGGGCTTCGCGCTGTGCCGGTTCGTGCTGCGCCTGCCGCCGGTGGTCGATCTCGGTCGCGACGACGCGGTCGCCTGGCTCGGCCCGACCGTCCAGCGCTACCTCCATGGCACCATCTGACATTGACGGTCATGGACACGTCGTCCACCGTGGACCAGAGTGGCAGGCATGACGAGACGGCGTGTTCTGCTGACCGCCGCGGCCGCGGCGCCCCTGGCCGCGTCGGCACGGGCCGCGCAGGCGGCCGGCCCGCGCCGGCGCTCACCGGACCGCGCGCTGCGGGAGATCCTCCGGGAGATCGACCCACGCCGGATCGAGGAGACGGTGCGGCGGCTGGCCGATTTCGGTACGCGACACACGCTCTCCTCGCAGACCGACCCGGTCCGGGGCATCGGGGCGGCCCGGGACTGGATCCACGCCCGGCTCCAGGAGTACGCGGCCGGCACCCGGATGACGGTCGAGCTTCAGTCCTTCGTGCAGCCGGTGTCGCCGCGGGTGCCCACGCCGACGGTCATCACCAACGTGATCGCCACGCTGCCCGGGAGTGCGACGCCGGAACGGATCTACGTGGTCACCGGGCACTACGACTCGCGGGTCACCGACGTGCTGGACTTCACCAGTGATGCGCCCGGCGCGGACGACGACGCCTCCGGGGTCGCGGTGGTCATGGAGCTGGCCCGGGTCCTCGCCCGGCGAGCGCCGCAGGCGACCCTGGTGTTCGCCGCGGTCGCCGGGGAGGAGCAGGGGCTCTACGGCTCGGACCACCTGGCGCAGTCATTCAAAGACAAGAATGCGGACATCCAGGGCATGTTCAGCAACGACATAGTCGGATCAGGGGATGCCCACGACGGCAGCCGCCCCTCCCCGCGCACCGTCCGGCTCTTCGTCGAGGGGGTGCCGACCGCGGAGACCGCGGCCGAGGCGAGTGTCCGGCGCAGCGTCGGCGGGGAGAACGACGGCCCGTCGCGCCAGCTCGGCAGGTTCGTCAAGGAGGTCGAGCCGGCCGGCACGACCGTGCGGGTCGTCTGGCGCCGCGACCGCTACCTGCGCGGCAGCGACCACATCTCGTTCCTGCTCCGGGGCTATCCGGCGGCCCGCTTCACCGAGCCGCGGGAGAACTTCGCGCACGAGCACCAGGACGTCCGGGTGCAGGACGGCGTCCAGTACGGCGATCTGGTGGAATTCTGCGACTTCGACTACATCGCCCGGGTCGCCCGGGTGAACGCGGCGACCCTCTGGTCGCTCGCCACCGCGCCCGGCACGCCCAAGGACGTGGTGATCGACACGACCCAGCTGACCAACCGGACCACCCTGCGCTGGACCGTCGGCAGCGAGCCGGACCTGGCCGGATACGAGATCGTGTGGCGGGAGACGACGGCGGCGGACTGGACCGACGCGGTCGCGGTCGGCAAGGTCGGGACGGCGACCGTGGACGTGTCCAAGGACAACGTGCAGTTCGGCGTGCGCGCGGTGAACACTTCCGGACACCACAGTCCGGCTGCTGCGCCACGGCCGGCTTCCTGATAGATTCTCGCCGAGATCGCGCGTCCGGCGCGGTCCCGAGTGCTCGAAAGAGTGAAGCCTGTGATCCCCGCGGTGCTCAGCGGCCTCTGCCGCTAAGACGTCTGCCCTCGCTTCTTTCTTTCTTTTTCGAGCCCTCGAAAGGGTCACCTCACCATGGATCTGCGCATTCAGCGCGCCGTTGTCGCGAACCTCGCCAACCGTCCGAACGCCGTCGAGTGCGGGCCGTTCGTGATCGGGTTCGACGACAGCTCGGACAGTCCGTTCATCAACTACGCCACGCCGGTTCCCGGCGCGGAGATCACCGCGGCCGATGTCGCTGCCCTGGTCGCGGCCTTCGGCGATCGCAAACCCCGGCTTGAGTACGTCGTCAGCTGCGCCCCCGCACTGGAGAAGCTGCTGATCGAAGCCGGATTCACCGTCGAGGTCCGGCACGAGTACCTGGTCTGCACCCCGTCCACGTTCGTCGAGCCGCCGACCCCGGACGGCTTCGCGCTGATCGAGCCGGTCAGCGACGACGAACTGCACGGGATGATCGCGGTGCAGTCGGCGGCGTTCGGTGAGCTCTACACGCCGAACCCGGCGGAGGCCGACCGCCAGCGCCGCAACCAGCAGCGCGGCGGAGTCCTGGTCGCCGCCCGGACGACCGGCGGCCGCTATGCCGGTGGCGCGGTGTCGTCCGTGCCGAGCGACGGGATCAGTGAGGTCGCCGGGATCGCCGTCGACTCACCCTTCCGGCGGCAGGGCGTGGGCGCGGCGATCACCGCGGCGGTGGTCCGCCGGCTCTTCGGCGCCGGGGTGGAGATCGCCTGGCTGGAGGCGTCCGGGGACGACTCGTGGCGGGTCTACGAGCGGGTCGGGTTCCGGCCGGCCGGGCAGCGCCTCTACATCTCCAAGAACTGAGGCAGTCTTCGCCGGTGTCCCTGGCTCCTCGGACCCGGACACCGGCGGGGTCGTCCACCGGGCCTCCTCGTGGAGCGAACCGAGCGACCGCCCGGGAAGCGGGCCTTGATCACGCGCATAGGGTGGCAGCGTGACGATCAACGGCGCGGCTTTGATTACCGGGGCATCGCGAGGACTGGGGGCGCACATCGCGCGGCGCCTGGCGGCGGACGGGTGGCCGGTGGCGGTGAACTACCGGTCGGACCGGGACGGGGCCGACCGCGTGGTCGCGGACATCGTCGCCGGTGGCGGGCGGGCGGTGGCGATTCAGGCCGACGTGACGGATGCTGACGGCGTACGCGACATGGTGTCCCTGGCCACCGACAGCCTGGGGCCGATCCGGGTCGTGGTGGCGAATGCCACCGGCCCGCAGCCGACCGCCCCGGCCGAGGAGGTCAGCTGGCAGGATCACCTGGACCAGCTCGAGTTCTTCGTGAAGAGTCCGACGCTGCTGTTGCAGGCGACCCTGCCGGGGATGCGGGAACTGGGCGGCGGCCGGTTCATCCACATCGGCTCGGACGCGTTCGAGCGGGCGCTGCCCGGGATGTCGGCCTACAACGCGGCCAAGGGCGCGCAGCTGGGGCTGGCCCGGACGTGGGCTCGCGAGCTGGGCAGAGACGGCGTGACCGTGAACGTCGTGGCGCCCGGGTGGATCCCGGTGGAGCGGCACGGGGACGCGGACACCGCCGGGTATGTCGCGGATGTCCCGCTCGGACGGATCGGCACACCGCAGGACATCGCGGACGTGGTGGCGTTCGTGGCGTCGGACGCGTCGCGGTTCATCACCGGCGAGCGGATCACGGTGAACGGCGGCCACACCATCGACTGATCGCGGGCTACCGTGGCGGGATGCGGCAGGTTTACGCGCACCACGCCACGGTCGTCCTCGATGCCGGGGCCGATCCCGCGGCGCCGGACGCCCTGATCACGGAGGCGCTGCGTGGGGCGTCGCACCACACCGCGCGGTCGGTGGAGGGTGATCGGCTGCGGTTGCGGGTGCTCTTCGCGACCGCGCCGGATCGGGTGGACGCGGTGCGGTCGACGATCGACGCGGGGCTGGCGGCCGGGCCGTGGCGGGTCCTGGAGTCCGGTTGCGCCCGGCTGGATCCGGCGGAGCGGCCGCAGGCGCGGCAGCTGCTGAAAGGCCGATGACCAAGCGCGGCTTCGGAAATGTCAGACCGGGTCGGTAGGTTCGGCGCATGTCCGTGGGAGAGAGCCCGAAACTGGATGACGACCCGGTCGGCGGCGCCTGGCGCTCGGCGCAGGGGCTGCTCTGGGTGAGCCGGCCGACCGTCGAGCCCGGCTGGTGGAGCACCGTGCACGCGCAGTTCGCGGCGAGCGGCCTGTGGCCGTTGCTGCTGAGGGGGCTTTATGCCGAGCCGCCACTGCGCCCCTGGGAGACCGACGAGCTCAATCCGCGCCTGATCAGGACGAGGCCCGGGGACCACGACCCGGCCGCCCTGCTGCGGGAGTGGTTCGAGGGTCAGGTGCCCGAGGAGGAGGACGAGTTCGACTTCGCCACCTTCCCGGCCGAGTGGCCCGGGCTGACGCCGGCCCCGGCCGGTGGCGTGGATCCGGAGCAGCGGGCCGCCGAGGTGGCCGAGCTGCTGGCCGGCTCGGAGCGGATGACCGGCGCGCGGCTCGGGCTGGTCCGGTGTGAGCGCTCCGCCGACATCCCGGCGCTGATCGGCTGGACCGGGCCGGTCAACCACGAGAACGACACGGCCAAGTTCTGCACCGTGCTGCGCAGCTGGGAGGAGCGTTTCGGGGTCCGGCTGCTGTCACTCGGCTTCGACAAGATGATTCTCAGCGTGGCCGCGCCGCCGGCCGATCTCCCGGCGGCGCAGCTGCTGGCCGCCGAGCATCTCGCCTTCTGCTCCGACACCGTGGGCGGCATCACCGAGGTCAGGGAGTATGCGACTGAGCTCGTCGGGCAGACCGAGTGGGAGTTCTGGTGGGACTGAGGCCTGTTTCCTGACCCGGCCGAGTGCGAGCCGAGGGACTCGCGGCGAACCGCGAGTCCCTCGGCGAACCGTCAGGCGCCGCGCAGCGTGGCGCCGAAACGGGAGGCCGCGAGCGCGACCGCCGCGTCGCGGGCCGCGATCGTCTCCTCCGAGGTGAGGGTGCGGTCCGGGGCGCGGAAGGTCAGCTTGTAGGCCAGCGAGCGCTTGTCCTCGCCGAGCTGCTCCGACTCGTAGACGTCGAAGAGCGCGACCGTCTCCAGCAGCTGCCCGGCGCCCTCGGCGATGGTGGCCTGCACCTCACCGGCCGGGACCGTGCGGTCCAGGACCAGGGCCACGTCGATCAGGGCCGCCGGGAACGTGGAGATGGTCGGTGCGTCGACGACCCCGGCGTCCGGGAGGGCGTCCAGGTCGATCTCCATGGCGCTGGTGCGCTTGGGCAGCTCGAGGGCGGAGACCACGGCCGGGTGCAGCTCACCCGCGTAACCGACCACCTCGTCGCCGACCAGGATCGCGGCGCAGCGGCCCGGGTGCCACGGCGCCTGCTCGGCCGCGCGGACCGAGACCAGCCGGGCCGGGACACCGGCGGCGCTGAGCGCGATCCGGGCCGCCTCGATGGCGTCGGCCCAGCTCGCGGCCTGGCCCGGACCCCACCAGCCGGCCGGCGACACGTCACCGGCGAGGACCACGGCGAGATGCCACGGCTGCTCCGGGACGATCGCGTTCGCCTGCGCCCACTCCTCGGGGGTGGGCCGCCGGTCGACGCCGAGCACCGGCGGGGCGGTCGCGGACAGGTGCGGCAGGAACACCGAACCGGTCTCGAAGAGCGCGACGTCCCGGTGGCCGCGGCCCAGGTTGCGCTTGAGCGTGCCGAGCAGCGGGCCGAGCAGGTTGGTCCGCAGCAGCGGCTCCTCCTCGGAGAGCGGGTTGGTCAGCCGGACCGCACTGCGCCGCGGGTCGTCGGCGGGCAGTCCGAGCAGGTCCGCGGCGCCGGGCGCGACGAACGGGTAGGACAGCACCTCGACGTAGCCGTTCTCGGCGAGGGCGCGACCGACCGAGCGCAGGCGGCGCTGCGCCGGGGTGAGGCCCTTGCTGGCCCCGGCCGGCGGCAGCACGCTGGGGATGTCGTTGTACCCACCGAGCCGCGCCACCTCCTCGACCAGGTCGATCGGGGCGAGCAGGTCGGGCCGCCAGCTCGGCGGGACGACGTCGCTGCCGGCGACCGTGCAGCCGACCGCGGTCAGCAGCTCGGCGATCCGGTCCGGCGAGTACGGCAGGCCGATGATCCGGGACGGCAGGTCGGCCGGCAGGTGGATCGCGGCGGGCGGGACGACGTGGTCGATGTCCAGGACCCGCTCGTCGGCGGTGCCGCCGGCGTACGTGGTCAGGATCTCCACCGCCTTGGTCAGCGCGGCCAGCGTGAGCTGCGGGTCGACGCCCCGCTCCCAGCGCTTGGCGGCCTCGCTGAACAGCCTGTGCCGGCGGGCGGTACGCCCGACCATCACCGGGTCCCAGTGCGCGGCCTCGAGGAGCACGTCGACCGTGCCCTGCTGCCACTCGCTGGTCTCGCCGCCCATCACCGCGGCGAGCGAGATCGGCCCGGTCTCGTCGCAGATCACCATGTCCTCGGCGTCGAGCACCCGCGCGACGCCGTCCAGGGTGGTCAGTTTCTCCCCCGGGTGGGCGCGGCGCACGGTCAGGCCGCCGCGCAGCCGCTGGAGGTCGAAGACGTGCATCGGCTGACCGAACTCGAGCATCAGGTAGTTGGTGATGTCGACCGGCAGCGAGATGGCCCGGATCCCGGCGGTGATGAGCCGGCGCTGCATCCACTCGGGCGACTTCGCGTCCGGGTCGATGCCGCGCACCACGCGGGCCGAGAACCGGTCACAGCCGACGGTGTCCTCGACGGTGACCGCCCACGGGACATCCGCCGTCCTGCCGGCGGCCTCGATCGCGGCCGGGTCGGTGAACGCCACGCCGAAGTGGGTGGCCAGCTCCCGGGCGATGCCGCGGACGCTCATCTCGTAGCCGCGGTCCGGGGTGATCTCCACCTCGACCAGCACGTCGTCCAGGCCGACGACCGGGCGCGCGTCGACACCGGGCGCCGCCGTGCCCGCGGGCAGCACGATGATGCCCTCGTGCTCGTCGGAGACGCCCAGCTCACGCGCCGAGCAGATCATGCCGTGCGAGTTGCGGCCGTACGTCTTGCGCGCCCCGATCGTGAAGCCACCCGGCAGCTCACCGCCGGGCAGGATGACCACCACGAGGTCGCCCTCGGCGAAGTTACGGGCACCGCAGACGATCTCCTGCGGCACGGCGCGGCCGACGTCCACGGTGCAGAACCGGATCGGCTTCTTGAAGCCGGTCAGCTCCTCGATGGTCAGCACCCGGCCGACGACCAGGTCGCCCTTGACGGTGCCGGCCTGGTCGACGATCGACTCGACCTCCATGCCGAGGTTGGTCAGCGCCAGGTCGAGCCGCTCCGCGGTGAGGTCCGCGGGCAGCTCGACGTACTCGCGCAGCCACGACAGTGACGTCTTCATCTGCGTCAGGACTCCATTCCGAAGTTCGTGGTGAACCGCACGTCGCCCTCGACCATGTCGTGCATGTCGCTGACGCCGTTGCGGAACATCAGGGTCCGCTCGACACCCATGCCGAACGCGAACCCGGAGTACCGGGCCGGGTCGATGCCGCAGGCGGTCAGCACCTTCGGGTTGACCATGCCGCAGCCGCCCCACTCGACCCAGCGCGGGCCGTCGCGGTGCTGGGCGAACCAGACGTCGAACTCGGCGGACGGCTCGGTGAACGGGAAGTAGTGCGGCCGCCACCGGGTCCGCGCCTCCGTGCCGAACATCGCCTTGGCGAAGTGGTCGAGGGTGCCACGCAGGTGGGCCATCGTGATGCCCTCGTCGATGACCAGGCCCTCGATCTGGTGGAAGACCGGGGTGTGCGTGGCATCCAGCTCGTCCGTCCGGTACGCCCGCCCCGGGCTCACCACCCGGATCGGCGGCGTCCGGCTGAGCATGGTGCGCACCTGCCCGGGCGACGTGTGGGTCCGCATCACCAGCCCCGGCACGTCCACGAAGAACGTGTCGGAGGCCCCGCGGACCGGGTTGTCCGGCCCGATGTTGAGCGCGTCGAAGTTGGCCCACTCCAGCTCCAGCTGGGGACCGTCGACGATGTCGTAGCCCATGCCGATGAAGACGTCGCCCATGTGCTCCATCAGCGTGGTCAGCGGGTGCCGGGCGCCCCGCGGGCGCCGGTTCCACGGCAGGGTGACGTCGACGCGCTCCTCGACCAGCACCCGGGCGGCGCGGTCGGCCTCCAGCTCGGCCTGGCGGGCGTCGTATGCGGCCTGCACGGCCTGGCGGGCCACGTTGACCCGCTTGCCGGCGTCGGATTTCGCGGCCGGGGGCAGCGAGCCGATCTCCCGGCGCGCCAGCGACACCGGCGAGCGGTCGCCGAGGTGCGCCGGCTTCAGCGCGGCGAGCGCGTCGAGGTCGGTGGCCTGCGCGAAGGCCTTCTCGGCCTCGGCGACCGCGGCCTCCAGGGCCTCGGGCGCGAGCAGGGCGGCCTGCTTCGGATCGTACGGATCGTTGCGGTAAGACATGGTCGGGCGAACTCCCTCACACCGGGTAACCATCGGCAGTGTACGGAGGCACGGCTGGGCCGCAGCCCGCCGGTCACGGGAGTCGCGCAGGAGTGTGTCAGATCCGGCGCCCGCGACCAGCGGGCCGGCTAAACAGTTCCCTCAGACCTGACATGGCGGCCAGTCTACCGTCACCGTTGAGCGCGGGCACTCGCGTATAGGCAGACCGCGGCCGCGGCGGCCAGGTTGAGGCTCTCCGCGCCACCGTAGATCGGCACCCGGACCCGGCGGTCGGCGGCCTTGAGCAGCTCACCGGGCAGGCCGTGCGCCTCGGAGCCGAACAGCCACGCGGTCGGCCCGCTCAGCAGCCCGCCGTCGAGCAGCGAGTCAACGTCGTCCGATCCGGTGCCGCTGGTCGCCAGGACCTGCAGACCCGAGTCCTGGAGCAGGCCGAGCACGCCGAGCGGGGCGCGGACCACGTCCACATGGAACAGCGAGCCGGCCGACGACCGGACACACTTGCCGTTGTAGGGGTCGACCGCGTCACCCGCGAAGATCACCGCGTCGGCGCCGGCGGCGTCGGCGGTGCGCAGGATGGTCCCGGCGTTGCCCGGGTCGCGGATCTCGGCGAGCACCGCCACCAGCTGGGGCTGCTTGCCGAGGGCCTCGGTGATCGACACGTCGACCTGCTCGCAGAGCGCGACGATGCCCTGCGGGTGCACGGTCTCGGCGAGCGCGGCGAGCGCCTCGTCGGTCACCGGGGAGACCTCCGGCGCCTGCGCGGTCAGCTCGGCGTGCTTCTCCAGGCCGGCCGGGGTGCCGAACAGCTCCAGGACCACGCCGGCCGCGAGGGCCTCACGCACGGCCTGCGGACCCTCGGCGAGGAAGCGGCGGGCCTGGTCACGGTCCCGGCGCCGCTGGAGGCGGCGAGCGGCGACGATTCTCGGGGTACGCGGTGTGAACATGTCTCCGGCTTCCGGGGGCAAAGGGAAACGCCCCCCGATTGCTCGGGGGGCGCCTCGGAAAAACGCGAACTCAGGCAGCCTGAGCGGCGGCGCCGCCGGTGCCCTCGGCCGCGACGGCCGCGCGAGCGACCTCGACGATGGCCGCGAACGCGGTGGCGTCGTTGACCGCCAGGTCAGCCAGGATCTTGCGGTCGACCTCGACCTCGGCCAGCTTCAGGCCCTGGATCAGGCGGTTGTAGGTCATCCCGTTGGCGCGGGCGGCCGCGTTGATACGGGTGATCCACAGCTGGCGGAAGTCGCCCTTGCGGTCACGGCGGTCACGGTACGAGTACTGCATCGAGTGCAGCACCTGCTCCTTGGCCTTGCGGTACAGGCGGGAGCGCTGACCGCGGTAGCCGCTCGCGGTCTCGAGCAGGGTGCGGCGCTTCTTCTGGGCGTTTACCGCCCGCTTGACGCGTGCCATTTCAAGTACTCCTTACAGGGGAACGTGTCAGGCGCGCGTCAGCGGCCCAGAAGCTTCTTCACTCGCGCGGTGTCAGCCTTCGCCACCACCACAGTGCCGGTCATCCGGCGGGTAACGTGGGAGGACTTGTGCTCCAGCAGGTGGCGCTTGCCGGTCTGCTCGCGCACGATCTTGCCCTTGCCGGTGACCTTCACCCGCTTACCCATGCCGGTGTGGCTCTTCATCTTCGGCACTTTAGAACGCCTCTTTCATGATCTTTCCGTACGCCCGGGGGACGCTCAGAAAAGCTGTCTAATCTGCGGTGGTGTCGGCAGGAGCGGCGGGCACCTCGGTACCGTCGCCCTCGCGCGGCTCACGGGCGGGCTTGGCTCCGGCCGCCGTGGCGGCGACCGCAGCGGCCTTCGTGGCCCGGTGCGGCGCCAGCACCATGATCATGTTCCGACCGTCCTGCTTCGGGCTGGCCTCCACGAAGCCCAGCTCGGAGATCTCCTCGCTGAGCCGGCGGAGAAGCCGGAAGCCCAGCTCGGGGCGGCTCTGCTCACGGCCGCGGAACATGATCGTCACCTTGACCTTGTCGCCCGCCTTGAGGAACCGCACCACGTGACCCTTTTTGGTCTCGTAGTCATGCGGGTCGATCTTCGGCCGCAGCTTCATTTCCTTGATGACGGTCTGCTGCTGGTTGCGCCGCGCTTCGCGGGCCTTCAGTGCGCTCTCGTACTTGAACTTGCCGAAGTCCATGAGCTTGCACACCGGCGGCCGCGCCATCGGAGCAACCTCGACCAGGTCCAGGTCCACGTCCGCGGCCAGTTGGAGCGCGCGCTCGAGCGGCACGATGCCGACCTGCTCACCCTCCGGACCGACCAGACGGACCTCACGAGCCCGGATCTGTTCGTTCACGCGTGGTTCGACGCTGATGGGGCCTCCTCAGAACGTACCTACTCTGCCAATGTCGGTCGGCCCCGAGTTCACCGTCCCGCTGGACCACGGGACGGCCGGGAAAGCAGAAGACCTCGGCCGCACTCTGAGGTAGCTAGCTCAGAAATGCATGCCGAGGCCCGCTCGACCGGTCATCGGCGCCCAAGGGAGGACGCGCCCCGGACAGGGAATAATCCCTGCTCGGATGACCGGACCCGGCCACAGTCGGTGACTCGGGTGGGAACCAGCGGGCTCCTCTTTCGCGCCCTGCTCAAGGCAAGGCGTGGTCGACTGCCCGCTAGTCTATCAGGCCTCCCGGGAGGCCTCTGGTCAGGCTTCTTGCGAAGCGGAATGCAGGGCCCGGAGCGTCCGGACTCCGTCGACCGCGTAGTCCTTGTCGACGGCCTGCAACGCGTGGATCGACACCTGCTCGTCGTCGAGCAGCTCCAGATGCGCCCACGCCGAGTTCCGGTCGAAGCGCACCGCGCGCACCACGGTCCACGGGAGGTCGTAGCCGCCGACCACGTTGCGCACGTGCACGCCCTGCTCGTCGGCGCTGACCCGGGGCCGGCAGAACGCCAGGATGCCCAGGCCGATCAGGATGCCCAGGCCGATCATCGCGGCCTGGTCGCCGCGCTGGAAACTGCCCGAGCCGATCTGGCCGGCGTTCTCGAAGCCGGCCTGCCCGTGCAGCCCGAAGCTGAGCACGGTGAAGAAGATCGCCACGGCGGCCGCGATCGGGGCGGCCACCATGCGGATCTTCTTGGGGCGGAAAACGACGTCAGTCATCACAACCTGCAATTGGCGATGTCGGTTACCAGGATGGCACGCGCGCCGAGCTCGTACAGCTCGTCCATCACCCGGTGCACCTGGCTGCGCTGGACCATCGCCTGCACGGCGACCCAGCCCTCCCGGTGCAGCGGGGAGACGGTCGGCGACTCGATGCCCGGGGTGAGCCCGGTGGCCTGCTCCAGCAGGTCGGCCCGGACGTCGTAGGCGAGCATCACGAAGTTGCGGGCGACCAGCACGCCGTTGAGCCGGCGCAGCAGCTGGGTGGCGGCGGCCGGGGGCTCGGCCGAGCGGCCGATCAGGATGGCCGACGAGCGCATCAGCGGCTCGCCGAGCGTCACCAGGCCGGCCTGCCGCAGCGTGGCGCCGGTCTCCACGACGTCGGCGATCAGGTCGGCGACACCGAGGCGGACCGCGTTCTCCACCGCGCCGTCCAGGCGGACCACGTCGGCCTTCAGCTCGTGCTCGGTCAGGTAGCTGCCGACCAGGCCGGGGAACGCGGTGGCGATCCGCTTGCCGGCGATCTGCTCCACCGACGTCAGCGTGCCGGCCGGGGCGGCCCAGCGGAACGTCGCACTGCCGAAGTTCAGGTCGAGCAGCTCGGACGCCGGAGCGCCGGAGTCGACCAGCAGGTCGCGGCCGGTGATGCCGAGATCCAGATCACCCGAGGCGACGTACGTCGCGATGTCGCGCGGCCGCAGGTAGAAGAACTCGACGTTGTTGGCCTCGTCACGGCAGGCGAGGTCTTTCGGGTCGGTGCGCTGACGGTAACCGGCGTCTTTCAGCATCTGGGTCGCCGGTGCGGAGAGAGTGCCCTTGTTCGGGATGGCGATACGCAGCATGGGACGTGCTCCTTCGTTCTCTGACGGACGGACCTGGGGCCGTACGTCAGAGATGTCGGTACACGTCCTTGAGCTCGATGCCGGTGGCGATCATCAGGACCTGTGCCTGGTAGAGCAGCTGCGAGATCTCCTCGGCGGCCCGTTCCGGGCCCTCGTGCTCGGCGGCCATCCAGGACTCGGCCGCCTCCTCGACGACCTTCTTCCCGATGAAGTGGACTCCGCGTTCGAGCGCGGCGACCGTGCCCGAACCGGGGGTCTGTTCCGCCGCCTTGCGCTGCAACTCGGCGAACAGTTCTTCGAACGTCTTCACGGGGAACGATTGTTGCAGCTCATTACGGTCTGACGACGAACACCCCCAGCCCGTGGGACGTCTTTTAAGCTGCCCGGCATGGTCAGCCGTTTCACCCCCCTCCTCGTGGGTGGCGCCGCACTGGCGCTCACCGCTGTCACGGCCTGTTCCCCGGTCGAGGACAGCAACGCCTCCGGCGCATCCCCTTCCTCCTCCTCGGCGGACGCCTGTCCGTCCGGCGCCCTCGGCACCGTCGCCGCGGGCAAGCTCACCATCGGCACCGACGACCCGGCGTACGAGCCGTGGTTCAAAGACAGCAAGCCGGCCAACGGGCAGGGCTTCGAGTCCGCGGTGGCCTACCAGGTCGCCGAACGGCTCGGGTACTCGAAGGAGAACGTGGTCTGGACGTCGGTGACGTTCAACAACGCGATCGCCCCCGGACCCAAGGCGTTCGACTTCGACATCAACCAGTTCTCCATCACCGACGAGCGCAAGCAGGCGGTGGACTTCTCCTCGCCGTACTACCTGGTCCGGCAGACGGTCATCACGACGAAGAAGTCGAAGATCGCCGGCGCCAAGACCCTGGCGGAGCTCAACAGCGCGAAACTCGGCGCCCAGGTCGGCACCACCAGCTACCAGGCGATCACCGACGTCATCAAGCCGGCCACCAAGCCGTCGGTCTTCAACAACAACGACGACGCCAAGAAGGCGCTGGAGAACGGCACCGTCGACGGGATCGTGGTCGACCTGCCGACCGCGTTCTACATGACCGGCGCCGAGCTCAAGGACGGCGTGATCGTCGGCCAGGTGCCGCAGGTCGGCGTGCCCGAGCAGTTCGGCCTGGTCCTCGACAAGGGCTCGAAGCTGACCGGCTGCGTCAGCCAGGCCGTCGACCAGCTGCGCGGTGACGGCACCCTCGCGGTGCTGGAGAAGACCTGGCTGTCCGACGCCGGGGCGCCCGAGCTCAAGTGACATACGCGCCAAGTGAGCGGCAGCGGGAGCGGTTCGCCTACCGTCGCCGGCAGGCGATCCGCTCCGTCCTGCTCGCCGCCGGATCCACCGCGGTGGTCGGCACCCTGCTCGTCCTCGGGGTCACCGGGTCACCCGGCTGGCCCCGGGTCAAGCAGTCGTTCTTCAACCTGACGGTCGCGCGGGAGTACTTCCCGGCGGTGCTGGAGGGCTTCTGGCTCAACGTGCGGCTGTTCGTGGTCTGCGCGCCGCTGGCGCTCGCGCTCGGGTTGCTGATCGCGGTGCTGCGCACGCTGCGCGGGCCGGTCACCTTCCCGGTGCGGGTGCTGGCCGCCGGGTACACGTACTCGTACCGGGGGCTGCCGCTGATCATCGCGATCTACCTGTTCGCGTTCGGCATCCCCGGGCTGCGGTTGCAGGGCACCCCGGACGTGGTCGTGCTGGGCGGGGCGGCCATCGTGATCACCTACGGGGCGTACCTGGCCGAGGTGTTCCGGGCCGGGATCGAGTCGGTGCACCCGAGCCAGGTCGCGGCGGCCCGGTCGCTGGGCCTGAGCTACCGGCAGGCGATGCGGCACGTGGTGCTGCCGCAGGCCGTCCGCCGGGTCACCCCGCCGCTGCTCAACGACATCGTGGCGCTCCAGAAGGACGTCGGGCTGATCTCGCTGGCCGGTCCGATCGACGCGATCCGGGCCGCGCAGATCGGGGTGGCCAAGAGCGGGAACTTCACCCCGTACGTGGTGGCCGCCGTGCTGTTCATCCTGCTCGCCCTGCCGCTGATCGCCATCACCGACCGGGTGACGCTGCGTGCGGCCCGGGCACAGAACGCGGGGGCCTGACGTGCTGCTCTCCTGCCGGAACGTCCGCAAGGTCTTCACCGGCCACGTGGTCCTGGACGACCTCAGCCTGGACGTCGGCGAGCACGAGGTGGTGGCGCTGATCGGCGCCTCCGGCTCGGGCAAGTCGACGCTGCTGCGCTGCGTGAACCTGCTCACCGAGATCGACGACGGGACGATCCACCTGGACGGCGAGGAGATCACCGATCCGCGGATCAACCCCGATCTGGTACGACAGAAGATCGGCCTGGTCTTCCAGAGCTACAACCTGTTCCCGCACATGACCGTGCTGGACAACATCACCCTGGCCCCGACGAGGGTGCACAAGCGGGCGGCCGCCGAGGCCCGCGACACGGCGATGGCCTGGCTGAGCCGGGTTGGGCTGGCCGACAAGGCCACCGCGTATCCGGACCGGCTCTCCGGCGGCCAGCAGCAGCGGGTGGCGATCGTCCGGGCGCTGGTCAACAGCCCGCGGCTGCTGCTGCTCGACGAGGTCACCTCGGCACTCGACCCGGAGCTGGTCGGCGAGGTGCTCGCCATGATCCGTGACCTCAAGGGCGAGGGCATGACCATGGTGCTGGCCACCCACGAGATGGGTTTCGCCAAGCAGGTGGCCGACCGGGTGGCGTTCCTGGAAGCCGGCCGGGTCCTCGAACAGGGGCCGCCCGAGCAGGTGCTGGGCGACCCCGTCGAAGCGCGGACCAGGCAGTTCCTGACCCGCATCATCGAAGCCGGTCGGCTCTAGTCCTTTTGGATCTCACGGATGGCGAGCGCGGCGTCGAGCACGGCGACCGTGCTCTGCCAGCCCTTGTCCTCGATCGAGTCCTCCAGGCCGGCCCGGTCCCGGGCCTGGCCGAGGCTGTGCACCGTGAGCACGCCGTGCGCGACCGGGGTCTGCTCGTCCAGCGCGACCCGGGTCAGGCCGGCCGTGACGGCGTCGCAGACATACTCGAAGTGCTGCGTCTCGCCCTTGATCACCACGCCGAGGGCGACCACGGCGTCGCAGCGTTTCGCCAGCGCCTGGGCGACCACGGGCAGCTCGACCGAGCCGGCCACCCGGGCCACGACGAGGTCCGTGACGCCGCACGCCTCGGCGGCCGCCCGGGCCCGGTCGATCATGTGGTCGACCAGGTCGTTGTGCCAGCGCGAACCGACGATGCCGAGCCGCAGCCCGGCCGCATCGACGGGCTGTGTGTGCGGATCACCGAAGCCGGCCATCTGAACCCCCCTTTGTCGTCATTTTCACCCCTGCTTGCGTACGGGGTCAGCCCAACGCCTCGAACAGGTGCCCCATCCGGTCCCGCTTGGTCCGCAGGTATCGGACATTCTCCGGGTGCAGGCGGACCGGCAGTTCCTCGCGGCCGGTGACCCGCAGGCCGTAGCCCTCCAGCCCGGCCCGCTTGGCCGGGTTGTTGGTGAGCAGGCGCATCGAGCGCACGCCGAGGTCGTAGAGGATCTGCGCGCCGGTGCCGTAGTCGCGGGCGTCGGCCGGCAGGCCGAGCTCCAGGTTCGCGTCGACCGTGTCGAACCCGCGGTCCTGCAACTGGTACGCCTGAAGCTTGTGCAGCAGGCCGATGCCCCGCCCCTCGTGCCCGCGCATGTAGAGCACCACCCCGCGCCCGGCGGCGGCCACCTTTTCCAGGGCGGCGTCCAGCTGCGGGCCGCAGTCGCAGCGCCGGGAGCCGAAGACGTCCCCGGTCAGGCACTCGGAGTGCACCCGGACCAGCACGTCCTCGCCGTCGCTCAGGTCGCCGTAGACCAGCGCGACGTGCTCGCCGTCGTCCGCCGCGGTGCGGTAACCCACCGCGGTGAAGACGCCGTGCTCGGTGGGGAGCGCGGTCTCCACCACCCGCTCGACCTGCTTCTCCGCACGATCGCCCAGGTAGGCCACCAGGTCGGCGATGGTGATCAGGACCAGGTCGTGCTCGACCGCGAATTTCTCCAGGTCGGGGCGGCGCTGCATGGTGCCGTCGTCGTTGACCATCTCGCAGAGGACCCCGGCCGCCCGGCCACCGGCGAGCACGGCCAGGTCGACCGCGGCCTCGGTGTGCCCGGGCCGGCGCAGCACGCCACCCGGCTTGGCGCGCAGCGGCACGATGTGGCCCGGCCGGTTGAAGTCGGCCGGCCCGCTGGAGGCCGATGAGAGCAGCCGGATGGTGTGCGCCCGGTCAGCCGCCGAGATGCCGGTGGTCACGCCGTGCCGCGCGTCGACGGTCACGGCATAGGCGGTTTTGAGGTTGTCCTGATTCGTCTGCACCATCGGGGGCAGGTCGAGCCGGTCGGCCTCGGCCTCCGGGATCGCCACGCAGATGTAGCCCGAGGTGTAGCGGACCATGAAGGCGACCAGCTCCGGGGTGGCGTACTCGGCCGCGAAGATGAGGTCGCCCTCGTTCTCCCGGTCCTCGTCGTCCACCACGATCACCGGCCGGCCGGCCTTGATCTCGGCGATCGCGCGCTCGATGCTCTCAGACATTGCGGCTCCCCAGCATCTTCTCGACGTACTTGGCGATCACGTCGACCTCGAGGTTGACCGGCTCGCCGATGGCCTTGCTGCCCAGCACGGTGTGCTTGGAGGTGGCCGGGATCATCCCGACCGAGAAGGTGTCCTCGGTGACCGCCATGACGGTCAGCGAGACGCCGTCGACCGTGATCGAGCCCTTCTCGACCACGTATTTCGCCAGCTCGGCGGGGAGCGAGAAGGTGACCACCTCCCACTGGTCGGCCGGCTCGCGGCCGATCAGTGTCGCCACCCCGTCGACGTGGCCCTGCACCAGGTGGCCGCCGAGGCGGCTGCCGAGCGCGGCGGCCCGCTCCAGGTTCACGTTGCTGCCGACCTTGAGCGCGCCCAGCGACGAACGCCGGAGCGTCTCCCCCATGACGTCGGCGGTGAACACCCCGTCCACGTTGTCGATGACGGTGAGACAGACGCCGTTGACAGCGATGGAGTCGCCGTCGCGGGCGTCCGAGGTGACCAGCGGCCCTCGGACGGCGATGACGGCCGAGTCCGCGGAGCCCTCGGTCAGGCGGACGATCTCACCCAGTTCCTCGACGATGCCGGTGAACATTCAGTTCTCCTTTGAGCGGAGCGTGGCGGTGAAGCGCAGGTCGCCCCCGATCTGCGCGATGTCGGTGAAGTCGAGCTCCAGGGCCTCGGCGATGGTGCCGATCCCGGCGTCGACCAGAGCGGACCGGCCGGCGCCGAGCAGTTTCGGCGCGACGTAACCGATCACGCGGTCGACCAGACCGGCCGCGAGGAACGCCCCGGCCAGGGTCGGGCCGCCCTCCAGCAGCACGCTGCGGATGCCGCGGGTGTAGAGCTCGGTGAGCATGGCGTGCAGGTCGACGCGGCCGTCCGGCCCGCTGCCGGTCTCGGCCGTGGTCACGATCCAGGTGGGCGCGGCGGCGTCCCGGACGCGGGCCGTCTCCGGGGTCCGCCCGTGCGAGTCGACGACCACGCGCAGCGGCTGCTTGATGGCGAGCGAGCCGTCCCGCAGGTCGCGCACGGTCAGCTGCGGGTCGTCGGCGACCACCGTGCCGACCCCGGCCACGATCGCGTCGACCGTGCTGCGCAGCACGTGCACGTCGAAGCGCGACTCGCTGGAGCTGACCCACTGGCTGGTCCCGTCCGCGGCGGCCGAGCGCCCGTCCAGGGTGGCGGCGAATTTCCAGGTCACGAACGGGCGGCCGCGGCGCACGGCGGTCAGCCAGGCGATGTTCCCCAGCTCGGCCTCGGCGCGGCGCACCCCGGTCTCCACCTGGAGGCCGGCCGCGCGCAGGGTGGCGGCGCCGCCGGAGGCCACCGGGTTCGGATCGTCGACGGCGATCACCACGCGGCGCAGGCCGGCCTGGATCAGCGCCTCCGAGCACGGGCCGGTCCGCCCGGTGTGGTTGCACGGCTCCAGGGTCACCACGCAGGTGCCGCCGCGGGCCCGCTCACCGGCCTGGGCGAGGGCCACGATCTCGGCGTGCGGGCCGCCCGCGTACGCATGGAAGCCCTCACCGACGACCGCGCCGTCCGGGCCGAGCAGCAGGCAGCCGACCACCGGGTTGGGGCTGGTCGTGCCGAGGCCCCGGGCGGCCAGCGCAATCGCGCGGCGCATCGCCTCGTCCTCGGTCACCATCGGAACGGCAGTCCTCTCACGCGGTCAGGACACGCGCGGAGGGCAATGGGAGAAACGCCAAGAATCGGACACTCAGGGTACGCTTCGCGCACCCGGGTCCGGATGCGACCCCGTTGAGGGCACACCCGTCCGATTCCGCGCGCTGTCTCCCATCCGGACTGTCTGATCGGGCTTTCGCCTGATCAACCGTCGGCCCTGGAGTCTCACCAGGTCCACCGGCCGTCGTGGTGCGGACGTCCGGGTCGCGGGCTTACCGCTGCTTGCGCAGTGGATCACCGCCGGTTCGGAATTTCACCGAGTCCCGCCAGCGCGTGGTGGGTTAACCCCGAGTCTTGCACGCGCCGGCGGATTTGCCACCCCAGGGGCGAGGGATCTCACAAACGCTTGCCGGTAAGGGCCCCTACCAGGGTCGCGGCGTGCTCCACCTCGTCCTCGGTGTTGTAGTAGTGCGGGGAGAACCGGACCAGCGGCGGCGGGTTGCGCTCCTCGGTGTCGAACTGCTGGTGCGCCGGCTCGGTGCTGGTCACGTTCACCCCGGACTCGGCCAGCCGGGCCACCACCAGCTCCGACTCCACCCCGTCGACCGTGGCGGTGACGATCGCGCACCGCCGGCGCCCCAGGTCGTGAACGGTCACGCCGGGGGTGTCCTCCAGCAGCCCGCGCATCCGGTCGCCGAGCTCCTCGTTGCGCTTGCCGATCTCCGCCAGCCCCAGGTTCAGGGCCTGGTCGACGGCCACGCCGAGGCCGAGCACCGCCGCGTAGTTGAGCTCCCAGGTGGCGAACCGCCGCGCGCCGGGCGCCCAGCCGAACCCGCGGGCACCGTCCCAGTCCGCCGACTGGATCTCCACGATGTGCGGGTCGAGCTGGTCCAGCACGCCGTGGCGGACCCAGAGGAACCCGGTGCCGCGCGGCCCGCGCAGGAACTTGCGCCCGGTCCCGCAGAGGAAGTCGCACCCGATCTCCGCGACGTCCACCGGGAACTGCCCCACCGATTGGGTCGCGTCCAGCAGGTAGGGGACGCCCGCGGCGCGGGCGATGCGACCGACCTCGGCCGCCGGGTTGACCAGTCCGCCCGCGGTCGGCACGTGGGTCAGGCCGATCAGTTTCGTACGCCCGTCGATCAGCCCGGCCAGCGCGGACGTGTCGATCTGCCCGTCCGCGTCGTTCGGCACCACCACGACCTCGGCGCCCGCCCGCCGGGCCGCCTGAAGGTAGGCCAGGACGTTGCTGCCGTACTCGTTGCGCCCGGTCAGGATCCGGTCCCCGGGCCGCAGCGGCACCGAGTAGAACGCGGCCTGCCACGCGTGCGTCGCGTTGTCGAACAGCGCGATCTCGTCGGACCGCCCGCCGAGCAGCTCGGCCAGCCCGGAGTAGACCGCGGCGACCCGGTCGGCGGCCGCGTCGGCCGCCTCGTAGCCACCGATCCGCGCCTCCAGCCGCAGGTGCTCGACCACGACGTCCAGGGTCTGCTGCGACATCAGGGCCGCGCCCGCGTTGTTCAGATGGATCCGATTGCGGCAGCCGGGCGTCCCGGCTCGAAGCGCGTCCACGTCCATCCCCGCAGCCTTGCAGATGCCCCGCCCTCGCGCATCCCGGCGTAGACAGTGTCTACCCCCTCTGGTAGACACTGTCTATGCCCGCTGACGACGTCTTACGTGACCGGCTCGTCCGGGTCGGCGCCGAGTTGCTGAGCACCGAAAGTCCCGGCGCCCTCTCACTGCGTGAGATCGCTCGCCGGGCCGGTGTCTCGCACGGCGCGCCGCGCCGCTGGTTCCCCACCCACAAGTCGCTGCTCTCGGCCATCGCCCGCTCCGGGTTCGCCGAGCTCAAGGCGCAGATCGAGACCGCGCTGCGGACGGCCGCCGCCGACCCGCGGTCGCAGATCACCGAGCTGGCCCGGATTTACGTACGCTTTGCCGCCGCGAACCGCGGCATGTTCGCGTTGATGTTCCGCCACGACCTGCTCGAAACCGGTGGGGAGCTGGGCCTGCGCGACGCCTCGCTGCCGCTCTTCCGGCTGCTGGTCGATCTGGTCGCCGCCGCCCGGCCCGCCGCCGACCCGCCGGCCGAGGTCACGGCCGCCGCGCTCTGGGCGGCCCTGCACGGCACCGCCCAGCTCTGGATCTGGGGTTCGCTGACGCTGGCCACCGGGGCCACCGACCCGGCCCCGTTCGTCGACGCCACCCTCGCCGCCCATCTGGGGAAGGACTCTCGATGACCCGCATGTCGCCGCTCGACGCCGCCTTGGGGAAGGACTCCCGATGACCCGCATGCCGCCGCTCGACGCCGCCTTGGAGAGGGACTCTCGATGACCCGCATGCCGCCGCTCTACGCCGCCGCTCACCGCACCCTCGGCGCGCTACTGCGCGGATTCTGGCCGACCACGGTCACCGGTCTCGAGCACCTGCCGGCCGGCTCCGGCGCGATCCTCGCGGCCAACCACCACGCCATCGCCGACCAGTTGTTCCTCGGCATCAACACGCCGCGGCACATCGCGTTCTGGGCCAAGGCGGAGTACTTCCGCGGGTCCGGGCTGACCCGCCGGGTGGTGACCGGGATGGGCGCCATCCCGGTGGAGCGGGCCGGCGGGCGGGCGGTGCTCAGCGCCTTCGACGCGGCGGTGCCGATCCTGCGGGCCGGCGGGCTGGTCGCGGTCTTCGTCGAGGGGACCCGCTCCCCCGACGGGCGGCTGTACCGGGGACGCACCGGGGCGGTCCGGCTCGCTGCGCAGGCCGGGGTGCCGATCGTGCCGGTCGGGATCCGCGGCACCGATCAGGTCCGGCCGGCCGGTCGCCGCCTCCCCCGGCCGCACCCGATCCGGCTGGACTTCGGCCCGCCCATCCCGGTGAAGGTGGAATCCGCCCCGGACGCCCGGCGGGTCACCGATGAGGTGGTTGCCGCGATCCAAGGCTTGACCGGCCAGGAATACGTCGCGAAGTACGCTCCCCCGCGTACCTAAATCGGGTTTTGATCCTCGTCTTTGGCCTCGTTGCGGCGGCGGTCGATGGCGACGTAGGAGCCCGGCTGGGACTTGGCGACCTTCTTCATCTCCGAGGCGACCGCGATGACCATCCGCGGGTCGGTGAACTGCCGGCCGTCGGCGGTCGCCTGGGCGACCCCGATCGAGAGCGTGACCAGCGCGGCACGCTGCTTGTTGCCGCGGCGGTCGGGCACCTCGATGTAGCCGCGCTGCGCGTCCTTCTGGTCGTAGAGCCGGTCGGCGGCCGACTCGAAGTCGGTGACCATGCTCTTGGTCAGCGGCAGCACCTGGTCGGGGTGGCAGATGAAGACGAAGTCGTCGCCGCCGATGTGCCCCAGAAAGATCGACGGTTTGCCGGTGGAGGCGCTGGCGCGTTGCAGGCTGCGGGCCATGGCGGTGATGAACTCGTCACCGCGGTCGAACCCGTAGACGTCGTTGACGCTCTTGAACCGGTCGATGTCGATGTAGCCGACCGAGTAGTCGCCGCCGGACCGGATCCGGTCGATGATCTCGCGGCGCACCCGGGCGTTGCCGGGCAGGCCGGTCAGCGGCGAGACCTCGCGGAACTCCTTGTTGCGTTTCAGCGTGGTGGAGACCCGGGCGATCAGCTCGGCGGTGTCGAACGGCTTGGTCAGGTAGTCGTCGGCGCCGGTGGTCAGGCCGACCACCTTGTCCACCGTCATGCTCTTGGCGGTCAGCATGATCACCGGGAGCGCGGAGGTGAGCGGGTCGGCCCGCAGGTTCCGGATCAGCTCGACCCCGTCCATCCGGGGCATCATCCAGTCGACCACGGCCAGATCGGGGCGGTGCTCCTCCATCAGGTCGAGCGCCTCCTGCCCGTCCCGGGCGCGGATCACCTCGAAGCCGTGCACCTTGAGGTTGAACTCGACGAAGCTCGCGATGTCCTGATCGTCGTCGACGACCAGGATGAGGTCCGGTCGTTGCTCGTCGGCGTCGAGCCCGAGGTCCTCGACCACGGGCCCCGGCTCGGAAGTGCTCACATCGAGTTCCCCATCCGGTTGGCGGCCAGTGCCCGAAGCTTACGCACCGCCTCGGCCGGGTCGGCCATGCCATAGACCGCGGTGCCCGCCACGAACGCGTCCGCACCGGCCTCGGCGGCCTGCTCGATGGTGTCCGCGGCGATCCCGCCGTCCACCTCGATGCGCACGTCCAGGTGGCCCACGGCGACGCGGCGCCGCACGTCACGCACCTTGTCCAGCATCTCGGGCAGGAATTTCTGCCCACCGAAGCCGGCCTTGATCGTCATGATCAGGACGGTGTCCAGATAGGGCAACAACTCCAGGTACGGCTCCACCGGGGTGTCCCGGTCGATGGCCAGGCCCGCCTTTGCCCCGGCCGCGCGCAGCGTCTTGGCGAGCGCCACCGGGTCGTCGCAGGCCTCGGCGTGGAACGTCACGTTGTACGCCCCCGCCTCGGCGTAACCCGGCGCCCAGCGCTCCGGGTCGGTGATCATCAGGTGCACGTCGAACGGGATCGTGGTCGCCTTGCGCAGGCTCTGCACGATCGGCAGGCCGAGCGTGAGGTTGGGCACGAAGTGGTTGTCCATGACGTCCACGTGCACCCAGTCGGCGGCCCCCTCGATGGCTCGCACTTCCTCGGCCAGGCGGGAGAAGTCGGAGGCGAGGATGCTCGGCGCGATGATCGGCGATGATTCCACGGCTGAAATTGTATGACCTGGCGATTCCCGCTCCGGTGCCGCCGGTATGGTGTGCCGCCGTGACCCCGAAGATCGGCTCTGCCCGGCGGCTTGCCGCGCTCGACGGCCTACGGATCCTCGCCGCGCTGGTGGTGGCGCTCTACCACTACACCGGATACCCGACCGGGGTGCGCCAGTCCTGGGGCGCGCCGCCGGAGACGGCCTGGCCGCTCCTGCACCACCTCGGGCGCTACGGCTGGCTGGGCGTCGAGCTGTTCTTCGTGATCAGCGGCTTCGTCATCTGCATGAGCAGCTGGGGCCGCACGCCCGGGGCGTTCTTCCGCTCCCGGGTGACCCGGTTGTTCCCGGCGTACTGGCCGGCGGTGCTGATCACCACGGCGGTGCTGACCCTCTGGCCGGTCGTCCGGGCACCCCGGCACTGGCACGAGGTGGCACTCAACCTGACGATGATGCAGAAGGCGGTCGACGTGCAGCACGTCGACGCGGTCTACTGGTCGCTCTGGCGGGAGGCGCTGTTCTACCTGCTCTTCGCCGTCGTGGTGTGGCGCGGGCTGACGCTGCGCCGTGCGGTGATCTTCGGGTACGGCTGGCTGGTCGCCTCGATGCTCTCGGTCAAGTCCGGGGTGCACCTGCTGTCGACGGTGCTGCAACCGGACTGCGCCCCGTTCTTCGTCGCCGGCATCGCGCTCTACCTGATCCACCGTTTCGGGCCGGACCTGCTGCTCTGGGGGCTTCTCGGCGCCTCGTTCCTGCTGGCCCAGTACTGGACGGTGCAGCAGGTGGGCGACAAGCGGGAGGTGGACCCGGGGCTGTCCACGGCGGTCGGGGCGGTCGTGGTCACCGGCATCTTCGCGGTGATGCTCGCGATCGCGCTCGGATACACGGCGCGGATCCAGTGGCGCTGGCTGACCACGGCGGGGCTGCTGACGTACCCGTTCTACCTGCTGCACGAGTACCTGGGCTGGACCATGATCTACGGACTGCGGGACCTGCTGCCGCGGCCCGTGCTGCTGCCGCTGGTCGTGGGCGCCATGCTGCTCGCGGCGTACCTGCTGCACCGGGTGGTGGAGAAGCCGCTCGCGCGGATCCTGAAGAAGCACCTGGACGCGGCCGCGACCACGATCAACCGGGGAGACCGGTACGCCGCGCCGGCGCCGGTAGCGGCGCTCGAAGCGGACACCGTGCTGCTGCCCACGGTGAAATAGCGAGGCCGGGCCGCCTCGGGGCGGTCCGGCCTCGCCGAGCTCAGCTCGTCCGGCGCAGGACGGCCAGGAACATCGCGTCGGTGCCGTGCCGGTGCGGCCACAGCTGGACCGTCGGGCCCGGGCCGAGCCCCGGCATGCCCGGCGGCAGCAGCGGCCGGGCGTCCACGAAGTCGACCTCGACCCCGGAGCGCCGGGCGCCCTCGCTCACCGTCACCTGGGTCTCCACCATGTGCGGGGAACAGGTCACATATGCCACCACGCCGCCCGGGCGGACCGCCCGCAGCGCCGCCACCAGCAGCTCCCGCTGCAACTTGGTGAGCGGCGGCAGGTCGGCCGGCTGCCGGCGCCAGCGCGACTCGGGCCGGCGGCGCAGCGAGCCCAGGCCGGTGCACGGCGCGTCGACCAGCACCCGGTCGAACGCCTCCTCGGGCAGGTCCGGGTCCCGGCCCACCGAGCGGCCGTCCATCGGGAAGACCGTCACCGGCATGCCCTCGGTGGCCTGCTCGACCAGGCGGGCCCGGTGCTCGGCCACCTCGACCGCGGTCACCTCGGCGCCCCGGGCGGCGGCGATCGCGCCGATCAGGCCGGTCTTGCCACCCGGGCCGGCGCACAGGTCCAGCCAGCGGGTGTCCTGACCCTCCACCGGGGCGGCCAGCAGCGCCGCCGCGACCAGCTGGGAACCCTCGTCCTGCACGTGCGCCCGGCCCTCGCGGATGGCGGCCAGGTCACGCGGAGCGCCGCCGTTCAGGTAGACCGCGTACGGCGAGAAGGCGCCCGGCACCCCGTTGACCTCGTCGGCCAGCTCGACCGCGTCGGCCCGGCCCGGACGCGCGCACAGGTGCACGGCCGGCGGCTGGTTGTCCTCGATCAGCAGCCGGGTGGTGTCCTCCAGGTCGCCGCCGAGCGCCTCGGCGAACGCCCGCACGATCCACTCCGGATGGTGGTGGTGCACCGCGAGGTGCCCGATCGGGTCGTCCTCCGCCGACGGGGCGAGTTTCGCCAGCCAGTCGTCGAGTGTCGTCTCCGAGATGGTCCGCATCACCGCGTTCGAGAAGCCGGCCGCGAAGGGCGCCACCGACCGAACCAGGTCGACGGTCTGGTTCACCGCGGCGTGCGTCGGCACCCGGGTGTAGAGCAGCTGATAGGCCCCGAGCCGGAGGGCGTCGCGGGCCGGCGCGTCGATCTGCGCCAGGTCCCGGCCGGAGGCGTCGGCGATGATCAGGTCGAGGGTGCCGAGCGCCCGGAGCGTGCCGTAGGTCAGCTCGGTGGCGAACGCGGCATCCCGCCCGTGCAGGCGCATCCCGCCGAGGATCTCGGCCAGCACCAGGTTCGCGTACGCGTCGTCGCGGTGCACGGCGGCGATCGCCTCGTAGGCCGCCTGGCGCGCCGGGTCCGACGGCGGGCGGCCGCCCCTCGGCGCCCGGCCGCTGCGCTGGTCGCGCGGATGTCCCGGCCCGGATGGCCGGCGAGGGCCGGCGCCGTGCGGCCGTGAAGCCCGATGTTCGGTCATGCTGGGCCCTCCCCGGCGTGCTCTCCCGGCCCTTGCTTGGCTGCGGTGCGGTCGATCACGCCAGTTTCTCTCCTGCTTCGATACGCATGCCACGAGCCCAATCGGTCGCGGCCATCGGTTTCTTGCCCGCCGCGCGGATCTCGCCCAGTTGCACCGGCGTGGTCGCGGTGCCGGCGAGCACCTGCGTGCGCTCCACCCGCAGCTCCCCCGGCTCCAGGTGCGGCGCGTTCGCGATCGGCCGGACCGGCCCCAGCTTGAGCCGGTCGTCGCGCAGCGTGGTCCAGGCGCCCGGCGCCGGGCTGCACGCCCGGATCCGCCGGTCGACCGCGAACGCCGGATCGGTCCAGCGGACCCGGGCGTCCTCGACGGTGAGTTTCGGCGCCAGGCTGACGCCGTCGTGCGGCTGCGGGTGCGCCCGGGCGGTGCCCGCCGCGATCGCGTCGAGCACCGCGACCAGCAGGCCGGCACCCTCGCGGGCGAGCCGCTCCAGCAGGTCGCCGGAGGTGTCGTTGAACCGGATCTGGTCGGTGACGGTGCCGTAGACCGGGCCGGTGTCCAGGCCGGCCTCCAGCTCGAAGACGCTGGCCCCGGTCACCTCGTCACCGTGCAGCACGGCGTGCTGCACCGGCGCGGCGCCGCGCCAGGCGGGCAGCAGCGAGAAGTGCAGGTTCACCCAGCCGTGTGCGGGGATCTCCAGGGCGGACGGCGGGACCAGGGCACCGTAGGCCACCACCGGCACGCAGTCCGGCGCCAGCTCGCGCAGGCGCTCCTGGAACTCTGGCTCCCGCGGTCTGGCCGGGGTCAGCACCTCGATGCCGCGCTCGTCGGCCCAGGCGCCGACGGGCGAGCGGACCAGGCGGCGGCCCCGCCCGGCGGGGGCGTCCGGCCGGGTCACCACGGCGAGCAACTCGTGCCCGGACGCGGCGATCGCCTCCAGGCTGGGCAGCGCCACCTCGGGCGTGCCGGCGAAGACCAGGCGCATCAGATCACCGTCCCACGCCGAAGATGCCCCGGCCGTGCGGGCTCTCCTTGACGGTGGGGGGCTTGGCGGCGTCGTACCACTCGGCGGCGCGGATCTGCTTCATCGCGTCCTTGCGGCCGGCCGAGTCCAGGCGGTCCAGGAACAGCACGCCGTCCAGGTGGTCGGTCTCGTGCTGCACGCAGCGGGCCATCAGGCCGGTGCCGACCAGCTGGACCGGCTCGCCGTGCTCGGAGAAACCGTTGGCCACCACGTTCTGCCGGCGCTTGGTGTCGATGTAGATGCCCGGGATGGAGAGGCAGCCCTCGGGGCCGTCCTGCTCCTCCTCGTCCGGGAACGACAGCACCGGGTTGACGATGTGCCCGACCACGTCGTCCACGTCGAAGGTGAACACGCGCAGGCCGACGCCGAGCTGCGGGGCGGCCAGGCCGGCGCCGCCCTCGTCCAGCATCGTGTCGGTCAGATCCTTGACCAGCTTGCGCAGTTCCTTGTCGAAGTCGACGACCGGGTCGGCCGCAGTGCGCAGCACCGGATCGCCGAACAGACGGATGGGCTGGACGGTCACGCGGCGGAACTCCTAAATCTTGAAAGACGGCCAGGACGTGTTTCGGAATCCGGCCGGGCCGCGCCGCGGCCCCGATCGGGGCTCGAAACGCGTCCCGGGACAGTCTACGGACCTAGAAGAGGTCGGCCGGGTCCACCTGGATGCGGACCGGCACCGCCGCCTTGCGGGCGCTGCGCACGCCGGCGGCCACGTGCAGGGCGTGCGCCAGGTCGGCGGCCCGGGACCGGGACACCCGCAGCAGCATCCGCTCCTGCTCGTCACCGGCCGGGACCGGGCCGAGCTGCTCGGTGCCGTCCGGCAGCTCGGCGATGGTGAGCAGCTCGGCGACGGCCGGAGCCGGGCCGGTGACGCTGGCCATCCGGGCCGCCGGGGGGAAGCCCAACTCGCGGCGTTCGGCCAGCTCACGGGCGGCGAACCAGCCCGGGTCCCAGCGCAGCAGGGCCTGCACCGGGGCGAGGGAGCCGTCGGTGACCACGACCACCTTGCCGCCCTGCGGGCCGGGGCGGGCCAGGGCCGACGCGTTCAGCCAGCGCCGCATGGTCTCCTCGGCGGCCCGCAGGTCGGCCCGGCTCAGCAGCGCCCAGGTGTCCAGGAGCAGGACCGTGCCGTAGCCGCCCGCGGCCACCGGCTCGGCGCCCGGGGTGGCGACGACCATGGCCGGCTCGCCGGGAACCGTGTCCAAGATCTCGTCCCGCCCGGAGGTGCGCACCGGCACACCCGGAAAGGCCCGGCCCAGCTCCTCAGCGGTGCGCCGGGCCCCGATGATCGAGGCGCGCAGCCGGCGCTCGCCGCAGACCGGGCACTGATAGGCCGGGAAGTTGCGCCCGCACCACAGGCAGACCGGCACGTCGCGGGCGCTGTGCAGGGCCAGCGGACCGGAGCATTTCGGGCAACGGGCCGGGTTCCGGCACTCGACACAGGCCACGGCGGGCAGATAGCCCCGGCGCGGCACCTGGACCAGCACCGGGGCGCCGGCCTGCAACGCGGAGCGGGCCGCCTGCCAGGCCACGCTGGGCAGGCGGGCGGTCACCGCGCCGGGGTCGCGGGCCAGCTGCGGGTCGTCGCCGGTCGGCGAGATCACCGGCTGGCGGCGGCGCAGCACGCCCCGGTCCGCGACGATCTCCCGGGCCCAGCCGGTCTCCAGCAGGAGCTGGCCCTCCCCGGTCCGGGCGAAGCCGCCGACCAGCGCCGCGCAGTCGGCCAGCCGGGCGCGGGTGAGCAGCACGTCGCGGGCGTGCGGGTAGGGCGAGCGGGGCTCGGCGTGCAGGTCGTCACCGTCGTCCCAGATCACCACGAGGCCGAGGGCGGCGACCGGGGCCCACATCGCCGCCCGGGTGCCGGCGACCACCGGGACCTGGTGCCGGCTGGCGGCGAGGAAACGGCGGTAGCGCTCGGCCGGGCCGAGTGCCGCGTTCAGCGCGACGTGCCGGCCGGGGCCGAGCACCTCGGTGAGCGCCCGGTCGACGCGGTCCAGGTCGCGCGCGTCGGCGACCACGATGACCACGCCGCGGCCGGCGCGCACGGTGGCGGCGGCCGCCTCGGCGATCCGGACCGGCCAGTCCTCTCCCGGCAGCGCTGACCACACGGCTCGGGCGGGACGGCCGTCCTCCAGGGCCCGCAGATAGGCCGGGCCCGCCGCGTAGGAGTCCCAGCCGCCGGGAGCGGGCGGCCGGAATGCGGGCTCGCTCTCAGGCAGAACCGACTCGCTCCCACCGGCATCATCCGCCGGCCCGCCTCCGCCCGCATCGTCCGCCGGCCCGCCTCCGCCCGCATCGTCCGCCGGCCCGCCTCCGCCCGCGTCATCCGCGGCCCCGGGCCTGTCTTTCGCCGCCTGGGTCTCCACGCGCGCATGCCGTGGCGGCACCGCCAGGCGCAGCACGTCGGCCAAACTCCCCGCATAGCGATCCGCAACCGCCCGCGCCGCCCGCACCACCTCCGGATCCAGCACCCGCTCCGGCGAGACGACCTTTTCCAGGAAGGCCAGCCGTCCCTGATGATCCGAGGCCTCGGCCCGCCCGAGCAGGAACCCGCTCACCAACTGCCCGGCGAACCGGACCTTGACCCGCACCCCCGGCTGCGCCGCCTCGTCATCGGCCGAGGAGACCAGATAATCGAACGGCCGATCCAGGTGCGGCAACGGCAAGTCGACACACACCCGGGCCACCGGCAGACGCTCCGCCGGCTCCCGCTCCCCACGCACACTCTTGGTCCCCATCGCCGAACATTCTGCCCGCCCCCTCTGACAATCCCCGGCGAGGCGAGGTCATGGGGTCACGTGGGCCAGGCAGTTCACCGTCTCGGCGCGCCGGTCGATCGCGACGATCCGGGAAGCGCAGTCCACCCAGGTCCCCGGCTGGCCCCCACGGCGCTATCCCCTGTCCGGACAGAGCCGTGGAAACCAGCCCGACCTCCCGAGCTGGCCCCTACAGCCCTAACGCACGGCCGGACAGGGCCGTGGAAGCCAGCCCGACCACCCCAGCTGGCCCTCACAGCCCCATCGCATGTCTCAACAGGGCCATGGAAACCAGCCCGACCACCCCAGCTGGCCCTCACAGCCCCATCGCATGTCTCAACAGGGCCATGGAAACCAGCCCGACCACCCCAGCTGGTCCCCACGGCCCCATCGCACGGCCGAACAGGGCCATGGAAACCAGCCCGACCACCCGAGCTGGTCCCCACGGTCCCATCGCATGTCTCAACAGGGCCGTGGAAGCCAGCCCGACCACCCCAGCTGGCCCCCACAGCCCTACCGCATGGCCGAACAGGGCCATGGAAGCCAGCCCGACCACCCCAGCCGGCCCCTACGGCCCCATCGCACGGCCGAACAGGGCCATGGACGCCAGCCCGACCACCCGAGCTGGCCGGTACGGCCCCATCGCACGGCCGGACAGGGCCGTGGGGACCAGCCGGGACCACGCGCGGTCAGAGCCCGGCCAGATCCAAGCCCAGGGTCACCGCCCCACCGGCCACGATCAGGGCGGTGATCAGGTTCACCCGAGCGATCGGCCCACCGGTCCGCCGGGCGGCACGGTGATAGAGCATTGCCCCGGCCAGCAGCAACGCCGCCTCGATCGCCGCGGTCAGGACGTGGTGCTGCCAGAGCCCGAACCCGAGCCGCGGCAGATCGCCGAGGTCCCCGGGCAGCACCGGCATGTCGGCCCGGTGGACCAGCAGGTCGAGGACCCAGTGCGAGAACACGACCGCGCCGATCGTCAGCCCGCCGAGCCGCCCCCACCAGCGGATGCAGAGCCACCCGGTCAGCCCGGCGATCAGCAGCGCCCCGGCCAGCGAGTGCGTCCAGTCGGCGTGGATGATCCCGTCCCCGTACCCGCCGTCGGTGCCGGGAGCGTCCTCGAAGCCCTCGACCCCGGCCAGCACCAGCGGGACGAAGAGGACGTCGAGCCAGACCGTGGCCAGCATCAGCGCCCAGAGCGGAACCTGCCGCGCCCCGGACTTCACGCCGGCCGCCAGTCCGAAGTGTCCGGTGATCATCGGGCGCCGCCCCACGGGAGCTTCGCGTCGAGCACGCCGACGACGGCGGCGAAGAAGATCGTGCCGAGGAAGAACGACATCGGGAACCCCTCTTAAGTGAACTCTAGTTGCGTTAGGATGACGATAGAGGCACGATCGCCATTAATGCAACTGGAGTTTCGTTTGACTGCGAGCAGACCCGGCGGGCGCACCGCACGGACGGCCGAGGCGGTGACCGCGGCGCTCACCGCCGAGCTGCTGGAGGTGGGTTACGCGGGGACGTCGATCGACCGGATCGCCCGCCGGGCCGGCGTGGCGAAAACCACCGTCTACCGGCGCTGGGGCACGGTCGGGCAGCTGGTGGTGGACGTGTTCGCGGGGATCGCCGGCCAGCAGGTGCCGGTGCCGGACACCGGATCGCTCGAGGGCGACCTGCGCGAGCTGGCCCGCAGCACGATCACCATGCTGCGCGAGCCGGAGAGCCGGGCGGTCTTCGACATCGTGGTGGGCGAGGCGATCCACGACCCGGCCGCGCGAGCGGCGCTCGACACGTTCTTCGCCGCGCGGATCAGCAACGCGGCGGTGATGGTGGAGCGGGCGGTGGCCCGGGGCGAGGCGCCGGCCGAGACCGACCCGGCCGAGGTGATCCGCCAGGTGGGCTCGACCTGGTACGCGCGGATGTACATCACCGGCGAGCCGATCACGCTCGCCGACGCGGACCGCGCGGCCGCGGTGACGGCGCTGGCCACCAGGGCCGGGCTGTTGACGTGAAAGAGCCGGCACCCCCGGTCGGGGGCGCCGGCTCTCGCGACGCGGCGGGAAGCCTCAGGAAGCGGCGTTCTTCAGGTCCTGAGCGCGGTCCGTGCTCTCCCACTTCAGGTCCGGCAGCTCCCGGCCGAAGTGGCCGTACGCGGCGGTCTGCTGGTAGATCGGGCGGAGCAGGTCCAGGTCCCGGATGATCGCGGCCGGACGCAGGTCGAAGACCTCCTTGATGGCCTTCTCGATCCGCTCGACCGGCACGTTCTCGGTGCCGAAGGTCTCCACGAACAGGCTGACCGGGTGCGCCTTGCCGATCGCGTAGGCCACCTGGGTCTCGCAGCGCTCGGCCAGACCGGCGGCGACCACGTTCTTGGCGACCCAGCGCATCGCGTACGCCGCGGAACGGTCGACCTTCGACGGGTCCTTGCCGGAGAACGCGCCACCGCCGTGCCGGGCGTACCCGCCGTAGGTGTCAACGATGATCTTGCGGCCGGTCAGGCCGGCGTCGCCCATCGGGCCACCGATCTCGAAGCGGCCGGTCGGGTTGACCAGCAGCCGGTAGTCCTCGACGTCGAGGCCGAGACCCTCCAGCTCCGGCGCGATGACGTGCTCGCGCACGTCCGGGGTCAGCAGCGACTCCAGGGAGATGTCCGCGGCGTGCTGCGAGGAGACGACCACGGTGTTCAGCCGGACCGGGCGCAGGCCGTCGTACTCGATGGTGACCTGGGTCTTGCCGTCCGGGCGCAGGTACGGAATCGTGCCGTCCTTGCGCGCGGCGGAGAGCCGCCGGGCCAGCCGGTGCGCCAGCGCGATCGGCAGCGGCATCAGCTCGGGGGTCTCCGAGCAGGCGAAGCCGAACATCATGCCCTGGTCGCCGGCGCCCTGCTGGTCCAGGACGTGCTCGGAGTCACCCTCGCGCAGCTCGATCGCGCTGTCCACGCCCTGGGCGATGTCCGGCGACTGAGAGCCGATGGAGACGCTCACGCCGCACGACGCGCCGTCGAAGCCCTTCTTCGACGAGTCGTAACCGATCGCCAGGATGGTGTCGCGCACGATCTTGGGGATGTCGGCGTAGGCCTGGGTGGTGACCTCGCCCGCTACGTGCACCTGGCCGGTGGTGATCAGGGTCTCGACCGCGACACGGCTGCGCGGGTCCTGGGCGAGCAGGGCGTCGAGAATCCCGTCGCTGATCTGGTCAGCGATCTTGTCCGGGTGGCCTTCCGTGACCGACTCGGAAGTGAACAGGCGGCGTGCCACGGTGCTCCTCAGTTGTCGAATACAGGTAACGCGGAAGTCTAATCAGAGCGGCCGACCGTCACCGACCTGGGCATCGAGCCTGCCCACGACATGGTCCAAGATCCTATCGGATACATCGTCTTTGGATAATTCCTCGAGCGCCTCGCGGTAGCCTTCCGCGCCCAGCACAGTGACGGTGTTCCGATCCTGGCCGAAGACCCGATCCATCCCGACTTCATTCACCACGATGAGGTCTGCGCGTTTTTTCGCCATCTTCACTCGGGCGTGTTCCAGCGCGTCGTGCGTCTCCGCGGCGAACGCCACCAATATCTGCCCGGGCAGCTTGGCGGCGCCCAGCTCGGCGGCGATGTCCGGGTTCGTGACCAGGGCGATCGGGGCCGGGAGCCCGTCCTCAGTCTTCTTGATCTTCTGCTCGGCGACGGTGGCCGGGCGGAAGTCGGCGGGTGCGGCGGCCATCACCACGACGTCCGCCGACGCGGCCGCCTCGACGGTGGCCTTGCGCAGCTCCTCGGTGGTCCCCACCCGGATCAGATCGGCGCCGGCCGGGTCGGGCAGCGAAACATTTGCCGCGATCAACGTCACACGAGCGCCGCGGGCCAGTGCCGCCCGGGCGAGGGCGTAGCCCTGCTTGCCGGACGAGCGGTTGCCGAGGAAGCGGACCGGGTCGAGGGGCTCCCGGGTGCCGCCGGCCGTCACGACGACGTGCCGGCCCGCCAAGTCACTTCTCGGCGCGCGCAGCGCGCTCAGCGCGTACGAAAAAATCGCCGCAGGCTCGGGCAGGCGGCCTTTGCCGGTGTCTTTGCCGGTGAGGCGGCCGACGGCCGGCTCGATGACGAACGCGCCCCGCGAGCGCAGGGTGGCGACGTTGGCCCGGGTGGCCGGGTTCTCCCACATCTCGGTGTGCATGGCGGGGGCGTAGACGACCGGGCAGGTGGCGGTCAGCAGCGTGTTGGTGAGCAGGTCGTCGGCGATGCCGTGCGCGGCCTTGGCCAGGATGTCGGCGGTGGCCGGGGCGACCACGACCAGCTCGGCGGCGCGGCCGATGCGCACGTGCGGCACCTCGTGAGCGTCGTCCCACACCTGCGTGGCGACCGGACGGCCGGAGAGGGCGGCCCAGGTGGGCTCGCCGACGAACTTCAGCGCCGAGGCGGTCGGCACCACCCGGACGCCGTGGCCGGACTCGGTGAACAGCCGGAGCAGCTCACAGGCCTTGTAGGCGGCGATGCCGCCACAGACTCCCAGGACGACCTCAGTCACCGCACCACCTCGGATAGCAGACGATCCCGCGCCCAGAGACTGGGACACGGGATCGGACGAACGCGGAACCCCTTACGGGTGGTCGGTCGGCTCAGCGGTCAGCAGACCGGCGTTGATCTCCCGCATCGCGATCGAGAGCGGCTTCTCCTGGGGGGTGGTCTCGACCAGGGGACCGACATACTCCAGCAGGCCCTCACCGAGCTGGCTGTAGTAGGCGTTGACCTGGCGGGCGCGCTTGGCCGCGAAGATCACCAGCGAGTACTTCGACGAGGTCTTGTCGAGCAGCTCGTCGATCGGCGGGTTGGTGATGCCCTCGGGGTTGGCGACAGTTCCCACTGTGGTGAATCCTTAATGCTCGTGGGCTAGGTATAACGAACCGAGCAAGCCTACCAGCTCGTCAGCGGCCCGCTCGACGAAGTCGTTCACGACGGTGACGTCGAACTCCGACTCGGCCGCCAGCTCCTCATCGGCGTGCGCGAGGCGGCGCTTGATCGTCTCGGCGTCGTCGGTGCCCCGCCCGATCAGCCGGCGCTGGAGCTCCTCGACGCTCGGCGGGGCCAGGAAGACCAGCTGGGCCTCCGGCATGGCCGCCCGCACCTGGCGGGCGCCCTGCAGGTCGATCTTCAACAGAACGGGCCGGCCCTCCATGAGCCAGCCCTCGACCTGCGCGCGAGGCGTGCCGTACAGGTTGCCCGCGAATTCGGCCCACTCCAGCAGCTGACCGCCGTCGATCAGGCGCTGGAACTCGGCCCGTGTTGCGAAGTGATAGTGCTCGCCGTCGGTCTCGTAGTCGCGTTTCTTGCGTGTCGTGACCGACACCGACAACCGGATCCAAGGCGAGCGCGCCCGGATCAGCTCGATCACGCTGTCCTTGCCGACCCCGGAGGGGCCGGACAGGACGGTGAGGCGGGCTGCCGGGCGCGCGTCGTCATCCATGCTCACGGCTCATTCCTACACGAGCCGATGAGTCAGTTCGCAGCGAACTCCCCCAGGAGGGCCTTGCGCTGCTGGTCGCCGAGACCCCGGAGCCGGCGGCTCTCGGCGATCTTCAGCTTCTCCATGATCTGGGTCGCGCGGATCTTGCCGATGCCCGGCAGCGCCTGAAGCACGGCCGAGACCTTCAGCTTGCCGACGACCTCATCGGCCTCCGCGCGGTCGAGCACGGCGGCGAGGGTGGTCTTGCCGGACTTGAGCTGTTCCTTCAGCTCAGCCCGAGCCTTGCGAACTTCCGCAGCCTTCTCCAGCGCGGCAGCGCGCTGCTCGGGGCTCAGTGACGGGAGCGGCACCAGTTCTCCTCAGGTCCCTATCGCGGCGGTAGTTCAATACCGGCGCTTCTGTGAAACGTGGTGTGCCAGGGAACCGAAGGGGCATATGGTTCCCGGCGCCGGGAAAACTAGCGGTCAACGGCGCTTTCGGCAACGTGGGGGTACCCCGGCCCACACCCGGATACGCAGCGGGTTTCACCCGAGCGCGGTCCGCACCTCGCCCAGAACGCGGTCCGTCGCGGCCCGGAGATCGGCGATTTCGGGGCCCGCCGCGAGAACTTCCCGTGAGTACGACGGCAACACGTTGTGCAGGCTTTCCCCGAAGACCGCACGCAGGTCATCGGGCGTTCCGCCCTGTGCTCCGAGGCCCGGAGCGAGCAGCGGACCGTTCACCGCGGACAGGTCGTGACCGGTCTTTCCGATCGTCGCGCCGACCACCAGCCCGAAACTTCCGAGCGGGCTCACACCCGCGTTGAGCTGGGAAATCTCGTCGATCACGGTCTGCGCGACGGTCTTCCCACCAGGACTGACGGCATGCTGCACGGAAGCGCCTTCCGGGTTTGACGTCAGTGCCAGAACGAAAATTCCGGCGCCGGTTCCGGTCGCGAGATCGAATGCCGGCCGCAACGAGCCGACTCCGAGATAAGGACTCACAGTAATCGCGTCAGCGCGGAGAGTACTCGCTGGATCCAGGTAGGCGGACGCGTACGCGGCCATCGTCGAGCCGATGTCGCCCCGCTTCACATCGAGCAGGACAAGAGCCCCGGCCTCTCGGGACTGTCGGATAGTTGACTCAAGAATCGCGACGCCACGTGACCCAAATCTCTCAAAAAACGCGGACTGAGGCTTCAGCACAGCCACCCGATCGGCCAGCGCGTCGACCACCGTACGGGCGAAGCGCTCCAGGCCGGCGACATCGTCGGAGAGGCCCCAGCGGGCCAGCAGAGCGGCATGAGGATCGATGCCTACACACAGCGGACCCCGCTCGGTGATAGCCGAGTGGAGCCGTTCTCCGAAGGTTTCCATGGAGCAACTACCTCTTCCGTGTCAGCTGGCCGCTACGGCGGCGGCGATTCCCGCGGTAATGCGAGCCACGTCCTCGTCGTCGGCGACGTAGGGCGGCATGGTGTAGATCAGGTCCCGGAACGGCCGCAGCCACACGCCCTCGGCCACAGCCGCCGCGGTCGCCGCGCGCATGTCCACCGGACGGTCCAACTGGACCACGCCGATCGCGCCCAGGACCCGCACGTCCGCGACCCCGCGCGCGCCGCGGAGCGGTTCCAGACCGCTTTTCAACCGGAGTTCGATTTCCGGTACGCGCTGAGCCCAGTCCCCGTCCCGGAGCAGCCCGAGCGAGGCGTTGGCCACCGCACAGCCCAGCGGGTTGCCCATGAACGTCGGCCCGTGCATCAGCCCGCCACCCTCCCCCGCCGAGATCGCAGCCGCCACCTCAGGCGTGCAGAGCGTCGCGGCCAGCGTCAGGTATCCACCGGTCAGCGCCTTGCCCAGGCACATGATGTCCGGGCTGACCCCGGCGTGCTCGGCCGCGAAGAACCGGCCGGTCCGGCCGAAGCCGGTGGCGATCTCGTCGAAGATCAGGAAGATGCCGTGCTCCGCGGTGATCTCGCGCAGGATCTTCAGATACTGCGGATCATGGAAGCGCATGCCGCCGGCGCCCTGGACCACCGGCTCGACGATCACCGCAGCGATCTCGTCGCGGTTCGCTTCCACGAGGTTCCGCAGGGAGTCCGCGTATTCCTGGACATACTCTGCCGGCGGGGCGCCGGCGAAGATCTGCGCCGGCAGCACCCCGGTCCAGAGCGAGTGCATCCCACCCTCCGGGTCGCAGACGCTCATCGGGTGGAACGTGTCCCCGTGATACCCACCTCGCCAGGTGGCCAGTTTGCGCCGCCCGGGACGCCCGAGCGCCCGCTGCGCCTGCAACGCCATCTTGATCGCCACCTCGACCCCGATCGAGCCGGAGTCGCACAGGAAGACGTGCTCCAGGCCGGCCGGCGCGAGCTCGACCAGCGTGGTGGCCAGGGTGATGGCCGGCTCGTGGGTGAGCCCGCCGAACATCACGTGGCTCATCCGGCCGGCCTGCTCGGCCAGCGCCGCGTCCAGCACCGGGTGCCGGTACCCGTGCACGGCGGCCCACCAGGACGACATGCCGTCGACCAGCTCCCGGCCGTCGGCGAGCCGCAGCCGGACCCCGGCAGCGCTCTCCACCAGGTAGGGATCGCCGCTGCCGGGCATCGGCCCGTACGGGTGCCAGACGTGCGCCCGGTCGAGCGCAAGCAGGTCGCGCTCGGCCGGGCTCATCGCGCGGTGGTGGCGCGGGACGGGCGGGCGCCCTGGGCGACCGCCTTGACCAGGTCCGGGCCCCGATAGATGAACCCGGAGTAGAGCTGCACCAGCGTGGCCCCGGCGTCCAGGATCCGCGAGGCGTCGTCGGCCGACATGATCCCGCCGACCCCGATGATCGGCAGCCGGCCACCGGTCTCGTCGTGCACGAACGCGACCACCTCGCGGGCCCGCTCGGTGAGCGGCTTGCCGGAGAGGCCACCCGCCTCGGCGGCCAGGTGCTGGTCGCCCGGGGCCAGGCCGTGCCGGGCCAGCGTGGTGTTGGTCGCGATCAGGCCGGCCGCGCCGTGCTCCAGGCAGACCTCGAGGAGTTCGGCGATGGCCGGCTCGGTCAGGTCCGGAGCGATCTTCACGAGCACCGGGACCGGGCCGCTCAGCTCCTTCAGGAGCGTCGTCAGGAAGTCCCGGTCCTGCAGGCTGCGCAGGCCGGGCGTGTTCGGCGAGGACACGTTGACCGCGATGTAGTCCGCGTAGGGGTGCAGCAGCCGGTAGGACTCCAGGTAGTCCTCGACAGCCTCGTCCAGCGGGGTGACCTTGGACTTGCCCAGGGAGACGCCGAGCGGCACCCCGATCGGCCCCAACTCCTGCAGGCGGGCCGCGAGGGCGGCCGCGCCGGCGTTGTTGAAGCCCATCCGGTTGATGATCGCCTCGCTCTCCCGGAGGCGGAACAGGCGCGGCTTGTCGTTGCCCGGCTGCGCCTTGGCGGTGACCGTGCCCACCTCGACGAAGCCGAACCCGAGCGCCGGCCAGGCGGGCAGCGCCAGGCCGTTCTTGTCCATCCCGGCGGCCAGGCCGACCCGGTTGGGGAAGCGGACGCCGAACGCGTCGACCGGGGCGGAGAACGCGTAGCGGCGGCGCATCACCTCACGGGCGGCCGGCGGCATCGAGGCGAGCCGGTGCAGCGTCCACTCGTGCGCGGACTCGGCGTCGCCGCCGCCCAGCCGGAACAGAACCGGCCGGACGGCGTTGCGAAACAAATTCATAGCTGTGCCATCCTCGGCATGCCCTCCTGGCCCTCACCGGCGAGGCCGCTGTCCGGTGCGGGTGGCTGCGGTTCGGTGCAGTCGGTCATGCCAGGTCGCTCCGGAGCATCTTGTGCAGGTCCTGGAGCGGCCGCACGGTCATGTCGCCGCGCATCAGGGCCTCGATGCCCATCACCGCGGCGGCCGCGCCGGGCACCGTGGTGACGCACGGGACGTCGGCGGTGACCGCGGCGCTGCGGATCTCGTACCCGTCCTGGCGGGCACTGGCGCCGGAGCCCTGCGGGGTGTTGATGATCAGCGCGATCTCGCCGGCCAGGATCAGCTCGACGGCGTTCTTGCCCGGGCTCTCGTAGTGCTTCGGGACGACCTCGCAGTCGATGCCGTACCGGGAGAGCACCTCGCCGGTGCCGGACGTGGTGACGATGGTGAAGCCCAGGTCGGCCAGCCGCTTGACCGGGAAGACCATCGACCGCTTGTCCCGGTTCGCCACCGAGACGAAGATCTTGCCGCTGGTCGGCAGCGACCCGTACGCGGCGGCCTGCGACTTGGCGAACGCCTGGCCGAACCCGGCGTCGATGCCCATCACCTCGCCGGTCGACTTCATCTCCGGGCTGAGCAGGCTGTCCACGTTGTTGCCCGCCAGGGTGCGGAACCGCTTGAACGGCAGCACCGCCTCCTTGATCGCGATCGGGGCGTGGGCCGGCGTCGACCCACCGTCCCGGTCGGACACCAGGACACCCTCGGCGCGCAGCTCGGCGATGGTGGCGCCGAGCATGATCCGGGCGGCCGCCTTGGCCAGCTGCACGCCGGTCGCCTTGGAGACGAACGGCACGGTGCGCGACGCCCGCGGGTTGGCCTCCAGCACGTAGAGCTGCTCGTCCTTGAGGGCGTACTGGACGTTCATCAGGCCGCGCACGCCGATCCCCCGGGCCAGCGCCTCGGTGTAGCGGCGGACCTCGGCCATGTGCGAGCCGGCCAGCGTGATCGGCGGCAGCGAGCACGCCGAGTCGCCGGAGTGGATGCCGGCCTCCTCGATGTGCTCCATCACGCCGCCCAGGTAGACCTCGCCGGTGGCGTCGCAGAGCGCGTCCACGTCGATCTCCACGGCGTCGTCCAGGAACCGGTCGACCAGCACCGGGTGGTCCGGGGAGATCTCGGTGGCCCGCTCGATGTAGCCCCGCAGGGTGGGCTCGTCGTAGACGATCTCCATGCCCCGGCCGCCGAGCACGTACGACGGGCGGACCAGCACGGGGTAACCGATCGTGTCGGCGATCGCCTTGGCCTCCTCGAACGAGGTGGCGGTGCCGTGGTCCGGCGAGCGCAGCCCGTTCTCGGCGAGCAGCGCGCCGAACAGGCCGCGGTCCTCGGCCAGGTCGATCGACTCGGGCGAGGTGCCGACGATCGGGACGCCGGCCGCCTTGAGCCGGTTCGCCAGGCCGAGCGGCGTCTGGCCGCCGAGCTGGACGATCACGCCGATCACGCCGGGACCGCCGGCCGCCTTGCCGGAGCTGTCCTCGGCGTGGAACACCTCGAGGACGTCCTCGAAGGTGAGCGGCTCGAAGTAGAGCCGATCGGCGGTGTCGTAGTCGGTGGAGACCGTCTCCGGGTTGCAGTTGACCATCACGGTCTCGTAGTCGACCCCGCGCAGCGCCTGAACGGCGTGCACACAGCTGTAGTCGAACTCGATGCCCTGGCCGATCCGGTTCGGCCCGGAGCCCAGGATGATCACCTTGGGCCGGTCACTCGGCGCGACCTCGGTCTCCTCGTCGTACGAGGAGTAGTGGTACGGCGTGTTCGCGGCGAACTCGGCCGCGCAGGTGTCCACGGTCTTGTAGACCGGCCGGAGCCCCAGCCGGTGCCGCAGCGCGCGGACCCCGTCCTCACCGGCCAGCTCCGGCCGCAGCGCGGCGAGCTGCTTGTCGGAGAGACCGGCGCGCTTCGCCTTGCGCAGCAGCTCCTCGTCGAGGACCGGCGCGGCCAGGATCTCCTCGCGCAGGTCGACCAGGGCCTTGATCTCGTCCAGGAACCACGGGTCGATCCGGCCGCTGGCCGCGTGCACCTGCTCGACGGTGGCGCCGAGCCGGAGCGCGGCCTCGACCGTGTAGAGGCGGCCGTCGTGCGGGACCCGCAGGGCTTCCAGAGCCTCCTCGACGTTCTCGAAGGAGGGTGCGGTCCAGAAGCCGCCGGCCTTCGTCTCCATCGAGCGCATCGCCTTGTTCAGCGCCTCGCTGAAGTTGCGGCCCAGGCTCATCGCCTCGCCGACCGACTTCATCGTGGTGGTGAGCTCCTTGTCCGCGCCCGGGAACTTCTCGAACGCGAACCGCGGGATCTTGACGACCACGTAGTCCAGGGCCGGCTCGAACGCGGCCGGGGTCTTCAGCGTGATGTCGTTCGGGATCTCGTCCAGCGTGTAGCCGATGGCCAGCTTCGCCGCGATCTTGGCGATCGGGAAGCCGGTGGCCTTCGAGGCGAGCGCCGAGGAGCGGGAGACCCGCGGGTTCATCTCGATCACGATCATCCGGCCGTCGTCCGGGTTGATCGCGAACTGGATGTTGCAGCCGCCGGTGTCCACGCCGACCTCGCGGAGCACCGCGATGCCCAGGTCCCGCAGCTTCTGGTACTCCCGGTCGGTGAGCGTCATGGCCGGGGCCACGGTGACGCTGTCGCCGGTGTGCACGCCCATCGGGTCGAGGTTCTCGATCGAGCAGACCACCACGACGTTGTCGTGCTTGTCGCGCATCAGCTCGAGCTCGTACTCCTTCCAGCCGAGCACGCTCTCCTCGATGAGCACCTCGTGCACCGGGGAGGCGGCCAGGCCGGCGCCGGCGATCTGCTCCAGGTCCTCGCTCGTGTGCGCCATGCCGGAGCCGAGGCCGCCCATGGTGAACGACGGGCGGATGACGACCGGCAGGCCGATCTCGGCGACGGTCGCGCGGACCTCGTCCATCGAGTGGCAGACCCGCGAGCGCGGGGTCTCGCCGCCGGCCTTGGCGACGATGTCCTTGAAGAGCTGGCGGTCCTCGCCCTTGCGGATGGCGTCGACGTTGGCGCCGATCAGCTCGACGCCGTACTTCTCCAGGACGCCGGCCTCGTGCAGGGCGATCGCGGTGTTCAGCGCGGTCTGGCCACCCAGGGTGGGCAGGATCGCGTCCGGGCGCTCCTTGGCGATGACCAGCTCGACGAACTCGGTGGTGATCGGCTCGACGTAGGTGGCGTCGGCGAACTCCGGGTCGGTCATGATCGTGGCCGGGTTGGAGTTGACCAGCGAGACGCGGATGCCCTCGTCGCGCAGCACCCGGCACGCCTGGGTGCCGGAGTAGTCGAACTCGCAGGCCTGGCCGATGACGATCGGGCCGGAGCCGATCACCATCACATGCTTGAGATCCTCACGCTTCGGCACTGTGTGTCAGCCCTTCTTTTCCACAAGCTCGACGAAGCGGTCGAACAGGTAGTCCGCGTCGTGCGGACCCGCCGCGGCCTCGGGGTGGTACTGGACGGTGAACGCGGGCACCTCGATGCCGCGCAGCCCTTCGACCACGTTGTCGTTGAGGCAGACGTGGGAGACCTCGACGCCGCCGAAGTCGGTGTCGATCACCTTGTTCAGCGGGGCGTCGACGGCGAACCCGTGGTTGTGGCTGGTCACCTCGACCTTGCCGGTGGTCTTGTCGAGCACCGGCTGGTTGATGCCGCGGTGGCCGTACCCGAGCTTGTAGGTGCCGAAGCCGAGCGCGCGGCCGAGGATCTGGCTGCCGAAGCAGATCCCGAACAGCGGCACCTGGCGGCGCATCACTTCCTGGGCCAGCGCGACCGGGCCGTCGGCGGTGGCCGGGTCGCCCGGGCCGGGCGAGAAGAACACCGCGTCCGGGCTGACCGCGAGCAGGTCCTCGATGCTCGACGAGGCCGGGAAGACGTGCGTGGTGACGCCGCGCGCCGCGAGACGGCGGGAGACGTTGCGCTTGATGCCCAGGTCCAGCGCCGCGACCGTGTAGCGGTGCTCGCCCTCGGCCTCGACCGTGTACTTCGCGCCGGTGGTGACCTCGGCGGAGAGGTCGGCGCCGAGCATCTGCGGCTGGTTGCGCACCTTCGCCAGCAGTGACTGCGGGTCGAGGTCGACGCTCGACACGCCGACCCGCATCGCGCCCAGCGAGCGCAGGTGGCGGGTCAGGGCGCGGGTGTCGATGCCGCTGATGCCGACGACGCCCTCGGCGGCCAGGCGGTCGCCCAGGTCGCCCGTCGAGCGCCAGTTGGAGGGGCGGCGGGCCGGGTCGCGGACCACGTAGCCGGAGACCCAGATCCGGTCCGACTCGTCGTCCTCGTCGTTGACCCCGGTGTTGCCGATCTGCGGCGCGGTCTGCACCACGACCTGCTTGTGGAAGGAGGGGTCGGTCAGCACTTCCTGATAACCGGTCATGCCGGTGGTGAAGACCGCCTCGCCGAACGTCTCGCCGACGGCGCCGTAAGCCGTGCCGGAGAACGAACGCCCGTCCTCCAGCACGAGGATTGCCTTGGTCATCACTTGACCGCCTTCCCGTCCAGCACAGTTGCTTCGCCCCGCAGGAAGGTCGCCACGATGCGACCGGGCAGGGTCATCCCCGCGTACGGCGTGTTCCGGCTGCGGCTCGCCAGGGCGCCGGGATCGACCACCCAGTGCGCCTTCGGATCCACCAGCGTGAGGTTGGCCGGGATGCCGGCCTGGGTGAGGTCGCCGCCGTGGCCGGTCAGCCCGGCGATCCGGGCCGGCGCGATCGACATGCGGTCGGCGATCAGGTCCCACTTCTCCCCGAAGACGCTCAGCACGATGGGCAGCGCGGTCTCCAGACCCAGCATGCCCGGCCGCGCGTACGACCACTCGCATTCCTTGTCCTGCACCGCGTGCGGGGCGTGGTCGGTGGCGACCACGTCGATCACCCCGTCGAGCAGCGCCTGACGCAGGGCGAGCACGTCGTCGTTCGTACGCAAAGGGGGGTTGACCTTGAAGACCGGGTCGTAACCCGCGGCCAGCTCGTCGGTCAGCAGGAGGTGGTGCGGGGTCACCTCGGCGGTGACCCGGACGCCGCGGGCCTTGGCCTGGCGCAGCACCTCGACCGAACCGGCGGTGGAGACGTGGCAGACGTGCAGGCGGCTGCCGACGTGCTCGGCCAGCAGCACGTCCCGGGCGATGATCGCCTCCTCGGCGACCGCGGGCCAGCCGGTCAGCCCGAGCCGGGTGCTGACCTCGCCCTCGTGCATCTGCGCGCCCTCGGTGAGCCGTGGCTCCTCGGCGTGCTGGGCGATGACGCCGTCGAACGCCTTCACGTACTCCAGCGCGCGGCGCATCAGCTTCGGGTCGGCGACGCAGAACCCGTCGTCGGAGAAGATCCGGACGTTGGCGGCCGAGGTGGCCATCGCACCGAGCTCGGCCATCTGCTTGCCGGCCAGGCCGACCGTGACCGCGCCGATCGGCTGCACGTCGACCAGGCCGGCCTCGCGGCCCAGGCGCCAGACCTGCTCGACCACGCCGGCCGTGTCGGCGACCGGCGAGGTGTTCGCCATCGCGCAGACCGCGGTGTAGCCGCCGAGCGCCGCGGCGCGCGAGCCGGTCTCGACCGTCTCGGCGTCCTCGCGGCCCGGCTCGCGCAGGTGGGTGTGCACGTCGACGAGGCCCGGCAGGGCGATCAGCCCGGTCGCGTCGATGACCTCTGCGCCGTCAACCGGCTTGTCCGAAATAAGGGCATCTTTAATGAAAAGATCAGTCGGCGCGGCGCCGAGAATCGAGACGCCCTTGAGCAGGTACGCCATCACTTGCCTCCCAGGAGCAGGTAGAGGACTGCCATCCGGACACTGACGCCGTTGGCGACCTGTTCGACGATGGTGGAGCGGGGCGAGTCGGCCACCTCGGGCGCGATCTCCATGCCCCGGTTCATCGGGCCGGGGTGCATCACGATCGCGTGCTCCGGCAGCCTCGTGAGCCGCGGCACGTCGAGCCCGTAGCGGCGGCTGTACTCGCGCGCGGACGGGAAGTACGAGTCCTGCATCCGCTCGGTCTGCACGCGGAGCATCATCACCACGTCGCTGTCCGGCAGGACGCTGTCCAGGTCGTAGCTCACCTGCGTCTTCTCGGAGAGCGCGGCGGCCACGTCGAGCGGGATCAGGGTGGGCGGGCCGACCAGGGTGACCTGCGCGCCCAGGGTGGTCAGCAGCAGCACGTTGGAGCGGGCGACCCGGCTGTGCAGCACGTCGCCGACGATGGCCACCTTCAGCCCGTCCAGGCGGCCCAGGCGGGACCGCATCGTGTACGCGTCCAGCAGCGCCTGGGTCGGGTGCTCGTGGGTGCCGTCGCCGGCGTTCACCACCGAGCCCTCCACCCAGTTCGCCAAGCGGTGCGGCGCGCCGCTGGCCGAATGCCGGATCACCACGGCGTCGGCGCCCATCGCCTGCAGGGTCAGCGCGGTGTCCTTGAGGCTCTCGCCCTTGGAGACGCTGGAGCCCTTGGCGGAGAAGTTGATGACGTCGGCGGAGAGCCGCTTGGCGGCCGCCTCGAAGGAGATCCGGGTCCGGGTGGAGTCCTCGTAGAAGAGGTTCACCACGGTGCGGCCGCGCAGCGCCGGCAGCTTCTTCACCTCGCGCCCGGAGAGCGACGCCATCTCGGCGGCGGTGTCCAGGATCAGGGTGGCGGTCTCGGCGTCCAGGTCGGCTGCGGAGCGCAGATGCTTGATCACTGAAGGCCTCCGATCAGTCGGACCTCGTCGGCGTCGTCGGTCTCGGTGAGCGCGACCTTGACGCTCTCGCTGAGCGCGGTCGGGATGTTCTTGCCGACGTAGTCGGCGCGGATCGGCAACTGCCGGTGACCGCGGTCGACCAGCACCGCGAGCTGCACCGAGCTGGGCCGGCCGAGGTCCTTGAGCGCGTCCAGGGCGGCGCGCACCGAGCGGCCGGAGAAGAGCACGTCGTCGACGAGGATCACCCGCAGGCCGTCGATGCCGCCGGCCGGCAGCTCGGTCTTGCCGAGCGCGCGGGTCGCCTTGAGGCGCAGATCGTCGCGGTAGAGCGTGATGTCCAGGGAGCCGACCGGGACCTCGACGCCCTCGAAGGCGTGTATCCGGGCGGCCAGGCGGTGAGCGAGCGGGACACCGCGGGTCGGGATGCCGAGAAGCACGGTGCCGGTGGCGCCGGACGTCTTCTCCAGGATCTGATGGGCGATGCGGTCGACGACCCGGGACAGGTCGGACCCGGCCAAAATGATCTTGCTGGGCGCGTCTGCGCGTGGCTGCGCCACGGCGGACCTCCTTCCCCGCCTCACGGGACGGGTCGTTAAAGGACGTCGGGTCGGGTCCTGAACCGTGCGGATCGGGCCCGATGGCTGACGCTACGTTACCAGTGGACCAAGCGTTGACCAGGGTGACCTGCCTGACCCGCAGACATACCGGACAAATTCTGCAACTAGGGATACAGCCGGTAACTTTGGTGCGGCCCGCACGACTCATCGGTAACCAACACTTGACCGGCGGTCGCAAACTCCGTACCGTCACGCAGCGTAGCGATCCGTGAGGAAGAACCCTCCGGGCCAGCACAGCACAGTACTGGGAGTGTCCGAATGCCGTCTGAGTACGCGAAGTCGCTGGGCGCTCGCCTGCGCTCGATTCGCCAGCAGCAGGGCCTGTCCCTGCAAGGCGTCGAAGAGAAGTCCAACGGCCGGTGGAAGGCCGTCGTGGTCGGCTCGTACGAGCGTGGCGACCGTGCGGTGACCGTCTCGCGCCTGGCCGAACTGGCCGATTTCTACCGAGTGCCCGTCTCCGAGCTGCTGCCCGACGGCAGTGGCATCCGCCTCGAGGCGACCAACAAGATCGTGCTGGACCTCGAGAAGCTCTACGACACCACCGGCGAGGACCTCGCCTATGTGGCGCGGTACGCCCGGGCCATCCAGCAGCAGCGTGGCGACTACAACGGCCGGGTGCTGTCGATCCGCGCCGACGACCTGCGCGCCCTCGCCATCGTCTACGACATCTCGCCGTCCGGCCTGATCGAGCGCCTGACCGAGCAGGGCGTCCTGGTGGCCGACCCCCGGGCCTTCTTCGCCAGCTGACGCGTTCCTTCGAACCCGCGTCGGCCCCCCAAGATCGGCGCGGGTTTCACCATGTACCAAATAATGAAAAACGGCCCGGACCGAAGCGGTCCAGGCCGTTTTGCCGTTTTTCTACCTTGTGGCGAAAGCCGCGATCCGGTCGAGCAGCCCGTTGAGGAAGCGCGGGCTGTCGTCGGTCGACATCTCTTTCGCCAGCTCGACGGCCTCGGTGATGGCCACCGGGTCGTCCACGTCCGGCTCGAAGAGCAACTCGTAGACGGCGATCCGGGCCAGGTTGCGGTCGACCGCCGGCATCCGGTCGATCGTCCAGCCCTCGGCGTAACTCGCGATCAGCTCGTCGATCCGGTCCAGGTGCTTGGCGACGCCCTCGATCAGGGTGACCGCGTAGGCGAGGTGCTCCGGGTGCGGTTTCGCGATCCGGTCGAGATAGGTGACCAGCACCTGGCTCGGCGGCAGATCGCGCAGGTCGGCCTCGAAGAGGACGTCCAGCGCCCGCTTGCGCGCCTTACGACGCGCAAGACGTTCCTTCTTGGGACCTTCCGCCATCAGCTGCGGCCGAGGTAGCGGCCGTCGCGGGTGTCGACCTTGATCTTCTCACCGGTGGTGATGAAGAGCGGAACCTGGACGGTGGCGCCGGTCTCGATCGTCGCCGGCTTGGTGCCACCGGTCGAACGGTCGCCCTGCAGACCGGGCTCGGTGTAGGTGACCTCGACGAAGATGCTGGTCGGCAGCTCGACGTAGAGCGGGACGCCCTCGTGCAGCGCGACCGTGACCTCGGCCTCGGGCAGCAGGTAGTTGGCGTTGTCACCGACAGTGGCGCCGGAGACGTGAATCTGGTCGTAGGTGTCCAGGTCCATGAAGACGTAGTCGTCGCCGTCCTGGTACAGATACTGCATCGTGCGCTTGTCCACGGTCGCCGTCTCGACCTTGGTGCCGGCGTTGAAGGTCTTGTCGACGACCTTGCCGGACAGCACGTGCTTCAGCGTGGTCCGCACGAAGGCCGGACCCTTACCGGGCTTGACGTGCTGGAACTCAACGACGGACCACAGCTCCTTGTCGAGGTTGAGAACCAGGCCGTTCTTCAGGTCGTTGGTGGAAGCCATGTCCTGCCTTGATCTTGACGCGAATCGGTGACCGAACCACTTTACCGGCGATGACCTGGTGAGGGCGAATCGGGTCTACCGGCAGATGTGCTCCAAAGCGAGCCGGTAACCGTCGATACCGAGCCCGGCGATCACCCCGGTGGCCACCGCGGAGATGACCGAGTGGTGCCGGAACTCCTCCCGCTGGTGCACGTTCGAGATGTGCACCTCGATCAGTTTGCCGCGCAGCATCGCGCAGGCGTCCCGGATCGCGATGTTGTAATGCGTCCAGGCGCCCGGGTTGAGCACCACGTCGGCGCCCTCGTCGGCGGCCGCGTGCAGCCACTCCAGCATCTCGTGCTCGGCGTTGGTCTGCCTGATCGTGACGGAAGCGCCCAGGTCCTCGGCGACGGTCTGACACATGTCGACCAGGTCCTGATATGTGGTTTTGCCGTAGATGTCCGGCTCCCGGGTGCCGAGCCGGTTCAGGTTCGGCCCGTTCAGCACGTAGATCATCGCGCCACCGCCTTGAAGGCCTGCCGCAGCAGCTCGTCGTCCGGACCCGCGAGAATGCCCGGTTTCGCCAAGCCGTCCAGAACCACGAAACGCAAGGTAGCGGCCCGCGTCTTCTTGTCGACGCGCATGCCGGCTGCCAAGTCGGTCCAGGCGCTTTCAGCGTACGTCGTGGGCAGGTCCAGTGTTTCCAAGATCTTTTTATGGCGGGCCGCCGTCGCGTCGTCCAGCCGCCCGGACAACCGGCCCAGCTCCGCCGCGAAGACCATGCCGACCGCCACCGCGTGCCCGTGCTTCCAGGTGTACCTCTCCCGGCGCTCGATCGCGTGACCCAACGTGTGCCCGTAGTTCAGGATCTCCCGCAGGCCGGACTCCTTGAGGTCCACCCCGACCACGTCCGCCTTCACCTGGATCTTGCGCTCGATCAGCTCGCGCAGCACGTCACCGCGCGGATCGAGGGCCGCCTCCGGATTCTCCTCGACCAGCTCCAGGATGCGCGGGTCGGCGATGAAGCCGCCCTTGACCACCTCGGCCAGACCGGCCGCGATGTCCTCGCGCGGCAGGGTGTCCAGCGCGTCCAGGTCGCAGAGCACGCCGGCAGGCGGGTGGAAGGCGCCGACCAGGTTCTTGCCGGCGGCGATGTTGACCGCGGTCTTGCCACCGACGGCCGCGTCGACCATGCCGGCCACCGAGGTGGAGACCGGGATCCAGCGGACACCGCGCAGCCAGGCCGCCGCGACGTAGCCGGCCAGGTCGGTCGTCGCGCCGCCACCGACGCCGACGACCACGTCCGTGCGGGTGAAGCCGGCCGCGCCGAGCTCGTCCCAGCACCGGGCCGCGACCTCGACGCTCTTACCCGCCTCGGCGTCCGGCACCTCGATCATGACCGTCTGCCGCTCGGTGACCGCGGCCACCGCCTGAGCCCGCTCCCGCAACGTCGGCGGATAGATCACCGCCACCCGCGCCGCCCCGTCGAGCAGGCCGGGAAGCTCACCATTGAGACCACGACCGACGATCACGTCGTACGGACGGTCACCCTGCACCGGAATTCGCGTCACCACGGCCGTCACCCTATCCGTGGCGCGGCATCCTGTTCGCGATGCTCCGGGTGGTTCCGCCAGGTGGGCGGTCCCTGGTTGCCGAGGGTGCCGGGAGTTTCTACCGTGCGTGGAGTGACCACTGTTGAGGCGGCACTCCTGAAGGTCGGGCAGGCGGTTGTCACGCCCTTCTTCAAGCACTGGCTCGGCGCCAGGAGGTCCGAACGGGAACGGTCTCTGCCGCTCAGTGACCTGCTGCAGCAGCGGGCCAAGGATGAGTTCTCCCGGCGGCGGGGGCAGCGGGAGATCGACGCGGTGGTCGACGAGGTGGGCGAGCGGCTGCAACCGCTGATCCGGACCAGATTCGCCGAGCTGCCGGAGAACGAGGTGGTCTCCGCCCTTGAAGCGGTCGCGGACACCTTCGTCCGGGCGGACCTGAGCGACGACGCGCTCTTCGCCGCCGACCTCCAGCCCGGTCGTCTCCTGCCCCACCTGCGGTCCGCCGCGCCACCGGCGGGGCTGTCCGATCTCGGGTCACGGCTCTATGACGTGGCGCTGGAGGACTGTGCGCGCTGCTTCACCCAGTTCGTGGTGCAGACCGCGCCGTTCACGAGCCGTGCCCAGGTGGAGATCCTGTCCCGGCTGTCCGAGGTGACCGAACTGATGACCGAGGCGATGCACCGACTCGCCCTCGCTGTTCCGGACTCCACCACCGATTTCCTCTCCAGGTATCGGGACTTCCTCACCAAGAAGCTCAACACGCTCGAACTGGTCGGCCTGGACACCCAGTACCGGCCTCGCACCACCCTGAGCGTGGCCTACATCAGCTTGGCGGTCACCGGCGACAGCGCGGCCAGCCGTTCGCAGCGCGTGTTCTGGGATCCGGGGCTGCTTCGTCATGCCCGCCTGGACGGCACCGGCTCGGAACGGGTCGAGCAAGCACTCGCCCGGCGCACCCGGACGCTCATCCGCGGTGAGGCGGGCGCGGGCAAGTCGACCCTGCTGCGGTGGCTCGCTGTGACCGCCTCCGCCGAGGGTTTCACCGGCGCGCTGTCCGACTGGAACGGCCGGATCCCTTTTCTGGTCAAGCTGCGTAGCTGGCCTGACGCGCTGCCCACCCCTGAGCAGTTCCTGACCGGCATCGCCGATCCCGTCGCGGGCGCGAAGCCCCGCCAGTGGGTGACTGAACAATTCCGCGGCGGCCGGGCGTTACTGCTGGTGGACGGCGTCGATGAGGTACCGGTGGAGCGGCGTGCCCACGTCCGCGGGTGGTTGCGGGACCTGCTGATCGCGTACCCGGACGCTCTCGTCGTGGTGACTTCCCGGCCACCGGCCGCGCCGGTCCGCTGGCTGGAAGCCGAGGGCTTCGAGCCGCTGACCCTGGATCGTCTTTCCCCCGCCGACGTCCGAGCCCTGATCGATCAGTGGCACCGGGCCGCCCGCGCCTCGCCCGCTCTGCCTTGCACGCCGTCTGAACTCGCTCGATATGAGCAGGCGTTGCTCACACAGTTGGCCGCCAACCGCCATCTGTCCCGTCTCGCCGGGAACCCCCTGATGGCAGCCATGCTGTGCGCCCTCAATCTGGACCGCCAGACGAACCTGCCGCCCGACCGGATGGGCATCTACCAGGCCGCCGTGGACATGCTCCTGCACAAGCGGGACCAGGACCGGGGTGTCACCACAGCCCTGCCCGACATGACCGTCTCGGAGAACCTGCAACTGCTACAGGACTTGGCCTGGCGGATCTCGTTGAACAACCGCTCCGAGTTGTCGCGCGAGGAGGCGGAGGCGTACGTGAGCCGCCGGCTGGCCGGAATGCACCGGATCACCGCACCGGCTGAAGCTGTGCTGGAACACCTCGTCGAGCGCAGCGGTGTCCTGCGAGAGCCGGCGGCGGAACGCGTCGACTTCGTCCACCGGACCGTTCAGGAGTATCTGGCTGCCAGAGAGGCGGCTGAGCAGGCGATGGGCGGCCTGCTGGTGAGTCAGGCGCACCTCGACGGATGGCGCGAGATCATCATCATGGCGACCGGGCTCGCGAACCGGCCGATGCGTACCGAGATCATCGCGGGCCTTCTCCACCGCGCCGACACCGAGCCGCGACATCGCCGGGCCCTGATTCTGCTGGCCACCTCATGTTTGGAAGCCCTTCCCGCACTACCGCCGGAGTTGCTGGTCAGGGTGGAGGACCGGCTGTCGAGCCTGCTGCCGCCCCGAAGCCTTCCCGAGTCGAGGTCGCTTCAGCCGGTCGGTGAGCCTTTGCTCCGACGCCTGGACGGCGACCCCGCGAGGCTCAGCGAGGCGCAGGCCGCGGCGACGATCGCCACAGCCGCGTTGATCAACGGACCACGAGCGATCGAGATCCTGACGCGCTTCACCCACGATCCGCGCAAACGAGCGCAGCTCGAACTGATCAAGTCGTGGAAGTACTTCGAGCCCCACGAATATGCGGAGCGCGTGCTCGCCGACGCACCGCTGAATGACGGCGAGGCGAGCGTCACGGAGCCCAGCATCCTCGCCGCCACGGAGCACCTCCGCAATTTGACCGATCTCCAGGCGTTCTTCGATACCCGATGCGATCTCGAGGCTCTCTCGCCGCTCCCCCACCTGAAGTGGCTCCATCTCCGCATGGGCTGGGCCGGTCGGCTGGCCACCCTCGAACGCCACCCCAGCCTGGACAACCTCATGATCACGTCGGACAACCAGTCCCCGACCGCGGCGGAGATCCGCTCACTGGCCCGTTTGCGACGCCTGCGAGTCCTGACCCTCTACGCACCCGGCAGTGTCGATGCGCAAGCGCTGCTCACCATCGCGACGATGAGCTCATTGCAATACCTCAACCTCAGCCTGCGAGAGGTGAGCGATCTGAGCCCGCTCGCCGCGCTGCCGGATCTGAAAGGTGTCTACTTCGACGGTGGAAATATCGAATCGCTGACGGGTCTGCGGGGCTGCCCCATCAATACCCTGGGCTTCGGCTCCATGGAACGACGGCCCACCGTACCGGACGGCGACTGGGGAGCCGCCTTCCCTCATCTCGAACACCTGAACTTCTGGAACGGCGATCCGCCCGATCTCGGGTTCGTCGCAACCGTCCCCACCATGCGGAGTCTGCGAGTGACCCACGCCGACTCGCCGACGGTGCGTTCCCTGCAATCATCGAAGTCGCTGACGAAGCTCATGTTCGAGTTCGACGAGCAGTCACCGGATCTCAGTCCATTCCTGCGGCATCACCAGGTGAGCTCGTTGGCTCTCCGATCACCGGGGAGCCTGGACCTGTCCCCACTGGCCGGCTGGCGGGGCGGCCCCCTGCGGATCGTCGTGCTTCGCCGCCAGCAGATCAGCGGACTCGAAGTGCTTCCGGCAACGATCCGTCTGTCACGTCGGCCTGCGCTGGAGTGGTAGAACTCAGCCGACCAGCAGGGTGACGACCTCGGTGGCGATCTCGGCCGGCTCACGGCCGTCGGTGAGCACGGTGTGTGTCGCGACCTCGGTGTACAGCGGCCGCCGCTGATCCAGCAGGAACTTCATCGTGGCGCGCGGGTTCATCGCCAGCAGCGGCCGACCCGCCCCCAGCCCGACCCGCTTGATCGCGTCGGCGAGCTCCACCGACAGGAACACCACCGTGTGCTCCAAGAGCAGCTTGCGGGTGGACTCGTCCATGATCGCGCCACCGCCCAGCGACAGGACGCCGTCGTAAGAGGCCAGCGCCTCGGCGACCACGGCCCGCTCCAGGGCGCGGAACGCCGGCTCGCCGTCCTCGACGAAGATGTCCGGGATCGATTTGCCCGCGTGTACCTCAATGATCGAATCCGTGTCGGCGAAGCCGACGCCGAGCGCGGCCGCGACCGTCTCGCCCACCGTGGTCTTGCCGGCGCCGGGCGGGCCGACCAGGACCGCGCGCGGCGCCATCAGCGGATCACCAGGGCGTCGAGGTAGGACGCCAGGTTACGGCGGGTCTCGGCCACCGAGTCGCCGCCGAACTTCTCGGTCGCGGCCTCGGCCAGCACCAGCGCGACCATGGCCTCGGCGACCACCGCGCCGGCCGGCACGGCACAGACGTCGGAGCGCTGGTTGATCGCGGTGGCCGGCTCGCCGGTGGTGATGTCGACGGTCTGCAACGCCCGGTTCAGCGAGGAGATCGGCTTGAGCGCGGCGCGGACCCGCAGCGGCTCACCGTTGGTGATGCCGCCCTCCAGGCCGCCGGCCCGGTCGGTGACCCGCTTGACGCCGTCCGGCGTCGGGACGATCTCGTCGTGCGCGACCGAGCCGCGCGAGCGGGCCTGGGTGAAGCCGTCGCCGATCTCCACGCCCTTGACCGACTGGATCGACATCAGGGCGGTGGCCAGGCGGGCGTCGAGCTTGCGGTCCCACTGGACGTGCGAGCCCAGGCCCGGCGGAACGTTGTAGGCCAGCACCTCGACGATGCCGCCGAGCGTGTCGGCGTCCTTTTTCGCCGCGTCGACCTCGGCGACCATCCGGGCGCTGGCCTCCGGGTCGAGGCAGCGCAGCGGGTCGGCGTCGATCCGGTCGAAGTCGTCCGGCGTCGGGATCAGGCCGGACTTGGCGGCGACCGAGCCCAGCTCGATCACGTGCGACACGATGTCGATGCCGAGCGCCTGCTTGACCAGCTGCTTGGCGACCACGCCGACGGCGACGCGGGCCGCGGTCTCCCGGGCGCTGGCGCGCTCCAGGATCGGGCGGGCGTCGGTGTGCCCGTACTTCTGCATGCCCGCCAGGTCGGCGTGCCCCGGGCGGGGGCGGGTGAGCGGCGCGTTGCGGGACTGCTGGGCGAGCACGTCCGGGTCGACCGGGTCGGCCGACATGACGGTCTCCCACTTGGGCCACTCGGTGTTGCCCACCCGGATCGCGACCGGGCTGCCCAGGGTGAGCCCGTGCCGGACGCCGCCGATGAACTCGACCTCGTCCTGCTCGAACTTCATCCGGGCGCCGCGCCCATAACCCAGGCGACGACGGACGAGGTCACGGGTGATGTCCGCGCTCGTCACCTCGACCCCGGCGGGAACACCCTCCAGCAGCGCGACGAGCGCCGGTCCGTGCGATTCACCTGCAGTAAGCCAGCGCAGCATGGCTGAAGTCTAAAGACGCGCCCATCCCGCCCCCGAGCCAGGCAGGCTGATCCCGCTCTCCGGACATCTTCGGGTACGCCCGGAGCGTCACGTCCGCACACCGAGCGTGACGACCGTCACCAAACAGCGCAGGCTGGAAGATGCCGGTCCGGGGCCGACTTGTCGTGGACGTGGCCGAGACACGTGACCTGACCCTGCCCGACGCCGGCCGCTCCCCCGGTGAGCTGCTCCCGTTCGGGCGCCGCCTGCGGATCGTCCTGGTGCTCGGCTTCCTCAGCGCGCTCGGGCCGCTGACCATCGACATGTACCTGCCGTCGCTTCCCGCGATCACCACCGACCTGCACGCCGGCGCCGCCGCCGTGCAGCTCACCCTCACCGGTACCCTGGTCGGCCTGGCGGTCGGCCAGCTGCTGATCGGCCCGCTGGCCGACGCGGTGGGCCGGCGGGTGCCGCTGCTCGCGGGGATCGCGGTGCACGTGCTCGCCTCGGTGTGCTGCGTGTTCGCGCCCGGACTGGCCCTGCTCGGCACGCTGCGGGTGGTCCAGGGCCTGGGCGCCGCGGCCGCCGCGGTGATCGCCATGGCCATCGTGCGGGACCTGTTCGACGGCACGGCCGCGGCCCGGCTCTTCTCGCGCCTGATGCTGGTCGTCGGGGTGGCCCCGATCCTGGCGCCGACCATCGGCGGCCTGGTGCTGAACTGGGCGTCCTGGCGGGGCGTCTTCGTGGTGCTCGCCGCCGCGGGCGTGGCGATCATGACGGCCGCCGCGGTGGTGCTGCCCGAGACACTGCCCCGGGAGCGGCGGCGCAACGGCGGCCTGCGGGGCACGGTCCGCGATTACGGCAGCCTGTTCTCCGACCGCGTCTACGTGGGGCTGATCCTGGTCGCCGGGCTGGCCATGGCGGCGCTGATCGCGTACGTCAGTGGTTCGTCCTTCGTCTTCCAGGACGAGTTCCATCTGAGCGAGCAGCAGTTCGCCCTGATCTTCGCGAGCGGCGCGATCGGCCTGATCGGCGCCACCCAGTGCAATGTGCTGCTGCTGCGCCGCTGGAGCGCCCAGCGGATCCTGGCCGGGTCGCTGCTCGCCGGCCTCGGCTTCGGCCTGATCCTGCTGCTCACCGCGGCGACCGGGCTGGGCGGCCTGTTCGGCGTGCTGGTGCCGCTCTGGCTGGTGCTGGCCATGGTCGGCCTGGTCATGCCGAACGCCCCGGCGCTGGCCCTGTCCCGCCACGGCGAGGCGGCCGGCACCGCGGCGGCCCTGCTCGGCGCGGTCCAATTCGGCGTCGGCGCGCTCGCCGCCCCCCTGGTCGGCGTGCTCGGTGTCGGCGCGGTCGCCATGGCCATCGTCGTCTTCGGCGGCATGCTGGCCGCCACCGCGGTCGGTTTCCTGGTGGTCCGCCCGCACCGCCTCCCGGTCGACGACACGGTCCCGGCCCTCGCGGTCGCCCACTGACCACCTGGTTGTGATCTCCGGAACCACCCACGGACAGTGAAGACATCCCGTGTGCCAGGGGTGTCAAGCGGCTTGGCCCTATCCCGCGTCTGCCAGGGCGCTGGGGACCAGCCGGGGAGTGTCGGGCTGGTCCTGATGGCCCTATCCGGACATCGGAAAGGGCGCTGAGGACCAGCCGGAGAGTGTCGGGCTGGTCCTGATGGCCCTATCCGGACATCGGAAAGGGCGCTGAGGACCAGCCGAGGGGTGTCGGGCTGGTCCTGATGGCCCTTTCTGGGGGTGGGAAAGGGCGCTGGGGGCCAGCTCGGGGGTTGATCTCCGGAACCACCCGCGAACAGTGAAGAGGGCGGTGATCGCTCTGGACGCGCCAGCGGCCAGATCACCGCCCTCGGCCCGCGCGGGAGCATGCGGTCCGCACCCCGGCGGACCCGCGTATATAAAGATCTTGAAGTTGATCGTGCGGAGCTAGCCCGCGCGATGGCGGGCGGCCTCGTCGAGGGCGGACCGCATCGCCTCCTCCGGCGCCTCGACGCCGGTGAACTGCTCGAACTGGCTCAGCGCCTGGGCCAGCAGCAGGTCCAGGCCGGAGACCACGGCCAGACCGGCGGCGGCGGCCGAGGCGGCCAGCGGGGTCGGCCACGGGTCGTAGAGCGCGTCGAACAGGACCGTCCCGGGCCGCCAGGTCACCTCGCCGGCCAGGTGGTCGGCCGCGCCCTTGGGCACCGTGGAGATCACCGCCTCGGCGTCGAAGGCGGCCGGGGCCCCGGCCCAGTCGGCGCCCTCCAATTTCAGGCCGAGCGCGCCGGCGACCGGCTCCAGCTCGGCCCGCGCCTCCGGGCGGCGGGTGACCACGGTGACCACCTCGGCGCCCAGCTCGGCCGCGGCGGCCAGCGCGGCTCGGGCGGTGCCACCGCCGCCGAGCACGGTGACCCGCGGCGGCGCCTCCTTGACCGCGTGCCGGCCGGTGCTCGTGCCGATCCCGGCCTCGCGCAGCACCCGGACCATGCCGGGGATGTCGGTGTTGTCGGCGTGCCAGGCGCCGTCCGGCTGCCGGACCAGCGTGTTCGCCACACCGGCGGCGATCGCGGCCGGGGTGGCGGAGGTGGCGAGCTTGAGCGCGGCCTCCTTGAGCGGCATGGTCAGCGACAGCCCGGCCCACTCCGGCCCGAACCCGGCGACCAGGCCGGGCAGCTCCGCCTCGGCGCACTCGATCGCCTCGTAGGTCCAGCCGGTCAGGCTCGCCGCGGCGAACCCGGCCCGGTGGATCACCGGAGACAGTGAGTGCGCGATCGGCTTGCCGAGGACGGCCGCTCGTCGCGAGCTGGTGGTCTGCACAGCGGTCCGTCCTTGTCCTCGTCGAAGGGTCGCCGCCGTATTTTACGGAACCGGACGACCGATGCGATGGCGCCGGGCCCGTCGAGATGGTGCCCGGCGGGGCCGGCGCCGCGGTGATCGCCTCAGCAGAGCGGGATGCCGTTCGCGCAGGCCTTCAGCCGGTTCTTGTCGTGTTCGGCGCCGTTCTTGCCGTACGCCATGGTCCCCTTGGTGTCGATGCTGATGAAGTAGTAGTACGGGAAGTTGTTCGTCGGGCTCATCGCGCCCTTGAGCGCGGCCTCGCCCGGGTTCCCGATCGGGCCGGGCGGCAGACCCGGCTTGTCGTGCGTGTTGTACGGGTTCTTCGGGTTGTGCAGGTCGGCCTGGGTCAGTTTCTCGGACGGCTTGACGTTCTTGCCGCTGATCCGCAGCCAGTAGTTGACCGTGCTGTCCAGGCCCAGGCAGCGGCAGCCGGCGTCGAAATCGGTGTACGCCCGGTTGTAGATCACCCGGGACACCTTCGGCATGTCGACGTCCTTGAGCGCCTCGGCCTGCGCGATCGACGCCACGATCAGCGCCTGGTAGGGCGAGATGCCGCCCCGGGTCTTCTCCACCGTCGGGATGAACTCCAGCCGCTCCATCTCGCTGTTGAAGTTCGCGATGATCGTCTTGAGCACCTCGGTGGCGTCCGCTTTCGGCGACAGGTCGTAGGTCGCCGGGTAGAGGAAGCCCTCGATGTCGGTCTTGTTGACCGGCTTGCCGTCGCTGCGCTTGAACCAGGACGCGTCGATGCCGAGCGCGACCGGATCTTTCGCCGCCTTGGCGAACTCGGCCACCGGGATCTTGGTGGCCTCGGACAGCTTCTGGAAGGTCTGCTGGTACGACAGGCCCTCGGGGAGGGTGACCTTGTTGACCCAGCGGTTCTTCGGGTCGAGCAGCGCGGCGACGGCGTCGCTCGCCTTCATCTCGACCTTCAGCTTGTACCAGCCGGCCTGGATGTTCTTGCTGCGGCTGTTGTCCTTGGCCGCGTTGGTGAACGCGTCGACCGAGGCGACCACCTTCTGCTGCACCAGCGTGGTGCCGATGTCGGTGGCCGACTGCCCGGTCTTGATCTCGACGACCGCCTCCGCGCCGCCTGGGCCCGCGTAGTCGTCGTCGACGAAGAAGCCTTTCACCTTGCTGTACGCGTACCACCCGCCACCGGCGAGCAGGCCGAGCAGCACCAGGGTCACGAAGAACGCGATCGCCGAGCGTCCGCCCCGGCCCCGGTTGCGGTGCCGTGTCACGGCCGGCTGCGCCTGTTCCTCTTCCTCCAGCACCGCATCGAGATCGTCAAGCATTTCTGCCTCCGTCGCGTGTCCAGCATCCAAGCCCCCGGCTGGAACTACGACGCGAAGGGTGCCACGAATCGACCTTCGGCGCTACCTCACGACAGCGGCCGACCGGGATTTCCCGGCCGGCCGTCAACCGCCGAACAGTCAGTTGCCGCAGAGCGGAATGCCGTTCTTGCAGGCCTTCCGAATGTTCGCCTTGTGGTCGTCGTTGGTCTTCCCGTAGGCCATCGTGCCCTTTTTGTCGATCGTCACGAAGAAGAAGTAATCGTTCTTCGGCGCCTCGATCGCGCCCTTCAGCGCGATCTCGCCGGGGTTGCTGATCGGACCGATCGCCATCCCCTTGACGTCGTAGTTGTACGGGTTCTTCGGGTCGTGCAGCTCGGACGCCAGCAGTTTCTCCGACGCCTTGGCGTCCTTACCGCTGATCCGCAGCCAGTAGTTCACCGTGCTGTCCAGCTGCAGGCAGCCGCACGGGAAGGTGCCGAGGTAGGCGCGGTTGTAGAGCACGCGCGCCACCGGGCCCATGTCCTGCGGCAGCAGCGCCTCGACCTGCGCGATCGAGCCGGCGACCAGAGCTTCGTACGGTGAGATGTTGAACTTCGACGCCTTGTTGGCGAAGTCCAGCTTCGTCATCTCGTTGTTGAAGTGCTCGATGATGATCTTCAGGATGTCGGTGGCCGTGGCGTCCTTGGGGAACTCGTAGGTCGCCGGGTACAGGAAGCCCTCGATGTTGGCCGGGTCGACCTTCTTGCCGTCGCGGCGCTTGAACCACATCGCCGGGACGCCCAGCTTCTGCGGGCTCTTGGCGGCCTTCTTGAACTCGGCCGCCGGGATCTTCGTGGCCTCCGACAGCTTGTCGAAGATCTGCAGCGAGATCAGGCCCTCCGGGATGGTGACCTTGTTGACGTTCTTGTTCTTCAGGTCGAGCAGCATCACCAGCGCGTCGGCGGCCTTCATCTCCTTGCGGAGCAGGTACGATCCGACCTGGATGTCCTTGCTTTTCGGGTTCTCCTTGGCGGCGTCGACGAAGGCCGCGGCGCTTTTCACCACACCCAGCCCGTAAAGGGTGTTGGCGATCGCCGTCGCGCTGTCGCCGGACTTCACCTCGACGACCACCGAACCGGTCCCCGGACCCGGATAATCCTCGGCCGAGAAGAAGCCCTTCACCTTGCTGATCCCGAAGTAGGCCCCGCCGCCGAGCACGCCGAGCAGCACGATGACCAGGGTCATCGTGAGCAGGGTGCGACCGCGGCCACCGCCTTTCCGCTTGCGGTGCCGCCATCGGCCCGGGTCCTCGCCGGCCCCGTCGAACGCTTGATCCAACTCGTCGATCAATTAAGTCTGCCTCCGCTGCGCGTCCAGCCAGCCTTGCAGGATCTCCACGGCGGCCGCCTGATCGACGACCGCACGCTGCCGACGCCCGCGGACGCCCCGTTCGCTCAGCCTACGGCTGGCGACGACGGTCGACATCCGCTCGTCGGAGAGCACGACCGGCCGCGGCGCGAGCACCTCGGCGAGTCGTTCCGCGTACGCCCGGACGTGGCCGGCCGCCACGCCCTCCCGTCCGTTCAGCGCCACCGGGAGCCCGACCACGATCTGGATCGCGTCGTGCTCCTCGGCCAGCCGGGCCAGCTCCGCCAGGTCGGTGGGGAGCTTGTCCGCGCCGGCCTGCTGGTCCCGTGCCACGGTCGCCACCGGACTCGCCAGGATCCCGTCCGGATCGCACTTGGCGACCCCGACACGCACCTGTCCGACGTCCACCCCGAGGCGTACCCCTCGGGTGAAGCCGTGCGTCACGCTCTCTCCCTGCACACCAGCAACCCGCGTCTCCCTGTCCCCGGCCAAGTCTTTCGAAAGGCGAGGAGAACCTCTTATCAACGAAAGTCCATGAAAGGCTCCCGATCGCGGGCAAGCTTAACCGCTTCGGCCGCGGATACGAGGGCCCCCTGCACCGCCGCTGAGAATTCTCAAGAAAAAGGAAAGGATCCGTCGCGCTGCGCGACGGATCCTTTACCAAACCGGCGGTCAAACGATTCAGTTCGCCTCGGTCAGCGCCTTCTCGACCGCGGCGAGCAGGTTCGGCGCCTCGGCCGCCGGCACGCCGCCGCCCTGCGCCAGGTCGGCGTTGCCGCCACCCCGGCCGGACAGCGCGCCCTTGACCAGGTCACCCGCGGACAGGCCACGACCCTTCGCGGCCGCGTTGATCGCCACGATCAGGGTCGCCTTGCCACCCGAGCGGGCGGTCACCGCGACCACCGCCGGACGGGCCGGGTCGAACTTGCCACGGATGTCCTGGGCCAGCGTGCGCACGTCGTTGCCGCCCGCGCCCTCCGGCGCCTCGGTCCCGACGTACGCCACCCCGCGCAGGTCCTTCGCCTGGTCGACCAGCGCGCTCGCGCCGGCCAGCACCATCTGGGCACGGAGTTTCTCCAGCTCCTTCTCCGCGTCGCGGAGCGCCGTGACGGTCTGCTCGACCCGGTCGGCGACCTGGTCGCCGGGCACCCGGAACAGGTCGGCCAGGCGGGACACCAGCAGGTGCTCCTTGGCCAGGAAGCCGAACGCGTCGATGCCGACCAGCGCCTCGACCCGGCGCACGCCGGAGCCGATCGACTGCTCGGTGAGAATTTTCACCAGGCCGAGCTGGCCGGAGCGGGCCACGTGGGTGCCACCGCACAGCTCGCGGGCGTAGTCGCCGACCTCGACGACCCGGACCTCGTCGCCGTACTTCTCGCCGAACAGCGCCATCGCGCCGAGCCGGCGCGCCTCCTCCTGCGAGGTGACGAACGCGTTGACCTCCAGGTCACGCAGCAGCACCTCGTTGATCTGCTGCTCGACATCGAAGAGCACCGACGGGTTGACCGCGCCCGGGGTGTGGAAGTCGAACCGCAGCCGGCCCGGCGCGTTCAGCGAACCCGCCTGGGTGGCCGACTCGCCGAGGAAGTTGCGCATGGTCTGGTGCACCAGGTGGGTCGCGGTGTGCGAGCGCGAGATCGCCTTGCGGCGGGTCACGTCGATCTCGGCGAGCCCGCTCTCCCCGGCGCGCACCTCACCGCGGATGACCCGCGCCTTGTGCACGATCAGGCCGGGGATCGGCTGCTGGACGTCGACGACCTCCAGCTGGCCGCCGCCCACCTTGATCACGCCGGTGTCGGCCTGCTGGCCGCCGCCCTCCGCGTAGAACGGGGTGGTGTCCAGCACCAGCTCGACGAAGTCACCCTCGCCGGCCACCTCGACCCGGCCCCGGTCGGTGATCAGCGCGCGGACCCGCGACTCCCGGGAGATCTCCTGGTAGCCGGTGAACTCGACGGTGCCGCCGGCGTCCAGCGCGGAACGGTACGCCGAGAGGTCCGCGTGCCCGGTCTTGCGCGCCGCCGCGTCCGCCTTCGCCCGGGCCCGCTGGTCGGCCATCAGCCGGCGGAAGCCCTCCTGGTCGACGTCCAGGCCCTGCTCCTGGGCGATCTCCAGGGTCAGGTCGATCGGGAAACCGTACGTGTCGTGCAGCTGGAACGCCTTGTCGCCGGAGAGCTGCGTCTTGTTCGACGCGCGGGTCTCGGAGATCGCGGTGTCCAGGATCGTGGTGCCCGACTTCAGGGTGGCGAGGAACGCGTCCTCCTCCGCGTACGCGTACGTGGAGATCCGCCCGAACTCCTCGGCCAGCTCAGGGTACGACGGCGACATGCAGTCCCGCGCGATCGGCAGCAGCTCCGGCAGCGACGCGCCCTGCCAGCCGAGCAGGCGCATCGCCCGGATCGCCCGGCGCATGATCCGGCGCAGCACGTAGCCGCGGCCCTCGTTGGACGGGACGATGCCGTCGCCGATCAGCATCAGCGAGGTGCGCACGTGGTCGGCGATGACGCGCAGGCGTACGTCGTCGGGGTGGCTCTCGCTGGCCGCGTGTCCCGAGTGCGCGCCGTACTTCTTCCCGGTCATCTCCGCCGCGCGGGACAGGATCGGGCGGACCTCGTCGATCTCGTACAGGTTGTCGACGCCCTGGAGGATCGACGCGATGCGCTCCAGGCCCATGCCGGTGTCGATGTTCTGCTTGGGCAGGTCACCGACGATCCGGAACTCCTCCTTCGACTTCACGTCGGTGATCTCGTGCTGCATGAAGACCAGGTTCCAGAACTCCAGGTACCGGTCCTCGTCGACCTCCGGGCCGCCCTCCTTGCCGTACGCCGGGCCGCGGTCGTAGTACAGCTCCGAGCACGGGCCCGCCGGGCCGGGGATGCCCATCGACCAGAAGTTGTCCTTCTTGCCGCGGCGCACGATCCGCTCGGCGGGCAGGCCGGTCTGCTTCCAGATCTCGATGGCCTCGTCGTCGTCGAGGTAGACGGTCGCCCAGATCTTCTCCGGGTCGAGGCCGAAACCGCCCTGATCGACCGGTTTCGTGGACAGCTCCCACGCCAGCGGGATCGCGCCCGCCTTGAAGTAGTCGCCGAACGAGAAGTTGCCGTTCATCTGGAAGAACGTGCCGTGCCGGCTGGTCTTGCCGACCTCGTCGATGTCCGGGGTGCGGATGCACTTCTGCACGGACGCCGCCCGCTGGTAGGGCGGGGTGCGCTGGCCCAGGAAGAACGGCACGAACTGCACCATGCCGGCGTTGATGAACAGCAGGTTCGGGTCATCGATGGCCGGCAGCGGGGCACTCGGGACCACCGTGTGCCCGTTCGCCTCGAAATGCGCCAGAAAGCGCCGCTTGACTTCCGCCGTCTTCATCGAAATCCCTCCTGCGAACCGGGCTGCTCGTCCTCGCGCAGCTCGGCGAACTTGTCCTCATAGAGAACGCCGTCGGCGAATGCCTGGGCGATCTCCTGTTCCCGCTCGGCCATACCGTCGCGGACGTCTTCCACGAAGCTACGCACCGACTCGACGAGCCCGCCAGCGGATTGCGATAGCGACGTGGCGATCCCGGTGGGGGTGAACTCCTCGGCCTTCTGCGTGAGCTTGCGCACGACGAGGGCGCCGACGGCCAGACCGACACCGAGCCAGAGCAGGCGTTTCATAACGGCGATCCCCTCTCAGCGGCCGGCGCGGCGACGGCGCTTGAGCTCGGTGCGCACCTCGCGGTCCTCCTCGGCGGCCCGCCGGGCGGCGGTGGCCTTGCGCAGGCCGTACCCGAACGAGGCGACCTTGACCAGCGGGTTCGCCGCGGCGGCGGAGACCACGGTGACCAGGTTGGCCACATTGGCCGTGATGTTCTGCGCGTGCTCGGTCATCGTGTCGACCTTGGCCAGCTGCAGGTTCACGCCGTCCAAAGAGACCTGAACCTGGCCCAGCGTGCTGTTCACCGTCTCCACCGTGGTGTTCACGTTGCCCAGCAGCGGTCCGGTGCGGTCGGTCACCTCATTGATCGCCCGGGTGGCGGCGTCGACGGTGCGGCCCAGCTTCAGGATCGGGAAGGCCAGCACGACGACGAGCATCAGGAAGGCGCCCGCCGCGATCAGACCAGCGATTTCTCCGGCGTCCATTAAGCGCGTCTCCTCTTCGGGTGGTCACGGGTTCGGCGGGGACAACGTGCAGACCCTACCGTCCGTGACCACCACGCGCTTCACGACGCCTGGGGTGTCGGCTCCAAGAGTGGATCGGAGTCGTCCAGCGTCGGATTCGGCGTCACACCGACCGGCCCCGGGTTCCTGTCGACCTTGCCCCGCTCGTCACCGATCTCGTTCTGCACCTTGATGCTGACCGTCGACCCCTCACACTTGCCCGCCCCGGCCTCACCGGCCTCGGCCGCGTCGGTCCCGGCCAGCGGCACCGCGTCCTGGGCCACCTGGTCCACCGCGCAGCCGGGCAGGCTGACCAGCAGGTCCAGATTGAACTCGTCCCGCTTCCAGCACGAGTAGAGGCCGTTCTCCGCCGGAACCTTGACCTCCGGGCAACCCTTGACCTGCCAGGGCTTCCAGCCGGCCGCGGTCAGCGCCTTGGTGTAGGCCTCCGAGGTCTCCTTGAACGGGTGCTCCGACTCGGCCAGCCGCTCCCGCAGCCGGCACTCGAGGAAGCACCAGCGACTCCCGTTGGCCACGTCCTGCGGGTTCTTGTCCGCCCAGGCCGGCACGTCCAGCGCGTCCAGGGAGGAGAAGACCGGGTCGCTGCTGACCGCGCGCAGCCCGAAGAAGGCCGGCAGCACCAGGAGCACGACGGCGGCCAGGGTGGACAGGGTGATCAGCCGGAGGCGTCGCTGGGTGCGCAGCTTCTGGCGCAGCTCACCCCGGAGACCGCCGTCAGCTTCCGGTTCGCTGTCGCTCCCGGACATTTTCGGTACGCCCGGAGCACTGCTCGCCCGAGCCACCGCGATCGTCCCGGTCCCGTTCCCGGTCCCGAACCCGTCCTCCGGCCCGAAGCCGCCCTCCGCCCCGAAGCCGTCCTCTTGCCCGAACCTGTCTTCCGGCCCGAAGCCGTCCTCTTGCCCGAAGCCGTCCTCCGCCCCGAACTCGTCGCCCGGTCCGAAGCCGTCCTCCGGACCGAACCCGTCTTCCGGGGCCTTGCCGGGTGCCGGCACGGAAGCGGTGCCCGGCACCGAGGCCGATCCCGCGCCCCGCGGCACGACCGCGCTTGCGGGCACTGCGGCGGCGCCTCGGCCCGGACCGCTCGGACCGGCTCCGGGAACGCTGGCAGCACCCCGCCCCGGACCGGCTCCGGGCACCGCGGCAGCACCGCGACCCGGACCGTTCCCGGGCACCGAGGCAGCACCTCGGCCCGGACCGTTCCCGGGCACCGAGGCAGCAGCTCGGCCCGGACCGTTCCCGGGCACCGAGGCGGCAGCTCGGCCCGGAGCTGCCGGGCCGTTGCCGGGCACGGCGACGGACGCCGCGCCGCGCGGGCCGTTCGCATCCGGCGTGTCCTGCGCGGGCCCGTTTCCGGGCACCGCCGCTGTTCCGGGGCGCGGCGGCAGACCGCTCGGGCCGCCGGGCTCCGGAGCGTTGCCGGGCACCCGGGCAGCTCCGGCACCGCGCGGCGGACCGCTCGGGCCGCCTGCCTCCGGACCACCGGGTCCGCCCTGGCCGGGCATCGGGACCGACGCTGCGCCACGTCCCGGGCCGTTTCCGGGCATGCTCGCGGCACCCGCGCCAGGCACCCGCGCGGAGCCGTTCCCCCGTCCACCGGCCTGGCCGTTCCCACGACCGCGGCCCGCGCCGCCGCCGGGTCCGTTACCGGGCCTGCCCGCGGGGCCGTTGCCCTGCATACCAGCCGAGGCGCTTCCCGAGCCGTTACCGGCCCTGCCCGCCGGGCCGATGCCCTGCACGCCAGCCGAGGCACTTCCCGAGCCGTTACCGGCCCTGCCCGCCGGGCCGATGCCCTGCACGCCAGCCGAGGCACTTCCCGAGCCGTTACCGGCCCTGCCCGCCGGGCCGATGCCCTGCACGCCAGCCGGGGCGCTCCCCGGTCCGTTACCGGGCGTGCCGCTGGCCTGCATGCCTGCCGGCGCGCTCGCCGGTCCGTTACCGGGCGTGCCGCTGGCCTGCATGCCTGCCGGCGCGCTCGCCGGTCCGTGACCGGGTGCGCCTGCCGGGGCGCTTCCCGAGCCGTTGCCGGGCGTGCCCGCCGAGCCGTTGCCCTCCGCACCTGCCGGGCTGCCGCCCGGGACCCGCGCCGAGCCGCTGCCCGGACCACCCGGGCCCGGCACGGAGGCGGCGCCGGCGACACCGGCCCGTCCGGGGCCGCCCGCAGGCCGGCCCCCGCGCCGCGCGGCCGCCGGTGAGACCGGTCCGCTGGCCATACCCCGCTCGGGCATGCCCGTCCCGGCCGCGAAGCCCTGGCTGTGGTCCGGTCCCGGACCCCGTCCACCGGCAGGTCCGTCCGGGCCGCCGGGCGGGAAGGCCTGACCCTGGCCGGGACCGGCCGGGCCACGGCCAGGACCCTGGCTCTGCTCCGGTACCGCCCGGCGGCGGCGCCCACGTGCGGTCGGCTGCTCCGGCCCACCCGTGCCCGCCGCGAAGGCCTGGCTCTGCTCGGGGCCACCCACGCCCGGCGGGAAGCCCTGGCTCTGGTCCGGGCTGCCCATACCGGCCGGGAAGCCCTGGCTCTGGTTCGGGTTACCCATGCCCGCCGGGAAGCCCTGGCTCTGGTTCGGGTTACCCATGCCCGCCGGGAAACCCTGACTCTGCTCCGGACCACCGCGCCCAGCCGGGAACGCCTGACTCTGCTCCGGACCACCCCGCCCAGCCGGGAAACCCTGGCCCTGTTCCGGACCACCCCGCCCAGCCGGGAAACCCTGACTCTGCTCCGGACCACCGTGGCCGGCCGGGAAGGCCTGGCTCTGGGTCGGACTGCCCATACCGGCCGGGAAACCCTGGCTCTGGTCGGGACCGCCTCGACCGGCGGGGAAACCCTGGCTCGCCTCGGCCGGGGCGCCGACCAGGTCGGCGAAAGGTGAATCGGCGGCGATCCGGCTGCCCGGCGCCTCGCCACGCTTGCGTCGGCCCGGACCCGCCTGACCCGGTACCGAGACGGCGCCGCCCGGAGCCGGGTTCGCGTCCGGCCGGCCGGAATCCAGCGCGCGCCGGTCCGTGGTGAAGCCGTCCTCGTCCGGCTGGAGCTGGCCGTTGTTGGTGCGCTGGCCGGGACGCTGGATGACACCCGAGGTGCTCTCCGCCATCGCGCCCGCGCGACCGGGAAGGGCCGGGGCACGCTTGCCCTGCCGACCCGGCACCACCGGCGGCACGACGGCCGCGGCCCGGACCGGTCGACCGTCACCGGGGCCGATCCGCCGAGGACCGGGAACGCTGCCCGTGCCCGCTCCCGGCTGGTCCGGTCCCTGCGGTCCGCCGGGTCCATGCGGGGCTTCACCCGGCCGGCCGGGCATACCGCCCGGTCCGCCGGGACCGCCTGCACCACGCTGTCCAGCGCCCGGACCACCGGGTCCACGCTGACCAGCACCAGGACCGCCGGATCCACGCTGACCAGCGCCCGGACCATCGAGTCCGCCTGCACCATGCTGACCAGCACCGAGACCGCCAGGACCACCGGGACCACCCGGAATGCCGGGACCACCCGGAATGCCGGCACCACCTAGACCACCGGGGCCACCCGGACCACCGGGGCCACCGGGACCGCGCTGGCCAGCGCCCGGACCGCCAGGGCCCCGCTGACCGGCACCCGGGCCGCCGGGAACCGCACCGGGGCCACGTTGCGGGCCGCCTTGGCCACCGGACGGGCCTCGCTGGCCGGCGCCGGGGGCGGCTGCCCCGCGCTGGCCGGGACCCGGATTGCCGGGCGCGCTGCCCGGAATGTTCTGCGGGCCGCTGCCCGGTTCGGCGGCGCGCCGGCCACCCCGTCCTCGCGGGGCGTTGCCGGGGCGGACGAATCCGTGCTGGCCGGTGTCGCTACCCGCTTCGCGGCCGTCCGGTGCCTCATGGCGTCCGGTGCCCTGCTCCGGCACGGCGGTGTGGCCTGCTAGATGCCCAGCCGGGCCGTCCGGTTGCGCATGCGCACCGGAAACCGGCCGCGCCGAACCACCACGCACACCACCCGAACCGCCAGCAAACCCATCCGGCTGCGCATGCGCACCAGAAACCGGCCGCGCCGAACCACCACGCACACCGCCGGAACCACCAGCAAACCCATCCGGCTGCGCATGCGCACCAGAAACCGGCCGCGCCGAACCACCACGCACACCGCCGGAACCACCAGCAAACCCGTCCGGGGCCGCATGCGACGCAGCGGCGTGCGAGGTCGGCGCACCGGACACCGGGCGCCCTCGTCCGCCGTAACCACCGTCCTGCGCAGAATGCGCGCCGTCTCCGTAACCGGCCGCCGCGCCGTCTCCATAGGCACCGGGCGCGCCGTCGCCGTAACCGCCGCCCGCGCCGGAAATCTGGCCCGGGCCGGCAGTGCCGTAGACACCGGCCTGGCCCGCGGCTTCGGCGCGGGCTCGGCGGTTGCGTCCTCGGCTGGTCCGTTCGACGGGTTCTCCCGGGGCGCCGCCGCGACCGCCGCGGGCATCCTGGTCGGCGCCCGGGATGGGGCCGGTCTGGTAGACGCTCGGCGGGACCGGGTCGGCCTGGTAGACGCTCGGGGGCACGGTGTCACGCGGGAAGCCGCCACCGGCCGGCGGGATCGGCCCGGTCTGATAGACCGCGGGCGGGATCGGGCCGGACTGATGCGCGTCGCCACGGAACCGGTCGCGGGCGGGACCGGCCGGGGAGGTCGGGCGAGGTCCGGGGGAGACCGGACGTACGCCGGAAGTCATCGCACGAGGATCACCGTGAGTCGCGCCGCGCGGATCGACCGGCGCGGCACCTCGCGGATCCGCCGCGGGACGCGTTCCGGGGATGTCCGGAGCGTTCCCGGAACGCGGCACGACCTGCGGCGTTGCGGGATCGGGATAGCCCGGAGCGCCACCCGTCTCGGACGCCATACCGGACCGGCCGGGTGAGACCGGCGCTCCGGGCATCCCCCGGCGGGCAGCCGGAGGCACCGGAGCGGCGGGAATCTGGCCCGGCGGCATCTGGCCGGGCGACACCGGGTTCGGCGGAAGCTGACCGCCGGCACCTCCCTGACCGGCGGCACCGCGCTGGCCGGGCGGCATCTGCCCGTGCGGACCGGGCCGTCCCGGCACACCGCCGGACGGCATCTGACCGGGCGGAATCTGACCGGGCGACATCTGACCGGGCCGCACGGGACCGGGCGGCACCTGACCCTGCGGACCAGGCGCACCGCCAGGCTGCCCTTGGACCTGCGGGCCCGGACGTCCAGGCGGCACCTGACCCGGGATCGGACCGGACATCTGACCGGGCATCTGCGCCGCGCCCTGCCCACCGGGGACCGGGCCGCCACGCTGGCCAGGAGGCATCTGCCCCGGCGCACCCGGGCGACCACCCATCGGACCGGGTGAAACCTGCCCCGGACCGACCGGCCCGCCACGCTGCGCGGGCGGCATCTGCCCAGGACCCTGCTGCCCCGGGTGCAGCGGAACCGAGGCCGCACCCGGCTGACCGGGACCGCCGCTCGGACCGGTCCGCCGGATCGGCGGAGCCTGCCCGGCACCGGGAACCGCCGCCCCGGCCACGCCAGGCGCCCCGCCACCGGCCGGACCACCCGAAACCGGCCCGGGACGCTGCCCGGGCGCGGGAGAACGCTGGGCCGGACCCGCATACTCACCGGAACCGGCCTGCCAACCCGGCGCGGGCGGACGGTACTCCCCGGAAGCGGCCTGCCACCCGGGCGCCGACCCGTCGCCGCCCTGCTCGAAGCCGCCGCCGAAGACCGGCCCGTCGTCGGCCGGCTGCTCGTCCGGACCGGGCGCCATCCGGCCTGACTTGCTGGTGCGGGCCTCACCGGGCGCGGTGCCGGGGCCGATCGCGCCGCCCTGCTCCTTGGCCGACCACAGGTCGTCGAGCCAGCCGGTCTCCTCGCGCGGGACCTCGACCGCCTCGGCCGGTTGCTCGGCGCGGCCACGCCCGAAGCGGCGGCCCTTCTTGCCGCCGCCCTGCCCGGCGTCGTCGTCGGGCCGTTCGGCTCCGCGCGGAGTCACGGCTGTTCCTTCCCGGCGGCGTCGCCGCTCTCGTCTGACCGCATCTCGTCACCCTCGGCATCCGGCTCGGCCGCTGCCGCACCCGATCCCGTCACCGCCGCTGGACGATCCGCGGACCCACCCGGCCCGGAACCGTCCCCTGCCTTTGGACGATCCGCGAGACCATCCGGCCCGGAACCATCCACCGTCTCCCCCGCCTCCGCCGCACCGGCCGAGGCGGAAACCGCCGCACCGCCCGTTTCCGGCACGCCACCGGAAGCGGATGCCTCCGCTTCGGCTCCCGCTGTAGCGGAAACCACCGGACCACCAGCGCCCGGTCCACCGGAAGCCGGCGACCCGGCCACCGATCCGGAGGCCACCGGCGACTGTGACGCATCCGAGCCGGAAGCACCACCCGCCGCGCGGTCCGCAGTCTCCGCCGAAACGCCACGAGAATCCGAAACGCCACGAGAATCCGCAGCGCCACGGGAACCCAGCCCCCGCACGATCCGCCGCAGACGTGGCACCCGCTCGCCGACGGCCCGCTCGGCCCCGTGTTCGGTCGGCCGATAGTAGTCGGTGCCGACGAGATCGTCGGGGACGTACTGCTGGCGGACGACGCCTCGCGGGTCGTCGTGCGGGTACCGATAACCGCGACCGTGACCAAGACCACGTGCGCCGGAGTAGTGCGCGTCGCGCAGATGGATCGGCACCGGCCCGCCCCGCCCGGCCCGCACGTCGGTCATCGCCGCGCCGATCGCCGTGGTGACACTGTTCGACTTCGGCGCGGTGGCCATGTGCACGACGGCCTGTGCCAGGTTGAGGTGGGCCTCGGGCATGCCGATCAGCTGCACGGCCTGGGCGGCCGCGGTGGCGACCAGCAGCGCCTGCGGGTCGGCCATCCCGACGTCCTCGCTCGCGAAGACCACGATGCGCCGGGCGATGAACCGCGGATCCTCGCCGGCCACGATCATCCGGGCCAGGTAGTGCAGCGCGGCGTCCGGGTCGCTGCCCCGCATGCTCTTGATGAACGCGCTGGTCACGTCGTAATGCGCGTCGCCGTCCCGGTCGTAGCGCACCGCGGCCACGTCGACCGCCCGCTCGGCCGTGGCCAGGTCGATCTCGGCGGCGCCCTGCGCGATCGCGGACGCGGCGGCGGCCTCCACGGCGGTCAGCGCCTTGCGCACGTCGCCAGCGGCCAGCCGTACGAAATGGTCCTCCGCCTCAGGCGTGACCGTGACCGCGCCGCCCAGCCCGCGCGGATCGGTGATCGCGCGCCGGATCAACCGGCGCACGTCGTCCTCCTGGAGCGCCTGGAGGGTCAGCAGGACGCAGCGGGAGAGCAGCGGGGAGATCACCGAGAAGTACGGGTTCTCGGTGGTGGCGGCGAGCAGCGTGACGGTCCGGTCCTCGACCGCGGCGAGCAGCGAGTCCTGCTGGGTCTTGCTGAAGCGGTGCACCTCGTCGATGAACAGGACGGTCGGCGGGCCGCCGCGCCGGCGCTCGGTGCGGGCCGTGTCGATCACCGCGCGCACGTCCTTCACCCCAGCGGTGAGCGCGGACATGGCCACGAACTTGCGGTCGGTGGCGTGCGCGACCAGGTGCGCGATCGTGGTCTTGCCGGTGCCCGGCGGACCCCAGAGGATCACCGACATCGGGCTGGAACCGGTCACCAACTGCCGCAACGGGGCACCGGGGGCGAGCAGGTGCTGCTGCCCGACGAGCTCGTCGATGCTGGCCGGGCGCATCCGGACGGGGAGGGGCGCATCAGCCGCGGGAGTGCCGAAACCGGCGGCCGGGGCCGCTGTCGTCAGGTCCGGCTGCGCGAGTGAGAAGAGCCCGTCCATTTCCATCGCAACCGACAGTACCGGCCTCCCGAGGCCGATCCGAAATGCGACCTCACCACCTGTGGACACGCTCCCGGCCCGCTAACGCACCGCTACAGAGCGTGTGCGCGCGGGCCGGAGAGGAGCGCGGTGGATCAGCCGCGGCCGGGGCGGCGGCCGTAGAAACGGCGACCCGAACCGGAGCCGACCGCCGGGCCGCTGCCGACGCCCGCCAGGTACAGGGCGAGCAGCAGCAGGCCGAGCGAGGCCATGGTGGAGAAGTTGAACAGGTCGGGGGCGCCGAAGTTGGTGTTCAGCAGGTCGGCGAGCAGGTAGACACCGAACACGACGGCAGCGGCGATAGCAAGCATCAGGTTCCTCCGGGGGTGAGAGCCGATGTCGGGCTGGTACCCCCATCGATGGGTTCCCGAAACAAGGGTCCCTCCGGTGGATCACGTGCGGGTGAGGCGAGGTTCCGGTGGCAGCGCCGCGTGGTCCTCCCGGCGAACCCTCGGTGTCACCAGATAGAGGGGGGCGGCCGCGGCGAGCACCACGCCGCCGATCACGATCGCGGCACTGACGCTCACGCTCTGTGCGACAGCGGTCAGCAGGATCGCGCCGACCGCGAAGCCGGGCTGACCCACCATCGAGTTGAGCGAGAGCAGGCTGGTCCGGAACTCCCCCTCGGCCTGCCGGTGCAGCAGGGCGCCGTGCACCGGGGAGGACGCGCCGTGCACCGTGTAGGTGAGCAGGAAACCGGTGATCACGCCGACCGGGCCGGCCAGCAGGCCCATCGCGACGATCGTCAGGCCTTGCAGGATCCGCAGCGCGAATCCGGTCCAGGCGGTGCCGATCCGCCTCATCAGCAGCGGGATCAGCGCCGCGCCGACCGCCGAGGCGCCCCACGCGGCCGAACTGACCGGGCCCATCAGGGCGGCGGCGGCCTGGTCGCCCGAAGTCACCTCGGCGAGCCGGATCGGCATCAGCTTCTCGAACGTCACCATGCCGAAACTCCACAGCAGCTCCACCATGATCAACGCGAAGACCACCCGGGACCGGCGGACCAGGCCGAGCGCCGAGCCGATAGCGACCGGCACGCCGCGGAGCGAGGCGATCAGGGCCGCCCGGCCGCGAGCCGGACGATCCTCGTGCATGAGCAGGGCCACCGCCACCGTGCTCAGCAGGCTGAGACCGAGAGCGATCACCACCGGCACGGTCAGCGCGCTCATCGATCCGATCGGCCCGAGCCAGATCAGACCACCGCTGACCAGGGCGCCGGCTGCGACGGCGAGACTGAGCGCGACCGCGCCGTGGCTCAGGCCGGTCTCGATGTCGGCGTCCCGGTCGACCGCCAGCGACTCGTCGACGAACCAGGAGTCCAGCGGGCCGCTGTCCAGCGCCCGGAAGATGCCCTGGAGGAACCAGGCCACCCCGAACAGGGCGACCGTGTCCGCGAAGCTCATCACACTCAGCGAGACCAGGTTCACCGCGCCGGCGATCAGCAGCACCGGCCGCCGGCCGAGCGCGTCGGCGAGACCGCCGGTCGGCAGCTCCAGGACCAGGACGGTGAGGCCCTGGACCGCGGCGGTCACCCCGGCCTGCGAGATGGTCAGCCCGCGGGACAGCGGCAGCAGCGTGGTCAGCGGGATGGTCAGCCCGACCGGGAGCCACCGAAGCAAGATCAAGAGCAAATACCTGAAACGGATTTTCCGTACGCCCACAGTCATGCGCCCGCCTCCGCGTCGGTGACGCGCGGCAGACCGGCGACGTAGAGGGCGACCGGCCGGGCGTCCGGAGCGGGATCGTCCAGCCCGAGCCGCCGGTGCCGGTCGATGACCTGCTCGATCTCCCGCAGCAGCGCCTCGGTCTGCGCGGCGCCCAGGTGCAGCATGTAGTCGGAGATCTCGGCGGCCTCCTGCCAGGCCTCGGGCTCGGCGGGCATCGCGCGACGCCAGTTCCGCGCGAGCTCGACGAGACGGTTGACCTGCTCCGTCTCCAGCCAGTCGGCGGCCGCGGTGGCCTCCGGGTCCCCCTCGTAATAGCTGCGCCGGAAGCTGGACATGTCGTGGGCGGCGCGCCACCAGCGCTGCCGGCCGGACCCGGGGCGCTCCTCCTCGATCACCAGGCCCACCTCGGCGAGCTGGCGCAGGTGATAGCTGGTCGCGCCGGTGTTGGTGCCGAGCTGCGCGGCGAGGCCGGTGGCCGTGGCCGGTCCGGCCCAGCGCAGCTGGCCGAGCAGCCGCAGGCGCAGGGGCTGGGCGAGCGCTCGGATCTGCGGGCCGCTGAGGTGTACGTGGGTGAGGTCGTCCGCCATGCATCCACAATAACTGTGCATAGCAATTGTGCAAAGAATTTGTGCGGGATCGCCGTGACCTGCGCATCTATCGACTTGAATTGAACCAGGGTTCAGGTAGCAGGCTGGTGACCATGGGAAACGACACTCTTGACGAGGCGCTGCTACGACTGCACCGGACCGGGCCGGAATTCGACGGCTGGCTCTCCAACCACGCGCCGATGGCCACCGAGGCGTTGATCCGGCACGGGCGTGCGGACGACGTGCACCGGTGGGTCGACGCCTACCTGGACCGGCTGGAGGAGGCGCCGCGGGGCATCTCGCCGATCACCGCGGACGGCTGGCGGGATCCGCTCGGGGACGCCTCGCGGACCGGGGACTGGCTGGTCTTCTTCGAGCGGGCGACGCGGGCCGAGCCGTGGCGGGACGTGCTCGCGACCTGGTGGCCGCGGTTGCTGCCGGGGATCGCGGCCGGCGCCACGCACGGGGTGATCCGGGTCGGTCACGCGGTGCGGGCGCTGCTCGACGAGGAGACACCGGCGCGGGTGGCCGAGTTGGGGCAGGGGCTCGCGTACTGGGCGGCGCGCTGGCAGCCGCTCGCACCGGCCGGGCAGGGCCGCTATCCGAGTGGCGACCCGCGGAGCGCGCTGGACGCGGTGCCGCGGGTGCCGGATCAGCGGTTCGGGATTCGCAGCCGGCTCGCGCAGCTCGCCGACCTGCCCGGCTGGGCGGAGGCGGCCGGGGCGGTGCCCGGCGACGGACCGGTGCCGGACCGGATCCGCGGGATCGTCGCGGCCGCTGTCCGCAAACACCTGACCCATGGGTACGGCAGTCCGGTCATGCTCGTGCACGCGGCGACCGCCCCGGCGGCGGTGCTGCGGACCCTGCCGGCGCTGCCGCCCGCGCTGGCCGGCCCGAGCCTGGCCGCGGCATGGGCAGCGACCGCGGCGGTCACCTCGGTGTACGCCCCGAAAGCCCCGGACCCAGCGACGCGCGCGCTACTAGACGGCCCGGGCGACGGACTCGACCGGCCAGGCGGCAGGCTCGACGGCCCGGGCGGCGGACTCGACGGCCCGGGCGGCGGACTCGACCGACTCGACGGGCCGAAGGGCGGGCTCGACCGACTCGACGGCCCGGGCGGCGGGCTCGACCGACTCGACGGGCCGGAGGGCGGGCTCGACCGACTCGACGGCGGGCTCGATCCTGACGAGGTGTTCGATCGGGCGGTGGCCGGAGGCGACGCGCACGGGATCAAGTTCGCGGACGCGGCGATCGAGACCTGGCACGCCACCGGCGACCCGCTGCTGCTGGCCGCCTCGGTGCACGCCACCGACCTGATCGGCCCAGCGGACTGACCCGGCCGCAGACCACCGGCTGGCCCTCACGGCCCTATCCAAGCCCGGAATAGGACCACCAGCACCAGCCCGACAACACCAGCTGGCACTCACCGCCCCACCCACCCCCGAAACAGGACCACCAACACCAGCCCGACACCACCAGCTGGCCCCCACGGCCCTATCCAAGCCCGGAACAGGGCCACCAACACCAGCCCGACAACACCAGCTGGCACTCACCGCCCTATCCAGGCCTGGAATAGGGCCACCAACACCAGCCCGACACCACCAGCTGGCCCCCAGCGCCCCATCCAGGCCCGGAATAGGACCACCAACACCAGCCCGACAACACCAGCTGGCACTCACCGCCCTATCCAGGCCTGGAATAGGGCCACCAGCACCAGCTCGACGAACGCGGGCTGGGCGGGACAGCGCCGTTCGGGGGGACGGGATTGTGAGGATGGGGCGGGGCGGGAGCGCGGGCGTCTCCACAGATTCAGCCCGGGGGTCGCCGGGCGGGCCTTGAGGCGGGATTCGCTCGCGTGTGGGCACGGGCGGGGGTGGTGCGGTTGGGGAGGGGCATGCGTACGAAATGGGTTAATCGGCCAGTTTGAAGAGCAGGACCGTTTCCCATTTGTGCATGTCGGGTTGTTCGGCCGGGTTCGTCATCAGGATCTCGAGTCGCGCGCTCCACCGCTCGCCGGTCGGCGTCGGCGTCATGTCCCAGCTCAGGCCCCTGCGCTGGGCCCAATCCAGCAGGCGAGCGGTGACGCCCATCAATTGATCAGGGTGCCCGACGTGGGTGACGGTGGCGTAGCGGCCGGCGGGCAGCCTGTCGACGAAGTCGGGGGGCTCGACCTGGACCGGGCCGGTGACCGGGATTCCGGCCTCGACGACCATCTCGTCGGCCATGTCGACCAGGCGATAGCGGAAGAACGGCGCCCCGGTGACCTGCACGCCACGCTGCGCCAGGCCGGCGAACATGGTGGGCAGATGATCGGCGACGCGGGCGAACTCGGTCATGGTGATTGATTCGCGGCGTCCGACATAGGGCTGCTCGGCGCACCGGACGATGGTCGGCTCCACGCTGTCCAGTCTCACAAAACAGGCGTGGCCCCGCATCCTCACGCGGGGCCACGCCTGTTTGCTGAAATCTTTAGTTCGAGCGCTCCACCGGGGCGGCCTGGCCGTCGGTGCCGGGCAGCGCGGCGGTCACCTTGGGCTTGGCGTCGACGCCGGCCTCCAGGCGCTGCTGCGCGGTGATCGGGGTCGGCGCGCCGGTCAGCGGGTCGAAGCCACCGCGGCTCTTCGGGAACGAGATGACCTCGCGGATCGAGTCGAACCCGCCGAGCAGCATGCAGGTCCGGTCCCAGCCCAGGGCGATGCCGGCGTGCGGCGGCGGGCCGTACTTGAACGCCTCGAGCAGGAAGCCGAACTTGTCCTGCGCCTCCTCCGGGGTGATGCCGAGCAGGTCGAAGACCCGGCTCTGCACATCACCGCGGTGAATACGGACGGAGCCGCCGCCGATCTCGTTGCCGTTCACGACGATGTCGTACGCGTAGGCCAGCGCCTTGTCCGGGGCGGACTCGAAGTTGTCGAGCCACTCGTCGTTCGGCGAGGTGAAGGGGTGGTGGACGGCGGTCCAGCCGCCCTCGTCCGTCTTCTCGAACATCGGGGCGTCGACGACCCAGCAGAACGCCCAGGCGCTCTCGTCGATCAGCTTCGCCCGCTTGGCGATCTCGATGCGGGCCGCGCCGAGCAGCTCCTGCGCCTCGCGGCGTTCGGTGGCCGCGGCGAAGAAGACCGCGTCACCCGGCTTGGCGCCGACCGCGTCGGCCAGGCCGGCCAGGTGCGCCTCGGACAGGTTCTTCGCGACCGGGCCGCGCGCGGCGCCGGTGTCGGCGTCGAGAACCACGTAGGCCAGACCGCGAGCACCCCGCGCTTTCGCCCAGTCCTGCCAGCCGTCCAGCTCCTTGCGGGTCTGCGAGGCGCCGCCCGGCATGACGACCGCGCCGACGTAACCGCCGGCGTCGATCGCGCCGGCGAACACCCGGAACTCGGTGCCGCGCAGGTAGTCGGTCAGCTCGACCAGCTCGACGCCGTAGCGCAGGTCGGGCTTGTCGGAACCGTAGCGGTTCATCGCGTCGGTCCAGGTGATCCGCGGGATCGGCAGCTGCACCTGGTAGTCGGCGAGCTCGCTCCACAGCCGCGAGACGATCTCCTCGCCGAGGGCGATGATGTCGTCCTGCGTCACGAACGACATCTCGATGTCGAGCTGGGTGAACTCCGGCTGCCGGTCGGCGCGGAAGTCCTCGTCGCGGTAGCAGCGGGCGATCTGGTAATACCGCTCCATGCCGGCGACCATCAGCAGCTGCTTGAACAGCTGCGGGGACTGGGGCAGGGCGTACCACGCGCCGGGCTGGAGGCGGACCGGGACCAGGAAGTCGCGGGCGCCCTCGGGCGTCGACCGGGTCAGGGTCGGCGTCTCGATCTCGTTGAAGTCGTGGGCGTGCAGGACCTCGCGGGCGATCTGGTTGGCGCGGCTGCGCAGGCGCAGCGCCTTCGCCGGACCGGAACGGCGCAGGTCGAGGTAGCGATACTTCAACCGGATGTCGTCGGATGCGGTGACCGCGTCGTCGATCGGCAGCGGCAGCGGGGCCGCCTCGGAGAGCACGGTCAGCTCGCTGGCGACGACCTCGATCGCGCCGGTGGCGAGGTCCGGGTTCTCGTTGCCGGCCGGGCGGGCGTTGACCTCACCGACGACCTTGACGCAGAACTCGTTGCGCAGCGCGTGGGCGTCCTCCTCGCGGAAGACCACCTGCACCACGCCGGAGCCGTCCCGCAGGTCGACGAAGATGACACCGCCGTGGTCCCGCCGTCGGGCCACCCAACCTGCGAGCGTCACCGTCGTGCCGGCGTCAGTCACACGCAGACTGCCGGCGTTATGGGTCCTGATCACGGAAACGTCTCCTAACCGAGTTCGCGGGGCGCACCCGACATTCTGTCAGCACCCGATCGCCGCTCGCGCCACGGGCCGGTTTCCCCCTATTCGTTCCCGCAGTCCCGCCGCCCCTTCCTCCCGCTTTCCCCCGCGTCTCGCCCTCCCGCTTTGCCGCCTTCTCACCCTCCGCCTTCGTTCGGCCGGCCTCGCTTTTCGCCTCGCGCCTTTATTTCGGCGCCAGCCAGGACGTGGCTCGAAGCCCGGCAGCGCCGGTACCGCCCACCTCGGTGATCTCGACCAGCACCACCTTGGCCGGTTCCGCGGCCGTCAGCACACAGAGCGCCGCACCTCTGCGAACCTCCACCTCGGCGCCCGGCCCGAGCGGCCCGGTCCGAATCGCCCGCAGGCACCCGGCCGCGTCGAGATTCCCGCTCGGCACGCTGCTCCCCGCCACCGAACCGACCGCCAGCGTCAGCCGCGCCGGCCCGTTCCCGCACCGGCTGTCGTAGCGCAGGTCCGCGACCTGCTCGGAAACCCCGGCGCGAGGTTCGTCGAGGTCGAGGTAGACCAGCGCGGCGCACCCGACGCGCACATTCAGGGCCTCTTTCGCGTACGTCACCGGCAGTCCCACCGCGGACGGCGCCGGCGCGGGCGACATGTCGTGCATCGGCGCCGGCGTGGCGATCAACCGGTAGAGCAGGACCCCGGTCACCCCACTCGCCATCAGCGCCAGCAAGCTGACCAGAACCGCGGTGATCGCCAGTCGCCGCCCACTCGTCGTCTCGGGTACCGGCAGCCGCTCGGTCATCCCTTGCTCGGTCGGCCACCAGGGCGTCTGCGCAACCTCCACCCCGTCCCCACCCAGCCGCCCGATGTCCTCCCCGAGCCGCCACCGTGACCGCTGCCCACCCGCTCGAACCGCCCCGGTCCCTGGGACCGGCCCCGCCGCGCTTCCCACCGCCGAGCCCGTCGCCGTCCCCACCGCCGAGCCCGTCACCGTCCCGCCTGCTCGGTCCGCCGCATTACCCACTGCCGAACGGGCCGCCGCTCCCGCCACTCGGCTCGCCGCACTTCCCGCCGCTGCCCCCACCACTCGGCCTGCCGCAGTCCTCGCCGTCGTACCGGTGGCCGCCCCAACCACTCGGCCAGCGGTCCCCGCCGTCGTACCCATCATCCCCACCGCTCGGCCCGCAGCACTCCCCGCCGTCGTACCGGTGGCCGCCCCAACCACTCGGCCAGCGGTCCCCGCCCCCGTACCCGTCGTCCCCACCGCTCGGCCCGCAGCACTCCCCGCCGTCCCCACCGCATGCCTCACCGCTGTACCCGTGGCCGGCCCCACCGCTCGGCCCGCAGCACTCGCTACCGCCGGGCCCGTTCCGGTCTCCTCTATCTGGCTCGCCGCGTCTTCGTCCGGCCACCCCGATTCGTCCTCGGCAGGCAAACTCGTCGTGAAAGGCGGTTCCGGCACCGGTCGAGCTCCCGCGAGCCAACCGGAACCACCCACCGCCGAAGCCACCGGCAGCTCCGGCTCCGACGCCTCCGGCAAGTGGGCTCCTGCGCCGGGACGCGGATCGGCACCCGCCGAAGGCCGCGCCGTCGTCCGAACACTCGGCGACCTCGCAGCCGCTTGATCGCCCGGCAGCCTTGCCGCCGCTTGATCGCTCGGCGACCTCGCAGCCGCTTGATCGCTCGGCGGCCTCACCGCTGCCTCATCGCCCGACGGCCTGTCCGGTGCCCGATCGCCGGGCGGACGAGCATCCGGCAATCGACTCGTTCCCGAGCCTCCCGACTGCTGGGGATACGCCTGCCTGATCAAACCGGGACGCTCTCGCAGCGGAGCCGCCCCCACCGCCCGGCCGCCCCGCGCCGCGGAACTCTCCGGAGCGGCCCGGACCTCGGACGAGACAACCTGACCGACGTTCGCGGCCTCCGCTTCCCGGACACCGGAATCCACGTCCGCCACACCACCCGCGTCGTCATGGCGACCCTGGCCATCAGCCCCCTCAGGAGCGCCCTGACCAGCATGATCGGAGTAACTGGCTGCACGAAAAACAGGCAAGAGGAACCCCTCCAGCGCAGTAGGCGAAACCTCCCAAATAGCCTAAATAGCCGCGGTCGTCACCGACATCCCCCAGCGAGGCGATACCACCCGGCCACCAGAACCGGAACCACGTCTGTCGAACCCACCTCCCCCGCAACCGCCACGTCCTCGGCGAAGCCGATGGCCGCCAGCTCACGCCCGGAAGCCGTCTCGGCGAGCGCCTCCGGAAAGCGATCCGCCACCGCCCGATACCCCGCCACCGCCACCTCCGCCTCGGGTGACCGATCGCCGAACCCCGCCAGGAACGCCCCCGCACCCCAGAGGTCCTCCACCGCCGGTCGCAACGAACCGTCGGGCCACCGCTCCCCCGCCGCGACCACCGCAACCGCGCGTCCCTCCGCCCGCTCGCGGACCCAGGCCCCGGCCGCCGTCGCATTCCGCAGACTGACTCCGACCACCGTCACCCCGTCGACCGCCGAGAGCCGGGCGGAGATCGCCGACCCGTTGGGCGAGGGCAGCACCAGCCGCTCGACCGGACGCCGGGCCACCACCCGCCGGATCGCCGCCGGCGACAGACTGATCTCGTCCGCACCGGCTGCCGAACGCCCCACCGCCAGCTCCGCGTCACACCGAGCGGCCGTCTCGGCCGCAGTGTCGTCCCGCCACGGATACGGCAATACCGCCACGCCGTGCTCCACGGCGACACTCAGTGCGGTGGTGAACGACAGCACGTCCACCACCGCCACGAACGCGGCTCCCGCCGCGACTGCCTCCGCCCCGACCGGCCCCCAATCGAACCGCGCCCGATACCGCTCCTGCCCGAACACCCGCACCGAACACCTCCGAACCCAGGGTCACCGGAACTCGCGGACCACTTCGATCGTGCCGACGATGTGGTCGTTGAACTCCTCCAGTTCCTCGGCCGGCACCCAGAGTTCCAAGATCGTGTCCCCGCCGGCCTGACGCACCGGATAACGCGCCGCGAACGCCGCGTCCACCTCGAACCGGGTCACGTAACCGACCCCGGACGCGGGCACGTTCCAGTCCCGGGCGATCCGCACCGCGTAGTCCTCGTTCAGCACCGGGTAGAAGATCGGCTGGTCCGGCAGCCGCGGCGGCCACCGTCGCCATCCTGTGGCCTGCACCAACTCAAGCTCCTTCGGCCCGGTCGGGCGCCAGAGCGTCAATGTCTGCGTCATGCCGCGCAGTCTTTCAACATCAACTTCAAGGTGTCGCCTCGTTTCCTGATCGTCGCGCTCCGTCCCGGGAGTCTCCTCACCGGACTCAGAAGTAGGTTTGCAGCACGTCCACCACCCGCCGCTCCTCGTCCACGACCGGGATGTCGCGCCACTTGTCGAAGGCGGTGCACGGATGCGAGATCCCGAATCGGACCAGGTCCCCCGGCACCACGTCGGCCCCGTCGGCCACCTCCACATAGGTGTGGTGATCGTTGACCTTGGTCACCGTCAGCCCGTCGGCAGACGACACAGTGCCGTCCGTCCGCCGGATCTCCAGCGGCACCGGCAACCCCTCGTCGAACGGCGCGTCCCGTTTCCCCATCCCGGTCAGCGCCAATCCCGGCTCCGGCGCCGACAGGACCTGCGCCCAGATCTCCAGCGCCGCCACCAGCGTCCCGTCCTCGGGCACCCGGGTGAACGGTGTCCGCTCCCGATAGAAGCCGTCGTCGTGAGTGACCGACGCGCCGCTGCGCAGGATCAGCCGCGCCCGCGCCGACAGCCCGGCAAAGCGGTCGGTCACCCGGTCGAACCACGCGCTCCCACCGGCCGAGACGATAGGCTGTTCCGGCAGCAACCCGGCCTCCGCCAGCCGCTCGAAGCCCGCGACCAGCAGATCCAGGTAGGCGTCCACGCCGGACAGGTCAGCGATCTGCCCCTCGTATCCGGTCAGCCCGGCCAAGTCGACCCCCGGCTCGGCGACGGCGGCCCGTGCCACCTCGGTCAGCTGGTCGAGAGTGCGCACCCCGGTCCGCCCGCCGGGATGGCCGAGCTCGACGAGCACCCGAGCGTGACCCGCCGCGCCCGCCGCACGCACCCCGGCAATCGAGTCGACCTGGAAATACACCTCCCATCCGGCGGCGCTCTCGGCGGCCAGCCAGCGCAGCGCGGTGGGATCGAGCACCTGGTTCGCGATCAGCACCCGTGCCACCCCCAGCCGCCGCAGTACCAGCGCCTGATTCGCGGTGGCCACGGTCAGGCCCCACGCACCGGCACGCAATTGGGCGTCGAACAGGCCGGGCGCCATCGTCGTCTTGGCGTGCGGCGCGAAGTCGAACCCGTGCCGCCGGCAGTAGGCCGCCATGGCGGCGATGTTCGCCTCCACGGCCGCGCGCCGGACCACCAGAAGTGGCCAGGTGAAGCCGCCGTCGAAGATGCTCGGCCGGTCGGCCGCGATCTGTTCGGCGGTCAGCGAGCCGTGTGGCAGCCAGAAACCCTTGCTCCGCCAGTCGACAGTCATTCTCGGCCTCCCTCGATCGTGGTCTTGTCGCCGGCTGCCAGACTCCTCGCATGGTGGAGATCGCCTTGCCGGACACATTCACTCGCCGGGTCACGGCGACCTGGGGCGCGGCCGGCACCCGGTGGCTGGCCGGGCTCCCGGAGACGGCGAACCAGCTCCTGCGGGACTGGGATCTCCGCCTGGACCGCGCTTATCCGCTGAGCCTGAACTGGGTGACGCGGGTGCTTCGCGCCGACGGATCGGCCGCGGTGCTCAAGATGGGCGTGCCGGAGTCGGAGCACCTCGCGGACGAGGCGGCCGCACTGGAGTTTTTCGACGGGCGTAGCGCGATCGCGGTGCTCGCCCGCGACGCGGCGCACGGCGCGTTGCTGCTGGAGGAGGCGGCTCCCGGGGTGCAGGCACGGTCGCTGGTGCCGGAGCGGGACGAGGCCGCCACCGCCGTGCTGATCGAGGTGATCCACCGCCTGCACCGGCCCGCGCCGCCCGGCATCGCGCTCCCGGAGCTCGCCGCGCGGCGCGCCTCCTTCGACGAGCATCTGCGGCGTTTCCCGGGCGATGATCCGCTGCCCCGGCACCTGGTCGACCGAGCCGGTCGGATGCTCACCGAGCTGTGCGCGACCGCGACCGAGCGTGTGGTGCTGCACGGCGACCTGCACCACGACAACGTGCTCACCGCCGACCGCGAGCCGTGGCTGGCGATCGATCCGCACGGAGCGGTCGGCGATCCCGGTTATGAGATCGGGGCGATGCTCTACAACCCGGATCCGCGGGATGAGGACGACACCGTCCTGAAGCTGGTGCCGAGCCGGATCGAGCAACTCGCGGACGGCCTCGGCATCCCGATCGAGCGCGTGGTGGCCTGGGGTTTCGTGCAGGCGGTGCTCGCCGAGGTGTGGAACGCCGAGGGAGACGGCGTCGGGACCTGCCGGCCGCTGCGCCTGGCGCACCAACTGCTGCCGCAGCTGCCCTGATCCCAGGCCCGGCCGGGTAGGTCGAAAAGGACAAGGCGACAGCCGCCGGGTCGCCGCGCTGGTGAGATGACCGTGTACGCGGCCTTCGGCGATCATGCGGGTGCCTGGTCCAGGTCCGCGGTCATCTCGCGCAATTCCGCGAGACGATCCTCGACGGTACGCGGGTGGCCGGGCGCGTCGGGTCGCCCGTCCCAGGGGCGTGGCCCGGTGGGTGGCCGATAGTTCACCCCGAGGGCGTCCAGCCTGCTCAAGTGGACCGGCAGCCGCGAGGAGAACGCGGCGAAATCGCGCTCGGCCGGGCCCCACACCGTCTCGGCGAACGCGCAGAGGCGCGGAAAGGCCTGGTAGTCGACGCGGCGCGCGGACTCCATGTGCTCGGTCCAGAGGTTGGCCTGACCGCCGAGGATCAAGGCGGCCTGCTCCGGGGTGAGGCCGGATGGGACCGGGTCGAAGGCGTAAACGTCGGCAAGGGTGAGCCGGGTGCCCACCGGGGTCGGCTCGGCCGGGTCGTCGGACTGCCGATAGTCCAGGTAGACCGAGGTGTCAGGGCAGGAGACGACGGTGTGCCCGGCGCGGGCCGCGTGGGCGGCCGGTCCGGCGCCCCGCCAGGCGGCGATCACCGCCCCGGGCGGCGCGCCGCCGGCCAGGATCTCGTCCCAGCCGAACACCCGGCGGCCTCGCTCGGCGAGATGCCCGGCCAACCGGGCGGTGAACCAGGACTGAAGTCGCTCAGGCGCGGCCAGCCCCTCGTCCCGGATCCGTGCCTGGGCGATCGGGCTGTCCTGCCACTCGTCCACCGGGCACTCGTCGCCGCCGATTCCGATCAGCTCGCCGGGGAACAGGTCACAGAGGTGATCGAGCACCGCGAAGCAGAAGTCGAGGGCGGCGGGCCCCAGGTTGAGCACGTGCCGCGAGATCCCCCACGAGCTGCGAACCGGGCCGGCATAACCGTTGCCCAGCTCCGGATAGGCCGCGATCGCGGCCTGCATGTGCCCGGGCATGTCGACCTCGGGGACGACGGTGACGTGACGGGCCGCGGCGAACGCCACGATCTCTCGCAGGTCGTCGTCGGAGTAGAAGCCACCGTGCGGACGGGTGTCATATCGCTCGTGCTGACGGGAGCCCAGCATGGTGGCGGGTCGCCAGGCGCCCACCGAGGTGAGCCGCGGCCACCCGGGCACCTCGAGCCTCCAGCCCTGGTCGTCGGTCAGATGCAGGTGCAGCACGTTGAGCTTGTGGAAGGCGATCAGGTCGATCAGCCGGAGGACGTCGGCGACCGGCATGAAGTGGCGCGCGACGTCGAGCATCACACCGCGCCAGCCGAACCGCGGCGCGTCCTCGATCCGGCCGCCGGGCAGCGTCCACGGGCCGTGGCCGACCCGGGCGCGGCGTAGCGTGGCGGGCGGGAGCAGCTGCCGCAGGGTCTGCACGCCATAGAAGACGCCGGCCGCGGAACCCCCGTGGAGATCCACGCCGGCCGGGCGGATGTCCACCGCATAGCCCTCGACGGGCAGGGCCGGATCGACCCGCAGACGGATGCCGCCCGGGCCGGGCGGGAACGGGCAGCCGACGGCCGGGCCCAGCGTGCCCCGCAGCCAGATGGCCACCTCGGCCAACTCCGGTGTGGCGTCGAGCGCGGTGGTCAGATCGAGCGGGAAACCGTCGCTGGCGGGCAGCACCAGAGCGGGCCTCGGGACGAGGCTCGTAAGTGGCTCGCTCATCCTGCCTCCTTGACCTGGCGGGCGTTTTCCTGGAGGCTACTACGAGCCACATACGAACCACCAGAGGAGACGCGATGGTCATCGGAGTCGTGGTCCACTCCGGTCAGCGCGGCCGCTTTGCCGAGGCGGCACGCACCTTGGCCGGCGTCTCCTTCGCCTGGGCGGTCTACGAGCACGAGGAGGAGATCCGCGACCGGGTCACCGACCTGCTGACCACCGGCACCCTGGACGGGTTGCTGCTCGGCCTTGTCCCCTTCGCGCGGGCCCGGGACCTGCTGCCCCCGGGCCTGCCGGTCACGGTCACCCGCTCCGCGGCGCTCGATCTGGCCCTCGCCTGGGCACGCGCCCGGGGGAACGGGTGGCCCGCCACTCCGGTCAGCATCGACACCTTCCCCGAGGAGACGGTCGCCGAGGTGGCGACCGCGCTCGGCCTCGACCGCTCGGCGATCGCCGCTCTGCCGTTCCAGCCGGAGCAGCCGGTGGCCGAGGTGGTCGCGTTCCACCGCGAGCGGCTGGACCGCACCGGCGCGCCCTATGTGATCACCGCGCGCACCGCCGTGGCCGCCGCGCTGGACGGGCGGACCGCGGTGGTGCAGGCGGTGGCCACCCCCGGCACGATCCGTGCCGACCTGCACGAGCTGGTCCTGCGGGTGCGGGGCCGGCAGGCGGACGAGCAGCGGTTCGCCGCCGCGGTCTTCCGCGCACCCGCCTCCGGCGCCCGGGAGACGCTGCGCCGGGCGCTGTCCGAGCTTCCCGAGTTGGCCGATGCCTGGATCGACGACCACGGCCCACGAGCCGTGATCGCCTTCGCCCCGGCCGGTGTCTTCCAGACCCTGACCCAGCATTGGGTTCATCTGCCCTTCAGCGAGGAGACCGGCTTCCCCGGCGCCGGCGACACCGGCGTCGACGACGCGGAAATCGACGGCACACCGGGCCACACCGCGGCGGTCCGGAGCACCGCGGTCGGGTTCGGGATCGGGGCATCGGCGCGCGGCAGTGTGACGCTGGCCGAGCAGGCGGCGGATCGAGCCGAGCAGAACGACTCCGCGAGCGGCTATCTGATCACCGATGACGGCGTGATGATCGGCCCGATCGGCGCCGCGGGACCGCCGCTGACCTATACCTACCGCGAGCACGGAGGCCTGGAGGAGTTGGCCGGCCGGGCCGGGCTGAGCGCCGCCACGATGTCCCGGCTCGCAGCGCTGGAGCGTTCGCTCGGCGGCCGCCCGATCACCCCCGGCGAGCTGGCCCGGGCGCTGGGGATCACCGATCCGAGCGGTCGCCGCCTGATCCGGAAACTCAGCGAGGCCGGCCTGGTCGCCGCGGAGGGCAGCGCTCAGCCCCATCAGAAGGGTCGCCCCACCCGGCTCTACCGGCTGGCCATCCAGGCAGCCTTGGCGACGGGAGGTGACCGATGACGTTCGACCTTCTGCTGACGGATGCGACCGTCCTGACCAGCGACGCGGCAACCGGGCCGCCGCACGGCGGACCCATCGGCGGGCCACTGGCGGACGGCCGGGTGGTGGACATCGGGGTTCGCGACGGGAAGATCGCCGCGGTCGGGACTGATCTGCCTCGGGACGCGCGGCAGGTGGTCGAGGTCGCCGGGCGGCTGGTGACACCGGGCTTGATCGACCTGCACACCCACGTCGGGCCGGGCTACTGGGGCATCGACCCGGATCCGATCGCATGGCACTGCGGGGTGACCACCTGGGTCGACGCCGGGTCCGCCGGGGCGTACACGCTGGACGGCCTGCGACGGGTGGCGGCCGGGGCGACCGTGCGTGTGCCCGCGCTGCTGAACATCTCCGCCGTCGGCCTGGCCGGCCGCACCGGCGAGTGCCGCGACCTGGCCACCTGCGACGCCGGCCTGGCGATCGACACCATCCAGGCCAATCGCGAGTTGATCCGCGGGATCAAGGTGCGCATCGACCGGGAGACCGTGGGCGACAACGGCATCGAGCCGCTTCGGCGCGGTCTGGCGGCGGCGGACGCCTGCGGCGTGCCGGTCATGGTCCACATCGGCACCGCCCCTCCGGAGCTCGACGAGGTGCTCGACCTGCTGCGCCCGGGCGACATCGTGACTCACTGCGCGAGCGGCATCGCCGCCCCGCTGGGCTCGGCGGTGCATGCGGCGGCCGCGCGCGGGGTGCTGCTCGACCTGGGGCACGGCTCCGGCGGTTTCGCCTTCGACGTGCTGGCGGCCCAGTTGGACGCGGGACTGCGGCCGTACACGATCTCCACCGACCTGCATGCGCGGTCGCTGTACGGACCGGTCTTCGACCTGCCCACCACGATGGCCAAGATGCTGGCAGCCGGGGTTGCGCTGGCCGAGGTGGTCGCGGCGGCCACGCTCCATCCGGCCCGAGCGCTGGGACTCCCCGGCGGGACGCTCACGGTGGGAGCTCCCGCTGACCTCGCGATCTTCGAGGTACGGGCGGAGGAGTTCCCGGTCGTCGACGCGCACCGGCAGGTCCGGATCTCGCCGATGCGGCTGGTGAACGACGCGACCTATGTGGGCGGCCGGTTGCTCACACCGCGATTGCCCGGCCCGCCACCACCGTGGATCCCGCTCACCATCGCCCAGCGCGCCGCTCTCGCCGACCGGACGCGCCACCTCCGTGACCTGCTCGCCACACCCCTCGTGGGGCCGGACGGGCTGGACGAACAGTTTCCGAGAAACCAACCGAGGAGTTCCTGATGCCCAAGCGCGCTGTAATCACCGACAAGGCGGCGCCGGCCGGTGGCCCGTACTCGCATGCGGTCGTCGCCGGCGACACCATCTACCTGGCCGGGGCGGTGCCGGCTCTGCCGGACGGGACCTGGGTGACCGGCAGTTTCGCCGAGCAGGCGCACGCCGCGTTCCGCAACCTGGCGGCGGTCGCCGAGGCGGCCGGCGCGAGCCTGGACGACGCCGTCCGGGTCGGCGTCTACTTGCGGGACTTCGGTGACTTCGCGGAGATGAACGAGATCTATCAGCAGTACATCAAGGGCGACAACCGCCCGGTCCGCACCACCCTCCCGGTCCCCCTGGTCGGCTTCGACATCGAGATCGACGCCATCCTCTACATCGGCGAGTAGTCCCGCGAGGTCTAAGCGGCGTGCGGGACCGGTGACGGATGGTGGGCATCGCGAGTCGGAGAGAGGAGGGCGGGATAGGCGAGGACGCTCCTGGGTAGTGGAAGACGCATGCCTAAACCCGGAGAGTTGCTCGGTGGACGGTACCGGCTCGACGAGCGGATCGCGGCTGGTGGCATGGGCGAGGTCTGGGCGGCCACGGACACTGTGCTGGGGCGGCCGGTCGCCGTGAAGACGCTGCTCGGGGGACGTGGGACTGATCCCGGGTTCCTGAGCCGGTTCCAGCACGAGGCGCGGACGATGGCCTCGTTGCGGCATCCGGGGGTGGTGCCGGTCTACGACTTCGGGGACACCGAGGACGGCGCCTTCCTGGTGATGGCGAGGGTGGCCGGCCAGCCGCTGAATCAGCTGCTCGCCGACCGTGGGCAACTCACCGTCACCGAGACGATGTCGGTGGTGGCGCAGGCTGGTCGGGCGCTTCAGGCGGCGCACGAGGCCGGGATCGTGCACCGGGACGTCAAGCCGGGCAACCTGATCATCGAGCCGGACGGGACGGTGGTGCTGGTCGACTTCGGGGTGGCACGGTCGGCGAACTCGGTCACGTTGACCGGTGCGCGTGAGGTAGTCGGCACCGCCCTGTACATCGCGCCGGAGCAGGTGTCCAAGCGGGCCACCGGGCCGGCGGCGGACATCTACGCGCTCGGCGGGGTGGCCTATCACTGTTTGACCGGGCGGCCGCCGTTCCTCGGCGACAACCCGCTCGCGGTGGCGCTCCAGCACGTGACGGACGAGCCTCCGCCGCTGTCGCGGGACGTGCCCCGGCCGGTTCGTGACCTGATCGGTGTCGCCCTGGCCAAGGATCCGGCCGACCGCTTCCCCTCGGCGGCCGCCATGGCCGCGACGGCCGAGTCGCTGACAGCGACCGCCGACCGCGCGGCCCCGGGATCCACGACGAGCGCTGCCTCCGGATCCACTACGAGCGCTACCTCCGGATCCACTACAAGCGCCGTCTCCGGATCCACGACGAACGCCGGGGTGATGACGAACGGCGATGCGGTGACGGAGGCGGTGGCCGCCGGGGCCGCTTCGGGCTTCGCCGCGCGGGCCATGGTCGGCGGCCCGCCGTATGCCGGAACGCGCCTGGCCGGTTCCGCGCGTGACGGTCACACCATGGCCATCGCGACACCGGGATCGCCCACGATGCCGGACCATCCGGCGATCGGCGAGGAGCACACCTCGCCGGACAGCCCCAAGCCCGACGACGAAAACGGCGACCCGGCCGACGGAAACACCGGCAAGACAGGCGCGGCGGCCATCGGAACCATCGCGGGTAAGTCAGCCGCCGGGTACGCCGCGGCCAGGACAGGAGAATCGACCGCCGGGTACGCCGCGGGCAGGGCAGGCGCGGCGGCCACGGGCAGCCTCGCCGGCGACGCAGCTGGCGTGCGGGGCGGCGCCGGAGCCGGCGGGGCCGGAGCCGGCGGGGCCGGAACCCCCGGGGCCGGAGCCGCCGGGGCCGGAGCCGCCGGGGCCGGAGCCGCCGGGGCCGGAGCCGCCGGGGCCGGAGCGGCGACAGAGGGAAGGGAGCAGGGTGGGCGGAAGCGGGCGCTGATCCTCGCCGCGGCGCTGCTCGTTCTGATCGGAGCCGGCGCGGCACTGGCGCTGGCTGATCCGTTCGACTGGTTCGGTGGCGGCCCCGCCGGTGGCACGCCGCCCGGCGCGGGGCAGCCGTCGGTCGCGGTCACGCCCGGTGCCACCAAGAACGACACCCGTAAGGACGAACCCGCCGGAAAACCACACCGGCAGCCCACCGGAACCCCGAAGTCCACCGGGACCGCCGAACCCACCCGCAACGGCGCCCCCGCGACCGAACCGACCACCCCGGCCCAGCCCACCCAGACCGAGCCGGCCCCCACGAAGACCACCGAGCCCACCGAGGCCCCCACCACCGCGACCCCGGACGAAACCGGCACCGGCGGCGAGGAACAAGCCGAGGACAACGACAACAGCGGCCCGGGAAACAACAACGGCTGACACCGCGGCAACACGCCGGGTGATCGCCCGGTCACCCCTCGGTGAAAGGCCGACATCCGAGCACGGACCAGCGGAAACGTCATCCCCCACCCAGCCCGTGAATTGACCATGAACCTCCTGTGCCAGATCTGTGAATTGGTGGGTACCATCGCTCGACCCGTCCCCATCGGTCACCCACGACCCCGCTTCCCCCCACAGGCAGGCCATGTCGGTCACCTACGACCTCCATACCGAAGCTGACCGACCGGAGAACTCGGTTGGCAGAACGACCGCCACCGCACGGCCACACCTCAAGTTCCGGGCCGACATCGAGGGCATGCGTGCCATCGCGGTCACCCTGGTGGTGCTCTCGCACGCCGGGCTCTCCGGGCTGGCCGGCGGCTACGTCGGCGTCGACGTCTTCTTCGTGATCTCCGGGTTCCTGATCACCACGCTGCTGCTCGGCGAGCTCCAGCGCAGCGGCACGATCTCGCTGGCCAAGTTCTACGCGCGCCGGGCCACCCGGCTGCTGCCCGCCTCTACGCTGGTCCTGCTCGTCACCCTGGCCGGCGCCTGGCTGTGGCTGCCGGCCACCCGGTTCAAGTCGATCTCCCTCGACGCGCTGTACGCGACCTTCTACGGCATCAACTGGCGACTCGCCTCCGAGGGTGTCCAGTACCTGAACGCCGACGCCGCCCCGTCGCCGCTCCAGCACTTCTGGTCGCTCGCGGTCGAGGAGCAGTTCTACCTGGTCTGGCCCCTGCTCCTGCTGATCTTCGCGCTGACGTTCCGGAGCCGATACCGCAAGCCGGTCCTGATCGCCCTCGGCCTCGCCGTCCTGGCCAGCCTGTACGTCAGCGTCCAGGTGACCGAGTCCTCCGCCCCGTACGCCTACTTCGGCGCACACACCCGAGCCTGGGAACTGGGCATCGGCGCCCTCGTCGCGATCGGCACCACCCGCCTGGCCGGCCTCCCCCAGCCACTGGCCGCCGTCCTCACCTGGGCCGGCCTGGCCGCCGTCGTCACCAGCGCCCTGCTCTACGACGACGCCACCCCGTTCCCCGGCACCGCCGCCGCCCTGCCGGTCCTGGGCGCCGCCGCGATCATCGCCGGTGGCTGCGCCGCCCCGCGCGGCGGCGTCGCCGTGCTGCTGGGCCGCTGGCCGTTCCAGCAGATCGGCAAGTACTCCTACAGCTGGTACCTGTGGCACTGGCCGGTCCTGATGATCGTCCCGTTCGCCCTGGACACCGAGCCGACCGTGGGCCTGAACCTGTCGCTGGCCGCGATCGCCCTGCTCCTCGCGATCGGCTCGTACCACCTGGTGGAGAACCCGGGACGCAACCAGCCCTGGGTGAAGCGGTCCGCCGTACGCGGTATCGCCGTCGGCCTGGCCCTCTCCCTGGCCGTGGCCGTCGTCGCCCGGGTCGGCGGCAACCACCCGCCCCAGCTCGCGAAGGGCGCCCCGGCGGTGGTGACGGCGGAGGTCGTCGCCGCCGCGACCGACCCGGAGGCCGAGCTCCGGCGGATCATCGCGACCTCGGCCGGCCTGGGCGAACTGCCGTCGAACATCACGCCGCCGGTCGAGCGAGGCCACAAGGACCTGCCGGAGTACTACGGGACCGACTGCCACCTGGACTACACCGAGGTCGTCCCGCCGGGTCCGTGCGCCTTCGGCGACCCGGCCGGCGCGCAGACCGTCTATCTGCTCGGCGACTCGCACGCGGCGCACTGGTACCCGGCGATGCAGACGATCGCCGCGAAGCACGGCTGGAGGCTGGTGGTCCGCACCAAGAGTGCCTGCCAGGCCCCGACGGTCCGGACGTTCGCGAACACCCTCAAGCGCGCCTACACCGAGTGTGAGCAGTGGCGGGCCGCCATGCTGGCCGAGATCAAGCGGGCCAAGCCGACGATGGTGGTGGTCTCGTCGAACGGCAACAACAACGGCGGCCTGCTCAACGCGGCCGGCCAGTTCGCCGACCGGGGCCCGGAGGCGCAGCGGGACGGGCTCTGGGTGGCCGGCTGGAAGGCCACCTTCCGGGCGCTCACGGCCAAGGGCACCCGGCTGGTGCTGATCGAGGACACCCCATGGCCGGGCAAGGACACCCCCGAGTGCCTGGCCACGAACTCCCGGCACGCGTCCCGCTGCGCCCGGCCGGCCGAGGACGCGTTCGCCTTCCCGGCGCGGCAGGAACTGGTCTCGCGGACCGCCCGCGACCTGGGCGTCACGGTCATCCCGACCCGGCAGTGGTTCTGCGCCGACGTCTGCCCGCAGGTGGTCGGCAACATCATGGTGTGGCGGGACAACAGCCACATCACCACGAAGTACGCGCAGATGCTGGCCCCGCTGCTGGAGGCGAGGCTGCCGATCGGCGGTAACTGAGGCATAGGCTGTCACCTATGCCCGATGCCGGTGACGCGCTGAACGCGCGCTACCGGCTGGACGACCGGATCGCGGCGGGCGGCATGGGCGAGGTGTGGCGGGCGACCGACACCCTGCTCGGCCGCCCGGTCGCGGTCAAGATGCTGCTGGTCGAGCATGCCGCGGAGCCGACGTTCCAGCAGCGGTTCGAGCACGAGGCGCGGGCGATGGCCACGCTGCGGCACCCGGGGGTGGCCGCGGTCTACGACTACGGGACCACCGCCGGCGGCGCCTATCTGGTGCTGGCCCGGATCGACGGGCAGCCGCTGGAGCAGCGGATCGCCGAGCGCGGCCGGCTCTCCGCGAGCGAGACGATGGCCCTGGTCGCGCAGGTGGCCGGGGCCCTTCAGGCGGTGCATCGGGCCGGGATCGTGCACCGCGACGTCACCCCCGGCAACCTGATCATCGAGCCGGACGGCAACGTGGTCCTGGTCGACTTCGGGGTGGCCCGCTCGGCGCTGTCGGTCACGCTGACCGGGACCCGCAACGTGATCGGCACGGCCTGCTACATGGCGCCGGAGCAGGTGGCCAAGGCCACTGTCGGCCCGGCCGCCGATCTGTACGCGCTCGGCGCGGTCGCCTACCACTGCCTGGCCGGACATCCCCCGTTCGAGGGCGGCAGTCCCGTCTCGATCGCGCTCCGGCATGTCACCGAGACCCCGGAGCCGCTCCCGGCCGACCTGCCCGCCCCGGTCCGTGCCCTGGTCACCCGGGCGCTGGCCAAGGATCCGGCGGACCGGCACCCGTCCGCCGCCGCGCTGGCCACCGCCGCCCGATCCGCGCTCGGCGGCGACCCGGACGCGGCGAACCTGCTGGCGACCGAGAACGCCACCGTCGCCCTCCAGGCCGCGCCGTCCCCGGTGATCCCGGACCGGCCGCCCCGGACCCGATTCCTCCTGCCGATCCTCGCGATCCTGCTGGCCGCGCTCTCCGGAGCCGGCGCCGTCGCCCTGGTCAGCGACCCGTTCGGCTGGTTCCCCACCCCGGCCACGACCCCGCCGGCCTCGCCCGCCCCGCCGAGCGGATCAGCGTTCCCGAGTCCGACCTCACCACCGTCAAGAACGATTTCCGGTACGCCCACAGCCGAGAACCCGCCGCCCGGGCGACCCCGGACCACCCGCCCGCGCACCGGTTCCCGCAGGCCGTCCCCGAGCCTCACGTCGTCACCGAGCGGCAGCCCGAGCACCACCGACGGCGGCACGACCAGCGAGGGCCCCGGCAACTCGGAGCCGGCCGGCGACGGCCCCTCCGCCGAATCCTGACGGAGGCGATTCCGACCAAAGGCGATTCCGACCAGAGGCGATACCCGACCACAGGCGATACCCGACCACTGGCGATTCCCGACGGAGGCGGCGCTCACCGCGTACCCCAATCGCCCGGACCTCGGCCGCAAGCGTGCCCGGCGCCGGGCCGACGACCCGGACCACAGCGCACCGAGGATCTGTCCACTCACGGCATTTCCACCCGGGTGACCAGCAAGGACATGTTTTGATCAACGAGGGTTACACGTCGGAAACTTCCAAATGCAAACATCTCGTGGCGCGATCAGGGAGGTGCTTTGTTCCTCAGTCAACATGAGCAGGAACGCCTGCTCATTCACGTGGCGGCCGATGTCGCCCAGAAGCGGCGCGAACGCGGACTGAAACTGAACCACCCGGAGGCGACCGCGATCATCACGGCGTTCCTGCTGGAGGGCGCCCGCGACGGTCTCAGCGTCGTCGAGCTGATGGACGCCGGGCGCCGGGTCCTGACCCGGGACGACGTGCTGCCCGGGGTGCCGGAGATGCTCCCCGAGGTGCAGGTGGAGGCGACGTTCCCGGACGGCACCAAGCTGGTCACCGTGCACGGGCCGATTTCATGATCCCCGGCGAGGTGCTCTTCGGGGACGGCGAGATCGTCATCAACCCCGGCCGGCCGGTCCTGGAGCTGACCGTCCGCAACACCGGTGACCGGCCGGTCCAGGTCGGCTCGCACTTCCACTTCGCCGAGTCGAACGCGGCCCTGGAATTCGACCGGGACACCGCGTGGGGCCACCGGCTCGCCATCCCGGCCGGCACCTCGGTCCGCTTCGAACCCGGCATGCCGCGCGACGTGGTCCTGGTCCCGCTGGCCGGCGACCGGATCGTGCCGGGCCTGCGCGGCCTGGCCGGCGGCCCGCTGGACGCGCTGCCGCCCGCGGCCGAGCCCGACCCGACCGACATCGAACCCGCCGGCTCCCTGGACGAGGACACCGGCGAGGCCCAGCCGAACGGGAGCCCACGGTGAGGCGCGAAGCGACCGTGCCGACCGGTTCGGAGCGAAAGCGAAGCGGAGAATCGGCATGACCTCCTTGGACCGCGGCCGCTACGCGGCGCTCTACGGGCCCACCGCCGGCGACCGGATCCGGCTCGCCGACACCAACCTGCTGATCGAGATCGAGGAGGACCGCAGCGCCGGCCCGCACCCGGGCGACGAGGTGGTCTTCGGCGGCGGCAAGGTGATCCGCGAGTCGATGGGCCAGTCCCGGGCCACCCGCGCCGACGGCGCCCCGGACACCGTGATCACCGGTGTGGTCGTGCTCGACCACTGGGGCATCGTCAAGGCCGACGTCGGCATCCGGGACGGCCGGATCGTCGCGATCGGCAAGGCCGGCAACCCGGACACCATGGACGGCGTGCACCCCGCCCTGGTGATCGGCGCCAGCACCGAGATCATCGCGGGCAACGGCAAGATCCTCACGGCCGGCGCGATCGACAGCCACGTGCACCTGATCAGCCCGACCATCCTGGACACCGCGCTCGCGGCCGGCATCACCACGATCATCGGCGGCGGCACCGGCCCGGCGGAGGGCACCAAGGCCACCACGGTCACCCCGAACGCCTGGCACCTGGCCCGGATGCTGGAGGCGATCGACACCTTCCCGATCAACGTGCTGCTGCTCGGCAAGGGCAACACGATGTCCGAGGAGTCGATGTGGGAGCAGCTGCGCGGCGGCGCCGGCGGCTTCAAGCTGCACGAGGACTGGGGCACCACGCCGGCCGCGATCGACGCCTGCCTCAAGGTGTGTGACGCGTCCGGGGTGCAGGCGGCGATCCACACCGACACGCTGAACGAGGCCGGGTTCGTCGAGGAGACGATCCGGGCGATCGGCGGGCGGTCGATCCACGCCTATCACACCGAGGGTGCCGGGGGCGGGCACGCGCCGGACATCATCACCGTGGCGTCGCACCCCAACGTGCTGCCGTCGTCGACGAACCCGACCCGGCCGTACACCCGGAACACCCTGGCCGAGCACCTCGACATGCTGATGGTCTGCCACCACCTGAACTCGGCGGTGCCGGAGGACCTGGCCTTCGCCGAGAGCCGGATCCGGCCGTCCACGATGGCCGCCGAGGACCTGCTGCACGACCTCGGGGCGATCTCGATGATCGGCTCGGACTCGCAGGCGATGGGCCGGGTCGGCGAGGTGATCCTGCGGACCTGGCAGACCGCGCACGTCATGAAGGCACGTCGCGGCGCGCTGCCCGGCGACGGGGCCGCCGACAACAATCGGGCCAAGAGGTACGTCGCCAAGTACACGATCTGCCCGGCCGTCGCGCACGGCATGGCGGGTCAGGTCGGTTCGGTCGAGACCGGCAAGCTCGCCGACCTGGTGCTCTGGGACCCGGCGTTCTTCGGGGTACGGCCGGCGCTGGTGCTCAAGGGCGGGATGATCGCGTACGCGCAGATGGGCGACGCGAACGCGTCGATCCCGACCCCGCAGCCGATGCTGCCGCGCCCGATGTTCGGCTCCTACGGCGTCGTCCCGGCGCAGACCTCGCTCGCGTTCGTCGCCCCGGCCGCCATCGACGCGCTGCTCGCCGACCGGATCGGGGTGAAGCGCGCGCTCGTCCCGGTCGGCGACACCCGCTCGGTCGGCAAGACGGACATGCCGCTGAACGACGCGATGCCCCGGATCGAGGTCAAGGCGGACACCTTCGAGGTACGCGTCGACGGCGAGATCGTGGAGCCGGACCCGGTCACCGAACTGCCGATGGCCCAGCGGTACTTCCTGTTCTGATGAGTCTCGCGACACTGCTCCTGCTCGCCGACGGCCGATTGCCGTCCGGCGGGCACGCACACTCGGCCGGCCTGGAGGCACAGGTCTCCGCCGGCCGGGTCCGCACCGTCGACGACCTGGCCGGGTTCCTCCGCGGCAAGCTCGCCACCAGCGGGCTCGTCGCGGCGGCGTTCACGGCCGCCGCGTGCGTCTCGCCCGCACGATTCGCGGAGCTGGACGCCGGGCTCGACGCGCGGACGCCGTCGCCGGCCCTGCGCAAGGCCTCGCGGGCGCAGGGGCGGGCGCTGCTGCGGGCCGGGCGGGCGATGTGGCCCGTCGCGGCCATCGGCCGAGAACCGCACCAGCCCGTCGCGCTGGGCGCGCTGGCCGCCGCGGCCGGGCTCACCGCCACCGAGGCGGCCGTCGCGGCGGCGCACGGCACGATCACCGGTCCGGCCAGCGCGGCCGTCCGGTTGCTGGGACTTGATCCATACGCGGTGCACGCGCTCCTGGCGCGGCTCGCACCTGACTGTGACCGGGTCGCGGCAGCCGCCGTGGCCCGATCCGGCGACCCGGTCGACGACTTGCCGGCCGCGGGCGCGCCCCTGCTCGACATCGGCGCCGAGCACCACGCCACCTGGGAGGTGCGTCTCTTTGCATCCTGAACTGCACGAACACGGCCCTGATGAGGTTCCCCACACCCACCCCGAGCCGGGGGTGGACCCGCATGCGCCCCTCCACCAAGGGTCACGCGCGCTGCGCATCGGCATCGGCGGTCCGGTCGGCTCCGGCAAGACCGCCCTGGTCGCGGCCCTGTGCCGGACCCTCGGCGAGGAGCTGCGGCTGGCCGTCGTCACCAACGACATCTACACCACCGAGGACGCCGACTTCCTGCTGCGCAACGGTGTGCTGCCGGCCGAGCGGATCCGCGCGGTGGAGACCGGCTGCTGCCCGCACACCGCGATCCGCGACGACATCTCGGCCAACCTCGACGCCGTCGAGGACCTGGAGTCGTCCCTCGGCCCGCTCGACCTGGTCCTGGTGGAGAGCGGCGGCGACAACCTGACCGCCACGTTCAGCAAGGGCCTGATCGACCAGCAGATCTTCGTGGTCGACGTGTCCGGCGGCGACAAGGTGCCGCGCAAGGGCGGCCCCGGCGTCACCACCGCCGACCTCCTGGTGATCAACAAGACCGACCTGGCGCCGCTGGTCGGCGCGGACCTGTCGGTGATGGACCGCGACGCCAAGGCCCGCCGCCACGAGCTGCCGACGGTCTTCCTGTCGCTGGCCGAGGACAAGGCCGCGACCCCGGTCGCCGAGTGGATCCGCGGGCTGGCCGCGGCCCGCACCGCGGCGTGAAGGCCGAAGCCCGGGTCGTCGCCGTGGCCGACGGCCACGGCGGCACCCGGCTCGCCGTGCTGCGCAGCCAGTCCCCGCTGCTGCTGCGCCGGACCGGGCCACGCCAGGACGGCGGGGTGACGGTCCACCTGGTCGGCGGGGCGGCCGGTCCGCTGCGCGGCGACGACCTGCGACTGGACATCGAGGTCGGCCCGGGCGCCTGGCTGGAGCTGCTCAGCGTGGCGGCACAGCTGGCGCTGCCGGGCCGCCCGGCGCCCGCGTCCCGGCTGACGATCACCGCGACGGTCGCGGCGGGCGGCACGTTACGGTGGATCCCGGAGCCGCTGATCGCGGCCGCCGGCTGCGACCACGTCGCGATCACCCGGGTCGCGGTGGAGGCCGGTGGGTCCCTGTTGTGGCGCGACGACCTGGTCTGCGGCCGGCACGGAGAAGATTCCGGCGACTTCGTCGCTGACACAGGCTTTTCGTACGCCGAGAGCACCCTGTACCGCCACGAACTGTCCGTCGGCCCGCACGCCCCGGGCTGGTCCGGCGCCGCGGTACTCGGTGGCGGCCGAGCGGTCGGCACCGTCGTCACCGCCGGCCCGGACACGGTCACCCCGCCGTCCGTAGGCCCGCACAGCGCGATCATGCCGCTGGCCGGCCCCGGCATGCTGGCCACCGCCGTCGGCGCCGACATCCGCGCCGTCCGCGCCGCCCTCGACCCGTTCTGCGTCAGCCACCCCACGGCCAGGCGCCCGGAGCGAATCCCCCTCCCCCACTGACCGCCCCGATCCACCCCAACTCGCCAGACCCCGCCCACCCTGGGGGCCTGCCCGGAAGTCAGTGTGACGGAAAAGGCTCGCTGATCTTTGGCGGCCTGTGGACGGCCGGACAGTGTGGAAAACTGCGCTTCCTTCCGAGGGAGATCGCTCTACCCTCCGGCAACCTCCGACCCGTTCCCAAATGTCCCCTTGCCGGCTGCCCGACCATGACCCGGCTCTCCGGTACGCCCCGCCGCCCCGACCTCGGGTCACACCGCCCCAGCTGGTCCTGGTGGCCCCATCCCGGCCGGCGATAGGACCATGAGCACCAGCCCGACACCTCCAGCTGGCCCTCATGGCCCCATCCCAGCCCGCAATAGGACCATGAGCACCAGCCCGACACCCCCAGCTGGCCCTGACGGCCCCATCCCAGCCCGCGACAGGGCCATGAGCACCAGCCCGACACCTCCAGCTGGCCCTGATCGCCCCATCCCAGCCCGCGATAGGACCATGAGCACCAGCCCGACACCTCCAGCTGGCCCTGATCGCCCCATCCCAGCCCGCGACAGGGCCATGAGCACCAGCCCGACACCACCAGCTGGCCCTGACGGCCCCATCCCGACCCGGCATAGGGCCATGAGCACCAGCCCGAGTCCGGGACCTGCGGTAGCGAACCCCTAACCGGACCGGATGACGGCCCCCACCGCAAGCCACGACCACCGGTTCGCGCTCAGAGCCCGAAAGCAGCAGCCGGCGGATAACGGCCCTCTCAGCGCAAGCCGAAACTCGGGCTGGCGCTCAGGGCCCTATCCCGTGTCTTGATAGGGCCACCAGGACCAGCCGGAGACTGCCTGGCTGGGCCTGAGCGCCCTATTCCGTGGCTGGATAGGGCGCTCAGGACCAGCCGGAGACCGCAACCAGCCGTGGGACGACGGCGCGACGGTTACCTACGACAGCCTCGTGGATCGCTGCACCCTTCCGGAAACCGTTTGGTGCCATGGGAGTTGTCAGCGGGACGGGTCGATCATGGTCATCCCCGCCGGGGTGGCCTGGTCGAAGCCGGGCAGCAGCCGCGCCCCCTCGGCGAGCCCGACCGTGCGTTCGATCAGCCGCTGCGGCTGCAACCGGCCCTGCTCGATGAGCGCCAGCATGCCCGGGTAGTCGACCGCCGCCATCCCATGGCTGCCCAGCACGTCCAGCTCCCAGCCGATCACCCGGGACAACGGCGCCCGGGGGTGCCCGTCGAGCGACGGCAACAGCCCGATCTGCACGTGCCGCCCCCGGCGGCGCAGGCTCAGAATCGCGTCGGCGCAGGTCTGCTCACTGCCGACCGCGTCGACCGAGACATGGCTGCCCCCGCCGGTCAGCTCCGCGACCAAGGCCGGAATGTCGGCACCGCCGGAGCTGTCAGCGCCACGAGAGCCACGGGCACCAGCCGGTCCGCGGGCATCAACCGGTCCGCGGGCAGCGTCAGGGCCACGGGCAGCGTCAGGGCCGTCGGCGCGGCCGGCGCGATCAGCACGGTCGGCGCGATCAGCATGGTCGGCACGGTCGGCGCGATCAGCACGGTCGGCACGGTCGGCGCGATCAGCACGGTCGGCGGGGTCGGCGCGGTCGGCACGGTCGGCGGGGTCGGCGGGGTCGGCGAGCAAGGTGTGCTCGGCCCCGACCGCGGCGGCCACCGCGAGAGCCTCCGGATTGCGGTCGACCGCGATCACCCGCGCCCCCATCGCCCGCGCGATCATCACCGCGCTGAGACCCACCCCACCGGCCCCGACCACGGTCACCCACTCCCCCGCGGCGACCCGCGCCCGCCCGGCCAGCCCCCGATACGCCGTGGCGAACCGGCACCCGAGGCTCGCCGCCGCCGCGAAGTCCACCGAAGCGGGGATCGCCACCAGGTTGGTGTCCGCGGCATGAAGCACCACCAGCTCGGCGAACGAGCCCCAGTGCGTGAACCCGGGCTGCTGCTGGTCGGGGCAGACCTGAGCGTCCCCGGCCCGGCACCACTCGCACCGGCCGCACCCGCAGACGAACGGAACGGTCACCCGGTCACCGACCGCCCAGCGTTCCACTCCCGGCCCCACCGAGGCCACCACCCCGGCCAGCTCGTGCCCGGGCACGTGCGGGAACACGATGTCGTCGTCGTGCCCGGCCCAGCCGTGCCAGTCGCTGCGGCACAGCCCGGTGGCCAGCACCCGGACCACCACCCCGCCGGGCGGGGCCACCGGCTCGGGAACCTCACGGACCTCGGGACGGCCTCGGACCACGTCGACAACCACGGCACGCATCACGTCATCCTCCCCCGTCAGGCGGTGAGCCCGGCGAGCACCCGGCGCAGCCCCCACAGGTACTGATCGGTGCCGATCCAGCCGGCCATCACGTCGGTGGCGGCGGCGGTGCGCGGGAACGTCCCGGCCGGGACCAGGCTCCAGGCCGCCCGGCGGGCCTCGATCCGGTCGGCCTCCGGCGGGAGCGCGCCGGCGTGCGGCTGGTCGGCGACTTCGAGAGCGATCGCGCCCAGCACGTAGACCATGATCAGGTAGGACGCGCGGGCCGCGGGTTCACGGTCGAGGCCGGCCGCGGCGAGCAGGGTCAGCAGGCGTTCGCCCAGCAGCAGGGCCTGCGGGCCGTTCATCGCGCCGCCCAGGAAGAGCGGGACGGCGCCCGGGTGGGCGACCAGGCGGGCGCGGATGCCGACGGCCAGCTGCTCCAGGTCGTCGCGCCAGTCGCCGGTGGCCGGGGCGGCCGCGTTGACCTCGCCGAGCAGGCGCTCGACCAGGGCCTGCTCGATGGCCGCCTTGTCGGCGAAGTACGTGTAGACCGCGTTCGGCGTGACGCCCAGCTCGGCGGCGATCTTGCGGATCGAGGCGGCGACCGGGCCGTCCTCGTCCATCAGCCGCAGGGCCGCGTCGAGCACGTCGTCCTCGCTCAGTGCCCGCTTCGGGCCGGGCCGCCGTCGCGCCTCAGTCATGACCATCCCCGATCCCCGCTTGACAGATCTCTGCACACCGTACAGCATTGCCTGCGTCAGCAACTCTGCACGGCGTACAGAAATAGGTTGAAATGAATCTTCAACGAGTGACCGGGTGGACTTTCGTCGCGGCGGCGATCGGGTTCGGGGTGGCGTCGAGCGTGCTGTCGGCGACCTTCGACTGGCCGGACATCCTGCGCGAGCCGGCGCCGGTGGTGCTGGCCGCGTTCCACGACGGCGGGACGTCGCTGATCGGGACCTGGTTCGCGGTGGCCTGGACCTACGGCCTGCTCGGCGTGCCGGTGCTGCTGCTGGCGGCGGCCCTGGGACGCCCCGGGGACCCGGCGTTGCGGGCGGCCGGCACGATCGGCGCCGCCTCGGTGCTGCTGTCCCTGATCGGGTTCCTGCGCTGGGTGTTCGTGGTGCCGGCGCTGGCCGACCGGTGGGCCGGGGGCGACGCGGTCACCCGGGTCGCGGTCGAGGCGGCGTGGACGGCGCAGCACCAGTTCGGCGGGGCGCTGCTCGGCGAGCACCTCGGGCAGGTGCTCGCGGTGGCCTGGTCGGCGACGGTCAGTGTGGTGGCGCTGCGGTCCGGCGCGCTGCCCCGGTGGATCGGCTGGAGCGGACTGGCGGTGTCGGCGCTGTACCTGCTCAACCAGGGCGACGTGCTCGCCACGGCGGTGCCGGGCTTCCCGGTCTGGGACCTGGCCGGGCCGCTGGGGAGCACGTGCTGGGGCCTGTGGGTGGGCGCCGTCGGCGTCGTGCTCGGGCTGCGTGGCGTACGGAAATCGGCGTGAGACAGGGCGGAGAGCGGACCGCAAGCGATCCGCCCTCCGCCGGGTTCTGCGGTGCTACGCCGCGACCGCTATCGGTACGCCGTGACTGTCGGTCAACGCGAGGCGGGTGTGCAGGTTGCCCTGCTGTTGCACCTTCGCGAAGTACTCGGTGCGCCGCCGTTGCAGGCAGCCCTTCCGGGTGCGGGGGCCGCCCGCCGCGACGGTCAGCAGTTCCGGCGCGAGCGAGCTGTTCAGGCCCTCCCGGAGCAGGCGCAGCGCCTCGGTGCGCAACTGGGAGATCCGGGACTCGGTGACCCCGAGCCGGGCCGCCACCTCGCTGAGCGGTTGCTCTTGCAGGAACGACTCCTCCACGACCTGACGCAGCCGCTCGGGCAGCGCCTGGATGGCCTGATGCAGGTAACCCAGCCGCTCACGCTTGAGCAGCAGATCCTCGGGTCCCTCGGACAGCTCCGGCACCATCTCCTCGGCCGCCCCGGTGGGGAAGCCCTGCAGACTCAGCAGCGACGCCTTCTGCACGTCGTCCTCGACGCTGGCCAGCTCGGAGACCCCGATGCCGAGCATCTCGGCGACCTCGGCGTCACTGGGTGTGCGCCCGAGGGCCGCGGTGAGCTCCTGGCGAGCGGTCGCCGCGCGCCGGGCCCGGGCCCGCACCGATCGGCTGGCCCAGTCCTGTCCACGGAGCTCGTCCAGCAGCGCACCGCGGATCCGGACGGCGGCGAAGCGGTGGAAGGGAATCCCGCGGGTCACGTCGAAGGAGCGAGCCGCTCCGAGCAACGCCGCGAAACCGGCTGATGAGAGGTCATCTGCGTGGACGTGGCCGGGCACCCGGTTGAGCAATTCCCGGACCAGATGGCCAACCATCGGCATGTGTTCGCGGATCAGGTCCTCGATGTCGCGCGCGGAGGGCGCGTCGTGGATGACGCCGATGGTGGCGGGGAGTTCGGTCGTGGCGGTCACGTAGTCCTCCTCGCTCGTACGAACCGGCTGGTGAAGCCGGCTGACGAGAAGAACAGTGGTCGCCGTTGGGTGCAGCCGGGCCGGAACTCGGTTGCTTTTGTGGAGTTTTTTCACATAAAGCCTCAGGTCGGCCGGCGCTGAGGCCTGAAACACGACGATCCGCCTGGCCAGGGGCCATGCGGATCGCCTTCAGGAGGGAAATGTCAGTGGAACACCGGTGCGCGCCACGCCACCACCCCGGCAAGCTCATCCTGCACCCAGCGCATCCGGCGGACCGCCACGTCGGGGTGATCCCCGAACTCGGTGGCCACGCCGGCGGCGCATCCGTCACTGCCGTACAGGAGGATCATGCTGGTGATCGCCTCCTCCAGGGCAGCGCGGTTCGGATACTCGGATGGCTGCAGGTGTGAGACGAACAGCGCCTCGGCGGCCAGATCCTTCACAGTGCTGAGCATTGTCGAACTCCCCGTTGCGACGACCTGCTAGTCAGTCCGGCGGACAACCCTCGCCCATCATCTCCGCGAGAGTCGAGCCGGTCGGCAGCCACGCCGTGCGAAGCACCCGCAATCGGGACATCCAGCCCGGGCGGGTCGAAGCAGAGCGCCTGTCGTTCTCGTTTTCACCGTAACGCGGTGGTCGCCGGTTCGACTTCTGGTTTTTCGCCCCGGTGCCGCCGCGGCCGATCTGATCAACTGACCGGCCGCAAGCCCTTGTACCCAGCACCGGGCCGGGCAATCACGTCGTGGTGTCGCCGTCCAACTCGTCGTCCGGCGGCAGGTCCGGCGTCGCCGGCGTGGTGACCGGGTCAGGCGGGGCAGCCGTCGTGGTGGCCGGCGTCGACGGGCCCTGCGACGCGTTCGGCTCCGGCGCGACGGTGGTGGTCGGGCCGGAGGTCGGTCCGGCATTGCCGCCGGTCGCCGGCGACGAGCTGCTCGCCCCGGGGGCCGGGGTGGTCGTCGCGGACCCGGGCTTGCTCGGCGCGGCGCTCGTGGTGGTCGGCGTGATGTGCACGATGCCGCCCTGGTCGATCGAGATCCCCGGCTCCGGGGTGCTCTCGGTGGCCGGCGCGCCGAACCGGATGGTGCCGTCCGAGAGGTGCTCCACCGGCCGGGACGGGGCGCCCGGCTCGCTGGACACGAACGCCTCGCAGTTCTTGCCGTTGAGCTGGAAGACCATCGGGGCGGCGTTGCTCTGCCGGTACTTCCCGGTGATCTCCATGGTGGTGCTCTCCTGCGGCTGGAGCGGGCCGGCCGAGTTGACGGTGACCGCGCGCAGGTTCTGTTTCAGGTCGACGGTGCCCCGGCCCTTGACCACCTGGTCGCCGTTCATCAGGAACCAGAGCTTCCAGTCCTCGACCGGCGTCTCACCCCGGTTGGCGACCGTGACCTGCGCCTTGAAGCGGTTGTTCGCCTGCGACCAGACCGCGTAGCTGACGATGCAGCCACCGGATGCGGCGACCACGCTGGGACCGGCCGCGACCGCGTTGGCGCGGTCGTCCGGCTCGCCCGGGGCGGCCAGGCTCCACCCGTACGTCAGGGCGGTGAGAACGGCGATGGTGCCGGCCACCACCAGGGCCCGGCGGGTGCGGACCTGTTTCGGGCTGCGGCCCGGTGGTCGGTTGTCCGGTGGCGCGGCCGACGACGGCCCGTCGGCGCTGCCGGGGCGCAGCGGTGGGGCCTTCGGCGCCGGGTCGGCGGCGGCCGCGGCCGGGCCCATGCCGGCGTACGGGTAGCCGGACGGGAGGATCGTGGTGTTCTCCCCGCTGTCCGCCCAGTCCGCCTCGAAACCGCTGACCTGGGCCGGCGGGGCGCCCGCCGCGATGCCGGCGAGCAGGTGCGCCACCTCGGCGGTGGGCGGCCGGTCGGCCGGGCGTTTCTCCAGGCAGCGGCCGATCAGCGCGTCCACCTCGGCGGGCAGGCCGTCGACCGGGGGCAGCGGCTCGGGCTCGGTGTACTGGTGCGCGCGCAGCAGGGCGGTGGTGGTGCCGACGTCCCACGGGAGCTGGCCGATCAGCATCCGGTAGATCAGCAGGCCGACCGCGTAGACGTCGGTGGCCGGGCTGACCTGGCCGCCCTCCAGCCGCTCGGGCGCGAGGTAGGCCGGGGTGCCGAGCAGGCTGCCGTCCGGGTCGGTGTCGTTCTCCCCGATCAGGGCGGAGATGCCGAAGTCGACCACCTTGGCGCCGGACGAGGTGAGCATGACGTTGGCCGGGGTGACGTCGCGGTGCACGATGCCGCGGGCGTGCGCGGCGGCCAGCGCGGCCGCCACGTCGGCGCTGATCCGCACGGCGGTGTTCCACGGCAGGGTGCGGACCCGGGTCAGCACGGCGGCCAGCGACTCGCCGTCGACCAGCTCCATCACCACGTACGGCACCGGCTCACCGTCGACCGTGGTCGCCTCGCCGTAGTCGTACACATTGGTGATGTGCGGATGGCTGAGCCGGGCCGCGGCCTGGGCCTCGGCGCGCAGGCGTCGCCGGAAGGAAGGGTCGGCGCTGGTGGACGGCGGCAGGACCTTGACCGCGACCTGTCGCCCGAGCACCTCGTCGAAGCCTCGCCACACCACTGACATCCCGCCGGCGCCGAGCCGCTCGACCAGCCGATAACGGCCGGCGAGCAACCCCGAACCGGGCAGGTCCGCCGTGCTCATGTGCCCCCACATGCGCGCTTCGAGGAAACGTCGGACCGCACCGCCATGCCGACCGACGCTGGGCGAGCCCGGGGCCCGCCATCGGACCCTGAGCATCCCCCATCGACGGCGAGGATGTTAGTACCTATCGGCTTACAGATCGAGCCGCGCATCACGCGATCTACCAGGCAATCATCACCGTCCGTGTGACCTGGTGCACGCCTGGGAAAGGGGCGGAAAGCGCTTTCCGTCGTGCTTCCGCCACGGAGCGCCACGAGATCAGTCGAAGATTGCCCGCTTCGTCGGAACTTGCGGTTTCAACTTTAAGGATCACTCCACGTAGGAGGTTTCACGATCAGTCAGCGAGCCGACACCGAAAGCGATCATGGATGTCCATGATCTGTCACACTGCTGGACACCAGTTGCGGCGCCGCCCATCCGGCCGAGGGCATCGGCGCCACCGGACGGCTCGCGGCCGGCACGGCGCCCAGCTCGGTCAGGAAGGCCCGCATCGGCGCCCACTTCTCGTAGATCACCAGGACCACCTCACCCGGCGCGGCCAGCCCCAGAGCGGCGATCACCGCCTCCCGGCTGCTGTCCGTGCGGACCGTCCGGATCTGCGGCCGGCGGGCCCGCATCTCCCGCTCGACCAGCTGGGACACCTCGCCCGGAGCGCGCCCGCGCCGGTCCCGGTCGTCGTAGAGCACGGCCCGGGTCAGCCCGTCGGCAAGGATCTGCGCGGACGCGGCCAGCAGGTCGTCGCGGCGGTCCCCGGGCAGGGTCACCGCGGCCACGCACCGGTCGGCGCCCCAGAGCCGGTGCAGCGTGCGCAGCGTGGTGGCCAGCGCGGCCGGGTTGTGCGCGTAGTCCAGGAAGATCGAGATCTCGCCGAGTTTGAACAGGGTGCCGCGGCCCGGGTTGTCCACGCTCGGGTCGAACTCGGTGAGGCGGGCCGCCACCGACTCCGGGCGGGCGCCCAGGGCCCGGGCCGCGGCGATCGCGGCGAGCGCGTTGGCGGCGGCGTGCGGGGCGGCGCCGCCGTACGCCCCGGGCACCTCGGCCACCCGCAGCAGCGGAGTCCGCCGGGCGCCGGTGGCCTGCACCAGCCAGCCGTCGTCCAGGACGTACGCCGTGCCACCCCGCCCCAGGTGCTCGGTCAGCACCGGGTTGGCCGGGTCCAGCCCGAACCAGACCAGGCGTTTGCGGTCGGCGCGTACCCGGGGCCGCCCGGCGAGGCTGCGCACCCACGGGTCGTCCACGTTCAGCACCAGCGTGCCGCCGTCCCGGACCCGTTCCGCCACCACCGCCTTGACGTGCGCCAGGTCCTCGATCGAGCCGAGCCCGTCCTGCCCAAGGTGATCGGCGGTGATGTTGGTGACCACCCCGACGTCCGTCCAGTCGTAGCCGAGCCCGCGCCGCAGCAGGCCGCCCCGCGCCGTCTCCAGCACCGCCACCTCGACCTGCGGATCGCCGAGCACCTGCTGCGCCGACCGGGGGCCGGTGGCGTCGGCCAGGTGCACCGCGCGGCCGTCGATGTACACCCCGTCGGTGGTGGCCATCCCGACCCGCCGGCCCACGCCGAGCAGGTGCGCGGTCAGCCGGGTCACCGTGGTCTTGCCGTTCGTGCCGGTCACCGCGACGGCCGGGATCCGCCCGTCGGAGCCGCCCGGGAACATCGCCCGGACGATCGCGTCGCCCACGTCCCGGGACCGGCCGCGCACCGGGGCCAGGTGCATCCGCAGCCCGGGCACCGCGTTCACCTCGATCACCCCGGCGGCCGGCTCGTCCTCGCCGGTCGGCGGCAGCGGCGCGGCGATGTCCGGCAGCCGCAGGTCGATCCCGGCCACGTCCAGGCCGACCAGCGCGGCCACCCGCTGGCAGAGCCGGGTCACGTCGGGGTGCACCTGGTCGGTGACGTCCCGGCTGGTCCCGCCGGTGGAGAGGTTGGCGCAGTCGTGCAGCCAGACCGTCTCGCCCTCGGGCGGAACCTCGGTTCTGTCGAACCGCGACTCGTCCAGCGTGATCCGGGTCAGCACCCGCGAATGCCCGATGCCGCGCCGCGGATCCGCGTTGACCTGGTCGACCAGCTCCCGCAGCGTGGACCTCCCGTCGCCGACCACGTGCGCGGCGATCCGCTCGGCGGCGGCCACCACCTCGCCGGCCACCACCAGTACCCGGTAGTCCCGGCCGGCCAGCTGCCGCTCGATCACCACGTCCGGGCCCGCCTCGGCGAACGCCCGCTCGACCGCCTCCGGCGTGCGCAACCCGAGCGCCACGTGCCGTCCCTGCCGCCCGTGCCGCGGCTTCACCACGACCGGCGCGCCCAGCTCGGCCAGCAACCGGACCGCCTCCTGGGCGGTGGTCGCCGCGCCGCCGGCCGCGACCGGGATGCCGGCCTCGCCGAGCAGCCGCCGGGTGACGTGCTTGTCGCCGGCGATGTCGATGCCCACCCCGCTGGTCCGGTCGGTCATCGCGGCCCAGGCCATCCGCCGCCGGGTGCCCCAGCCGAGCCGGACCAGGCTGAGGTCGTCGAACCGCTCGACCGGGATGCCGCGGCGGCGGGCGGCCTCGATGATCGCCCGGGTGCTCGGGCCGGTCGCCTCCCGTTCGGCGAAGGCGGCCAGGCCGGCGAGCCGCTCGGCGTACGCCCCACCGGCCTGCCCGGCGTGCACGGCCAGGACCAGCTCGACCGCGGCCTCCAGCAGCTCGCCCGGCACGCGGGACTCCGGCGACTCGTCGACCGGGCACTCCAGGATCACGTCGTACAGGCCGTTCTCGCCGGCCGAGACGGTCCGGCCGAAGCTCACGTCCCGGCCGATCAGCTGGGACAGCTCCAGGCAGACGTGCTCGGTGACGTGCCCGAAGTAGGTGCCGCCGCGCAGCCGGCTGACGAACCCGCCCGGCGCGCCCGCCGCGCAGTGGTGCTCGGCCAGCCCCGGCAGTGCCCGCAGCAGCCGCTCGGTGAACCCGGGTACGTCACACGTCTCCCGGCCGGTCAGCTCCTCCAGCCGGAGCCGGGCCACCACCGCCGGCCGGGACAGATACACGTTGGGGCCGCGCAGGCGGCGCAGGCTCTCGATCTTCATGGGAGTGCTCCCCGCTCCCCGGCCGCCGGCCGGTCAGATGAAAGGTGTGTCCGGCCGGCAGCACATGGACCAGCGCCCCGGCCAGCGCGATCGGCCCGTCCGGCGGCACCCGGATGTCGGTGGCCGCGCCGGCGTCGACCACCGTGACCGCGCCGCTGCCGAGCACCTCGAACCGGTCGCCGTCGGTCAGGATCGCGGTGTCCTCGTCGATGCCCAGGCCGAGCTCGTGCGGATACCGGGCGACCGCGCTGAGCAGCCGGTTCAGCCGCCCGCGCTGCGCGAAGTGCTGATCGATCAGCACACCCGGGAGGAACTCCAGGCCGGGGCCGGTCCGGACGCTGGCCGCGGTCACCCCGGGCCGGTCGCCGCCGACGATCATGGTGGCCGACATCATCGCCGCGCCCGCGCTCGTCCCGCCGAGCACCACCGCGCCGGTGCCGACCAGCTCCTGCAGCAGCGAGTCGATGACCGTGCCACCCAGCACGCTGGTGATCCGTTCCTGGTCGCCACCGGTGAAGAACACCCCGGTGGCCTCGCGCAGCAGGGTGGCGGCACCCGGCGCGTTCGCGTCGGCCCGGGTGGCCAGCCGCAGCGCGCGGGCCGAACCGGCGCCCAGTGCGGTGAACGCGCCGACGTGGAACGCCTCGGCGCTGTCCGGCTCCTCGCTGGCGGTGGCGATCACCACGATCCGGGCCGACGCCGCCCCGGCCAGCTCCACGAACCGGGCGAGCAGGGCCGGTCCGGCGGCGCCTCCCATGATCAGTAGCCGGGCGTCCACCGTGCCTCCTCAGGGCCCTACCGGGCCACCGTTGAGGTTAATCGGAACAAAACCGAAACATCGGGCTAATCAGAATGCTCCGCGGGCAGCAGATGACGCACCTCCGGCGGGCCGTCGGCCAGCGCGATCGCTCGCTCCTCGATCTGCTCGTCCGCCTCGGTCAGCCGGCCCCGATGCTGGCGCAGGTGCTCCTCCCAGGTCGCGACCAGATAGACCTCGACGAAGCGGGCCGGGTCGGCGCCGTCGCGGAACAGTCCCCACTGGGTCGCGCCGGTGCGCTGCCGGGAGCCGCGCAACTCGCGCATGGCGGCGACGAAGGCGGCCGGGTCGGCGCCGGTCACCCGGTAGGTGGCGGAGACCAGGATCGGGCCGTCGGCCGGGTGCGGTTGCAGCATCAGGTGCGGCTCCGGCCAGAACACCGCGGGGGTGCGGTCCTCGTCCTCGTGGGTGTGTACGGACCACCGGCGTACCGTCAGGGTCCCCGCCAGCATCAAGCCCGCCGCGAGAGCGAAGGTGTGCCGCAGGCCGAAGGCCTCGGCCGACTGACCCCAGGCGAGCGCGCCGAGCGCCTGCCCGCCGGCGAAGACCAGCTGATAGATCGCGAGCGCCCGGGCACGGACCCAGTTCGGCAGGTTCAGCTGCATCGCCGTATTCATCCGGGAGACCAGCATCATCCAGGCCAGCCCGGCGGCGACCAGGGCCGCCGTGACCGCGTACCGGTTCGGGACCAGCGCCACGACCAGCAGCGCGGCGCCGTGGACCGCGCCGGTGGCGACGATCATCTGGTCGGTGCGCAGCAGCCGGCGGGCCCGCGGCATGAGCAGCGCGCCGGCGATCGCGCCGACCCCGAGCGCGGCCAGCAGGATGCCGTAACCGCTCGCGCCCATCCCCAGCTCCTGCCGCGCGACCAGCGGCAGCAGTCCCCAGACGACGCTGCCGGGCAGCACGAAGAGCAGCACCCGGCCGAGGATCCGGCGGATCACCGGCGACCAGCGGACGAAGCGCCCACCGGCCCGCAGCGCCGAGGCGAGGTGCTCGGGCCGTGCGGTGGGCGGGTCCGGCGGGCGCCGCCAGCGCAGCAGCACCACGGCGAAGACCGCGAAGGAGACCGCGTTCAGCGCGAACACCAGCGCCGAGCCGAACTGCGCGACCAGCAGACCGGCCAGCGCCGGACCGGCCGACCGGGCCAGGTTGGTGTTGACCGCGCCGAGCGCGGACGCGGACGGCAGCGCGTCGCGCGGCACGACCTCCGGGATCACCGCCTGCCAGGACGGCAGCGTCAGCGCCTGCCCGCACCCGAGCAGGAAAGTGAAGATCAGGAGCAGCGCGGGGCCGACGTCACTCAGCGCGGTCAGCGCGGCCAGCGCCGCCGCGATCAGAAAGAGAATTGACTGTACGCCCAGCAGCAGCCGCCGCCGGTCGACAGCGTCGGCGACCGCGCCCGCGGGCAGCGCGAAGAGCAGCACCGGCAGGGTGGTGGCGGTCTGGACCAGGCTGACCCAGGTCGCCGCGTCCGGCTCCCCGACCACCAGCCACTGGGCGCCCACGGTCTGCATCCAGGTGCCGATGTTGCTGGCCAGCACGCCGATCCAGAGGGCACGGAACACCGGCCCGGTCTCACTCCACACGCCGAGGAATCTAGGTCTCCGGATTCCTCCGCCGCGCACCCGGCCCCGGACGGGACACGACGTCGCGCTGATCGGTCACCGTGTGCCCCTCCGTGCAGTGGATCGCGACGCGCAGCTCGGCGGCGCAGTCCCGGTGCACGAACTCGATCGGCGGCCCCTCCGGGTCGGCCAGGTAACGGTCGCCCCACCCGGCCAGCGCGATCAGCACCGGGTAGAGGTCGAAGCCCTTCGGGGTCAGCCGGTACTCGTGCCGGACCCGGGCGCCGGGCTCCTGATAGGGCTCACGGCGCAGCACCCCGTGCTCGACCAGGTCGGCCAGCCGGTTCGCCAGGACCTGGCGCGGGATCCGGGTGCGCACCCGCATGTCGTCGAACCGCCGGATGCCGTTGAAGACCTCCCGCAGCACGACCATCGTCCACTTCTCGCCGAGGATCGCCATCGCCCGCCCGATGGTGCAGTTGTCCACGTCCCATTCGAGGGCCGCCGGAGGTGTGACGTGACCGACCATCCGACCAGGCTAGGTCTCGTTGACAGACGCAGCAAGCCGATGCCAGCCTGCATCTATGACGCAGACTCAGGATGCTCCGGTCGCCTCCCGGACCCGCACCTTCTCCTGGACCGACCCGTCCGAGCACGTCAAGCTGCTCGCCACCCGCAGCGGCCTGGACATCCTGCGGGCGATGAGCGCCGGCGAGGTCCCGCCCCCGCCGATCTTCCAGCTCATCGGCGGCAGCGGCCTGCACGCCGAGCCCGGCAGCGTCACCATCACGCTCGACCCGCAGGAGTTCCACTACAACCCGATCGGCACCGTGCACGGCGGCATCATCTCCACGCTGCTGGACACCGCCGCCGCCTGCTCGGTCCAGTCCACCCTCCCGATCGGCGTCGGCTACACCAGCATGGATCTGAACGTGAAGTTCCTGCGCGCCGTCACCGTCACCTCCGGCACCCTCACCTGCACCGGCGCCGTCCTGCAGAGCGGCCGCCGCACCGCCCTCGCCGAGGCCCGCCTCACCGACGCCCAGGGCCGCCTGGTCGCCCACGCCACCTCCAGCTGCCTGCTCTTCGAGCTGCCCAAGGCCTGACCCGCCGCTCCGGCGCGGCGCGGGATTGCCGGGGATCACTAGGCTCGCGCTGATGAAGAGGGCGGTGCAGGTGTCGATCGGGCTCAGCGTGCTGACGCTGATCGCCTGCGGGATCCCGCTGGCCTGGCAGGAGCGCAACGTGGACCACTGTCAGGACGGCGTCGACGCGGCCCTGGACCACGTCTACACCGCGCACCGGTGGACCGAGGCGGACCTGCCCGGGATCGGGGGCTACCTCGAGGTCCACTATCACCTGACCGAGGCCGGCGCACCCTGCACCCGAGGGGTGCCGGGGCCGGGCGACTGGGGCTATCAAGGGGTGATCCGGCTGCGCCCGGAGGACGGGACGCGGCTCGCGGCGGCCTACGACTGGGCGCCGCTGGACGACGAGGACCCCGTTTCCGGTACGCCCGCCGCGATGTGGCCGGGCCTCGCCCCGTTCGTCCCGGCCGATCCGGGCTGGCTGCACAGCGACGAGTACGCGGAGCTCAAGGCGACCGGGGCGAAACGCGGCGACCTGTTCCTCAGCGCCGACCACTCGACCGCGTACTTCGTCCTGCACACCTGACCGGCGGGGGCACGCCGCGCGGGCGGCGCGCCCCTCGTCGTACCGTCAGATGCCGGTGACCACCGGGTGCAGGTCGGCGGCCGCCGGGGTCCAGGAGGAGGCGTCCGCCTCGACCTGCTCCCCGGAGCGGATGTCCTTGACCGTGTCCGGCGAGCCGGGGAACCAGACGTACGGGATGCCCCGCCGATCGGCGAACTGGATCTGCTTGCCGAATTTCGCCGCGGTCGGCGCCACCTCGGTCGGAATCCCCCGCTTGCGCAGCGCGGCCGCGATCCGGTCGCACTCGGCCCGCTGGTCCTCGCTGGGCAGCGCGACCACCACGCAGGTCGGCACCGACCGGGAGGCGCTCAGGGCGTTCTGCCCGAAGAGCAGGCCGAGCAGCCGCGAGACGCCGATCGAGATGCCCACGCCGGGGAAGCGGGTGTTGCCCACCGAGGCGAGGTTCTCGTACCGGCCGCCGGAGCAGATCGAGCCGAACCGCTCGTAGCCGAGCAGCTGGGTCTCGTACACCGTGCCGGTGTAGTAGTCGAGGCCGCGGGCGATCTTCAGCTCGGCCCGGATGAGACCCGGCGCGTGCTCGTTGGCCGCCTCGACCACCTGCGCCAGCTCGCCGAGCCCCTCGTCGAGCAGCGGGTCACTGACACCGAGCGCCTTCACCGCGTCCACGAACGACGCGTCGGAGGTGGAGATCTCGGCGAGCCGCAGGCACGCCTGCGCCTGCGCGTCGGTGGCCCCGGCCGTCTCGACCAGCAGCGCGGCCACCTTGTCCGGGCCGATCTTGTCGAGCTTGTCGACGGTCCGCAGCACCTGCGCGGTGTCCTCGAGGCCCAGCCCCCGGTAGAACCCCTCGCACACCTTCCGGTTGTTGACCAGGATGACGGCCCGCGGGATCGGCAGCGACCGGAAGACGTCGCCGATCACCAGGGGCATCTCGGTGTCGAAGTGGAACGGCAGGGTGTCCCGGTTGACCACGTCGATGTCCGCCTGGAGGAACTCGCGATAGCGACCCTCCTGCGGCCGCTCGCCCCGCCACACCTTCTGGATCTGGTAGCGGCGGAACGGGAACTGCAGCTTGCCGTGGTTCTCCGTGACGAACCGCGCGAACGGCACGGTCAGGTCGAAGTGCAGCCCCAGCTGGTCCTCGCCCTTGGCGGGCGCATCGGTCGTGTCCTGGAGCCGGCGCAGCAGGTACACCTCTTTGGAGGTCTCCCCTTTGGACAGCAGCGTCTCCAGGGGCTCGACCGCACGCGTCTCCAGCGACGCGAAACCGTAGAGCTCGAAGGTGGATCGGATCTTATCCAGCACGTACTGCTCGACGATGCGCTGGGACGGCAGCCACTCAGGGAAGCCGGAAATGGGCACTGAATCTCCTAGAGGAAGCGGCCGGGCGCCGCGATCAGCTCCCGCAGGTACGGGTTCGACGCGCGCTCACGGCCGATGGTGGTGGCCGGTCCGTGGCCGGGCAGCACGACGGTGTCGTCGGTCAGCGGCAGGATCTTGTCCCGCAGGCTGGCCATCATCGTCGGGGTGCTGCCACCCGGCAGGTCGGTGCGTCCGATCGAGCCCGCGAAGAGCACGTCCCCGGAGAGACAGACCTCTTCCGCGTCCCAGGAAGAGCTTGCTCCGGGCAGGCGGAACAGCACCGACCCGCCGGTATGGCCGGGCGCGTGGTCGACGGTGACCTCGAGGCCGGCGATGCTCAGCACCGCGCCGTCCACCAGCGGGGCGACGTCGTCCGGCTCCGAATACTGGATCCGGCCGCCGAACAGCGCGGTCAGGTCGACGCTCAGCCCCTTGGCCGGATCGGCCAGCATCTCCCGGTCGCCGGGGTGCACATATGCCGTGATGCCGCGCGCGCCGCAGACCGGCGCGACGGAGAACGTGTGGTCCAGGTGACCGTGGGTGAGCAGGACCGCGGCCGGCGACAGCCGGTGCTGCGCGAGCAACGCGTCCAGCTGGTCGAGCACACCGATCCCGGGGTCGACGATCAAGCACTGCTCGCCGGGCGCGGCGGCCACCACATAACAGTTGGTGCCGAAGGCCTGCGCCTCACAGCTGGCGACGAGCACGAGCCTGACCCCCTCACAAAAACAGGTGCGAATCGTAACGAGCCTAGCTGGGCAGCCGCACACCACTTTCTCAGGAGGTACCCGTACACTCTTGCGGGCGTGTGGCGTGCCGCACCCCTTGACATGCACAGGGAAGGACAGCGTTAGTGGCTCCCAGCAAGGACCGGCAGCGCAAGCTCGCGCGCGCGAAATTCGATCGCCAGATGGCTCGCCGGGCCGTTCGGGAGCGGCGTCGCCGCCGGATGCTGGCCGGCGCCGGCATCGCCGTGGCGGTCGTGCTGGTCGCGGTCGGTGGCGCCTGGATCGGCGGGGCGTTCGACAGCGACGAGAAGACCACCACCGAGGCCGCGGACACCTGCCTCTGGTCGCCCCTCAACAAATCCGACAACCCGGAGAAGACGGACGTCGGGACGCCGCCCACCAAGAACCTGCCGACCACCGGCACCGAGTCCATGACGATCAGCACCAACCAGGGTGCCCCGATCGCGGTGAGCCTGGACGTGGCGAGCGCCCCCTGTGCCGCCGCCAGCTTCACCCACCTGGCCGGCAAGAAGTTCTACGACAACACCGACTGCCACGAGATCCTCTCGATCGGCGCGGTGCACTGCGGCGACCCGAGCGGCACCAACAACGGCGGGCCGCTCTACAGCTTCTACGACGAGAACGCGCCGGTCACGCCGGATCCCGCGCCGAGCGCCAGCGCCGCCGCGAAACCCGCCGTGCTCTACCCCAAAGGCACCGTGACGTTGATCGGCAACCCGGCCGGCAGCAACGGCAGCCAGTTCCTCATCTTCTTCAAGGACTACGCGCCGACCACCGACGCGCCCTACTCGATCGCCGGCAAGGTGACCGGCGGTCTGGACACGCTGGCGAAAATCGGCAAAATCACCACGGTGGCCGATGACGCCGGTGACAAGGTCAAGCCTTCGCAGAAGATCACCATCACATCCCTGACCGTCGGCGCGGATGCCGCCGCCACGGCCGCACCCTCGGTGAGCGCGCAGTCATGAGTTCGGAAGAGACCAGCAGGAGGAACGACGTGTCGTCGATCAAGGACCGGCAGCGCGCGGCGGCGCGGGCGCGGCTCGAGAAGGAGATGGCCGAGCGTGCCGCGGCGGCCAAGAGCCGGCGCCGCAAGCAGGCGATCATCGGCTCGGCCCTGGCCGTGGTGGTGGTCGCCGGCGCGGCCGTGTGGATCGTCTCCGTGCTGAAGAAGGACGACAAGAAGTCGACCGCCAACGCGGCCGGCACCGTCGCGTGCAGCTGGACGCCGGAGGACAAGACGACCGGCGGCCCCGGCATCAAGGACACCGGCGGCACCCCGCCGACCACCGTGCCGAACGTGGGCAAGGCGACGCTCACCCTCGACACCGCCCTCGGCGTCATCACCGCCGCGGTGGACAAGTCGAAGTCGCCGTGCACCGCCGCCGCCTTCGAGTACCTGGCGTCCAAGAAGTTCTGGGACAACACCAAGTGCCACCGCCTCACCACCGCGGGCATCAAGGTGCTCCAGTGCGGCGACCCGACCGCGACCGGCAAGGGTTACCGCGAGACCGACGGCCAGGGCGGGCCGAACTTCAAGTACGCCGAGGAGAACCTGCCGCTCGGCCAGGACCCGACGTACCCGAAGGCCACCCTCGCGATGGCCCGCACCCAGACGCCGGGCACCACCGGCAGCCAGTTCTTCATCGTCTGGGGCGAGGACATCAAGGCGGACTCGCTGCCCGCGGAGTACACCATCCTGGGCACCGTGACCAAGGGCATGGACATCGTGGACAAGGTCGGCAAGGCCGGCAGTGACAACGCCAACGGGCAGGGTGACGGTCACCCCAAGCTCGAGGTCAACATCAAGACGCTGACGATGGCCGCGGCCTGATCAGCGCGTGACGAAAAAGCCCCGGGGCGACCCGGGGCTTTTTCGTTGTCTCTCGACGTTCAGGCGCCGGAGGTCACCCGGTAGGCGTCGAAGACGCCGTCGACCTTGCGGACCGCCGCGACCAGGTGCCCGAGGTGCTTGGGGTCGGCCATCTCGAAGGTGAACCGGCTCACCGCCACCCGGTCCCGCGTCGTGGTGACCGTCGCGGACAGGATGTTCACCCGCTCCTCGGAGAGCACCCGGGTCACGTCGGCCAGCAGCTTGTGCCGGTCCAGCGCCTCCACCTGGATGGCGACCAGGAACGTCGACGCGGACGTCGGTTTCCAGCTCACCTCGACCACGCGCTCCTCCTGCTCGCGCAGGTCCTGAGCGTTGGCGCAGTCCTCCCGGTGCACGCTGACCCCACCGGACCGGGTGACGAAGCCGAACACCGCGTCGCCGGGCACCGGGGTGCAGCAGCGGGCGAGTTTGACCCAGACGTCCGAGACGCCCTTGACCACCACGCCCGGGTCCTGCGCGGTGCTGCGGTTGCGCGGCGGGCGGGTCGCGACGGCGGTCTCGGCGATGTCCTCGACCGCGCCCTCCTCGCCACCGAACCCGGCGACGAGCTTGGCGACCACGGACTGGGCCGAGACGGTGCTCTCGCCCACCGCGGCGTACAGCGACGAGACGTCGGCCAGGTGCAGGTCACGCGCGATCGTCGTCAGGTTTTCGCTGGTCAGCATGCGCTGCAGGGGCAGGCCCTGCTTGCGCATCGCCTTGACGATCGCGTCCTTGCCCTCCTCGATCGCCTCCTCGCGGCGCTCCTTGTTGAAGAACTGCCGGATCTTCGTCCGCGCCCGCGGGCTTTTCACGAAGCCGAGCCAGTCCTGCGTCGGACCGGCCGTGCTGGACTTGGACGTGAAGATCTCGATCACGTCGCCGTTGGAGAGCGTCGACTCGAGCGGGACCAGCTTGCCGTTCACCCGGGCGCCGATGCACTTGTGCCCGACCTCGGTGTGCACCGCGTAGGCGAAGTCGACCGGCGTGGAACCGGTCGGCAGCGGGATCACGTCGCCCTTGGGCGTGAAGACGTAGACCTCTTGGCTGGAGAGGTCGAAGCGGAGCGCGTCCAGGAACTCGGACGGGTCGCTCGCCTCCCGCTGCCAGTCGAGCAGCTGCCGCAGCCAGGTCATCTCGTCGATGTGCGCCGGCGGGCCGACGATCGTCGCGCCCTTCTGCTCCTTGTACTTCCAGTGCGCGGCGATGCCGAACTCGGCGGTGCGGTGCATCGCGAACGTCCGGATCTGCATCTCGACCGGCTTGCCGGTCGGGCCGATGACCGTCGTGTGCAGCGACTGGTACATGTTGAATTTCGGCATCGCGATGTAGTCCTTGAACCGGCCCGGCACCGGCTGCCAGTTCGCGTGGATCACTCCGAGCGCGGCGTAGCAGTCGCGGACCGTGTCGACCAGGATGCGGACGCCGACGAGGTCGTAGATGTCGTTGAAGTCCCGGCCCCGGACGATCATCTTCTGATAGATCGAGTACAGGTGCTTGGGACGGCCGGTGGTCTCGGCCTTGATCTTCGCCGACTTGAGGTCGAGGCTCACCCTGTTCGTCACCTGGCGCAGCAGCGCCTCACGCTGCGGCTGGTGCTCCCCGATCAGCCGGTTGATCTCCTCGAACCGCTTGGGGAACAGGGTGCCGAAGGCCAGGTCCTCGAGCTCCCACTTGATCGTGTTCATACCCAGCCGGTGGGCCAGCGGAGCCAGGATCTCCAGCGTCTCCTTCGCCTTCTGCTCCTGCTTGGCGCGGGGCAGGAAGGTGAGGGTCCGCATGTTGTGCAGCCGGTCGGCCAGCTTGATCACCAGGACCCGCGGGTCCTTGGCCATCGCGACGACCATCTTGCGGATCGTCTCGGCCTTGGCCGCGTCACCGAGTTTCACCCGGTCGAGCTTGGTGACGCCGTCGACCAGCAGCGCCACCTCGGCGCCGAAGTCGTTGCGCATCTGCTCGAGGCCGTAGTCGGTGTCCTCGATCGTGTCGTGCAGCAGGGCGGCCACCAGCGTCGTGGTGTCCATGCCCAGATTGGCCAGGATGGTGGCGACGGCGAGCGGGTGCGTGATGTACGGATCGCCGGATTTCCGATACTGCCCCGAGTGCCAGCGGGCGGCGACGTCGAACGCCTTCTGCAGCTGGCGGACGTCACCCTTGGGGTGGCTCGCCCGGTGCGTGGCGATCAGCGGCTCGAGCACCTCGCTGACCTGCGTGCTCTGCCACGGCGCGTTGAACCGGGCCAGGCGGGCACGCACCCGCCGCCCGGTGGGCGCGCTGGCGAAACCGCCGAACCCGGACTCCTCGGTCGGCGTGAAGGGCTGGGTGCTCTCCGGGTCGGATCCGTTGGCCCCGTTGGTCGTGCCGCCGTCGGCCGGAACCTTGTCGTCAGCGCTGGCCGCCTCGACGGGCGTGGCATCGCCCGAGCCGGTCCGCGAGTTCTGGGTCGGTTGCACCGTGCCCTCCGCCGGAGGGACGACGTCGCTGGACACCGGCCTCCTCATCACCTGCGCCATGGTCTCCACCGGTGCGGGACGCCCGATGAAGTCGAGTTTCTCCAGGGGTGGCCCTCTGGAACGACCATCCTACCCGCACCGACATCGCGAATGGCCCGGCCGAACCAGCGGAATCGGCCGGACCGGGTGGAGGAACAATGGTTAAACCGGATCAAACGGTCAACAGGGCGTGTACCGTGCGCGGGCTCAGCTTCGCCCGGCCGTCCAGGAAGCCGAGCTCCAGCAGCACGCTGAAGCCGGAGACGGTGCCGCCGGCCCGCTCCACCAGGTCCATCGCGGCCGCCGCGGTCCCCCCGGTGGCGAGCACGTCGTCGACCACCAGGACGCGCTGTCCGGCGATGAACGCGTCCTCGTGCACCTCGAGGGTGGCCTCGCCGTATTCGAGCGCGTACGAGGCGGACAGGGCCTTGCGCGGCAGCTTCCCGGCCTTGCGGATGGGCACCACCCCGGCGCCGGTCGCGTAGCCCAGCGCCGCCGCCAGCAGGAAGCCGCGCGCCTCCACACCGGCCACCACGTCGAACGAGCCGGCCCCGTGGTGCGCCACGATCCCGTCGACCACCTGGCGGAACACCGGGCCGTCGGCGAACAGCGGCATCAGGTCCTTGAAGACGACGCCCGGCTTGGGGAAGTCCGGCACGTCGATGCTCGCGCCCGCGACCAGGGCGGCCAGCTCGTCCGGGGTTCTCTCGGTAGTCACGGCGGACAGCCTAAAGGCCCGCCACCGCGCTGCGATGACGGGCCTTCGAGGGCTGCCGGGCTTTACCGCTTGTTGCCGGGGCGGTTGCCGGTGCGGCGGGTCGCCGGGCGGGCGCCCGGACGCGGCGTCGAGCTGCCCGCCATGGCCGGCTGCACGTCCGCGTCGGTGGCGTTCGCCGGACGGGTCCGCGTGCCGCGGGCCACGTCGTCGGACTTGTTCGCCCGGCGGGCGAGCACCCGGGCGTTGTGCGCCTTGATCTTCGGCTCCTGGTCCTTGAGCGCGCTCAGCACCGGCGCGGCGAACAGGATCGAGGAGATGACCCCGAAGCCCATGCCGACGAAGAGCACCAGGCCCAGGTCCTTCAGGGTGCCGGCGCCGAGCAGGCCGGCACCGATGAAGAGCAGGCCGCCGACCGGCAGCAGGGCCACCAGACCGGTGTTCAGCGAGCGCATCAGGGTCTGGTTGACGGCCAGGTTGGTCGCCTCGGCGTAGGTGCGGCTGCTGCCCGCGGTGATGCCGCGGGTGTTCTCCTGCACCTTGTCGAAGACCACCACCACGTCGTACAGCGAGTAGCCCAGGATGGTCAGGAAGCCGATCACGGTGGAGGGCGTGACCTCGAAGCCGACGAGCGAGTAGACGCCGGCGGTCAGCACCAGGTCGAGCAGCAGCGAGGCCAGCGCGGCCACCGCCATCCGCCACTCGAACCGGACCACCAGATACCCGACCACCAGGACCAGGAAGATGATCAGACCGAGCAGGGCCTTCTGGCTGACCTGGCCACCCCAGGCCGGCGAGACCTGGCTGTCGCTGATGTCCTCGGCCTTGACCCCGAGGTCGTTGACGATCGCGGTCTTGGCCACCTCGGACTCGCTCGCGGTGAGCGCCGAGGCGCGCACCGTGTAGCTGGCGTCCGGGCCGTCGCCGACCTTCTGCGCGGCGGTGGTGGTCGCCTCCGGGTTGGCCGCGGTGACCGCCTTGTCGACCGCGGTCTGGATCTCGTCCTTGGTCAGCGTCTTGCCGCTGGCCGAGGCCGGCACGCTGAACGAGGTGCCACCGGCGAACTCGATACCGAGCTCGAAGCCGCGGATCACGAAGCTGCCGATCGAGATCAGCACCAGCGCGGCCGCGACGGTGAACCACATCTTCCGGCGGCCCACGATGTTGATGTTCGCTTCACCCGCGTAGAGGCGGGACGCGAGACCGGGACGGGCCATGTCAGGCCTCCTTCACACGCGAGGAGACGGACTCCTCGGTCGAGTTGCGGCGCAGGACCCGGCCGAGCCCGCTGACCCGCGGCGAGAGGAACGCCTTGGTGTTGGCGAACATGGTCATGATCGGGTGCCGGAACAGGAACACCACGAGCAAGTCAAGCACGGTGGAGAGGCCCATGGCGAAGGCGAAGCCCTGCACCGCGCCGATCGACACGACGTAGAGCACCACCGCACACATGATCGTGATGGTGTTCGCCGAGATGATCGTACGACGGGCCCGGTGCCATGCCCGCGGGACCGCGCTGCGCGGCGTCCGGCCCTCGTGGATCTCGTCCTTGAGCCGCTCGAAGTAGATGACGAACGAGTCCGCCGCCACACCTAGTGACACGATGAAACCGGCGATACCGGCCAGGGTCAGCGTGTAACCCATGCTGCGGCCCAGGAAGACCAGCGCGCCGAAGGTGAGCAGACCGGAGAGCAGCAGGCTCAGGAAGATGACCGAGCCGAGCAGGCGGTAGTAGAAGAACGCGTACACCGCCACCAGGGCCATGCCGATCCCGGCGGCGATCAGACCGGCCTCGAGCTGCTGGAGACCCAGGGTCGCCGAGACGGTCTGCATCGGGCCGGCCGAGAAGGTCACCGGGATCGCGCCGAACTTCAGCTGGTCGGCCAGCTTCTTGGCGCTGACCACGTCGAAATCGCCGGTGATCTGGGAGGAGCCGGTCAGCACGCCCTGGATCTGCGGCGCGGAGAGGATCTCCTTGTCCAGCACGACCGCGACCGCGCAGTGCTCGGCGCCGTTCGGGTACAGCGCCTGCACCGCGGCGAAGCAGGGGTCACCGGAGGTCGCGTTGTACGCCACCCGGGTCAGGTCGGCCCACTTCTTCTGACCCTCGCTCTTGAAGTCCAGCGAGACCACCCAGCGGCCGGTCTGCTGGTCGAGCTGCGGGCTGGCGCTGGAGATGTCGTCACCGACCACCTTCGCCTGGTCCAGCGTGACCTTGGCGACGTTCTGGAAGCAGGCCACCACCTTGGTGTCCGGATTGTCGATCGAGCCGTTCGGCCGCTTGTTGAGCTGGTCGCAGCTGATCGTCGGGACGTTGAACTGCATCTCCGGGCTGAGCGCGGCCACCTCGGCCGGGGTCAGCGCGGCGAACGGCTTGTAGGGCAGGCCCGCCTTCGGGTCGGTGCTCAGGTCGACCGGCGCCTTCAGCGCCTCGGCCTGTGCCCAGAGCTTGGCGCCGACCTTCTTCTCGATCGCCGCGCGCTGCGCCTTGACGTCCGCGGTGACCGGGGCGTCCGGGGCGGCCTTGGTCGGCGTGGCGGCCGGAGCCGCGGCCGACGCCGACGGGGCAGCCGAGGCCTTGGCCGACGGGGTGCCGCTCGGCACCGCCTCGCCGCCACCCTGGCCACCGGTGTTCGCCGACGAGCTGGCCTTCACCTTCGGCACGCTGCTGCCGCTGGCGGCCGGCTTGGCTCCGGCCGAGCTGGACGGCTTCGCCGACGGGGCGCCGCTGACCGACGGGCTCGCCGACGGCGGCGCCGGGTTCAGCGCGCTCGCGGAGACGTCACCGGTGGTGGCGGTGAGCAGCCGGAACCGCATGTTCGCGGCCTGCGCGAGGTCCTTGAGCTCGTCCTTCGCCTCACCGGCCAGGGAGACCACGATGGTGTTGTTGCCCTGGATGACCACGTCGGCCTCGGAGACACCGAGAGCGTTCACCCGCTTCTCGATGATGGCCTGGGCTTCCTCCATCGACTCCTTGGTCGGCACCCCGCCGGCCTGGGTCGCGATGTACGTCGCCTGCGTGCCGCCACGCAGGTCGAGGCCCAGCTTCGGCTGCAGGCGCTCGGTGAAACTGCCCTTGGCGTCAGCAGCGAAGAAGACCAGCAGATACAGGACGACGAAGATCAGGCCGAGCACGCCGAGTTGGCGTCCGGGATGCATCTGTCCCTGTGGTGGTCGTGCCACGGCGTTCGGTCTCCCTGTGTTCCGGCCGCGCGGCCGCGCGGCTCTGTCGATCGGTGGCCGGCCGTCGACGGTCGGACGGCGGCCGGATGGGACCGGACCCGATGGCGCAGGCGCCTCGGGCCGGTCCGGGGGGTGGTGTTGTCAGTCCTGCTTGCGGACGTCGACGACCGGGCTCTGCGGCTCCTCGGCGACCGGCTCGGCGGCGACCGGCTCGTCCTCGACCGGTGCGGCCGGCTCGTCGGCGCGGGTGACCACGCGGGCGATGGCCGGGCGGGCGAACCGGACCACGACGTCCGGCGCGATCTCCAGGCTGACCACGTCATCCTCGGCGGACACCACGGTGCCGTGCAGGCCGCCGATGGTCACGATCTGGTCGCCGGCGCCGAGCTTGTTCTGCATCTCCGCCGCCTCGCGGCGCCGCTTCTGCTGCGGCCGGATCATCAGGAAATACATGACACCGATGATCAGGATGAAGGGCAGGAACAGCCCCAGTGGGTTGGAGCTGGCGGACTCGGCCAGGTGCACGGGAAACAGCCTTCCGTAAGCCCCCGGGATCTCGGTCGAGACTCGCCGGGGCATCAAAACATCCGGGTTGAAGCGGGGGCGAGTCTAATCGGTCAACCTTGAGACTACGAATGCGGCACACGTCACGTTCACATCACGAGGTATATTCACGCATCTCGCGCGAACAGGTCCCCCTGAAACACCCCGGACCTGCCGTCCTGTGGCGGAGTCTTCCCCAGGTGCGCCCAACCGGCCTCGGTGGCGACCCGGCCGCGCGGGGTACGCGCGAGGAGCCCGGCCCGCACCAGGAACGGCTCGCACACCTCCTCCACCGTGTCCGCCTGCTCACCGACCGCCACGGCCAGCGTGGAGAGACCGACCGGCCCGCCCTTGAACGACTCGATCAGGGCGCGCAGCACCGCCCGGTCCAGCCGGTCCAGGCCGAGCGCGTCGACGTCGTACACCTGCAGGGCGGCCTTGGCGACCGCCTCGGTGACCGTCCCGTCGGCCCGCACCTCGGCGAAGTCCCGGACCCTGCGGAGCAGGCGGTTCGCGATGCGCGGCGTGCCGCGCGAGCGGCCGGCGATCTCGGCGGCGCCCTCCGGGGTGATCGGCACGCCGAGGATCCGCGCCGAGCGGTGCAGCAACGCGTCCAGGTCGGCGGGTGAATAGAAGTCCAGGTGCGCGACGAACCCGAACCGGTCGCGCATCGGGCCGGTCAGCAGGCCGGCCCGGGTGGTCGCGCCGACGAGTGTGAATGGCTCCACATCAAGTGGGATGGCCGTCGCACCCGGGCCCTTGCCGACCACCACGTCGACCCGGAAGTCCTCCATCGCGCTGTAGAGAAGCTCCTCGGCCGGCTTGGCGATCCGGTGGATCTCGTCGATGAAGAGCACGTCGCCGGGGCCGAGCCCGGTGAGGATGGCGGCCAGGTCGCCGGAGCGCTCGATCACCGGGCCGCTGGTGGTGCGGATCCCGGTGCCCAGCTCGGCCGCCACGATGTTGGCCAGCGTCGTCTTGCCCAGGCCGGGCGGCCCGGACAGCAGGATGTGGTCCGGCGGGGCGCCCCGGCCCATCGACGCCTTGAGCAGCAGCTCCAGCTGGTCGCGGACCCGGTGCTGGGCGATGAAGTCGGACAGCCGGCGCGGCCGGACGCTGGCCTCGGCGTCCAGCTCCTCGTCCCCGGCGAAGGGGGACAGATCGTCACTCATCGCGTCTTGCCCAGCAACCGGATCGCCTGGCGCAGCAGCACCGGAACCGGCGGCACCTCACCGTCGATCGTCTCGCCGATGGCGGCGACCGCCTGATCGGCCTGCGTCGCGGTCCAGCCGAGCGCGAGCACACCCTGGCGGACCTGCTCCTGCCAGGCGCCGGCCAGCACGCTCGTGCCGCCGCCGTCACCGAGACCGATCGGGCCGATCTTGTCCTTCAGCTCGACGATCATCTTCTCGGCGCCGCGCTTGCCGATGCCCGGGACCTGGGTCAGGGCCGCGATGTCCCCGCCACCGATGGCACGGCGTACGGCATCGGGTTGATGGACCGCGAGCACCGCCTGCGCGATCCGCGGGCCGACCCCGTTGGCCGTCAGGAGCAGCTCGAAGAGCTGCCGCTCGTCGTCGTCGGCGAAGCCGTAGAGGGTGAGCGAGTCCTCCCGGACGATCAGCGTGGTGGCCAGCCGGGCCTCGGCGCCGGAGCGCAGCGAGGCGAGCGTGTTCGGTGTGCAGAACACGCGCATACCGACTCCGCCGACCTCGACCACGGCACTGTCCGGGAGGATCGCGGTGACCACACCGCGCACGCTGGCGATCATCGGCTGCTCCTGCGGGCGGCGGCGATCGCCGCGGCTTGGATTTTCGCGCGGGTGCCCCCGCGCCAGATGTGACAGATGGCAATGGCGATCGCGTCCGCCGCGTCAGCCGGTTTCGGCGGGGCGTCGAGCTGGAGCAGACGGGTCACCATGCTGGTGACCTGCTTCTTGTCGGCGGTGCCGGAGCCGGTGACGGCGGCCTTGACCTCGCTCGGAGTGTAGGTCTGCACCGGCAGCCCGGCCCGGGAGCCGGCCAGGATGGCGACCGCGCTGGCCTGCGCGGTGCCCATCACGGTCCGCGCGTTGTGCTGGGAGAAGACCCGCTCGACCGCGACGCTGTCCGGTCGGTGCAGGGCGACCAGCTCGGTCAGGCTGCGGTCCAGGTGCAGCAGGCGCAGGGCGATGTCCTCGTCCGGCTCGCTGCGGACCACGTGGTAGGCGATCAGCTTGCCGGGACGGCCGGGGACCCCCTCGACCACGCCGACGCCGCACCGGGTGAGACCCGGGTCGATGCCGAGCACGCGCACCACGGCCTCCCCTCACGTACGTGTGTTCGACACCCTAATCCACGGCCCTCTTGCGCCCACCGCCGACACGCCTCGACGATGGGGGTGGGAGGCCAGGATGTACCTCATACCGCCGATGCAGGACGATCCGCCACCGGAGTTCGTCGATGTGGTCGCGGCCCACGAGGATGAGCTGCGGCACGAGGCCGTGCGCCTGGTCGGCGGCAACCCGGTCGGCCACGAGATCTATCAGGACGCGCTGACCGACCTGGCCGGCCACTGGCGCCGCCTGCACCTGTGGGGACGCCTCACCCACACCGACACACCCGGTCTCTACCTGCGCAAACGACTCGCCAAACGGACGTCGGCGTGGCGCGAGGACCAGGTCTACGAGGTGGACGTCCGCGTGCTCCGCACGCACCAACCGGCGCTGGTCACGGTCCGCGGCCACGCCACCAGCATCGCTTTCCACAAGGCCGCGGTGCTTGACGGTACGGCCCGAGCAGGCTTGCTCACCTTGGCGGACGCCTCGGTCGCCTGGTGTCACGCCTGGCGCCAGTCCGAGCACCGCCGCATCGCCCGGCTGGTGATCGGCGGCCTCCTGCTGGTCGGCGGCATGGTCCAGGGCATGTCCTGGCTCGCCGCCACCGGGTCCTAGGCTCGCCTCGCCTTGTACTCGGCTTCCAACTCACTGAGACGCAGCGTCCGCACGCGCTCATAACCTGGTTTGTCGGCATCGACGACCAGCCGGCAGTGTTGGGTGGCAGCGCGATGGCGACGCCGACATCCGGAAGGCGACAGTCGCGCGGCCGACGCCCACGCACTCCAGGATCCTGGAACGCGTCGGCACCGGCCGCATGCGCGACTACCCGTCACGCGTCAATGAGTGCCATTACCTCGTCGGAGATGTCGAAGTTGGCGTAGATGTTCTGCACGTCGTCGCAGTCCTCGAGGACGTCGATGAGCTTGAACACCTTGCGGGCCGGCTCCTCGTCCAGCGGCACCGTCATGGTCGGGACCAACGGCGACTCGGCCGAGTCGTACTCGATCCCGGCGTCGCGCAGCGCGTTGCGGACCCCGATCAGGTCGGTCGGCTCGCTGATCACCTCGAACGAGTCGCCCAGGTCGTTGACCTCCTCGGCGCCCGCGTCCAGGACGGCGAGCATCACGTCGTCCTCGCTCAGGCCGGCCTTCGGGATGATCACCTGGCCCTTGCGGTTGAACAGGTACGACACCGAGCCGGCGTCGGCGAACGTGCCGCCGTTGCGGGTCAGCGCGGTGCGCACCTCGGTGGCGGCCCGGTTCCGGTTGTCGGTGAGGCACTCGATCAGGAGCGCGACGCCGTTCGGCCCGTACCCCTCGTACATGATCGTCTGCCAGTCGGCGCCGCCGGCCTCCAGGCCGGAGCCGCGCTTGACCGCGCGGTCGATGTTGTCGTTCGGAACCGACGACTTCTTCGCCTTCTGGATGGCGTCGTAGAGCGTGGGGTTACCGGCCGGATCGCCACCGCCGGTCCGCGCCGCGACCTCGATGTTCTTGATCAGCTTGGCGAACATCTTGCCGCGCTTGGCGTCGATGACCGCCTTCTTGTGCTTGGTCGTCGCCCACTTGGAGTGGCCGGACATGCGTAACCTCCGTGTCTACCGTGCGGGTGCGGCCTGGCGGACCATCTCGACGAAGTACCGGTGGACGCGAAGGTCGCCGGTCAGCTCCGGGTGGAAAGCCGTGGCGAGCAGGTTCCCCTGCCGAACGGCGACAATCCTACCGGCGGCGTCCCCGGAGGCCACGCGACCCAGCACCCGCACGTCGGGGCCGACCTGCTCGACCCACGGCGCGCGGATGAAAACGGCGTGGAACTCGCCGCCCTCGATGCCCTCGATCTCCACGGCCGCCTCGAACGAGTCGATCTGCCTGCCGAACGCGTTGCGCCGGACGGTCATCTCGATCCCCTGGAAGGACTCCTGGTCGGGACGGCCGTCCAGCACCGTGGTGGCCAGCATGATCATGCCGGCGCAGGAACCGTACACCGGCATGCCGTCCGCGATCCGCTTCCGGATCGGGTCGAGCAGGCCGAAAGTGATCGCCAGGTTGCTCATCGTCGTGGACTCACCGCCGGGAATCACCAGCGCGTCGACGTCCGACAACTCCTCGGGACGGCGGACCGGGCGGGCCAGCACGTCCGACTCGGCCAGAGCGGACAGATGTTCGCGCACGTCGCCCTGCAGGGCCAGCACTCCGATGTTCACGCCGTCAACTCTAGGACGTCCCCGACGGCGCGCTAATGCAGGCCACCGGGGGGTCGATTGGCTATCGAGGCGTTCACGCGCCGCTCCATAGGATCGCCTTACCGAAATCGCGCACGAGGAGTCGTATGTCTGAGAACCAGCCCGCCGTCGGAACCGCCCGCGTCAAGCGCGGCATGGCGGAGATGCTCAAGGGCGGCGTGATCATGGACGTCGTCACCCCCGAGCAGGCGAAGATCGCGGAGGACGCCGGCGCCGTCGCCGTCATGGCGCTGGAGCGCGTTCCCGCGGACATCCGGGCCCAGGGCGGCGTGTCGCGGATGTCCGACCCCGACATGATCGACGGCATCATCAACGCCGTCTCCATCCCGGTCATGGCCAAGGCCCGGATCGGTCACTTCGTCGAGGCGCAGGTGCTCCAGGCGCTGGGCGTCGACTACATCGACGAGTCCGAGGTGCTGACCCCGGCCGACTTCGCCAACCACATCGACAAGTGGCAGTTCACCGCGCCGTTCGTGTGCGGCGCGACCAACCTGGGCGAGGCGCTGCGCCGGATCACCGAGGGCGCCGCGATGATCCGCTCGAAGGGCGAGGCCGGCACCGGCGACGTCTCGAACGCGACCACCCACATGCGCAAGATCCGCGCCGAGATCCGCCGCCTCCAGACCCTGCCGGAGGACGAGCTCTACGTCGCCGCCAAGGAGCTCCAGGCGCCGTACGAGCTGGTCAAGGAGGTCGCCGAGGCCGGCAAGCTGCCGGTCGTGCTGTTCACCGCGGGCGGCATCGCCACCCCGGCCGACGCGGCGATGATGATGCAGCTCGGCGCCGAGGGCGTCTTCGTCGGCTCCGGCATCTTCAAGTCCGGCAACCCGGCCCAGCGCGCCGCCGCGATCGTCAAGGCCACCACCTTCCACGACGACCCGGACGTGATCGCCAAGGTGTCGCGCGGCCTGGGCGAGGCCATGGTCGGCATCAACGTCGACGAGATCCCGCAGCCGCACCGCCTCGCCGAGCGCGGCTGGTAATCGCACTCAGGGAAAGGGCCGTCCTCATGGGCGGCCCTTTCCACATACCCGCCGACGACAACCATCCCCGCTGCCGCGACGCCGCCGTCCCTCTTGCGGATCCTTTTCCGGTACGACCGGCAGCCCCGTGGCAATCGGCACGCGACGCTGCGGCCCACCCCAGACCGCACCGCGCGTCGTGCGGGCCGCTGACGAAAAACGCTCGCCCCGACAGCCACCCCCTTTCCGAGCCCCACCCGCCCTTTCCGAGCCCCCACCCGCCCTGGGGGGCTGCCCTGTGCCAGCATGACGTGATTCCGCGATCTTGGTTCGGCACCCTGTGGACAGCGCTCCAGTGTGCATATCGGCTGGAGCGAGCCGGCACGCCCCCGGCGCCGGTCGCGGCACACAGTCCGAGTTCCCCGGCTGGTCTCTATGGCCCTATCCCGTGTCCGGATAGGGCCATGGGAACCAGCCCGAACCATCGAGCTGGCACCTACGGCCCTAACCCCTGCCCGGATAGGGCCATGGGAACCAGCCCGAACCATCGAGCTGGCACCTACGGCCCTAACCCCTGCCCGGATAGGGCCATGGAAACCAGCCCGAACCATCGAGCTGGCACCTACGGCCCTAACCCCTGCCCGGATAGGGCCATGGAAACCAGCCCGAACCATCGAGCTGGCACCTACGGCCCTAACCCCTGCCCGGATAGGGCCATGGAAACCAGCCCGAAACCATCGAGCTGGCACCTACGGCCCTAACCCCTGCCCGGATAGGGCCATGGAAACCAGCCCGAACCATCGAGCTGGCACCTACGGCCCTAACCCCTGCCCGGATAGGGCCATGGAAACCAACCCGAACCATCGAGCTGGCACCTACGGCCCTAACCCCTGCCCGGATAGGGCCATGGGAACCAGCCGGAACCATCGAGCTGGCACCTACGGCCCTAATCCGGATCCGGATAGGGCCACCAGGACCAGCCACCGAACGCACCAAGCAGAACAGACAGCGGCCGGGGCTGGGCCGCGCAGCGTTCCGGAAAGTTGTGCCACGGTCAGAAACGGTGGGCTGCGGACCAGAACCGGGCCAGACCGCGGCATCAGCCCACCGGAACCCGGCGGCCGGGGCCGTGAGCAGCAGCTCCGTTGCCTGGCACGCAAACCGCGACCAGGCACGGACCGCAACCCGCGGCCGGGACCGTGACCAGCAACCCCCTGGCTCGGCACGCAAACCGCGACCAGGCACGAACCGCAACCGGCGGCCGGGGCCGTGAGCAGCAGCTCCGTTGCCTGGCACGCAAACCGCGACCAGGCACGAACCGCAACCCGCGGCCGGGACCGTGACCAGCAACCCCCTGGCCCGGCACGCAAACCGCGACCAGGCACGAACCGCAACCCGCGGCCGGGACCGTGACCAGCAACCCCCTGGCCCGGCACGCAAACCGCGACCAGGCACGAACCGCAACCCGCCGCCGGGACCGTGACCAGCAACCCCCTGGCCCGGCACGCAAACCGCGACCAGGCACGAACCGCAACCCGCCGCCGGGACCGTGACCAGCAACCCCCTGGCCCGGCACGCAAACCGCGACCAGGCACGAACCGCAACCCGCCGCCGGGACCGTGACCAGCAACCCCCTGGCCCGGCACGCAAACCGCGACCAGGCACGAACCGCAACCCGCCGCCGGGACCGTGACCAGCAACCCCCTGGCCCGGCACGCAAACCGCGACCAGGCACGAACCGCAACCCGCCGCCGGGACCGTGACCAGCAACCCCCTGGCCCGGCACGCAAACCGCGACCAGGCACGAACCGCAACCCGCCGCCGGGACCGTGACCAGCAACCCCCTGGCCCGGCACGCAAACCGCGACCAGGCACGAACCGCAACCCGCGGCCGGGACCGTGACCAGCAACCCCCTGGCCCGGCACGCAAACCGCGACCAGGCACGAACCGCAACCCGCCGCCGGGACCGTGACCAGCAACCCCCTGGCCCGGCACGCAAACCGCGACCAGGCACGAACCGCAACCCGCCGCCGGGACCGTGACCAGCAACCCCCTGGCCCGGCACGCAAACCGCGACCAGGCACGAACCGCAACCCGCCGCCGGGACCGTGACCAGCAACCCCCTGGCCCGGCACGCAAACCGCGACCAGGCACGAACCGCAACCCGCCGCCGGGACCGTGACCAGCAACCCCCTGGCCCGGCACGCAAACCGCGACCAGGCACGAACCGCAACCCGCCGCCGGGACCGTGACCAGCAACCCCCTGGCCCGGCACGCAAACCGCGACCAGGCACGAACCGCAACCCGCGCCCGGGACCGTGACCAGCAACCCCCTGGCCCGGCACGCAAACCGCGACCAGGCACGAACCGCAACCCGCCGCCGGGACCGTGACCAGCAACCCCCTGGCCCGGCACGCAAACCGCGACCAGGCACGAACCGCAACCCGCGCCCGGGACCGTGACCAGCAACCCCCTGGCCCGGCACGCAAACCGCGACCAGGCACGAACCGCAACCCGCGGCACCAGCAAGGCGTGCCGCATCAACTCAGGGGCACGGCCAGGCCTGAGCCGAGCGGACCCGCACGACACGCGCTGCGGTCCGGGGTGGGCCGGAGTCTCGCGGGCCGATTGCCACGGGACTGCGAGTCGTACCGGAAAAGATCCGCAAGCCCGGACGGTCTTGCGCGACCGCCGGTCAGACGGCCTGGACCGGGAGGACTTCCGGGGACGGAGCAGGGGCCGGCAGCGGCGGGAGCTCCGGCATCACCGGCTCGACGATGTCGAAGTAACGCGGGCGGGGGTAGCGGCCCGGCAGGCGCAGCACCCGGACCAGTTTGCGGCGGCGGGCGGTGAGGGCGTCGCGGACCAGGTCGGTGTGCACCTGGCGGGCCAGCACCACCCGGCGGCTGCTGGCGATCAGGGTGCGGGTGGCCGGGTCGGACGGGTCCAGGTCGATGCCCCGCAACTGGCGGGTCAGGTCGTTCTCCGCGGACTCGCGCTCGTCCGGCTCGGCGTCCAGGGCGAGCCGGGCGGCGGCGTAGAGCTCGACCGCGTCGATCCGCTCGGCGACGACCGCGGCGGCCGCGGCGCGGCGCAGCAGGTGGGCGTCGAGGGCGCGTTCGGCGGACTGGGCGCGGGCGTGCACCCGTTCGACCCGCTGGGCGGTCCAGCCGAGGTACGCCGAGAAGATCGTGGCCAGCACGACGACACCCACCACCCACCACATGCGGGGCATCGTAGTGCCGGAATGTGTCGGACCGTCACCTGCCCCGCGCCGATCAGGCCTCGTCGTCGTCGAAGACGCGCCCGTCGGTGGCCTCGATCGCCGTCGTGTAGACCTCGAGAACCCGGGCGGCCACACTCGGCCAGTCGAACGTACCGACCACCTGGCGGGCGCAGGTGGCCAGCTCAGCGCGGCGCGCCGGGTCGTCGAGCAGGGCGCCTAGCAGGGCGGTGAGCGCGGCCTGGTCACCGTTCGGGAACAGGGCGCCGGCGCGGCCACCGTCCAATACCCGACGGAACGCGTCCAGGTCGCTGGCCGCGATCGTGGCGCCGGCCGCCATCGCCTCGGTGAGGATCATGCCGAAGCTCTCGCCGCCGGTGTTCGGCGCCACGTAGACGTCGACGCTGCGCAGCATCCGGGCCTTGTCCGGCTCGCTGACCAGGCCCAGGTGCTCGACCCGGGGGTGCAGGCCGGCCGGGATGTCGTCGAACAGCTCGTCGCGGTCGCCCGGGCCGGCCACGAGCAGGCGCAGGCCGGGGCGCTCCTTGGCGAGCGTGACGAAGGCCGTACGCAAGAGCGGGAACCCCTTGCGCGGCTCGGTGAAACGGCCGAGGAAACCGAGCGTGCCGCCCTCCCCGGGCCATCCCGGCAGCGGAGCCGCCGTGGCGAATTTCGCCACCGCGACCCCGTTGGGGATCTCCACCGCGCCGCCGCCGAGGTGTTCCACCTGCACCTTGCGGGCGAGCTCGCTGACCGCGATCCGCGCGGTGATCTTCTCGATCACCGGCTGGAGGAAGCTCTGCGCGACGGCGAGGGCCCGGGAGCGGGTCATCGCGGTGTGGAAGGTGGCCACCACCGGGCCGCGGGCGGAGAGCACGGCGAGGAACGACAGGCTGGGGGTGAACGGCTCGTGCACGTGCAGCACGTCGAACTCGCCGTGCTTGAGCCAGCGGCGGACCCGGGCGGTCGAGACCGGGCCGAACGCGACCCGGGCCACCGACCCGTTGTACGGCAGCGGCACCGCCCGCCCGGCCGGCACCAGGTAGTCCGGCAGTTCGGCGTCCTCGTCGGCAGGGGCCAGCACGCTCACCTGGTGTCCGAGACCGATCAGTGCCTCGGCCAGGTCCATGATGTGGTTCTGCACGCCGCCGGGTACGTCGAACGAGTAGGGCGAGACGATCCCGATCCGCACGCCTGCCCCCTATATCCAGAGTTTCTGGAGCATGTGCCAGTCCTGCGGGTGCTCGGCGATGCCGATCGCGAAGGCGTCGGCCATCAGCTGCGTGGTCCGCTTGACCCGCTCGTCGAGCGGTCCGTCGGTGGGCGGGACGATCCGGCGCAGCACCGCCTCGACCCGGTCCTCGGTGTACCAGCAGTCGACCGCGTAGAGCGGGGCGCCGGTGCGGATGGCGAGGATCGCCGGGCCGGCCGGCATCCGGGTCCGGCCGCCGAAGAACTCCACCTCGACGCCGCCGCGGGACAGGTCCCGGTCGGCCAGCAGCGGCACCACCCAGCCCCGTTCCAGGTGCTCGGCGAGCACGTCGAGCGGGGGACGCTCGCCGCCGGTGAGCGGCAGCACCCGCATGCCGAGGCTCTCCCGGTAGTCCAGGAACTTCTGGAAGACCGCCTCCGGCTTGAGCCGCTCGGCGACGGTGATCATCTGCCAGTCGTGGGAGACCACCCAGGCGGCGGCCGCGTCCCAGTTCGCCACGTGCGGCAGGGCCAGGACCAGGCCGTTGCCGTCGGCGACGGCGGTTTTCATCTGGTCGTAGGACTCGCCGAGCATGCAGAAGCCGGCCGCGTTCTGCTCCCGGGTCTGCGACGGCAGGCGGAACGCCTCCATCCAGTACCGGGCGTAGGAGCGCAGGCCGTCACGGACCAGGGTCTCCGGCATGTCCGGGCCGACCACCTGCTGGTAGTTGCGGCGCAGCCGCTGGGTGGCCGGGCCGTTCTTGCGCCAGGCGCGGTCGGCGACCCGGGTGAAGAGCGCCCGGGCCACCGGCAGCGGCAGCGCCCGCACGAGGCGCCACCCGGCCGTGAACCCGAGCGTGGTCAGCTGGTCCTTCACTCGACCGCGACCTCGGGCTCGGTGGCGCGCGCGTGGATCAGCCGCTGGGCGGCGGTGATCACCGAGAGGGCGGCGAGCACCCAGAGCGCGGCGGGCAGGCCCCAGTCCAGCCCGGCGGCGCCGAGCAGGCCGCCGACGCCCACGATGAGCAGCCGCTCCAGGCGCTCGGCGATGCCGACGTCGGCGTTCAGGCCGAGGGACTGGGCGCGGGCCTTCACGTACGACACGACCTGGCCGAAGACCAGGCTGATCAGGGCGGCGATCACCCCGTTGTACGGATTGCCCTCGGTGGCCAGGTAGTAGGTGACCGCACCGAACACGGCGCCGTCGGCGATCCGGTCCATCGACGAGTCGAGAAGTGCCCCGAATTTGCTCGAACCGCCGCGAAGACGGGCCATTGTCCCGTCGAGCACATCGGTGAGGGCACAGGCGGTTACGATCACGGTGCCCCAAAGAAGCTGACCCTTCGCACCGAAGTACGAACCGATCAGCACCCCGACGGTGCCCGCGATCGTGACGGCGTCGGGTGAGACGCCGATCCGGAGTAGGAAACGTGCGACCGGGTTGACGCCGTACGAGACGACGGCACGGGCCGTTACTTGGACGATCTTTGCCATGGCCGTCCCACCATATCGGCGCGGGCCTGGTGGTGGTACGGCTCGCCCCCGGGTTCGCCGGATCGTCACCATCCGGCACGATCTGGTGTCTCTCGGTCCTTGCGACCGGGACAGCCCCGGGTGTGGGATTTGTAGAACAGCGGCGTAATGGACCGGAAACGTAGGGAGCGCTCGGCATGGCGCAGAAGACTTCGGAGAAGGGGCAAGCCGGCGCGGCCGCGCCGGTGGTGACAGAGCCCGGCAGAGTTCGCAACGTGGTGCTGGTGGGTCACTCCGGCGCCGGGAAGACGACGCTGGTGGAGGCGCTGCTCGCCGCCACCGGCACGATCCCGCGCGCGGGGACCGTCACGGACGGCACCACGGTCACCGATCACGATCCGGCGGCGGTGCGGCAGCAGCGGTCGGTGGCGCTGGCCTGCGCCCCGCTCTCGCACCAGGACGTCAAGATCAACCTGTTGGACACGCCGGGGTTCGCCGACTTCGTCGGTGAGCTGCGGGCCGGACTGCGCGCGGCGGACGCGGCGCTGTTCGTGGTCTCCGCGGTGGACGGTGTGGACGACGCCACCATCGCGCTCTGGGAGGAGTGCGCCGCGGTCGGCATGCCCCGGGCCGTGGCGATCACCCGGCTGGACCACCCCCGCGCCGACTACGAGCAGGTGCTCCAGGACTGCCAGGACGCGTTCGGCGAGAACGTGATGCCGGTCTACCAGCCGATGCTGGGCGACGACGGGCAGTCCATCGTCGGCCTGATCGGCCTGGTCACGCTGAAGGTGCTGGACTATTCGCAGGGCTACCCGCCGGTGTTGAAGAGCGCCGAGCCGGAGCACCTCAACCCGATCGCCGACGACCGGAACCAGCTCATCGAGGGGATCATCGCGGAGAGCGAGGACGAGACCCTGATGGACCGGTACATCGGTGGCGAGCTGATCGACACCGACGCGCTGATCCCGGACCTGGAGAAGGCGGTCGCGCGGGGCAACTTCTACCCCGTCATCCCGGTCTGTGCGGGCACCGGCGTCGGCCTCGACGCGCTGCTCGACGGCCTGGTCACCAGTTTCCCGTCGCCGCTGGAGCACGACCTGCCGGTGGTCACCGGTGTGGACGGCACGGCCCGGCCGCCGCTGACCTGCGACCCCGACGGCCCGGTGGTGGCCGAGGTGGTGCGCACCACGATCGACCGGCACGTCGGCCGGGTCTCGCTGGTCCGGGTCTTCTCCGGCACCCTGCGCCCGGACCAGACGCTGCACGTCTCCGGGCACGGCCTGGCCGAGCGCGGCCACCCGGACCACGACGCCGACGAGCGGGTCGCGCACATCTACACCCCGCTCGGCGCCACGCTGCGCGAGGTCGGCTCCTGTGTCGCCGGCGACATCTGCGCGATCACCAAGTCCGGGTCCGCCGAGACCGGCGACACGCTCTCCGGCAAGGACGACCCGCTGCTGATGGCGCCCTGGTCGATGCCCGAGCCGCTGCTGCCGATCGCGGTGGTCGCCAAGACCCGCTCGGACGAGGACGCGCTGGCGAAAAACCTGGCCCGGCTGGTGGCCGGTGACCCGACGCTGCGCCTGGAGCGCAACGCCGACACCCACCAGCTGGTGCTCTGGACGATGGGCGAGTCACACGCCGACGTGGTGCTGGACCGGCTCCGCGCGGGCGGCGTCGAGCTGGACACCGAGCCGGTCAAGGTGGCGCTGCGCGAGACGTTCGGCGGGCCGGCCAAGGGGCACGGCCGGCACGTGAAGCAGTCCGGCGGCCACGGGCAGTATGCCGTTTGCGACATCGAGGTGGAGCCGCTGCCGCGGGGCTCCGGCTTCGAGTTCGTCAACCGGGTGGTCGGCGGCGCCGTGCCACACAACTACATCCCGTCGGTGGAGAAGGGCGTCCGCGCCCAGCTGGAGAAGGGCATCGTGGCCGGTTACCCGGTCATCGACCTGAAGGTCACCCTCTTCGACGGCAAGGCGCACAGCGTGGACTCGTCGGACGCGGCGTTCCAGACCGCCGGCGCCCTGGCCTTGAAGGAGGCGGCCGCCGCCGGGCAGGTGACGCTGCTGGAGCCGGTCGACGAGATCGTGGTGCGGGTGCCGGACACCTATGTCGGCGCGGTGATGAGCGACCTGTCCGGCCGGCGCGGCCGGCCACTCGGCACCGAGTCCGAGGCGGACGGCGGGCACAGCCTGGTCCGGGCCGAGGTGCCGGCGACCGAGCTGGTCCGGTACGCGGTCGAGCTGCGCGCGCTCTCCTCCGGGGCGGGCACGTTCTCCCGCACCTACGTCCGGCACGAGCCGATGCCGGCGCACCTGGCCGAGGCGGTCAAGAAGGCCGCCGGCTAGGCCAGGCTTTCGACAGCATCAGGCGGGTGTCGGCGAGCAGCTGCGGGAGCACCTTGGTCTGGCCGATCACCGGCATGAAGTTGGCGTCGCCGCCCCACCGGGGCACCACGTGCTGGTGCAGGTGGGCGGCGATGCCGGCGCCGGCCACCGCGCCCTGGTTCATCCCCAGGTTGAAGCCGTGCGGCCGGCTCACCGAGCGGATCACCCGCATCGCCGTCCGCGTGAACGCCGCCACCTCGACCGTCTCCTCCTCGGTCAGGTCGGTGTAGTCCGCGACGTGCCGATACGGGCAGACCATCAGGTGTCCCGGGTTGTACGGGTAGAGGTTGAGCACCGCGTAGACCAGCTCGCCCCGGGCCACCACCAGGGTCTCCGCCTCGGGCAGCCCGGGCGCCAGGCAGAACGCGCAGCCCTGGGGCGTGTCGATCCCGTCGATGTAGGTCATCCGGTGCGGGGTCCACAGTCGTTCGAGGCCGTCGGGGTCGGTCACGCCCGAACATTACCGTCCGAGTGGACGTGATAGCGGCCGCCACCGGCCCGCTTGGCCACGTACATCGCCGCGTCCGCGTTGCGCAGCACGTCGTCCGGGCTCTGCCCGGCCACGGACAGGGCGATCCCGATGCTCGCCGGGGTGGACAGCGGATGCTCGCCGACCAGCACGGTCTCGTTCAGCGCGGCCACCACTCGGTCCGCGATCACCAGGGCGTCGGCCACCGCGCGCAGGTCCTCGGCCACGATCACGAACTCGTCGCCGCCGAGCCGGGCCACCGTGTCCTCGGTCCGCACGCAGGTGCGCAGCCGGTCGGCCACCACCTTGAGCAGCGCGTCCCCGGCGTCGTGCCCGTACGTGTCGTTCACCGGCTTGAACCCGTTCAGGTCCAGCAGCAGCACCCCGACCGGCCGCCCGTGCCGCTGCGACCGGGCGATCGCCGCGGTCAGCCGGTCCTTGAGCATGGTCCGGTTGCCCAGCCCGGTGAGCCCGTCGTGCATCGCCTGGGTGGTCAGCTCGGCGGTGAGCGCCAGCCCGACCAGCGCCAGCGAGATCTGGGTGCGCAGGGTGAGCAGCGACTTCACCACGTCCTGCGGCGGCTCGGTGTCCGCGGCCACCGACAGCAGCCCGAAGAACCGGTCCCCGTTGACCAGCGGCAGCATGATCACCGGCCGGTTCGCGGCCGACTCCGGACCGGTCAGGCCCAGGTCGGCGATCCCCGGCGCGGAGATCACCTCGCCGGCCGCGAGCCGGCCCAGCAGCGCCGCCGGGATCGCCTCGTCCGGCAGCCGGCCGCCGATCAGGTCACCGGCCCGCTCCCCGGCCGCGTACGCCACGATCCAGCTCCGCGGGTCCTCCGGGTCCACCGTCAGGATCGCGGTACGCACCCCCGCGCACTCGGCCAGCACCGTGGCCGCCCCGTCCGCCGCCAGCTCGTGCACCCGGTCCACGTCGGTGGTCCGCAGCAGCGTGGTCCCGAGATCGCTGAGCAGCTGCTCCCGCGCCATCGCCCGGCGCTGCGCGTGCAGGCTGGCGTCGAGCCGGACGACCAGCCGGGCGTTGTCCCGGACCCCGACGATCTGCCGGGTCACCACCAGCCCGGTCAGCGTGATCGCCCCGGCCAGCACCGCCCAGGCCCGCGCGTCCAAGGCACTGACCAGCGCGTGCACCAGCAGTGCGTCGGTGGCCACGACGGCGGCGTACGGCATCATGCTGGACGGTTTCTGCCCGGTCCGCGACGCCCGGGCGGAAGGCGACGAAGCCGCCAGCGTCCCGGCGGTCAGCAGCAGCGTGAACAGCGGCCACATGGCCAGCGGCCAGTGCAGCCGGGCCGGGTCCGTGATCGCCTGCTGCATCACGCTCAGCAGTACGTTCACCACCCCGGCCGCGGCGTAGCAGCCCAGCGCGACACGGCTCACCTCGGCCACCCCGGCGAGCGCCAGCCGGGCGATCGCGAAGAGCACGACCAGCACCCCGCCGCTCTGCACGAACAGCGTCACGGTCAGGAAGGTGTCGTTGGCGCCCAGGTTCGGCTCGACCGTGAAGTACCAGAGGAAGATCGCCCCGGCCAGCAGCACGGTGGCCATGTCCAGGCCGAGCCGCAGCCGGCTGGCCGCCCACCGGGTCCGGACCGGGACCAGCAGCAACCCGGCCAGCACCAGCACCAGGGTGAGCAGGTCGAGGATCTGCACCGCCGGGTACGGCGTCGGGTAGCGCAGGTCGTGGTGCACCACCAGCTCGCCGAGCGAGTACACCGACGAGGCGGTCATCGCCACCCAGGCGGCCGCCATCACCCGCAGGTGCCGCCGCGCGCCCGGGCCCGGTGCGCGCCGGGCGGCCCGCCAGGCGAGCCAGGCCGGCACGGCGGAGAGCAGCGGGGCGAACACGCGGTAGCCGACGACCTGGAGGTGCCAGCCGCCGATGCCGGTCAGGTGCAGCACGAACCAGATCGCCGAGAGCCCGATCCCCAGCAGAGCGACCGGCATGGCACCTCCCCGCTCCCGCCGCCGCGCGCGCGGAGGCCTGTACCTCCGTCACGTCGGCCGACGGGAGCGGGAACTGAGATCAGACCGCCGAGGGGCCGGTGTTGACCCGGGAGCGAACCACCTCGACGACGTGCGCGACGGCCTCGTCGATCGAGACGCCGTTGCGCTGGGAGCCGTCCCGGTACCGGAACGACACGGTGCCGCCGTTCACGTCGTCGTCGCCGGCGATCGCCATGAACGGGATCTTCTGCTGCTGCGCGGTCCGGATCTTCTTCTGCATCCGGTCGGTGGAGTAGTCCACCTCGGCCCGGATGCCCTCCTTGCGCAACCGCGCGACGAACTCGGCCAGATAGTCGGCGTGGTCGTCGCGGATCGGGATGCCGACCACCTGCACCGGCGCCAGCCAGGCCGGGAACGCGCCCGCGTAGTGCTCGACCAGCACGCCGAAGAACCGCTCGATCGACCCGAACTTCGCCGAGTGGATCATCACCGGCTCCTGCCGGCTGCCGTCGGCCGCCTGGTACTCCAGGCCGAACCGGGCCGGCATGTTGAAGTCGTACTGAATGGTGGACATCTGCCAGGTGCGGCCGATCGCGTCCTTGGCCTGCACGCTGATCTTCGGGCCGTAGAACGCCGCGCCGCCCGGGTCGAGCACCAGTTCCAGCCCGGACTCCTTGGCCACCTGCTCCAGGACGCCGGTCGCGGTCTCCCACTGCTCGTCCGTGCCGATGAACTTGTCGCTCTGCGGGTCCCGGGTCGACAGCTCCAGGTAGTAGTCGTCCAGTCCGAAGTCGTCGAGCAGCGAGCGGACGAAGTTCAGCAGGTGCTTGATCTCGCCCGGGGCCTGCTCGGCGGTGACGTAGGAGTGCGAGTCGTCCTGGGTCAGGCCGCGCACCCGGGTCAGGCCGTGCACCACGCCGGACTTCTCGTAGCGGTAGACCGTGCCGAACTCGAACAGCCGCATCGGCAGCTCACGGTAGGACCGCCCGCGCGACCTGAAGATCAGGTTGTGCATCGGGCAGTTCATCGCCTTGAGGTAGTAGTTCGCCCCCTCCAGCTCCATCGGGGGGAACATCGTGTCCTTGTAGTAGGGCAGGTGTCCCGAGGTGTGGAACAGCCCTTCCTTGGTGATGTGCGGGCTGCCGACGTACTGGAAGCCCTCCTCGATGTGGCGGGCCCGGACGTAGTCCTCCATCTCGCGCTTGATCACGCCACCCTTCGGGTGGAAGACCACGAGACCCGACCCGATCTCATCGGGGAAGGAGAACAGATCCAGCTCGGTGCCCAGCTTGCGGTGGTCCCGGCGCTCGGCTTCGGCAAGACGATTAAGGTACGCCTTGAGCTCGTCCCGCGACGGCCAGGCCGTACCGTAAATCCTTTGAAGTTGGGGGTTCTTCTCGGACCCGCGCCAGTAGGCGGCGGCCGAGCGCATCAGCTTGAACGCCGGGATCAGCCGGGTCGACGGCAGGTGCGGTCCCCGGCAGAGGTCGCCCCAGACGCGCTTGCCGTCCCTGTCCAGGTTGTCGTAATGGGTCAGCTCGCCGGCGCCGACCGCCGCGGCCTCCTCGTCGACGTCACCCTTGATGTCGACCAGCTCCAGCTTGAACGGCTCGGCGTGCAGCTCCGCCTTGGCCTCGTCGAGCGACGAGTACTCCCGGCGGTGGAACGTCTGCCCGGCCTTGACGATCTCCTGCATCCGCTTCTCGAGCTTCGTCAGGTCCTCCGGCTGGAACGGTTTCTCCACGTCGAAGTCGTAGTAGAAACCGTCCCGGATCGGCGGGCCGATGCCCAGCTTCGCCTCCGGGAAGACGTCCTGCACGGCCTGCGCGAGCACGTGCGCGGTCGAGTGCCGCAGCACGTCCAGACCGTCCGGGGAGTCGATCGCGACCGGGACGACCTCGGTGTCGGCGGCGGGCGTCCAGTGCAGGTCACGCAGCCGGCCGTCGGCCTCGCGGACCACGACGACCGCTTTCGGCCCGGTGGCCGGGAGCCCGGCGGCCGCCACCGCGTCGGCCGCCGTAGTCCCGGCCGGGACGACTAGTGGGTCGGCCGCAGCGGGTACCCGGGGTGCAGACACGGTGATTCTCCATTCAGAAAGTGACGTGGTGTCCTGATGCTATCCGCCTGCGGATTACTCTCCGCTCGCGGCGGCAAGCCACGCCGGAAGCGGTTCCCGGGCGGCGAGCCAGTCACCCGGGATCCCGTCGGCCCCGGTGTACGCCGCCACCACTCCCCCGGCGATCGCCGCGGTGGTGTCCACGTCCCCGCCGGCCACCACGCACGCCGCCACGGCCGCCGGATAGTCGTCCAGGTATCGGTCGGCCACCCAGAGCGCGAACGGCACGGTGTCCTGCGCGGTCGCCTGTCCCCCGCTGCCCAGCCGGGCCGCGGCCTCCTCGACGCCCTTGACCGGGACCGCCTCACCGAGCCCGTCGCGGACCACGCTCGGCGCGGTGTGCAGCGCCGTCGCGCGCAGCAACTGTCCCGGCTCGGGCCGTAACCCGTCGAGCCGGGCGGCGGCGGCGAACGCGGCGGCCACCGCCACCGCCACCCCGCCCGCGATCCCCTCCGGGTGCGCGTGGGTCACCTCGGCGGCCCGGGCGCCCTGGACCGCGGCGTGCTGGAGCGAGTCGGCGTGCCAGGCGCCCAGCGGCGCCGCGCGCATGGCCGCGCCGTTGCCGCACGAGCCCTGCCCGTTGAACGCCGCGGCGGCCGCGATCGGCCAGGGCAGCCCCTCGCGGATCTGCCGGAGCATGACCACCGCCCCCGGGCCGTAGCCCCGATAGGGCTCGAAGACCGCACCGAGGCGGGCCGCGAAGGCGTCCCGGTCGAAGTCGCCCTGGGCGAGCGTCGCCACCAGGCAGCACGCCTGCTCGGTGTCGTCGGTCCAGTCCCAGGGCGGGTCCGGAGTGCGGCCCTCGAGCAGGTCGGCGGGCTTGTTGCCGGGCATGAAGTACTGGGCGCCGAGGGCGTCGCCGACACTGAGGCCGGCCAGGCTCTCGCACGCCAACGCGAGTCGCGTACCGGGGAAGAGTGTGAAAGACATCGGTACTTCGGATCGTATTCCATCACTGAGTGTCATCAAAGCATCTCGTTCCATGACCCTTTAGGTTCTGCCCGCCGGAGTCGGTACGGTCTTCGCATGGCCACGGTGTTGCTCGTCGAGGACGATCACGTCGTGCGCGGCGCCATGCTCCGTTCGCTCGCCGACCGGGGGCACGCCGTGCACGCCGTCGGCACCGCGCTGGAGGCTCTCCGGCGGGTCGCCGCGGAGACCCCCGACCTCGTCGTGCTCGACCTCGGGCTGCCCGACCTGGACGGGTCGGACGCGCTGCGGATGCTGCGGGGCATCACCGACGTGCCGATCATCATCGCCACCGCGCGTGACGACGAGCAGACCGTCGTGCGCCTGCTCCGGGCCGGCGCCGACGACTACATGGTGAAACCGTTCACCGGCGCTCACCTGGACGCGCGGATCGCCACCGTGCTCCGCCGGGTCGGCCGGGCCAGCCGTGCCGCCCAGCCCGCCGTCCACGAGGTGGGCGACTTGCGGGTTGACGTGGGCGAGCGGAGCGCTACCCTCGGCGACCAGCCACTTGCTCTGACCCGCAAGGAGTTCGACCTGCTGGCGTACCTCGCCGCCCGCCCGGGCCGGGTGGTTTCCCGTCGTGAGCTGTTGGAGGAGGTATGGCGACAGCCATCGGTCGGCGAGGACCAGACCATCGACGTGCATTTGTACTGGCTCCGCCGGAAACTGGGCGAGTCCGCGGCGAAGCCCCGCTACCTGCGCACCGTGCGGGGGGTCGGATTCCGGTTGGTGGCGCCGGACTGAGGTTGCGGCTGGCGTACACGACCGCTGCCACCACCGCCGTCGCCGCACTGGTCTTCCTGATCCCGCTGGGCTGGGGCCTGCGTTCCGACCACCGCGACGAGGCGCTCGCCGAGGCTGCTCAGAGGACCTCCACGGTGGCCGGCGCGATCGTCGCCGGCGCCGGGCAGAAAGGCGTGGCCGCCGCGATCGCCGAGGCCGGCAACCCGGTGGTGCACGTTCCCGGACTGGCGCCCAGCGACGGTGGCCGGGCCAGCGCCCAGCAGATCGACCAGGCCGCGAGCAAGCCCGAGGCCAGCGTCATCGGCGTGCCGGGCGGCATGGTCCGGCTCCAGCCGGTCACCGCGGGCGGCAAGTCCTGGGTGGTCGAGGCGTTCGTGCCGAACGCCGAGCTCAACACGAACACCGCCCGCGACTGGTGGCTGCTGCTCGGCCTGGCCGTGATCCTGGTCGGCGGGTCGGTGATCGTGGTCGACCGGCTCGCCCGCAACACCGTCACCTCGGCCAACAACCTGGTCGGGGCGGCCCTCGCGGTCGGCGACGGCGACCTGGACGTGCGCATCTCCCCGTCCGGCCCGCGCGAGCTGGCCGAGGCCGGTTACGCGTTCAACCGGATGGCCGACCGCCTGGTCACCTCCCGCACCGACGAGCGCGAGCTGGTCGCCGACCTGTCGCACCGGCTGCGCACCCCGCTCACCGCGCTGCGCCTGGACGCCGAGGCGCTCGACCCGGACGACACCCAGATCATCGACCTGACCGCCGACGAGGTGGACCGGCGGCGCGGCATCCGGCGCATCCGGCAGGCCATCGCCACCCTCGAGGGCGAGGTCAACTCCCTGATCAACACCACCCGGCAGGCGGTCGCCGCCCAGGTGGCCGCCGCGCCCGAGGAGGGTCTGTGCGACGCCAGCGAGGTGGTCCGGGAGCGGATGACGTTCTGGTCGGCGCTGGCCGGCGACCAGAACAGGCAGTACCGGGTGGTCGGCGCGCAGATGCGGATCCCGGTCCCGGTGGCCCGCGCCGAGCTGGCCGCCGCGCTGGACGCGATCCTCGGCAACGTGTTCCGGTACACCCCGCAGGGCACCGCGTTCGAGGTGGCGCTCTCCCGCCGGGACGGCTGGGTGGCACTGCGGGTCGACGACGCCGGCCCGGGCATCCCCGACCCGGAGAAAGCGCTGCGCCGCGGCCAGAGCCAGCAGGGCTCGACCGGCCTGGGCCTGGACATCGCCCGCCGGCTGACCCAGTCCACCGGCGGCTCGGTCAGCCTGGACCGGGCCACCATGGGCGGCGCCAGCGTGGTCATGCTGATCGCCGACGCCGAGGCCACCCCCAAGACACCGAGTCGTTTCGGACTGGTCGGCCGTGGCCGGCTGGGACGACGCCCCAGCTGATCCCGCAAGCCCCTTCCCCCGTACGGAACAGAAGTTGCTTAGATCTGTTTTAAGAGTGTTCCCCTGGCTCGCCAGGCCTGGCAGTGTTCCCTCCGATCCCATCCGGCTCCCCGGCTCGCTTACCGCACGTCCCCATCGCCGCGGCCGGCGGAGTCCAGGCGTGGTGGGAGGCGGGCACCCCATGGCCCCCTCCCACCGCGTACCAGCTCGACGAGGAGTCGCTTTGCCCGCTCATCGCCGGTCAGCGTTCCGTGGGTCGCCCGCCGGGCGGCGCCGCGCCGGAGCTGACCGGGGGCAACCGCCACGCTCCGTCACCACCCGGATGCTTCCGGTGGCTCTCGGCGTGGCCCTGCTCGGCGTCGGCGGTGTGGTCGGCCCCAGCGTGATCGGCAGCTCCGTCCCCGACAGTCCCGGCAGGTTCGCGCTCACCGCGCTGCCCTCCGACGCGCCCGACCAGGGCCTGGTCTACGAGGGCCTGAAACCGGCCGCCGCCAACGCGCTCTGCGCCGGGTCGTACGTGCTCTTCGACGAGACGTGCACGCACGGCCCGGACCGGGTGCCCACCGGCCTGTCGGTCCGCAAGGACGTCGCCCCGGTCACCGCCGCCACCAAGCTCCCGTCGACCGTCCGGGTGGCCTCCTCGAAGGTCCCGGCGGACGCCGAGATCGCCCGCGACCTGGGTGGCAGCGCGCTCACCCCGGAGGCGCCGGCGCTCATCCCGGACCCGGCCCCGGGCAACGCCGACTTCGTGCTCGGCCCGGACGGCGTGCCCTGCGAGAGCGACGGGCAGAGCGGCAAGCGGGTGCAGGCGCTGTACCTGTACTCGGCCGGCACGGCCAGCCGGTACGCCAAGTACGTCAACTCGTTCCGCACCTGGTCCGGCGGCGTCGACGCGATCTACGACGCCAGCGCCGGGGAGACCGGTGGCTCCCGGCACGTGCGCTACGTGACCACGCCGGACTGCACGGTCGCCGTCTCCGAGGTGGAGCTGCCGGCCGGCGCACTCGACTCGTTCGCCAGCACCGTCAAGGCGCTCGGCGACCTCGGCTACAACCGGACCGACCGCAAATACCTCATGTTCGCCGACACCAACGTCTACTGCGGCATCGGCACCTACGTCGACGACAAGCGCGCCGGCCGGACCAACCGGAACAACGCCGGCCCGTCCTACGCCCGGGTCGACGCCGGCTGCTGGAGCTCGGTGATGGCCGCGCACGAACTGACCCACGTGCTCGGCGCGGTGCTCAACGGCGCGCCGAACGGCACCGGCGCGGGCGGCTGCCTGGACGACTACGACCTGCTCTGCGGCGCCGACCGGGCGAACCGCACGGTCCGCCAGGCCTGCCCCAAGTCGCACGAGGTGCGGCTGGACTGCGGCCACGACGACTACTTCAACACCAACCCGAAGCCCGGCAGCTACCTGGACACCCACTGGAACGTGGCGCTCAGCGACTTCCTGCTGCGCAGCGACGGCGGCGACGACATCCCGGACGTGCCCGGCGCGGTCGACCCGGACCCGACCCGGGACGCCCCGCCGCCGGCCACCACCGCACCGGCCACGCCCGACCCGTCGCCCAGCTCGGCCTCCCCCAGCCCGAGCACCAGCGCCCCGGCCGGCGACACCCCGGCCAGTCCCTCGCCGAGCGTGTCGGCGCCGACCGCGCCGCTGCCCGGCGTGAGCGCCGCACCCGGCGCGCAGGTGGCGGTCGAGCCGGCCGCCTTCCAGCCGCGCGCCGAGAACGGCGCCAACGGCTCCGGCGACCAGGACGCCGGCGCGCCCCAGCCGCCCACCGGCGCCTCCGACGTGCAGGCCGCGCTGGAGATCCGCGACGCGACCAGCATGTCGGTCCGGCTGATCTGGAGCGCCGCGTCCGACGACGCGACGTACCAGGTCGAGGTGGACGGCGAACCGGTGGCCACCACGAAGGCGACCCGGGCCCGGCTGATCGGCCTGAAACCGGACGCCACCTACAAGGTGGAGATCACCAGCAAGACGCAGCGCTACCACGCGACCGGCACGGCGCGGACCGCCCCGGCGGCCCGCCCGGTGCAGAACTCGTACTTCGTCCTGACCAACTCGATGACCGGCGGCGCGGCCGACCTCTACGCGGCCCGCACGGCCGACGGCACGCCGGCCACCCTCGGCCCGGCCGACGGCGGCAACCAGCAGCAGTGGCAGCTGGTCCCGGCGGCCGACGAGGGCAGCTACACGCTCGTCTCCCGGGCCAGCGGCAAGTGCCTGCTGCCGCTCGGCGGCAGCGCGGTGGCCGGTGCGCCGCTGGTGCAGGGCGACTGCAAGAGCGCCGGCACCCAGTGGCGGCTCCAGGCGTCCAACTTCGGTTTCACGCTCCGCAACGGCACCGGCGACCTGGCCGTCGGCGTCGGCAGCCAGCGCTTCGGCTGGCACCGCGTGCTGACCCTGGAGCCGGACACCGGGCAACGGCACCAGAGCTGGACGGCCGTCCCGAGCTGATCTCGCCGTCCCCTCGGGACACACCGCCTCACCGTCCCTCAGCACAGACAGGAGGAAAGCGATGCCCGATCTGCTGAGCAGGCCGGAGACCGAGCCGGAGGAGGATCCGGCCCGGTTCCGCCGACGCCTGATCCGCTGGCTGGCCATCCTCACGATCGGCACGATCGTCATGGTCGCGTGCTGGCAAGACCCCCTCTACCCATAGCGCCTCTCCGTTCCCACCGCTGCACGCTGTGCGGCATCCGTCCCGCCCCAAGATCAACTTCAAGACCTTCATATACGCAGGTCCGCTGGGGTGCGGATCGCATGCTCCCGCGCGGGCCGAGGCCGGCGATCTGGCCGCTGACGCGTCCAAACCAATCGCCGGCCTCTTCATTGCCCGTGGCTGGTTCCGGAGATCAACCCCCGAGCTGGCCCCCAGCGCCCTACCCGCCGCCCGGAAAGGGCCACCAGAACCAGCCCGACACCCCCAGCTGGCCTCCAACGCCCTATCCGCTGCCCGGATAGGGCCACCAAGACCAGCCCGACAATCCCCGGCTGGCACCCAGCGCCCTATCCCATGCCCGGAAAGGGCCACCAGCACCAGCCCGACACCCCCGCCTGGCCCCCAACGCCCTATCCGCTGCCCGGATAGGGCCACCAAGACCAGCCCGACAATCCCCGGCTGGCACCCAGCGCCCTATCCCATGCCCGGAAAGGGCCACCAGCACCAGCCCGACACCCCCGGCTGGTCTCCAACGCCCTATCCGCTGCCCGGATAGGGCCACCAGGACCAGCCGGACACTCCCGGCTCGCCTCCAGCGCCCCAGGGCAGACGGGGATCGGGCCGAGCCGCTTGACGCCCCCGGCACATGGGATGTCTTCACTGTCCGCGGGTGTCACCGGAAACCTCAGCCCGGCATCGGGGCGGAGCCGGCGCACGCCTTAGCGGATCGCCGCAGCCGCCCGGTACATACGTCAGCGCGTCGGCTCGGTAGCGCCGGCGTGCACGTCAGCGGGTCGAGTCGGTGGCGTAGGCGTCGATTTCGGCGATGAGTTCGGCCTTGCCGTGGGTGGACAGGAAGCTGTGACGGACCGCCGCGCGGGCCAGGTCGGCCACGCCTGCCCGGTCGAGGCCCAGCAGGTCGGCGGCGACCGCGTACTCGTGTTCCAGCGTGGTGCCGAACATCGGCGGGTCGTCGGAGTTGACGCTGAACGGGACGCCGGCCGCGGCGAGCCTGCCGATCGGGTGCTCGGCGAGGTCGGCGACGGCGCGGGTGCGCAGGTTCGACGTGGGACAGACCTCCAGCGGGATCTGGTGCTCCGCCAGGTAGGCCATCAGCCGCTCGTCCTGGGCCGCCGCGATGCCGTGCCCGATCCGCTCGGCGCCCAGCTCCCGGATCGCGTCCCAGATCGTCTCCGGCCCGGTCGTCTCCCCGGCATGCGGGACACTGTGCAGCCCGGCCGCCCGGGCCTTGTCGAAATACGGCTTGAACTGCGGCCGCGGCACCCCGATCTCCGGCCCGCCCAGCCCGAAACTGATCAGCCCGTCCGGCCGCTCCTCCAGCGCGATCCGCAGGGTCTCCTCGGCCGACGGCAGCCCCGCCTCCCCCGGGATGTCGAAGCACCAGGCCAGATCGACACCGAAGTCCCGCCGCGCGCCGGTCCGCGCGTCCTCGATCGCCTCACAGAACGCCGGCGCCGGAATCCCCCGCTTCACGCTCGAATACGGCGTGACCGTCAACTCCGCATACCGCACACGCTGCCGGCTCAGCTCCCGCCCGATCTCGTAGGTGAGCAGCCGGACGTCCTCGGCGTCCCGGATCAGGTCCACCACGCTCAGATAGATCTCGATGAAGTGGGCGAAGTCCCGGAACTCGAAGTACTTCGCCAGTGCCTCCGGATCAGCCGGCACCGGCGAACTGCCCTCATGCCGGGCAGCAAGCTCAGCCACGATCCGCGGCGAAGCCGACCCCACATGATGTACGTGCAGTTCAGCTTTGGGCAGCCCGGCAATGAACGCCGTCAGATCCGTCACGGGTCGTCTCCTCGGTCGGCAGCGATACCAATCCCCTAGAAACTAGGCGACCGGGCGCAGGGCGTTGCCCTCGACCATGACCCACCCTCCCCGAGGGGTAGCGGCCGCTCCTCGACGGCGTGCGGCCCGCAGCGGTGCCGCTTCCCGGTATACCGCTGGCGTGCTCGCATCCCCAACCGGTGTTCCCCTGTTGCTCGCCACGGTCGTCCCGCCCCGAACAAGGCCACCAGGTCAGCCGCGATTATCGGGCTGGCACCCACAGCCCTACCCCGAACCCGCATAGGGCCACCAGCACCAGCCCGTGACACTCGAGCTGGCACCCACAGCCCTACCCCGAACCCGAATACGGCCACCAGCACCAGCCCGTGACCGCCGAGCTGGCACCCATGGCCCTGTACCGAGCCCGGATAGGGCCACCAGCACCAGCCCGTGACTGTCGAGCTGGCACCCGCGGCCCTACCCCGAGCCCGAATACGGCCACCAGCACCAGCCGGGCCGGGCCTATGACGCGGTGCGGGCCACCACGAAGATGCGGCGGAACGGGAACGGGACCACGTCGCCGCGGGCCGGGTAGGCCTCGGCGATCCTGGCCGCCAGTTCGGTGCGGAAGGCGGTCCAGGCATCCTCGTCGAGGGCGGCGCGGACCGGGCGCAGGGCGGTGCCCTCGATCCAGCGCAGGACCGGGTGGTCGGGGCCGGAGAGCGGCAGCAGGTGCAGGTACGTCGTTTCCCAGGCGTCGACCGCGGCGCCGGCCGCGGTGAGCCGGGCCGCGTAGTCCGCCGGGTCGTCGACCGGGGCCTCGCGCAGCACGTGGGCCACGCCGTAGCCGGTCGCGGTGGCGCGGAGCAGGCGGTGCGACGGGGCGTCGAAGTTGCCGGGCACCTGCATCGCGAGCCAGGCGCCGGCCGGGAGCTCGGTCGCCCAGCGGCTGAGCATCCGCTGGTGGCCGGGCACCCATTGCAGGGCGGCGTTGGTGACCAGCACGTCGGTGTCCGGCCCGGGCTGCCAGGAGGCGATGTCGCCGAGGCGGAACGTGACGTCGCCCGGGTCGGCGGCCGCCTTCTCGATCATCTCGGGTGAGGAGTCGACGCCGGTCACTCGGGCGTCCGGCCAGCGCTCGGCGAGGGTGCGGGTCAGCTCGCCGGGGCCGCAGCCCAGGTCGGTCACGGCTCGCGGGGCGGTCGCGCCGATCCGGGCGACGAGGTCGAAGAACGGACGGGAGCGCTCGGTGCCGAAGCGGCGGTAGACGGCGGGATCCCACATGGCACACCTCATTGAAAGGTAGGTGTCGAATTCTAAACCGTACGTACGTTTTTTTTGAAGATAACAGGCGAGCGGTAGGGTCACCACGTGGAAAAACGAAGCTTTCGCCGGATGGGCCGCGACACGTCGGTGATCGGCCTGGGGGCCTGGCAGCTCGGCGCCGACTGGGGCGACGTCAGCGAGGCCGACGCGCACGCCACCCTCCAGGCCGCGGTCGACGCCGGGGTCACCTTCATCGACACGGCCGACGTCTACGGGGACGGGCGCAGCGAGCAGATCGTCGGTTCGTTCGTCAAGGACAAGCCGGGCCTGACCGTGGCCACCAAGATGGGCCGCCGGCTGCCGCAGGAGCCGGCGAACTACTCGCTGGACAACTTCCGCGCCTGGACCGACCGCTCGCGCGCCAACCTCGGGGTGGACACCCTGGACCTGGTGCAGCTGCACTGCCCGCCGACGCCGGTGTTCAGCAGCGACGAGGTGTTCGACGCGCTCGACACGCTGGTGCAGGAGAAGCGGATCGCCGCCTACGGCGTCAGCGTGGAGAAGGTGGACGAGGCGCTCGCCGCGATCGCCCGCCCCGGCACGGCCAGCGTCCAGATCATCCTGAACGCGTTCCGGCTCAAGCCGCTCGAGCGGGTGCTGCCGGCCGCCGCCGAGGCCGGGGTCGGCATCATCGCCCGGGTCCCGCTCGCCAGCGGCCTGCTCTCCGGGCGTTACGACGAGCACACGCAGTTCGCGGCGGACGACCACCGCAACTACAACCGGCACGGCGAGGCGTTCGACGTCGGCGAGACCTTCTCCGGGGTGGACTTCGCGACCGGATTGGAAGCGGTCCGCCGGCTCCGCTCACTCGTTCCGGATGATGCGACGATGGCGCAATTCGCGTTGCGCTGGATCCTCGATCAGCCGGCCGTCTCGGTCGTGATCCCGGGTGCGCGTAATCCCGAGCAAGCGCGCGCGAACGCGCACGCCGCCTCTCTTCCGCCGCTTTCGCCGGAAACCCGGGAAAAGATCGCAGCGGTCTACGATGAGCTGATTCGCCCTCAGGTGCACGACAAATGGTGAACAATGAAAACGACACTCCGGCCGATCCGACGCGGTTGCGCGGCTGGCTGAGCATGTCGCTGGGCCTGCTGGCCATCGTGCTCGGCGCGGTCTGGACCCTCCAGGGGCTGAACGTGTTCGAGCACGAGCTGATGAGCGACAAGCCGTTCTGGGCCGCGGTGGGCGGCGCCGTCGCCGGGCTCGGCCTGGCCCTCGTGATCATCGGCATGCGCCGCCGGAGCAGCGGCCGGGCGCCGGCGTAACTCGCTCCGATTGGTCCGGTCCCGCCGAGCGGGCCGGACCGAGCGGCCGGGACACAGCACGGCCCGGTCGCCCCGGCGGACTGCCTCTGGGCAGGCAGCACACCATAACGACCGGACCGGCGATCAATGTTGCTCACGTGGCCGGAACAATGGTCCGTACAAAAGCGGCCCCGCACCCTCCGGCGAGGTTGCGGGGCCACCGGTCAGGCCGGCCTCCGCCAGGCGGCCGGCGTGCCGGCCTCGCGACCGGCGGATTGGTCTCAGAGCGGGCGAACCTGCTCCGCCTGCGGGCCCTTCTGGCCCTGGGCGATCTCGAACTCCACCCGCTGGTTCTCCTCCAGAGTGCGGTAGCCGCTCGTCTGGATGGCCGAGAAGTGGACGAACACGTCAGCACCCCCGCCGTCGACGGTGATGAAGCCGAAGCCCTTGTCTGCGTTGAACCACTTCACGGTTCCTTGCGCCATGCTGAACTCTCCTTCTGAAAATGCCGGCCCGCCCTACGCGGCAGCGGAGCGCGGGGCCGATGACCGTTTTCGAGCAGCGGCGCCGCGAGGCGGCCCTTTCAGAGGACGTCCCCTCCGCTCGGCTTTGCGACACCTCGTGGCCCTCCCGGGAAGGGCCGGTGTCCCGCCGCCTGACGGAAGCAGCGAACCACGTACGCAAAAACTGGCCACACTGTACCCGAAAATCGGGCCGGAAAGCTGCCCCTCGAAGGAATCCAATAAAGCGTGGCAGATATGGAAAAGGCTCCCCACTTCATGGTTACGAAGTGGGGAGCCGTCAAGACTCCTGTCTATGCGCCTGATGATCTAGCCGGGCCAGTGACCGGTCAGCCGCCGGGCCCCGACCGCGCCACCTCGATGGACCGCGGCCCGCACCACCGCGAAGATCGCGCCCTGCAGGGCGGCCGCGGCGAGCACCTCGCCCCAGCCCCGATCCTCGTCGCCGGCGTCCGGCGCGTCGTCCTGTCCCGACGCCAGTTTCCACGCCTGCTTGAACAGCACGCCGGCGATGGCGCCGGCGGCCAGGCCGAGGGCCAGGTTCACCGGTTTGAGCGCGACCTTCTCCAGTTTTCCGCCCATCAGCGCCGCCTCCCCCGCACGATCAGGATCACTCCGACAACCGCCGCGAGCCCGGCCGCCACCAGTACGAGCGGCGTCTGATTCACCCGGACCCGCTCGCGGACCTGCACCACCTGCTCCCGGGCACGGGCCTTGACGTCCGTGCGGGCCGCCAGGGCCTGCACGGTGTCGCCCAGCTCGGCCCGGGTCTGCTTGATCTCGGCGCGCAACGCCACCAGATCCGGTTTGGCGGTAGTCCCGTTACTTTCGCTCATGCCCGTCCACGCTCCACCGCGCTCTTGACCTCGTCGACATCGGCTTTCAAGCCCTCGATCGCGGCCTGCGGCTCGGCCGGCGTGGCCCGGCGGAACTGGGAGCGGCCGATCAGCGCCAGGACGCCGGCGATCAGGAAGACCGCCACGGTGACCGTCAGGCCGGCCAGCCAGAGCGGCCAGACCAGGCTCAGGGCGATGATCGCGGTCGCGATCAGGGCACCCACACCGTATCCGGCGAACACGCCCGCGCCGCCGAACAGGCCGGCGCCGATCCCGGCGTGTTTACCCTTCTCCGCGAGCTCGGCCTTGGCCAGGGTCAACTCGTCCCGGACCAGTTTGCTGAGCTGTTCGCCGGCGCGCTGCACCAGCTCCGCGGTGGACTGCTCGGACAACGGTCGGGTCGCCCGCCCGTTGAGCAGATCGGCCATCGTTCCCCCTTTCGCTGTGTCGTTTATGCCCTGTTCACCTGCCGCTCAATCCTGAAACTCCGGCAGCGGTCGGAACAGTGTCACCGTGCCCCTCCGCGCCCCCGAAGGCCGCGCCCCGCGCCTCCGCGTCGTCACCGCCGCTGAACACCCGGGAGTCCGGGGAGACGTCCGCCCTCCGAGACTGCCGCACCCGCGCCACCCCGTCGTCCATCTCGTCCAGCTGGGCGCGCATCCGGGGCAGGCCGCCACGCTGGTTCTCCCACATCCAGCCGACCAGCTGCTCCCGGACCAGGCAGCGCAGATCCCACAGGGCGCCCGCGTCGGCCGCGCTGATCAGGGCCCGCAGCCGGATCATCCCGCCGATCGCCTCGGTCACCTGGAGCACGCAGACCCGCTGGTCCCACAGCTCGGATCCCTCGCAGACCCGGCGCAGCTCGGCGCGCAGCGGCTCGATCGGGGTGGACCAGTCCACGTCGATCTCCGCCGTGCCGAGCACCGCCGAACTGGACCGGGTCCAGTTCTGGAACGGCTTGGTGGTGAAATACGAGGTGGGCAGGATGAGCCGCCGGTCATCCCAGATCTGCACCGCGACGTAGGTCAGCGTGATCTCCTCGATCCGCCCCCACTCCTGCTCCACCACGACCACGTCGTCCACCCGGATCGCGTCGCTGAACGCCAGCTGGATCCCGGCGAAGACGTTGCCGAGCGTGCTCTGCGCGGCGAGCGCCGCGATCACGCTGACCAGTCCCGCCGAGGCGAGCACGCTGGCGCCCAGCGCCCGGATGTCCGGGAACGTCATCAGCATGACGCCGGCGGTCAGGACCACGATGGCCGCCACGGTGACCCGGCGCAGCATCACCACCTGGGTCTTGAGCCGCCGGCGGCGCAGATTGTCCGGTACGTCGGTGCGCCACCGGGCCAGCGCCAGGTCCTCACACACCAGCAGCAACGCGGCCACCAGCCAGCCGAACGAGGCGATGCAGAGCAGCACCAGCGCGTGCACCACGCCGGACCGGCCCGGGAAGTCCCCGGCGAACACCCGGATCGCCTGCTGGACGGCGACGAGTGTGGCGGTGACCAGGAACGGGCGGTGCATGGTCTTGGCCAGCTCGGCGGCGAGCGCCGACCGGCGGCCGACCCGGAGCATCACCCGGTGCGCCGCCTCGACGACCACGACGGCCGCGACGGCGGCCCCCGTGACCCCGAGCACGGCGGTCAGAACGCTGGACACGGACTTTCCTCTCCACGGTCGAGTGTTGTGCCAGCGCTCCAACTTGCCCTGGTTGGTGCCGGGCACACACCCGTTCTGGCGGATGTCGGATACAGCTCACACCCGCCGTCGCGGAGTGTCTGTCAGATCTTGCGGTACTTCGCCTGTGCCATGCAGTACACCCCGAAGGCCGCGATACCCAGCGCGATCAGGCCCAGCAGCCAGACGCCCCACGGGTGGCCGGCCAGCGTCTTCAGGGCCGCGTCCAGGCCGCGCGCCTTGTTCGGGTCGAAGGTCGCCGCCGCGGTGACGAAGAGGATCCCGGCGATCGCGTAGGCGACACCCTTGGCCATGTAGCCGCCCATGCCCAGCCGGATGATCGGCTGCCGGGTGGTCTGCGGCATCTGCTGGGTGTTCAGGTGCTTGGTGAACTTGCGCTTGAAGCCGTAGACGAAGATCCCGATCCCGACGCCGACGACCACGACGCCGACCAGGCCGACCAGGAAGCGGCCGCCACCGGACTGCATCAGCCCGGCCGACTTGCTCTCCGAGTTGTCGCCCATCGAAGCGTTCGCGCCCTGGACCACTTTGATCGCGATCCAGCCCAGGTAGACGTAGAGGACCGCCCGGATCCCGGAGATGACCCGCTCGGCGATCGCGCTCTTGGTCCGCTCGCCGCTCTCCCCGACGACCGCCTCGAAGAGCTGCCAGAGCGCCATGGCGAACAGGCCGATCGCGATGATCACCAGCAGCGTCTTGCCGAACGGGCGGCTGGCCAGCTCCTGGAGCGCGCCGGACTGGTCGCTCTCCTTGCCCGAGCTGCCGAGGGCGACCTGGAGGGCGATCCAGGCGAAGAGCAGGTGGATGATGCCGTACCCGACGAAGCCGCCCCGGGCCAGGAACTCCAAGGGCTTGCTGTCCGCCGCGCGCGACGCGTGATATTTGACGTTCGAGGTGGTGGAGGACATGCCCCTCAATGTGACCGGACGGGCCCTCCGCCAAACTCGCGTGCTATTTCGAGACCTGTACCTGGATCGCGCTCTTCGTCACGCTCGACAGGGAGAACTGGAGTCCGCCGACCTCGACCGCCTGCTGCCCCTTGGTCAGGGTGACCTGCTGGCCGGCCACCTCCAGGGTGACCGTGTCGTCGTCGGCGCTGACGAACTCGGCCTCCACCCCGAGCACCTCGACGCTGGCGTTGGTGTCGCGCTGGAGGGTGACCGTGCACTGGTCGACGCCGCAGCTCACGTCGTCACTGCACCCGGTGAGCAGGGCCGCCCCGAGGGCGGCGGAGACCAGGAGGGCGGCGGCGCGGCGGCGAGGCATGAAGATCAACACCCTTTTCACGGTACGGAGTATCAGCAACCGTACGCTGTGGATCAACCTGGAGGAGGCTGTTCGTGAGCGAGTACCCGGTCCACGACAACACCGCGGCGCACCGATTCGAACTGCTGGTGGACGGCGAGGTGGCGGCGCTGGCCAGCTATCGGCTGCGCGGCACCGACGTGGTGGACGTGCTGCACACCGAGACCCACCCGGACATGCGGGGGCGCGGCCTGGCGGGGGAGCTGGCGCGCCAGACGCTGGACCTGATCCGCTCCCGTGGGCAGCGGATCGTGCCGTCCTGCCCGTTCTTCGCCCACTACCTGACCGAACACCCGGAATACACCGACCTGGTCGCCAACTGATCAGTCCCCGCCCGCCCAGGGGGCGCCAGCCCATCAACCAGTCTGCCCGCAATCGCCAAGATCCCGCACGACCCCTGTGGACAACCGGGAAGCGCCGCGACCCCACCCGCGCATGCACCCCCATTGGCGGCGCGGGTGGGGTCGCGGAGCGTCAGGCGGCGATCGGCTCCGGCACGACCGCGCCCGCGATCAGTTCCGCCGCGGCCTGCCCGCACGCGCGGGTCGCGCCGAACGTCGCCAGGTGCACGCCGCCGACCACCTTGATCGGGATGCCCATCTCCACCACGATCGCGTCCGGGCGTACCTCGAGCACCCGGTCCAGGGTGTCCTCGATCCACCGGTGCCGGTGCACGTCCCGGACCACCAGCACGAGCGGCCGCCCGGCCGCGCCGGCCAGCAGCGTGCCGACCGGGTCGCCGAGTGCCGCCAGGTCGTCCGCGTCGAACCGGACCGAGGTGGTGCCGGGCAGCAGCCCGGCGAGCGGCGCGCCGATCCCCCACGGCGTCTCGCTGCCGATCGCGATGTTCCGCGGCGGCGCGAACTCGACGACGTGCGGGACACCGGCGATCGGCAGTTCCGGCGCGCCCGCGGACCGGGTGACCCGGACCGCGCGGCGGGCCGCGGCGAACCCGATGTCCGAGCCGATCTGCGAGGTGGGCCGGGCGCCGTGGACGACGCCGGCCTCCCGCTGGGTACGCATGGTCCAGTCGCCGAGCGCCCGCACCCGGGCGACCGCGTCCCGCAGCCGCTCCTCGGGCAGCTCACCGGAGCGCACCGCGGCGACGATCGCGTCCCGGAGCCGGAGCGCGGTCTCCTCGTCGGCGTGGTCGCCGCCCACGCAGATCGCGTCCACTCCGGCGACCAGGGCACGCACGGTGGCACCCTCCAGGCCGAAGCGGCGGCGTACGCCCTGCATCTCGATCCCGTCGGTGACGATCAGCCCGTCGAAGCCGAGCTCCTCGCGCAGCAGCCCGGTGAGGATCCGCGGGCTGAGGGTGGCGGGGAGGCTGTCGTCGTACGCCGGGACGAGCAGGTGCCCGGTCATCACCACCCGGGTGCCGGCGGCGATCGCGGCCTGGAACGGGATCAGCTCGATGGCGGCCAGCTCGGCGAGGCTCTGGGTGATCAGCGGCACGTCGTGGTGCGAGTCGACGGCGGTGTCGCCGTGCCCGGGGAAGTGCTTGGCGCAGGCGGCCACGCCGTACGCCTGGATCCCCCGGGTGAAAGCGGCCGTGTGCCGCGCCACCAGCAGCGGCTCGGCGCCGAACGCGCGTACCCCGATGACCGGGTTGTCCGGGTTGTTGTTGACGTCGGCGTCCGGCGCGTAGTCCAGCGTGATGCCGGCCGCGGCCAGGTCCCGGCCCAGGTCCCGGGCGACCGCCTCGGTCAGCTCCGGGTCGTCGATCGCGCCGAGCGCCAGGTTGCCCGGGCGGGAGCTGCCCAGCCGGGACTCGAACCGGGTGACGTCCCCGGCCTCCTCGTCGATGGCCACGATGACGTCGGCCCGTTCGGCGCGCAGCTGCGCGGTGAGCGCGGCGACCTGCTCGGGCGATTCGACGTTCCGCGCGAAGAGCGCCACCCCGCCGAGGCCGGCGCCGAGCCAGCGACGGACCCAGTCGGGCGCGGAGGTGCCGACGAAGCCCGGCTGGAGAACCGCAGCGGCAAGTTCCGGCAATTCGCCGTGCTTGGACATGATCCCCCGTACCTCCGTCTACGTGCGCGAACGTCTATGTGAACGTTCTCCCCCGTTCGGGGACCTATGGTCACACCCGCCACACACATTAGTCAACAAACCTTTCTATTAGCTCAGGCGAATGGTCGGTAGAGTGGCGTCGTGCCGCTCACCCCCCTCGCGGAAGCCACCGTCGACTGGTCGCAGGTGCACGCCGTCAAGCTGCTCGGCGTCGCGCTGGCCGTGATCTTCTTGCTCTGGGCGATCCGCCGCATGTTCCGCGGCAAATAGGGGTACACAGGCGCCCCGATGAGACTCCCGATCTACGGCCCCCGCCTGCGTAAGGTGGCCCGCACCCACTTCGGGTGGCCGTCCCTGCGACCCGGCCAGTTCAAGCCGATGCGCGCCGTGCTGCGCCGCAAGGACGCCCTGGTGGTGCTCCCCACCGGCGCCGGCAAGTCGGCGATCTACCAGATCCCGGCGGTGCTGCTGCCCGGCCCGACCGTGGTCGTCTCCCCGCTGCTGGCCCTCCAGCAGGACCAGATCGCCGCGCTCAACGAGCGCAACGACCCGAAGGTGCGCGCGGTCCGGGTCAGCTCCGCCGAGACGCCCCGCGAGCAGCAGGCCGCGATCGAGGAGATCCGGGCCGGCCGGGCCGAGTTCCTCTTCATCACCCCGGAGCAGCTGGCCAACCCGGAACGGCTGGCCGAGGTGAAGTCGCTCAAGCCCGGCCTGGTCGCGATCGACGAGGCGCACTGCATCTCGGCCTGGGGTCCCGACTTCCGGCCGGACTTCCTGGCCCTCGGCGACATGATCAAGGAGTTGGGCCGGCCGCCGGTGCTGGCGCTGACCGCGACCGCGTCACCGCCGGTCCGCGAGGACATCATCGCCCGGCTCCGGCTGCGCAATCCGGAGATCCACGTCTCCGGGCTGGACCGGCCGAACCTGTTCGTCGAGGTCACCCACTGCCCGGACGAGGCGTACCGGTGGCGGCGGCTGACCACGCTGCTGGACGAGGGGCAGCGGCCGGGCATCGTCTACGTCGCCACCCGCCGCGCGGCCGAGGAACTGGCCGCCAAGCTGACCGAGGCCGGGTACTCCGCGGAGTACTACCACGGCGGGATGGCGGCCGGGCTGCGCGAGCAACGGCACGAGGACTTCACCGAGGACCGGGTGGAGATCATGGTGGCCACCTCGGCGTTCGGCATGGGCATCGACAAGCCGAACATCCGCTGGGTGGCGCACATGGCGCTGCCCGACTCGCCGGACAGCTACTTCCAGGAGATCGGGCGGGCCGGACGGGACGGCGAGCCGGGCCGGGTGCTGCTGCTCTGGCGGGCCGAGGACGAGGCGATCCAGCGCTTCTTCAACGGCGGCGGGCCGGACCCGGACGAGCTGCGCGAGCTGGCCAAGGCGCTGCACAAGGGACCGACGACCAAGACCGCGTTGCAGAAGGCGACCGGGATCGGTCAGCGCCGGCTCGGACAGTATCTGGCGCTGCTCGAACAGGCAGGCGCCGTGCGTACCGAAAAGGGCAACAAACTGGTGGCACCGCCCGGCGCACCGCTGCCGGCCGCGGCCGTCAAGGCCGCCGTCGCGGAACACGAACGGCAGCAGGCCGTGATCAAATCCCGCACCGACATGATGCGCGGCTTCGCCGAGAGCCGGCAGTGCCGCACCGAGACGCTGCTCGCCTACTTCGGCGAGGAGATCCGCCGCAACTGCGGCCACTGCGACAACTGCGCGGACGGCAGCGCCGAGGCGGTCAGCGCGGCCGAGGCGGAGGGCCCGTTCCCGGTGCACAGCCAGGTCCGGCACGGCGAGTGGGGCACCGGCATGGTGATGGGCTACGAGGAGGAGAAGATGACCGTCCTCTTCGACTCGGTCGGCTACAAGACGCTGAGCGTGCCCGTCGTCGTCGAGCAACAGTTGCTGACCGCCGCCTGAACCACGAGCACAACCCCTTTCCGGTACGACTTGAGCGCTCAGGCCGTACCGGAAAGCAGCGGTCTCGAGGGCCGGCGGGCCGGAACCGATCAGCGGGGCTCGCCGCGGTAGGTGCCGAAGGACCAGAGGTTGCCCTCCGGGTCGCGGACGGCGAAGTCGCGGGAGCCGTAATCGGTGTCGGCCGGCTCCCGGACGATCGTCGCCCCGGCGGCGCGGGCCCGTTCGAAGAGCTTGTCCGGCTCGTCGGTGACCACGTAGGCGCCGAACGTGCCCGGGTCCAGGCGCCACGGGTTGTCGTCGTCGCGGACCGAGCCGAGCATGATGCCGCCGCCCGGTGGCCAGGCCAGCTCGGCGTGGTCGACGCGGTCACCGGAACCGTGGACGGCCGTCTCCTCGAAACCGAACGCGTCCACCAGGAAGCGGATCAGGGCGCGGGCGTCGGTCGCCCGCAGCGTGGGCCAGACCTGCGGGGGCGGTGCTGTCTTCTGATCAGTCATGGATGCCATCGTGGTCGCCGGCGGCGGCCGCGGCTTGGACGAAACCGAACTCGTCCGACAACCAGCGCGACGGCGCGCACCCGGCGAACGCCTGGAAATCCCGGACCAGGTGGGACTGGTCGGCGTAGCCGTGCTCGGCGGCCAGCGCGGCGAGGCGGACACCGGGGCGCAGGGCGCGGCGGGCCCGGTCGAAGCGAGCGACCCGGGCCGCCTCCTTGGGGCGCAGGCCCAGCTCGGCGCGGAACCGGTCGGTGAGGTGCCGCGGCGTCCAGCCGACCTGCGCGGCCAGGTCGGCGATCGAGACGGGGCCGCCCCGGCGCAGCGCCGCCCAGACGTACCCGACCCGCTCGGCGCCGTCCCGGGCCGGATGCGGCGAGCCGCCGGAGGACAGCGCGAGGTGGGAGCGGGCCGCCCGGGCGTGGCGCAGCGAACCGAACACCGCGTCCAGGATCGCGAAACGGGCCGGCCAGTCCGGCGCCGCGCAGAGCCGCTCCCGGATCGCCGCGACGGGCGCGTCGCCCAGCACGGCGGCCAGGTCCACGTCGAGGCCGGCCAGGTCACCGGCGGGCAGGCCGAGCAGCTCACGGCAGCCGTGCGGGTGCAGCGCCACCTGCACACCCGACTGCCGCCCGTCGTGCGTGATCGTCGCCGGCCGCAGGTGCAGCCCGCCGAGCAGCGCGCCGTAGGCGCCCGGCGCCTGCCGGGCGTCCGGATGCTCGGCGATCACCAACGGCTCGTCCATCGTGAAGATCAGCGTGAGGTAGGGCGACGGCAGCCCCCGATGCCGGCCGGGCGGCAGGCCCCGCTGCCGGTAACCGGAGTAGAACGCGACCTGTCCCCGCAGCGGCGGCGCCGGGCGGCCCTGCGCGTACTCGTCGACGATCGGCACCCGTCCAGCATGGCAGGATCGGGGACATGGCGCGGGCGACGGTGATCGGGGCGGGGGTCGGTGGCCTGGCCGCCGGGGTGGCTCTCCAGCGGCGCGGCTGGGAGGTGACGGTGTGCGAGCGGGCACCCGCGCTGGAGCAGGTCGGCGCCGGGCTGGCGGTCGCGCCCAACGCACTGCGCACACTGGACACTTTCGGTCTCGGCGACAGGCTGCGCGGACTGTCCGGGATCGGCGGGACGGCCGGGATCCGGCGGCCCGACGGCGCTTGGATCGCCCGCAGCGACGGGGATCGGGCCGCTGAGCGGTTCGGCGATCCGGTGATCGCGGTGCATCGAGCGACGCTGGTGGAGGTGCTGGCGTCCGGGCTGACGCCCGGGGCGCTCCACCTTGGCCGATCGGTTTCGGACGTCGACCCGGAGAGCGGGACGGTGGTCACGGATGCTGGTCCGCTGACGGCCGATCTGGTGGTCGCGGCCGACGGGATCAATTCCCCGGTACGCCGGAGGCTGTTCCCGGATCACCCCGGCGCCACGTATACCGGGCTGACCAGCTGGCGTCTCGTGGTACCGCATCCGGGCGGAACCGTGACGCCGAGTGAGACCTGGGGTTCCGGGAAGGTCTTCGGGGTCGTGGTGCTCGGCGACGGCCGGGTGTACTGCTACGCGACCGCCCCGGCGGAGGCGGGCGGCCGGGCGGAGGACGAGCTCGCCGAGCTGGCCCGGCACTTCGGTTCCTGGCACGAGCCGATCCCGTCGCTGATCGCGGCGGCTTCGTCGGTGACCCGGACGGACATCAGGTGTCTGGAGCGGCCGCTGCCGAGCTTCCATCAAGGCCGGGTGGCGTTGCTGGGAGACGCGGCGCACGCGATGACCCCGAATCTGGGGCAGGGCGCGTGCCAGGCGATCGAGGACGCCGCGGTGCTGGCCGCCCACGCGATGGACCTGCCGCGATACTCCGCCGAGCGGGTGCCGCGGACGACGGCCGTGGCACAGGCGTCGCGCCGGGTCACCCGGATGGCGGGCTTGGCCAACCCGGTCGCCGAGTGGCTGCGGAACACCGGGATGTCCCTGGCCGGCCGGCTCGGCCCGGACCTGATCCTGCGCCAGATGGATCCGATCCTCAGCTGGCGCCCACCGGATCAGGCGTAGTCCGCCGACGGCTGGATCATCAGCAGGCCGCTGCTGGTTCCGATCGCCAGGCTCTCTCCCACGGTCGCGCAACAGTTCACCGGGCAGTGGATCGCGATGTCGGTGGAGTGGTGGGTGGCCAGATCCCACAGCCGGACGGTCCGGTCGGCGCTCGCGGAGACGAGCAGCGTCCGGCCGCCGATCGTCAGGGAACCGAGCGCGGTCACCTCTTCGTTGTGGCCCGACAGGGACGCGTACGCGGTGCCGGTGACCGGGTCCCACAGCCGGATCGACCTGCTCATATCCGCATAGGCGAGCAACGACCGGCCGTCGAACGACACGGCGCACAGCGCCCTGTCCACTTCCTCGAACTCGTCCGCCACGTCCTGTATCCGGCCGGTGTCCGGGTGCCACAGCCGGAGCCCGCTGCCCATGACGAAGGCGACAGCGGTCCGGCCGGCGACCGGCACCTCGCAGATCGCTCTCACCATGCCGGCATCGGGGATCGGTGCAGCGGCATGCAGGTCGCCGGTCATCGTGTCCCACAGCCGGATCGTCTGATCGATGCCGGCGGAGGCGACCATGGGCCGGCCGCCGAGGTTGACCGGGCAGACCGCGGTCACGTCGCCGGTGTGCCCTTGCAGCAAGCGGACCGTCCGGTCGCGCACCGGATCCCAGATCCGCACCGGTCCGCTCTCGGCGACGCAGACGAGCGGCTCGTCACCGGGCGAAACCGCGCACAGTGCGAAGGCGAACCATCCCTCCTGCTCCGCCACGGGAATCGAGGCACCGGTCGCCGCATCCCAGAGGTGCAATGTCAGCCTGGAGTCGGTGGTGGCCACCAGAGATCGATCACCGGCGCGAACCGCGCACACGGCGGAGATGTCCTGGCTCTCCAGGGCCGCTCGGACGGCCCCCGGCTCGGGATCCCACAGCCGGACCGTCCAGTCGTCGCTCGCGGAGGCGAGCAGGGTCCGGCCACCGGCCCGCACCGGGCACAGCGCGCGGACCCAGTCCGTGTGCCCCGGCAGTTCCGCGCGGATCGTGGCGGTGGACAGGTCCCAGAGCCGGATCGTCCGATCGCCACCGCCCGAGGCCAGCAGGTCGCCGTCCCGAGTCGGCACCTGGCACAACGCCATGATTCTGCGGTCATGGCCGAGCAGGACGGTGCCGGCCGTCCCGGTGGCCGGATCCCACAGCCGCACGATGCCGTCCTCGCCACCGGACGCGAGCAGCGTCCGGCCGTCGTGCCGCACCGGGCACACCGCGAGCGCTCCCCCCTCATGGCCGTTCAGCACGGCGCGCACGGCACCGGTGATCGGGTCCCACAGCCGAACTGTCCCGTCGTCGCCGGCCGAGGCGACCAGCACGCCGTCGGCGGCCGGAAGCGCACAGACCGCGTTCACCGGACCGTCGTGGCCGGTCAGCACGGCATGCGTCGCCGCGGTCGCCGGGTCCCACAGCCGGATCGTGCCGTCGTCGCTCGCCGACGCCAGCAATTCCGGACCCGCGATCGCTATCGCGCAGACCGCGTTCACCAGACCGGTATGGCCATCGAGCAGGATGTCGGCCGTACCGGTCCGAGGGTTCCACAGTTCGACGGTCGTGCCGGTGGCGGCGGCAGCGACCAGCGTCCGATCACCGACCCGGATCCCGCACAGGCCGTACACGAAGCCATCGGCCCCCAGAACGGCTTGCGTCGCACCGGAGACCGGGTCCCACAAGCGGATCGTCTCGTCGTCGCTGCCGGAGGCGAGCAGGGTCCGGCCCTCGACATCGAGGGCGCACAACGCCCTGGTCCAGTCGCTGTGCCCCTCCAGCGCGGCATGTTCGACCCGGGGAGCGGCACGTCCCCAGACAGCCCGGTACGGCATCCGGGGATGGCCGATCGTCGCGGCGTCGCCCTGCAAGGCCTGGGTGACACTGAGCAGCGCCGCCCGCTCGGGTGGCGACGCCCCGAACGCCTGCGGCGTCAGCCGCAACAGCTGAGCCCGGTCCTGCCCGTTCTTGGTGCGCGCGTCGGCGGCGGCCGGGATCAGTCGCAGCAGGTCGGCGTGCAGCAGGTAGTCGTCGTCCGCGAGCAGGTCGTCGACCAGCTCGGCCCGGGCGGCGTGGCCCGGCAGCGACCGCAGCAGGTACGCCGGCGCCCGGTCCCAGCCACCGGCCCGCCCGAACTCGGCGAACACACCGGTCAGCGCGCGTTCGTCAGCGCGGACGTCACGCAGGCTCAGCAGCGCGTCGTTGAGCGCCTGGTGGAACAGCCGGAACACCGGCTCGCCGCCCTCATCCGACGTCTCCACCAGGAAGTTCGCCGCCGCCGACCGGGCGAAGGCGGCCAGCGCGTCCACGCCGACCCGGCCACCGAGCGCCCCGATGGCGGCCTGCCACAGCGCGATCGTCCAACCCGGAGACTCCGCGTAGCCCAGCGGACCCAGCACCAACTCCGCCGGGACATCCTCCACCCGCGGCAGCACCGACAGATACGTGGAGAGCGCGGCGTGCACCGTCGGCGTCAGCATCACCGCGTTCGGGTCGGCGGGCCGGGTCGCATACATCCCGTGGCGGCGCGCCTCCAGCCCGGCGACGAGGAAGTTCCCCTCGGCCAGCTCGGCGATCCGGTCCGCGACGGCCAGCGCGGCCGACGAGTTCCCCGGCTCGTCATAGGGGTTGCCGGGCCGCGGATCGCCGTCCATCCGCAGCGTCGCCAGCGTGTACTCCCGCAGGTCGGCCAGTTGGAACCACTGCGGGTCGTCCAGATCCAGCAGCTCGGTCATCCCGGCGAGCCCGTCCAGCAGGCTGCCCCGGCTGTCGTGGCGGCGGGTGCCGACCACCACCTGCACCCCGCGCCCCGCGCACGCCTGCACCAGGGGCAGCACCACCTTGCTCAGGATCGCCCGCGCCTCGTCCGCGCTGTCCGCCTCGTCCAGCGCGTCGATCACCACGTTGAACCGCCCGGGCCGATCCTCCAGGCGGTCCGCGACCGACTCGGCGAGCGCCTCCGGCCGCGCCGGCAGGGCCGCCGACGCCGCCGTGGCGATCTCCACCGCCACCTCGTGCGCGGTCTTGCCCTTCGCGTGCACCGCGCAGGCCACCGACCCGGTCACGGCCCGCACCCCGGTGTCGCCGGACGGCAGCCGCCGGCGCAACTCGGCGTCGGCGGTGGTCACGATCCGTCCGAGGACCGCGGACTTCCCCACCCCGGGTGATCCGGTCACCACCAGCACCCGCCGGTCGGGCGCCGGGCGGCCCAGCCAGTCGACGATCGCCCGGAGCGCCGCGCCCCGCCCGCGGAATCGGTTGCCCCGCTCGGCCGCGGTCGTCACCCCGCGGGCCCGCGAGTCGAAGTGCCGCGCCGCGTCCGGGTCGGCCGCGAGTTTCCAGCCCCACGATGCCAGGGCCACCGGGCCCGCGTCGGCCGCCCGCCAGTCGACCAGCACCCGCAGTTTCGCGGCGGGGAGGAAGACGTCGGCCTGGGCCAGGGTCAGCGCCTGCGCGTCGCCCGGCCGGATCTTCGCCGAGCTGCTGCGGGCCCGGCCGACGATGCCGACGACCGCGGCGTACTCGCTCACCCACAGGCCGGCCCCGGAGAAGCCCTCCTCGACGGGATAGGCCGAATCGGTGTCGAGCCGCACGCAGCCGTGGGACAGGACGGTGCCGATCACGCCCTCGGCGTCGTTGCCGTGCAGCCGGCTGCTGACCGGGAACCCGAACGCCCACCAGCGCAGACTCCGCAGCAGCCGGGGCGCCGGCGCGCGCAGCCGGGCCGGCTCCACCTCGACCGGCAGGTCCTGGTCGAAGTGCAGCACCGCCACGTCCGCGATGGCCCGATCACCCGGATGGCACTCCACTCGCGACACCCGGTGGCGTACGTCCCACAGCAGGGTTTTCGGGAACGAGACCCAGATCTCCCCGTCCGGCACCACGTGGGCGCAGGTCAGCGCGCGCCGCGTGTCGATCGCCACGGCCGTCCCGAGTGGCGCGAACCCGCCCGGTCCGTCCCGCTGCGACCCGTGCACCGCGAGGGTCCAGGTGTCGTCGGGGACGGACGCGCCGGTCATCGCTTACCGGGCTGCCACTTCAGGGTGACCTCGAAGTTCCCCTCGGTCGCGGCCTTGGCCACCAGCCAGTTCGCGGTGCCGGTGACCTTGATGCCGAATTTCACCTCGACCTCGTCCGGGGCATGTGCCTTCACCCGGTCGAGGACCTCGCGGGCGGCCTCCACGGCCGGGCCGACCGCGGCGCGGACCTGGCCGGCGATCCGCTCGGCGGAGGCCTGCTCGAATCCGTCCGGCGGGTCGACCTCGAACTGCACGACCGTGCCGTCGTCGACTGTGTACCGGACCACCTGCGACATCGAGGTCTCCTCACGCCGAGAGACCCACATGCTAACCATCGGTGAGCCCGGGGCGCTGGCCCCGGGCTCACCGGTGGTCAGGCGGCCAGCGCGCCGGCCAGGTGGTCGCGGAAGCTCCGCTCGTCCTCGGTGACCGTCTCGGCGCCGATGCCGAGCAGGCCACCGGTCGAGGCGGCGCCGACCACCGCGTCGGTGATCTCCAGCAGCCAGTGCCGGTAGGTCTCGGCGTCGGCCACCGAGGCCTTCGCCGACAGCAGCGAGGCCGCCTCGGCCGCCCGGCCGAGAACGTCGCTGGCATACCCGGCGGGGTCGGCCGGCTCGATGACCGGCGGTTCCTCGCCGAGCTCCGGGTCGCCGGCCTCGGCCACGGCGGCCGTGGCGACCGCGGTGACCAGGGTGCTCGCCGAGGCGCGGGCGTCCGAGATGCGGCTCAGTCCGGCCGCGCTCTCGGCCCGGGTCTTGCGGGCACTGTCGTGGGTGGCGGCACTCGCCGCGGTGAGCACCGCGTGCGGGAGGCCGACCAGCAGCCCCCACTCGGCGTCGGTGAAGCCCAGCTTGGCGTAGAGCGGTTCGTCCGTCACTCGGGGTTTCCTTTCGCTTTCGTCGGCAGCCGACAGCGCATTCTTTCGCACCGCCGGGCCGATGACCTCCCACCACCCCTCTACCCGATCTTTCCGGTTGGTAAATAGTTCAGGGCCGGGCCTCGTAGACGATGTTGAACGGGGTCTCGGCCGCACGGCGGAACCGGGTGAACCCGGCGTCCGCGGCCAGCCGCCGGATCGGCTCCTCGCCGGCCTGCGCGCCCAGCGAGTAGCCGCCCTCCTGGGAGAGCGCGTTCGGCACGCACAGGTAGGCGGAGAACGAGTAGTAGACCCGTCCGACCGGGTTCAGGTTGGCCTCGACCGTGTTCCCGGCGGCCGGCTCCACGATCATCCAGGTGCCGTCCGGGGCCAGCTGGGAGCGCACGTGCCGGGCGGCGCCCAGCGGGTCGCCCATGTCGTGCAGCGCGTCGAACGTGGTGACCAGGTCGTACGGGCCGCCGGTGAAGGTCTGGGCGCCGGCCGCCTCGAAGGTGACGCGGGAGTCCAGCCCGGCGTCGGCGGCCCGCTTGCGCGCCTGGTCGATCGACCCGGCGTGCAGGTCCGAGCCGGCGAACGCGGAGGCCGGGTACGCGCTCGCCATCAGCACGGTCGACGCCCCGTGCCCGCAGCCCACGTCCGCGACGCGCGCCCCCCGTTCCAGGCGCGGCACCACCCCGTCGAGCGCCGGCAGCCAGTCGGTGACCAGGTTGGCGCTGTACCCGGGCCGGAAGAACCGCTCGCACCCGGTGAACACGTCCTCGTCGTGCTGGTGCCAGCCCACCCCCTGCCCGGACCGGAACGCGTCCTCGATCCGCGGCTGGGCGCGCAGCGCGCCGAGCGCGAGCTGGAACGCGCCGGGCGCGAAGATCGGCCCGTCCGGGTCGGTCAGCGCGAACGCCTGCTCCTCGGTGAGCGAGTACCGCCCGGTGGCCGGGTCGTAGGTGACGTAGCCGCCGGCCGCCTGGCCGCGCAGCCACTCCTCGACGTATCGGGGCGCGGTCCCGGTCCGCTCGGCCAGTTCCTCGGGCAGCGCCGGGCCGGCGGTCAGCCCGCGGTACAGGCCGAGCCGGTCACCGAGCACCACCCCACCGGCGGCGATGGTGGCGCCCAGGTCGCCGACGAACGTGTGCACGAACTCCATCAGCTTGTTCTCATCCATGCACTCGTTTCTACGGACGCGCCGCAGCGGGGAAATCGGTGTCGGCTACCTAGCTCGGCGGCCGGGCCTACCTAAATCCGCATCTAGACTCGCGCCCATGGCGCTGCTGGAGCGCGACCACGAACTCGCCGAGCTGGCCGCCGCCGCCCGGCGGGCACGCGCCGGGCAGGGCTCGGTCGTGCTGGTCACCGGCGAGGCCGGGATCGGCAAGTCCAGTGTGGCCGCCGCGGTGCGCTCGGTGCTGCCGGCCGAGGGGCGGCTGCTCACCGGGTGGTGCGACGACCTGGCCACGCCCCGGGTGCTGGGCCCGCTGCGGGACCTGACCGGCCGGGTCGGCACCGGGCTGACCGCGGCCCTCGCGTCCGGCGACCGGGGCCGGGTGCTGGAGGCGCTCCGGGCCGAGCTGGACTGGCCGGGGCATCCCACGGTGCTGGTCGTCGAGGACGTGCACTGGGCCGACGAGGCCACCCTGGACGTGCTGCACTTCCTGGTCCGGCGGATCGCCACGCTGCCGGTGGTGCTGGTGCTGACCTACCGGGACGACGAGGTGGACGCCGGGCACCACCTGCACCAGGTGCTCGCGAGGGCGGCCCCGGTGCACCGGCTGCCGCTGTCCCGGCTCTCGGCGGACGCGGTCAAGGCCCTGGTCGGCGACCACGGGCTGGACGCCGAGCGGGTCTTCTCGGTCACCGCGGGCAACCCGTTCTTCGTCACCGAGGTGCTCGGCGCGGGCGACGCGGAGGCGGTGCCGGCCACCGTGACCGAGGCGGTGCACGCCCGGCTGCTGGGGCTCGACGACGGCTGCCGGGCGGCGCTGGGGACGCTCGCGGTGGTGCCGAACGCGGTGGAGCGGTGGCTGGTCGAGGCGGTGGTGCCGGGCGGGCTGGGCACGCTGGCCGAGGCGGAGCGGCGCGGGCTGCTGCTGGTGGCACCGGGACGGGTGGCGTTCCGGCACGAGCTGACCCGGCGGGCCGTGGTGGCGGTGCTCACGGCGTACGAAAAGATCGTGGCGAACCAGAGGGTGGTCGCCGCCCTCCGCGACCGCGGCGGGGTTGACCTGTCGCGGCTGGTACACCACGCGGCCGAGGCCGGGGACGACGATCTGATCATCCGGTGGGCGCCGGCCGCCGCGGCCGAGGCGGCCGGGGCCGGCGCGCATCGCGAGGCGGCGGCGCACTACCGGCTCGCGCTGGACCGGGCCGCGGCCTTCCCGCCGGGTCCGCGAGCGGACCTGCTGGAGGGGTACGCCGAGGAGCTCTACCTGCTGGCCGACGCGTCCCGGGCGGTGACCGAGCAGCGTGCCGCCCTGGCGCTGCGCCGGGAACTGGCCGATCCGGCCGCGCTCGGGCTGGCCCTGCGCCGGCTGTCCCGGCTGCACTGGTGGGCCGGCGAGCGACCGGAGGCGGAGCGGTGCGCGGACGAGGCGGTGTCGGTGCTGGCCGCCGCGGGCGACCCGGCCGCGCTCGCCTTCGGCCTCAGCAACCAGGCCCAGCTGCACGTGCTCAACGGGCAGGCGGCCGAGGCGATCGAGGCCGGCGACCGGGCGATCGCGCTGGCCCGCTCGGCCGGCGCGGACGGGGTGCTGGCGCACGCGCTGAACAACGTCGGGTTCGCCCGCTGGGAGGCCGGCGAGCCGGACCGGGGCCGGGCGCTGCTGGACGAGAGCCTGGCCGTGGCACTGGCCGCCCGCGAGGTCGACCACGCCGCCCGCGCCTACACGAACATCTCCTGGATGCTGATCGACTATCTGCGCATCGGCGAGGCCGCGGGGGTGCTGACCGAGGCGATCGACTACTGCGAGCGCAACGAGGTGCTGGGCTTCCTGCGCTACCTGCACCTGGGCCGGGGCCGGTTGCACCTGGCCCGCGCCGAGTGGGCGGACGCCGAGCGCGAGGCCGCCTGGGCGCTCGACGCGCCGCCCAACATGCGCTGCACGGCGCTGGTCGTGCAGGGACTGGCCCGGCTGCGCAGCGGCCGTCCGGGCGCCGAGGCGCTGATCGGCGAGGCCTGGTCGGTGGCCCTCACGATCGGTGAGGCGCAGCGGGTCGGCCCGGCCGGCGCGGCCATGGCGGAGGCGGCCTGGTTGCGCGGTGACCACACGGCCGCGGCCCGGCTCGCGCCGGCCTATCGGCCGGTCTTCCGCGAGGAGGGCTTCGGCTACTGGCTGCTGCGGCTCGGCGCGGCGGTCCCGCTGCCGGAGAAATCGCACTTCTACCGGCTCCAGACCGACGGTGCGGTCCGGGCGGCGGCCGCCGGGTGGATCACAACCGGTTTCCGGTACGAAGCAGCCGTCGCTCTCAGTCACAGCGACGACCCGGCCGACCTGCTCGCCGCGGTGGCCGACCTGGACGCGATGGGCGCCGTCCCGCTGGCCCGGCGGCTGCGGCAGCGACTGCGCGACCGCGGGGTCACCGGGGTCCCGCGCGGCCCCCGCCCGGCCACCCGGGACAACCCGGCCGGGCTGACCGGGCGGCAGCTGGAGGTGTTGCGCCTGCTCGCGGCCGGGCACAGCAACCCGGAGATCGCCACCGAGCTGGTCCTGTCGGTCCGCACCGTCGACGCCCACGTGGCCGCGGTGCTGGCCAAGCTGGGTGTGCGCGACCGCCGGGAGGCGGTCACGTGGTACCGGCACCGCTCCTGAGACACTTTCCGGCGTGCGGGAAGTGGTCGACGGAGTCTTCGAGCTCCGCCTCGGAATCGTCAATGTGCACCTGGTCGTCACGGACGACGGGCTGGTCCTGGTCGACACCGGACTGCCCCGCCAGGCACCGGTGATCGAGCGCGCGCTCAAGGGCGTCGGCCGGTCGCTCGGCGAGGTGCGGGCCATCCTGCTCACCCACCACCACCCCGACCACGCGGGCAGCGCGGCCGACCTGCGCGCCCGGACCGGCGCCACGCTGGTCGCGCACGGCGCCGAGGCGTTCCACGTGGCCGGCTCGGAGCAGGCGCCGGAGCCGGAGGGCCGGCTGCGGCGCTTCCTGTTCCGCCGGCTCGCCAAGGTCGAGCCGACCAAGGTAGACAAGGTGGTCGGTGACGGCGCCGAGCCGGTGCCCGGGTTCACCGCGCTGCACACGCCCGGGCACACCCGCGGGCACCTGTCGTTCCTGCTGGACCGGGCCGGCGGGGTGCTGTTCGCCGGGGACGCCGCGACCGTTGCGGACGGCCGGGTGACCGCCCCGCGGGCCGCCGAGGACCCGGCGCGGGCTGCGGAAAGTCTGGCCCGGCTGGCCGAGCGCGACTTCGGGCACGCGGTCTTCGGGCACGGCCGGCCGATCTCCGGCGGGGCGGCGGCGCGCTTCCGGGAGGCGGCGACCTGACGGTCCGGCGACAATGGGCCTGTGGCGCATCACTATCCTCATGCGTCACGGTCGATCAAAGGGGGCGTGATGGGCTCGCTCGGCAGGGGTGTCCGCGGTCTGGCCTCCGTGATGGTGGCGGTCGGCGTGATCGGATCGGTCGGGTCCGGGATCGTCCTGCTGGTCACCCTGCTGGTGGCCAAGGACCGGGCCGATCTCGCCGGGCACGCCTTCGTCTTCTCCGGCCAGGTGCTCTGCGTCGGCGCGGTGCTGTTCGGCGCTGCGCGCCTGCTCGAGGGGAGGAGAGTGGCGCACGGCGACCCCGAGACCGAGGAGTCCGAGCCGGCCGAGTCCCTGGTCCTCCTGACCGGACCCGACCGGCAGCCGGAACCGGATGCGGCCCGGTCACCGCGCGGGCCGCTCGGCTAGCCTCGCTCCTCGCGGCCCAGCAGGCCGCGTTCGAAGGCCGCGGCGACGGCGGCGGCCCGGTCGCGGACACCCAATTTCGCGTACGCGTGCAGCAGATGCGTCTTCACCGTCGCCTCGCTGATGAACAGCTTCCCGGCCGTCTCCCGGTTGCTGCACCCCCGCGCGATCAGGGTCAGCACCTCCAGCTCCCGCTGGCTCAACGGCTCCTTCTCCCCGGCCGGCGCCCGCAGCCGCCCCATCAGCCGCCCCGCCACCGACGGCGACAGCACCGACTCCCCGCGGTGGGCGGCCACCACCGCCCGGAACAGCTCCTCGCGCGGCGCGTCCTTGAGCAGGTAACCGGTCGCCCCGGCCTTGACCGCCGGCAGCACGTCGCGGTCGGTGTCGAACGTGGTGAGGACCAGCACCCGGGCCGGCGACCCCGCCGCCTTGAGCGCCCGGATGGTGCTCACCCCGTCCAGCACCGGCATCCGCAGGTCCATCAGGATCACGTCCGGGCCGACCGTGGCGGCCACCGCGAGCGCCTCCTGCCCGTTCCCCGCCTCGCCCAGCACGGTGAACCGGTCGTCCCCGCTGAAGATGCCGCGCAGCCCGTCCCGGACCACCGGGTGGTCGTCGACGATGAGCAGCCCGATCACCCGGCACCCCCGAGCCCGATCGCCGGGACGCAGACCGACAGCGCGGTGCCGCCGCCCGGTTCCGACTCGACCTCCAGGGAGCCGGCGATCCGGACGAGCCGCTCACGGATCCCGCCCAGCCCGAACCCGCCGCTCTCGGTCAGCTCCCGTGGCTCGTCCGGGTCGAAGCCGTCGCCGTCGTCGCGGACGTCCAAGGTCACCATGTCCTCCATGTAGCAGAGCGTCAGTCCGACCCGGTCGGCGTTGGCGTGCCGGGCGACGTTGGCCAGCGCCTCCTGGGCCGTCCGCAGGAGGGTCGTCTCGATCTCCGGAAGCAACCGCCGCGCGGGGCCGGTGGTGATCAGGTCGGCACGGACGCCGTGCAGACCGGACCAGCTCTCGACCACCTCGCCGAGCGCGTCCGGCAGTCCCGCGTCGTCCAGGTGGTGCGGGCGCAGCGCCCGCACCGACCGGCGGGCCTCGGTCAGGCTCTCCCGGGCCAGGCGTTTCGCCGCGGCCAGGTGCCGGTCCCGCTCGCCGGGGTGCGCCTCGGCGGCCTCCAGCTGGGTGACGATGCCGGTCAGGCCCTGGGCCAGCACGTCGTGGATCTCCCCGGCCATCCGCTGCCGCTCGTCCAGCACGCCCGCCTCCCGCGCCTGGGCCAGCAGCTGGGCGTGCAGGCCGGCGTTCTCCCTGAGGGCCGTCTCCAGCTTCGCGTTCGCCTCGGCGAGCGCGTCGATGATCTCGTTGCGACGGATCGCCGTGAGCTCCTTGACGCTCTCCATCCGGGTCATCGCGATGGAGATGCCGGCGTTGCAGAGGAACAGGAAGCCGAAGAGGGCCGCGCCGCCGCCGGTCCGCAGGGTCGCGAACCCGCCGGACTGGGAGGCCGCGGTGACGAACGCGACCGACGCCGCGCCGAGCAGCCGCCACCAGCCGGGCAGCGTGTAGACGGTGAAGAGGTAGCCGGTCCAGACGAAGAAGCCGTAGAGCGGGTGGCACCACACCAGCAGCGCGGCCAGGCCGATGAAGACCGCGAAGAACAGCACCGACACCGCCGGGTGCCGCTTGCCGGCGGCCGGCGCCAGGCGCCAGATCCCGAGCAGCGTGGCCGTGGCGGCGGCGACCGCGAAGGTGGTCGGCAGCGACTGCATCGGCAGCGGGATGGACCGGGTCACCACCGCCAGCAGGGTCGAGGCGGCCAGCAGGCCACCGGCCACGCCGAGCAGGCGGTGCTCGCTCCAGTCGGTGCGCACCGCGCTCCCGGTCCTGCCGTCCATCGATGCCTCCCCGGTCGTCCGAGCCCAGTCTTTCAGGTCCAGCGGAACAGGCGCGCGGCGCCGAGTCCGAACAGGACCAGATAGCCGAGCAGCACGACCGAGGAGAGCGCGTTCGGCCAGCTGCCGCCCATCGCCTCGTGCAGGGCCCGCTCGCCGGCGCCCAGCGGCGTGTAGTCGCCGATCCGCTGCACGACGTCCGGCATGAACTCGCGGGGCAGCCACAGGCCGGCGAAGAACATCGACGGGAAGAAGAGCAGGGTGCCGATCGCGTTGCCGGCCTTGCCGCTCGGCGCCACGGCCGCGATCAGCAGCCCGATCGCGAACACGCCGGCCGCGGTGAGCAGGAACGCGAGCAGGAACCCCAGGAGGTTGCCGGCCGGCGGGACGTCGAAGGCCAGGTAGCCGACCGCGACGCAGAGCACGGACGAGGCGAGGGCGATCAGCACCATCGCGGTCAGCTGGGCGCCGAGCAGCGTGATCGGCCGGACCGGGGTGGTGGCGAAGCGGCGCAGCACCCCGCGCTCCCGGTACGTGGCCAGCGCCATGGGCATGCTCTGCAGACCCACCATCGCCAGGCTCAGCGCGATCGCGATGCCGACGTAGACGTCGATGGTGCGGGCGCCGCCGAGCTCCGGGGACGGCTCGCGGAACGCCGGGATGCAGCCCAGGATGACGACCAGGATGGTCGGGAAGAGCAGGGCGAAGAAGACCGCGACCGGCTCGCGCAGGTACAGCTTGAGCTCGGTCCGGGTGAGCTTGACGAAGACGTTCATGGTCACTCCTGGGTCCCGTTGCCGGTCAGGCGGACGAAGGCGTCGTCGAGGCTGGCCTGCTCGACGCGCAGGTCACCGGCGACGATCCGGTGGACGGCGAGCACCGAGGTGACCGCGTAGAGCAGGTTGCCGGCGCCGGCCACCTCGACCAGGTCGCCGTGGCGCCGCACCTCGCGCACCTCGGGCAGGACGGTGAGCAGGGCGTCGTCCAGCGGAGCCGATGGGCGGAACCGGATGACCTGCTCGGTCTGGGTCCGCTCGACCAGGCCGGCCGGGGTGTCCAGGGCGACCACCGCGCCCTTGTCGATCACCGCGATCCGGTCGCAGAGCCGCTCGGCCTCCTCCATGAAGTGGGTGACCAGCACGACGGTGACGCCACGGTCCCGGACCGACTCGATCAGGCCCCAGGTGTCCCGGCGGGCCTGCGGGTCCAGGCCGGTGGTCAGCTCGTCCAGGACGGCGATCCGCGGGTTGCCGATCAGCGCGAGCGCGATCGAGAGGCGTTGTTTCTGACCACCGGAGAGCTTTCCGTACGCCGTGCGCAGCTTCCCGTCCAGGCCCAGCTCCCCGGCGAGCTCGCGCCAGCCGCGCGGCGCCCGGTAGAACGCGCTGTAGAGCTCCAGCGCCTCGCGTACCGTCAATTTCTCCTGGAGCTGGGACTCCTGGAGTTGCACGCCGACCTCGGCCCGCAGCGAGGGATCGCGCGGAGCGCGGCCCAGCACGCGGATCGTGCCGCCGTCCGGGGCCCGCAGGCCGGCGACGCACTCGACGGTGGTCGTCTTGCCGGCGCCGTTCGGTCCCAGGATGCCGAAGATCTCGCCGTCCTCGACGGCGAGCGACACGTCGCGGACCGCGACGGTGTCCCCGTAACGCTTGGTGAGGTTGCTGACCTCGATGACTGCCATGCGTCCAGCGTCACGGATCGCCCGGGGTGCCCGAATCGACCAGCGAGCGATCGTCGCCATCCACCAACCGGTGGATGGCCGCCTACGACTACCCCACCGCCTCCGGCTCGGCGCTGGTCCGGCGCAGGCCGGTCACCGCCGAGTAGACCGAGCCGATCTGGGCGGCGACGCGCTTCCAGGAGTACGCCTGCCGGGCCCGGTCCAGCGCCGCCGTGGCGTACGTGAAACGCCGCACCTTGTCGTTGATCAGGCGGCGGACCGCGCCGCCGAGCGCCCGCGGGTCCCGGGCCGGCACCAGGTCACCGGTCAGGCCGTCGACCACGGTCTCGGTCAGCCCGCCCACCGCGGTCCCGACGATCGGCACGCCGCAGGCCATCGCCTCCAGCGCGGACCGCTCGAACTGCTCCTGCCAGGGCGCGGCGACCAGCAGGTCGGCGGAGCGATACCAGCTCGGCATGTCCCGGTGCGGGACCGCGCCGACCAGCCGGAGCCGGTCGGCGACCTGGAACCGCTCGGCGAGCGCGCGCAGCGACTTGGCGCCCGGGTCGGCGGTGAGCTGGTCGGCCGGCGGGCCGCCGACCACCACCACCTCGGCGCCGGGGACGTAGCGCATCGCCTGGATGACGTCGCCGAAGCCCTTGTGCTCGACCAGCTTGCCGACCGAGAGGATGCGCGGCCGCTCCGGGTCGCGCGGCACGGCCGGGCCCTCCGGAGTGAACCGCTGGCTGTCCACGCCGGCCGGGACCACGGTCAGCTGGGCCCGGGGCACCCCGATCCGGACCAGGCCGAGCACCTCGTCCTGGCTCTGCGCGACCACCCGGTCGACGGCCCGGCCGAGCGCCCGCTCGTAACCGGTGCGGGACGGTCCGGCGCGGTACGGGTCGATCGCGCCGATCTCGTGGAACGACTGCACCACCGGGATGTCGATCTGCTTGGCGGCGGTCACCGCGGCCAGGCCGCTGGTCCAGAAGTGCGCGTGCGCCACGTCCGGCGTCCAGCCGTCGCCCCGCCACTGCTCGCTGAGCAGCCGGGCGAACTCCGCCATGTGCGGCAGCAGCTCCTCGTCCGGCAGCGGGCGCGCCGGGCCGGCCGGCACGTGCACCACCCGCACCCCGTCGGCGACCGGAACGACCTCGGCCACGTCCGGATCGGTGCGGCGGGTGTAGACCCGCACCTCGTGCCCGAGATCGGCGAGCGCGGTGGACAGGTCGGCGACGTGGGCGTGCTGGTCGCCCACGCCGAGCGGGCTGGCGTGCTCGGAGATCATCGCAATGCGCACGGGCGGGCTCTCCTCAGCGGGCGAAGGCAAGCGGTGACAACGGCAGATGTCGTTGCCCGTCGACCTCCAGCGTAAACATCCGGTCAGCGACCCACCTGCCGCCGGTAATACTCGGTGTACTCGTCCAGCAGCGCCTCGACGTCGGCGGTCGCCGCCTGCTCGAGCCGCGCGAAGAGGTTCCGATACAGCCGGACGTCCGCCCGGCCCTGCACCGTCAACGAGGTGTTGAACAGGTCCATCATCACCACGCGGCTGTCGATCACCTCGAACGGGTGCAGGGCGAAGTCGGTGACGAAGGCACGTGCCGGCAGGATGCGGAAGCTGACGTTGGGCAGGGCGGCGACCTGCCGGATCTGCCGGATCTGCACCAGCATGTCCTCCGGAGTTCCCACGCCGGTCCCCAGCACCGACTCGGTGACGACGAACGAGAACGTCTTGCCGGGCACCCCGAGGATCTCCTGCCGGGCGATCCGCCGCGACACCGCGGCGAGCAGGTTCTGCCGGGTCTCCGGCGCCGTGGGGTCGGCCGCGCTCAGCGCGCCCAGGGTGGTGATCACTCCCCGGGCGTAGCTGCTCGTCTGCATGAGGCCGGGCACCAGGGCGGGATTGAAGATCCGGATCTCGGTGCTCTCCCGTTCGGCGCGGTGGATCGCGTCCTGCAGCTCCGGCAGGTCACGGGGCTCCGGCCGGAGGTCCGTCAGCAGCTGCTGGGCTCGTTCCGCCTGGGACACCAGCGCGTCGGCCCGGTCCTGCGGCAGCGCCATCGCACCGGCGAGCGCACGCACGTCCGCCGGGTCGGCGAGCGTCACACCCGTCTCCAGGCGGGAGATCTTGGCCTGGCTCATCCCCGCCCGCCGCGCGAGCTCCGAACCGGTCAGCCCGCTGCTCTTGCGGGCGGCGCGGAGAGCGAGGCCGAGCGCGCGTGGATCGGTGTCACCGGACGGGGCCAGGGGATCAGCCATCGGCCGGCCCCCGGTCAGGCCACCCGGCGCGCCGCGTCCAGCAGGAGCTCCAGCGGGATCTCGACAAACGACTCCCCTTCCGGCAGATCGACACCGGCGACCCCGCCGGGGACCGCATAGCCTTGCACGACCAGCGAACCCTGCGCGGTCCGGTACACCGTCGGGCAGGTGCCGGTGGCACACACCCCGGCGATCATCTCCGCCTCGATCGGCTGCGGCCCAGAAGAGTCAGTCATTTCGCGAAAAGTCCCTATTTCCATGATCCGAAGTTACGACGTCTCTTCTGACAACGGGCCGGAATCGAAAACCACACGACAGTAGTCAGAATATTCACCCATCCGGGCGCTCCGCCACCTGCCTCGTTGCCAGGTAGCAGATCATTCACGACGTTTGCCCTTTTCGCAATGGATGAATATTCGTTGATATGCAGCGGACGGTCGGCCGATATTCACATCAGGAGCCCCCTTCGGCCCACCGGGAGTGATCATGAACGCGGCCCTGCTCTACCTCGTGATCGCCGGCCTCAGCCTCGGCCTGGCCCTGCACTCGCTCAAGCAGGCGCTCGCCCCGCTCCGCGAGATCATCCGAGCGGCCACCGCGATCGCCGTCGTCGGCTTCTCCGTCGGCGCCGCCGTGGTCCTGATCATCGCCGCCGCACTGGCCTGGTGAGACATCCGATTGACCGGCCGCGCGCCGGGTACATCGGTGCCGTGGCAACCGTGACGCGTACCGTGAACGCCCCGCCCGCCCAGGTCTTCGCCATCCTCGCCGACGGCTGGTCGTACAGCGACTGGGTGGTCGGCACCACCCACATCCGCGACGTCGAGCAGGACTGGCCCGGCCCCGGTTCGAGACTGCACCACAAGGTCGGCCCCTGGCCGTTCTCCCTGCACGACTCGTCGACCGTGCTGGAGTGCGTCCCGGACCGCGAGCTGAAGATCCGGGCCGGCCTCTGGCCGCTCGGCGAGGCCGTCGTCGACATCGTCCTGGAGCCGGAGTCCTCCGGCGGGACCCGAGTGGTGATGCACGAGGACTTCGAGTCCGGCCCGCTGCTCTGGATCCGCAACAAGGTCAACGACCTGCTGCTGCACCAGCGCAACGTCGAGGCGCTGCGCCGGCTCGCCGACCTGGCGGAGGCTCAGCGGTAGATCACCCGCTGGGCCCGCTCCACCAGCCCCCGGTACGCCGCACCGGTCAGCCCCCTGTCCCGGGCCAGTGCCGCCCGCGCCGCGTTGGCCCCGGGCGCCCCGTGCACGCCACCACCCGGATGTGCCGACGAGCTGCTCAGATACAGCCGGTCCACCGGTGTGTCCGCCCGGCCCAGCCCGGGCACCGGCCGGAAGAACAGCTGCTGGAACGCCGCCGACGTCCCGCCCCCGAGCGCACCGCCGACCAGCGACGGGTTCTCCCGCTCCAGATCGCCGGGCGCGAACACGTGCCGCCCCACGACCCGGCTCCGGAACCCGGGCGCCTGCTCCTCGATCACCGCCTCGATCCGCTCGACGTGCGCCGCGATCTCGTCGGCCGGCCACTGCGCCCGATGCGGCAGATGGGTGTACGCCCAGGCCGTCTCGGTCCCGGCCGGTGACCGGCTCTGATCAGTCGTGGTCATCTGCCCGAGCAGCAGGAACGGATCCTCCGGCACCTCCCCGGTGGCGATCTTCCCGGAGTATCGCGTCAACCCGTTCAGGTCCGCGCCCAGGTGCACCGTCCCGGCCCCGCCGACCGCCGCGTTCTTCCACGGGATCGGCCCGTCCAGGGCCCAGTCCACCTTCACCGTCGCACCGTCCCACCGGAAGTGCGCCAGGTCCTCCACCATCCGCCCGGGCAGCCACCGCTCCCCGACCAGGTCCAGGAACAGCGCCGGCGCCGGCACGTCGGCCACCACCGCCCGGGTGGCCCGCCAGTCCCGCCCGTCCGCGGTCCGAACGCCCATCGCGCGCCCGCGCGCCACCAGCACCCGGCGCACCGGCGCCCGATACACGATCTCCCCGCCGCGCGACCGCAGCCGCCGGACCAGGGCCGCGGTCAGCTCGCCCGCCCCACCGACCGGCGCCGGCCAGCCGACCTGCTGGCCGAGCATGGTGAGCAGCCAGCCGTACACCCCGCCGCCGGCCTCCTCCGGGGACAGGTCGGTGTGCAGAGCGCAACCGGCCAGCGCCACCCGGGCGCCCTCCCCGCTGAACAGCTCCGAGCCCAGCTCCCGCGCGGACAGCACCAGCCGCCGGCCCAGCCGGAGGGCGTCACCGGGGCCCAGCTGCCGGGCCAGGCCGAGACCGGCCCGGACCGGCGGGAACGGCCGCAGGATCACCTCCAGCATGCGGTCGGAGACGGCCGCCCAGTCCCGGTACGCGTTCCGCCACCGTTCGCCGTCCCCGGCCGCGAACGTCTCCATCGACGCCATGGTCTCCGCCAGGTCCCGGCTGATCGTCGCGGCCCGCCCGTCCGGGAGCAGGTGACTGAGCACGGCCGGGGCATGCGTCCAGGCCAGCCCGTGCCGGTCCAGTCCCAGCTCGCGCAGCACCGGCGAGGCGTAGCCCAGCGGATAGAACGCGCTGAACAGGTCGGACAGGTAGCCCGGCGCGGTCACCTCCCCGGAACGCACCGCACCGCCGGGCTCACCGGAGGTCTCCAGCACCCGCACCGTCCAGCCGGCGTCCGCCAGCAGGTTCGCCGCCACCAGCCCGTTGTGCCCGGCGCCGACGACAATCGCATCAACCGTGTCCACCTTCCGCACGTTAGCCACGTTTAGGCCCCAACCGCGAGGGCACCCCTGAATCATGGAACGGGGAAACAGCAAGCACGGCGCGGTGCTGGACGAACAGATGGCCCAGGAGGTTCGGGGCATCTTCCGAGGTCCGGCCGGGTCACGCGCCGACGAGTCGCACACGCCCGAGCCGGCCGGTGAGGACCAGCCGCAAGTCACCGTGGCACCGAACGGAGACTTCGGCCGGGGCATCCCGAACGGCGTGGGCAGCGCCCAGGGCGAGGCGTTCAGCCGGTTCGGGAGTTTCCTGGGCCGGACCGCCTTCCCGGGCGACCGGTCCGCGCTGGACGCGTCGGCACGGGCCATGAACGCCCCGGACGAGGTGCTGCGACGGATCGCGGCGCTGCCCGGGGACAGGACGTTCGAGAACGCCGCCGAAGCGTGGCGAGCGAGTGAAGGAGGAACGGCGTGAGCACGGTCACCGAGTTCGTTGACGTCAACGTCCCGGTCCGCACCTGCTACGACCAGTGGACCCAGTTCGAGGAGTTCCCGCGCTTCATGGAGGGCGTGGAGGAGATCCAGCAGCTGGACGACACCCACATGCACTGGAAGACCAAGATCGCCGGGATCGAGCGCGAGTTCGACGCCCAGATCACCGAGCAACTCCCGGACGAGCGCGTCGCCTGGACCGCCACGGACGGCGAGAAGCAAGCGGGCGTGGTGACCTTCCACCGCCTGGACGACACGCACACCCGGGTCACCGTGCAGCTCGACTTCGACCCGCAGGGCTTCGTCGAGACCGCCGGCGACAAGCTCGGCATGGTCGACCGCCGGGTCAAGGGCGACCTGCACCGCTTCAAGGAGTTCATCGAGAGCCGCGGCGGCATCACCACCGGCGCCTGGCGCGGCAAGGTGGACCGCCCCGGAATCTGACCCACCGCAAGGTCACGGCCGCTCTCCGGAGCGGCCGTTTCCATTCCCGAAACCCGATTACGGTACGGCCGCAGCACCCGCCCCGCGAATCGTTTCGGCCGTCCGTCACCGGGTACGCGAGGGTCATGACCGAACAACCTGAAGGCGCCTGGCGCGACGAGGAGAAGCTCCCGCTCAGCGAGCTGAACCGCGCGATGGCCTCGTGGGACACCGACGGCCAGAACGATCCCAGCGACAACGAAACCGGGCGGCAGCCCGACGATCGGGAAGCCCGTCCCAGCACCACCGGCCTGACCGGGCCCCAGTGATGGAGATGCCCGCCATCGGCCCGCCCCCTCCCACCGGCGCGCCCGATCACACGGTCTTCGCCGTCGTCCCGGCCGGGCGCACCCCGGGCCACGATGCCCGCCCCGGCTCGAGTTCGTGCGCCGGCGCGGCGGGCGGTGGCGGGCTCAGCCCCTGCGGTGGCGCACCGGCAGATGTCGCCGGAGGATCACACTGCCCAACCCGTCCGCCGCGCGGACCGCGTAGCGGTCGGCGGTCCGGCGCCACCCGGCCTCCTGGAGGATCGCGCCGCCCGGCGTGCCGTTGGTGGTGATCCACGGGGTGTCCACCTCGCCGGCCCCACCGTCCAGCACGATCCGGAACGGCGCCGGCGTCCCGGCCGTGACGACCACCGTCCCCACCCCACCGGCGAAGGTCACCGGCACCGTGCCGGCCGGATCCGGCAGCCACATCTCGGCGAGTCCGGAGGCGCCGAGAACCACCCGGCTCACCCGGCCGCCACGCAGATTCAGCCGCTGCTCCCCGGCACCGGCCGGCAGCCGGATGTCCCAGCGGACGTCCCGGTTCAGCACGATCCGGACCTCGTCGAGCCCGTCACTCCCGGTAGCCCGCAGCCGCACCGCGACCCGCTCGCCGCGCCGGACGACCACCGGCGCGACCCCGGCGTCCGGCGCCGAACTGACCCGATAGAGCAGCCCCGGCAACGCCGCCGTCTCCACCCGCACCAGGCTGGCCGCGTCGCTCACGGTCAGCCGCGCGCTGCCCCACCCCAGGCGCTCGCCGCCCCGATCCCGCCGGCCGCCGCCCCGATCCCGCCGCTCGCCGCCCGGATCCGGCCGGCCGGCGCCCGCATCCGGTAGCGGACCGGTCTGCACCCACTCGTGCCGGGCCGGCTCCGGCGCCGGAGGTGCCGCAACCCGCCCGGACTCCCGGAACGTCCACCCCAGCACCGCTCCCACCAGCACCAACACCCCGACCGCGGCGGAAATTGAGCGACTTCGACGCAATGCTGAGGGCACCATCGGACAACGCAGAATCGGCCGAACGGGTGACGGCGATCCGGACTTATCGCGCCAGAATTTCCGGGTGCGATCTGCCGGATTCCTGTCTGAACGTCAGCGCCGCTTCGCGTGGCTGGGTTTCCTCCTGGCTGCCTTCCAGGCCCCGCTGGCCGCGAGGCTCATCGATGACGCCTCCTGGTTCTTCGCCGTCGTCGTAGCCCTGGTGGTCGCCACGGTCATCCTGGCCGACGACACCCAGCGCCGCCGCCCGAAGCCGGCCGACTACCCGGAGTAACCCTCCACCCCGCCCAGCCGCACCCCGCCGCGGCCCTGCCGCGTGCCGCCCACCGCCGCGGCGGCTCGGTCTCCGTGTCCGATTCCGCCCAGCCTCAACCGGGCAGCGCCTCGTGGCCACGACGGCCGTGGGTGCGGCGGCGTTCCTTGAGTTCCGCCTCGTAAAGATGCCGCCGGCCGCCCGCGAGCTCGTCCCGGGCGTCCTGCTCCATCTGCCGGAACTCGCGGTAATACCCGTCGTCGTACTCCTCGACGAGCTGGAACGTCCACCGCCCCGGCACCACGTTCCGCCCGATCAGCTCCCGCTCGATCCGTTCCGCGATCGCGGTGTGCCCACCCTGCATGAACAGCGAGACGGCCTCGTCCAGCATGAAGTCGGCCGTCCCGGTCAGCTGATGCATCGAGTACAGATGCCCCCGAACCCGCTCCACCGTCTCCAGGGCCTCACTCAACTTCCCCAACGCCTGCACCGTCACGTCGTCCAGCCCCGCCGGCCGCCGATGCCCCCGATCCGGCCCGCCGTCCCGGGCACCGAGCCCGCCGTCCCCCGCACCCGCGCCGCCGGACGCGCCGTTCCCTGCGCCCGGCCCGCGGTCCCCCGCACCCGCGCCGCCGGACGCGCCGTTCCCTGCGCCCGGCCCGCGGTTCCCCGCGCTCGCCCCGGCGTTCCCCGCCCCCGGTCCGCCGCTCGTCGCACTCGCCATCGCACCCTCTCCCCTCTCTCGGACCCCGCTCATACCCGCTTCGCGCGGCTCCGAACAGCGGCGAGTTCAACCGAGCTGCACCGTTAGGGAGAACCGTTGGCTACCTTGCGGTCTCTAACTTTTCTTCTCATGAATGGTCTGTTCAGCAACGCCGCCGCCCGCGCCGCCCTCCGCTCCGCGCACGCCTCGCTCGCCGACCTCACCGCCGCCGTCGGGGTCAGCGGCCTCGCCGCCACCCAGTCCTCCCCCGGCCTTATGTCCGTGATCGACCAGCACGCCGCCGGCGTCCGGGACAGCCTCGACGCGGACACCCGCCCGCTGACCCCGATCCTGCTCGCCGCTTACGCCGAGGGCGTCCGCGACGCGGCCTACCAGCACGGCTGGATCGCCCCCGAGGGCGAGATCGACTGGTCCGAGAACGACTGGGTCCTCCGCCGTCTCCTCGCGGTCTGCATGCTCGCCCGCACCCTGCCCACCCCGGCCTGACCGGCCCGGCCGCTTCCGCCAGACCTTTCACCAGCCCTGCCGACGGCGAACCCGGCACGGGCCGGCCAACCGATCACCCGGCCGAACCACCGGTCTGATCAGCCACGACCAGCCCGAAGCCCACAGGGCCGGCACCGCACCGCGGTGCCGGCCCCTCGCGTTCCCCGGCAGTCCGCGTCATCCGCCGGCCGGGCGGGACGACGGGATCGTCGGATCGTCGTCGCCGGGATGCCCCGGAACCTCCTGAGTCGTCTGGTCCTGCCCGGGCAACGAGACCACCTGGGTGCGATCACCGTCCCCGGTCTCGTCGATCACCAGCGCCCGGTCCGGGCCCGGCGACGGAATCACCGTGGTCGTCTCCTCCGAGCCCTGCGTGATCACCGCAGTCTCCTCCTGCGCCAGGCCCGGCGGAATCACCGTCGTCGTCTCCTCCGAGCCCCGCCCCATCACCGCGGCCTCCTCCTGCTCCGAGTCCGGCGGAAGCGCCACCGCCTCCTCCTGCCCCGAGTCCGGCGGAAGCACCACCGCCTCCCCCTGCCCCGAACCCTGTGGAAGCACCGCGCCCTCCTCCTGCTCCGAGCCCTGCGGAAGCACCGCGCTCTCCTCCTGCTCCGAGCCCTGCGGAAGCACCACGGCCTCGTCCTGCGTGATCACCGCAGCCTCGCCGTGCTGCGAACCCTCCGTGATCCCCGCGGTCTCCTCCTGCTCAGCGCCACCCTGATCGCGCACACTCCCGGAGCCGGTCGAATCCGCACCCGCCGCCCCCTCCGCATCGCCGGCCGGCACTGTCTTCGCCGCCTCGCCAGCCCCAGCCGCGGCACCACCCAGCAGGACAGTCGGCACCGTCGTGTCGTCGTTCGGTGGGACGGCGGACCCGCCACTTCCCGCGGACGCCGACCCGGGCTCGGCGTCCGCGTCAAGCGGCGTCCCCGCCAGCCGTCCACCGCCTCCGGACACCTGTCCGAACGATGTCGTCGGCGGCTCGCCGTCGCCCCGGCCCTCCGGAGTCTCGCCACGCGGCTGGCCGGTGGAATCCGACGCCGGCTCACCACCGTGGTAGTCCGACCACACCGGCCGCACCCCCGGCGTGATCACCGCGGTCTCGCCGGGCGTCCCGAGCGGCCCGGGATCCGTCGACTCCTCAGCGCGCGACACATCCGGAGACCCCGGGGAAGCGGAGGGCGTGCCCGCGGACCCGCCGTAACCCGCCGTCCGGCCGAAGCCCGGAATGAAATGCAGCCCGTCCTCGCCCGGCGACGGGATCACCTGGGTCTCGTCATCGGGTCGTGCCGCATAGCCCTGCGCCGCAGCCGCCCGGCGCTGGTCAGCGGCCCAGGCCTCCCGCTGCCGCCGCTCGATCTCCGCCCGCCGAGCCTCCTCGGCCCGCCGCCGCTCCTCGGCCTGCCGGGTCTCCTCCGCGCGCCGCTCCTCCTCGGCCCGCCGAGCCGCCGCAGCCTGGCGTGCCTCCTCGGCCTGCTTGGCCTCCGCGAGACGACGCGCCTCCTCCGCCTTCCGCTCCTGCTCGGCGCGACGCGCTTCCTCCGCTTTCCGGTCCTCCTCGGCCCGCCGTGCCTCCTCCGCCTTCCGCGCCTCCTCGGCCCGGCGTGCCTCCTCCGCCTTCCGCGCCTCCTCGGCCCGGCGCTCCGCCTCGGCCCGCGCCTCCGCCTGCCGGGCACGCTCCTCGGCGAACGCCCGCGCCTGCTCCCGGATCGCCGCCGACTCCACCGCCGCCCGGTCCAGCCACCCCTCCCAGCGCTGCTGCATCGGCCGGACGAGACCGCCGCCCACCCCCACGATGATCACGCCGGCCACGGTGACCAGCACCGTGATCAGCAACGGGCGGGTGACCGTGGTCGCGATGCCGACCTGGTCCAGCCCGGCGATCACGCCGAGCGTGATGATCACGGCGGCGACCGCTTTGGCCAGCACCCGCGCATAGCCCAACTCGCCGAGGGCGTTGCCGATCAGGTCGTGGGCGGCGCCGGCCACGGCGATGGCGGCCACCACGATCACGATCGCCACGAAGAGCTGTGGCAGCCAGGCGATCAGGGTGTTGAGCAGGGTGCTCACCTGGTTCGGCCCCCACAGGCCGAAGGCGAGCTGCAGGGTGATCAGCAGCACCAGCCAATATGCCAAGCGGGCGCAGAGTGCCACCGGGTCGGTGCCGCGCAGCAGGCGACCGGCGAGCCCGTGCTGGGCGGCCCGGTCCAGGCCGACCCGGCGCAGCGCCTTCGCCGTGATCGTGCGGGCCAGCCGGGCCAGCAGCCAGCCGATCAGCAGCACGGCGACGAACGCCAGTGCCACCGGAAGGTAAAGCACCAGGGACCGCCACATGTCGCTCAGTCCACGGCTCAACCCGTCGCCGGTCATCCGCCCTCCCTCGCTCCGCGCAGCACGCCGGTCGGCGCCTCTGTCGAAACTCTAGGACTCGGGTGTACCACCAGCCCCCGACAAGAACTCTCAGGAGCAGGCGACTCCATCGATCGCGCAACCGCCCGGGACGATCGCCGGCACGGTGTCCAGGGTGAACCCGAAGCTCACCGAGCCGCCGGCCCGCACCGACCCGGCCGACGGGCGGAACGTCACGCTCGACCCGGCCTGCGACATCGACACCGACCCGGAGGTCACCGAGACCGCCTCCCCGCCCGGTACGGTCAACGCCACCGTCCAGTCCACGGCCGCCCCGGTCCCGCTGTTCACCACCTGCACGCTCCCCCGGTACCCGGAGTCGTCCAGGGCATAGCTGTACCGAGCGGACAGCGATGGCGTGCCGGTGATCGGCGCCGCACTGGTCGGCTGGCCCCCGTGGCCGCCGGTGGGAGTGGGCTTGCCGATCCGCACCCGTGCCGAGGCGGAGGGTGAGGGCGAGGGCGAGGTCGAGACGGACGCCGACGGCGAGGCGGACGCCGACCGGCTGCGCGTCGGCGAGGCGGAGACCGAGGTGGCCGCCGTGGCGGCGGGGACGATGTCGTTGACCGGGTGCTCGTCGGGCACCGCGATCGCCGCGCCGGCGGTCGGAACGGGCCCGGCGGAGGCCGTGGTGGCGGGGTCGTCGCCGGTCATCGCGTAGGCGCCGGCCGACAGGAGCACGGCCAGCCCGGCACCGGCGACCACCACCAGCCGGCGGCGCCGCGAAAAGGGCGCACGCCAGAAAAACGCACGTCGCGGAGAAGGCGCGGGCCGCGAAGAAGCTATATCCGGAATATCGGAAGCAGGCCCGGGATCCAAAGCCACAGATGACGCAGCCACCACCGGCCGCCCGGGCGACCCGGGGTACGAATCCGGCACCGCCGGCATGGTGCGAGTCTCGGCCGCCTGCGACCAGCCGTCCAGCTCGGCCCACCGCCGCCGCGTCAGCGCGTCCTCCACCGGCGCGCCTGATCCCGGCCCCGGCACCCGGACCGGCAGCGGCTCCCCTCGTTCGATCACGGGCGCGACTATAAATGATCAATAAACACGCAGGTCAGATCGAGTAGTCACGCAGTGTGACGCACTGCGGGGGCAAGTCCCGGCACTCCGTCAAGAATCGGACGGTCGGCCGGTGCGACATCGTACAAACGGCCCACTCGGGATAGTCTTTCTGCATGGTCGGCTCGGGAGCGGCTCGCCCGCCAGCGATCTCCACGCTGCCCGTGCAGTCCACGGGAGCCAAGGGCTGCGCGTCCCTGGTGCACGCCCACGACTGGTCCGGCACCTCGCTGGGCCCTGTCGATCGGTGGGATCCGGCCGTGCGCGCGGCCGTCGACCTGCTGCTCGAGTCCCCGGTGCCGATGATGCTGGTCTGCGGGCCGGACTGCGTGGTGCTCTACAACGACGCCTACGCCGAGGTGCTGGGCGGCCTGCATCCGGGCGCGCTCGGCCGGCCGGCCGTGGCGGCCTTCGGCGAGGCGTGGGACCAGCCGGGCATGGGCGACGTGATCGGCCGGGTGTTCCGGACCGGTCATCCGGTGCTGGAGCCGGAGAGCCAGATGACGGTGCGCCCGGGCGGCGCGGAGCCGGCCTTCTACACCCGCGGGCACTCGGTGGTCCGCGACTCGCACGGGGCGATCGCAGGGGTGCTCACGGTGGCCGCCGAGACGACCCAGGTGATCCACCGATTGCAGAGCCTCGGTGAGCTGACCGCACGACTGGCCGGAGCACTCACCATCGACGACGTCACGCGCGTCGTCCTGACCTACGCGATGGCCTCCTTCGATCTCGACCACTGCGCCCTCGCGGTCGACGACGGCAGCTCCTACCGCTATGTCCGCCGGATCCGCGGCGAGATGCTGGACGAGGCGGACGAGCGCCTGCCACCGGTCTGGCGGCAGGTCGGCGCCGACCCGGCGGCGCCGCTGGTGGCGGCGGCCGAGTCGGGCCGGGCCACGTTCGTCGCCGACGGCGAGCCGCTGCGCGCCATCGCGCAGGACCGGCACGAGCGGCGGGTCCGCTCGCTGGCCGCTCTCCCGTTGCGCACCCCTTCGGTACGCGGTGCCCTCACCATGGGTTTCCGCCGGGCACACGCCTGGCTCCCGGCCGAGCGCGCCCTCCTGCGGGCCGCCGCCGAGCTGGTGGCCCAGGCGGCCGAGCGCGCCCGCCGCTTCGAGGCCCAGCACGGCACGGCCCAGCTGCTCCAGCGCAGCATGCTCCCGGAGCACCTGCCCGAGCTGGACACCTTCCGGATCGCCGCGCGCTACGACGTCGGGGTGGACGGCAACGCCGCCGGCGGGGACTTCTACGACGCGTTCCGGCTCACCGACGGCCGGCTGGCCATGGTGCTCGGCGACGTGGCCGGGCACGACGTGCGCGCCGCCGCGGTGATGGGCCAGGTCCGGGCGGCGCTGCGGGCGCTGGCGCTGACCGATCCGGCCCCGCCGAGCGTGCTGGCCGGCCTGGACCGCCTGGTCGGCTCCCTGGGCGCCGAGTCACGGAACGAGGAGATCTTCGTGACCGTCGTCTACGGCGTGCTGGACCCCGCGGACGGCTCGATCACCCTGGCCAGCGCCGGGCACCCGCCGCCGGTGCTGCGCCGGGCCGGCCTGGCCGGTGAGCCGGCCACCGCCGAGCTGGTGAAGGTGCCGCCCGGCGCCCCGCTCGGCCTGGGTGGCCGCTGGCAGACCGGCTCGCTGACGCTGGAGCCGGGCGACACGATCCTGATGTACAGCGACGGCGTGGTGGAGCGCCGCGGCCGCCCGCTGAACGCCGGCCTGGACGCCCTGGTCACGGCCGCCGCCGGGTCACCCAGCGGCGACCCGCGCAACATGTGCTCGCTGGCCACCGCCGCGGTCGAGGGCACCACCGACGACGACGTGGCGGTGCTCGCGGTCGAGCACGCCCTGGCGATGAGCCGGTCGGCGACCATGCAGGTGGCCGCCGAGCCGACCGGCCCGAGCCGGGTCCGGCAGTGGATGACGACCCGGTTGCGCGAGTGGCTGGTGCCGGAGCCGGTGATCGGCGCGGCGATCCTGTGCACCAGCGAGCTGACCACCAACGCGCTGCTGCACGCCGGCACCCCGGCACAGGTGCACATCGACCTGAACGCGGAGCGGCTGCTGGTCTCGGTGGCCGACACCGGCACCCGGGGCAGCGTGATCCGGGCGCGCACCGACGCGCTCGCCAGCCGGGGCCGCGGGCTCGGCCTGATCGAGGAGTTGAGCGACTCGTGGGGCACCGATCCCACGGTCCGTGGTTCCACGGTCTGGTTCGAGATGTTGCTCAACAGAGAGTGACGACGCGCACGCGAAGACGATTTTCGATCCAGTTACTGACAGTTCCTAACGTGAACGTTCTTCCACAACCACGGTCAGGATCACCTGGATCACTCACCCACTTACGCTAGGTAACTTAATACTGCTCTAAACCGGACAATGAACCGTGCGGTGTTCACGAAGCGTTATCAGTGCCGTAGAGTGCTCAGCAACTGGGGACGTCCATGATGGAGCGGCACATGCGGATCAGAGGGTATGCACCACTAACACCCTGTTGGGTGGAGTTGGCGAGTGCGGATCCTGCGCGAGCGGCGCAGTTCTACGGAGAGTTGTTCGGCTGGGAGTCAGCCGGTGACCGCTTCAAGCTCAACGGGCGGGCCGTGGCGGGGCTCACCCGCAGCGGGGCGAACCGTCCCGACGGGTGGCTCACGCACCTGAGCACACCCGATCTCGAGGAGACATTGGAGCAGGTGGCGCTCTCCGGCGGCACCTGCCTGAGCCACCCCGCCGACGCGCACGGGGGGCGCCGGGCGATCGTGGCCGACCCGGCGGGCGCGGTCATCGGGCTCTGGGAGCCGGCCGACTTCGCGGGGGCGCAGGCGGGCGGCGAGCCGGGCACCATGTCGTGGCCGGAACTGCTCACCGACGACCCGAGCGCCGCGGCCCTGTTCTACGGCTCCGCGTTCGGCTGGCTGCTGCGTCACGACTTCGGCGTCGGCGAGTGGCTGAACCAGGCGCACGACGCCATCGCCGGTCTGGCCTCGGGTTACCGCGGCGCCTGGTGGCGGGCGGCTTTCCAGGTCGAGGACATCGAGGCGACGGCGGAACTCTGCGAGCGCCTGGGCGGTGCGCTCATCGCGGAGCCGGCCGAGGCGGGGCTGTCCGAGTTCGCCGAGTTGCGGGACCCGTTCGGCGCGCGCTTCACGGTCGCGGCGCCGGTGCACCACCCGGTCGAGTTGACCGTTTCGCTCGGTTCGCTCGGCGGGCTGCCCGCTTTCGAGTGACGGCGGTTTCATCGCGGAAAGGCCGGCCCTCCGGGGCCGGCCTTTCGCATGCGGCCGGCTGACGGACCAGCCACGCCGGACCGGCGATTTCCGGTACGCGTAGAGCGCCACCGGCCACCGCGCGTGCGGCATCGGCCGCTCGCCGCCGCGATCCTCCGCAACGGGCCGCATCAGCCCGGCACTGCCTCGCGGTCGTGCGGGACAGCGGACGTCGCGTCGAGCCACGGGACTGTGCCCAGCCGTACAAAATAGTTTTGATTTGAAGAAGTATGCTTTCCGGCATGGCCGAACCGCTCAGTGAGAGTCAGTTGCAGCACTGGCGCACATTCGTGGAGAGCTCGTGGGCGCTGCACACGACGCTCGAGGACGAGCTGCGCGCGGCGACCGGACTGAGCATGAACGACTACCACGTCCTGGTCGCGCTCGCCGAGGCGCCCGGGCGGCGGATCCGGATGGGCGAGCTGGCCAGCCGGCTGGTGCTGTCCCCGAGCCGGGTCACCTACCAGATCAGTTCCATGGTCAAGCGCGGCCTGGTCGAGAAACAGAGCTGCCCCGACGACAAGCGTGGCTTCGAGGCCGTGCTCACCGAGCAGGGCCTGACCGCGCTGCGCGAGGCCGCGCCGGCGCACCTGGAGACCGTCCGCCGCAGCTTCATCGACCACCTGGACGACGAGGAACTGGCCATCGTCGGCCGCGTCTTCGCCAAGATCCGGAAGGCCTGACACGAGACGGCGCTCACTAGTTCTTCAGATTTGAAGCTAAACCCTAGTGTTTCAGATTTGAAAGAGCTACGCTGAAGGCCTCGAAGTCAGGAGGGCTCGAAATGCCTGCGATCACCGTTGATGACGTCCTCGTTCTGCCCCGTCTGCCGAAACTCGACCCGATCGCGACGGAGTACCGCCCGGTTCGCCGCCTGACGACCGCGCCCAAGGGTTTCGAGGGTGAGGGTTTCCCGGTCCGGCGGGCGTTCGCCGGCGTGCCGCTCACCGAGCTGGACCCGTTCATCCACCTGGACCAGATGGGCGAGATCGACTACGCGCCGGGCGAGCCGAATAGGTCTCACCACTAGTGCAGTAGTCCGCGACGCCGCCCCCTCGCAGGTCAGGGGGCTCTTTGCTGTCCATAGCGGTCGACTAGCGCGCGGAAACTAGGCTCGCACGCCATGACGCGCTCATGGACGAGCCTCGCTCTCGTCGCCGCAGTAACCCTCATGATCACCGGATGCGGCTCAGGCGCCGCGGACGCGGACGACGCCACCAAGGCAAGCGCCAACGAGACGGTCGCGGTGCCGGACCTCGTCGGCGACACGATGGATACGGTCCTCGGCCAACTCGACAAGGCGGGCCTCGCCGCAGAGGCCACGACCCCGATCGGGGATAGCGACTGGTCGGCTGAAGCGGTGGCCGTGAGCACGACTCCGGCCGCCGGCACTCAGGTCAAGCCCGGCACAACGGTCAAGATCCTGGAAGCCCGGAAGGGCGAGATCGTCTTCTTCGCGAAGGCGATGCCCAACCTGATCGGCACGCAGTGGGACGGCGCCCCGTCGGGCGCGACCGAGGATGTCAACCTCTACTTCGAGGTCACCTCGCGGAAGCCAAAGGGCAACGAGAAGGCCGGCACAGTCGTCGCCCAGGACCCGAAGGTCGGCGCGAAGCTGAAGTTTGGCCAGACCATGCGCGTCACGGTGGTCGACTGGCCGGAGGACGGCGGCCCTGGCGCCTCGATCGACATGCCAAACGTGGACCTGCCGAATGTCTGCCGACACACCAAGTGGTGTTGATCCGAGGCGGGCCGCAGAAATGCGGATCGAGGCGCTGCAAAGTTCGTCCGAAACACCCTCGGCAGGGGCTGAGCCGAAGTCTGGCACGTCTGGCCCGTGAGCTGGCGTGACAGCCGGTGCGTATACCTATGCATCCGACCCGCGCATAGATATGCGGTCTTGACCGCTGTTTGACAAGCCACCGAAGTCTCGGAATCCTGCGGAGCAGGGCGGAGTCAGCCTTCGACGGTTCCTCCAAAGGGGAGGACTGTCCGAGAAAGGCCCCGCGTTGGACTCCACCGCCCGAGCCCTCTGGCTCGCCTTGATGATCTTCTTCAGCCTCGCGCTTGGCGCGGTCGCCGGCCTGCTGGATTGGGCGAGCGGGAGCAACCCTTTCGCCGCAGTGCTGAAGGGTGGCGGCGCCTTCGCCGCGACGCTGCTTCTACTGCTCGCGGTCTTCCATTTCGCGACGAGCGGCAGCAAGGCTAAGCCCTGAACAGCAAGGAGCCCGGCCCCCGAGACACACACCCCAGGGAGCCGGGCTCCGGCCATCTTACGCACCTCCTCGGCGAGATCCCCTGACCGCGATACGCCGAATGGCCCGCCCCGGAGATCTCCGAGGCGGGCGTTTTGCGTTGGTCAGACGGCGTAGATCCGGCGACGGCGGAGGCCGACGACGAGGCGACGCTCCAGCTCGGCAGCGACGCGGCCGTGAAGGGCCTCGTCGGAGACCAGGCCGCGGGCCTTCAGGTTGACGAGGGTGTCCGACAGACGGTGGAGAGTCGTGCGGTCCATCTCGCGGAGGTCGGCGCTGGTGAGGGTCGCCATTTCTGGCTCCTTCCGGAAGGGGTGTGTGTAGATCCCACCCTAGTTGCGCAAGTGCACTTGCGCAAGCGAACTTGCGCAAGTACCGTCGGCCGCATGTTCACGTTCGCTGATTTGCTGCCCACCCCGGCGCTGATCGCTGGCTACGTCCGCCAGTCCAGCGCCAAGGAAAACAACTCCGAAGCCTCCCCCGCGACCCAGCGCGCCGAGAACCGCAAGCGCGCCGACAGCCTCAACGGGACATGGGTCGGGAGTTACGAAGACATCGGCATCAGCGCATTCAGCGGCGAGGAGCGGCCCGAATTCGAGCGGCTCATCGCGGACTGCAAGGCCGGCCGAGTCAACGTGATCATCGTTTACTACATCTCGCGGCTCTCTCGGATGAAGCCGATGGAGATCATCCCGATCGTCACGGACCTTCTGAACCGAGGCGTCGTCATCATCAGCGTGACGGAAGGGATCTTCCGCGAGGGCAACGTCATGGACTTGCTCCACCTGATCATGCGCCTCGACGCGGCCCACACCGAAAGCAAGAACAAGAGCACTGCGATCAAGGGCGCAAAGGACATCGCCCGTGAACTGGGAGGATACGTCGGCGGGAAGCCGCCTTACGGCATGTCGATGGTCAGCGAGACCCGCTTCACCTCAGACGGCAAGCCGGTCACGATCAACTTGCTGACGCTGAACCCAACTGAGATCGCCAACATCCAGGAGGCGGCAAACGAGCTGCGGCATCCGACCCTCCTACCCGACGATCCCAACGTGCGGGGTGGTCAGCGGGGACGCCCCGGCACGCTCGGTTTCGTCTGTCGCAACCTGAACGAGCGCGGAGTGCCGACCCGAGGTGCAACGACGGGAAAGAAGACAGCCGACAGCTCGTGGCATCCCCGCACGCTGGAACGCATTCTCCGTGACCCGCGGATCGCGGGGTACGCAGCCGAGGTCATCTACCGGGAGCCGAAGGAAGGGCGTAAGGCCAAGAGCATCAAGGGGTACCGCATCCTGCGCGACCCGGAAACGCTGCTTCCGATCGTCGCCTACCCCTCGATTCTGCCGCCTGCCGAGTGGTGGGAAATTCAGCAGATCCTCGATCGGAAGCCGACCATCGTGGCTGCGGCGCCGAACGCGCCCTCCTTGCTCTCGTCGATGAATCGGCTGTTCTGCGAATGCGGCACGCGCATGAAGTCGAACAGCAACTCGAAGGTCGCCATGCGCTCCAGCTACCGGTGCGCGCGCCCGGCTGGCCGGCGTCGCCCCGGCGAGCACACCGGAGACTGCACGATCTCGAAGCGGGGCCTCGATGACTACGTCGCCCGGCGAATCTACGCGCTCATCTCGACGGCCGACGCGGGCGACGACCCAGAGACGCTCGCGGTGCTAGCAGAGGCCACCCGCCTATTCGGGCTCGCTGCTCTCGACCCCGCCACCGCAGGCCAGCGAGCGGCGCTGGAGGGGGAACTGGCGGATGCAGAGCAGCGGCTCGAAGAGCTTTACGCTGACCGGGCGGCCGGTGGATACAAGACCGCGGTCGGTCGGCGTCACTTCCTGGAGGCCGAGCACGGACTCTCCGAACAGATGGAGGCGCTCGCTCAGAAGCTCGGCGAGCTGGACGCCACGGTGAGCACTGCGCTACCGATCGAGCAGTGGCTCGGCGAGCCTGGCTCTGATCCGATCGGTCCCGGCTCCTGGTGGGCCAGCGCACCTCTGCCCGAGCGGCGAGCTATGGTCGCGCTCTTCATCAAGCGGATCACGGTCCGAAAGTCTCCCGATGGTGCCACGCGACCGAGCATGGAGTCTCGGGTGACGATCGAGTGGATTACTCCGAAGGCCGACGAAGAAGTCTAAATACGCTGGTACGCGGGGCGGGCGCCGAGGAGGCTCCGCCCCGCTTTTGCGTGTGACGCAGTGACGGAACGAACGTCACTCTCCATCCTCTCTATAGGGTCGTCGTCGTCTCTATAAGCAGGAAGAAGAGTGACGCAACTTCCGTCACTCCGTCACACCGACCCCGACCGCACAACTCCTCGCCTACCTGAACACCCCTGGCAGCCCCGGCCCACTTGCGACTCGTCCGACACCGACGAGCCCGGAGGGCCGATGAGCGATCTACTTGAAGTCGTTGACCAAGACGGCGACGCCTTCACCGTCTCCGACACCCTGACCGAGAACCACCAGGCCGCCGACGGCGAGCGCGCCGTCCTCCTACTCGGCGTCAACGGCCGCGTTGCCTACGTCTCCGCCAAGGACGTCGACCGCATCGCCGCCGTTCTCGCGCCGTACGGCACCGCCCCGGCCGCGGTACTCGGCCAGCTTGACCCGCGCCGCGTGGCCGCCGCATCCGCTGCTGCCGCGCTGCTGGGCGCAGGTCTCCTTGGCAGCCGGAGCGCTGACGGCATTGCCAAGCTGGCCGCCTTCCTGCTGGACGAGGAGGCGGCGTGAATAGCTTCAGCGGCCTTTCCGTCGATGACAAGTTCGACAACGACGGCGACCTGTACATCGGCGGCGAGTACCTCAAGAGCGATGACGTCGTCCGGCTGCGCGACCACCTAACCGCGCTTCTCGGCGGCACACCGACCACCATTTCGACCGGCCCCAGCGCGCCTCCGGTTCCGCGTGACGAAGCGCTCAAGGCCGCGGAGGAGATGATCACCCGGCTCGCCCCGGCGACCAACGGGCGGGGCTACACGGACGGCACCACGCCGCTCCGTGAGCGGCTGGACGCCATCCTCCGCATCGCTGACTACCTGACGCGGGGAGGCGCTGCGTGAGCCCCTTCACGATCGGCTGGCTGCTCTGGCTGGCGTACTTCCTCGTCTTGGAGGGCGTCGCCCTCTTCAACTCCCGCCCCGGCGACACCCTCAGCGAGCACGTCTGGACCTGGTTCGGCACCCAGCGCCGTAAGCCCGGGGAGCCCGAGCGCCCCCGGTCCGGTTGGACCCAGCTCCGCCGCGTGCTCCTGCTCGCCTTCATGGCCTGGCTCTCGATCCACTTCCTCACGGGAGGTTGGGCGTGACCCGAGACGAAGCCCTGACCGCGGGGATGCGGTTCGTCGACACGATGGGTGCGATGTTCCCGCGCCGCCAGCGCGGCACCGCGCCCGAACGTACCTTCGCCGCCCTGGCCGTGGCCGAGTTCCTGCTCGACGAGCACGGCGGCAACGAAGGCAACAGGGAGCCCGAGCCTGGCCCTGTCGAGCCGGCCGGACCGGTGCGCGAGATCGCCTGCGAGGTCGACCCGGGCGACTCGCTCCGCGTCGTCGGCGTGAAGGCGCCCGATAGCCGCTCGCGCCCCTGCGTCGCCTTCAGAGCGACCGCACAGGCCGGAGACAGCGTCGAGGTCATCGTCTCCCCGGCCCGAGCCCGCACCTTCGCCGCTGGCGTCCTGGACGCCGCCGACGAGGCCGACGGCACTACCCCGCTCAACTTCATCGACAACGGAGGGCACGCCTGATGAAGACCGTCGGCACCATCGTCACGTTCATCGTCGCGGTCATCATCCGCATCCTCATCGTCGCCTGGGTCTTCATGATCGGCGTCGCGATCATCCGAACGCAGTGGCTGACCGAGTTGCCGACCATCGGCTACGTCGCCTCACTCGGCGTCTCGACCATGCTGAGCGTCATGGCCGGCGCCCTGGGGCTCGGCTCCAGCTCGAAGGAAAGCAACTGATGGCGCGCACCATGCGGGCCGGAGACGACCTCTTCCGCGCCACCATCACCGAGACCTTCCCGCCCAACCCGGATGGCTGGAACGACAAGGTCCGCGAAGGCTTCACCCAGACCTACAGCTACGGCCCGTACACCTCGCGCGGACCAGCTACGGCCGCCAAGCGGCGGGAGGAGCAGGCAGGCATCGGGCGCCGGGAGCGGTACGGCGATGGCTACTCGATGGACGCCCGAGTCGAGCGCATCATGCCCGTCTGGGAGCGCGTCGGGTGACCGCCATCGAGGAGATCGCAACCGCCTACGCGGTCGCCTTCGGCCTCGACCCGGACGACCTGATCGCCCGCGTCCACGCCCAGCGCGACCGCCGCATCGAGCGCGGCAAGCTCCCCGCGAAGCGCTGCTCAGGCTGCCAGCTCGACAAGCCGGCGCTCGCCTTCGCCGAGGACAGCCGCTCGGCCGACGGCCTCCAGGCCCGATGCCGCAGCTGTGACGTCAGCCGCGCCCGCAAGCGCCGCAGCGTCACGTAACCCTGGCCCACTACCTGATCACGAGGCGAGGTGCTCGCCTCAGATCCCGCCTTCAGGCCCCGCCACCGACTCGTGAGCCCTTCTGGGACGAGCGTGTGCGGGGCCGTTGTGCGTGACGACTTCATGAGCCTCCGGTCCGCCTCTGCCCAAGGGCACGCCGCCGGAGGGTTGATCGACGCCCTGGGGCGTGCCGCTCTCCCCGCCGATGGACCTGGCCTGCGGGATTGAGCGCCACCCCAGGGCGTCTCTGTCTTTGGGGGTAAACCTTGGCATGGGAGGGCACGAGCGACCGGCGCTCCCGGTTGCCGAGTGACTGGGCAGTCCGGCGCCTACGGGTGCTCAGGGCCGCGGCCTACCGATGCCAGGTCAAGGACGAGGACGCCCGCCCGTGTGGTGAGCCGGCCAACGAGGTCGATCACATCAACGCAGGCGACGATCATCGACCCGAGAATCTTCAGGCGATCTGTCGCTGGCACCACGGCCGCAAGACCGCAGCCGAAGGCGCAGCCGCACGCCGCCCACGCCCCACCGCACGCCGCGAGCCCGAGCGTCATCCCGGCCTCGCGTGACTCAGCGTGGCGTTACGCAGGGTGAGCCCCCTGGGGGGTGGCCCCCGCCCGGTTCGCCCCGCCACCGAAGCGGCATAGCATCCCGGGCCGCGCGCAGGTCTGAGGGTCGATGTTGGATCTGCCCTCCGCACGCTCTGTAACTGAACAGCGCGGCATCCGCTGGCCCACTTCCCACGCATGGTCACGGTTGTTTGCGACGTTTGCATGTCGCCCTTCGCACCTGCCCGAACGTGGCAGCGTCGCCATCCCGGCGCGTGCCACCGCGAGCACGAACGCCGCCGCCGTCAAGCTGGTCGTCGAGAGGGCCGCCACACAGCGCCCCCGCTAAAGGGTCCGTGGAGCGGCGAGCGTGACTGCCAGTTCTGCGGTACTGGCTTTCTCGCCAAGGCCCCAACGTCGTCCACCTGCTACGCCGACGAGTGTCAGCGCCGCCACAACCGCGAGCGGATGCGCGGCTTCTTGCGCCGCTATGAGTCCTGCCATGGTCACCCGTACCGCTGGAAGCGAGACCCAGCGAAGCGCAGGGCGTACGCCGAGGCTCGACGCGCACTTCAGCGCGGGGCCTCCGAGGCCGAGCCGGTCGTCCGCGCAGTCGTCTTCGAGCGTGATGCATGGACTTGCGGGCTCTGCGACGAGCCGATCAACCCCGATCTCCGCTTCCCGGACCGCTGGAGCGCGTCCATTGACCACGTCGTGCCGCTTGCTCGCGGCGGGTCGCACACCCTGGACAACCTCCAGGCTGCACACCTGACTTGCAATACCTCTAAGGGCGCCCGCGCAGTCGCGTGAGGCGCCCTTGGCGCTTCTACGACCGGAAGGAGGAGAGATGGCCGGCCGAGGCCCCGCCCCGAAAGCTCAGCATCAGCGCGAGCGCGATACCCGGCGCCGTGTGACCGACCAACAGATCGTCCTTCCCCGTGATGGCGAGGTTCGAGGCCCCGACCTCGGCGGCAGTCGGCAGTACACAGACGAGACCGTCGAGTGGTACGAGACATGGCGTCGTAGCCCGCAGGCCGCCATCTTCGAGGACACCGACTGGCAGCGGCTTCGGATGCTCGCGCCGCTCGTCGACTCCTACTTCCGTCGCCCGTCTAAGGCGGCCTTCGAGGAGATCCGACTCAACGAGGAGCGCCTCGGCGCCACGGTCGTCGACCGGATGCGTGCCCGGATGCGTATCGAGGACGCCGACGACGCCGCCCCTGCTCCCGTGCTGCGCCTGGCTGACCGCGCCGACCTGCGCGCCCGCCTCGCGTCCGGCGGGTGACGGCGGCCGAAGCCCGCGACTCAGCTCTCCTCGCCGACAGCGCCACGGCGGCCCGCCAAGCGGTCGCCATCGCTGCACTGAAGACCCTCGACGCCTTCCCGACGGACGGCTCCGTGAAGACGCTCGGCTGGGGCGTCATCGAGTGGATCGAGGAGAAGCTCCTCCAGCCCGACGGCGACGACGCGGGCACGCCGTACCGGCTCACGCCGGAGCAAATCAACTTCGTCCTCTGGTTCTACGCGGTAGACCAGCGCGGACGCTTCCTGTACCGCCGTGCGGTCCTGCGCCGCGCGAAGGGCTGGGGCAAGTCACCGTTCCTCGGCGCGCTCTGCCTGGCCGAGCTGTGCGGCCCGGTCCGCTTCTCCCACTGGGAAGCGACCGAAGGCGGTCACGCCGACCCGCGCCTCGACCACGAGGCCGTCGGCAAGCCGCACCCGATGCCATGGGTCGTGATCGCGGGCGTCTCAGAGACGCAGACCGAGAACACGATGGCGGCCATCCGGTCGATGGTCGAGGAGTCCGACCTTGTCGCCGAGCTGGGCCTCGACGTCGGCAAGACGCGGATCTTCACGCCGACCGGCGGCAAGCTCATGCCGATCACGGCCGCCAGTTCCTCCCAGGAAGGCGCCCGGCCCAGCTTCGCCGTCCTGGACGAGACGCACCACTGGACCGCCACGAACGGCGGCCACGCGCTCGCCCGCGTCATCCGGCGCAACCTCGCGAAGTCCCGCGACGGCGCTGCCCGCGCGATCGAGACCACCAACGCGCACGGCCCCGGCGAGGACACCGTCGCCGAGATCTCCTACCTCGCTTACCTGGCCGTCATGGAGGGCCGAGCGAAGGCGAAGGGCATCCTCTACGACTCGCGCGAGGCCCCCGGTCATGTCGACCTCGCCGACCGCGAGGCCCTCTTCGCCGGCCTACGCGCTGCGTACGGCGATAGCCATTGGGTCGACCTGGAGCGCATCGCCGAGGAGGTCTACGACCCTGCCACCTCGCCCGAGGAGGCCAGGCGCTTCTACCTGAACCAGATCGTCGCCGCCGCGGACTCCTGGCTCGCACCGCACGAGTACGACGCGAACCAGCTCCCGAACCTGGCGCCGCTGAAGCGGGCCGAGCCGGGCAAGTGGCGCGACGGAGACACGGTCTGCCTGGGCTTCGACGGCGGCCGGACCGACGACAGCTCGGCGCTCGTTGCGACGCGCGTCTCCGACGGCTCTGCCTGGCTCCTCGGCCTCTGGGAGAAGCCCTCCGGTCCGCAGGGCGCGGGCTGGGAGGTCGATCACGACCAGGTCCGCGAGGCCGTCGATCACGCCTTCGCCACGCTCGACGTCGTCGGCTTCATGAGCGATGTCGCCTACTGGGAGACCGACGTCGACCACTGGCGCGACGACTACCAGGAACGCCTACTCGTCAAGGCCACGACCCGCCACACGATCGCCTGGGACATGCGCTCCCACCAGGGCGACACCGTCCGCGCCGTCGAGGGCCTTCACCGGGCCTTCCTGGACGGCGAGGTCCCGCACGACGGCGACCCGCGCCTTCGCCGGCACGTGCTCAACGCCCGCCGCCGGCCGAACCGCTGGGGCGTGAGCTTCGGCAAGGAGACCCGCGAGAGCCCCAAGAAGGTCGACGCGCTCGCCGCCCTCCTGCTCGCCCGCATGGCCCGCTCCCGAGTGCTCGCCGACGGCGTCCTCGCGAAGCGCCGCGGTCGAGTCGGCCGCCTCGTCGGCTTTTGATCGATTCCCCCGAGCCTCGGAAGGAGGCCCCGCCAGCGTGCCCGACGGCTCGATCGTTGGCCTCGCCGAGGAGCTAATCGGCGAACTGAACACCGCAACGAATCCCCGCTCCAACTTCGGCACCGTCAAGCGCTACCTCGACGGCGACCACGACCGGCCATACACCCCGCGCGGCGCCCGCCAGGAGTACAAGAAGCTCGCCGACAAGGCGATTACGAACTGGCTCCCGCTGATCAGCGACACGTACGTCAAGGGCCTCTTCGTGGACGGCTACCGGCCGGCTCGTTCGACGACCAACTCGGCCGCCTGGAAGCACTGGCAGGCGAACCGCATGGATGCCCGGCAGTCGATCATCCACCGGTCGACCCTGGAGTACGGCGTCGGCTACGCCCTCGTCCTGCCGGGCACCCCGAGCCCGCTGATCCGCCCCGTGCACGCCATGCGCGCCGTCGCCTTCTACGAGGACGACGATGACGAGTGGGCGCGGCACGCCCTTCGGTACAAGGGCACGGCCACCGACGGCGCCAAGCTCTACGAGCTGTTCACCGCGACCGCCGTGCACACGATCGCCGTCTCCCGCGATGCCTCGAAGCCCGTCCTTCGCGGCACCGACGAGCACAACCTCGGCTATGTCCCGCTCGTGCGCTACCGCGAGCGCCTGGAGGGCTCGGTCGGCATCATCCGGCCGCTGATCGTTTTGCAGGATCGCATTAACGAAGCCGTGTTTTCCCTGCTCGTTGCCTTGCAGTTCGCGAGTTTCCGCCAGCGGTGGGCAACCGGCCTTGCGATCCCGCTCGAGGAGGAGAAGACCCTCCCGGACGGCTCGGAGAATCCGAACTACGGCAAGCCCGTCGAGCCCTTCGAGGCCGCGGTCGACCGGCTGTGGGTCACCGACAGCCCCGAGGCCAAGTTCGGCGACTTCGCACAGACCGAGGTCGGCGGCCACCTGGAGACCTACGGCTCCGGCGTCCGCTCGCTCGCCGCAATCGCCCAGCTCTCGCCCCATGTGCTCCTCGGCGACCTGGTCAACCTCAGCGCCGACGCGCTCGCCGCCGCCGAGGCCGCAACGCAGCGCAAGATCGGCGAGTACGAGACCACCTTCGGCGAAGCCCACGAGCAGCTCCTCCGGCTCGCCGCGCACGCAGCCAACGACTCGGCCGGCGCACAGGACACCGCCGCACAGGTCCGCTGGCGTGACACCGAGGCCCGCAGCCTGGCCGCCGCCGTCGATGCCCTCGGCAAGATGGTCCAGATGCTCGGCGTCCCGGCCGAGGGCGCCTGGGAGCGCATCCCGGGCGTGACCGACCAGGACATCGAGCGCTGGCGCGGCATGGCCACGAGCAGCGACGGCCTGGCCCAGCTCGCCGCTGCGATCGAGCGACAGTCCGCCACCCCAACGAACGCCACCACGGCGAGCACCACCACGGCGAGCACCACCACGGCGCAGGCGGCGTAAGCCGTGACCGCGCCGGTTCTCCCGGCGCACGCGGCGGCCGAGGCGTACCGCGTCGGTCAGGCGAAGATCGCCGCCGACGCAGCCGCCGCCGTGGCGCTGGCCCACAAGGTGATGCTCAACAAGGCCGACCTCAACAAGGGCTTCACGCACTACGCGACGGTCGCCGCGAAGATCATCAACGCTTCGCGGGCCAATGCCGCAGCCCTGGGCGGAGCCTTCTACCTCCAGCACCGCGAGGCATCCGGCGTCCTGGCAGCCATGCCCGAGATCGCCTGGGCGCCGCAGGTCAATCCCGCGCTCTTGAAGACCTCGCTCCTCGTGACCGGCCCGGTCGCGGTCAAGCGGGCACTCTCGATGGGCTCGACGATCGAGCAGGCGCTCCACACGGCGGAGGTCAAGACCGCTGCCGCCGCGTACAGGCACACCGCCAACGGCGGCCGGGTGACGATCAAGGGCACCCTTCACCGCGACGAGGCGGCGCTCGGCTGGGCGCGCGTGAGCGACGGCCGGCCCTGCCCGTTCTGCGCGATGCTGTGCAGCCGCGGAGTCGTCTACAAGTCCGCCACCACGGCGGGCATCTCGGCAAAGACTGGCAGCTCCTATCACGACAACTGCGGCTGCTTCGTCGTCCCGATCTACTCGCACGACGACCCGATCCCCGGCCTCGGTCCCGAGCTGGAGCGGCTCTGGGAGCAGGCACAGAGGGAGAAAGACCCGGGCGTCTCCCCGTTCGCCGCTTTCCGGGCGGCTTACAACGCGAAGTACCCGGAGGGCTCGAACCCCTCGGCGGCCATCGCTCAGGCCCAGCTCGACGCCGCCAAGGCCGAGGCTGCGGCGAACCGCAGCGCGCTCGAAGCGCAGCTCGCCGACGAAGCCGAGAAGGCTGCGCGAGAGGCCGAGAAGATCGCCAAGGCCGCCGCCGAAGCTGCGGCCGAGGCCGAGCGGATCGCCACCAAGGCGGCCGGCATGGACGTCCCGAAGCCGAAGCCCGAGAACCTCAAGCTCGTCGGCTCCGCAGGCGGATCGCACGGCGCAGCGATCTACGAGGACACCGAAACCGGCCGCAAGTGGGTCTTCAAAGCCCAGGTCGACGTCATGGTCGATGTCGACGTCGCGACCGCCAAGCTCGCGAAGCGGCTCGGTCGGCCCGCTGCGGATACCTATCCGTTCGAGATGCCGGACCCGCACGGATACGGCTCGGCCAAGGGCTCGATCCAGCTCATGCTGACCGGCGGCGACGCCTTCCCCGGTCCGGACCACGAGAAGGTCGACCCCGAGAAGCTCTCGGCCGCGGACCTCCTTGCGCTCCAGAAGGAGCACGTCCTCGACTGGCTCTTCGCGAACCACGACGCCCACAAGGCGAACTTCGTGCGCGACGCCGACGGCCACCTCGCCGGGATCGACAAGGGTCAGGCACTCAAGTTCTTCGGCCGCGACAAGCTCGACTGGAATTTCTTTCCGAACCAGCACGAGCCGATCTACAACACGATCTACAAGGCGTTTGCCGAGGGCAAAGAAGTCACGCTCCTCGACCCGAGTCAGGACGAGCTTTCGATCTTCATCCGCTCGGTCATGAACCTGCCGGATGACGACCTGAAGGCCATGTTCCGGCCGTACGCCGAGGCCGCCGCCGCGCGGGGCTGGCTCCTAGCCGGGAGCCACTGGAAGTCGGGCGCCCTGGAGCCGCAGAAGCTCCCGACGAACGATGTCGATGCGTTCCTCGACGCGCTCGTGAAGCGCAAGAACAGCCTCGACGCCGACTTCGCTGGCCTCTTCCACCGCGCCCAGACGGAGCGGATCAAGGTCGAGAAGGCCAAGGCGGAAGCCGAGAAGCTCGCCAAGCTCGAAAAGAAGTGGAAGGGCAAGCCCAAGCCGACGCCGCCCGTCGAGCCGGCACCGCCGAAGGTCACTCACGAGAGCTTCTTCGCTGGCTGGCTGTTCAAGGTCAAGGCCCGATACGACGCACTCGGCACTGGCAAGAAGCTCGAAGACTCCCACAACTGGAAGCGCATTCAGGCCGTCATCGACGACCTGGACGCCGTCGAGCTGGATGCTCTGCTCACCCGTAAGTACATCGACGACGCGCTTCGCGACGAGGCCCTCGACCTCTTCGCTGCGGTCAAGTCGGCCAAGGCCAACGCCCTCACCGATGCCGACTATCTGAAGGCCCTCAAGTCCTTCAAAAACCGCAGTACCCGGTATAAGCGCTACCTCGCCGAATGGCAGCAGATCAACGGGGCGCTCCCCGCGTTGCGCGGCCTGGTCGACGATGTCCTCCGACACTTCAGCTTCGCCGACGGCGACGCCTGGGCACGAGCCAACGTCTCGACCCCGACGGGCACCGCCAAGGCCGCGCTCACGCGGTACTCCGGCAGCGACTACACGCCGTGGAACGGGACGCTACGGGCGAAGAACAGCAAGGACGCACCGGCTGGCTCATGGGAGACGCCGACCAAGGAGGCCGACGCCGGTTTCTCGCCGGTGCCGACCGACGTGATCGTCCACCGTGGCACCGGCTTCGACGAGTTCGCCTTCCCCGACGGCACCCGGACGGCATACCTGCCACCACCCGACCCTCGGACGCTGATCGGTACCGTCCAGACTCAGGCCGGATACATGTCGACCTCTGTCGGCCACCGCTCGGCGTTCTTCTCCAAGCCCGTCCAGATGCTCATCCGGCTTCCTGCCGGACACGGCGGCGCCTACGTCGAGCCGTACTCCAAGCACCCTGGGGAGTACGAAATGCTCGTCCAGCGCCAGACGTCCTACTTCGTGCACGACGTCTTCCAGAAGGACGGCAAGTGGTGGGTCGAAGTCGAAGTCATCCCGATGGACGCCGACCCGGCGGACTACAACGGCCTGGCGCCCATCCCGACGCCCGCAGATAAGAAGATCCTTCCTACGTACTGACCAGGTACGATGGAAGAGACGAGAGGAGGAGCCGAAGTGCCGTTTCGCCCGTCGCCCGCGTCGCTCGCTGCCGCACCGCTGGCCTACCCCTCGCACGATTACTCCGGCGAAGGCGTGATCTACACGGTCCGCCTCGGCGAGGAGACCGTCGGCTTCTTGTCGCACAAGACCGGCGACTACGAGCGCGTCGGCTTCCTACCCCGCCCAGACCTCTCCGATAACGCCGACACCGTGCGCGTCATGGTGTACGACATCCTCCGCCGCTACGCCGCCGATGGCCGGCCGATGGTTGACGCCTTCGCCCACATCCTCGACGTGACGCAGAACGACGGCCCGGTCACCGCACCGCTTGACGGGCTCCGCGGCGACTAAGCAGCTCCACACTCGAACCCCCTGAGAGGCCCTCAGACCGCCCGACGGTCTGGGGGCCTCTGTCACGTCCGATCCCGATGCGTGAGGCGCCTTGCGCATTTCTGGGCGGCCGGACGCCCCATCCCAACGCGAGCAGGTCTCGCGCGCCTACGTCCCAGGAGGACACCCCCTTGTCGGATAACCCGACCACCGCGCCCTCGACCGAGCCCGCCAACGACGGCGGCACGACCGGGGACGCGCCCAGCACCACCCCGCCCTCGTCCGGCCAGGCGCCGCAGTGGGAGGGCGACTTCGACCCTGAGCGCGCTGCGCGCCTGGTCGAGAACCTCCGCCGCGACCTGGCCGAGGCCCGCGCGAAGGCAAAGACCCCGGCTTCCGAGGTCGCGGAGCTGAAGTCGCAGCTCGACGCGATCAAGGGCGAGCTGACTCAGTCCCGCCTCGACGCCGCAAAGGCCGACGCCGTCGCGACCGCGCGCATCCCGGCGCACCTTGCCGCGTACGTCACCGGCTCGACGCCGGACGAGATCAAGGCCAGCGCCGAGAAGGTCGCCGCCGACTTCGGCGTCTCCGCCGAGCCGGACCCGATCCCGGGCCGACCGCGACCGCGCCTCACCCCCGGCCACACCACGGGCGACTCCGCCCACTCATTCGACCCCGCTGCCGTCGCTCGCGCGGCGCGCGGGCACTGACCTCTCAGGCCCCGTCCGCCAATCGGTCGGGGCCTTCCCATTTCCCGAGATGCGCAAGTGATCTTTCGCAGCATCCGATCGGAAGGTAATTAGTGCCGCACTCCCTCGTCATTCCCGAGCAGGTGCTCTCCACCGCCATCGCGCTCGTCCGGGATGACCTCGCCCTGGCCGCGACCGTCAACCGCGACTACGAGGACAACTTCGGCGGCGGCAAGGGCACCGTCGTCAACGTCCGCACCCCGAACACCCTCAAGGCCCGGCGCCGGAAACTGACCGCCGACGGTACCGCGATCACCACCGACACCATCAGCGAGTCGACGGTTCCGGTGACCATCACCGAGCACGTCTACAGCGCGGTCGACGTCTCCGACGTGCAGATGCGGATGGAGATCACCGACTTCACCAAGCAGATCACCGTCCCGCAGGTCCGGGGCATCGTCGAGGACCTGGAGAACCTGGTCGTCGAGACCATGCAGGCCCTCCCGGAGAGCCTGACCATCCCCTACGACGCCACCAAGCCGCACCTGACCTTCACCAAGGCGCGGAAGATGCTGCGCGACCTGGGCCTCCCGGCCGAGGGCCTGTGGGCCGCGGTCGGCACCGGCGTGTACGCCGAGCTGGTCGACGCGAACGCGCTGACCGACGCCTCGCAGTCCGGCTCGACCGAAGCGCTGCGCAACGCGAACATCGGCCGGCTGCGCGGCTTCACCGTCGTGGAGAACAACCGCTTCGAGGACGACGAGATCGTCTTCTACGGCCGCGACGCCTTCACCCTGGCGATCCGCGCGCCCTACCCGCCGGACGGTGCGGCCTTCACCGCTTCGCAGAGCGACAACGGCTTCGCGATGACCTGGATCAAGGACTACGACTCCAACGTCCTGAAGGACCGCAGCATCTTCCAGACCTACGCGGGCTGCCAGTCCATGCAGGTCAAGCGGCTCGCGAAGGACGGCACGACCTCGCTGGTGACCCCGGCGATCCGCGTGCGGACCTCGACCGTCCCGGCCTGATCGGAGGGCCGAGCGTGAGTCTGCCCCCGCTGGCCACCGTCGAGGCGCTTACCGTGCGCCTCGGCGGCGAGGCCCTGGCCGGAGCCGACCTTGCGCGAGCTCGCGCAGCGCTCGACGACGTCTCGGCCCTCGTCCGGCTGGAGGCGGGCGTCGATTGGGTCGCCGCTGACGCAGCCACGATCACCGCTCCGGCGGCGGTCGTTGCTGTCGTCCTGGCGGCGGCCCTGCGCGGCTACCGCAACCCGGACGGCTTCCAGAGCGAATCCGTCGGCTCCTACTCCTACCAGTACGCCCAGGGCTCGACGTCCGCGTACCTCAGCGACGCCGAGATCCGCATCGTCAAGGCCGCCGCGACCGGGCGGGCGCGTGCCTACTCCATCCGCACGCCTCCGGCGTATGAGTGGCCCACGCAGCCCCGCGCCCCTTGGGAGGCGCCGTGAGATTCCCCGACGCCGTCACGGTGCTCCGGCCCACTGGCGTTGATGAGTACGGCAACCCTGATCACTCCTGGGCTAACCCACTCGCGACCGAGACGGTCGGCTTTCTTTCCGGCGACACGGTCTATCTGCCGCCCGGGACGGACGTCCTGAAGGGCGACCGACTCCTGATCGGCGAGCGGACATACACCGTCGCCGACGATCCGGGCCAGGCCCGCTCCCCGAGCCGCACGGTCCTTGTGACCGTGACCGTCAAGGTGATCGGCTCACCGCCGCCGGCCACCTTCGCCGTGAAGCGCTCCGGCGACACGATGACCGGCGCGCTCGTGTTGGTCGACGGGTCTCCCGCTGCATCCGAGGCGTACGTCCTCGCGCACGCGGTCGAGGGCGGCGAGACGGTGGCCTGGGCCAACGTGCTCGACAAGCCCGCAGCCTTCCCGCCGGTCCAGCACGGGCACCCGCTCGCCGAGGTGGCGGGCCTGGCCGCTACTCTCGCTGCGCTCGCTCCCGCGATCAGGCGATGGAATGGCACCGCGTACGTCACGGACAGCACCGCGGCGATCTACGTCGGCCCAGCCGACCCCGGCGACGTGCCGGACGGCTCCGTCTGGATCGACACGAGCGCATGAGCCCGGCCGCGAAAGTCCGATCCGGCGGCGCCTGGGCCGAGGCCGAGCTGACCGGCGCGGCCCGGCTCGGCGGCGCCTGGACGCGCTTCTCCCGGCTGAAGACCGAGGAGTCGTTCGCCTTCGACGGCACGCTCGCCGGAACCTACGACGACGGCCGCGCGGTCGCGCTCGGGCTGCGCTGGACCGCCAGCTCGCCGGGCCTCTGGATCGGATGTGCGGTCTGGGTCGCGCGCTACATGAGCGGCCTGCCCCTGACCGTCGCGGCGTACCACGCGGACACCCAGGTCGAGCTGTCCCGAGCGGCGTCGGCCCCGACTGCGGAGTTGCAGTCGGCGCGCGTCATGTTCGCCAAGGCCGTCCCGGTCTCGCCCGGCGTGCCGTACCTGGCGAACTACCACGCCCGCTTTTACGTGGCCTCCTTCGACACGTTGCCGGCGACCAGCGCGCACATGACCTCCGACGCCGGAAGCCGCTGGATCGCGAGCGATGAGATCGCCTTCCCGGTGAACGGCTCGCAGGCGAATTACCACGTCACCCCCCTCGTCCTCTTCTAAGGAGCCCGCGTGCCTGCCCGAATCCGGCTCGATCACAGGGGCATGGGCGAGATGCTGCGCTCGGGCGAGGTCGCCGCGACCATCGCTCTGCGGGCCGCCGAGGTCGAGCGGGCGGTGTCCGAGCACCAGTCGATCGTGCGGCACGAGATGCCGGTCGAGCGGCACGCCTACACCTCCGACCGGGCCGGCGAAGACGTCACGATCGAGCACGCCGGCGGGCTGGCTGTCGAAGCGAAGTACGGCGTCCTCGCCGACGCGGCCCGCGCGGTCGCCTTGCAGGTCACCACCGCCCGGCAGCAGGCGACACGGCGCCGCCGCAAGGCGAAGAAGGATCAGGGCGCCTCGTGACTCGTTTCGCTGATCCGCAGCTCGCCGCCCTGACCGTTCTGCGTGCCGCTGCACCGGGTGTGACCTTTGGGACCAAGGCGGTCGACGACTATCCCGAAGGCGCGGCGCCCGGTCTGCCGTACGTCCAAGTCCGCGCGGGCGTCGCCGCTGTCCGCTGGCCGGTCGCCGCTGTCGCGCCGCTGCGCGTCGTGGCCTGGGCCGACACCGAGGCCGCCGCCACGGCGCTCGCCTGGCAGCTCCACGGCGTGCTCCTGGACTTCCGGCACGGCCGGGACATCCGGAGCTTCGCGCCGGAGCTCGGCCCGCTCCCGGCGGCCGACCCGGACACGGGTCGCCCGCTCTGTTCCTTCTCCGTTCTGGCGCGTCTGCGCCCCCAGCAATAAAGGAGCTGCCCCTTGTCGGGCGACCCGACCAAGGCGTCCCAGTGGGAGGGCGCCGACATCTACATCCACGACACCATCGGGACGGCCGGTCCGACGGACCTGACGACCGCATGGGGCACCGGCTGGACCGTCGTCGGCCTGCTCGACGGCGAGGAAGGCGCGACCTGGGAGCGTGACGAGGAGTCCTCGGAGAAGTACGCCTGGGGCGGCATCCTCGTGAAGCGGACCAAGTCCAAGCACAAGCGGACGCTGAAGTTCGTCGCGCTGGAGGACAACGACACCGTCTTCAAGCTGATCAACCCGGGTTCGACGCGGACCACCACGGCCGGCGTGACCAGCTCGAAGATCAAGGTCCCGAAGGGGCACGAGTTCGCGCTCGGGATGGAGCTGCGCGAGGGCGACAAGGTCGTCCGGCGCACCGTCAAGCGGGCCGAGGTCGACACGGTCGACGAGATCAAGGAGTCCGAGTCCGAGGTCACGGTCTACGCGATCACGGTCGTGCTCTACCCCGAGGCCGACGGCACCCTCTACACCGAAATCTCCGGCGAGGTCGAGTAACTCCCTCGCTTTCTCCCGGTCCCGAGGCCGTCCCGCGCAGAGGCGGTCTCGGGGCCTTCTTTCTGCGCTCTCTGCCCTCCTGAAAGGACTTTCGTTGCCTGCGAGTAAGACCGCTGCCGCCCGTGCCGAGGCGGCCGACCAGCCGACCACCTTCTCGTTCGACGGCGAGACCTACACCATCGCCCCGTCGAAGGACTGGGACCTCGACGCCCTGGACGCGATGGAGGAGGGCCAGATCGTCAAGCCGGTCAAGCTGATCCTCGGCGCCGAGCAGTGGGCGACGTTCAAGACCAAGCGCCGCACGATCGGCGACCTCAACGCGATGTTCGAGGCGCTCCAGACCGCCGCGGGGCTCGCGGGAAACTGATCGCGCTCGCCGGCCTGCTCCGAGATCACTACGACGCCGTAGAGGCTGATTTCCAGCGCTTCTACGGCGTCGACCTCGGCGGCCTCTGGCGCGGCGAGCTGTCGCTGCGGCGCGTGAGCGCGCTGGTCACCAACCTTCCCCCTGAGTCCGCGACCTGGGCCGCGGAGAACGGCGAGGCCCTCGGCGCGTCCCGCGCGGACGTGCTGCTCGCGGACATCTTCCAGGCCGTCACCGGCCAGCCGCACCCGCTCCGTCCGCAGCCGAAAGACCGCGCGGCCGTCGAGCAGCACGAATCAACCGCCGCCCGCCTCCGCGCCCAGCGTGCCCGCGTGGCCGCACAGCGCCCGAAGGAGGCGTCATAAGCAACGTCGGCTACGCCACCCTCTCGATCATCCCGAGCGCGAAGGGCTTCCTGAAGAAGCTCCAGGCCGAGACGAAGTCACCGCTTGAGGCGTACAGCAAGGAAGTCGGCAAGGCCCTCTCCGACCAGGTCGCCACCGCCGTCGGCGAGGGCCTGAGCAAGGCCAACGCCCAGGCGTTCGGCCAGCGGGTCGGCGACTCGACGCGCTCCTCCACCTCGCAGGGCATCCGCGACGGCGTCAAGGACGGCGCCGAGACCTGGAAGAAGCCGCTCCGGACCAGCATCGGCAAGGCGCTGCGCGGCGGCTTCAGCGCCGGCTTCCGGTTCTTCCGCTCGTCCGCCCAGGCCGAAGGCGACGGCTTCCGCCGCTCGCTCGTCCGCGGTCTCGCGGGCGGAGTGCTGAGCGGGCTGTCCAGCGCGTTCAGCGCGGCCGGCAAGCTCGCGGGCGAGTTCGCGACCAACGTCAGCGAAGCCCTGCGCGAGGGCGGCAAGGTCGCGCTGTCGGCCGTGACCGGCCTGATCAGCACCGCCGCCGGTACAGCTGCGACCGGCGGTCTAAACCTCCTGCTCGGAGCGCTGATCGCCATCAGCGCCGCGCTCCCCATCGCCATCGGCGGATTCCTCGCCCTGGCCCCGGCGATCTACCTCGTCGGGGGTGCGGCCGGTTCGCTGTTCACCCTGGCCACGGGCGGTATCGCCACGATGGTCGTCCTCGGCATGGCGACGCACGGGCTCGGCGACGCCTTCAAGGAGCTGGGCGAGAAGGGCAAGGTCAGCCGGGAAACGCTCGACAAGCTCGCGCCTGCGGCGGCGAAGTTCGTCCAGAAGGTCGCCGAGATCAAGAAGCCGTTCGGCGAGCTGACGAAGTACGTCCAGAGCCGCGTCTTCCGCGACCTGGCCGGCGTCCTGGACAAGCTCTGGAAGCGCTGGCAGAAGCCACTTTTCAAGATCCTCGGCGGCGTCGGAAACACGATCAACGGCGTCATCCGGCAGATCGGCGCCGGGCTCAGCAAGAAGAGCTTCATCAGCAACATCACGAAGGCGACCGCGGGCTTCGACGTCTTCCTCGCCCGCCTCGGCAAGAGCGCTGGGCCACTGATCGACACCTTCGGTCGGCTGGCCGCGGCAGCGGTCCCCTTCCTGACCCAGCTCGGCGACCTGATCGGCGGCGTGATCGACCGCTTCTCCGCCTGGGTCGCAACGGCCGACAAGAGCGGCAAGCTCACGGGCTTCTTCACCGACGCCGCTCAGGCGCTCCGCGACATCTGGGCGATCGGCGGCCTCAGCTTCAAGATCATCGGCGACATCGTCCGCATCCTGTTCCCGTCGGCGAAGTCCGCTTCGGGCAGCGTGCTCGGCGGCGTCCGCACCACGCTCGAAGACATTCACACCTGGCTCAGCGACCCGAAGAACGTCGCCGCGATCCAGAACATGATCGACAAGATCAAGGACTTCGCGAAGAAGGCCGTGACGGAGTGGATTCCTGCCGTCGCGAACTTCTTTTCCGAGGTCGGCAAGTGGATGGACAAGGTCGCAGGCTGGGGCCAGAAGTGGGATGACTTCAAGCGGCGCGTCTCGATCGCGCTGGGCGCAGCTCTCGCCATCGCTCGCAGCACCATCAGCGGCATCGTCGACCAGGTCAAGCGCATCGCCGATCCGCTGCGATCCGCTGGCGCCGCGTTCGGTCGTTTCAAGTCGGCCGTCAAGACGCACATCGCCCAAGCCATCGCGGCCGTCCAGGGCCTCCCCGCGAAGATCGTCGGGGCACTAACCGGGCTTCCGGGCCAGCTCTACGACGCCGGTAAGCAGGCCGTCGCCGGTTTCGTCCGGGGCCTGCTCTCCGACGCGGGCGGCTTGATCGGCGCCGGCACGTCTCTCGGCCGGATGGCGCTCAACGCCGCGAAGAACGCCCTCGACATCAACTCGCCGTCACGGAAGATGGCCGAGCTGGGCACCTGGGCGACGAAGGGCTTCGTCGTCGGCATGGTCGGCGGCCTCGACGAGGTCAAGAAGACCGCCGAGAGGCTCGCCGAGAAGGCGCTCTCCGCGCTGCGGGCCAAGGGCCTCAGCGAGTCGGCCGCGAACAAGCGCGTCAACGCCCTGACCAAGGCGCTCGCGCCGAAGCAGAAGCAGATCGACGCGCTGGCGAAGAAATGGGATGCGCTGGCCGCGAAGATCTCCGACGCGAAGCAGAAGCTCGCCGACGCGATCCAGGCCCGCTCCGACTTCAGCGCCGCCGTGCGCAGCTCGGTCATCGACACCGGCTCGATCACCAGCATCGACGCGGGCAACTCCAGCGGGATCATCGCCTCGATGCGCGCCCAGCTCGTCCGGGCGCAGAAGTGGGCGAGCGTCCTCGGGCAGCTCCGCAAGCAGGGCCTCAACGACACGACGTATCGCCAGCTCGTCGAGGCCGGACCCGACAGCCTGGAGATCGCCGAGACGCTGCTCAAGGGCGGCAAGTCTGCGATCGGCGAGGTCAACACCGTTCAGAAGCAGCTCGCGAGCGTGGCCAGCTCGGTCGGCGGCCAGGCATCGGCGGCGCTCTACGACAGCGGCGTGAACGCCGCGCGTGGCCTGGTCAAGGGCCTGGAGTCCCAGCAGGCCGCGATCGAGAAGATCATGGAGAAGATCGCGAAGTCGATGGTCAAGACCATCAAGAAGCAGCTCGGGATCAAGAGCCCGTCGCGGGTGCTGATGAAGCTCGGCAGCTTCTCCGGCGAGGGCTACGCGAAGGGCCTGCAGAAGTCCGGTCGCAAGGTCACCAAGGCGTACTCGGCGCTGACCACGCTCCCGGACGTCCAGGCGCCGCACGCGGGCGCGACGACCGCGGCCTCCAGCGGCCCGCTGATCGGGTCGCTGACGCTCGCGGCCTCGAAGGAGACCGTCCGCGACCAGCTCGACGAGGTCACCTGGACGCTGCGGCGCATCCGGCGAGGTGGCGTGTATGCGTGATCGTGAGTGGCGACTCAGCTACTCGGGCGTCGACCAGAGCTTCGGCCCGGCCGATGCCCCGATCTTCCACCTCAGCGCCCCGGAGATCTCCGAGCCGGAGTTCCGCACCGACGACACCGACCGACCGCGCCAGGACGGCATCGCCTTCGGCGTCGACTTCACCGGCTCGCGCACCATCACCTTCGACCTGGGCGTCCTCGCCGACACCGAGGCGCAGGCCCGCGCGCTGCTCGCCGGCCTGGCGAACGCCTGGCGCGCGAGGGCTGTGCGTTCCGGTCGCGGGTCGATGGCCGAGCTGCGCGTCCAGCACGCCGGCCGGGAACGGGTGATCTACGGCCGCCCGCGCCGCTTCGCGGTCTCCGAGGAGGAGATCGGCGAGGGTTTCGTCGCGGTCGCGGCCGACTTCGTGACGGCCGATGACGTCTTCTACGGCCCGGCGGACGAGTCCGGCTCGGTCGCGCTCGTCCCGGCCCCGAGCGGCGGCCTGATCACCCCGTTGACCACGCCCCTGACCACCACGGCGAAGTCGGACCGCTCGACGGTCATCTCGGTCGGCGGCGAGCTGTCCGCCTGGCCGGTCATCACCGTCTACGGACCGATCACCACGCCGGTGATCGAGGTCGTCGGCCGGTGGCGCATGACGCTGTCCGCGAGCATCGCCGCGGGCGACTCCGTCACCGTCGACACCCGGCCGTGGGCACGGACCATCCTGCGCGCGGGCGGCGGTTCGCTGGCCGGCGCGCTCACCCGCGACTCCGTGCGCCTGGCCCGCGCCGCGCTGGCCCCCGGCAGCTACGAGATCGCCCTTCGCGGCATCGACGCGACCGGCACGGCCTCGATGCGCCTCGCCTGGCGCCCCGTCTACGTATCTCTCTAGGAGGAAATCTTGGGCTGGGACTCCGTCCCGTGGCTCGTGGGCGGCGGCGCCGAGCACAGCCCCGAAGTCGGCCGGCTGCTCGCGTACGCCGCGATGGCCGGCAACGAGGGCATCATCGGCTCGGCGGACCTGCGGGTCGCCGCGCTCGCAACACCCGGCTCGTCCGTAACCGTCGCCCCGGGCGCCTGCGGCATCCTCTGCCGCGCCACGAGCCAGCAGTACCAGATGTACGCGGGCCGCATGGCCACACAGGACACCGTCGCCATCTCGGCGACCGGCTCGGGCTCCGGCCGCTCGGACCTGATCGTCGCGCGGGTCGAGGACCCCTGGCTCTCCGGCGAACCCTGGGACGACCCGGCCAACCCGAAGGTCGGCCCGTACATCTACACCCGGGTCATCCCCAACGTCCCGAACACCACGACCACCGTGACCGGCCTCAACCTGGGGTACTCGGCGATCCCGCTCGCGCGCATCGACATTCCGGCGTCCACCGCCACGATCACGCAGGCGATGATCGTCGACCTGCGCAAGATCGCCAACCCCCGCCGGTCCCGGCAGCTCCTCGTCACCTCGCCGACGGCGTCACAGTCACTCACCAGCACCGCCACCACGCCGGCCGACTGGCCTGCCGCCGCCGTCAAGTCGGTCACGGTGCCGCCGTGGGCGGTCCAGGCGAAGATCGTGATCACCGCTGCGGGCGTCGTGGCCGTCGGCGACGTGGTCGACGGCTGGGTCCGCAACCGCTTCGGAACGGTGTACGGCCAGGAGACCTACTTCGACACCAACGGCGTCAGCGGCGGCAACGGCCTCGACAAGACGCTGATGACCGCGGACGTGCTGACCGTGCCCTCGGCACTGCGCGGCACCTCGACGGCTGTCGCTCTCCAAGGCCGGCTCAAGTACCGAGGACCCTCCGGGCTCGGCCGGCTCGACGCCACCACCGGGACCACGCTCGTCGCCGACATCGAATTCCTTGAGGTCGCCGAGTGAGCTGGCGCTATCTGGCCCAGCGAGCCCTCACCGGGGAGTGGCTGAGCTGGGACCTGCCCATCGACCGCGACGAGCTGACCTGGGCACTGTCCGGTCCCGGCGCGCTGCGGGGCACCGTCTCCCCGGACGTCGGCCATCTGCGTGCCAGCGACGGCAGTCTCGTGCTCCAGGAGTGGGGCACGCTGCTCTACGCCGAGGCCGACGGCGAGATCCGCTGGGGCGGCATCGTCGTCGGCTCCTCCTGGGACGGCCCGGCCTGGACCGTCGAGGCCGCCGGGATGTCGACCTACCCGAACGGCATCCCCTACCTCGGCGAATACAGCCAGATCGACGCCGACCCCGCAGCCGTCTACCGCGACGTCTGGGCCTACGTCCAGGCGCAGCCGGACAGCAACCTCGGCGTCACGGTCGAGGCGATCAGCACCCCGGCGCGCGTCGGCACCGCAGGCTCCCCCTACGCCCTGTCGTGGTGGGAGGCACCGGACTGCGGCTCGGCGCTCGACGAGCTGGCCAAGGCCGGACCGTTCGACTACGCCGAAGAGCACACCTGGAACGGCAACACGGTCGCCCACCGCATCCGCCTCGGCTATCCCCGCCTCGGCCGCAAGCGCGACGACCTCGCCTTCGTCCAGGGCGACAACGTGACGAACGTGGTCACTGCGGAACGCTCCGGCGACAACTACGCCAACGAGGTCGTCGGCATCGGCGCAGGCTCCGGCCGGGCGATCCTCCAGCGCCGTGCCCCGATCCGCGACGGCCGGCTACGGCGCCCGGCGATCTACACCGACAAGACGATCAGCGACTCCGACCGGCTCGACGCCGTCATCCGGCGCGAGCTCGACGCGCGGCGCGACGTGCTGGAGCTGCGCACGGTCGAGGTCGACGACCACCCCAACGCCCCGATCGGCTCCTGGGCACTCGGCGACGACGTCCTGATCCAAGCGTCGCTGCCCTGGCTCGGCGACATCGCCGTCTGGGAGCGCGTCGTCGGCTGGTCGCTGATCTCCGAGACCCGCGCCTCCCTCACCCTCCAGCGCTCCGACTCCTTCACCTACGGAGGTACCGCATGACCGTGAGCGCCGACGCGCTCGCAACCGAGCTGGCCGACATGCGCCGACGCCTGGAGGCCCTGGAACGCTCGGCCCAGATGTCCCGGACCTCGATCGAGGGCGGCGCGCTCGTGGTCAACGACGACGCCGGCTCACCGGTCCTCACCGTCGGCCGGCAGGCCAGCGGCACCTACGCGGTCGCCGCGCTCGAAGGCGGCCAGGTCATCGCCAACACCCTCGACCTGCCCGAGGGCTCGATCACGGCGACCGACATCCAGGACGGCTCGATCAGCACACCCAAGCTCGCCGCGAACGCCATCACCGCCGACAAGATCTCGGCCGACGCCCTGGACGCGCGAACGATCCGCGGCAACACGATCATCGGCGCGCAGATCACCGGCAGCACCGTCACGGCCGGGACGGGCGGCGAGATCGTCCTCGACGCTGACGGGCTGTTCATCACCAACCCGGACGACAACGCCCAGTACATCGGCCTGTCCTACACCGACTCCGAGATGGGCGTCGGCATCAACCTCGGTCCCGGCCTGGAACACAGCGGCGAATTCCCTTCCCCGCTGTACGCCCAGGCCGCAGCGATCCACGCCACGGTCACCGGCGACTACACCGATGACCCGGACGGCCGGTACTCCCCGACGCTGCGCATCGCCGCGCCCTACGTGTGGCAGTACCCGAAACCGCCGACCGGCATCGCGTACTCGCTGATGCTCCTCGAATCAGGCGACGACGAGGGCGGCGACCCGAAGATCAGCCTCGTCACCAACATCGTCGATGTCTACGGCCGCCTCGTCGTGTCCGGCCGCGACGTCGGTAAGGGCCTGGTCGCCTCGGCGATGGCGACCTCCTCGTCCGCCGCGATCGGCACGACCGCGACCGTGGTCAACTCCACGTCCGTCACGCTCAAGGCGGGCCGCGCCTACCGCCTGGACTTCGTCACCGGCCTGTCCAGCTCGGCGGCCGGCAACCTCGCCTTCTTCGCCGTCTACCACGGAAGCAAGATCCTCGGCGAGGGCTTCCGCTTCCGCACCGAAGCGAGCCCGGTCATGGACGGCAGCTTCACCCGGTACATCCGCAACAACACCGCCGCCGACGTGACCGCCGCCCTGGAGATCCGCCTCCAGGCCAGCGCCGGAACGGTCACCGCCTACGCCAACACGGGCCAGCCGAGAGGCTTCGTCCTGCACGACGTCGGCCTCGCCGCGGACTACTCCTTCGCCACCTCCGTCTGACCTTCTCCCTCCACGGGCGTCCCCAACACGGGGGCGCCCTTTCTCATGCCCGGGAAGGACCCGTTGACCACCGCTCCCGCGAACCTCAAGGCCGTCCGCTCGCTCCTGCTCGATCACCTCGACATCCACGAGAACAGCTCGGCCTACCCGACCGACCTCGACCCGCTGGAAGTCGGCATCGTCGGCGACACCGCGCACGTCAAGAACGGCAACAGCTACCACCTCGGCCTGCCCGAGCAGGCCAAGACCGGCTACGCCGCAACCGAGTCCAGCCGGGACAAGGCCAGTCTCAGCGCGTACGCCTCGGCCCTCGACGTCGGCTACTTCTCGATCACCGTCAAGGGCAAGACCCACACCCTCCGGACCTTCAGCGCCTGGCTCGTCGCCGAGTGCAAGAAGGGCGCCAGCGACACCCTCGACATCCGCGAGGTGATCTACAGCCTCGACGGGCGCACCGTGCACCGCTGGGACCGGCTCGGCCGGCGGACCAGCGGCGACAGCTCGCACACCTTCCACACGCACATCTCTTTCTTCCGCGACGCCACGAAGGCCGGCCGCGACCTGACCGCGCTCTTCAAGCGGTACCTGATCTCGATCGGCCTCATCGCCGGCCCGAAGCCCGCCCCAGCCCCGGCACCGGCCAAGCCGTCCGCACCGAAGCCGCCCGCCGGGCTGCCGAAGCGCACCCTCGGCTCGCGCCAGCTCAAAAAGGGCTCGAAGGGCACGGACGTCTGGGAGGCCCAGCGGCTCCTGAACGCCAAGGGCGCCAAGCTCACAACCGACGGCGACTTCGGCCCCGCCACCGAGAAGGCCGTCCGCGCCTTCCAGCGAGCCAAGAAGCTCGACGACGACGGCATCATCGGCCCGCACACCCTCGCCGCCCTGCGGAAGAAGTGAGCCCGTGACCTCCGCCATCCCGCCGCCCGACGATGGCGGCGCCGCCGTCCTGATCGCCCTCGCCCGCCTGGAGGGCAAGGTCGACGCCGCCCTCGCCCGCCAGGCCGCCCAGGTCGACGAACACGACCGCCGCCTCGCCGACCTTGAGGTCCGCCTCCGGGCGGTCGAGGCGACGCCCACCGTTTCGCCCCGGGCGATGTGGACCGCCCTCGGCACGCTCTCCGCCATCGTGGCCGCCCTGACCCCGATCATCTCCCGCCTCTATCAGTAGGAGCCGCCCTTGTCCCGCCAGCCCCTCGTGACCCGCGCTGCCATCGTGGCGGTCGTGGGCCTGATCGTCGCCGTTCTCGGGCGGTACGGCGTCGCCATTCCCGACGACATTCGGGATGCTTCGGTCGAAGTGATCGCCATCGTCGGCCCGCTAGTGGCGGCCTACTGGGCTCGCCGGCACGTGACCCCGACTGCGGACCCGCGTGACGCAGACGGCCGCCCTCTCGTGCCCGCCCCGACGACCGCCAGCCAGGACGCCACCGCTGGCGGCGACGAGGGCGGGGAGACGCCCGAGTCCGAGGCGGAGACGCCCGATCTGGTGGCGGCACCGCCCGCCTGACCGCCACGTCCCGCCACGTGTCCGCCCGCGGCACCGCCACGCCGCCGCCCGGTTCCCGCCTGACGCCGCCACGCTGACCGCCATCGCCCCGCCCTGGATTCGTTCTGGGGCGGGGCTCCTTTTTTGTTGAACACCTCCGACCGCCCTGGCCCACTGGCCCGGTGTCCGAAACGGATATCGAAAGGGCACGCATGAACGGCTGGGATCGACACGTCCTCGACACCTACTTCGGCGCTCCTCAGCGCGTCGTCTTTAACGGACCGAAGGTGGGCGACCGCGTCCACCTCATCCCCGAGCTGGGCGGCGCACTCGCCACCGTGAAGAACGTCGACCCGACCGGCGAGGCGCTCTCCGTCGAGCTGCCCGGCGGCAAGGTCGTCGCGCTCGGCACCGCCGCGATCCGCCAGGCGATGAAGTGGAAGGCGGGCGACGTCGTGATCGTCCGCTACTCCGGCCCGGACTCAACGCCGTACACGTACGTCCGCGGCGCGCACTCCTGGCCAGGCGAGGCCCGCGCGGCAAAGACCGACGCGCTGATGACGAAGCTCTACTTCGAGGGCAAGGCGACACCCGTCCTCCAAGCGGGAGGCACGGCGTTCGCGACGGATCGGCTCGCGTGAGCACCCCGCTGATCGGCCTCGTCGGCCGCAAGCGGGTCGGCAAGGACACCATCGCATCACGCCTCGTCGAGAAGCACGGCTTCCGGCGCTTCGCCTTCGCCGATCTCCTCCGCGAGGCGGCCCTCGGGCTGGACCCGATCGTCGTCCCGGCCGAGCCCGCCTGGCTGTCCTACCGACTCTCCGAGGTCGTCACCCGAGACGGCTGGGAGGTTGCAAAGGAGCTGCCGGAAGTCAGGCGGACGCTCCAGAACTACGGCGTCGCCATCCGCCAAGTCGACCCGGACTTCTGGGTCCGACCGGTCATGTCCGCGGTCGCGGCACGCGACAGCCCAGCGGTCATCACCGATGTCCGCTTCCCGAACGAGGCGGACGCGGTCGAGGCGGCCGGCGGCGTGCTGGTCCGGGTGATTCGGCCCGGTCTGGACGAGTCGGACACGCATGAGAGCGAGGTGGCGCTCGGGGACCGCACAACGGCCTTCACCATTGCAAACGTCAGCTCTATCGAACACATGTTCGAGAAATGCGATCGACTGTTCGAGGCGCTGATCACGACTTAGTCACAGTCCACCTTAGAAGAAGGTTAAGAAAGGCCCCGTGTGAGCGGTGTAAACCGCCCATGCGGGGCCTTTCTGTGTCTTAGCTTCCGCTAGTGTCACCGCGTTGCGTACGCGCCCACGCGCGCATCGCCACACTCGCCGGAAGTCGGATGAGCGCAAACGCCCTTGCGCAAGTATCCTGACTCGGTATCAACTCCGGCACGACAAGGAGTCTCGGAAGACATGACGCACAGCACCATGCGCCAATTAGATGCAGTGAAAGATGAATTGCGCGAGGAGCTAAAAAAGTTGCGACTCGCGGATGGCAAGGATCAGCGCAGTCCGATTTTAAAGCGGGTTGCGCATCTTGTGCTTGAACTACGTCAGCACTTTTTGACCCCTGAAGGCGAGCCGGATTGGGCTGGAACCAACGGCACGTATCGGCTAGCCATGCGGGAACTTTATAGTGATGCTGCATTCCCGCCCGAGCTGATTAACAGCACGCAATCCGCAGTGCGTTATCACTTGTCGACGATTCAGCGTGAAACGCTGACAGAGGAACAACTGGATGATGCCGGCCTTCAAAAGGCATCGCTACGCGAGCGCGGGCACGAACGCGATAAGCAGCGGTCGTCCCTAGTGCAGGCTGCCAAGAAACTAAACGTGCCAGGCACGACCGATACCCTGCGCGGTCTAATCGCAGCACAGGTCATCGTGGACCAGACGACCGAGAAGTCCCTGATCAGCCTAGATACTGTCCAGCAGAACCAGGCCATAGAGGCGCTAGACAAGCTAGCAGCCCGCGTCGCCGAGCTGCGCGAGCTGCTCGCGGGGCAGGGCGCCGGCCGCGCGTGACGAAGTGACGGAAGTTCCGTCACCTAGCTTCCTCTCTATAGGTCTTCTCCTCCCCCTATAGCACCAATACGAAGTGACGATACTTCCGTCACTCCGTCACACCCCCAAGCCGCCACCCCCGGCGTGGGGTTTCTCGCGTTCGCGTGAACAGCCTTTCCGCGTTGGCCCACTTGCTGTGTGTCCTAATCGCCGATGAAAGGCCGGACACGCACGCATGACTGTTCCAAAGATCAACACCATCACGCGCGGCGACTCGCGCTTCTATGTCAATCCCGAGTCCGGCGCTAAAGCCCCCGGCGTGACGAGCGTCGTCGGAATGCTTCCGAAGCCCTTCCTCAAGTTCTGGGCCTCGAAGGTTGTCGCGGAATACGCGGTTCAGAACCTCGGCGACATCGTCGGAATTGCGCTCCGCGGCGATGCCGACGGTGCGATCGACTACCTCAAGCGGGCACCCGACCGCGAGACGAAGAAGGCCGCCGACGTCGGCAGCGAGGCGCACGACTACTTCGAGCGCATGGCAAAAGGCCAGGCTGTGGGGCGTGTGCACCCCGAACTGAAGCCCTTCGTCGAGCACTTCGGCACGTTCCTCGACGAGTTCCAGCCTGAGATCGTTTTCACAGAGGAGACGGTCTGGTCGGAAGCACACGACTACGCCGGCTCGTTCGACGCCTTCGCGACTATCCAGGGTGAGGCGGTCTGGCTCGACTGGAAGACGACTCGCTCCGGCGTTCATGCCGAGGTGGCACTCCAGCTCGCCGCGTACCGCCACGCCGACTACATCATCCGCCCGGACGGCAGCCGCGTCCCGCTGCCGAAGGCCGAAGGCGGCGCCGTGCTGCACGTCCGCCCGGAGGGTTGGAAGCTCGTCCCGGTCAACTGTGGACCGGAGAGCTTCGAGTTCTTCCTCCACCTCCGCGAGGTCTTCCGCTGGGAGAAAGAGTTCAAGGAGACGGTTATCGGCGACCCGCTGAACGAGGGCGCGAAGCCAACTCGACGGACTCCAGCTCCGCGCGCCCGGCGGTCTGCGTGATCGAGGATGCCAGCCCGGTCGACTTGGCTTGGCTGGCCGGCCTGCTCGAAGGCGAGGGCGCCTTTGACCTCCACCGGCAGCGCTACCCGCGCGTACGTCTGGGGATGACGGACCGGGACATCGTTACACGCGCGGCCGAGCTGGTCGGCGCGAACGTCCGCGTTTCTCTTCGACCGCCGCCGCAGACCGCGCTCTGGCACGCCGAGATCTCCGGCCCACGCGCCGAGGCGGTCATGCGGGCGATCCTCCCGCACATGGGCGCCCGGCGTTCCAGCCGTATCGCCTCAGTCCTGGCCCACGCGCCAAAGACGAGCAAGGCCGCCCCAGACCTCGCCTGAACAGGTCCGGGCCGCTGGCCCACTTGCTCGTTACCAAGAATCCGCGCGGGTCGCTCCCGCGCTGTACTCAGGAGGCACCGTTTGGGCCTGCGTATTTTCGAGACCGACCCCGAGGCCGCGCCGAAGGAGCGCAAGCGTTTCGCTGATGACCTCGTCGGTCGCTTTCGCTCCGGCTACTCCATCAACGGACGGCCAGCCAGCCTGACCGAGTGGCGAGTCACCACCGGAGACCCCGACGTCGCCGATGCGATCGTGGGTCTCTACGGCGGCGACGCCCCGCAGACCTGGGACACCAAGGGTGAGGACACCCTGGAGGTCTTCACCAAGGCCGAGAAGGTCAAGATCCTGCTCGACGGCCCCGAGTCAATCCGTCAGGAGATGGTCCTCTGGGGCCGCGCGGGCGCGATCCGTCGCTGCGACGGCGTCGAGCAGACCGGCGACGAAGCGAAGGGCAAGCCGTGCGAATGCCCGGCGAGCTTCACCGAGCGCAAGGAGGCCGCCAAGCGCGGCACCGGGTGCCAGCCGTCGATCTCCATCTTCTTCCGCCTGGTCGACGACGAGACGATCGGGCGCTTCAAGTTCGTCTCCGGCTCCTGGTCGCTGGTGAAGGACATCGTCTCTGTCGAGAAGAAGCTCGCCACCATCAACGGGCCGGCGTACGCCTGGCTCGGCCTGGAGGTCGTCGAGTTCGACGCGGGCGGCCAGCGCAGGAAGTTCACCAAGCCGGTGATCGACATTCTCGGCCCAGCTGCGTAAGTGATCTTTCGCAACTAGCAACGGCCTCGGGTCGGCGGGATCTTCCCCCGGCCCGGGGCCGCTTCCATAGGAGGACTGCTTGATCCTGAACCTTCTCGCGAAGCAGGGCCACGACCGCGAGCTGACCCGCATCGGCGAGCTGGCCGATCTCACCGCGGCCGACTACGTCGTGATCACCGGGGAAGCCAGCTCGACCGATCGAAGCCGCTGGGCCGCAGCCGTCGGCGACGCCGTCATCCGAGGCGTCCGGATCGAGCGCGCGTGACCCGACTTCGGTTGGTGCCCATCACTCGCGATGCCGCAGTTGCTTTCGTTGACCATGTTCATCGTCACCACCGACGCCCGCAGGGATACCGATTTGCCGTGGGGGTAGCGAATGAAACGGATCTCGTTGGTGTGGCAATGGCCGGGCGCCCAGTCGCGCGAGCCCTGGACGACGGCCGCACCATCGAGGTCACTCGCGTAGCTACCGACGGCACCTACAACGCCTGTTCAATGCTGTACGGGGCGTGTTGGCGGGCTGCCCGTGCCCTCGGATACACCCATGCGGTGACGTACACGCAGGCTGACGAGTCGGGTGCGTCTTTGCGCGCGGTCGGCTGGACTCGGGCGGCCGTCCTGCCGCCGCGGTCCGGCTGGGATTCGCCGAGCCGGCGCCGAGGAGACCGTGGCACCGATGGCGTCTTGCGCGTCCGTTGGGAGATCTCGGCGTGAGCAATGCCGCGAAGGCGAAAGGCACCCGCTGGGAGACGGCCCTCGCCGCGTTCTTTCGTACAGCTGGCATCGGAGCCTACCGCCCAGCTCAGGCGGGCTTTCGTGACGTTGGAGACCTTCACGGCCTCGACCCGTTCGTAGGGCAGGCTAAGGACTATAAATCCTGGCAAGACGCCATCCGGGAGGGCCTGGACGGAGCGGAGAAGCAGAAGCTCCACGCGGGACAGCTGTACGGCGTCGCGTTCATCAAGCGGGCTCGGCGCGGCGCGGGCGCCGGCTACGCCGTGACCACGGTCGCCACCTGGGCGCGGGTCCTGATCCGGCTCCGCCGCGCGGAGGAACTGCTTCGCGACCACGTTCCGATCGCCGTCTACGACGCGCACATCCGCCAGGCCGAGGCGGAGGCAGGCGAGGCGTTCGGCAAGGAGTTGTCGCCGTGACGCCGCCAAACGGATGTGCGCTCTGCGGCGTTCTGGAGCGCGAACACTGCTGGCACTTCTTCGCCGGCCACCTCGGCGATGGGCGGAAGCGCTACGTCGCGCCGACCGATGCCGTCCGGCTGGCCCGGATGCTGGCCCGGCGCAAGGCGAAACCGCCTGAACACCCCCGCGTTGTTGGCCCACTTTCTCAACGAGCCCGCCGGGCAACCTCGCCACACAACGAAGGAGCGCACATGACCGAGATCTCCACCCCGACCCTGACCGCCTCCACCTCCGAGATCCGGGCCTGGGCGAAGGAGAACGGCCACCAGGTCGGCGACCGGGGTCGGATCGCCAAGGACGTCAAGGACGCCTTCGCCGCAGCGACCGGTCGGCTGGCCGAGTAGACCCGCAACCGCACGAACCGAAAGGCCCCGGCCCGGCATTGCGCCGAGTCGGGGCCTTTGGCATTTCTGGCTACTTCGGCCAGGCTTGCAAGACCGCCGCGACCGCCAAAAGGGTCGGAGGCGTAGCGGCGATCAGTGCGAGCACTACGCGGCGGTCACGTTGGCGGGGTACCTTCTGCCTCAACGGGGTTCCTTCCTACGCGATGGGCTTCCGGAGGCGGCGCCGGGCCGCAATCCCGGCGTTGCCGTCTCCATCCACAAAGCACCATACCGAGGCTCTGACCAGCAAAAATAACCGTCAGGGTGTAGTGGATTTTCCGGCAGTCGGTGTAAACCGCTGTTGACGTGCAGCGATAGCGCTAGTCTAAAGACTAGTAGTCGCGGGAGCAGTGACAGGTTTCACTCTATCGAGGTATCCGGCTGATCCTGCGTCGCAGATTTCGAGCGAACACCGCGCCCCTCTCTGGCCCACTCCCCTCTCGTCCCTTTGACGAGAGGAAACTCTGTGACCCTGGATGACCTCCTCGGCCGCTTCGCCGAGGTCGTCGAGGAGCGCGACGGCTGGGTAGTTCCGTGCCCGGCGCACTCCGACTCTCGACCTTCCCTGCGCATCGCCGTCTCTGAGACCGGCCGCGTGCTCCTGAAGTGCCGCGCTGGATGCCACTCCGCGAAGGTCGTCGAGTCACTCGGGCTGACCTGGGCCGAGCTGGCGGCTGTCGAACCGGGTGAGATCCGAGCTCGCGCGACGTCGACCGCCACCCCGGCCGGTCCAGCGGAGATCGCGGCGCTCGCCGCCGACCTCGACCGCTGGGCGGCCAACCTGATCAGCGGCGGCGAGGAGGAGGCGTACGCCTACGCCCGCGACCGCTTCGGCCTGGACGCCGCGGACTGCCACCGGCTCGGCCTCGGGTATGCCGTCGGCCTGGGCGGCGGCCCCCGCCTGGTCGTCCCGTTCCGCGACGAGCTGGGCGTCCCGCGTGGCTACCAGGCCCGCGCGCTCGACCCGAAGGCCCGCGTCCGCTGGCTCGGCGCGAAGTCGCCGGAGGGCGCAAGCTGGGCCAAGGTCGGATGGCTCCCGGGCGAATCCGGCTGGGCCGAGGTGCTCGTCACCGAAGGCCCCGGCGACGGCCTGACCGCCTGCGCGGTCGGCTACGACGTGATCCTCGTGCGCGGCGCCGGCCTGGCCGGCAGCGTGGCCGCCGACATCGTCCGCATGGCGGGCGGGCGACCGATTGTGGTCTGCGGCGACGCCGACAGCTCGGGCGACGCCTTCAGCCGGACCCTCACGGCCGAGCTGGCGAAGCGCGGCGAGCACGTCCGGCGAGTCCGGCCGCCTCGAGACGGCGACGACCTTACGGCCTGGCGCGAGCACAACCCGGCCACCTTCGCCACCGACCTCACGCGCGCCGTGTCGACCGCCCCAGCGCTCGGCGGCGTGGCCGCACGGGTAGATGCCTTCTCCGACGCGGACCTGACCGAGGTCGCCTCGGCCCGCCGGCTGAAGACGCACTTCGAGTCGCTCGGCTCTGGCGTGCGGTACAGCCCCGAGGCGGGCTTCTTCCTCCTGCGTCACGGCGTCTGGCGTCCCGACCGGCTCGACGAGGTCCGCACGGCCGCACAAGACGTCGCGGGTGACCTCTGGAACGAGGCCGCCGAGTTGGTCGCCGAGCTGGAAGCAATCGAGGCCGCGGGCGATCCGTCCGGCGAGGCGAAGAAGCTGCGTGGGCGAGTCGTCGCGGTCAAGCAGTTCGCCAAGGCCGCAAACAGCAAGAAGGGCATCGACGCGATGGTCCGCGAGCTTCAGGCCCTTCGGGGCGTTGCCGCCGACCTGGCCGACTTCGACAAGGACCCGCACCTTCTCGCCTGCCGGAACGGCGTCGTCGACCTGCGAACCGGCGAACTGCTCCCGCACGACCCGGCCTACCTGCTCACGCGGCGCATCGACCTGGACTTCGACCCGGCCGCGACCGCTCCGCGCTGGGAGAGGTTCATGGACGAGATCTTCCCGGACCCGATCCGGCACGCGGGGCTCCCGGCGTACATGCGGCGGCTTGTCGGCTACGGCATCACTGGCCTGACCACCGAACAGTGCTTCGCGGTCTTCTGGGGCAAGGGCGCCAACGGAAAGAGCGTCTTCACCGACACGCTGACCGAGGTCTTCCGCGAGATTGTGGTGACGACGCCGTTCTCCACCTTCGAGGAGAAGCCGTCCGGCGGCATCCCGAATGATCTCGCTGCGCTCAAGGGCTCCCGACTCGTCATGGCCAGCGAGGGCGAGCAGGGCCGGCCGATGGCCGAGGCGGTGCTCAAGCGCGTCACCGGCCGCGACTCGATCTCCGCCCGCTTCATGCGCAAGGAGTTCTTCGAGTTCAAGCCGACCTTCCTGCTCATGCTCGCGACCAACTTCCGGCCGCAGTTCCGCGGCCAGGATGAGGGTCTCTGGCGGCGGGTGAAGCTCATCCCGTTCGAGCGGTACTTCGCCCCGGAGGAGCGCGACCACAAGCTCGGCGACAAGCTCCTCGCCGAGGCTCAGGGCATCCTCGCCTGGGCCGTCCGCGGTGCGGTCGAGTGGTTCCGCGAGGGTCTGGCCGACCCGCTGCCGATCGTGGACGCAACACGGGAGTACCGGCAGACGAGCGATGCGCTCGCGGGCGTCCTGCCCGGCGTCCTGGTCTTCGATGACGACGCGAAGATCACCGGCAAGGTGGCCTTCGAGGCGTATCTCGGCTGGGTCGAAGAGGAGAACCTTCCGAGCAAGGAGGTCTGGACGCGCCGGACCTTCTTCGCGGCGCTGGAGGAGCGCGGCGCGGGCAAGCGGAAGGACCGGGCGGGCGTCTACTTCACCGGCATCCGGCTCGCACGCAGCTCGGATCACATCGCCGAAGAAAAAGTCGCCGAGGAGCGAACACCTGCCGGGGCGCTGGCCCACTCACCGGTCGCAACCATCTCGGCTCCGTCGCTCAGCGACGAACTTTCGGAGGTCTGATGATCCTCGCTCCTGGCAGCACCCCGGCTGACGACTGCGGCGTTTCCGGCGGCTGCGGCGGCTGTCCGCTTTTCAAGGCGAACGTCTGCGGCGACCCGGCCCCGGCCGCGGTCTCCCACCCGGACGTGCCTGACATGGACCCGGCCGAGCCGCGGCCCGAGGGCGCTGGCTGTTGCGGCGGCTCCTGCTCCGCCTGATCTCTTCCCGCCCACCGAGGGCCGTTCTCCCACGCGGAGGCGGCCCTCGGCGCATTCAAGGAGTCGTCACCCTGAACGAGCGTGTAGTTCCGCTGTGGACAAGCTGTCCACAGGTGCCGGAAATCAGGAGCTGCAACTGGTTTCGCTTCCCCCATGCTTTCGGCCGGGGTGATCGCCCGTGATCACCCTGAACCACTTCGTCGGAGGGGAGGTCTGCGTGATCAACGTGCCCGAGTGCGATGCCGACCTCACGGCCTTCGACTCCTGGCTTTCCCAGGCGGACCGTCGGCTCGCCCTGGATACCGAGACCACTGGCCTCGACATCTACTCGCGCAGCCACGGCCTCCGTCTTGTCCAGCTCGGCGACCGCCGGACGGCTTGGGTCCTCCGCGCCGACCGCTTCGCGCAGGACATCCGCCGGGCGTTGCGCCAGCCGCGGACCTTTGTCGTCCACAACGCGGCGTATGACCTGCTGGTCCTCGATCGGCACCTCGGCGTGGCAGTCGAGGAGCTGGGCGGCAAGGTCTTCGACACGCGCATCCTGGCTCACCTACTCGACCCCCGGACCGACTCCGAGGGCGGTATCGGACTCGGGCTGAAGCCACTCTCGGCGGTCTACGTCGACCCGGATGCGCCTGACACTCAGGCGGGCCTCACCGCAGTCTTCCGGTCGCTCGGCCTTACCAAGGCGACCGGATGGGCGCGCATCCCCTGGGACAACGAGACGTATCTCCGGTACGCCGGCCTCGATGTGCTTCTCGGTCGGCGACTCTTCGACGAGATCGCCCCGATGGTCCGGGACATCGGGCTCGGCAACCTCTCGCAGTTTGAGCACCACCTCCAGGTCCTGCTCGCCGTCCTCCAACGGCGCGGAATGAAGCTCGACGTGCCGTACATCGAGACGCTGCGGACCGAGCTTCTGGCCGAGGCGGAGCAGTTCGAGCAGGTTGCGGCTCGATACGGCGTGGCCAACGTCAACAGCACAGCACAGGTCGCCGCCGCGCTAACCGCGATGGGCGAGGAGTTGACCGAGCGGACCGCGGCCGGGGCGCCGAAGGTCGACAAGGGCGTCCTACTCCCGCTGGCCGACCTCGATCTCCAGTGGCAGCGAATCGAGGCCCGCGAACCGAATCCACTCGCTGATGCGGTCATTCGCTCGAAGCGTGCCCGCAAATGGTCGGGCAGTTATGCCGAGGCGTTCCTCGAATTGAGGGACGACAACGACCGTTTGCACGCATCGATTGGCGGGCTTCAGGCTCGAACGGCCCGAATGTCAATCTCGCATCCGCCGCTCCAGCAACTCCCGTCGTCCGATTGGCGCGTGCGGCGCGCAATCATCGCCGACCCTGGCCAAAGCATCATCGCGGCCGACTACAGCGCGGTCGAAATGCGCGTCCTGGCGGCCCTGGCCGATGTGCCGAAGATGAAGGCGGCCATCGCGGCGGGCGAGGACTTGCACGAGTTCACGGCGAAGCTCGTGCTCGGCGACGCCTGGGAGCCGATGGCCCCGGGCCAGCGCAAGCGGTACCGGAAGCTCTATAAGGGCGTCGGCTTCGGCAAGGTTTACGGCGGCGGAGCGCAGACTCTCGCTAGGCAGACCGGTGCCGACCTCGGCGCGGTCAAGGCCGCCATCGCGGCCTATGACGGTGTTTACCCGGAGATCAAGCGGTACTCGCGACGGCTCATGACACGAGCCGAATGGGGCAAGCGCGAGGTCATCACGCCCAGTGGCCGACACCTCCCGCTGGACCGTGACCGGCTCTATGCAGCCACAAACTACGTCGTCCAGAGCACGGCTCGCGACCTGCTCGCACAGGCCATTGTGGACGTATTCGACGCCGGGCTCGGCGACCACCTGCTCCTACCCGTGCACGACGAGCTGATCGCCCAGGCGCAGGCTGAGGACGCGGAGGAGGTGATCCGCGAGATCGGCCGCGTGATGGAGAGCGACTTCTACGGCGTCCGCATCGAGTCCGATGCGTCGGTCTACGGCCCGAGCTGGGGCCACGGCTACGGCGCCACCAGCTAGTGAGATACCCCACTGAGGAAAGCAGGAAAATGTCCACGGACGTCGATTTGTTCCCGGCGACCGAAGCGCCTGATCTGCCGTCGCTTCTCCGGGCGGTCCAAATGGAGCTGAAAGAATTGGGGACCATTATCCCGATTGCGACCGAGGCCCAGTGGACTGCGGCACCGGTCGCCCGCCCGCGCGAGGACACTACAGAGCGGGCAAGCGGTTCGATTTCGGACCCGACAGGCGACGCCGCCACATGCGCCAAGCGCCTTAAGGTCCGCGACCAGCTAGTAAGATCCGAACACGTTTTGCAGCGCGTGCACCGGGCGCTGGAAGACGTCCGCCGGGGGCTCGGGTCGGCGGTGGACACATGGACGGGGGAGGTCCTGGATGACTGAACGCGCGCTGCGCGTGTACGTGCCCGGCTCGGCCGGCGACACGCCAGCGAAGCGGGAGGAGAACTTAGCCCCGCTCCTGGCCGCTCTCGCTGCCACAGGCCACGAGGTCATCGCCCCCGGTGTCGACCATCCCGACGCGGCCCCGTACCAGGATCAAGCCCAGGCCGTCACGTCCTCACTGGACCTACTCCGGTCCGCGGACTACGTCGTCATCCCGCCCGGCTTCGAGACCTCATGGGAGGCCACGTACGCCGAGCTGCTGGGCCTCAAGGTCTGCACGCTGCCGGAGGCAGCCGACATCCTCGGCGCCTGACTACCCCTTTTCGACGAAGCCCCCGGGAGCACTCGGGGGCTTCGTCGTTCCCTAAACCCGTTGCGCAAGTGACCTTGCGCACGCCTCTCGGAGATTTCTTGTTGCGCAAGTGATCTTGCGCAAGCCTTGACGCTTCCTGTCCCCTGACCTGCGCGATCGAACACCTGTCCACAAAGGGCCGATGACGTCGGCCGGACACCTCATGCCCTAGGAGGGCCTTCGCATGTCCATGTACGCCCAGATTTGGGATACCCCGGCCATCAAGATCGAGGACGCCGCTGAGGAGACTGCCGCGATCAAGGAGGCGCAGACCGGCGACGAGGGCGCGATCCTGCGGCTCTTCGCCGCCTACGTCCCGGCACTCAAGGCCGCGATGGGGACGTACACCGCCGTCCTGCCGATCGACGACGCCCGACAGGCGGCGTTCGTCGGTTTCATGAACGCAATCCGGGAGCACGAGGCCGCTCGGTCGGAGCGTCTCGCCGGGGCGATCCGTCAGCACGTGCACGAAGCGCTCAGCGGCGCCGTCGCCAACGGCAACGGCGGCTTGACGGTGCCCAGCCGGACGCTCAAGCGCGCCTTCGGCATCTTGAAGAAGGCCAACGGGGACGTCGCCGAGGGGGCGCGCATCGCGCCTCTGCACGAGATGACGGAGGAGACCTTCCTGGCCGTCATCGCCGCCGTGCGAGCCGACGAGTCGCTCGACTTCGAGATCGAGATCCACGGTGACGCCAGCTTCTTCGACGCCACCACCACGCCACATGAGGTCACGGACGTCGAGGACCGCATTCTGGTCGAGGCGGCCTTCCGGGCTGTCGACGGCCTGGAGGCGGAGGTCTGCCGGCTCGCCTACGGCTTCGCCGAGTTCAACCCGATTCCCGACGCCGAGATCGGCCACCGCCTCGGCTACTCGCGGCTTTCCGTACTGCGCACCCGGTCTCGCGCTCTGGACAAGATGCGTAAGATCATTTGCGCAAGCTAACTTGCGCAAATCGTTGGGGTCGAGGCGAACACCTCGGCCCCCGCTGGCCCACTCCCTCCCCGAATCCAAAAAGAAGGGAAATTCAGTGGCCCAGCCCCTCACCCGTGACCACGTCACGCGGACCCCTTACGACTTCACGGACTTCGAGGAGCGCGACGAGCGCGACGCGCAGGTCACCGATCTCGTCCGCGCCGCCGTCTACGAGGTCCCGACCCGCCCCGGGACGCGCCGATGATCCGCCGCCTCCGCAGTCTCCTCCGCGAGCGCCGCCTCGCCGCGCAGATCTCGCCTGGCTGGGAAACGGACGAGGGCGTTGCCGAGCTGCGACGTCTAGTCGAAGAGGCCCGCGCCGAGTCAGGCGCAGTGCCGGTCGTACCCGGCCCCTCAGTCCCTCGGCACGTGCCCGGCAGCGAGGCCGCTGCACGCGACCACCTGGCGCGGCACGACGGTACCCAGGAGATCGTCACCCAGACGCATCGCGTCCCGGCGACCTACTGGGACACCGACGGCTGGCGCCCGTACCGGCTTCCGGGCGGTGACCGTGACCGTTGATCTCACGCCGTTCGCCCAGGTCGACATCGGCCAAGCGCGAGCCTGGCTGAAAGGCTTCTCCAGGCGAATCGCCCCGTCCACCATCAGCGCGGATGACCTCGAAGCCGAGGGACTTATTGCGATGTGGCAGGCATACGAGAAGCGCGGCAACGACGGGCGCAACCTCGACTCCTACCTGATCCAGGCCGCGAAGTGGCAGATCTTGCAGGTGCTCGACCGGCGCAAGTGGACCGGCCAGGACAAGACGCGAGCACCGCGTGGGCGCAACTCTCCTGGTCATGTCATCCACGCTGACCAGGTCGAGCAGCTCCATCCCGATCACGTCATGGCGAACTGGGACGAGGCCGCGGCCGACGCCGCCGGCTATTGCGCTGCCGAGCTGGCGGACGTGCGTAGCCAGGTCCGCGACGCCCTCGCCTTCCTGCCGCCCTCGCATCGCGACCGGCTCTTCCGCAAGTTCTGGCTCGACGAGTCGGTCCCGCTCGCGGGCGGCTGGTGGGGGTCTCCGAACTACGGCGCGCGGACCCGGCTCCGCGCGCAGCTCGCACACCTTCAGCACTTCGCCGCCTAGGCGACCAACCCGCGAGGAGATCCTTTGTCCGCACCCATCACCGTCAGCGCGCTCAGTGTCGGCGACCGCGTCCTCCTGGACCCGCACGACTCGAACATCTTCGCCGCCACCGATGCCGATGCCCGCGCCGCCGAGGTGCTCAACATCGAGCGCGTCGGCCGACGGCGCCGAGTGCTGACCGACATCGGCTCGATTGAGGCCGGACCGACGGCCCGCGTCCTGCTCGCAACCACCGAGGAGACCGAGCCGACCGCCTCCGAAGCCGCGCCGCTGACCGCGGTCGTTACGGTCGACGAGGGCGGCCGGCTCACGCCGGACAGCACCGTCGCGGTCGGCGACACAACCGCCCCCGTCCCTGCAAAGGTCGACCGGATTGGCGGCCTCGGCCCGCTGCGAGTCGCCCGTGCGCTGCGCGAGTTGGGCTTCCGCACGGTCGGCCCGTGGGTCGATCAGGCGCCCGGCGTTGCATCGGCACCGGTCGAGCCGCTGCCGTAGTCGTTGCGCAAGGCAACTTGCGCAAGTTCACTTGCGCAACTATCTTGAGGGGCGCCGGGTGCTCCGCCTCCGAACCGAGGAGCTGACGCATCGCACCCGGCCTCTTTCTTTCACCCCTGCGCGAATGCGACTTCACCGAGGAGTCCGGTTGACCACCGCAATCACCCCGATCTCGCTGGCCCCGAACCACGACGGCATCCTGATCGAGCCAGGCCCCTTCGTCCCATCCGTCGGCCGCTGTGCGTGGTGCGACCAACTCTGCACACTCGACGCCAAAGGCGACCTCTGGGTCAGCACCGAGACCGGCCGAGGGATCTGTACCCCCGAGAACCGCGGTGCGGAGTGCCGCTGGGCGAGCTACCGCCTTCACGGCATCGACCCGCTGACTCTCAGCGGCCACGACTTCGCCTGCCTGTGCCAGTCCGGGATCATGCACCACCCGCTAGCAACGTCGCACTACCCGCACCCCGACCGCGTGCCCTTCCACTGCGGCAAGCCCGCGCGACTCACGCCGACGGCCTGGATCTGCCGAGGCTCAGTCGAGTTGCCCACCCCTCGTCGAGGCCGGCGCCCGGCCTCGACGGTCCGCATCGCCTGCGACTGGACCGTCCCGCCCGGCTCTTCGCTCAGCCCCGAATGCGTCGCGGGTCTCTGCGGCCACCAGAACCACGGAGGCGCGCTGTGAAGTTCCGGTCTCGCCGATCCACCAAACCGGGCCGCGGCGCCGCCTATGTCGGCACCGCGCTCGGTGCGGTCGTCTCGATCGCCGCCAACATCGCGCACACCTTCATCCCGCCCGAGGGCGCTCCGGCCGACTGGACGCCGAAGGTTGGCGCGGTGCTGATCTCGATCTTCTGGCCGGTCGCGCTGGCCGTTGTGGTCGAGGTCTTCGCCCGCGTGCCGTGGCCCCGTACCTGGTGGGCCTGGCTCGTCCGTGTCCTCGGTCTGGCCCCGGTCGCTGCCGTTGCCGCGGTCGTTTCGTACCGGCACCTCTCCGGCCTGCTGAGCTACTACGGCGAAGACCCGATCGCGGTGCGGTTCGGGCCGATCGCCGTAGACGGCCTCATGCTGATCTCGACCGTGGCAATCATCGTCACCGGCCAGGTAGCGGCAACGCGCATCCCCGAGAGCGTGTCCCCCGCCGTACCCGCGGCTCTACCGACCTTCACGCCGCGTCCGACTCCGGTGGTCGTCCCGGCAGGCGCGCGAACGCTGCCGCTGGTGGCGCTCAGCAATTCGCAGGCGAATCCGGAGGCCAAGGGCAAGCCCCTGGCTGGGCCGGACGAGGTCGAGCCCGCAGAGGAATTCTCAGAGGGTGAGCTGATCATCCTGCCGCCTCCGCCCAATGGGCGCCCGGCGGCCGAAACCCGGCGGCTCTACGACAAGCTCGCGGCGCAAGCCGAGGCTCGGGGCGAGAAGCTCACTCAGACGAAGGCCGCCGAGCTACTCAAGATCTCCCGCTGGACGCTGCGGTCAGCGCTGGAGGCGACCGAGGCCATCGAGGCGTGAACTACCAGAAGGCCCGGCCCTGGCTGCTCCTCGCGAGCTACCGGGGTCGGGCCTTCGGCCTGTTCGGCGGTAATGTGCCTGGGTGCTGCCTTTGACTATTGCCGAGATCGCCGCCGCCGTAGGCGGTGTCATTGACAACGCAGACCCGGAGGCACAGGTAACCGGACTCTGCACGTTCGACTCCCGCACGGTGGAACAGGGCAGTCTCTATGCCGCTCTTCCCGGCGCACGAGTCGACGGGCACGACTTCGCCGAGCAGGCCATCCGCTCAGGCGCGACGGTCGTCTTGGCGGCCCGGCCGGTCGGCGTGCCGGCCATCGTCGTAAGCGACGTGCTCGCGGCTTACGGCCGACTTGCTACCGCCATCGCGGAACGCATTCCGGGTCTCGGCGTGGTCGCCGTGACCGGCTCCGTCGGCAAGACCACGACCAAGGACTTGCTCGGCCAACTCCTCTCCGCGCTTGGTCCGACCACCGCCCCGCCCGGCAACCGCAATAGCGAATCCGGGATGCCCGAGAACGTCTCGCGCCTCACGCCGGAATCGAGGTTCCTCGTCCTGGAGATGGGCGCCCGTCACGTCGGCGACATCGCCTACCTGACGTCGCTCGTCCGGCCGCAGGTCGGCATCGTGCTCAACGTCGGCAGCGCCCACCTGGGCGAGTTTGGCTCGCGGGAGAACATCGCCAAGGCCAAGGGCGAGATCATCGAGTCCTTGCCGGCCGATGGCAGGGCAGTGATCAACGCGGACGACCCGCTCGTCTCGGCGATGGCAAGTCGGACCGTCGCGAACGTGGTCACATTCGGGCTGGCCCCGGAAGCGACGGTGCGGGGCGAGTCGATCGTGGTCGACGAATTCGGGCGGGCGTCCTTCACCTTGCAGGCACCGCAGGGCTCCGCGCGGGTGTCGCTGCGTCTCCACGGCGAGCACCTGGTCTCGAACGCTCTGGCAGCGGCGGCGGCTGTCCTCCACTTCACCGATGACGTGGCGCTGGTCGCGCGAGTGCTCAGCTCGGCCGAGCCGGTCTCCGGCGGGCGGATGGCCGTGTCGGAGGCGCCGGATGGAATCACGGTCATCAACGACGCCTATAACGCGAGCCCGGTCTCGATGATCGCCGCGCTGAAGACGCTGAAGACTCTCGCCAAGGGCCGGCGAAGCGTCGCGGTGCTCGGGCAGATGAACGAGCTTGGCGAGACCTCTTCAGCCGACCACGCGGGCGTCGGCGAGGAGGTGGGGCGGATCGGAGTTGACCTTCTCGTCACCGTAGGAAACGACGACGCGGCCCAGCTCGGCGAGACGGCTGCGCAGCAAGGGATCAACGCTCTCCATGTGCCCGACCGTGAGTCAGCGCGCGAGCTGCTCCGAGACACGCTCATCCCGGGCGACGTCGTCCTTCTCAAGGGCTCAAACGGTGTTGGCCTGATGGCGCTCGGGTCCGAGCTAGCTGCTGGCCTCAAGGCATAGGGAAAGGGGGCGCTCCGGCAAGAGCGCCCCCTTCATCTCAATGCAGCGTCACCCCGCGGGTGTAGCCGCCTACCTGACCGAGTGCCCCGCGTTGACCTCCAGCGTGGCGAGGATCGGCTCGGCCAGGTCGGTCACGTCGCCCGTCCCCATCAGTACGACGACGTCCCCGGGGTGGGCGTGTGCCGCGACGAGATCCACCGGGCCGCCCTCGGAGGCGTAACGGACCTGACTGTCGTTCATCACGACCGAGTCCCCGACGAGAACCGAGGAGACGCCCTCCTCGGGCACATACCCCCGGATGTCGAGCAGGATCACGACGTCCGCGCCGTCCGCCAGAGCGGCGCCCATCTCCTTTCCGAACGCCTTGACGCGAGCGAAGCCGGTCGGCTGGAACACTGCGATGACCTTGCGCGACCCGGCGATCGAGCGCGCCGCCCGGAGGTCCGCCGCGATCTCGTTGTGGTGGTCGGAGAAGCAATCCACGACCGTGACGCCTCCCGCCTTGCCGTATCGAGCGAAGCGGCGCGGCATTTCGGCGAAGGTGTTGATCGCCTCCGCGGCCTCGACCGAGTTGGCGCCGAGCTGCACGAGCACGGCCAGCGCCGCCACCGCGTCGTGCAGATGCTCCCGCGACGGCGTCTTGAGCCGCAGCGCGACGGGCTCCCCGTTCTGGAGGTCGACCTGAGCCGTCGCGTTCCAGCCGAGGACCTTGATGCGCGTGAGCTGCACGACCGAGGACTTGTCCTTGCCGAACGTGACGACCTGGACGTCCGGCCGCGCCCGGCGTACCTGCTTGACCAGCCGCTCGGTGACCGGCGAGTCGGCGTTGACCACGAGGACGCCCTGATGACGCAGCCGCAGGGCGAACGTGACGTAGGCCGACAGGACGTCGTCGAGGCTGGTGTAGTTCTCCGGGTGGTCGTGCTCGATGTTGGTCACCACGACCACAGCCGGTGTGAGGAAGTGGAAGGAGCGGTCGGACTCGTCCGCCTCGACCACGAACAGGTCGCCCTTGCCGGTGCGCGCTCCGGAGCCAGGCTCGTTGAGGTCTGCGCCGATCAGGTAGGTCGGGTCCTCATTCAGCGCCGTCAGCGCGGTCGCGAGGACACCCGTGGTGGTCGACTTGCCGTGCGAGCCGGTGACCGCGATCAGCCGCCGGTCGCCCACGATCTCCTGGAGGACCTGGGCCCGATGAACGATCGGGATGCCCGCATCCCGCGCCGCCGCCACGTCGGCGGCCTGAGCCGCCGCGGTCGTGTAGACGACGCACGATGCGCCGACCACGGCCTCGGCGCTGTGCCCGACGGTGACCTTGCAGCCCAGCGCGCGCAGGGCTTCCAGGCGCTCCGAATCGGCGGAGTCGGTGCCCGTGACCTCACTGCCGCGCTCCGCGCAGAGTTTCGCGAGACCCGACATGGCGAGGCCGCCGATGCCGACGAAGTGGGGGCGGGTCAGGTCGATGGGGCCGGTGTACGGGTGCGAGGTGGGGTTGCCAGTGACGGTGTCACCCATGACTGTTCCTCTCGTTGGACCGGGACTCTTATCGATGCCGGCGGGGTGCCGGAGATCGACCATCAGAAAGTTGTGCTTGGCCGGCGGGGTGCGAAGGTGCACGGGGGGGGTCACGCGCCGCACCCCGCCGGGGTTTAGGAGGGCTCGTCGCCCGAGGTCGCCATTCGCGCCTTTGCGGCTGTCTTGCTGTCCAGGACGAGCTGCTCAACCGCAACCGCCATGTCCTCAGCCTCCAGTTCGATGACGGCGCGGCCTTCGTGCATATAGATCCAGTCGACCTTGACCAACGTGGTGCCGACCCTCACCACGGGCGGCACATCGAAGGCGTCTAGCAGCAGGCCGAGGAGCCCAGTCCGCTTCTTCGGCGGCTCCTGGTCCGTCATGCCGTGACCTCCGGCTCGGACCAACCGAGGAACCGGTCGTACAGGTCGGGTGGCGTCTTGCCCGAGCCCGTGGCCCAGTCGTCGATCGCCTCGGTCATACATGAGCCGAGAAAGAGCGCGAGGCCGTGCGGGAACTTCTGGTACTGCTCGGCGAGCTCCACCTTGGCGGTGGCGCACGGCCACGGCTCGCCGCAGACCCGGCAGTCCCAGGTGGGACGCTCACCTTGGTGTTCCGTGCGTGGAACTAGCACGGCGCACCCCCTCGCGAGCGGCGCTCCTGGCCGGGAGTCAGAGAGCCAGCCCGCGCAACCTGGAAAAGCGGCATCGTGTTGGTCTGCCAGCTCGGGATATCAGGGCGGCGGCCGTCTGTGATCTTTCCGGGGTCGCTGACAGCCGTCAGTGTGCGGAGTTCTTCGCCTTCCCGCCGCCGGGCGATCCAAGACTCGATGCAGGGCCAGGGCAAGCCGCAAGTACACCGACGCCGGCCGAAGATCCACCACCTACGTCTGCCCCTTGTGTGCATCATGGCCCCCTGCGAGTCAGGTATCCGACGAGCTTTCACGTACGGATGAGTGCTTGCGTGCTGCAAATCACTGATCCGTGCAAAGACCGTACGGCGTGCAAGACTCGCCGTGCAAACACCTCGCGCCGTGCAAATTTGGGGGTGGGTGCAAGGCTCGGGGGCGGAGGGGCGTTTGTAACACTGGTGGTCACGAGCGCTTGGAGGTGGCAGATGGGCTCAGTAAGCGGCCGAAGCCTCGGTATCGCTTTGCGCAAACTGCGCAAAAGCAAGGGCCTCACTCTTGAGGATGTCGCCAAGCACTTCGACTGGTCACCCGCCAAGGTGTCCCGCATCGAGCTTGGTCGAGTTGCCGTCACTACCCGAGACGCCCGTGACCTGGCGATTTACTACGGCGTCGATGACGAGACGGAACTCCAGACGTTGCGCCGTCTGGCCCGAGGTAGTCGTCAACGCGACTGGTGGCACGCATACAACGACGTCTTGCCGAAGCAGTTCGGGACATACCTGGGGCTGGAGGCAGAGGCAGCCAGCATTCACGCCTGGGAACCGCTGCTCATCCCGGGCCTGCTCCAGACCGCGGCATATGCCCGCGCCCTGGTTGTCGCTCATCGCGCAGAGCACAATGAAGGCGAGACGGAGCGGCGTGTCGAGGCACGCATGGAGCGCCAGGACATCTTGAGCGGCGAAGAGGCACCGTTCATGCAGGCGGTTCTCGGCGAGAGCGCGCTGCGGCGGCAGGTCGGCGGACGAGACGTGATGCGGGATCAACTCGCGTTCTTGGCCAAGATGACGGAGCGCCAGAACGTGCAGGTGCACATCGTGCCGTACTCGGCCGGCGCATACATGCCGATGGAAGGCGGCTTCCAGATGCTCCGCTTCGCGGATCCGGAGGCTGCCCCGATCGTGTGCATAGACCTGCTCACGCGGAACCTGTACCTGGACGATGTAGCGGAAGTCGGCAGGTACAGGGACGCCTGGGAGGATGTATTGACAAAGGCGTTGCCGCATACGGAGTCTGCCGCGATGATCAAGGCAGCAGCCGAGGAGATGGAGAAATGACCGAGAAGACGTACGGCAGGACCTTTGACCGCAACGCCGTGACCTGGCGAAAGGGCAGCCGGAGCAACGGCGGAGGCGGCAACTGCGTCGAGGTGACCGACCTTCCCGACGGTGGCTTCGCCGTTCGCGACAGCAAGGACCCAGAGGGGCCGATCCTCTTCTTCACTCCGGCCGAGCGCGCCGCTTTCGTGGCCGGCGTGATGGAGGAGAACCTCCTCTAAGGGGGTCGCCCACTAGGTCACATCTGACCACTGACGAGCAACGAACGAGCCCGGCCGCTGAGGCGGACCGGGCTTTTTCGTGCCCTCTGACCGATGACGCGGCTCACTAGTTCTTCAGATTTGAAGCGAAGTCCTGGTCTTTCAGATTTGAAAGAGCTACGCTGAAGCCCTCGAAGTCAGGAGGGCTCGAAATGCCTGCGATCACCGTTGATGACGTGCTTGTTCTGCCCCGGCTGCCGAAGCTGGACCCGGTGGCGACGGAATACCGCCCGGTGCGCCGGCTGACGACTGCGCCGCAGGGATTCGAGGGCGAAGGATTCCCCGTCCGGCGAGCATTCGCGGGCGTGCCACTCAGTGAGCTGGACCCGTTCATCCACCTGGATCAGATGGGTGAAGTGTTGTACCAAGCGGGAGAACCTAAGGGCACGCCGTGGCACCCGCACCGGGGATTCGAAACGGTCACTTACATGATCGACGGGATCATGGACCACCAGGACTCGCTGGGCGGCGGTGGCTCGATCACCAACAGCGACACCCAGTGGATGACCGCCGGATCCGGCATCCTGCACATCGAGGCGCCGCCGGAGCACCTGGTGACCAGCGGCGGCCTGTTCCACGGCCTCCAGCTCTGGGTGAACCTGCCGCGCGCCGCCAAGATGATCGACCCGAAGTACCAGGACATTCGCGGCAAGGCCGCCGCCCTGGTCACGACCCCGGACGGCGGCGCGCTGATCCGGATCATCGCGGGCTCGGTGGGCGGGCACGAGGGCCCCGGCTCGACCTTCACGCCGATCAACCTGGCGCACGTGACGCTCCAGCCGGGCGCGCGGCTCGACCTGCCGTGGCAGCCGGAGTACAACGCTCTGGTCTACGCGCTCTCCGGCGAGGGCTGGGCCGGCACCGACATGCGGCCGATCCAGCTCGGGCAGCTGGCCACCTTCGGCGCGGGCGACGCGATCCGGGTCGAGGCCAAGAGCGAGCTCGACCTGTTCATCATGGGCGGCCGGCCGATCCGCGAGCCGGTGGCGCACTACGGCCCGTTCGTGATGAACACCAAGGCGGAGTTGCAGCAGGCCTTCGACGACTTCCAGAAGGGCCGGCTCGGCACCGTCCCGGCCACCCGGCTGCCGCACACCGACTGAGGTCGTTAGCCTGCGGCGGTGATGATCCGTCAGGCTGTGCCCGCCGACGCGGGCGAACTCGTCCGGCTCCGGGCCGTGATGCTGCGCACCTTCGACGTGCCGGGGTGGAACGACGAGTGGCGCGAGCCTGCCCGGCAGACCCTGGTGGACCGGCTCGGGCAGGCCGAGCCGGCGCTCGGCGCGTTCGTCGTGGACCGCCCGGACGGCGACGGGCTGGCGGCGTGCGCGCTCGGGCAGATCGAGCAGCGGCTGGGGAATCCGTCCAACCCGGACGGCCGGGTCGGTTACGTCTACAACGTGGTGACCGATCCGGACATGCGGCGGCGGGGGTACTCGCGGGGCTGCATGGAGGCCCTGCTGGCGTGGTTCCGCGGGCGCGGGGTGCGCGCCGTCGACCTGCGGGCGTCGGCCGACGGCGCGGCCCTTTACGAGTCGCTCGGGTTCCGCAGGACCCGCGAGCCCGGGATGCGGCTGACGATCAGCTGATCGCGCGGGCCTCCAGGGACCGGGTCAGGCCGGCGCGCAGGCGGTCGAAGTCCACCTGCCGCTCGGAGAGGATCAGCGTCGCCAGGCCCTCGCCCTCGCGGAGCATCCCGAGCATGATGTGCTCCGGCGCGATGAACTTGTGCTTCAGCCGGATCGCCTCGCGCAGCGACAACTCCAGCACCTTCTTGTTGCGCGCGGAGAACGGGATGTGCCCGCTGGTGGTGAAGTACTGCTTCCCGAAGATCCCCCGCTTCCTCGGGGCGGGGCGGGGCAGGCGCAGCGACCCGGCGCCGAAATTCTCCTCGATCGCGGCGCGGACCGCGTCCAGGTCGATGCCGATCGCCTTGAGCGCGGCGGCGTCCTCGGCGTCCCGCTCCGCGACCGCGTCCGGCTCGGTGCTCCGGTCGCCCACGTGCCGGACGATCGCCTCGCGCACCGCGGCCCGGTCGATGCCGGCGTCGCGCAGCACCACGGCCGCGCCGTTGTCGGCCATCAGCATCGAGAGCAGCAGATGCTCCGTGCCGATCCGCGTGTGGCCCAGCTCCCGGGCCTGCTCCTGAGCGCCGGTCACGACCGTCCGCGCGCTGTCGGTGAATCGCTCGAACATCTCAGCCCTCCCGCGGGTCGTGCATCGGCATCAGGCGTGCGTGCTTCTTGTGGACGCCCTGGCGGGTCACCTCGAGCGCGTCGGCGATCTCCTGCCAGGACCAGCCTTTGCGGCGCGCATTGGCCACCTGCAAGTGCTCCAGGCCCTCCAGCAGGCGGCGCAGCGCCACCACGGCGCGCAGCCCGACCCGGGGGTCGGCACTGCTCGCGGCGGCGGCAAGGTCGGTTGCCTCGGTCATGCTGTCAACCTACGTTGACGACGGCACTCTGTCAACCTCGGTTGACGGGCAGGTTTTTGCCGGAGGCCCGTTCTAGGCTTCCGGCATGGATTGGATCGAACGCTTCGCCGACGTGGTGGTCCGCGCCGGGGTCAACATCCAGCCCGGCCAGGGCGTGGTGCTGAACACCGACACCGCCCATCTGGAGATCGCCCGCGCGGTGGTCGAGGCCGCCTATCGGGCCGGCGCCGCCTGGGTCGAGCCGGTCTGGCGGGACGGGCCGATGCACCGCTCCGCGGTCGACCACGCGAGCCTCGACCAGCTGCGGTCCAGCCGGCCATGGGCGATCCAGCGCACCCGCGAGTGGGCCGAGCAGGGCGCCGCCTGGATCACGCTGGTCGGTGACGCCGACCCGCACGTGCTCGACGGCGCCGACCCGGCCAAGGCCGCCGCGGTCCGGGTCGACGAGTCGCTGGCCTATCGGTCCGCGGTGGTGGGCAAGCTGCGCTGGACCGTGATCGGCGCGCCCAACCCGGGCTGGGCCACCCAGGTCTTCGGCGAGCCGGACGTCGACCGGCTCTGGGCCGCGGTCGGCGCCGCGATGCGCCTCGACCAGGACGATCCGGTCGCCGCCTGGCGGCAGCGGGCCGCCACGCTCGCCGAGCGCGGCGCGACGCTGGACGCGCTGGAGCTCACCGAGGTCCGCTATCACGGCGAGGGCACCGACCTCACCGTCGGCCTGATCCCGGGCTGCCACTGGACCGGTGGCGGCATGATCGACGACGCCGGTGTGCCGTACATGCCGAACATCCCGACCGAGGAGGTCTTCACCAGCCCGGACCGCCGCCGGGCCGAGGGCACGCTGCGGATCACCAAGCCGCTCGCGTTGCAGGGCCGGCTGGTCCGGGGGCTGCGGCTGACCTTCGAGGGCGGCCGGATCGTCGCGGCCACCGCCGAGGAGGGGCAGGACATCGTCGAGGCCCAGCTGGCCACCGACGACGGCGCGCGTCACCTGGGCGAGGTGTCGCTGGTCGACCGGGACAGCCGGATCGCGCAGGCCGGCATCGTCTTCCACAGCACGCTCTTCGACGAGAACGCGGGCTGTCACGTCGCGTGGGGTCAGAGCTTCCCGTTCGCCGTGCCGGGCGGCGTCGGCATGACCCCGGAGCAGCGCGCCGAGCTGGGGCTGAACGTCTCGGGAGTGCACACCGACGTGGTGGTCGGCGGTGCGGGCATCACCGTCACCGGCACCGGTCCGAAAGGGACGGTCGACATCATCCGGGACGACGAGTGGGTGCTGTGACGGCGGCCTACGACGAGATCGCCGATTGGTACGAGCACGAGTTCCTGGCCCGGTCCACGCCCGGCGACCCGATCGGCATCCGCCGGTCGCTGACGACACTGCTCGGGCCGGGCGCCGGGCGCTGCCTGGAGATCGGTTGCGGCACCGGGGCCTATGCGGCCCCGATCCGCGACCTGGGCTGGACCCCGCTCGGGGCGGACCTCTCGGCCGGCATGCTGCGACACGCCGCGGGGCGGTTGCCGGTCGCCCGCGCCGACGCGGCCCGCTTGCCGGTCCGCGACGCCTCGGTGGACGCGGCGGTGACCGTGATGGCGCACACCGACATGCCGGACTATCCCGCGGTGCTGCGGGAGGCCGCCCGGGTGCTGCGCCCGGGGGGCGTGTTCGTCCACATCGGTGTGCATCCGGCGTTCTGCGGCGGGTTCGCCGATCGCGGCGATCCCGCCGCCGTGGTGATCCGCCCGGGCTATCTCGACGGTCACTGGACCACCGAGTCCTGGACCACCGAGGGCGTCCGGTCCCGGGTCGGCGCCAGTCACTGGCCGTTGCCGGAGCTGTTGCAGGCCTTTCTCGACGCCGGGCTGACGTTCGAGCGGTTCGGTGAGGGCGGCGCCCCGGTCCCCACGGTGCTCGCGATCCGGGCGCGCACGGTCAGGACATGAGCAGGATCGCGGTGGTGCCCAGCAGCACCAGGAGCAACACCGCGACGAGCAGTCCCGTCTCGGCGGCGGTCTCGGAGGTTTCAGAAACTGGGGCGGTGGTCAAAGGTTCACTGCTCATGACGAGACTCCTCCGCAGGTCGCGAGAAGGTGCGTGCGGCGGCCGGGGGGCTTACGGTGAGGGCGTCATCGACCTCAGAGGGGTTACCTGTGCCATCGGAGGACTGGCTGTTGACCGCCGCCGAGCGCGGCAACCCGCACTCTGACATACCCACCTGGACCACTGGAAACACCGTCGAACCGCTTATTCACGGAAAAACGTATTTTTCCCGATTGATGGCGGAGGTGGAGCAGCTCGAGGCCGGTGATCACCTGCTGTTCACCGACTGGCGGGGCGATCCGGACGAGGTGCTCGCCGACGACGGACCGACGATCGCCGACCTGTTCGCGGCAGCGGCCCGGCGCGGCGTGCTGGTCAAGGGCCTGCTCTGGCGGTCACATCTGGACAAGCTGGCGTACAGCGAGGAGGAGAACCGGAACCTCGGCGACGCGATCCGCGAGGCCGGCGGCGAGGTGCTGCTCGACCAGCGGGTCCGCCGCGGTGGCTCACACCACCAGAAACTCGTGGTGCTGCGGCACCCGGGGCGGCCCGAGCGGGACGTGGCGTTCGTCGGCGGGATCGACCTGTGCCACAGCCGGCGCGACGACGCCGAGCACCACGGTGATCCGCAGGCGGTGCGGATGGCGTCGGCGTACGGGCCGACGCCGCCCTGGCACGACATCCAGCTGGAGCTGCGCGGTCCGGTGGTCGGCGCCCTGGACCTGACCTTCCGCGAGCGCTGGTGCGATCCGGCGCCGCTGGACCAGCACGGGCCGATCTCCACCGCGATGGACACGCTGAAGCACGCCGACCTGCACGCCGACCGGATGCCCCCGCAGCCACCGGATCCGCCGGCGTCCGGGCCGATGACCGTGCAGGTGCTGCGGACGTACCCGGCGATGCGTCCGCGCTACAGTTTCGCCCCGCTCGGCGAGCAGACCGTGGCGCGCGGCTACACCAAGGCGATCAAGCGGGCCCGGCGGCTGATCTACCTGGAGGATCAATACCTCTGGTCGACCGAGGTGGCGCAGCTGTTCGCCGAGGCGTTGCGCGACAATCCCGAGCTGCACCTGATCGCCGTGGTGCCGCGTCATCCGGACGTGGACGGCGCGTTCGCGCTGCCACCCAACCAGGTCGGCCGCGAGCAGGCGATCGACCTGTGCCGGCACGCCGCGTCCGACCGGGTACACATCTTCGACCTGGAGAATCACGCCGGCACGCCGATCTATGTGCACGCCAAGGTGTGCGTCGTCGACGACGTGTGGTGCAGCGTGGGCAGCGACAACTTCAACCGTCGTTCGTGGACGCACGACAGCGAGCTGTCCTGCGCCGTCCTCGACGACACCCGGGACGATCGGGAGCCGCGGGACCCGGCCGGGCTGGGCGACGGCGCGCGGCGTTTCCCCCGCGATCTCCGGCTCGAGCTGATGCGCGAGCACCTCGACGCGGCCGACACCAAAGACCTTCTGGACCCGATTTCTTCCGTACGCACGATGCGCGCGGCCGCCGAGGCATTACGTGACTGGGCCGAGAACGGCCGGCGAGGGCCCCGCCCGCCGGGGCGGCTGATCCCCCACTCGACCGAGCGTCTGCCCTGGTTCCAGCGGGCCTGGGCGACTCCCGCCTACCGGCTGATCTACGACCCGGACGGTCGTCCGTGGCGGGATCGGCGGGCGGGCCGGTGGTGAGGGGTGTATCCAGCCACACCGTCGTAGCGGTGGCCAGCCGGATGGGCCGGGCGTGATCGGTTGCCTACGGTGAATTCGTGTCCACCACTACGTTGAACGTGGCCCTCCGCGACCGCCGCTATCTGCTCACCCCGTGGCCCTGGCGATCCGTGCTGTTCCTGGCCACCACCGCGGTCATCGCCGCGCCCCTCGCCTCCGGCCTGTGGCTCGGCCTGCTGCCGCTGCTGGTCGCGGCGAACGACGTCGGGCACGGCCGCGGGCCGGACGGCGCGGTCGTCTTCCTCGCCCTGGCCGGCACCGCCCTGCTGGTCGTCGCGGCCCCGCTGGTCGCGCTGCCGGTGGCCGCCCTCGACCGCCGCCGGCTGCGGCTGGTCGACCCGCGCCCGCTGCACGGCGGGCCGGGCGGCGACCTGATCGCCCGGCTGCGTGACGAGGGCACCTGGCGCGCGGTGCTCTACACGCTGCTGCTCGGCCTGCTGGCGCCCCCGATCTTCTTCGGCGCGTTCCTGGCGCTGATGGCCGAGGTGCTGATGCTGCTCAGCCCGTTCAGCATCGGCACCTGGAACTTCGGGACGTACGAGGTGCACGGCGGGCTGCGCAGCGCACCGCTCTGCCTGGCCGGGATCGTCCTGGCGCCGGTCCTGCTCTATCTGGCCGGTGTGCTCGCGGCCGGGCACGCCATGCTGGCCCGGCGGCTGCTCGGCGCCGGGGACCCGCTGCGGGACCAGCTCGGCGAGGTGCACCAGTCGCGGGCCCGGTTGGCCGACGCGTTCGACGCGGAACGCCGGCGGATCGAGCGTGACCTGCACGACGGCGCCCAGCACCGGCTCACCAGCCTCACCCTGCACCTGGGCATGGCCCGGCTGGACCTGCCGGCCGGCTCGCCGGCCGCCGAGCCGCTCGGGCTGGCGCACACCCAGGCCAAGGAGCTGATGGTGGTGCTGCGCGACCTGGTGCACGGGATCCGGCCGCAGGTGCTGACCGACCTCGGGCTGCCGGCCGCGCTGCGCGAACTGGCGGCCGGCTCGCCGGTGCCGGTGACGGTCGAGACGGAGATCGCGGCACGACCGCCGGAGGGGATCGAGACCACGGCGTACTTCGTGGCGGCCGAGGCGCTCACCAACATCGCCAAGCATGCCCGGGCCACCGAGGCGCGGGTGCGGGTGACCGGCGACGGCACCCGGGTGGACCTGGAGATCGAGGACAACGGGCGGGGCGGGGCCGACCCGGCCGGCGGCAGCGGGCTGACCGGGCTGGCCGACCGGGTGGCGGCCGCCGGTGGCCGGTTGTTGCTGGCCAGCCCGGCCGGTGGGCCGACCCTGCTGCGGGTGGAGCTGCCATGTCCGCGGTGACCGCACGCGTGGTGCTCGCCGAGGACGGGGTGCTGCTGCGCGAGGGGCTGATCCAGGTGCTGGGCCGGTTCGGGTTCACGGTGGTGGACGCCGTGGGCGACGCCGAGCACCTGATCACCTCGGTCGGCACGCACGAGCCGGACCTGGTGATCACCGACATCAAGATGCCGCCGGCCTTCCACGACGAGGGGCTGCGGGCCGCGGTGCAACTGCGCCGGATGCGGCCCGGGTTGCCGGTGGTGGTGCTGAGCCAGTACGTGCAGCAGGAGTACGCCGCCGACCTGATCGGCACCGGCGACGGGGTGGGTTACCTGCTCAAGGACCGAGTGGCCGACATCGAGGAGTTCGTGGCGGCGCTGCGGACCGTGCTCGCCGGCGGGACGGTGGTCGACCCGGAGGTGGTGCGGCGGCTGCTGCACCGGCCGCGGGATCCGCTCGGCATGCTGTCCCCGCGGGAGCGGGAGGTGCTCGGGCTGATCGCGGAGGGGCGGTCGAACTCGTCGATCGCCGGCGCGCTGTTCGTCACCGAGACCGCTGTCGGCAAGCACGTCGGCAACATCCTGGCCAAGCTGGGCCTCCCGCCGACGGACGACACCAACAGAAGGGTCATGGCCGTGCTGACCTACCTGGGCGCCAGGGTGGGCTGACCGGCCCGTGACACCAGCTCACCGGCGGCGTTTCGCGTCCTCCGAGTCCACGGGCAGGGTCCAGGTGTGCGGGACCCAGATGGGGGCGGCGGGGTCGCCGTCCAGGGTGAGGCGGACCTGCCAGGCGCGCATCGGCGGCCGGCCCAGCCGCCACCAGCGGTCGATCAGGGCGCCGGCGATCGCGGTGTACCGCTCCGCCTCGGAGCCGGCGGCCAGGATCGCGCCGTCCGGCAGCACCACCGCGCCCCCGGTGCCGCTCTCGTCGAGCAGGGCCAGGTGGCCCTGCTCGCGGCCGGGCAGCCCGGCCAGGGTGGCCCGCCGGTGCCAGGCGCCGGCGGCGTACCAGAGGTCGCGGAACGCGGTGGTGTCCAGCGGTGACGCCCAGCGCGGCGGGGCGGTCTCGACCAGGTCGGACAGGATCCCGGCCGACGGCGGGTGGCTGCCGGCGTGCCGGGCGCCGAGCGGCCCGGCGGCGCTCATGAAGCCGGACGGGCAGACCACGGTCGCCGGCACCGGGTCGCCGGGACGGGCCACGAGCACCGGGTGGTGACCGGCGTGCTCGACCGGGGCCAGCACGAACCCGTCCGGGGCGAGCTGGGCGAACCAGTGCGGCGAGAGTCCGGCGATGCCCACGGTGACGATGATCCGGTCGTACGGTAAAGGATCCTGAAGCCCGAGATAGCCGTCGCCGGCGACGACCCGCACCCCGGCGATCCCGGCCCGGGCCAGCGCGGCGCGCGCCCGCCCGGCGACGTCCTCCTGAACGTCCACACTGGTCACCGCGGCGCCGAGGGCCGCCATCAGCGCCGCGTTGTACCCGGTCCCGGCGCCGATCTCGAGCACCCGCATCCCGGGTCGCAGCTCCAGCGCCGCCAGCATGACCGCCATCAGCGACGGCTGGCTGGACGAGCTGACCGGCACGTCCCCGTGCAGCTTGGTGACCAGCACGTCGTTGCGGTAGACCGCTTCCAGGAACCCTGGGTCGTCCGGCTCCACCCGGCTGCCGTCGCGCCGGTGGAACCCGTCCGGCACGAACAGCTCCCGCGGCACCGTCGCGAAGGCCGTGGCCAGCTCCGGCGTCAGCGGGACGCCGTCCTGCCGGATCTGATCGAGGAACAGCCGCCGAGGATCAGCCATCCCGCAACGATACGTTTAGATGGCCGCCCCGGCGGCGGTCAGGCATTCCGGCACGTCACCCGCGTGATAGGGCCACTCCGACTGCTCGATGCTGGCCAGGAACCCGGCGTAGGTGGCGGCCGACAGCAGCCCGGCGACCGGCCGCAGCAGCGCCACGGCCCGTTCCGGATCGCAGCCCGGCACGGTCGCCCGCCAGCGCCGGGCCCACGCGGCGAGCACCGGCTCCGGCGACTCCAGGCCGTCGATCAGCCGCAGCAGGTCGAAGGCGGGATTGCCGATCGCGGAGTCGCCCCAGTCGACGATCACCAGGCCGCCCTGCCCGTCGGTGCGCACGTTGCCCGGGTGCAGGTCACCGTGCAGCAGCGTGTCCGGCAGGCCGCAGGCCGCGACCTCGGCGAACCGGGCCGGCAGGCCGTCGATCAGCTCCGCCAGTCCGGGGATGTCGTCCAGGTAGGGCGTGGCCACATGCACGAAACGCGCGGCGTCGAGCCGTTTGTCCGGAACCCCGGTCAACTCGCCGAGCCGACCGGCGAAATGTGCCTGCACCGGGTGGAAGGCCTCGACGATCTGCCCGCACAGGTCGGCGCCCGCACCGTACCGGTCCTCGCCCGGCACATGCGCGAGCAGCATCCGGCCCGCCTTGCCGGACGCCATCACATAAGGCACCAGGTCGGGCGCGACCGAAGCGACCAGGCCCAGCACGGCCGGCTCGTGCGCGAAGAACGACGGCACCTGCTTGAGCCAGGCGATCGTGCCGCCCGGGCCGTCCAGCCGCCAGATCGCCGACAGATTCCAGGTGCGCTGCTGGTGGGCGGTCAGCTCGCCGAACCCGAGCCGGTCCAGCACGCCGGACGCCCAGGCCAGCGTGGCGGCCGGCCCGCCCGGCTCGGCCCACGGCGCGCGGTGGGCGTGCGGCACCAGGTCGGCGCCGAGCGGGATCAGGCCCTCCGGCCGGTCCCGCGTCTCGGCGAGATAGGTGACGTGCCCGCCGGGCGGCGCCGGCCGGTCCGCGTGCAGCAGCCGCAGCACGGTGACGTCGGCGCTCGCCGCGGCGACCACCTCCGACACCTCCTGCCACCACGGGCTGGCGACGGAGAACGGCGGCAGCGCGCCGAGCAGCTCACCGGCCGGGTCGACCAGCACCAGGGTCACGGTTCGAGGCACTGCCTCATTCTCGCCCACAGGTGGTCCCGATCGGCACGCCCCAGCAGACGTAACCGGGCCATTCCGCCGTCCGGGAAGATGTCCAGCCGGGCGTGGGTCACCTCCGGGCCCTTGCGCAGCGGGAACCGGTGCGGGGTGTCGGGGCGCAACGCCGTCCGGGGCAGCAGCTCGACCTGGTCGCCGTCGGCGGTGATGCCGGTCAGCGTGGCCCAGCCGGGTGCGTTGCCCTTGAAGTGGCTGGTGTCCAGGTCGGCGAAGCGCAGCCGGGCCGGCGCGGCGAGCTGGACGAGCACCCAGTCGTTGGCGTCGTCGCGGCGGCGCGAGGTCTCCCAGCCGTCGCCCATGTTCAGCGCCAGGCCGGGCATCAGCATCCGCTGCGGGTTGCCGTAGAACATGTTGCTGCAATCGACGACCCGGCCGCCGTACTCCGCGGCGGCCACGTCGAAGACCTTCGGCAGCAGGTCCGGGTCGGGGACCACCTCGCCGTGCACGCGCAGCCGGGCCACCCCGCCGTCCGGGAAGATGTTGAGCCGCACGTGGGTCCAGCGCCGCTCGCCGGAGACCGGGAACTCGTTGCTCCCGTTCCCCTTGAGCTCGGCGCGCGGCAGGATCTCCGTCCACTCGGCCTCGGCCAGCTCGGCCGGGCCGGGATAGCCGGGCAGCGCGGTCGCGTCGAGGGAGGCGAACGGCGGGTAGTTGCCGGTGAAGAACGAGGTGTCCACGTCGACACCGCGGATCACGCCGGGCGCGCCGAGCCGGATCACCGCGAAGTCGTGGCCCGCCACGCGCCGCCGGCGAGTCTCCCAGCCGTCGTAGACCTGGCCCTTGTGGTCGAAGGTCTTCGGCGCGTGCCCGGCCGGGGCGGGCAGCACCAGATGGTCGGCGGCGGCGAAGAACTCGTCGTTGGCGTACACCACGCCGCCGCCGAAGGCGCGGGAGGCGAGGTCGGGCAGATCCTTCATCGGTGTCCCTTCGTGAGGAAGTGTCCGTGTTTCTCGGCGCCGGTGACCGGCCTGCCGCGGAGCCACGTCGTGCGGACCACGCCGTGCAGGGTCTTCCCGGCGTACGGCGTCACCGGGTTCTTGTGGTGCAGCGCGTGCGCGTCGACCACGAACGTGGCGTCCGGGTCGAACGCCACCAGGTCGGCGTCGGCGCCGACCGCGATCCGGCCCTTGTCCGGCAGACCGGCCAGGTCGGCCGGACGGGTCGCCATCCAGCTCACCACCTCGGCGAGCGCATGCCCGCGGTCACGGGCCGCGGTCCAGATCACCGGCAGGCCGAGCTGCACCGACGCGATGCCGCCCCAGGCCGCGGCGAAGTCACCGGTGTCCTGGCGTTTCAGCTCCGGCGTGCACGGCGAGTGGTCGCTGACCACGCAGGTGATCAGGCCGTCGGCCAGGGCCGCCCACAGCCGGTCCGCGTTGGCCGCGTCGCGGATCGGCGGGCAGCACTTGAACTCGGTGGCGCCGTCCGGGATCCGGCCGGCGTCCAGGGTGAGGTAGTGCGGGCACGTCTCCGCGGTGACCCGGACCCCGTCGGCCCTGGCCTGGGCGATCAGCGGCAGGGCGGAGGCGGCGGACAGGTGCAGGATGTGCACCCGGCGGTTCGCGGCGCGGGCGACCGCGATGGCGGTGGCGACCGCGGCGTGCTCGGCGTCGGCCGGGCGGGACGACAGGAAGTCGGCGTAGGCGGGCGAGCTGGCCGCGTCGTGCAGGTGATCCGGGTCCTCGGCGTGGATCACGAACAGGGCGTCGGCGGCGGCCATCGCGGCGGCGAGCTGCTCCCGGTCGACCGGGGGGAACTCCGGGACGCCGGAGTCGGCGAGGAAGGCCTTGAAACCGAAGACCCCGGCGGCGTGCAACGCGGGCAGGTCGGCGGCGTTGCCGGGGATGGCGCCGCCCCAGAAGCCGACGTCGACGTGACACTGGCCGGTCGCGGCGGCCTGCTTGATCCGCAGCGCCTCGGCGTTGACGGTGGGCGGCAGGCTGTTCAGCGGCATGTCGATGATCGTGGTGACGCCGCCGGCGGCCGCGGCCCGCGTCGCGGTGGCGAAGCCCTCCCACTCGGTGCGGCCCGGCTCGTTGACGTGCACGTGCGTGTCCACCAGGCCCGGGGCCAGCACGGTGTCGCCGAGATCGACGTCGGAGGCCGCGGAAGCGGTCGCGTCGTAGGGCCGGATCGCGACGATCCGCCCGTGCTCCACCACGACCGCGGCCGGGGTCTCGCCGTCGGGGGTGATCACCCGGCGGGAGCGCACCACAAGATCAACCATGGGTTCGACCCTAGTCGCGCTTTGTTTCAGCGGAACCCCCGTCTTCTTCTTGGTGCAACGGGCCCGCGCGCCTTCCTGGGCTCGACGCCGTGGCATAGCCTGTCGCTCATGGCACGACGGTGGCGGTTGTTCGCAGTGACCGCGGTGGCCGGTGTGGTCGTCGCCGCGGGCAAGTGGGCCACCGGCTCGATCGGCGCCGCCGCGGTCCTGCTGGTGTTCTTCCTGGTCCTGGCGGTGGCGACGTCACCGCTGGTCTTCCCGCGCCCGGTCACCGCCGCCGCGACGCGTGCCGACAGCCGCCCGGTGGTCTACTGGCGACCCGGTTGTCCGTATTGTGTGCGCCTGCGGACCGTCCTCGGCCCCCGCGCGGACCAGGTCCAGTGGGTCGACATCTGGCAGGATCCCGAGGCCGCGGCGATCGTCCGGGGTTTCGCCGACGGCAACGAGACCGTGCCGACGGTGGTCATCGACGGGGAGGGCTTCGTCAATCCGAGCCCACGCTGGCTGAAGGAAAAACTCCAACCCGCTTGACGGTACGACCTGAGCGTCCCGCCCACTGTTCCGCCGGGCCGTCGTGGCCCGCCGTCGCGTGCCGCCCGTTTGTTCGCCGCAGGCTCAGGCGGCCAGGCCGGCCAGCCCGCGCGATCGCTGCCGATGCACCGCGCGCACGTGGGTCCAGCGCAGGAACCGGTCGAACATCTCGCTCGGCGGCCGCCGCGGCAGGTCGACCACGGCCTGCTCCAGGTGCCCGGACATGTACAGCGCCAGCGACACCCGGTCCGACTCGGCCGCCAGGATCACCCGGGCCGGCTCGCACGGCCACGCGCACCCGCACGACCGGCACTTCCACGAGGGGCGTTCCCAGGTGTGCTCGACCCGGCCGTCGTGGCCCTCGTCATCCCGCTCCTCCTCGCCCAGGTGCAGGCTCCGGGTGACCGCCGGCGGCGGAATGGTCGCCGCGTCCGGGCACGGGTACCAGCCGCAGCCGCAGGAACATCGTTTCCGCCATGGCGCCCACCAGGTCCGTACCGGTTCGTGTCGCACCTTCATCGCCTCCCGGCGCTCCCGGCGCTGCTGTCGCCGGCTGATGCTCAGTTGTACGTATCCGGCGAGCCCCGGTTCGAGGTCATCCACAATTCGACGGGCCCTGATGTCGCAGATGCTGCCGCTTCAGGCCAGTGTGAGAAGTCGCTCCCGGGGGAAGCCGGCGTCGGTCAGGGCGCCGCAGTCGAGGCCGCGCAGCAGGTATCCGGCGAGCGCGCGGGCGGTGGCCGGCTCGTCCATGATCCCGCTGTCCTGCCGGTCCAGATAGCGGTGCAGCCGGGTGACGGCCGCGTCCCGTCCGTCGCGGAAGAACTGGTACGTCGCGGCGTAGCGGCTCGGCAGCTGCGCCGGATGCAGGTCCCAGCCCTGGTAGTAGCCGCGCTCCAGGGAGCGCCGGACCAGCCGGTGGTGCAGCTGCCAGGCGGCGTGCACCTCGGCGCGGGCACCGACCGGCAGGATGTTGGTGGAGCCGTCGCTGAGCCGGACGCCGGTCTGCGCGGCGGCCGCCTGCATCACCGCCTTGGCGTAGTCGGCGGCCGGGTGCTCCATCGACTGGTAGGCGGCGGCCACCCCGGCGGCGGCGCTGTAGTCGTACGTCCCGTAGTGCAGGCCGGTGCAGCGTCCGGCGGCCGCGGTGATCAGCCGGGCGACGGTCGCGGAGCCGTCCGCGGCGAGCACCGCCGAGGGCAGTTCGACCTGGATCTCGAAGGTCAGGAAGCCGGTGCTCAAGCCGTACGCAAGCTCCAGTTTCTCGCAAACCGCGACCATCGCCGCGACCTGGTCGGTGCCGCTCACCTTGGGCAGAGTGATCGTGAATCGGTCCTGGAAGGACTCGAGGAAGAGGTCCAGGGTGCGCAGCGAGCGGCGCCGGGTCGCGGCCTCCAGCGACTTGATCCGCAGGCCGAGGAACGGTGGTCGCGGGCCGTCGCGGAGGATCGCGGCGGCCTTGCGGACGGCGGCGTCCTCCTGGTCGTCGTCGCGGACGCCGTAACCGTCCTCGAAGTCGACCCGCAGGTCCTCGATCGGCTCCCGGGTCAGCTTGTCCCGCACGGCCGGGTCGGGCCACGGGAAGTCGTGCTCGTCCATCGCGGCGAGGGCGAGGGCGCCCCAGTCGCGGAACCCGTCGAGCCTGTCGGCGGGGACGTAGACGGTGTGCACGGGTTGCCGCCCGGCGCGCTCCCCCGGGTAACGGGCCCGGAGGAACGCGTCGTGGGCAGCGAGGCGCCCGTCGATCTCGGCATAGTCATGATCGGACAGGCGCACGGGTTCGCTCCTCGGTTCTCGTCCCTGCCGGCGACCTCGCCGGCGCCGGCAGGGACGCGGTCTCAGTCGATCGCGTCGTAGGCCGCGGTGGTGAGGAAGTCGGCGAAGTCGTCGGCGAGGGCGACCCGCTCGAATAGCTTGCGGGCATCCTCGAAGCGACCGCCTTCACCGGCCGCCGCGGTGATTTTCGCCAGTTCCTCGTCCTCGATCCGGGCGACCAGCTCGGCGGTGATCGGGGTGCCGTCGGGCAGCTTGACCCCGTTGTGGATCCACTGCCAGATCTGCGAGCGGGAGATCTCCGCGGTGGCGGCGTCCTCCATCAGGTTGTGGATCGCGACCGCGCCGTTCCCGCGCAGCCACGCCTCCAGGTACTGCAGCGCCACGTTGACGTTGTTGCGCAGGCCGGCCTCGGTCACCTGGGCGTCCAGCGCCGCGACGTCGAGCAGGTCACGGGCGTCGACGGCGACGTCGGGGCGCAGCTTGGACAGCTGGTTCGGCTTGTCGCCGAGCACCCGGTCGAAGATCGCCTGGCAGACCGGGACCAGGTCGGGGTGGGCCACCCAGGAGCCGTCGAAGCCGTCGCCGGCCTCGCGCTCCTTGTCCTCGTTCACCTTGGCCAGGGCGATCTCGTTGACCTGCGGGTCACGCCGGCTCGGGATGAACGCGGCCATGCCACCCATCGCGAACGCGCCGCGCCGGTGGCAGGTGGAGACCAGCAGCTCGGAGTAGGCGCGCATGAACGGCGCGGTCATCGTCACGGCGGCGCGGTCCGGCAGGATCATCCGCGGGTTGTCGCGGAAGTACTTGATGATGCTGAACAGGTAGTCCCAGCGGCCGGCGTTCAGGCCCGAGATGTGCGGGCGCAGCGCGTAGAGGATCTCCTCCATCTCGAACGCGGCCGGGATGGTCTCGATCAGCACGGTGGCGCGGATCGTGCCGACCGGGATGCCGAGCTGCTCCTGGGCGTACGTGAAGACGTCGTTCCAGAGCGCGGCTTCCTTGTGCGACTCCATCTTGGGCAGGTAGAAGTACGGCCCGGAACCGCGCTCGAGCAGCTCCTTGGCGTTGTGGAAGAAGTAGAGGCCGAAGTCGACCAGGGCACCGACGGCCGGCTCCCCGTCCACCGGCAGGTGCCGCTCGTCGAGGTGCCAGCCGCGCGGGCGCATCACGATGGTCGGGTACGGCCCACCGTTGAGCTCATACGTCTTCTTCTCGGTCTCCAGCGAGATGGTCCGCCGGATCGCGTCGTACAGGTTCTGCTGGCCGTCGACCACATTGGACCAGTGCGGGGTGTTGGCGTCCTCCAGGTCGGCCAGCCACACCTTGGCGCCCGAGTTGAGCGCGTTGATGGTCATCTTGCGCTCGGTCGGGCCGGTGATCTCGACGCGGCGGTCCTGGAGGTCGGCGGGCGCCGGCGGGGCGGACCATTCGGCGGCGCGGATGTCGGCGGTCTCCGCCAGGAAGCCGAGGCTGGCTCCCGCGGCGATCTCGGCCCGCCGGGCGGCGCGCGCCTCAAGGAGCTCGTTCCGGCGCGGCCGGAACCGCCGGTTCAGATCGGCGACGAACGCCACAGCCTCATCGGACAGGATCTCGGTCATCGTTGACGGCTCCTCTCGGTGTGGTTACTCCCGCGTAGCGTAGTGGTGGTCCCGGCCCGCGTCAGTGGCCAGGAGAGCCAAGAAGATCACACTTGATATGTGGTGGTTACGCGATGGACATCAATCACTGACGCTCCGCTGCCATCAGCCGACGATGGGCCCGCCGCGCCGCCGCGGTCAACGTCTCCTCGTCGGCGTTGACCAACTCGCCGCGCTCGACCACCGGTCTGCCACCCACCAGCGACAGTCCGACCCGGGCCGGCGGGCCGAAGACCAGAGCGGCCACCTTGTCGTCGATCCCGTCGTGCCCGAGCCCGCCCAGGTCCCACATGACCAGGTCGGCCAGTTTGCCCACCTCGATCGACCCGAGGTCGTCCTGCCGGCCGAGGCAGCGGGCGCCGCCGATGGTGCCGAGCCGCAGCGCCTCCCGGGCGTCCATCGCCGCCGGCCCGCCGCGCTGGCGTGCCGTGTACAGCGCCTGGCGCAGCTCGGCGCCGAGGTGCGAGACCTCCTGCGACGCCGCGCCGTCGACGCCCAGCCCGACCGGGACACCGTGGTCGACCAGCTCACGCACCCGGGCCATGCCCGCGCCGAGCCGGGCGTTGGAACTCGGGCAGTGCGCCACCCCGGTCCCGGTGGCGCCGAGCTTGGCGATCGCCGAGTCGTCCAGGTGCACGCCGTGCGCCAGCCACACGTCGTCGCCGAGCCAGCCGACCCGCTCCGCGTACTCGACCGGGGTGCAGTTGAACTGCTTGCGGCAGAACTCCTCCTCGTCGTCGGTCTCGGCGAGGTGGGTGTGCAATCGCACGCCACGCCGCCGGGCCAGCACCGCGGCCTCCTCCATCAGCCGGGTGGTGACCGAGAACGGCGAGCAGGGGGCGACCGCGATCTGGAGCATCGCGTCCGCCGACGGGTCGTGCCAGCGGTCGATCGCGGCCTCGGTGGCGGCGAGCGCCTCGTCGGTGTCCTCGACCACGTGGTCCGGCGGGAGGCCGCCGTCCTTGCGGCTCAGGTCCATCGAGCCGCGGGTCGGGTGGAAGCGGACACCGATCGTGCGTGCGGCCTCGATCTCCGCCTCGAGGACGTCGCCGCCGTCGCGAGGGAAGACGTAGTGGTGGTCCATGCTGGTGGTGCAGCCGGAGAGGGCCAGCCAGCCCAGGCCGGCCCCGGCCGCGGCGCCGACGATCTCCGCGTCGAGACGGCCCCAGATCGGGTAGAGGGTGGTCAGCCAGCCGAACAGGGTCTCGTCCAGCGCCAGGCCCCTGGTCGCCCACTGGTACAGGTGGTGATGGGTGTTGACCAGCCCCGGCGTGACCAGATGGTGCTTCCCGTCGACCCGGGTTGCTTCTCCGGAGATGTCGGCTCTGCCGAGTCCGACCGCGGCGATCCGGCCGTCGTCGCCGACCACGACGTGGCCGTCGGCATACTCCCTGCCCTCCGCGTCGACAGTCGCGATCGTGGCGTTCTCGATGACGATCACAGGTACCACTCCGTCGTCGCCGGGGGCACGTCGTCGCGGGTCACGGTCCCCTCGATCAGTCCGTAGGGCCGATCGCCCGCGATGAACACCTCGTTCTCGTTCTCCAGGTTAAAGACGGAGAGATCGACCAGGTAGTGGTGCTTGTTCGGCAGCGTCAGCCGGATCTCGGCGATCTCCGGGCGGCCGGAGAGCACCAGGGTGCCCATCGACATCAGCGTCTGCTGCAACGAGAAGCTGTACGTGTTCACGAACGCGGTGGTCATCGCGTCCACGGCGCCCTGGAACGACTTGCCCCAGTCGGCCTCGTCGCTCAGATGCCGCCATTTCGCGTCCACCGCGGTGGCCAGGATCCGGTCGGTGGTCTCCGGCAGCGTGGTGTACCGATCCCGCACGAAACCGTGGAACTCCGACGCCGTGGTGTTCATCAGCACCAGGCCGGTGATGCCGGAGACGACCTGGGTGGCGTCCCGGGTCACCGTGACCACGGTGGTGCGGGTGTGGTCGCCGCGTCTCTGGAACGAGTGCGGGCCGAGCCGGTCCCACCCGAAGGACTCCACACTCACCCGCGCCGAGTCGACCTGGCCCTGGGTGCGCACGAAATGCCGGGCCAGGAGCAGGGCGAACTCCTCCGGCTCGCCGACGCCGTGCTGCTTGGCGAACGCGTACACGGTGTTCTTCATCGTGTCGGTCGGCAGCACGCCGGAGTTGTCGCCGGTCAGGTGGGTGGCCGACAGGTCGCCGGACAGGGCGATGCTGACGTTGAGGTCCACCAGGCCGTGCGTGTCACCGTCCCGGTGCACCCGGACCAGCCGGGTCTCCGCCTTGCCGTAACGATTCGGTCCGAGCACGATCGCCAACGAGTTCAGCTCCCTCGATAGGTGGTGTAGCCGTACCGGCTGAGCAGCAGCGGCACGTGGTAATGACGCTCCGGGTCGTGGACGTGGAAGGCGACCGTGATCTCCGGGAAGAAACACTCCTTGCCGAGGTAGGGCTCGACGTAGAAGAGCAGCCGGTAACCACCGGCCTGCCAGTCGCGGACCGGCACCTGATAACGCAGGCGGCCGTCGTCGTCGGTGCGGCCCTCGGCGATGGTCCGCCAGCCGTCCGCGTCGCGGCGCTCCAGCCGCACGTAGACGTCCCGGGCCGGATCGCCGGTGACGGTGTCCAGGATGTGTGTGGAGATCCGCGCGTGGAACTCGGCGGTGGTGCCGTCAGAGGGCATCGAGCACCCGCTCCAGCCGCAGCCCGGCGATCTTGCGAAGCTCGTCGGCGACGATCGCCCGCTCGGTGGCCTCGTCGTTGCCCAGCCGCTCGCGCGCGGCCGCCAGGATCTCGGCCTGGCTGCGGCCGCTCGCGAAGATCAGGAACACGTGGCCGAACCGCTCCTCATACTCCCGGTTGGCCTCGATCAGCGCGGCCCGTGTCGCGTCGTCGGCGCTGCGCGCCGCGGCCGACTGCTCGGCGCGGGACCAGGCCGCCTCCCGCGAGGCACCGGCCGCGCGCTCCCCGATCCGCGGGTGCGCGGACAGGCCCTGCACCACCTCGTCCCAGGTCAGCGCGCGGGACGCGGCGTCGGCCGCGGCGACGACGGCGGCCCGGTCGGGGAACGGCCGCTTGGCGGCGATCCCGGCGCCCCAGGCCGGCACGGCCAGGCAGGCGAGCAACTGCTCCCGCAGGCGCTCGGCCGGCAGCGCGTTGAACGCGTCCACCGCGCCGGTCGCGCCACCGGCCGTGCTCGGTGACTCGCTCGCGAGCTCGCTCATCGCCTCACCCCCTCTTCGATGTCGATCAGTCAAGCAGGCGGACTTCGCCCCGTGCACCGGCGGTGCGAAGAATTAACAGGGCCACCCTGCCACGAACCTCTGACGGAAACACGGCCGATCGGCGAGCCTGTGGACAACCGCCGGCTGTCCACAGGCGTGGAGGAAGTTGTCGGTGGGATCGGCAAGACTGAGCGCGTGCTGATCCCCGCCGACGCCCTCCCCGATCTCCCGGTCCGCGACCTGCTGCCGGAGGTGACCGCCACGCTGGCCGAGTCCGGCGCGGCGGTGCTGGTCGCGCCCCCGGGCACCGGCAAGACCACGCTGGTCCCGCTCGCCCTGGCCGGCGCACCCGGCGCCGGTCGCGTCATCGTCGCCGAGCCGCGCCGGGTCGCGGCGCGGGCCGCCGCCCGCCGGATGGCCGCGCTGCTCGGCGAGCCGGTCGGTGAGCGGGTGGGTTATGCGGTGCGCGGCGAGCGCCGCGTCTCCGGGCGCACCGTCGTCGAGGTCGTCACCACCGGGTTGCTGGTCCGCCGCTTGCAGCGGGATCAGGAGCTTTCCGGGACGAGCACGGTGGTCCTCGACGAGTGCCACGAGCGCCACCTCGACTCCGACCTCGCCCTCGCCTTCCTCGTCGAGGTGCGCGGGGTGCTGCGTCCCGAGCTTCGGTTGCTGGCGACCTCGGCCACCGCCGACGCGGAGCGCCTGGCCGAGGTGCTCGGCGGGCCGGTGCTCACGGCGTACGCTCGCACCTTTCCGGTCGAGACGCACTGGACACCGCCGCCCGGCCCGGTCGCGCCCCCGCACGGCCTGCGCGTCGATCCGAAACTGCTCGACCACGTCGCCGCCACCACTCGCCGCGCGCTCGCCGAGGGTGAGGGTGACGTGCTGGTCTTCCTGCCCGGCGCCCGGGAGATCGAGACCGTCGCCGCCCGGCTCCGCGGGGTGGACGCCGAGGTGCTGACGCTGCACGGCCGCCAGTCCGGTGCGACCCAGGACGCCGCGTTGCGGCCCGGGCCGCGCCGCCGGGTGGTGCTGGCCACCGCGATCGCGGAGAGCAGCCTGACCGTGCCCGGGGTGCGCTCGGTGGTCGACTGCGGCCTGAGCCGGGTGCCCCGGATGGATCACGCGCGGGGCCTGGGCGCGCTGGCGACCGTCCCGGTGTCCCGCTCGTCCGCGGTGCAGCGAGCCGGTCGGGCCGGCCGCGAGGCGCCCGGCCGGGCCTACCGGTGCTGGGCCGAGGCGCAGCACGAGCGGCTGCCCGCCCAGCCGGAGCCGGAGATCGCGGCGGCCGACCTGACCGGCTTCGCGCTCGACCTGGCCCTGTGGGGCGATCCGGACGGCAGCGGCCTGATGCTCCCCGATCCCCCGCCGCCGGGCGCGCTGCGCGCGGCGGCGTCGACACTGCACGACCTCGGCGCGCTCGACGACGCGGGCAAGGTCACCGCCCGGGGCCGGGCGCTCGCCGGGGCGGGCCTGCATCCGCGGCTGGCGCGGGCGCTGCTCGACGGGGCCGCCCTGGTCGGCGCCCGCCGAGCCGCGGAGATCATCGCCGTCTTCGACGACCCCCGATCAGCGGGAGACGACCTGGTCGCGGCCGTCCGCCGCGCCCGGACCGCCGCCGATCCAGCTTGGCGAGCCGAGGTACGCCGCCTGACCGCCGCCGCCGAGCCCCCGACACCCGCCCCATCCGCAGCCCCTTCCCCCGCCCCCTCCGTCGGCACCTTCGCGGCCGCCGGGCGGGCGGGCACGACCGGCAGCCCGGCTCGGATTCCGGATGACCTGGCGACCGGGCTCGTCGTGGGGCTCGCCTATCCCGAGCGAGTGGCGCTGGCCCGGGAGCCCGGTGGCCACGCCTACCTGATGGCCGGCGGCACCGCCGCCGAGCTGCCGCAGACGAGTTCCCTGGCCGGGACACCGTGGCTGGCGGTGGCCGCCGCCGACCGGGCACCGGGGGCGCGCACCGCCCGGATCCGCAGCGCGGCTCCGCTCGACGAGGAGACCGCGCGGGAGGTGGCCGGCACGCTGCTCCGCGAGGAGACCGAGATCGGCTGGATCGACGGCGACGTGGTGGGCCGCCGGGTGCAGCGGCTCGGGGCGATCACGCTGTCCAGCGTCCGGTTGACCGACCCGGATCCGGCCGCCCTGCGCGAGGCCCTGCTGACCGGCCTGCGCACCACCGGCCTCGGCCTGCTCACCTGGAGCCGGGCCGCCGAGGAGCTGCGGGCCCGGCTGGCGTTCGCGCACGCGGCGCTCGGCGCCCCCTGGCCGGACGTGTCCGACACCGCCCTGCTCGACCACGCCGAGGAGTGGCTCGACCTCGGTTCCGCCCGCCGCCGCGCCGACCTGTCGAAAATCGACGTCGCCTCGGCCCTGCGCCGGCTGCTGCCCTGGTCGGTGGCGGGCCGGCTCGACGAGGTCGCCCCGGAGCGACTACCGGTGCCGAGCGGCTCGCAGATCCGGCTCGACTACACCGACCCGGCTGCGCCGGTGCTCGCGGTGAAGGTGCAGGAGGCGTTCGGCTGGCGGGACGCCCCCCGGCTGGCCGACGGACGCATCCCGGTCCTGCTGCACCTGCTCTCCCCGGCCGGTCGCCCGGTGGCGGTCACCAGCGATCTCGCGTCGTTCTGGCAGCAGGGCTATCCGCAGGTCCGAGCCGAGATGCGGGGTCGCTACCCACGCCACCCCTGGCCCGAGGACCCGTTGACCGCCGTTCCCACCCGCCGCGCCAACCCCCGCGCCCGCTGACCCTCCGACCATCAAGGAGAACACCATGACGAACACCTTCACCCCCGGAGAGAAGACCTGGCTGGCCCAGCTCGGCACACTGCGCCAGGTGGTGCGCCAGGAGGTGGTCGCCCGGCAGCTCGCCGACCATCTGAGACCGGACGGGCTACGCGTCCTCGACGTCGGCTGCGGGCAGGGCAGTCAGGCGTTGCGGCTGGCCCGCCTCGGATTCGAGGTCACCGCCCTGGACTCCTCCGAGGAGATGCTGGCGGAGCTCAACCGTTCGCTGGAGCGCGAGCCGGCCCGGGTCCGCGACCGGGTGCGGGTGGTCCGGGCGGACGCGAGCCGGCTCGCCGGGACGTTCTCGCCGGGCTGCTTCGACGTGGTGCTCTGCCACGGCCTGCTGATGTATTTCGCCGAGCCGGGGCCGCTGCTCACCGACCTGGCCCGGATGCTGGCGCCCGGCGGCACGCTGTCGCTGCTGGTCCGCAACGGAGACGGCTTGGCGATGCGCCCCGGCCTGCTCGGCGACTGGGCGACCGCGCTGGAGGCGTTCGACTCGACGGCGTACGGGAATCGCCTGGGCGTGGCGGCCCGCGCCGACCGCCTGGCCGACCTGACCGCGGCCCTGGCCGGCCGCGGTCTCGAGGTGTTCGCCTGGCACGGCGTCCGCGTCTTCACCGACACCGCGGCCGACGACGCGCCCCTGCCCAGTGCCGCCGAACTCCATCGCATCCTCGACTGCGAGACGCGCGCCGGCTCCACCGATCCGTACCGCGGCGTCGCGGCCCTGACCCATGTCTTCGCCCGCCGCCCCTGACCGGGCGACCGGTCACTCAGCCGGCCCACCACGGGGCGTCAGGCGGGCGGGCGGTTCAGCTCGGTCAGACGGGCCGGTGGACCGAACAGGTATCCCTGACCCAGCGGGCATCCGAGACCGTCCAGCGCCGCCGCCCGCTCCTCGGTCTCGATGCCCTCGCCGACCACCGTGATTCCCAGGTCGGCGCAGATCACCAGGACGGAGCGGCACAGCTCACCGGCCCGGTCCGGCGCCGTGTCGACGTCGGTCAGGGTCGAGTCCAGTTTCACCGTGTCGACCGGGAGGCCGTGCAACTGGGCGAGCGCGTTGTACCCACTGCCGAAATCGTCCAGGGCGACCCGGACGCCGCGGGCGCGGAGGCGTTCGACCACCGCGGCGGCGCGGGGCAGGTCCGGGATGCGGAGGGTCTCGGTGATCTCGACGACCAGGCGTTCCGGGGGCATCGCGTGCCGGGTCAGGGCGCCGTCGACGGCGTCCTCCAGACCCTGCTGGCCGAGGCGGCCGGCGGAGACGTTGACGTGCACGTCGATCGGGCGGCCGTAACGTTCGGCGAGCGCGTGGGCGTCGGCGCAGGCCTGGTTCAGCACGAAGTCGTCGATCGCGGCGACCAGGCCGGTGCGCTCGGCCATGGTGACGAAGACGTCGGGGTGGACCGGCCCGGCGACCGGGTCGGTCCAGCGGGCGAGGGCCTCGACGGCCACGGTCGTGCGGTCGCTGAGCCGGACGATCGGCTGGTAGTGCACCTCGAAGCCGGCCGCGGCCGGGCTGCCGCCGGTGAGCGCGCCGGCCAGCAGCCGCGGGAGGTCGGCGTTCGGGCCGTGGACCGGGCCGGTGTACCGGATCAGGGCGCCCTTGCCGCGGCGCTTGACCGCGTACATCGCGGCGTCGGCCCGGCGCAGCAGCAGGTCGGCGGAGAGCTGGTCGCCCGGCTCGGCGGTGACCAGGCCGATGCTGGCGCCGACGCTGACCGAACGGCCGTCGATCAGATAAGGCTCGCGGAGCGCGGCCAGCACCCGCTGTCCGACCCCCTCCGCCTCGGCCACCCACTCCCGCTCGTCGAATGAGGCCACGACCGCGGGAACCGCCGGATCCGCCGCCACCGAACCGGCCGCCGCGGAAACGGCCGGCCCCGCCACCGCCGACCCGGACACCGCAGACAGCGCCGCATCCGACCCCGCCGAGCCGGACACCGCGGACAGAGCCGCATCCGATCCCGCCGACCCGGACACCGCGGACAGCGCCGCATCCGACCCCGCCGAACCAGACACCGCGGACAGCGCCGCATCCGACCCCGCCGACCCCGGCACCGCTGGAACCGCCGAACCCGGCGCCGGCGATCCCGGCACCCCCGGGTATCCCGCGGCAGGCACACCGGCCGCACCGGGCGGAAGGCCATGGACCGCCGAAGCGGCAGCCCCCGGCGCGACCACGCCGGACGAATGATCGCTGACGGACGGCGAGGCCGACCGTGGCGCCGGAACGAACCCGGCAGCGGACGGCACGGCACCCCCGAGGAAGTCCGTCCGCCGGCGCAACGGAGACCGCGGAGCCGCCGGACGAGCCTTCCCTCGAGGCCAGCGCCCAGCCGTACGCACATCGTCGGTGACCCGGACCCCGGCGGCGGACAGCACGTACCGTCGCTGCCGGCCGACCACCCGCCGCAGCGCGGAGACCGCACCCCCGCGCGGACCGGGCGCAGGCGGTGAAACCGCCGCGTCGCTCTGATCGAGAACCACCGCGAACTCGTCCCCACCGAGCCGCGCCACCAGATCCTGCGGCCGCACCGAGGCGCGCAGCCGCTCCCCGATCGCGTGCAGCACCCGGTCACCCATGGCGTGCCCGTAGGTGTCGTTGATCAGCTTGAAGTCGTCCAGATCCGCGAAGATCACCGCCACCGGCGTCCCCCGGTGCCGGTTCGAGTCGAGCGCGAGCACCAGGCGCTCCCGGAAGAGGGCCCGGTTCGCCAGCCCGGTCAGCGGATCGTGGTACGCCTGATGGTGCAGCCGCCGCTGCGTCTCGGCCACCCGCCCGAGCAGCACCGTGTTGTCCAGAATCGTGATCATCTGCCGGGTCACCACCAGGCCCAGGCCGAGCCAGCCGAGGTAGGCCTGGAACGACGTGAGCGGATGCCCGGTCGCCGTGCGAGCCAGCAGCACCACCCCGGTCACCAGCACCGGCACGTAGGGCAGCAGCAGGTGGAACCAGTCCCGTGGCAACGCCGTCACGTCCACCGGCGGCGGCGCCGGGCGCGGTGGGCTGAGCGCGGCGAGCGCGATGCAGGCCGGACCGAGCAGGTGCCCGGCGACCTCCAGCCAGACCGGGCCGAGCGCGAACAGCCGCATGGTGTCCGCCACCCCGAAGGCCAGCAGCCCGGCCCCGACCAGCGCCAGCGGCCGCCGCCCGGCGGGCGAGTCGGGCCGGGTGGTCAGCAGCAGCACCACCATGGTGACCAGCACCAGGTCGGCGATCGGGTAGGCGGCCGTCCACCAGGTCAGCGAGTCCCACTCGGTGACCGGGCTGAGGAAGGACGAGGACCAGCCCAGCGCCAGCACCGAGCCGGTGATCAGCACGCTGTCGATGAGCAGCGCGATCTGGTCGCGCCGCGGCGAGGTGGGTATCGGCCGGGGCCGGGTCCGGGTCACCCCGAGCAGGCCGATCAGCATGCAGGCGGGCAGCACCACGAACCCGATGTCGAAGATCGTCGGGTCGGTGGACCGGTCCGGTCCGGTGAGGTCCTGGACCACCCACCAGAGCCGGACCGCGGACCAGGCGGTCAGGCCACCGGCCGCGAGCCATCGCCAGTTGCGCGGGATGCCGGTGCGGCGACGCGCCGCGACCAGGCAGGCCCAGGCCGCGATCGCGCCCGCGGCGAGTTGCGCGGTGTCGGTGTAGAGCCGGGGCGCACCCACGAGCTCACCGACCGCGACCACCGCGAGGGCGAGCGCCAGAGTCCCGATCAAGCGCGCCGTCGTGATCACCACCAGTGTCCGGGCCGCGGTCATGATCCACGGCCGGATGAAAATACCGGGTCAGACCCCGTCGGTCACGTCGGCGATGACAACCGTGACGTTGTCCGGTCCCCCGCCGCGCAGCGCGAGATCGACGAGTCTCTCGGCGCACGCCTTGGGGTCGGGGACGATCCGCATCTCTTCCTCGATGGTCGCATCCGTCACCACACCGGTGAGACCGTCGCTGCACAGCAGCCACCGGTCGCCACTCTGCGGCTCGACGATCACGTACGCCGGACTGACCGGCTCGCCCTGCAACACCCGGGTGACGACCGCGCGGCGGGGGTGGCCGGCCGCCTCCTCGGGCTTGATCAGGCCCTGGTCGACCAGCATCTGAACGTACGTGTCGTCCTTGGTGAGCTGGTTGAGCCGCCCGTCGCGGAGCAGGTAGGCCCGGGAGTCGCCGACGTGCGCCATGGCGGCGCGCTCGCCGTTGAACAGCACGGCGGTCAGCGTGGTGCCCATCCCCTGCAACGAGGGGTCGGCGGCGACCGTCTCGGCGATCCGCCGGTTTGCCAGTTCCAGCGCCTGGTGCAGCGCGTCCATCTGATGTTCGGTGTCGATCGGGGCGTCGAGCGAGACCATGGACTCCACGGTGATCCGGCTGGCCAGATCCCCGGCGGCCATGCCGCCCATGCCGTCCGCGACGACGAGAAGCCGATCACCGGCGTAGTGACAGTCCTCGTTGTTGCTCCGGACGTGTCCTTGGTCGGTGACGGCCGCCCACCGCAGGTGCAAGGTCATGGCGTGCAGCCTGCCAGGTCGATGGCTGGCTGTCTGCACGTGGTGGGCGGCATGTCGCACATGTCCTCCACGAAAATACACTCAGGCCTGGCCATGGGGCCGCCCCAGACATCGAGGATCGATTTCGGTCACCTTCCGTGTCGGTGCTATCCACTCCAGCGCCGATGTCTCGACCGGCCAGCCGCGGACCTCCACGGCACTCTCCGGCGGTCGCACCGGCTCGGGGCAGAGTGTCTTCGACCGTACCTCGTTGTTGGGGATGAACCGCACCTCGCCGACGCCGTCCAGCATGGTCGTCGAGGTGTCGTCGACCGAAATCAGCTGACCGCGCACCACCTCGCGGACCGGTCCACCCTCCGGTCCCACCTCGACGGCGCTGCTGGGCAGCACCGGTGCGCGCAGGAAGACCACGCCGACCACGATCGGCAGGGACATCGCGGCGCCGATCGCCGGCCAGTGGGTGACCAGTCGCGCCCAGCGGGCCGGGACCGGGCCGGTGAGCAGCGGGCCGAGCAACGGCGGCACGGCGAGCAGCAGCGCGGTGCCGTGCTCACCCTCCGCGAGCGCGGTGACCACTCCCGGCCAGACGAAGATCCAGGTGAGCAGGCCGACCAGCACCGGGACGCCGATCGTGATCCAGAGCATCACCCCGCGGCCGGCCCGCAGCCGCTGCACCGCGGTCAGCCCGAGCACCGCGACGACCAGCATCTCCAGTGTGGGCAGCATCCGCAGCTGCCAGGTGAAGCCGGCGATCAGCACCGCGATCAGCACCACCCAGTCCGGCATCCGCAGCGCGGCCACCGCGATCACCGACCGTCCCGCGTCCTCCGGCTTGCTCACCAGCAGGATCCCGCCGAGCACCCGGGTGGCCAGGATCACTGCCGGGACCGCCCAGGTCAGCGTGATGAACAGGGCGCTGATCATGCCGAGCGGACTGATGTACTGGACCAGCAGCAGCATGGTCGGCAGGTCCTGCCGGCTCAGATACCACAGCCGCAGCACCAGCAACATCAGCGGGAACGCGGGCAGGACGGTGAGCAGCCAGTTCAGCTGCGACCGCCGGCGGCGCGGCGCGATCACCGGGCCCTTCATGAAGACGTCGGTCACTTCAGCAGGTCCTCCCAGGGGAGTTCCCGCACGTCGGGGCGGGTGACCCGGGGCTGCTGGGCGATCGCGATCGGCACCTTCCCGTTCGCCGGCACCTCGGTCTGGAAGTTCCGCTCGAAGGCCTTCTCCCACCGGTCGTCGTGCGGGTCCGCGTAGGACCGCCACAGCGTGAGGTCGACCAGCTTCTTCAGCGCCGGATTGTCCCCCGCGTTCACGCCCCATCGCTCGGTCGCGTCCAGCCCGAGGTCCCAGTGGTCATACTTTTCCGGGAATTTCGCTTTCCACCCGGCGAGGATCGCGGCGTCCGTGGTCACCGCGTCGACCTGGTGCCGATCCAGCATCGCGAAGCACTCCCGCACCCGGTTCTTCGACACCAGCTCGGCGCCGGCATTCGTCGGGGCGACCGCGCTCGTCGAGGTGGACAGCGTGCAGACCTTCTTGTCCTTGAACTCGTTCAGCGAGGCGACCGGCTTGTGCCCGGCCAGCGTCATCACCGACTGCTCGGTGTACAGATAGGACTGTGAGAAGTTCACGCCGTCGGCGATGCGCTTGGGCGTGATGCTGTAACTGGCGATCACCAGCTGCACCGGCACCCGATTCCCGTTCTGGTCGTCGGCCTGCATCCGGGCCCGGTCCTCGGACTCCATCCCGTAGAACTTGACCTCGTCCCGCCGGAACCCGAGATCCTCCGCGATCATGTACGCCACGTCGATGTCGAACCCCGACCAGATCTTGGTCGCCGGGTCGAAGTAGGCCGTCCCGTACTGATCGTCCTTGACCCCGATGGCCAGCGTGGTCCACGAGTCGACCCCGGACTGCGCACGCAGCTCGTCCACCGACGGCGGCCCGCCCACGAACAGCCGCACCATGGTCAGCCCGATCGCCAGCACCAGCCCGAGCCCCAGCCCGGCCAGCCGCAACGCCGCCATGTTGAACCGCTCCGGCCGATCCGGCAGCACCTCCGGCTGCTCCAGCGGCACCGGCTCGGTCTGCGGCGGCAACCGCCCCTCGTCGACCGCCTCCTGCACCGCGATGTCGCGCGCCGCGATGTCCTCCACGGTGGTCCGCCGCTTCAGCGGCCAGACCCGCTTCAACTGCGGCGGAAGGTCCCCGCGCAGCGCGTCGCTGAGCCGGCTGGCGGCATCCCGTTTCGCCGGCTCCGCGGGCACCCGCGGGACGTCGGGGCCGCGGCGCGAAGCGTCCCCGTTCGACGCGCTGTCACCCAGCGGCGTCCCCTCCGTCGAACTCTCCCCCATCGGCCCTCCCCACTGTTCCCGGTCGGGCCATCGTGCACCATCACGTCACGGAACGGGGTCCCCGGTACCGAACGGGACTCGCGGACCACACCTGCGGAGCCGCGCCGCCGCCAGCCCGAGCCCTTTCCGCAGCCCATACCTTTCGATCGCCGCCAATGCGTATGCACTGCACGTGGGCCGGTACCGACACCGGGTCGGCAGTTTCGGAGAGACCTTCCGATAACCACGGATCGCGCCGGTCACCATCCGCTCAGCCGGCCGCGCGGTCGGCCGGTGCCCGAGCAACGCCACGATCGTCAACAACGTGCTGAGCCGGAACAGGTCACATCCGGGCACATCGCAATCACAGCCGGGAACGTCGCAATCCGGCAGGTCACACCCCGGATTGCAGTCACAGTTGTGATACCAGGGCTCCTTCTTCTCGGGCTCCTGGGGATCATCCGGCACGTTTTCCACCGGCACATGGTGCCGGATGAACTCAAGCGCGCCCAGTCACCGAAGGAAAACCCCATTCAAGATCAAATTCTTCATCGACGCGCGTCCGCCGGGGTACGGACCGCATGCTCCCGCGCGGGCCGAGGGCGGCGATCTGGCCGCTGGCGCGTCCAAACCAATCGCCGCCCTCTTCACTGTCCGCGGCTGGTTCCGGAGATCAACCCCCGGCTGGCCTCCACCGCCCTATCCCATGCCCGAATAGGGCGCTGGGAGCCAGCCCGGGGGTTGATCTCCGGCTGGCCCTCAGCTCCCAAGGCAGACGCGAGATCGGGCCAAGCCGCTCGACACCCCTGCGGCTGACTCCGCCCGCCGGCTGCCGACTGGTAGCTCGTTACGTTCGCGCGCCAGGCACGCGGGCTTGCTGGTCACGGCCCCGGCCGCCGGGTCACGGTCGGCCGATGATCCAGTCAGATCCGGTCCGGACCCTGGTCCCGGCCCGCCGCCCACTCACCGACCCACAGTCCAACTTCCGGTACGCCGGCAGCCCCCGAGCCCGCAACTGCCCCGCCCCACGCAATCCCGGCTGGCCCTGGCGGCCCTAACCGGACCTGCGATAGGGCCCTGAACACCAGCCCGACAATCGCGGCTGGCCCTGGCGGCCCTAACTGTTCTGCCCAGAGAGGTTAGGAACGCGGCTGGCGGGTGAGCCGCCGATGGCGGAGTGGTAGCGGTGGTGATTGTAGGTGTGCAGGAAACGGGGTAGGGCTTTGCGGCGGGCGTTTTCGCTGGTGTATGGCTTGGAGTAGGCCCATTCATCGGCCAGTGTGCGGTGGAAGCGTTCCACTTTGCCGTTGGTCTGCGGCCGGTAAGGACGCGTCTTTTTCACGGTGACGCCCAGCTCGGCGCAGGTCTCGCGCCAGAGGCGGGAGATGTAGCAGGAGCCGTTGTCGGTCAGTACCCGGGCGATGCTGATGCCGTGGCCGGCGAACCAGGTGTGGGCGCGTCGCCAGAAGGCGGTGGCGGTCTCTTTCGTTTCGTCGGCCAGGATTTCGGTGTAGGCCAGGCGGGAATGGTCGTCGAGGGCGGTGTGCAGGTAGGCGTAGCCGAGCCGGGCGCCGCCGAACCTGTCGGTGCGGTGCCCGGTCGTGGCGGTGCGGTTGAGTTTGCCCTGGGCGCGGCCTTGGGTGCGCCAGCCGCCGCCGTCGGGGATGTTGCCGAGTTTCTTGACGTCGACGTGGATCAGATCGCCGGGCGCTTCGTGTTCGTAGCGGCGGACCGGTTCGGCGGTGGCCCGGTCCAGATGCGTCAGGGGTACAGCACCGGCCCGGCGCAGGATCGCGTGGCAGGTCGAGGCGGGCAAGCCGAGTCGCCAACCGATCCGGACCGGGCCCAGGCGCTGGCTGCGACGTAGATGCAACACTCGTCGTTCGATCGGCCGGGGTGTGCGGCGGGGACTGTGACGCGGCCGGCTGGGCCGATCGCGCATGCCGGCGGCGCCCTCGCTCTGGTAGCGGTCGGCCCAGCGTTTCGCTGTCGTCGGGCTGACCTGGAACCGATCCGCGGCCCGCCGTAGCGACCAGCCGTCATCGACGACGCACCGGGCCAGCCTCAATCGGCCGCGTTCGGTCAACGGAGCGTTAGCGTGGGGCACGAGGACCTCCCGGGTGTGGTGTGGAACCTTCGACAAGCTCCACCTCACCCGGAGGTCCTCACCTATTTCAGCAAGTCAGCCCCGTTACCAACGTCCGTGAGCAGAACACCTAACCCGGCCTGAGATAGGGCCCTGAACGCCAGCCCAACAAACACGGCTGGCCCTGACGGCCCTAACCGCACCCGGGATAGGGCCCTGAACACCAGCCCAACAAACACGGCTGGCCCTGACGGCCCTAACCGCACCCGGGATAGGGCCCTGAACACCAGCCCAACAAACCCGGCTGGCCCTGACGGCCCTAACCGCACCCGAGATAGGGCCCTGAACACCAGCCCAACAAACCCGGCTGGCCCTGACGGCCCTAACCGCACCCGAGATAGGGCCCTGAACACCAGCCCGACGATCACGGCTGGCGCCCATAGCCCTATTCGGGGACGGAATAGGGCTATGGGCACCAGCCCGGGTTCTTGGCCCGCGCTGCCGGGACTGATCCAGGGCGGGACAACCGTGGTGAGCATCAGGCGGAGAACCGGGATGGGGCGGTGTGAGCACACGATCGGCGTATCGGGAACCAGCACCGCCCTGGGCATCCGCTCGGCCGCTACCGGGACCGCGGGCCGCACGCCATCGAAGGAGCGGACCGCGAGCGGCGGCCGCGACCCGGAACCACAGACCCCGTGGCCTGGCACCCACACCGCGACCGACCACGGACCGCTAGCGGCGGCGGCCGCCGGGACCCACGGACCCGTGGCCTGGCACGCAGACCGCGACTGACCGCACGGACCACGGGCGGCGGCGGTGACCGGGCCCGGCAGATCTGTGGCCGGGCACGGAGAACCCGGGCGGCAGCCGTGGGTGAGCCGGGAAGAACGTGCTCACGTGGTCGGTCGACGACGTCCCGCCGCGGACGACGCGGCGGGACGAAGCGGTCAGGCGGAAACGCGAAGGAGGGGTCAGCGGGAGGTTCGGACCACGACGGCGCTTTCGGGTGGGAGGACCACTCGGTCGCGTTCCAGCACGACGCCTTCGGCGGTGGCGAGCAGGACGGCGGACGGGACGGCTCGCAGGCTCACCGTCTGGGGGGCGTCGGCCAGGTTGGCGGCGACCGCGTGGCGGCCTCGGCGGATCACCACGAACTGGTCGCCGTGCCACACCTCGACCTGGGAGAGCCAGGGGTCGGTGAGGTCGGGGGTCTCGCGGCGGAGACGGATCAGTTTCTTGTAGAGCGCCAGCATCTCGGCGTGGCCGGGCTTGCCCAGCTCGGCCCAGTCCAGCTTGGAGCGCTCGAAGGTGGCCGGGTCCTGCGGGTCGGGGACCTCGGCCTCGGCCCAGCCGTGCCGGGCGAACTCGCGCCGCCGGCCGTTCTGCACGGCGGCCGCCAGGTCCGGCTCGGGGTGGCTGGTGAAGAACTGCCACGGGCTGCTGGCCGCCCACTCCTCGCCCATGAACAGCATCGGGGTGAACGGCGAGGTGAGCAGCAGGGTGGCCGCGACCTTGAGCAGGCCGGGCGAGAGGGTCGCGGTGAGGCGGTCGCCGACCGCGCGGTTGCCGATCTGGTCGTGGTTCTGCAGGAAGGCGACGAACCGGTGTCCGGGGGTACGCTGCCGGTCGACCGGGCGCCCGTGCCGCCGGCCGCGGAACGACGACCAGGTCCCGGCGTGGAAGAACGCGCCCTCGAGGACGGTGCGCAGGCAGTCCAGCGAGCCGAAGTCGCCGTAATAGCCCTGCCGCTCCCCGGTGAGCAGGGTGTGCAGCGCGTGGTGCACGTCGTCGTCCCACTGCGCGTGCAGGCCGTAGCCACCGGCCTCGCGCGGGGTGATCAGTTTCGGATCGTTCAGGTCCGACTCGGCGATCAGCGACAGCGGGCGGCGCAGCGCCGTGGAGAGCGACTCGACCTCGACCGCGAGCTGCTCCAGCAGGTGCACGGCGCCCTCGTCGTGCAGCGCGTGCACGGCGTCCAGCCGCAGGCCGTCGACGTGGTAGTCGCGCAGCCACATCAGCACCGAGTCGGCGATGTAGCGCCGGACCTCGCCGGAGTCCGGGCCGTCCAGGTTGAGCGAGCTGCCCCACGAGTTCGAGCCGGTGGAGAGGTAGGGCGCGAACATCGGGGCGTACGCGCCGGAGGGGCCGAAGTGGTTGTAGACGACGTCGAGCACCACCCCCAGACCCTTGCGGTGGGCCGCGTCGACGAACCGTTTCAGGCCGTCCGGCCCGCCGTACGCCTCGTGCGGCGCGAACCAGCAGACCCCGTCGTAACCCCAGTTGTGCTCGCCGTTGAACGCGTTCACCGGGAGCAGCTCGACCAGGTCGACACCGAGCTCGACCAGGTGATCGAGGCGCTCGATGGCGGCGTCGAACGTGCCGTCCGGGGTGAACGTGCCGATGTGCAGCTCGTAGAGCACCGAGCCGGGCAGCTGCCGCCCGGTCCACGCCTGATCGGTCCAGCCGAAGGCGCCGTGGTCGTAGACCCGGCTGGGCCCGTGCACGCCCTGCGGCTGCCAGGCCGACCGCGGGTCCGGCACCGGGGTGTCGAAATCGGGCAGCACGTAGGAGTAGTCGGTGCCCGGGCCGGCCGACGGCACGTCGAGGCGCCACCAGCCACCGTCGCCCGGCTCCATCGGATGTTCGTGATCGTCCAGGCGCAGCTTGGGCGACTTCTCCGGCGCCCATACCTCGAAGGTCGTCATCTCACTCTTTCACCAGAAGAGCGACGGGATAGGTGTGCAGCAGCTCGGCAACGGCCAGGCGATTTCCACCGTAGCTGGCGTTCGTGAACACTTCCGTCCAACTGTGTCCGTCGAGTGACAACGTGGTGTCGTGCCATCCGCCGTGGCGTGACAATCCGACCGGCAGCCGGGTGGCCACCACCACCACGCCGCCGCGGTCGAAGGCCAGCACGTGCTCGCCCACCCGGCCCTCGGCGAACACCGGCCGGTACGTGCTGAACAGCTCCGGCCGCTGCCGGAGCAACCGCAGGGTACGGCTCACCACCAGCAGCTTCGCCGCGCCGGTCTCGTCGATCGGGGGCTGCCAGCCCTCCTCGAGGCGGCCGAGCAGCTCGCGGCGGGCGGCGAAGTCGACCGGCCGCCGGTTGTCCGGGTCGACCAGCGAGTAGTCCCACAGCTCGGTGCCCTGGTAGACGTCCGGCACCCCGGGCATGGCCAGCTGCACGAGTTTCTGACCGAGCGAGTTGGCCCAGCCGGGCGGCGTGATCGAGGCGGCGAAATCGGTCACCTCCCGGTGCAGCGCCGGGTCGTCGTAGATCTTGTCGACCATCTCCCGCAGTGCCGTCTCGAACGCCTCGTCGGGGCGGTACCAGCTGGTGACGGCGGCGGACTCACGGGCGGCCTTCACCGCGTACGCAAGCAGTCTGTCCCTGTCGATCGGCCAGGCGCCGACCGCGACCTGCCAGATCAGATGGGCCAGCGACGGGTCCGGGAGCGGAGCGATCCGGGTCCAGCGGCGGACCACCTCGGTCCAGTCGCCGGGCACCTCGGCCAGCACCGCGAGCCGCGCCCGGACGTCCTCGCCACGCTTGGTGTCGTGGGTGCTCAGCGCGGTCATGGTGGCCGGCCAGTCCTGCTGCCGGCCCTCGGCGTAGTCGTGGAACTCGTCGATGGAGACGCCGAATTTCGCCGGGTCGTTGCCCACCTCGTTGCGGGCGGCGAACCTGGTCCAGCGGTAGAACGCGGTGTCCTCGACGCCCTTGGCCATCACCGCGCCGGTGTACTGCTGGAAACGGATCGCCAGCTCGTCGTCGGGGTTGCGCAGCCGGGCGGTGAGCCGGTCCAGTGTGCTGATCATCTGCGGACGGCGGCGGCCGGCCTCGGCGCGGGCCTGAGCCAGGTGCCGGGCGCCGGCGGGCAGGTAGGAGCGGTAGACCGGGAAGCAGGCGGCCAGCTCGGCCAGGGCCGCCTCGGCGCCGTCGATCTCCGGGGCCAGCCGGGTGAGCCGGGCCAGCTCGGCGGCGAACAGTTTGGTGGCGACCCGGTGCTTGGTCTCGTGCACGAGGTTCTGCCAGGACACCTCGTGGCCGGTCAGGTGGCGTTCCAGGGTGTCGAAGAAGGCCTCCGTGCCGGTGTCCACGAAGACGCCGTTGACCTCGGCCATCGCGTCGTAGCCGGTGGTGCCGGCGATCGGCCAGCGGGGCAGCTGCTCGCCCGGCTCCAGAATCTTCTCGATCACCAGCCAGGCCTCCGGCGCGGCGTCGCGCAGCCGGTGCAGGTAGGCGCCCGGGTCGCGCAGGCCGTCCGGGTGGTCGACGCGCAGGCCGTCCACCAGGCCCTCGCGCACCCAGCGCAGGATCTCGGCGTGGGTCGCCTCGAACACCTCGGGGTCCTCGACGCGCAGCGCGGCCAGGTCGGTGATCGCGAAGAACCGCCGGTAGTTGATCTCCGAGTCGCCGCGGGTCCAGTTGACCAGCTCGTAGTGCTGCCGGTCGTGCACCTCGCGGGGCGAGCCGTCGCCGGTCCCGTCGGCGATCGGGTAGCGCTTGTCGAAGTAGGCCAGCTCGTCGCCGTCGACGGTCAGCTTCTCCAGCGGGTCGGGCTCGTCGGCCAGCACCGGGAGCAGGATCCGCCCGCGCGACCAGTCGATGTCGTAGAAGCTCGCGTATCGCGACTCGCGGCCGTGCTTGAGCACGTCCCACCAGGTCGGGTTGACCTTGGGCACGGCCACGCCGGCGTGGTTCGGCACGATGTCGAGGACCAGGCCAAGGCCGGCCTTGCGCAGCGCGTCGGAGAGGCCGCGCAGGCCGTCCGCGCCGCCCAGGTCGGGGCTGATCCGGGTCGGGTCGACGACGTCGTAACCGTGCGGCGAGCCGGGCGCCGCGGTGAGCAGCGGAGCCGAGTAGAGGTGGCTCACGCCGAGGTCGGCCAGGTAATCGGCGAGCTCGGCGGTGGCCTTGAGCGGGAAGTCGGGGCGGACCTGGACTCGGTAGGTGCTGCTAGGGATCATCACACCGTCCTGTCGAGCACGATGAGGGACCGGTCCGGTACCCAGATGCGGTGGCCGGCCTCCACGACCGACGGGCGATCCGGGGACGGCGCGGCGGTTTCGATGACTCGCTCCCACTTCTCCCCGTACTCGGCGGGGGGCGTGGCGAACTCGATGGGCGCGTCGTGCGCGTTGAAGAAGAGCAGGAACGAGCTGTCGACGTGGCGCTGGCCGTACTGGCCACGCTCGCGGATGCCCTCGCCGTTGACGAACAGGGCGACCGCCCGGCCGAAGTCGTTGCCCCAGTCGTCGCCGGCCATCTGCCGGCCGTCCGGGGTGAACCACTCCAGGTCGGGCAGCGGGTCGCCGCCACCGCGGGCGGTGACCGGCAGGCCGGTGAAGAACCGGCGGCGCTGGAACACCTGGTGCCGATGCCGGAACGCGGTCAGCTTGCGGGCGAACTCCAGCAGCTGCTCGTCCGCGTTCTCCCAGTCGATCCAGCTGATCTCGTTGTCCTGGCAGTACACGTTGTTGTTGCCCTGCTGGGTCCGCCCCATCTCGTCACCGTGCGAGATCATCGGCACGCCCTGGCTGAGCATCAGCGTGGCCAGGAAGTTCCGGCGCTGCTTGGCGCGCAGCTCCAGCACCTTCTCGTCGGTGGTCGGGCCCTCGATGCCGCAGTTCCAGGAGCGGTTGTGGCTCTCGCCGTCCCGGTTCTCCTCGCCGTTGGCCTCGTTGTGCTTGTCGTTGTACGACACCAGGTCGTTGAGCGTGAACCCGTCGTGCGCGGTGACGAAGTTGATCGAGTGGAACGGCTTGCGCCCGTCGTCCTGGTAGAGGTCGGCCGAGCCGGTGATCCGGCTGGCGAACTCGGCCAGGGTGGCCGGCTCGCCGCGCCAGAAGTCGCGGACCGTGTCCCGGTACTTCCCGTTCCACTCGGTCCAGTTCGGCGGGAAGTTGCCGACCTGGTAGCCACCCGGGCCGACGTCCCACGGCTCGGCGATCAGCTTCACCTGGCCGACGATCGGGTCCTGCTGGACCACCTCGAAGAAGGTGGAGAGCCGGTCCACGTCGTAGAACTCGCGGGCCAGCGTCGAGGCGAGGTCGAAGCGGAAGCCGTCCACGTGCATCTCGGTGACCCAGTACCGCAGCGAGTCCATGATCAGCTGGAGGCTCTGCGGGGAACGCACGTTCAGGCTGTTCCCGGTGCCGGTGTAGTCCATGTAGAACTGCGGCTGGTCGTCGACGAGCCGGTAGTAGGTCCGGTTGTCGATGCCCTTGAGACTCAGGGTGGGCCCGAGATGGTTGCCCTCGGCGGTGTGGTTGTAGACCACGTCCAGGATGACCTCCATCCCGGCCGCGTGCAGCGCCTTGACCATGCCCCGGAACTCCTGGGTCTGCTGGCCGAGCGTGCCGGTCGACGAATACCCGTGGTACGGCGCGAAGAAGCCGAGCGTGTTGTAACCCCAGTAGTTGCGCAGGCCCAGGTCGTGCAGCCGGTTGTCGTGGACGAACTGGTGCACCGGCATCAGCTCGACCGCGGTCACGCCGAGGCTCTTCAGGTGCTCGATGATCGCCGGGTGGCCGATCGCCGAGTAGCTCCCGCGCATGTCCCGGGGGATCTCCGGGTGCCGCTGGGTCAGCCCCTTCACGTGCGTCTCGTAGATCACCGAGTGGTGGTACGGAATGTCCGGCCGCCGGTCGTTGCCCCAGTCGAAGTACGGGTTCACCACCACGCCCTTGGGCATGTACGGCGCCGAGTCGAGGTCCGACATCTGGTCCGGGTTGCTCATGTCGTACGCGTACATCGACGGGTGCCAGTCGATGTCCGAGTCGACCGCCCGCGCGTACGGGTCGAGCAGCAGCTTGTGCGGGTTGCAGCGGAGACCGCGGTGCGGCTCGTAGGGGCCGTAGACCCGGTAGCCGTAGCGCTGTCCGGGCTCGACGCCGGGTAGGTAGGCGTGCCAGACGAACGCGTCCTGCTCGTGGAGCAGGACCTTCCGCTCGTTCCCCGAGGCGTCGAAGAGGCACAGTTCGACCGCCTCGGCCACCTCCGAGAAGATCGCGAAGTTGGTCCCCGTCCCGTCGTAGGTCGCCCCCAACGGATACCGGTGGCCCGGCCAGACCTGCATTTCTCGCGCTCCCCTCGGCCAGTGGTCGATGCGACCGGCCCGCGGTTCATGCCCGTCCGCGGGGTACCTCAATCCTGCCCGGCCGCGTCATCGCACATTCTCCCGGAGAGGACTGATACCGTCGGCCCGACTGTCCGATTAGGCGATGATTTATCCCCTTACGGGGGTTTAATCTTCGCCGGAACGAGCATTGAGGCGACGTGCCGCGGATCGAACCTCTGACCTTCGGGCCCCAGGTGTGCGGCGTTCTCGCCGAGGACGCCGGCGCCGGCCGGGAATGGCTGGTCACCGACGGTCTCGGCGGCTGGGCCAGTGGCACCGTGAGCGGTCTGCGGACCCGCCCCGAGCACGCGCTGCTGACCGTCGCCGGGCCGGGCCGGGCGCCGCACGTCGCGCTGGCCGCCTTGGATCTGACAGTGACCCTCCCCACAGGTACGCGGGTGCCGCTGTACACCCATGCGTGGGAGTCCGGCACCGTGGACCCGGCCGGCCACCGCTTCCTGGAGACGTTCACCCTCGCCGGCGGGCTGCCCCGGTGGCGATGGCGGATCGGCGACGTGGTGGTCGAACGCGAGCTGGCGCTGCGTCCCGGCCTCGCGGTGGTCCACCGGGTGCTCAGCGCGCCCGGCCCGGTGCACCTGTCGGTCGCCGCGATGTGCACCTGGCGCGAGGCGGCCACCGCCCGCCGGGCGGACGGCCCTCAGCTGCGGATCGAGCGGGTGGCCGACGGGGTGATCGTCGAGGGGGCGTACCGGCTGGCCGGACCCGGCTGGCAGCCCGCCGGGCAGTGGCACCTCGGCGCCCGGGCCGGTGCGCAGGTCGAGGACCTCTGGCTGGCCGGCACGTTCGGCCGGCAGGCCGGGACCGGGGAGAGCCTGGAGGTCTCGGCGTGGGCCGGGAACCTCGCGGATCGCCCGCCGGCGCCGCCGGTGGTGCTGGCCGCGGCGCGCGAACGGGCTCATCGCCTGGTCACCGCGGCAAAAGCTGAGGGGTACGCCGGAACGCTCGCGCTCGCCGCCGACACGTTCATCATCCAGGCCGCCGACGGTCCCCGGATGGCCGACGGGTACCCGTGGAGCGGGCGGGCGGCGTCGCTCGCGGCGTACGAGGGGCTGTTCCTGGACACCGGGCGGGCCGACGAGGGGCGGGAACTGCTCCGTGCCCTGGTGGAGCGGCCGGCCGGCGCGGTGGACTGCCCGCTCTGGCTGGTGCACGCGGTCGACCGGCACGTCACCCGGACCGGCGACACCGACCTGGCCCGCCGGCTCGCCGTCCCGCTGGGCCGGCTGCTGCGCCAGTCCCTCACCGGCGACGGCCCCCTGACCGTCGACCCCGCCGACGGCTTGCTCACCCTGTCTCCGGCTGGCGCTCATGGCCCTATCAGCGGTCCGGACAGGGCCATGAGGACCAGCCACGATCTGACGGCTGGCGCTCACGGCCCCATCAGCGGTCCCGACAGGGCCATGAGGACCAGCCACGATCTGACGGCTGGCGCTCACGGCCCCATCAGCGGTCCCGACAGGGCCATGAGGACCAGCCACGATCTGACGGCTGGCGCTCACGGCCCCATCAGCGGTCCCGATAGGGCCGTGGGGGCCAGCCAGGGGGCCGGGAAGCTGGTGGAGATCAACGCCTTGTGGGTGAACGCGCTGGCCGGGCTCGCGGACCTGCTGGCCGAGGGCGGGCGGGACGATGCGGAGCCGCGGGACCGGCACGCCCGGGCGCGGGAGTCGTTCCGGCGGCGGTTCCCGGCGCCCGAGGGATGGCTGCACGACGTGGTCGAGGGTCCGGCGGCGCCGTACCCGCTCGGGGCGGGCACCCAGCACGACGATCCGACGTTGCGGCCGTATCAGCTGCTGGGCTGGTCGCTGCCGCACGCGCCGATGCGGGGCGGCGCCGGCGGAACCGTCCGCGCCGCCGGGGAGGCACTGCTCACCCCGCTCGGGCTGCGCACCCTGGCGCCGGACGAGTACGGATACGACGGCGCCGGCCCGGGCCAGGGACTGGTCGAGCCCTGGCTGATCGGGCCGTACGCGGACGCCTGCGCGGCCACCGGACGACCGGTCGACGGGCTGCTCGACGGGCTGGCCGCGCACCTGGCCGAGTGGGGCGTCGGGTCGGTCAGCGAGGCCGTCCACGGCGACGCCCCGCACCGGGCGCTGGGCCGCCCGTTCGACGCCCTGGCCGTCGCCGAGATGCTGCGAGTGGAGACGAGGTACGCGCCGTGAGCCGGATTCTGCTGCTCTCGTGGGAGTACCCGCCACTGCTGGTCGGCGGTCTGGGCCGGCACGTGCACGCGCTGGCCGGCGCGCTCGCGGCGGCCGGGCACGAGGTGACCGTGGTGACCCGGCAGGCGCCCGGCGCGCCACCGGTGGAACACACCGAGGGCGTCCGGGTGATCCGCGCCGCCGAGGACCCGCCCGCCTTCGAGGTCACCGGCGGCGACCTGCTCGGCTGGGCGCTGGCGTTCAACCACGCGCTCACCCGGGCGGCCCTGGGCGCGATCCGGGCGGCCACCGTCCGCGGGCAGCGGTTCGACCTGGTGCACGCGCACGACTGGCTGGTCGCGCACACCGCGGTGACCCTGCGCGACCATCTGGACGTCCCGCTGGTCGCCACGATCCACGCCACCGAGTCCGGGCGGCACCAGGGCTGGCTGCCCGCCGCCCACAACCGGACCATCGACGACATCGAGCGCTGGCTGTGCGCCGAGGCGAACCGGGTGATCGTCTGCTCGGAGTACATGCGCGCCGAGGTGATCCGGCTGTTCGGGGTGCCGTCCGAGCGCACCGAGGTGGTGCACAACGGGGTGGACGCGCTGCGCTGGCGGGCCCGGCCACGGGCGGTCGCGGCGGCCCGGGAGCGCTACGCCGGCGCGGACGGGCCGCTGGTCAGCCTGGCCGGGCGGCTGGTCTACGAGAAGGGCGTGCAGCACCTGCTCGCGGCGGTGCCCCCGCTGCGCGAGCGGTTCCCGGGGCTGCGGGTGGTGGTGGCGGGCGACGGGCCGTACCGCAAGGATCTGGAACGCCTCGCCGGGCCTGCCGTGACCTTCGCCGGCTTCCTGGTCGGCAATGATCTGACCGCCCTGATGGCGGCCTCGGACTGCTACGTGGTGCCGAGCATCTACGAGCCGTTCGGGATGGTCGCGCTGGAGGCGGCCGCGGCCGGGACGCCGGTGGCGGTGTCGTCGACCGGCGGGCTGGCCGAGATCGTGGAGCACGGGGTGACCGGGGTGCGGTTCCCGCCCGGCGACCCGCACGCCCTCGCCGACGCGGTGGCCGGGGTGCTGGCCGACCGGGACCACGCGCGGGCGCTGGCGTCGCGGGCCCGGCAGCGGGTGGTCGAGGAGTTCAACTGGCCGTCGATCGCCGCGCGGACCGCCGTCGTCTACGACAGCGCCCGCCCATCCGTCGCGGCGAAACTGCCCTCGCCCTTCTCGCCGGACCAGGCGGCGGAACTGCTGGTGGCGAGCGTCGGCTAGCGGCCCGCCTGGTAGATCGACAGGGCGGTGTAGGCGGCGGAGAGCAGCGGCGTGGCGACGCCGTGGCGGGTGGCCTCGGCGACCAGGTCGCCGACGATGGCGTCGGCCTCGACCGGCAGGCCGGCGACCAGGTCACGGTACATGGACGAGGTCCGCGGCTCGGTGCTGGTCATCGTCTCGCCGAGCACCGCGACGGCCTGCGGGCGGGGCGGGAAGCCGGCGGCGGTGGCGACCGCGATCGCCTCCGCGGTGAGGGCACGGTGGAACGCCGGGCCGCCGGGCGCCGCGTTGATCGCGCCGATCGGGCCGCGCAGCAGGGTGGTGGCCGCGCCGAGAGTGGCCAGCAGCACCCATTTCTCCCACATCTCGGCGCGGATGTGCGGGGACGGGCGGGAGTCGAAGCCGGCGTCGCCGAGAGCCGCGGCGACCGCGTCGACCCGGTCGTCGGCCGCGTCGCCGAGCGGGCCGAAGACCAGGCGGTGCAGGTCGCTCATCTGGACCACGTCACCGTGCTCGTTCAGCGTGCCGTGGATCATGCAGAGGCCGCCCCAGACGTGCTCGGGGCCGAAGGCGCCGGTCAGGGTGTCGAGGTGGCGCATCCCGTTGAGGAGCGGGACGATCACGGTGCGCTCGCCGACGGCGGGAGCCAGGCTCGCGATCACGGCGTCCAGCGCGTAGCTCTTGACCGCGATGAGGACCAGGTCATAAGCATCGTCGAGGGTGTTGATCGTGCGCGGCGTCAGCTTGGTCTCGCCCGAAGGCGAGACGATCCGCAAGCCTCGCTCGGCGAGCCGGGCCTGCCGGCCCTCGCGGACCAGGAACGTGACGTCGCGCCCGGCCTGCGCCAGCCGGCCGCCGAAGTAGCCACCGGTCGCGCCGGCCCCGGCCACCAGGATCCGCATCAGCCCAGCTGCTCGTCGTCGAAGCACCAGCGCCAGGTCTCGCCCGGCTCGAACGAGCGCATCACCGGGTGCCCGGTCTCGGCGTGGTGCGCGGACATGTGGCGGCGGGGCGACGAGTCGCAGCAGGCGACCACGCCGCAGGTGAGGCAGAGGCGCAGGTGCACCCAGTCGTCGAAGCCGCCGGCCACGCACTGCGGGCAGCCGTCGGCGTAAGCGGTCTGGGGAGCCGGGTCGCCGGACTCCTTGAGATGCTGGCAGATCACTCTTCACTCCGGTGCAGCTGGGACTCTTCCAGGTCGAGCTCGCGCTGGGCGCGGACCAGCACCTCCTCCGGGATCCGCCCCTCGTTCCGGGCGATCTTGAAGACGTGCCGCTCCGCACTGATCATCTCGCGCCGCAGCCGGCCGTAGGCAGCCGAGGGGGTCTCCTGCTGCTGGCTGCCCAGCCGCTCCCAGGCGTTGTTGGACCGGCTCTCGACCAGGCCGCGCAGCCGGTCGACCACCGAGGCGGGCGCGCCGTCGGCATGCGCCTCCAGCGCTTCCAGGGCGGCGCGGCTGGCGGCGTGCTGCACCCCGGCCTCGGCGAGCGCGTCCTGGGCGCTGGTGTCCTCGCGCACCCCGAGCCGCCGGGCCAGCGTCGGCAGCGTGGTGCCCTGGGTCAGCAGGGTCAGCACGATGACCGCGAAGGCGATGAAGATGAACAGGTCGCGGGGGTAGTCCGGCACCTCGGCCTCAGGGCTGAACGAGGGCAGGGTCTGCGCGGCGGCCAGGGTGACCACGCCGCGCATCCCGGCCCAGGCCAGCACGGCGACCGCGGCGGCCTGCGGCCGCGCCTCCCGGGCCCGGACCCGCGGGAGCAGCCGGGCCAGATAGGTCGCCGGGTACATCCACAGGAAGCGGACCGCGACCAGGGTGCCGAAGACCGCGGCGGTGACCGAGACGGTGGTGACCATGTCGGTCTCGATGCTGCTCACCACCGTCCGCAGCTGGAGGCCGACCAGCAGGAACACCACGCCCTCCAGGAGGAACGTGGTGAGCCGCCAGACCGCGTCCATCTGGAGGCGGGAGGTGGGCGAGAGCAGGTAGGGCATCCGGTGCCCGAGGTAGAGCCCGGCGATCACCACGGCGACCACGCTGGAGGTGTGCAACTCCTCGGCGACGATCACCACGACGAACGGGGTGAGCAGCGACACCGCGTCGTCCAGCAGCGGATCCTCGATCCACCGGTGCAGCTTGGCCGCGGCGATCGCGGCGACCATGCCGATGATCAGGCCGCCGCCGGCTTTCAGCCCGACCTCGGCGGCGATCTCCCAGAACCCGACCGCGGCGCCGGCCAGCGCGCCCACCGACACCCGCACCAGCACCAGCGCGGACGCGTCGTTGAGCAGGCTCTCGCCCTCCAGGATGGTGACCACCCGGCGGGGCAGGCCCACGCGGCGGGCGATCGCGGTGGCGGAGACCGCGTCCGGCGGGGCGACGATCGCGCCCAGCGCGACGCAGGCGGCCAGCGGCGCCTGCGGGACCATCCAGTGCACGACGAAACCGACCGCGAACGCGGTGACCAGCACCAGCCCGACGGCGAGCAGCAGGATCGGGCGCAGCGCGTGGCGGAACGCCGGCACCGAGGTCTGCAAGGCGGCCACGTAGAGCAACGGCGGCAGGATGCCGATCAGCACCAGCTCCGGCTCGAGGTGCGCCTCGGGGAAGCCCGGAACATAGGACAGGCCGAGACCGGCGACCAGCAGCACCAGCGGCGCCACGAAGCCGAGCCTGCGGGCGAGGGCCGCGCCGACGACCGCGATCGCCACGAACACGACCGTTTCGACGATGCTCTCCATGGCGGGAAGCTTATTGCCCGCCGGATGCCGGCATCAGGTGGTGCTCACCACGCCCGATCGCGCGACGGTCTTGGCCCGGGTGCCGTCCATGCCCTCGCGGGTGCGGACCTCGTCCACCGAGAAGACGTACGGCGTGCCGGGGACCAGCCCGGTGACCGTGGCGCTCATCCAGCCGCAGCCGCCCGGGGTGACCGTCAGCCAGCCCGGGGACTCCGGCTGCGCGCCGGCCACCAGGTCCTGGCTGACCGCGATGATCCGATACTGGACCAGGTCGGCGCCGCCCGGGTTGAACCACGTGACCATGGCGCTGGTGGTGCCCGGGGTGACGTCCACGCCGTTGATCGCGCCGCCCCGGAACGCGGCGGCGTCGCAGGCCGGGCTGCGGTTCGGCGTCGGCGTGGCCGAGGGCGAGACGGCCGGCGGCAGCGTGGCGGCGGCCGGCCGGGCCCGCGGCGCGAAGCTCGTGGTGGGTGACGGCGCGACGCTGCCCGCGGTCGACCAGATCCACGGGCTGGTCCCGGACGGGCTCGGCGCGGCCTGCGCGGTCCCGGAGGAGGCGCAGGCGGCCAGCAGCAACGGCCCGGCGAGCATCGGCAGAACGACGGCGGCAGCTTTCCGAATCCCCAGCACGTCCCTCACGTTCGGGCCGGGCCGCCGGTTGCTTAGCGGTAATGCTCCCGGGCGCGCCGGGCCAGGTCCTTGGTCGCGGCCGAGTTGACCCAGGTGCCGAGGACCACGCCGGCGCCCGGGACCATCTTGGCGAAGACCTTGCGGGCCGCGCGCACCCCAGCCATGTGGGCGAGCTTGACGCTGAGCTTGATCAGCGCGCCGCCGAGCGGGCCGCCCTCCGGGCCGGTGAAGATCCGGCTGGCGCGTTCCCGGCCGGCCGCCACGCCGAGGGCGGTCCGCGCGGTCTCGGCGGCCTTGTGCACCCGCTGGAGGACGAGCAGGTCGGTGGCGCGTTCCGGGGCGGTCGGGTCGGCCCCGTGGGCGGCGGCGATGTGCAGCACCATCCGGGCCTGGGTCCAGGCGAGCACGCCGACGTCGAGGACCGCGCCGGGCAGGCCGGCGACGCCGGAGACGGCGCCGGAGAGGCGGGCCAGGGTGGTGAAGTTCTTGACGGCCAGGGTGGCGAGCTCGTCCGGGGTGATGCCGGGACGGCCGGCACGGGTCCGGGCGGCCCACTCGGCGGCCTCCGGGCCGAGACGGCGGACGGCTTCCAGGGCCAGGTGCTCCGGGGCGTACTGGGGGTCGGCCCGCATCCGGGACCAGAGGGTGCCGGGTGGGGTGGCGGCTTCGCCGGAAGAGGTGGGAACGGGTACGGGGTGGCTGCTCAACGATCACTCCCGAGGGGGCGAGACGGCGATCTACCCCCATAGTGGCGTCGGCGTGCACGTCGGTTGCCCGGCGATGCCAGGTTTTGGTGTTGACCGTCACACCGTTGCGTTCGGTGAGCTGCTCGGCGTACGCAAAGATTCGAAGAAGGACCACAGCGGGCCGGAATGTTCGCCGCGGTCCGGCTGTTGTCGGCGGAAAGCCCGCGTCGGCGGGCGATGTCTTGAGGAGGACCGCAGCGTGCTCGACCCACACGGGCTCTACGAGGTGGCCGGAGAACTGCCGGCCCTGGACAGCCCGGTGCTGATCCAGGCGCTCACCGGGTTCGTCGACGCGGGCAGCGCGATCCAGCTGGCCCGGGAGCACCTCCTGGCGGACCTGGAGAGCGAGGTCGTCGCCACCTTCGACCTGGACCAGCTCCTCGACTACCGGTCGCGCCGCCCTCCGATGATCTTCGTGGCCGACCACTTCGAGAGCTACGAGGACCCGGTCCTCGCCCTGCACCTGGTGCGTGACCAGCTCGGCACGCCGTTCCTGCTGCTCGCCGGCCCGGAGCCGGACCTCCAGTGGGAGCGGTTCATCGCCGCGGTGACCGAGCTCATCGAGCGGCTCGGCGTCAAGGTCACCATCGGGCTGAACGCGATTCCGATGGCCGTCCCGCACACCCGGCCGGTCAGCCTCACCGCGCACGCCACCGACCGGAAACTGATCGGCGAGCACGAGTCCTGGTTGCAGCGGGTGCAGGTGCCGGCCAGCGTCGGCAACCTGCTGGAGTTCCGGCTCGGGCAGAACGGGCACGACGCGCTCGGGTACGCCGCGCACGTCCCGCACTACCTGGCCCAGACCGGTTACCCGGCCGCCGCCGAGCTGCTGCTCGACTCGGTCTCCGGCAACACCGGGCTGGCGCTGCCGACCGGGAAGCTGCGCGAGGCGGCCAAGCAGGTCCGCGAGGAGGTGGACAAGCAGATCGCCGAGGACGAGCAGGCGGCCCGGCTGGTCACCTCGCTGGAGGCGCAGTACGACGCGTTCGTCCGCGGCCGGCAGGCCAACCTGCTGGTGGACACCGACGCCCCGCTGCCGACCGCCGAGGAGCTCGGCGCGGAGCTGGAGCGCTTCCTCGCCGAGCAGACCCGCGACGACGGCTAGCGCTTGCTGATCAGGAAGTCGAGGACGGCCGGGAGCTGCGCGTCCCAGTAGTCCCAGGTGTGCTCTCCCGGGCCGAAATCGGCGTCCAGCTCCACCCCGCCGGCCTTGCAGGCGGCGACGAACCGCCGGTTCTGCGCGAGCAGGTGGTCCTCGGTGCCGCACCGCAGCATCAGCCGGGGCAGCCGCTCCGGGGCGGCGGTGCGCAGCAGGTGCAGCAGATCCTCGTCGCCGCCGGCGACGACCCGGTCGGCGAAGACCCGCGCGACCAGGGCACGCATGTGCGGTCGCAGATCGTGCTCCTGGATGTACGCCAGGTCGAGCGCCCCGGACAGCGTCGCGGCGGCGGCGAAGCGCTCCGGCTCGCGCAGCGCCCACTTCATCGCGCCGTAGCCGCCCATCGACAGCCCGGCGACGAACGTGTCCTCCCGCCGCTGCGAGACCCGGAAGAACTTCCGCACGGTCTCCGGCAGCTCGGCCGAGAGGAAGTCCCAGAACCGCATGCCGTACGCCTCGTTGGCGTAGAAGCTGCGATGCACCTGGGGCATGACCACGGCCAGGCCGTGCGCGTCCGCATAGCGTTCCACCGAGGTGAAGCGGCTCCAGGCGGAGTGGTCGTCGGTGAGTCCGTGCAGCAGGTAGAGCACCGGCGGCGGGTCGCCGGCATCGCGGTCGGGCAGTATCACGCTCATCGAGGTGCTCAGCTCGAGCGCCTCGGAATCGAAGTCACACCGGATCAGGGCCACGTCGCCCATTCTCGCGGTTTTCCGGGGCCGGGCACCGGCTGTCCCACGTCTCGCGCGGTTGGGAATGTCGTACCCGTCGATTAGAATGTATGTACGAAACAGGGGCCCTGAGCTGCTGATCTTCGGCGGGTTTAGAACACCTGTTCGAGGCCATGCGGCGAGTGAGGAGACCGACGTGACCACGTCCACCATGTCCATCTCGACCACCCCCGTGCCCGTCATCCCGCCCTACGCCACGATGCTCGGCTTCACGCGGTACGTCTCCCGCACCGGCCCCGCGAAGGCCACGTTCGTCGGCGGGCTGCGCAAGCAGCGGGAGCGGCGCAGCGGGTTCAACCCGCACAGCCAGCTGGTGAAAGCGCTGAAGGCCGACATCGCGTTCCGCACCGGCGGCAGCTACCTCGGTGGCGTCGTCGACCTGGTCAAAGACCGGTGGAAGCCGCTCTACGAGTCGCTGCGCGCCGGCGCCCGCAGCTATCTGTCGTCGCTCGGCGACCCCGAGCAGATCACCCTGATCCAGGCCCGGGACGCGCTGGCCAGCGTCGGCCCGCTCGCCGTGAAGATCAATCCGCACTTCGGGCTCCGCTTCGGCGACGGGCACCGGGAGGCGGTGCGGCTGCACTTCGACGAGGAGCCGCCGAGCCCGGAGCTGGTCACCGCCATGCTGCACCTGATGGCCCGGCACATGGAGCAGATCCTGCCGGACGCCGACCCGGTCCTGGTCGACCTGCGGCGCGGCGTGACGCATCGGCTGAACCCGGCTACTCGGGCGGCCGATGTGGAGAGCTGGCTGGCCGGGGAGGCGGCGGCTTTCACGGCGATGTGGTCGGCGACGGCGAGTCCGGCCGCGTGATCGGTTCGCTGCTTCCCGCCTGATGCTCCGTCTGGCCGGCCTGGCCGCTCCCCCGGCCGGGCCGGCCAGCGGTCCGCCTTCACCGACGCTCCCCCGCGGGGCCTGACTGCCCAGCTCGGGCCTCACCACGATCCCGTTCCCCGGCGCGCTGCCCGCGCCGGGGAACGGCCGTTCGGGGGCATGTGGCGACGCTGAAGGCGGCCCGCGGGATCGGTTAGGGTGGCGGGGTGAGTCCGTTTCCCGGCGTTCTGCCGCCGCCGCGCTCCTGAGCGGAGCGTGAGCCGCGCCGTCTGAGCCTTGCTCGGACGGCGATTCTGCGATGCGTTCCGCCGCCGGCCCGAAACCGACTCACCCCCTTCGCGGAGCGCGCATGTTCTCGTCCTCGCCCTCGGCCGGTGCACGGCTGAGCCTTCTCCACCTGTCGATCGCCGGGATCCTCTGGGGCACCGCCGGCGTAGTCGTCCAGCTCGTCGCGGCCCGGACCGGCCTCGGCGCGGTCGCGATCGGCTTCTACCGGCTGCTGTTCGCGGCCGCGACGATGCTGATCCTCGGCCTCCCCGCCCGCCGCCGGATCTGGGCGGCGTTCCGCACCGCGCCGGTCGCGGTGGTCGCCGCCGGGGCCGGCCTCGCGGCATATCAGGCCTTCTACTTCGTCGCCGTCCGCCTGACCGGCGTCAGCATCGCAACCGTGATCAGCCTCGGTTTGGCCCCGATTCTGCTCAGCGCCGCGGAGACGATCCGCACCCGGCGCCGCCCGGCCGACGCCGAACTGATCGCCTCCGCCGCGGCCGTCATCGGCCTGGTACTCATCTCCGGAGCGACGCTCGACGGAGCCCGAGCCGGTGCGGGCACGCTCGGCCTTCTCGCCGCGATCGCGTCCGGCACCGTCTACGCGGCCTCGACCGCCCTCAGCCGGCACACCACCCAGGGCATTCGCCCACTGCATCTGACCACCCTGTCCTGCACCGCGGGCGCGATCACCCTCGCCCCGATCGCGGTCGCACAGGGGGTGACGTTCACCCCGAGCCTCCCGTCGATCACCCAGCTCGCCTACCTGGGCGCGATCACCACCGCCCTCGCCTACGCCTGCTTCTACACCGGCCTGCGCAGCACCACCGGCAGCGTCGCGGTCGTCGTCACCCTGCTGGAACCGCTGACCGCCGCCCTGCTCGCGGTCCTTCTCCTCGGCGAACCCCTCACCACCACCGCGATCATCGGCAGCCTGCTCCTGTTCGGCGCGGTCACCACGCTTTACCTCAAACCCGCCCCATCGCCGGAGCCCAGCCTCACCCGCTGATCCGCTTTCCGGGAAAATCAAATTTTGTACGCTTCCGTCCCGCCGGCACCCCTGCCCGCGCACGGCCGCCCCACCCGCACGGCGACCCCAGCGCCGCCGGGCCCGCCGACCCGCACGGTCCGCTCATCGGGGTGGTGACGCCGAAACGCCGAGGAGAGTGAGTGAGATTCGATCTCCATACCGAGCTCGTCGCCGCCCTCCAGCCTGGCCGGATTCGCGGTCCGCCTGCTGACCTAGGTGATCGAGGACGGGGACGGATACTCCGAGGACGAGCTGGACGTGGCCGAGAAGCGGCTCGGACTCCGCCTGCCGGCCGCGCTCCGCTCGGGGTATCGGATCCTCGGCAAGCGCCCGGACCTGACCCGGAACCAGGACGACCTGCTCACCCCGCACCAGACCGAGGTCGACCGGACCGGAGCGGTCCTGGTCTTCCGGCGGGAGTGCCAGGGCGTCACCGAGTGGGGCATCCCGCTGTCCGCACTGGCCGAGGCCGACCCGCCGGTGGTCTACCGGTGGAGACGCCGGAGCGCTGGCGGCCCTACCTGGAGCGGACCTCGCCGGCCTGGGTGGAGATGGTGATGTCCGAGTGGCTGCTCGGCGGCCCCGGCTTCGCCGCGAACCGCGAACTGGACGCCGACGACATCCCGCGACTGGCCCGGCTCGGTCAACGGCTGCCACTGCCGGACCACCCGGTCTGGGCGCTGCCCGGCGACCGGCCCACGCGGTGGTACACCGTCGGCGGGGTCGTTCTCCGCGAGGATGCCGGGACCTGGGTGTGGGCCCGCTCCGACTCGGAGGACGCGATCGCCGAGCTGCGCCGATCGCTTCCCGGCGACTGGCAGGAGTGGGACGAGGGCTGAGCGGAGGGCGGGGCTTCCGGTCGTACCGAAAACCGGCGGACATCAGGGAAAGCGGCCTGGACCGATCGGCGACAGCCGGGGTGGAGAGCGGGTCCCGAGCGATAGGGGACAGCCGGGAGGGAGACCGGGGCCGGAGCGGCCGGGAGGGCGGCGGGAAGGACGGAGGCGGGCAGGGCGGGCGGAGGGGTCAGGCGGTCAGGGCGATGGTGAGGGCTCCGGCGGCGACCAGCACGCCCGCCCACAGGCGGTCCACGTTGAACCAGGCGCGGCGCAGGATGTTCACGCCGAGGAACTCGTAGACGAGCAGGGCGCATCCGGCCATCACCGTGAACATCGCCACCGTGTGCACGCCGGCCGCGGCCAGGCCGGTCAGGGCGCCGCCCGGGGAGCCGGACATCGCGTGGCCGGCGTGGGTGACCGGGACCGGCGTCGTGGCCAGGACCGGGAGCAGCATCAGGCCGGCGCCGTGGGCGGACGACATCAGGAACGACCAGCCGGCCAGCTGGGCCGACGACAGGCGCATGCCGGCCCAGCGGAAGTGGCGTTCGGAGAGCAGCCGCCACAGGCCGAAACCGACCAGCAGCACCCCGCCGGCGATCCCGACCACGTTGGCCGCGACCACCGAGCGGGTCGCCGAGATGACCGCGGCGACGATCGCGACCGAGGCGAGGTGCCCGGCCGCGATCGGGGGCAGGGAGCGCAGCAGCACCGAGCGGCTGCGCTCCTGCATGCCGCGGGCCACCGCGAACAGCCAGCCCATCGCCGGGTTCAGCCCGTGGAACGCGCCCAGGGCCACCAGCGCCGCATAGGATTCCCAGGTCACGAGGGGAAACAGTACGAGTCGGACGAGGCGTCGCCGCCCTGGAGCCGGGTCTGGTGCACGCGCCGCCCGCGGAACTCGTCGCCGTGCGGGAAGAAGCGGTCGTCGAGCGTGAGCCCCTCGTCCGTGGCGTCGATCTTGGCGAGCCAGGCGCCGACGCCGTCGGGGTAGAACTGGTCGTCCCAGGAGCCGTAGAGCGAGTTGGTCACGTAGACCCGCTTGCCGTCCCGGGACACCTCGACCATCTGCGGACCGCCGGCCAGCCGCTCCTCGGGGAACGCCGGGTGCGGGGTGCGCCGGACGATCCCGCCCAGGTGCACCGAGTCGAGGAACACCGGGTTGAACGGGTCACTGACGTCATATCGCCGCAGCTCACCGGTGCCCCAGCAGGAGACGTACAGGAAGCGGTCGTCGACGCTGAGGTCGATGTCGGTGACCAGCGGCGGCACCGCGCCGAACGGCTTGAGCGCGGGCGGCAGCAGGTCCGGGTCGGCCGGTTCGGCCGGGATGTCGATGATCTTGCGGACCGCGAACGAGCCGTCGGACCGGTGCCACGCCCAGATCGAGGCGGACAGGTCCTCCACCGAGATCACCACACCGAGGAAGCCGTGGGTGGCCGACGGGTCGTGGGCGGGCCGCAGCTCCAGCGTCATCTGGTACTGGTCGCCGAGGTCGACGGTCTGCACCAGACTGCGCTTGGCCAGGTCCCAGAAGTGGATCCGGTGCCCGTACTTCCGCCCGAGCAGCAGCTCCGGCACGATGCCGTCCTCGATCATGTCCGGCGTGCCCCACTCCGAGGTGACCAGCACGTCCTGGGTCAGGTGCCACCAGAAGTCGTAGGCGAGATGCTGGTCGCCGCGGTCGGCCTCCCACTGCCCACGCACGTCGAACGTCTTGTGGTCGAGGATCGCGATGCCGCCCGGCCCGTCGCCGCCCTGCCCCGCGCCCAGCGCCGAGACGTAGATCCCGTCCGGGCCGCAGTGGATCGTGTGCGGGCGCGAGTAGTTCGCCTTCTCCGCCAGCTCGTCGGCGCTGATCTCCTTGACCAGTCGCGGGTTCCGCGGGTCCGCGAGGGTGTCCAGCACGTAGATCCGGGACGAGCGCAGGCCGGGCACGATCAGGTAGCGGCGCTCCACGTGCGGGTGCGGCGCGGTGGGGCAGAGCGCGCTGCTGCACGCGTTCCAGCCGAAGTGGTGCAGCTCGTCACCGGTGTGCGGCAGGTCGGTCCAGCCGACCACACGGCCGTACTCCGGCGAGGCGGGGTCGGTGTCGATCACCGCGATCGCGTCGGGCTTCTCGGCCGCGCGATCGAAAGCGGCCACATAGGCCAGCTTCTCCGGTGGCGCGCCGGCCGCGGCGCCTGGCGAGGGGTAGAACGTCGGGTCCGGTGTCCATCGCGTCATGCCGCTCATCGTCACCCCGGCACCAGGCCACCACCAGGTTTACATCTGTCAACTTTGATAACCTCCCTCGCGACACGGGGAGATCACCATGCGCTGCGACACCTGCGACACCGAGCTGACTCACGCCGGACAGGGCCACGTCTGCCGGTCCGCGACCGCCGTCCCGGACGGGCCGCCGGCGGCCTGGACCCGCGCCACCCGGGCCCTGCTCGGGCTGCTCGGCGCCGTGCTGGTGACCGATCTGGTCAACGGCGCGCTGCGGCTGGCCGGCGCCGGTTATCCGGTCCTGCTGGCCACCGGCCTGCTCTGGATCGCCGCGGTGGCCGGGACGATCGGCGCGCTGATCGTCTGGAACAACCGGACCAGGCAGCTGGCCGAGGCCTACAGCGCGGATCAGAACACCTATGTCTGGAGCCTGGGCTGGCGCCTGGTGATCCTCGTCCCGATGCTGACCGCGATCCTCACCATGGGCCGGGACAGCACCGACGGCGACAACGTCACGGTGTTCGGCCTCGCCCTGCGGGCGGTGCTCGTCCTGGGCGCGACCGGCGGCGTGCTGCTCAGCCGGGCCCGGGTGCGGCGCCTGGTCCGCGACTCGCTCACCGCCCAGCGATCCGGATAGGACCGCTTCAGCGTACGTCCAACGGCAGGCGCACCAGGACCGTGGTCTTGGCCTCGCCCCCGGTCAGCTCGATGCTGCCGTGGTGGCGTTCCACCACGGCCCGGCTCAGCGTCAGCCCGAGTCCACTGCCCGGCAGCGCCCGGTCGTGCCCCCGGCTGGTCCGGTACAGCCCGGTGAACAGCTCCTCCCGCTCGATCCGGGGCACGTCCGCCGCCGCGTCGGAGATCGCCAGCTCGGCCGCCCGCCCGGTGCGCCGCAGGCTGACCTCGACGTGCCCGCCGTCCGGGCTGTACCGGACCGCGCTGCCCACCAGGTTCTCCACGATGTGCCGCAGCCGGTCCCGGTCGCCCGGCACGATCAGCTCTCCCGGCAGGTCGGTGTCGATCACCACGGGCGCCGCGCCGATCGCCGCCCGGGTCCGGTCCACCACGTCCTGGACCACCGCGGCGAGGTCCATCGGCGTACGCCGTACGTCGGCGTGCCCGGCGTCGAGCGCCGACAGCTCCAGCAGCTCGTTGATGATCTCCCGGAGCTGGACCGCGTTGCGCTCGACGACCGCGATCAGCCGCTGGCCGTCGCGCAGCAGCGTCGCCTCGTCCGCCTCGCGCAACAGCTCGGTGTACGCGCTGATCGACGTCAGCGGCGTGCGCAGCTCGTGCCCGATCAGCGCCAGGTACTCGTTCTTGCTGCGGACCAGCTGCCGCTGGAGATTGTCGACCCGCCGCCGCTCGACGAACTGGCCCAGCAGCGCGCCGATCCCGGACATCAGCGCGACCAGCTCGTCCTCCGGGTCCTCGACCGCGTCGGCGAAGACGGTCAGCACCCCGATCGTCCCGGTGCCGTCGTGCACCGGGATGGCCAGCGCGGTGTGCAGGCGCTCGGCCGCGGTGCCCGGGGAGATCAGGCTCTGCGGGCGGCCCACGTCCCGGATCCACAGCGGCTTGTCGACCTGCCAGGCGCGCCCGGCCAGGCCCTGCCCGTACGCCAGGTCGTCCGGCACGGTGATCCCGGTCGGCCAGCCCGGCGTGCTCCACCGGGCCACCGCGCGGATCACCTCGGCCGGCGCGTCCACCAGCCACAACTCCGCGTGCACCCAGTCCAGGGTGGCGACCACCGCCTCCAGCACCCGCGGGCCGGCCGCCTCGATGCTGGGCGCCTCGGCCAGCGCCGTGGTGACCGCCAGCTCGCACGACCGGAACCGCTCGGCGCGCCGCTGCCGGGTGACGTCCTGCACCGCCTGGACCGCGCCGACCACCCGGGCGTCCGGTCCCAGGATCGGCTGCGCGTCCATCAGGTAGTGCCGGGTCCGCCGCACCCGTCCGGGCCGGGCCAGCGGCTCGTCCCGGAGCCGTTCGCCGCGCAGCGCCCGGACCAGCCCGAGCTCGCCGGTGCCGTCCGGGTCGTCGGCCCAGAGCCGGCGCATCCGCTCGTTGGCGAAGACCACCTGCCCGTCGGCGTCGCACGCGGTCACCCCGTCGTGCAGGCTGTCCAGCACCGCGTCCAGGAACCGGTGCTGCTGCTCCAGCTCGTGCCGGGCCAACTGCTCGCCGATCAGCAGGGTGGCCACCTCGGCCGCCTCGGCCACGGCACTGATCTGCTCCGGTGACCAGGCGCGCGGGTGCGGGTCGTACGCGCAGCAGACGCCGAGCACCTGCCCGTGCCGGTCGTGCACCGGGTAGCCGAGGTAGGCGCCGCCGTGCTGGCGTACCACCCCGGGCGGCACCCGGTCGTCGGCGGTCGCGTCGTCGACGATCACCGCGCCGCCGCTGGCCACCACCATGCCGCCGAGCGAGCCGTGCAGGGTGGTCTCGTTGATCGCATCCCAGTCGCTGGAGACGCCCCAGCTGCCGTACAGCCGCAGCCGGTCCCCCTCGACGAACTGGATGCAGGCGCTCTGCGTCTGCGCCCCGCGCGCGGTCAGCGCGGCGAGCTGGTCGGCGGTGCCGCTGCTCAGCACCCCGCGCTGGAGGGCCGGACCGGCCGCCGCGCCGGCCAGCACGTCGCGCAGCAGGTGGGACCCGGAGTCCGGCACGGGACGGTCACTGACGGCGGCCGGGCGGTCGGTGACGGCCGCCCCACGGTCGCTGACGGCGGCCGGGCGGTCGGTGACGGCCGCCCCACGGTCGTTGCCGGCGGCCGGGCGGTCGCTGACCGGGGCCGGGCGGTCGCTGACCGCGGCCGGGCGGTCGGTGATGGCGGCCGCCGGCAAGCCTGGGTGCTCGTCGACGGCCGTCCCCCCGTGAAGCTCGGCCGGGCGTGCGAGCGCCGCGGCATCCGCCGCCCGTGTCCTGCTGGACCGCCCGGCGCCAGAGCCGGGGCCTTCTCGCCGCATGGCCGACCTCCGCGTTCCAGCCTAGGTGCACGAAAGGGCGGAAACCGGCAATTCGGCCTGCGGGTTGCGGGTCGGATGGCATTGCCCCGCCCCGGCGCGCGGGCGGCACCTCCGATGGCGGCCATTTTCCATTTCAGGGCAGAAGAACCGATAGTGGAGAGGTCGTGCCCGCCCGTCACCGGTCGGCCGGGAAAACGCCGGGTGCGAGCATCGGCACGGGAATTCCGATTCCGGCCGGGTCCGTCACCAGGGTGACGCCATTTCCGCTGGTCACGAACGTGCCTGCCACTGACCGGCCGCCCAGTTCATCCCGTGCCGGCGCATAGTTCGGGGAATCGACGCGGCATCACCGGTGACCGAATAGGAAACGATTGAAGTTTCATTTCGATAACATGAATTCCGTCTATCGAATCGGTGTCTCTAAAGTCTCGTCACGCGCGCCGCCGGCCGCGGAACAAGGGCATGGCGAAGGGAACACCCCGTGGGGAAGAAGAAGTCCACTCTGGTCGAGGAAGCCGCGCCGGTCGAGGAGACCGTTGCGGTGCAAGAGACCGTCGAGGCTGTGCCGGCGAAGCCGAAGAAGTCCAAGAAGGACAAGAAGGCCGCGGAGCCCGCCGTCGAGGAGGCCCCGGCCGAGGAGGCTCCGGCCGAGGAGGCTCCGGCCGAGGAGGCCGCCGCGGAGGAGCCGGCCGCGGAGGAGCCGGCCGCTGAGGAAGCCCCCGCCGAGGAGGCCCCCAAGAAGGCGAAGAAGGGCAAGAAGGCCAAGAAGGCCGAAGCCGCCACCGAGGAGGCCCCCGCCGAGGAGCCCGCCGCGGAGGAGCCCGCCGCTGAGGAAGCCCCCGCCGCGGAGGAGCCGGCCGCCGAGGAACCCGCCGCTGAGGAAGCCCCCGCCGAGGAGGCCCCGAAGAAGGCCAAGAAGGGCAAGAAGAAGTGACCCACGGGGCCGTCGTGCTCCGGCACGGCGGCCCATCACGTACTCAAATGGGGTTTTGGATCCGGGCGTAGCGGAGGTCGGCGATCGGCCGGCCCGCCGCCGCACCTCGCCGTTCGAATTTCGTCTCCGGCCGCGCGTGCGGCGTCGCCGGCAGGCGGCGCAGGCCCGGGTCGGCGTCGAGCGTCTCGGTCATCGCCTCCGCGTACTCCGGCCAGTCGGTGGCGCAGTGCAGCACCCCGCCCGGGCACAGGCGCTCGCGGAGCAGGGCGACGTTACCCGGCTGGATCAGGCGGCGCTTGTGGTGCCGGGCCTTCGGCCACGGGTCCGGGAAGAAGACGTGCACAGCGGCCAGGGAGCCCGGCGCGAGCCGGTGGACCAGCTCCATGGCGTCGCCCTGCGCCACCCGCACGTTGCCCAGCTCCCGCTCGCCGACCAGGGCCAGCAGGTTGCCGATGCCCGGGGTGTGCACCTCGATGCCGAGGTAGTCCCGGTCCGGGTCGGCGGCGGCCATCGCGGCCGTCGCGTCGCCCATCCCGAAGCCGATCTCCAGCACCACCGGGGCCTCGCGGCCGAAGAGCTCGCGCAGGTCGATCGGGGTGCGGTCGCCGTCGACGACGGTGAGACCGAGCCGGGGCCAGAGGGCGGCGTGCGCGTCGGCGTGCCGGGCGCTCATCCGGCCGCGGCGCGGGTGAAAGGTCCGGATCGGCCGGGTCGCGGGAGTGGCGGTGTCAGTCATGGCGGCGCCAACGATACGTCAGCGGGGGCGGACCGACGGCTGCGAGCCGGGGTGGAGCGGGGTGCGGGCGCCGGTCGTGAGGTCCACCGAGATGATCCACGAGCTGTTCCGGTACTGGCCGGTGACCAGCACGTGGGTGGCGTCGCGGTAACTGGGCTCGCGGTCCGCCGGCGCGCCGACCGTGCGCTTCTTCCCGGTCTTCAGGTCCAGCTCGGTGACGTGCAAGGGTTCGTTCTGCGCGGCGGTCTCGCCCTCCTGGTACGCGGTGAAGGCCAGCCGGGCGCCGTCCGGCCGCCACGCGGGGGCCACCGCGAAACCCCGGTTCTGCAGGCTGCCGCCGCCGTAGGCCGCGACCATCCGCTCCGCGCCCGAGCTGATCGTGCCGATGCTCGCGCAGGCGTCGTAGATCGCGTCGCACTCCCCGCCCCGGAACGCGATCTGCTTGCCGTCCGGCGACCAGGCGACCGCGTCGTCGGCCCGCAGCCGCTCGGTGAGCGTCCCGGACGCCGGCTGCGGCGCCTCCTCGCCGGGAAGCTCCTCGCCCCGGCAGTCCCGGGGGAACAGCACCTCGGGTTTCGCCGTGCCGGTGGCCGCGATCCGGTAGACGCCGGGGCCGCCGGTGCATGAGAGCGACCCGAAGGCCAGCCACTTCCCGTCCGGCGACCAGGACGGGCCGGCCGCCGGGCGGGTGGTGAGCCGGCGCTGCCCGGTGCCGTCCGCCTTCATGGTCCAGAGCTGGCCGCCCTTGAGGACGGCGAGCTGCTTGCCGTCCGGCGACCACCGGGGGCGGGCGTACCCGCCTCCGGTGGTGAGCCGTTTCTCCGTCGGCCCGTTGCTGACGTAGACGTCACCGGCGCGGACGTAGGCGACCGGCTCCGGCGCCGCGGGCGGCGGGGTGAGGGCCAAACCGACCAGTAGTGCCGCCGTCGTGATCATGGCTGACCGCCCCCCGATGGTCCCTGCCTGCGCTTACGTCCTGCACCATCGTCGCAACCGACCGACAACTTAAGAGGTTGGGTGCACCACTGCCGCCGACCCGCTCCCCCGCCGCACCGGTTCGGCGACGGCGAGCTGGCCGCCGTGCCGGGTGAACTCGATCGCGGTGGCCGCCCCGATCTCCGGCGCGTCCGGCCCGAAGACGTGGCCGAGCGCGGTGAGCTGCGGGCCGTACGTCGTGTGGAAGGCCGGCTCGGCCTGGATCCCGGCGGTGTTGCGCTGCGCGGCGCGCGGCGCGGCCAGCGCCTGGGGCAGGGTCAGACCCAGCTCCAGCCGGCCGTAGATGATCTGCAGCACGGTGGTGATGATCGTCGAGCCGCCGGGCGCGCCGACCGCCAGGAACGGCTTGCCGTCCTTGAGCACGATCGTCGGCGACATCGAGCTGCGCGGCCGTTTGCCGGGGCCGGGCAGGTTCGGGTCGTCGAAGGTGCCCTGGGTGCCGGTGAAGTTGAAGTCGGTCAGCTCGTTGTTGAGCATGAAGCCGCGGCCGGGCACGACCATGCCGTTGCCGCCGAACTGCTCCAGGGTCAGGGTGTACTCCACGACGTTGCCCCACTTGTCGGCGACGGTGAGGTTGGTGGTGCTCATCCCGGTGTCCGGGGTCGCCGCCGCGGTGGCCGGGGTGCAGCTCGACGGGCCGGGGGCGACCGGCTTCACCAAAGCTTTGTCCGGGTTTATCTGACACGCGCGTCCGGCCGCCCACCGGTCCGAGATCAACTTCCGCAGGGTCGACTGCGGGGTGCCGGCGCCGACGTAGCGGCCACGGTCGGCGAAGGACAGCGCGGACGCCTCGAGGTAGTAGTGCAGCTTCTCCACCGTCGACGCCGAGTCGAGCGGTGACGCCTCGAGGATGTTGAGCGCCTCCCCCACAGCCGTGCCGCCGCTGGACGGGGTGGACATGCCGTAGACGGTCAGGCCCTTGTAGCCCGACCTGGTCGGCGCGGGGTGGCGGACCCGATACTTCGCGAGATCAGAAGCGGTCAGCCGGCCGGGGCGGATCGGGTAGGCCCACGGCGCGGCCGGCGAGCCCGAGACCGGGGGATTCGTCACGGTGGCGAGCAGGTCCTCGGCGATGTCGCCGCGGTAGAACGCCCCGGTCCCCTTGCGCGCGATCTCCCGATACGTGTCCGCCAGATCCGGGTTACGGATCGTGGTGCCCACCGCCGGCGGCGCCCCACCCGGCAGATACAGCGCCTTCGTCGCGTCGAACTGCCCGAAGGCCGCCGCGTTCTCGGTCACCTGCCGCCGGAACTCGGCGTCCACCGTGTATCCGCGGTCGGCCACCTCGGCCGCGTCGGTCAGGGCGCTCGACAGGGAACGCGTGCCCCACTGCCGGGCCGCCGACTCCCAGGTCGCCAGGGTGCCGGGGACTCCGACCGACAGGCCGCTGACCCGGGCCTCGTCGAACGCGTACGGCAACCCGGTCGCCGGGTTCACGAAGTACGTCGACGTCATCGTGGCCGGCCCGGCCTCGCGTCCGTCGATGGTGAAGACCCGGTGCTTGCGGGCGTCGTAGTAGACGAAGAACCCACCGCCGCCGATCCCGGAGGCGAACGGCTCGGTCACGCCGAGGGTGGCCGCGGCCGCGACCGCGGCGTCCACCGCGTTGCCGCCGCGGCGCAGCACCTCGAGCCCGGCCGCGGTGGCGTCGGCGTCCACGGTGGCGATCGCCCCGCCGTACCCCCGCGCCGTCGGCGTCTTCGTCACGGTGGCCGCCGCCGCCGGCGTCGCGAATCCGAGGGTGGTCAACGAAAGTGCTGCTAGTGCTGATAGGAACCGCATCGGCCCTCCAGACAGGACAGTGTCGGTTGTCAATCCCTGCCTACCGCTGATGACGGCCGGACACAACCGCTACAACGATCAACCGACACCGAACGGTTCGGGTTCGACCGCCGGGCACGTCGCGCCGGCGGCCGGCAGGGTGAGGTCGATCAGGTAGCGCTCGACCGCCGCCTTCACGCAGGGACTGTGCGAGTACGCGATGTGCCCCCACCCCTGATAGGTCAGCAGCCGCGCGTTCGGCCCGAGTTGCGCCGCCACCTGCCGCGCCCAGGCGTGCCCGGTCGCCGGATCGTGCAACGCGTTGACCAGCAGCGTCGGCAGCTTCGCCGGGGACAGCGTCCGCTGCGGGCTGGCCGGCGGCACCGGCCAGCCGACGCAGCCCGCGGCCGCGGACAGGGCCAGCGGTGAGGCACGGACCTGCGGCGCGAGGCCCGCCAAGATCTCAAGACGCTTCCGGTACGCGGTGAAGTCCCCCACCGGCAGCGCCCAGTCCCCGCAGAACACCGCCGGGAAACTGTTCGGCGTCAGGTCCACCGGCGCCGCCTCGCGCGCCCGTCGCCCGGCCGCCGCCGCGGGATGGGCGGCGTCCTGGAGGTAGTGCGCGAACGAGAACCACTGCGGGTCGTAGAACGCGCTGAACGCCGCCGAGATCAGCTCCCAGACACCGAGCTTGGCCGGCGGGTCGTACGGATCCTCCAGCGTCCCGGCCGCCGCCCGGCCCAGCAGCGTCGCCCACAGTTTCGGGATGTCCTGCCCGCGCAGCACGCACCGGGCGTCCCGGGCGCACCACTTGACGAACTCGGTGAACGAGTCCTGCACCGCGACGGTCTCCTGGGCCAGGAACGTGTCCACGTCCACGCTGTGGTCCATCACCGAGTCCAGCACCGCGGCCCGCAGCGTGCCCGGGTGATACTCGCCGTACAGCTCGCCGATCAGCGAGCCGTACGACGCGCCCATGATGCTGATCCTGGGCTCGCCGAGCGCGACCCGCAGCGCCTCCACGTCCCGGACCACGCTGCCGGTGTCGGCGTGCTCGACCACCGGCCCGCTGCGGGCGGTGCAGTCGGCGGCCAGCTTGCGGTTGTACTCGGCCAGCGCGCGGAACGCGGCCTCGTCCGGGACCAGCGGCGACGGTTTCGCGTCGACCAGCGCCTGGTCGCAGAGCACCGGGGCGCTGCGGCCCACCCCGCGCGGGTCGAGCCCGATGATGTCGAACCGCTTGAGCAGCTCCGGCGTGAAGTCGGCGTCCAGCGTCATGTTGACCGCCGAGCCGCCGGGGCCGCCCGGGTTCACGATCAGCACGCCGATCCGCCGCGCCGGGTCGGTCGCCTGCCGCCGGGCCATCCGCAGCTCGATCGTCGGCCCGTACGGGTCGGCCCAGTTCGCCGGGACCCGCATGACGCCGCACTGCACCTTCTCGTCCTCGGGACAGGCCGTCCAGCTCACCGGCCCCGCGGCGACCGCCGGCCGGAGGAATCCGACAAGGGTGGCAAGGGTGAGGATCGCCGCCGTGACCGGCCGTCGCAAAGCTCGCAAAACCCAACTCTCCGCCCTGCGCGGCGGGAGTCGGCCGCGCGGCACCATCTTCGGTCGCACTCAGGCAACGATTCTGGGGAATGCCCGTTTTTGCATCATATGGGGCATTCCCCGGCGAAGGGGCGTGGCAGGGTTGGACCATGACGACCGTCACACGCCTGGCCATCGCCACCGCCGGGGCCGTCCTGGTGACCGCCTGCTCGGCCGAGCAGCCGCCCACGGTGGACCCGGTCCCGTCGGTGTCGGCGTCCGCGCCGCCGCCGGCCGCCACGGCCACCGGCCCCGACCTGGCGGCCACCCCGGAGATCGTCGCGACCGGGATCCAGGTCCCGTGGGGCCTGGCCTTCCTCGACGACGGGAGCGCGCTGGTCGCCGAGCGGCAGACCGGCGACATCTACCAGGTGAAGCCCGGCACCGAGAAGAAGAAGGTGTACACCGTCCCCGGCGTGCGGGCCGGCGGCGAGGGCGGCCTGCTGGGCCTGGCCGTGCGGGACGACTGGATCTACGCCTACTTCACCGGTGACGACGACAACCGGATCGTCCGCTTCCGGCGCTCCGACCGTACCCAGGAAGTGATCTTCAAGGGGCTGGACCGGGGGCCGCGGCACAACGGCGGGCGGCTCGCCTTCGGCCCGGACGGGATGCTGTACGTGGGCACCGGCGACGCCGGCGACGAGCCGCAGTCGCAGGACCGCGACGACCCGAACGGCAAGATTTTGCGGCTCACCCCGGAGGGCAAGCCGGCGCCGGGCAACCCGTTCCCCGGCTCACCGGTCTGGAGCCTGGGGCACCGCAACGTGCAGGGCCTGGCCTGGGACGCGCAGGGCCGGATGTACGGCATCGAGTTCGGCCAGGACACCTGGGACGAGGTGAACATCATCCAGCCGGGCAAGAACTACGGCTGGCCGGAGGTGGAGGGCAAGGGCGGCGACGCGCGGTACACCGACCCGATCGTGCAGTGGCGCACCGACGACGCGTCGCCCAGCGGGGCGGCGGTCTCCGGCACTACGCTGTACGTCGCCGCCCTCAAGGGCGAACGACTGTGGACGGTCCCGCTGACCGGCGGCACCGCGAAAGCCGAGTTCCAAGGCGAGTTCGGCCGGCTCCGCACGGTCGCCGTGGCCGCCGACGGTTCGCTGTGGCTGACCACCTCGAACACCGACGGCCGCGGCGATCCGCGGGACGGCGACGACCGGATACTGCGCTTCCCGCCCCTACCTGGGGGGTAGCTCCGGGAGCGCGGATATCGCCTTGGCGTAAATCGCCATCTGCTTGGCGTTGGGGACCACACCGTAGACCCGCAGCTGGTCCTGGAGGGCCTGCTTGATCTGATCCTCGGACTGGCCGCGGTGGGTCTGGGCCACCCGGTTGACGACATAGTCGACTCGGAGCTGCGCCTGCCAGCCAGCTGCGCGCTGGCCGCCGGATCTGCCGAGGCTGCTGAGTGAGGCGAGGGGTTCCATGCCCCGGTTATCGGTTGCACAGGTAGCTGTCTTGAAGATTTGCGGACCCTGTGCACCACGATGGCAACCGGGGCACACCTGCTCGCACATCAGTCCTGCGGCGCGTCCGTCTCGTCGGGCTGCTCGGCGAGCGGTTTCGGCGGGTTCAGCCGCAGCCAGAGCAGCATCAGGCCGCCCAGGGCGAGCATCGCCAGCCCCATCCACAGGTTGATCCGGACACCCTGGGCCTTGTCGATCTCCGCCGGGGTGTCGAAGATGCCCAGCAGCGTGACGATCACCCCGTAGACGACGAACATGCCGCCGATGACCGCGCGTACGTCGAAGAGCCGTGTCTTGTCAGGCATGTCGACCTCACCAGAAGGGGACGTAGAGGAGGGCGGCCAGGATCAGCGCGACGGTGCCGAGCACCACCGGGTTGCGCCACCAGACCTTCTCACCGGTGATCACCACGTCGGCGCCGGTGCTCGGCCCGGCCAGGCCGTAGACCAGGCCGCGCAGCTCGTTGTCCGGCTTGCCCGGGGTGAACGGGGTGACGATCCCGGCGACGATCACGGCGACCACGAACGCGGCGCCGGCGCCCCAGAAGCTCTCCTCCAGGTCGGAGTTGAACTTGAGCACCTCGCTCAGGTGCAGGACGTACAGGGTGAGCGAGGCGAGGAAGCCGAGCAGCAGGGACCAGAAACCGGCCCAGGCGGACATCCGCTTCCAGAACATGCCGACGATGAACGTGGCGAACAGGGGCGCGTTGAACAGCGAGAACAGCGCCTGGATGTAGTTCATGATGTTGTTGAAGTCGGCCGCGATGAAGGCCGTGCCGATCCCGATCAGCACGCCGACCACCGTGGCGATCCGGCCGACCCGCAGGTAGTACCCGTCCGGCCGGTCCTTGCGGACGTAGGACTGCCAGATGTCGTACGTGAAAACGGTGTTGAATCCGCTCACGTTGGCCGCCATGCCGGCCATGAACGAGGCGACCAGACCGGTGACCGCCACCCCGAGCACGCCGTTGGGCAGCAGGTCGCGCATCAGCAGCGGGATCGCGTAGTCGTACTTCAGCGCGCCCTGATCGGCGCCCAGCCCCTGCACGGTGACCAGGGCGATCAGGCCGGGGATCACGGTGACCACCGGGATCAGCAGTTTCGGGAACGCCCCGATGATCGGGGTACGCCGGGCCGCGTTCATGTCCTTGGCGCTGAGCGCCCGCTGCACCTCGGCGAAGTTCGTCGTCCAGTACCCGAACGACAGCACGAAGCCGAGACCGAAGATGATCCCGATCCAGCTGGCGCCGAGCGGGTTGTCGGTGCTGGCGGTGTTCGAGAACGTGTGCAGGGCCGCGTCGCCCAGTTTGCTGTTCTGCACCTGGTCGACGAGGCCGTTCCAGCCGCCCACCTTGACCAGGCCGATGATGGTGATCGGGAGCAGGCCGGCCAGGATCACGAAGAACTGGAGCACCTCGTTGTAGATCGCCGAGGAGAGCCCGCCGAGGGTGATGTAGACCAGCACGATCGCCGCGCCGATCACGATGGAGAGCCAGAGCGGCCAGCCGAGCAGCGCTTGCAGGATCAGTGCCAGGGCGTACAGGTTGACGCCGGCGATCAGCACCTGGGCCACCGCGAAGCTGAGCGCGTTGAACAGGTGGGTGGGCCGGTTGAACCGCAGCCGGAGGAACTCCGGGACGCTGCGCACCTTGGAGCCGTAGTAGAACGGCATCATCACGATGCCGAGGAAGACCATCGCCGGGACGGCGCCGACCCAGTAGTAGTGCAGGGTCATCATGCCGTACTGGGCGCCGTTGGCGGCCATGCCGATGATCTCCAGCGCGCCGAGGTTCGCCGAGATGAAGGCCAGGCCGGTGACCCAGGCCGGCATCGAGCGCCCGGAGAGGAAGAAGTCGGCGCTGTTGCGGATCGCCCGGCGGGCCGCGAAGCCGACGCCCAGCACGGTGACGAAATAGATCGCGAGGATCAGATAATCGACGAAGTCCACGTCGAGCCGTAGACCGCTCACGGCCTCACCTCCAGGGGGTTTCGGCCCGGGACTACCCGGATCGAAGATCTTTCACACCCGCTTGGCGAGCAGCGCCTCCAGGCCGTCGAGAATGCGCTCCAGCCCGAAGGAGAGCGCCTGGTCCTGTCCACCGTGGGCGGTCATGTCGGCGATCGCGGCGGTGACCGCCGGGAAGCGGGCGGCGTGCTCGGTGAGCGCGGTGATCATGCCCGACTCGTCCGGCTGCATGGCCAGGGCACGGACCTGCGCGGCGAGGATCGCGACGGTGTCCATGCGTTCGGCGCCGGTCAGCCCGGCCGGCATGCGGGCCAGGGCCGCCTCCATCCAGTCGAGTTCGTGCGGGCCGATGGGCCGCTTTCCGGTCGATGCCACCAACGCCCAGCTGTGCCGTAGGAAAACGGATAAAAGGCATTTTGTCCAGGTGATCAGCGCATCGCGCCACCCCGCCTCCGGCAGAGTGGGCGCGGCACCCATGACCCGCTCCAACATCACCGCGACCAACTCAGTCTTGCCCGGCAAATACCGATATAGGGCCATTTTGGTGTAACCGAGATCGGCGGCCACCCGCTGCATCGTGACCGCGTCCAGCCCCTCCGCATCGGCCACCGCGATCGCCACGTCGGCGATCGCCTCCAGCGTCAACGCCGGTTTCGGCCCCCGCTTCCCGCCGGCCCGCTCCTGCCACAGGAAATCAGCCACTTGCCCTCCTTGCTAACTGCGTCTACCGTACACAGAAATAACCGAGTCCAATGGACACAGTTTCTGGAGGATGACATGGACGTCCTGATCTCCGGCGCGAGCATCGCGGGCCCCGCCCTGGCCTACTGGCTGGCTCGCCACGGTCACCGCCCGACGATCGTCGAGATCGCTCCGCGTCTGCGCACCGGCGGCCAGGCCGTCGACTTCCGCGGCGACCTGCACATGGGCGTGCTGGACAAGATGGGGGTGCTGCCGGCCCTGCGCGAGGTGCAGACCCACGGCAAGGCGATGCGTTTCGTCGACGAGCACGGCGAGCGGCAGATGGAGTGGCCGGCCGAGATGGCCGGCGGCGACCTGGAGGTCTTCCGCGGCGACCTGGCCCGGATCCTCTGCGAGGCCTCCGACGCCACGGAGTACCTGTTCGGCGACCGGATCGCCGCGATGGACGAGACCCCGGCCGGCGTCGACGTCACCTTCGCCTCCGGCCGGCAGCGCACCTTCGACCTGGTCGTCGGCGCCGACGGCGTGCACTCCGGGGTGCGGCGGCTGGCCTTCGGCCCGGACGACCGGTTCGTCAAGCACCTCGGCTACTACGTCGCCACCTGGGCGATCCCGAACGAGTGGGACCTGACCCCGGACCACCTGTGGCACAGCGCGCCCGGCCGGATGATCGGGGTCAGCGGCAACCACCGCGATCCCGGGGCGGCCGACGTCCTGGCGATGTTCGCCGCGCCGAAGCTGACCTACGACCGCCACGACCCGGAGGCGCAGAAGGCGATCCTGCGCGAACGACTGGGCGGGATGGGCTGGCTCGGCCCCCGCTTCCTGGCCGAGCTGGACAAGGTCGACGACCTCTACTTCGACCAGATCTGCCGGGTCGACGCCCCGGAGTGGTCCCGCGGCCGGATCGTCCTGCTCGGCGACGCGGCCTGCGGCGCCACGATCGGCGGCCAGGGCACCGGCACCGCGGTCGTCTGCGCCTACGTCCTGGCCGGCGAGCTGGCCGCGGCCGGCGGCGACCACCGCGTCGCCTTCCCGCGATACGTCCAGCGGATCGCCAAGTTCGCCCGCGGCACGCAGAAGGGCGGCGACACCACCGGCCGCTTCATGGCCCCGAAGACCGACCGCGGCATCCGCATGCGGAACTACCTCAACAACCAGAAATGGTTTCTGGACTTCACCTTCAAGATCGCGTCCGGCCGGAGCACCAACCTCCAGCTCCCCGACTACACCTTTTAACCCCCGCTTTCGGTACGCCCACAGCACCGCCCCGCCCAGCCCAGCCCGCGAGGCGCGCCACGGTCCGGACCGCCGCGCGCCTCGCGGTCACCCGGCTGGCCCCCACGGCCCTTCCCACACCCGCCACAGGGCCACCGGAACCAGCCCGCAGCACGCGGCTGGCCCCCACGGCCCTTCCCACACCCGCCACAGGGCCGTCAGAACCAGCCCGCAACACGCAGCTGGCCCCCACGGCCCTACCCGCACCCGCCACAGGGCCGTCAGAACCAGCCCACAGCACGCGGCTGGCCCCCACGGCCCTTCCCACACCCGCCACAGGGCCGTCAGAACCAGCCCGCAACACGCAGCTGGCCCCCACGGCCCTACCCGCACCCGCCACAGGGCCGTCAGAACCAGCCCGCAACACGCAGCTGGCCCCCACGGCCCTTCCCACACCCGCCACAGGGCCGTCAGAACCAGCCCGCAACACGCGGCTGGCCCCCACGGCCCTTCCCGCACCCGCCACAGGGCCGTCAGAACCAGCTCGCAACACGCGGCTGGCCCTCGTGGCCCTTTCCGGGCCCGGGACAGGGCCGTGGGGGCCAGCCGGGAAGATCAGCGGAGCGCGGCGACGGCCTCCGGGGTCACCTCGGTGATGGTCTTGACCACCAGCGAGGCCTGGGCCAGGGCGTCCGGAGCGGCCGGATACACCCCGTGCGGGACGGCGATCACCGCGAGCCCGGCCGCGCCCGCGGACCGCAGGCCGTTGCTGGAGTCCTCGATCGCCGCACACACCGACGGCGTCAGCCCGAGCTTGGCGACCGCGGTGAGATAGACGTCCGGCGCCGGCTTGCCCCGAGCCACCTCCTCGGTCGACAGCGTCACCTCGAACTCGTCGGTCAGCCCCGCCGTGGCCAGCACCTGATCGATCAGGATCCGCGCCGACGAGCTGGCCAACGCCAGCCGATACCGCTTGCCCAGCGCCCGCACCGTCTCCACCGAACCCGGGATCAGCGGCAGCGACTCCCGATACCGCGCGGCCATCCGCCCCAGCACGTCCGCCGCCACCTGCGCGGCCGGCACCGGGACACCGACCTCGTCGGCCAGGTGGCTGGACCACTCGACGGTGCTCATCCCCATCATCCGGTCCTGGCTGTCCGGCAGGAACTCGCGGCCGTGCTCGGCCACATAACCCCGGCGGACCTCCTCCCACACCTCCTCGGTGTCGATGATCACGCCGTCCAGGTCGAAGACGACCGCCTCGATGCTCACAGCGCCTCCGCCGCGGGGATGATCTCGTCCCGGAAGATCTCGAACCGTTTGGTGTCCCAGGCGTTGCGCACCGAGCCGTGGGTGACCGAGACACCCAGCCCGGCGAGGTGCCGCATCACGTCGATGATCTCCCCGACCCGTTCGCCGCGCTCCCCCGGGTCGATGTTGTAGAGCACCGTCTTCTCGATCTCGTCGTAGTCCCGGCCGACCGCGTCGCAGTGCCGTTTCAGCACGTCGAGCTTGTGCGGCAGCTCCGGGCCGGCGAACAGGTTGCAGGCATCCGCGTACTTCGCGACCAGCAGCAACGTCTTCTTCTCCCCGCCGCCGCCGACCAGGATCGGCGGACGCGGCCGGGACAGGGGCAACGGCGAGTTCAGCAGCCGGGTCAGCGTGTAGTGCTGCCCCTCGAACGCCGTCTCGTCCCCGTCGAACATCTGCCGGCAGATCCGCAGCGCCTCCTCCAGCCGCTCGAACCGCTCGGCGGTCGGCGGGAACGGCAGGCCCAGCCCGGCCGACTCCTCCGCGTTCCACGCCGCGCCGAGCCCGAGGATCGCCCGCCCGCCGGAGAGCACGTCGAGCGTGGTCACCGCCTTGGCCAGCAGGCCCGGCTCGCGGTAGATCACCCCGGTGACCAGGGTGAGCAGCTTGGCCCGGCGGGTGTGCGCGGCCAGGAAGCCGAGCGTCGTGTACGCCTCGAGCATCTCCATCTCCGGCGGCCCGATCACGTGGATCTGCCAGAGGTGGTCCATCACGCTGATCCGCTCGAAACCGGCCTCGTCGGCGGCCGACGCGATCTCCGCGAGCGTCGTCCCGAGCCGGGCCGACCCCTCCGGCCAGCTGAAGTTGGAGATGTGGAGCCCCAGGTTCATCACGGGACAAAACACTACCGCCAAACCGTTTTTCGTACGGACGGTGACGACCGCTGAGATGATCACGATCCACCGGTCGGGCGAGTTGCCGGAAGGTTGCAGGCCGGTAGCGTCGGCGCATGCCCGTGCCACCCCTTCGCCCCTCATCACCCTCCGTGAGCGTCGTGATCCCGGTCGGGACGGCTGCCCTGCCGGTCCTGCTCGCCGCCCTGCCCGCGGTCGCCGAGGTCATCGTGGTGGCCGGCCGGGACGACGACACCACCACCGCCGCCGCGGCGCACCCCGCCGTCCGGGTGGTCCGGCAGACCCGCGCCGGGGCTGGCAACGCGCTGGCCTGCGGCGTCGCCGAGAGCTCCGGCGACATCGTGGTCACCCTGGCCGGCGACGGCTCCTGCGACCCGGCCGAACTCCCCCGCTACCTCCAGGCGCTGCGCGACGGCGCGGACGTGGCGCAGGGTTCCCGGTTCCGCGGCGACGGGCGGGACCTGTCCGGCGGGCGGGGCTCCCGGATCGGGGCGCGCGTCCTGCTCTGGCTGATGGCGGTGCTGTTCGGCTGCCGGCGGACCGACCCGGGCTTCGGGTTCCGGGCGTTCTGGCGGGACGTGGCAGGCTCGGTCGGGCTGCCCCGGGTGTCCGGCGTCGACCCGGTCCGCGGCGACGGCGCGGAGATCGAGCCGCTGCTCACCGTGCGGTCCGGGATGAACGGGCTGTTCGTGACCGAGGTGCCGGCGGTGGCGTACCCGCGGACCGCACCGGCGACCCGCCCCGGCGTGCTGCCGGCCGCGCGGGCCCTGATCGGCGAATACCTCGACCGGCGGCGGGCGGCACGGACCGCCGGGGCGGACAGCATCGTGGTGCTGACCGGGCGGCGGACGGCCGGTGCGGAGCCGGGCATCCTCGGGCGCACCGGCACCGACGCGGGCCTGTCGAACCCGGGCGGGCTGTTCGGCGCGGCGAACCGCGCCTCGGGCCACTTCTCGGGCCAGCCATCGAGGCGGGTGTCGGACGGGACGCCGGGCCCGGCCTCGGATCGATTGTCGGCGATGGACCGGCTGCCGGCCCTCGACGATCTCGGCGCGCGGTGGCCGGCGACCAACCCCGGGAGCGGGATGCCCGGCCTTGAAAGGCGGCAGGGTCCGCGCGGGCTCGGCGGCTTCGGCGGGCTGGGCGGTTTCGGCGGGCTGGGCGGGTCCGGCGACTCGGGCCGGTCGCTCGGCGGGGGCAGCGGGTCGACCGGCCTGGGCCGGTCGCCCGGCGGGGGCAGCGCCGCGGGCGGACGGGCGCTCGGCGGCGGGAGCGCTGCGGGCGGGCGGTCGCTCGGCGGCGGGGGCGCCGCGGGCGGACGGTCGCTCGGCGGCGGAGGCGCCGCGGGCGGACGGTCGCTCGGTGACGCCACCACGGTGCAGCGGCGCTGGCGGGACAACCGGGGCGCCGAGGCGGGCCGGGAGGTCGGCGCGGGGCGGCGGCGGATGCAGGGGCGGCCCAACCTTCGCGTGATCAACGGTGAGGGTGGGGGCGGTGGGCGTACCGGAAAATTGCGGGCCGTGCCGCGGCCGGACCAGGACCGATAAGCGACAAAGCGCCAAAGCGCCGTCCGGCCGAAGCCGGGCGGCGCTTTGCGGAAAGTTCGTGGGTTTCTGGGGCCCCCGGATGGAACAGCCTAGCGGGTGCGGAGGCGGGGGAGGATTTCCGTCGAGTACAGGCGCAGGAAGCGTTCCTGGTCCGGGCCCGGCGCGTGGAAGACCAGGTGTTTGAAGCCCATGTCCAGGTACTCGGCGACCTTCGCGGCGTGCTCCGCCGGGTCGGACGAGACGATCCACCGGGTGGCGGTCCGCTCGACCGGGAGGGCGTCGGCGAGGCGCTGCATCTCGACCGGGTCCTCGACGCCGGTCTTCTCCTCCGGGGACAGCGCCAGCGCGCCCCAGTAGTGGGTGTCGTTGCGGGCCCGCTCGATGTCGTCGTCGAAGGAGACCTTGACCTCGATCATCAGGTCCAGGTCGTCGAGCTTCTTGCCGCCCTTCTCCGCGCCCTCCTTGACGGCGGGGAGCAGCGTGTCGGTGTAGAGCCCGTGCCCCTTGCCGCTGGTGGTGATGAAGCCGTCGGCGATCCGGCCGGCCAGCCGGGTCGCGGCCGGGCCGGACGCGCCGATGTAGATCGGGACCGGCTGGTCGGGCTTGTCGTAGATGGTGACGTTCTCGGTGGAGTAGAACTGTCCCTCATAGGTCACCCGGTCCTCGGCCCAGAGCTTCTGGATCAGCAGGACCGCCTCCTTGAGCCGGGCGAACCGCTCCTTGCCGTCCGGCCACTGCGTGCCGAGCGCCACCTCGTTGAGCGACTCGCCGGAGCCGACGCCGAGGATGGCCCGGCCCGGCGCGAGGCAGCCCAGGGTGGCGAAGGCCTGCGCGACCACGGCCGGGTGGTAGCGGAAGGTCGGGGTCAGCACGCTGGTGCCGACCAGGATCCTTTCGGTACGCGCGGCGAGCGCCCCGAGCCACGGCAGCGCGGCCGGGGCGTGCCCGCCGTCGTGCCGCCACGGTTGCAGGTGATCGCTGACGAAGACCGAGTCGAAGCCCAGCTCCTCGGCGAGAATGCCGTACCTGAGCAGTTCGGCCGGAGCGAACTGCTCCGCCGACGCCTTGTACCCGAACCGAATCATGAACTCGACTCTAACCCGCTGCGCGGTACGCCTTGCCCGCCTCGGTGGGGCTGTCGCCGTCCTTGTACAAGCCGAAGTCGACACTGTCGCCGACGGCCGGCAGGCCGAACCAGGCGTAGCGCTCGACGAACGAGCGTTTCTCCAGGCCGGCGGTGGTGCCCTTGATGAAGGTGACCTTCTGCGCGTCGCTCGGGTACTTCGGCGAGCCGGAGAAGTTCATCAGGCCGAACTCGGTGATCCAGATCGGTTTGCCGTACCGCTTGTGCACCGCGTCGACGTAGCCGAGGAACTGGTCGACGGCGGCGGCGCTGAAGTCCGAGCCGTACCAGTGCAGGGCGATCGCGTCGACCCGCAGCCCCTTGGCCTTCGCGCCGGTCATGAACCGGTCCAGCCAGCCGCCCGCGGTGTCCCCGCCGTAGGCGACCGCCGGGCTGACCAGGCGCATCCCGGTCGCCTCCAGCTGCGGCCAGGCGGCCAGGGCGTCCTCGACGCTCATGTTCGCCTGCCCGCCCATGTCCGGCTCGTTGAAGCCGAGCAGCACGTCCCCCTCGGCCTTGGCCTGCTTCAGGGTGGCGCTGGTGACGTTCTGCTTCCCCCAGATCATCGGCACGAACTCGACCCCGGCCGGCCCGGGGATCTCGTCGTTCTGCGGCGCCCAGTCGTAGTACCAGCCGGCGCCGACGTTCTTCAGCGCCGCCGTGGACCCGTCGAACTTCCAGACGCCGACGCCCTTCTTGGCCGAGGTCCGCGTGGCCGGCACGGCCGCTTTCGCGGACGGCGACTTTTGGGTACGCGACGGCGACGGTGACCTGCTCGTCGGCGCGGCCGAGGGCGGAAGTGACGGCGGCAGGGTGACCGTGGCCGGCGACGGGGCGACGACGGCCTGCGGCACCGCCGGATCGTTCTGCCCGCCCAGCGTGTACGCGGCCACGCCGCCACCCCCGGCGACGGTCACCGCGAGCGCGGTGACCAGCAGTTTCTGGGTGGCGCTCAGCCCCGCCTTGACGGCCAGCGCCTTCATCCCGCCGCCGGCGCCCGCTCCGGCTCCGGTGCTCAGGCCGGCTGCCAGCGTCGGCGCCGGCAGCACCAGGGCCATGCCGGCCAGCAGGCGTTCCGCCGCGACCATGTCCTGCCAGGCCGGCGCGCAGAGCATGCACTCGCGGGTGTGCCGGGCGATCCGCTTGCGCCACAACGCGTTCGGCCGGCGGTCCCACGGCTCGATCAGCACCGCCAGCTCCGGGCAGATCGGGTGCCGGTGCAGCGCCCGGACCACCGCCCGGGCCGTCTCCAGCTGGCCCTTCATCCGCTGGATGCGGACCGCGGCGTGCTGCCGGCCCAGCCCGGTGCCGTCGACGATCTCGTCGCGGGTCAGCTCGCCGGAGGCCTCCAGCCACCAGAGCGAGAGCAGCTCCCGGTTCTCCTCGTCCAGCCAGCGGGTCGCCTCGGCGGTCTCCCGGCGCTGCCCGGACAGCTCCAGCCGGGTGATCGCCAGGTCGGTGAAGTCGGCGCCCGGATCGCGCAGGTCCTCCTCGAGCAGGGCGTGCTCGCCGACCTGCCGGGCCCGGAAACGGTCCCGCACCTGACGCACCGTGATCGCCACCAGCCAGGAGCGGAACGCCTCCGGCTCGCGCAGCTCGCCGAGGTTCCGCAGGACCCGGATCATGGTCTCCTGCACCACGTCGTCGACGTCCGCGTGCCCCTCCAGGGCCCGGCCCACGATGGTGTAGACGAGCGGGAGGTATCCGGCCACGAGCCGGTCGATCGCGGCCGGGTCGCCGGCGCGCGCGGCCACCACCGTGGCGGTGTCGGGTTGGTTCGCCATCTGCACTGCCCTTTCCTCCGGCGCCGGGCGCCAGAAGGGGAGACGGGCGCGGGGACCATGGATAACACGAAACGGCGACGTGGTCTTCCTCGCACGGTTAACTCCTGGACCGATCGGGCACAGAAACGGCATGCGCATGTCGGTTCGGCTGAATCTTCCCCGCGAGGTGGACAGTGTGCCCGCCGTGCGCCGCCTGCTGCGGTGCGCGCTGACCTCCCTGACGGTGGACCGGCAAGCCGGCACCGACCTGGAGATCGCCCTCACCGAGGCGTGCGCCAACGTGGTGAAACACGCGACCGGTGCGGAGGCGTACGAGGTCCGCCTGGACGTCGCCGAGGACCGCTGCTCGATCGACGTGGTCGACGACGGCCACGGCTTCGACCCGGCCGGCGGCACGGCGCCCACCGCGGACAGCGAGCGCGGGCGGGGCCTGTTCCTGATCCGGGCGCTGGCCGAGAACGTTCGGATGCAGTCGAGCCCGCGCACCGGGTCCCTGATCCACTTCGAGAAGTCGTTCGCCTGAAGGTGGTCCGCCGGACGCGGCGCTGTCCCCACGGCTTTTATTTGTCGTATAACAAATATCGGTCCCGGAGAGGAGTACAGGTGTCCGACCGACCGGTTCCCGTCGGCGCGCTGCTGCGTGCCACCGCACCCGACCGTTTGCCCGAGGTGACAGCCGAGCACCTGCGCCGGCACTTCGCGGCCGACCGGGTCGAGGTGCTGGTCGCCGACCTGACGCTGCGCCGACTCGCGCCGCTGCTCGACGCGCCCGGCACCGACCAGGACGCGGCCGCGCTGCGCTGCCTGGCCAGCCAGCGGCCCGGCACCGGGAACGGGCCGGCCGGCACCCGGCTGCACCTGCCGCTGTCCTGCTGGGGCGAGCGGCTCGGGGTGCTGCGGGTGGACCTGCCCGCCCGCCCCGACCCGGAGCAGGCCGAGCAGCTCCGGATCGTCGCCGACGAGCTGGCGGTGGCGATCCGCGCGGCCGACCGGATGACCGACCGGTATCGGCGGGCGCAGTGCAGCCAGCGGCTCACGATGGCCGCCGAGTTGCAGTGGGACCTGCTGCCCGGCCGCTCCCTCGGCGACGAACGGTTCCAGCTCGGCGGGCAACTGGAGCCGGCGTACGACGTGCGGGGCGACCACTTCGACTGGGCGCTCAGCCAGGATCGGCTGACCATCACGGTGCTCAACGGCGCGGGTGAGGGTCTCGACGCGGCCCTGCTGACCGCGACCGCGGTGAACGCGATGCGCAACGCCCGCCGCTGCGGCGCGGACATCGTCGAGCAGGCCGAGCTCGCCTCGGACGCGCTGCACGCCCGGTACGGCGGCGGCCTGCACGCCGCCACCCTGCTGCTGGAGATCGACCTGGTCGGCGGCTGGGTCGACGCCGTCGACGCCGGCTCCCCGCAGTGCATGGTCGGCCGGGGCGGCGAGATCAACCAGGTCCGGCTGGAGCAGCAGCTGCCACTGGGCATGTTCGGCGAGGCGCACTACGAGATCGAGCGGTTCCGGCTGGAGCCGGGCGACCGGCTGCTCGTGGTCAGCGACGGGGTGCACGCGGCGGCACCCGGCGGTGGTCCCACATTCGGGGAATCCGGCCTGTTCACGGCGTTGCGCGCGACGCGGTTGCAACCGGCCACCGAGGCGGTCGGTACGGTGATGCGGGGCTTGCGTGAGTTTCACGCCGGCGCCGAGCCGGAGGACGACGCGGTCACTGTCTGCCTGGATTGGCGCCGTTGACCGGTTTACGGCAGTGTCCGGCGGGGTACCCAGCAGACCTTTGAGGTTCTGCGACTTCGCGACGGGGAACGCCATGGAGCACGCCACCGATGTCGCCGCGGCGATCGACACGTCGCTGGAGTCGCTGGTGGCTGTCCTGGAAAAGGCCCGTCTCGCCCAGATCCCGGCGATCCCGCCCGCTCAGCTGCGGGTGCTCACCATCGTCGCGGAGAACCGGCACACCAACATGAGCCGCCTCGCCGAGGCTCTCGACGTGGTGCCGTCCTCGGCCAGCCGGCTTTGCGACCGCCTGGAGGCGACCGGGCTGCTGCGCCGGGTGGCCGACCCGCGGGACCGCCGCGAGGTGCGGCTGCTGCTCACCCCCGCCTCCCGCCGGCTCCTCGCCGACCTGCGGGCGCGCCGCCGCGACGCGCTCGCCGAGGTCCTCGAACGGATGCCGGTCTCGGCCCGCCAGGACCTGGTCCGGGCCCTGCGCGCCTTCGAGGCGGCGGCCGCCGACACCGCCCCCGACACCGCGGCGGACGACGATCTCCGCACCGCGTAGGCATCGCCGCCCGGCGCCGCCTGGGGCACGCCGCGGCCTCGCGTGACCCACCGGTGCGGGCAGCTAGTCTGTGCCGATGCGTTTCGGCATCGTGATCCTTCCTGACCGGCGCTGGGCCGAGGCGAGCCGCCGGTGGCGCCTCGCCGAGGAGTACGGCTTCGACCACGCCTGGACCTACGACCATCTGGGCTGGCGGGACCTGGTCGACGGACCGTGGTTCGACGCGGTGCCGACGCTGACCGCGGCGGCCCTGGTCACCGAGCGGATCCGGCTCGGCACCTACGTCGCGTCGCCGAACTTCCGGCACCCGGCGCACTTCGCCCGCGAGGCGACCGCCCTCGACGACATCTCGGGCGGGCGGCTGATCCTCGGGCTGGGCGCCGGCGGGATCGGCTTCGACTCGGCCGTGCTGGGCAAGCCGGAGCTGACCCCGCGCGCCCGGGTCGACCGCTTCACCGACTTCCTGGAGCTGTTCGACAACATCCTGCGCTCCCCCGCGACCACCTGGTCCGGGTCCTATTTCGCGGCGGTCGACGCACGCAGCACGCCGGGACCGGTGCAGCAGCCGCGGCCGCCGTTCGTGGTCGCCGCCAACGGGCCGCGGGCGTTGCGGCTCGCGGCGAAGTACGGCGACGGCTGGGTCACCACCGGCCCGCAGGCCGAGACCGCCGCGGAATGGTGGCGCGCGGTCACCGAGATCCGCGACCGATTCGAGGCCACCCTGGCGGCGGCCGGGCGGGCCCCGGAATCGATCGACCGTTACCTCAATCTGGACTCGTCACCGGTGTTCTCGATGAGCAGTCCGGATGCGTTCCAGGAGGCCACCGGGCGCGCCGCCGAGCTGGGATTCACCGACGTGATCACACACTGGCCCCGCGAGACCAGTTGGTTTGCCGGTGACGAGAAGACGCTCGAAGCCGTGGCCGCGGAACTGCCCCGGCTTCGTAGTATTTGACGCGGTCCGATGTGGAACGAGGTCAGCGGCCGTGTGCGGCTCGATAGGCGTTGCTGACCTCCTGCGGAATGCGGCCGCGCTCGGAGATTTTGTGCCCGTTGCGGATAGCCCACTCGCGGATCAGCCGGTTCTCGTCGCGGGAGCCGGCGGTGCGGGCCGGCGCGGCGCCCCGGGACGGGATGCGCGCGGCGGTGCGACCCAGCCGCGTTCCCGCGTTGATGTACGGGTCCAGGGCTTTGCGCAGCTTTCCGGCATTGGCCTCGGAAAGGTCGATCGTGTAGCTGACTCCGTCGAGACTGAACTCGACGGTGCGATCCGCCTTCTTGCCGTCCAGATCGTCGATCAGGGTGGTGATTACCTGCCGCGCCATAACGACTCCCGAGAGAATTTAATCGCCCGGGCACAGTCTGGCCCCCGAACCGCATCCCGCGCAACTCCCCGGCGCGATCCGGCAATTCTTTTCTTCGCGATCGTCAGGTCCCTTATCAGAATGGGCTGTGAGTATTCGCACCGAATCCTGAGAAAGCCCGGTTGACCAACGCCCAGGGTCTCACGTTAGGGTCGGCGCCATGCAGGACGAGCACGCCGCCTGGCTGGCGCACCACCGGCAGGCCGTGGCCGGCCGGGCCGCAGCCCTGGAGGCCGGGCGCACCGCCGAGGCCCGGCAGGCCACGGCGCTGCTCGAGGAGTTCGTCCGCAAGGCCGCCGAGCGCGGGCTGACCCCGCATCCGCTCACCGCGACCAGTTACGACGGCCGGTGGACCTACAAGACCCGGGTCCGCGGGTGGTATCTGAAGGCGAACCGGACCGTCGCCGCCGGCGAGGACGGGGAGTATTACGTGCTCACCGTCCCGGCCTCGCTGCGCGCCCGGTTCACCGGCGCCGACCTGTCCCCGAGCATGCCCCGGCTGATCGTCGGGGCCGGTGGCGGTGACGGCGAGCCGATCCCGCTGCGTGACCTTCTCGATCGACGACTGGAAGCGGGAGCACGCTGGCCGTGACGGTTCCCCGGATCACCGCCGCCCTGGCCCTGGTCGCCGCCCTCGTCACCGTTCCGTCCTCCGCTTCGCAGGCCGCTCCCGGATCCGCTCTCCGCTCCGCGCGGGCCGCCGCCGAGATCCCCTGCCCCAAGCCGAAGATCGCCAAGCCGAGCGCCCCGCCGCGCCCGGTCCCGCCGGCCGACAACCCGCAGGACATGCGGGTCGGCGGCGACGAGCTGGCCACCCACGGCCTGGTCGTCCCGGGCGGCGCGCGGAAACCGCCGGCCGTCACCGCGACCACCTGGATGGTCGCCGACCTGGACACCGGCGAGGTGCTCGGCGCCTGCGGCCCGCACGTCCACCAGACCCCGGCCAGCGTGCAGAAGACGCTGCTCGCCGCGACCGCGATCGACCGGCTCGACCCGAACCAGAAGATCAAGGTGGTGCCGAGCGACCTCGACATCGAGGTGAACAGCTCGGCGGTCGGGATCGTGGTGGGCGGCACCTACCCGATCTCGACCCTCTGGCTGGGCCTGCTGCTCAACTCCGGCAACGACGCGGCCAACGCCCTGGCCCGGATGGCCGGGGGCGGCGGCGCCGACGGCGTGGCCACCACGGTGGCGGCGATGAACGCCAAGGCGAAATCGATCGGCGCGTTCCAGACGCACGCCGTCACGCCGTCCGGATTGGACGGTAAGGGACAGTTCACCAGTGCGTACGATCTGGCCCTGATCGCCCGGGTCTGTTTCGCCAACGCCGACTTCCGCAAATATGTGCTCACCAAGAGCGCGCAGATGCCCGCGCAGCCGGCCAAGAAGGTCAAAGGTTTCCAGTTCCAGAACGAGAACAAGCTGATCTACAACTACCCGGGCGCGATGGGCGGCAAGACCGGTTTCACCACGGTGGCCCGGCACAGTTACGTCGGGGCGGCCCAGCGCGACGGGCGGCGGCTGGTGGTCACCCTGCTCGGCGCCGAGGCCCGCCCGCTCCGCGGCTGGCAGCAGGGCGCGGCCCTGCTCGACTGGGGATTCGCCCAGCCCCGGGGCGCGTCGGTCGGCCACCTGGTCACCCCGGCCGAGGTCGCCGCCTCGGCACAGGCGCAGAGCTCGGCCACCGCCGAGAAGGCCACCACCGGCGCCTCCGCCGCCGGCGCCGCCCCGGCCGCCGGCAAGTCCCGCGGTCTGTCCGTGGCCGCGGCCGGCACGGTCGCCGTCGTGCTCACCGCGATGCCCCTCCTCCTGCTGCTGACCCAGCGCCGCCGACGCCGGCTCGCCAAGCCCTGACCGCCACCCAGCCGCGTCGCGACCGGCCGGGCCCTGACCCTGGGTCCGCTGACGCCCCGCACATGACGACAGCCGGGTTTTGATCTCCGGAACCGCCCACGGGCAATGAAGACATCCCATGTGCCAGGAATGTCAAGCGGCTCGCCCCGTTCCCGCGTCCGCCCTGGGGCGCTGAGGCCCGGCGGGGGACTGTCCGGCTGGTCCTGGTGACCCTATCCGGGCGTGGGATAGGGCGCTGGGGGCCAGCCCGGGAGTGTCCGGCTGGTCCTGATGGCCCTATCCGGGCGTGGGATAGGGCGCTGAGGGCCAGCCCGGGAGTGTCCGGCTGGTCCTGATGGCCCTATCCGGGCGTGGGATAGGGCGCTGAGGGCCAGCCCGGGAGTGTCCGGCTGGTCCTGGTGGCCCTATCCGGGCGTGGGATAGGGCGCTGGGGGCCAGCCGGGGTTTGATCTCCGGAACCACCCACGGGCAATGAAGGGTGCGGAGATCGCCCTGGACGCGCCAGCGGCCAGATCTCCGCGCCCGGCCCGCGCGGGAGCATGCGATCCGCACCCCGCTGGGCCTGCGTAAATGAAGATCTTGATTTACCGACGCCGGAAATCTCAACCACCCCAACCCCCCGCCGATCGACTCCGGCAACGCGAGAGGACGGCCCCGGTTTTCAAGCAACCGGGAGGCAACTGTGCGTGACCTTTTCCCGCACCTTCCGGCCTTCAAAGTTTCTCCCTGTCAGCCGGTGCCCACCCAGCCAACGGGCGCCGACAACAACCGGGGGATACGACATGACCAGCACCGTGACGACCGCTGCCGACCTCGCCGCCGACACCGCTTCCGCCACTCCGGTGCTCTCCGCCGCCGAGCAGGAGGAGCTGATCCGCACGCACATGCCGCTGGTCGGCCACCTGGTGCGGGACATGCTCAGCCGGATCCCCAACCACATCCACCGCGACGACCTGACCAGCGCGGGCCTGCACGCCCTGGTCACCGCGGCGCGCGGCTGGGACCCGGAGCGCGGCGTGCCGTTCCACCGCTTCGCCGGCACCCGGATCCGTGGCGCCCTGCTCGACGAGCTGCGCGCGCTGGACTGGGCGACCCGCTCGGTGCGGTCCAAGGCCCGCAACACCGACGTCACCCGGCAGAGCCTGACCACCACCCTCGGTCGCACGCCGACCCCGGAGGAGCTGGCCCAGGCGCTCGGCACCACCACCACCGACCTGCACCAGACCGACACCGACGTGCAGCGGGCCACCGTCCTGTCGCTGCAGGGCTTCACCACCAGCAGCGCCGACGACCTGGTCACCGAGCGCGACCCGGGCCCGGAAGAGATGCTGCTGCGCCGCGAGCAGATCGGCTACCTGCACCACGCCATCGGTTCGCTGCCGGACCGTCTGCAGACCGTGGTCACCGAGTACTTCCTCCAGGAGCGCCCGATGGCGGAGATCGCCAAGGACCTCGGCGTCACCGAGTCCCGCGTCTCCCAGCTGCGCGCCGAGGCTCTCTCGCTGCTCCGCGACGGCCTCAACACCCACCTCGACCCGGAGCTGGCCCCGAACCCGGAGAACCCGGAGAGCATCACCGCGCGCCGCCGGGCCTCGTATTACGCCAGCATCGCCAGCAACACCACCATGAACAGCCGGCTGGCGATGACCAACGCGCACGGCCACACCGCGCTGGGCCGCGGCATGCGCCCGGTCACCGCTGCCTGACCTCACCTCGCGAAGGGCTCGGCGTCTCCGGACGCCGGGCCCTTCCGCATTACCGCGCATTTTTCATTAAGGTCGCGATATGGGCGAATTCGTGGTGGCACCCGCCAGCGTCGACGACATGGGACTGCTCGCGGAATGGGCCACCGCCGAGGGCTGGAATCCGGGCATCGGTGACGAACGGATCTTCTTTCCGGTCGACCCCGGCGCTTTTCTCGTCGGCCGGCTCGACGGTCACCCGATCACCTCGATCTCGGTGGTCCGCTACGGCGGCACACACGGGTTCCTCGGGTTCTATCTGACCGTTCCCGGCCATCGGGGCCAGGGTTACGGATGGCAGACCTGGCAGGCCGGGATGCGGCGGCTCGCCGGGCGGGTCGTCGGGCTCGACGGGGTGGTCGCGCAGCAGGAGAACTACCGCAAGTCCGGGTTCCAGCCGGCCTGGACCAACCTGCGTTACCAGGGGGTGCCGCGGCTGGACCCGGCCGCACCCGGCAGCACGCTGGTCGACGCCCGCAGCGTCGGCTTCGCGGACCTGGCCGCCTACGAGCGGCGTTTCGTCCCGGCCGGGCGGGACACGTTCCTCGCCCTGTGGATCTCCGCGCCGAACCGGCACGCGCTGGCCGCGCTGCACGACGGCGCGGTGGCCGGGCTCGGGGTCCGGCGGCCGGCGGTCGAGGGCACCCGGATCGGCCCGCTCTACGCCGACACCCCGGAGATCGCCGCGCAGCTGCTGGAGGCGCTCGCCCACGACGAGGACGACGACCACCTGTCCGCGATCGCCCTCGACGTCCCCGGCATCAATCCGGCCGCCACCGCGCTCGCCGAACGGGCCGGCCTGACCCCGGCGTTCGAGACCGCCCGGATGTACACCCCGGGCCGCCCGGAGATCGACGTCGCCGGATTTTATGCGGTGGCGTGCCTGGAGCTCGGCTGACTAGGTTCCGGGAATGCCCGACGCGATTTTCGCCGATGACCGGCTCGCCGCGCTCTACGACCACTTCGACGCCGATCGCGGGGACCTCCCCGCCTACCTGGCGATCATCGACGAGCTCGGCGCCACCCGGATCGTCGACGTCGGCTGCGGCACCGGGACCCTGGCCGTCCTGCTGGCCGCGAGCGGCCGGACGGTGATCGGCGCCGATCCGGCGCTCGCCTCGCTCGGCGTGGCCGAGCGGAAACCGGGCGCCGGCCGGGTCACCTGGCTGCACGCCGGCGCCGCCGGACTGGTGGACGCCTGGGCCGGGCGGGAGCCCGCCGACCTGGCCGTCATGACCGCGAACGTCGCTCAGGTGTTCCTCTCCGACGACGACTGGACAGCCGCGCTGCGCGGGATCCGCGGCGTGCTGCGGCGCGGCGGGCACGTGGTCTTCGAGGCGCGCCGCCCGGAGTTCCGCGGCTGGGAGGAGTGGGTCACCACTCAGCTGCCCACCACTCTCGAGATTCCGGGCATCGGGCCGGTGGAGCGGCGGTTCACGCTCGGCGAGGTCCGGCTGCCGCTGGTGTCGTTCCGATTCGAATACCGGTTCCACGCGGACGGGGCGGTCGTGACCTCGGAATCCACGTTGCGCTTCCGGTCGCGGGCGGAGATCGAGGAGTCCCTGGACGCGGCCGGATTCGCCGTGCTGGAGGTGCGGGACGCCCCTGATCGGCCCGGCCGGGAGAACGTTTTCATCGCGCGAGCCGTGGACTGAGCCGGCGCTGGTCGTACGCAAAAAGGGGGAAAGCGGCCCTGCCGGGAAGGCAGGGCCGCAACGGTCAGGCGAGCGAGCCGAGGACGGGCGGGAGCGGGGTGGTGTGCAGGACGCCGAGGCGCTGGGTGGCGCGGGTGACGGCGACGTAGAGATCGGACAGGCCGCGCGGGCTCTCCGCGATGATCTCGTCGGGACAGACCACCAGGACCGAGTCGAACTCCAGGCCCTTGGCCTGGCGGACGGTCATCAGCACGACGTGGTTGAGCAGGTCGGGCTGCTCCCCCACAGCCGCGCCCGGTACCGCCTCGACCAGGGCCGCGCCCAGCGACGGCTCCAGGCTCGCCGGGACCAGGACGCCGACGCGCCCGGACTCGACCGCGGCGGCCTCCTTGCGCACGTCGGCGATCAGCTCCTCGGCGAGCCGGGCGGCCGGCACCTGCCGCGCCCACGGGATGACGCCGGCCGAGCGGACCGAGCGCGGCGGCTTGAGCTGCGGGTCGACGGCGGCCAGCACGTCGGCCGCGACCGCCATCACCTCGGCCGGGGTGCGGTAGTTGACGCTCAGCTCGACGAGCCGCCAGCGCTGCCCGACGTAGGGCTCGAAGACCTGGTCCCAGGTGGTGCTGCCGGACAGCTCGGAGGTCTGCGCGACGTCGCCGACCACGGTCATCGAGCGGCTCGGGCAGCGGCGCATCAGCAGCCGCCAGGCCATCGGCGACAGCTCCTGCGCCTCGTCCACGATGACGTGCCCGAAGACCCAGCTGCGGTCGGCGGCGGCCCGCTCGGCCGCGGTCCGGGTGTCGATCACCTCGTGCCGCTCGACGAAGGCGCTCGCGTCGACCACGTCGATCGCGGAGAGGATCTCCTCCTCGACGTCCTCGAAGTCCAGCGAGCGGGAGCCCTCGACGATCTCCAGCACGCCCTCGGCGTACTCGATCGCGGCCTCCCGCTGCCGGGCCGCCTCCCGCTTCTTCAGCGTGTCGTCGACCCCGAGCAGCTCGGCCAGTTCGTCGAGCAGCGGCACGTCGGCCGGCGTCCAGCCGTGCGCGGCGTCCCGCAGGAACGACGCGGGCAGCCCGGCCGACTCCAGCCGGTCGGCGTCGGTCAGCAGGTCGCGCAGCACCTGCCGCGGGGTGAGCACCGGCCAGAACTCGAACAGCGCCTGCTGGACGTCGATGTCCTCGCGCAGCTCGCGGCGGGTCTCCGCCAGGTCGGCCTCGGAGAGCAGGTTGTCCCCGCCCAGCGGGTCGGCGCCGATCCGCTCGGCGATCTGGAGGGAGAGCTGGTGGATCGCCTCGGTCACGAAGACCGCCCGGGCCACGTTGTGCGGACGGCCCGACCTGCGGGCCGCGGCCCGGGCGTCCTCCAGCAGCGCGCGGTCGATGCGCAGCGGGTAGCCGTCGTGGTCGACCTCGACGAAGTCGTCCGGCACGGTCTGCCGGTCGGCGACCGCGTTCTCCAGAGCCGGGAGCATCAGGCCGAGGTCGCCCTTGAGCGCGGCGACCCCGGCCGGCTCGGCGGCCCGGGCCCGCACGCCGGGGAACATGTCGCCGAGGGTGGCCAGCAGCACCCCGGTCTCGGCGAGCGACGGCAGCACCTGGGAGATGTAGCGCAGGAACGTGGTGTTCGGCCCGAGGATCAGCACGCCGGAGCGGGTGAGCTGCTGACGGTACGTGTACAGCAGGTACGCGGCCCGGTGCAGGGCCACCGCCGTCTTGCCGGTGCCCGGCCCGCCCTGCACGACCAGGGCCCCGGCCAGCCCGGAGCGGATCACCTCGTCCTGCTCGGCCTGGATGGTCTCGACGATGTCGCGCATCCGGCCGGTCCGGTTCGCGGTGAGCGCGGAGAGCAGCGCGGCCTCGCCGGTCACGTCCTCGCGCCCGGTGCCGTCGACCGCCTCCAGGTCCAGCACCTCGTCGTCGACGCCGGTCAGCACCCGGCCCCGGGTGCGCAGGTGCCGCCGCCGGGTGACACCCTCCGGGTTGACGGCGGTGGCGAGATAGAACGGCCGGGCGGCCGGCGCCCGCCAGTCGATCAGCAGCGGGTCCTCGTCCCGGTCCTCGGCGAACAACCCGAGCCGGCCGATGTAGCGCTCCTTCTCCGCGGCGAAGTCGAGCCGGCCGAAACACAGACCGTTCTCGACGGAATTCATCTGGGCGAGTTGCTCCGCGTAGTGGGCGCGGGTGGCCTCGCGCTGGGTGCGGCCCTGCGGGGTGCCGCCGCCCTCCAGCAGGATCGCCTTGAGCCGGCTGTCGGCCTGCTCACGCAATTGATCGAGCCGCTGGTAGAGCGCGGTCAAGTACGCCTGCTCAGCATCGAAATCGGCGCTCGAGCTTGACAAAATCGCCCCTTTTCGTGCTATCATTCCGGCCGCTGGCAACTCCTTTTTCGGGGTTGCCTTTTCTGTTTACGGCAAACGACCAGACTACTTGAAGTCCCGCGGGTTACGGGCGGGCGGGCAAGTGTCAGGAAGTCGTCAACGACACGCCGGGGCCGTTACGCGAGGCGGCGTGCCGGGATTAACCGGGACATGGACAACAACCACCCGTACCGTCTTGCCGTCCTGGCCCTCGCCGCCGTCGCCACGCTCGGGGTGACCGCCGGTTGCTCCGGTGACGACGACACCCCGGCCGGCAACGCCGCCGCGGCCGCCGCCGGTGGACCCGAGCCGAAGACCCTGGACGGGGCGAAGAACGCCGCGCAGACCGTGTTCGACCGGTTCAGCGGCGGCGACTTCGCCGGCGCCTGGGAGATGTACACCAGCGCCGGCAAGCAGGCGATCAGCAAGGACGACTACGTCAAGCTCAACCAGGCGTGCTCCCGCAAGGGGCTGGCGATCACCCTGACCAGCGCCCGGATGGAGGGCACCGACAAGGCCATCGTGATCGCGAAGCAGCTGGTGGCGGCGCAGTCGTACACCATGGTCTACGAGAAGGACGCGTGGAAGCTGGAGCCGGCGGCCGAGGGGCTGGCGCTCTACAAGCTCGGCGCGGCCAAGGCCATCGCGGCCCAGAAGAAGGCCGGGACCTGCGCGAACAGCTGAGACGCGGCTGGGCCCGCCGCGAACCGCGACGGGCCCCTCACCACCTGCGAAGTCTGTCAGGCCGCGACCGGGAGCCCGTCCGGGCCGGTCAGGGCGAGCCGGGTGCGCAGCGTGCCGCGGCTGGCGATCCGGTCGTAGTACGCCGCCCGCCGCCGGGCCACGCACCCTTCCTTGGGCGGGTTCTCCGCGGCCAGCGCCGGGTCCAGGTGGGTGTTCAACCCGTCCCGCAGCAGCACCAGCGCCTCGGCGCGCAGCTGCGACACCCGGGACTCGCTGACCCCGAGGTCGGCGGCGATGTCGATCATCGGGCGCTCGTCGAAGAAGTAGCCCTGGACCACCACCCGCAGCCGCTCCGGCAACGCCTCCACCGCGTGCCGCAGGTAACCGAGACGCTCCCGGAGGATCAGCATGTCCTCCGGCCCGGGGGTGCGCTCGGTCACCAGGTCGTCGGCGGTCGCGGTGGCGAAACCCTGCAGGCTGAACACCGTGGCGCGGTGCACGTCGTCGGCGGCGTGCTCGATGTCCTCGACCGTGCAGCCCAGCCGTTCGGCCAGCTCCTGCACGCTCGGGGTGCGGCCCAGCTCGGCGGTCAGCTCCTCGCGGGCCGAGTCGGTGCGGCGGGCCCGCTGGCGCACCGAGCGGCTCGCCCAGTCCAGCCCGCGCAGCTCGTCGAGCAGCGCGCCGCGTACCCGGGCGGCGGCGAACCGGGGGAAGGGCACGCCCCGCTCGGAGTCGAAGCCGCGGGCGGCGGCGACCAGGGCGGCGTACCCTGCCGAGAGCAGATCGTCACGGTTGACGTGGGCGGGGACCCGGGCCAGCATCTCGCGAACCAGGTGCCCGACGAGCGGCATGTTCGCTCGCACGATGTCCTCGCCACGCCGATCGACGGCAGGTGCCTCACCGTTCATCAGGGGTCTCCTCAGTACTGGCCGGGGAGGGTGTCCGGCACTGAGGAAAAAGATCTGCGAGGCTGAGTGCGGCCTGGTTCGATACCGGGTGCAAAGTGGTTGCCACGGGTGACCAGTAGGATTGATCTCCAACTGACCTACGGAGTTACCCCCTTAATGACATCGTTCATCGAGCTAGGCGTCCCCGCCGTTCTCTCCGGTGCTCTCGCCGACCTCGGCATCACCACACCGTTCCCGATCCAGGCGGCCACGCTGCCGGACTCGCTCGCGGGGCGCGACCTGCTCGGCCGGGGTCGCACCGGATCCGGGAAGACGTACGCGTTCGTGCTGCCGGTCGTCACCCGTCTGGCCGCGTCGAAGACCCGCCCGAAACCGGGCCGCCCACGTGCGCTGATCCTGGCGCCGACCCGGGAGCTGGCCACCCAGATCGAGGCCAGCCTGCGACCCCTCGCCACCGCGATGGGCCTGACCACCCTCACCGTCTTCGGCGGCGTCGGGGCGAACCCGCAGATCGCCGCGCTCCGCAAGGGCGTCGACGTGCTGGTCGCCTGCCCGGGCCGGCTCGACGACCACATCCGCAACGGGCACGCCTCGCTGGACGCCGTCGAGATCAGCGTGCTGGACGAGGCCGACCACATGGCCGACCTGGGCTTCCTGCCGGTGGTCCGGCGGCTGCTCGGGCAGACCCCGGCCGGTGGACAGCGGCTGCTGTTCTCGGCGACCCTGGACAACGGGATCGACGTCCTGGTCAAGCAGTTCCTCCGGAAACCGGTCACGCACCACGTCGACGCGGCCGCGCAGGCGCCCGTCGAGATGGACCACCACGTGCTGCACGTCCAGCCCGACGACCGGTTCCCGGTGCTGGTCGAGCTGCTCGCGGCGCCCGGCCGGTCGGTGGTCTTCACCCGGACCAAGCGGCGGGCCAAGGTGCTGACCCGGCAGCTGATCGCCGCCGGCGTCCCGGCCGTCGAGCTGCACGGCAACCTGGCGCAGAACGCGCGGAACCGGAACCTGTCGGCATTCGCGGACGGGACCGCGGAGACGCTGGTGGCGACCGACATCGCGGCCCGCGGCATCCACGTGGACGACGTGACGCTGGTGGTGCACGCTGATCCGCCGGTGGAGCACAAGGCGTACCTGCACCGCTCCGGGCGGACGGCGCGAGCCGGGGCGCGGGGCACGGTGATCACGCTGATGACCGACGATCAGCAGGCGGACGTGCGGGATCTCGCCCGCAAGGCCGGGATCCGGCCGGTGACCCGGCGGGCGCGGCCCGGGGACACGCTGCTGGCGGAGCTGGCGCCGGGTGAGCGGACGTTCGTGTCGCCGGCGCCGGTGCAGCCGGCGTCACCGGCGCGGCCCGCTTCGCCGTCGCGGCCCGCTTCGCCCGAGTCCGCGGGCACGTCCCGGCGGCGCCGGGGTGGCCGGGGCCGTAACGGTGCCGGCGCCTCGCCGGACGGCGGCGCGCCTTCAGCCTCCGGGCGCACGGGGGCGGCCGCGACCGGCGGGCGCACGGGGACGGCCGCAACCGGCGGGCGGGCGGGCTCGGCCACCGAGCGTGCGGGCACGTCGGCCGCCGGGCGTGCCGAGAAGGCCGCTTCCGGGCGCGGGGGCGCCGAGAAGGCTGCTTCCGGGCGGCGGCGGGGTGCCGGGGACGGGCAGGCTCCGGCTTCGCCGGCGCCCCGGAGCGCGGGGAATGCCGGGCGGTCCGGGCAATCAAGGACAAACCGTTCGGGTACGCCGCAGCCTCGTCCCGCCTCCGGTGGCGGGGCGGCCGCGTTCTCCGCACGCGCGGGCGGTCGCCGCTCCGGCCGCTGACCCGACACCGCGACGGACGCCGACCGGGCTCCTCCCGGGCGGCCACTGACACCGCACCGCGACGGATGCCGCCCGGATTGCCGCCGGGCGGCGGCTGACACCGCACCGCGACCGACGCCGCCCGGGCTTCCGCCAGGGCGGCGTCGTGCTTTGGTGGGTGGCCTTCCACAACACCGCGCGGCGTCGCCGCGTTTCGTGCCGTTCTCCGGCCTCAGCGCAGCGGAGGTCCGAGCAGTTCGATCCCGTGGCGGGCCGCCGCATGGCCCAGCAGGACCGGATCGACCGGGGTGACCTCCGGCGGCAGCCCGGGCCCGGTCGCCGGCTCCCCGACCTCGGCCACGAACTTCTCGAAGCCGCCCGGGGTGGTCAGCTGCAAGGCCCGCAACGGCTCCTCGGCCCCCACCACGAAACCGTGCGCCAGACCGGCCGGCAACAGCACGAAGTCACCCGCCCCGGCGAGCAGCGACTCCCCGTCGCACCGGAACTCCGCGGTCCCGGAGAGCACGTAGAACATCTCGTCCTCATGCAGGTGCCGATGCAGCGGGGTGGCGAAGCCGGCCGGATTGACGAACTCGGCCACGGAGAGCCGGCCCTGCGTCTCGGCGCCGGTCGCCTTCACCACGGCCCGGCTGCCCAGGAACCACAGGGCCGCACCCTCGCCGGCATGCAGTACGTACGGCTTCATCGCACCCCTCCAATTGACAATAACGGCGTCTATCCAATATGCCGCTAGTATGACGCAACTGTGAGTGGTGTCAATGAGCCCCGGCGCCGGTATCGCTCCCCGGTCCGCGAGGAGGCGGCCCGCCGGACCCGGCAGGCGATCGTCCGGGCCGCCGGTGAGCTCTTCGTGTCCCAGGGATACGCCCGCGCCTCGCTGACCGCGGTCGCCGAGGAGGCCGGAGTGGCCCGGCCGACGGTGACCGCCTCCTTCGGCTCCAAGGCGGCGCTGCTCAAGCAGGTGCTCGACGAGGCGCTGGCCGGCGACGACGAGCCGGTGCCGGTGGCGCAACGGCCGTGGTTCCGGCCGGTGTTCGAAGCCCGGGACCCGGGTGCGGTGCTCGACGCGTACGCCGCTGTCTGTGTTCTGATCGGCGGACGCGCCGCACGGCTCTTCGAAACCGTGCGGCGCGCCGCCGACGACAGCGAGGAGGCGGCCCAGCTCTGGGAGACGCTGCTGACCAACCGCCGCTTCGGGGCGAGGATGGTCGTCGAGCACGCGGCCGGGCTGGGCGAGCCGGCGCCGGGCCGTGACCTCGAGGCGGCGATCGACTCGGTGTGGGTGTACAACGACCCGGCGCTCTACGGCGCGCTCGTGCACCGGTGCGGCTGGTCCGAGGAGGCGTTGCAGGCCTGGCTGGCGACCGCCATGCGGGCCGCGGTGCTGAGGCCTGTTCCATAATCCGACCGGGGCCGCGGCCGGGTTATGAGACAGGCCTCAGGCCGGGCGCACGACGACGTCCAGGGCGATCCGGACTGACCGCTGGATCAGGCCCCGGCCGCCGCGCACCCCGGCGGCGACCCGGTCCACCACGCAGCCGGCGGTGAACCGGTAACCGTCGCCGGCCCGCTCCCAGGACTCCAGGTCGAGGACCACCTCGCACGAGCCGCCCCGGACGCTGAGCACCCCGGCGACCTGCCAGCCGTCCGGCCCGAGCCGGCAGTGGGTGGACCGGAAGCCGATCTCCGGGTGCCGTGCGGTGTCCAGGAAGCGCGGACCCCGGACGTCCCGGTCCCGGCGCGGGTCGTCGGTGGTGAAGCTGGTCGCGTCCAGTTCGGCCGAGGCGATCGACCGGGCCGGGTCGGTGGCCACCGTGACGGTGCCGCCGGTGACGGTCATCGTGCCGTGCGCCGGCTTCAGCCCGAACGCGTGCTTCGCGGTGAACCGGCAGGTCGAGCGGGCCGGGTCGATCGTGTACGTGCCGCTGCGGATCTCGGTGAGCGTGTTCGTCGTCATGCACCGAGCCTGCGGCGAACCGGCCCGCCACACCTCAGTGCTGGTACTGACCGCTGCCACGTAACCGGGCAGCCAGCTGGGTCCGGTTCGCCGCGCCGAGCTTGGCCAGCGCGTGCCGGACGTGCGTCTCCACGGTCCGTTCCGAGATGAACAGGCGCTCGGCGATCACCCGGTTCGCCAGGCCCTCGGCGGCCAGCGTGGCGACCTCCCGTTCGCGGGTGGTCAGCTCGTCCCGGGAGCGGGCGGTGGCCTCGGCGAGCAGGCCGGCGAGGCCGAGCCGGCGGGCGATGGCGAGGGCTTCCAGGGCGTGCGGGCGGGCTCGGTGGGGGGTGGTGATCCGGGCGTACGCCAGCAGGGCCTGTGCCAGGAACGGCTCGGCGCCGATCCGCCGCTCCATCGCGATCGCCTGCTCCAGATGCCGCTCAGCGGCGTCCTGGTCGCCGAGCGCCGCGGCCATCACCCCGAGCGCCCGCGCGGTCGTGCCGTGACAGGCGGTAGTCGAATAGAGGTAACGCGCCGGCAGCGGCGCCACCACCGCGTAGGCCTCCGCGGTCAGCTCGCGGTCGCCCAGCCAGGCGCCGAGCTCACCGGCGGTGATCACCACGAAGGTCCGCCGGCTGTCCGGCCGCAGGCCCGGCAGCATCGCCCGCAGCCCGGCCGCGCAGACCGCGGCCACCTCCCGGTCGGCCCGGTACATCGCCAGCAGCCCGATCTCCGCCATCGCGATCGGGACCGCGGCGAACTCGGCGGCCGCGGCGGCCAGGTCGTCCGGCCAGGCCGGCGGCTCGCCGGTGAGCGGCGCCAGCCCGGTGCGGAACGCCGAGTGCAGCATCCGGGCCGGTTCCTCCTCGATCGTGCCGGCCAGCGCATAAGCCTCGTCGGCGAGTTCGCACGCGGCGAGAATCCGGCCGGCCAGCGCCTGCCGGGTGGCCCGGGCGCGCAGCAGATGCCAGCGGATCACCGGCCAGCCGAGCCGGTCGGCGAGCCCGGCCAGCCGGCTCAACTCGCCGTCGTAACCGGGCAGGTCGCCCAGGAGCAGCAGCGCGTCCAGCCGCCAGATCCGGCCCCAGAGCTCCGCGTCCGGCCGGCTGCCGGCCGCGGCCAGCGCGATGCTGCGGGTGGCCAGGTCGAGCACCTCCTCGGCGGCGGCGACCGGGTCGAGCACCTCGTGCCGGGCGTGCACGGCGGCGGCCAGGGCGTCCGGGTCACCGGTCCGCTCGGCGAGCGCCATCGCCTGCCGGCTGATCACCTCGGCACGCTCCACCTCACGGGTCTCCACCAGCAGATAGGCGAACTGCGCCAGCACCTGCGCCCGTCGCGCGGCGGGCGCCCGCTCGCCATCGCCCCGCTCCCCTGCGTCGTGTCGTCGCTTGCCGTCGCCTCCTTGCCCAGCGTCGCTGCTGTCCCCGACGTCGCCTTGCTCGCGGACGTCGCCGTGCTCAGGGGCGTCGTCTTGCTCGCGAGCGTCGTCTTGCTCACGAGCGTCGTCTTGCTCACGAGCGTCGCCTTGCTCACGGGCGTCGTCGACGGCCAGGGCTCGCTCGCAGAGGCGGAGCAGGGCGGCGGCGAGCGGTCCGCCGACACCGCGGACCACCAGCGCGGCCGAGGCCGCGAGATCCGGATCCCGCGATGTCTCCGCGTGGTCGAGCAGAGCCTCGCAGTCACGCAGAGCAACATTCAACTGCCCATTTCGGTACGCCGAAACCGCCCGCCCCAACCGCAACGCCGAGTCACCGGGAAAACTGTCCAGAGCGTGGCCGTACCAGGTGACCGCGGCCCCGTGGTCGAGCTGCCGCCCGGCCGCCTCAGCCGCCGCGACACAGGCCTCCCGGGCCGCGGCCCGCGATCGATCGTCCACCGCCGCGCGCACCCGATGCCGGGCGATCTCGTCCGGCCGGGCCCCTGTGCCGGCCAGCACCTCCGCGATCCGCCCGTGTGCCGCGATCCGCTCCGCCCGGCTCAACTCCGCGTACCGGGCCTCCCGCACCAGCTCGTGCGCGAACCGCAACCGAGCCGGCGCCCACGGATCCTCCACCAGCAGCCCGTCCCGGATCGCCCCGTCCAGCAGCCCGTCCACCCCCTCGACCCCGGCCACCCGGGTCAGCAGCGGTACGTCGATCTCGGCGCCCAGGGCGGCGGCCAGGCCCAGCAGGTCACGGCACTCCGGATCGAGGTCGGCGAGACGGCGGCCGACCAGGCGGAGCAGACCGTCCGGTGGGGCGACGGCGCCGGCCGGGCGGCGCAACCGGTCCGCGTCGGCCAGCAGCCGGGTCAGCTCCCGGGTGTAGAGCGGGTTCCCACCGCCGAGCCGATGCACCACCGCGGCCCAGGACGGGTGCACCGGGCCGCCGGCCGCCTGTGCGAGACAGGCCTCGACCTCCGGAACGTCCCAGGCCGCCAGCTCCAGGACCTCGGCGCCGGGCAGGTCCAGCGCGCGGGCGGTCGCCAGCACCAGCACCGGGACGTCCCGCACCTCCCGGACCAGCGCCGCGAGCAGCCCGAGCGAAGCGGGATCGGCCCAGTGCAGGTCCTCCAGCACGAGCACCAGCCCACCCGGCAGCGCGTCACCCGCCGCCGCCCGCACCCCGTCCAGCACCGCCCGGTTGATCCGGAACCGCGCGGCCGCCGGTGGCTCCCCGGCCGGCCCGCCCACCGTCAGGGCCCGGCTGAGGGTGACCGGGGCGGTTTCCAGGAGGCGCTGCCAGGGCCAGTAGGCGGGTGCGCCCTCGTCCGGGTCGGCGCGCCCGGTGAGCACGGTGGCGCCGGTGGCGACGGCGCGCGAGACCGCCTCCTCGACCACTGTGGTCTTGCCGATCCCGGCCTCACCGGTCAGCAGCACGACCGAGCCGGCCCCGCCGACCGCCCGCGCGCGCAGCCGGTCGAGCGCGACCACCTCGGCAACCCGGGCAATCAGACCCATCCCCGCATTGTCCCGCCCACTCGGCACCACAGCCCTCGGCCGCGCGGGCGGCGAACGCGTCGAGTTCCGGCGCACGCCCCGAGGCGCCGTCCCGACGACGCGACCGACTCGCCACCCCATCGACAGCGAACGATGCTGACGCGTGCGAGTTCATCCACAGTGCCGCATCGTCCACAGCCCGCCGGCGCCGGAACGCCTTCCTGCGCCACACTGACTTCGGGGCGGCCCCCCTAGGTGGTGTCTTCGCCGCTATGAGCTGACCGACACCGAGTGGGATCCCTTGTCGCGGCATCTGCCGTCGGCGGTCACCGGCGGTCGTCCGCGGGAGGATGACCGCCGGGTGCTCAACGGGTGCCGGCCCGGTACGGCTCCTGGAAGTCGATCTACACCCGTTTCCGCAGGTGGGCGCTGAACGGAACGTTCGCCAAGATGCTGGCTGCCGCCCAGGCGGACGCGGACGCCGGGGGCATCGAAGACACCACCCAGCGCGGGCGGGGACTGGGACGTTGGCGGGTCGATCCGGTGGGCGTCGCCCGTGCGGCGCGGCTGCTTCCCGGGATGGGCGGACCTCGCGAGCTCAGCCCGGCGCGGCCTCGCGGCCCGGCACCGGGACCACCGCGCGCTCAGCCACGGGACACGGCTGTTGCGCTTGCCGGACCACGAGGTCGTACAAAAAATGGGGTTATGCGTCGGGGACCCGGACCGAGATCTCGTCGCCGAGCTTGAAGCCCGCGTTGAGTTCGAGCTCGTCCCCGGACCAGAAGCGGCCGGGGTCGTACCAGTTCGCTTTCCGGTTGCGGGGCAGCAGGCCCATGTCCTCATAGGTCACCGCGACCACCTCGGCGCAGTAGGCGCGCTCCAGCGTGGCCGGGTCGTCGTCGGCCGGCTTCCACGGGGGGCGGATCTGCGGGACGCGGCCGCGGACCCAGCGCCAGGCCAGCTGGGACGTGGAGGGGAACGGGGTGCCGTCCAGGCGGGCGACGGTCTTGAGGGCCTTGTCCTCCATGGCACGGGTGACGCCGGGGTCGAGCTGGCGCAGCCAGCCGCGCTGGCCGTAACGGCGGGCCCAGACGGTCACGGCGTCGCGCAGGTCGTGCAGCTGGACGCCGCGCTGGAACGTGCCGGACCACAGGTCGGGCAGTGATCTGCCCAGCTCGGCGTGCCACATCAGGGGTGGCATGTCCTCGATCACCAGGGACATCCCGACATGGTTCACCGGGCTGTTGGTGAGAGTTTGAATGGCACGATCCGGCCCGGAGCGGCCCCGGAAGATCCAGATGTCACCCGTACGCGTCAGGTCGATGGCCTCGTCGAGGCTGATGTCGGCAACCACGTGTCTATTCTCAGCAGATGCGGTGGTGGAAGATAGCGGGACTGGCAGGGCTGGCGGGCGTCGCGGCGACCGGGGTGGTGATCGCGCGGGCCGAGCGCAAGCGCCGGGCATACTCCCCCGACGAGATCCGGGAGCGGCTGCACAGCCGGGTGGCGGAGGCCGCCACCCCGGCGGAGCAGGCGGAGTAAGGGCTCACTGGGTCAGGTCCGTGTCGCGGAGCAGGGACCAGAGGCCGGCGCCGTCCGGTGCGGCGAACCAGGTCTTGCCACCGGACGGCACCGCCTCGGGCGTCTCGGACGGGCCGGGGATGGCGCCGGCCAGCACCGCCTGGGTGGGCGAGAGCCGGCGGATCGCCACGGCGGCCACGTTGTCCGGGTGCTCCCGGGCGAACTCGGAGTAGATCTCCTGGTCGTGCTGGCCGTCGTCGCCGACCAGCAGCCACTTGACGTCCGGGAACTCCTCGGCGAGGCGGCGCAGCGTGGTGCGTTTGTGCTCCTGGCCGCTGCGGAACCAGCGGTCCGGGGTCGGGCCCCAGTCGGTGAGCAGGATCGGACCGGCCGGGTAGAGGTGGCGGCTGAGGAAACGGGTGAGGGTGGGCGCCACGTTCCACGCACCGGTGGAGAGGTAGATCACCGGGGTGCCCGGGTTCGCGTTGACCAGCCGCTCGTAGAGGACGGCCATGCCGGGCACGGCCATCCGGGCGTGCTCGTCGAGGACGAACGTGTTCCACGCGGCCAGCATCGGGCGGGGCAGCGCGGTGACCATGACGGTGTCGTCGATGTCGGAGATCAGGCCGAACCGGACGGCCGGGTCGATCACCCGGATCGGGGCGTCGACCGGGGCCGCACCCTCGCACTGCAGCCGGACGGTGGCCCAGCCCGGCTCGAGGTCGCCCTTGACCCGGCAGTCGACATAACCACTGCGGTCGGTGCGGGTCTCGGTGACGCTGCTGCCGACCTCGATGCGCACCACCGCACCGCTCACCGGGGTGGTGGTGAAGCTGCGCCAGCCGCGCACCTTCTCCCGTTTCTTGCGGGCCAGGCGGGGGCGGGAGAGCAGCACCCGGCCCATCACCCGGGCCCAGCCGGGCGCGCCGTAACCGGTGTAGGCGGTGATGTACGGCTTCCAGCCCCGGTTACGGAGACCGCGCTCGATGATCTCGTGCACGGCATCCTCGACCAGGGCCGCCCGGTGCATCCGGGCCACCTGGTTCGTCTCCGCCGGTGTTACCGCCACCATCTCCTCCTCGCCGTCCGATCACGCCGCCGCCCGGGCAACGTTACCGGGCCGGTATTACGGGCCGCTTGTGAACAACGGGCTCCAGGATGGACGTCACGCCGCGGCCGGGAGTTCGGCCGGCGTCCATTGCTCGGCCCACCACTGCTGGTCGACCGGCTCCGGGACGTCCACCCGCAGCGGGGCGGCCATCGCCTCGGACCGCAGCGCCCGCAGCGCCTCGGCGGCCGCCTCGGCACCGCGCCAGGCGGAGCGTTCCCGCTCCACCGCGGTGTAGTAGCCGGCCAGCCGGTGCGCGCGGACCGCCTGGGCCAGCACCGACTCCTGCTGGACCGGGTGCAGCCGGGGATTCCAGCCGCGGTGCGCGAGGACGTCGTTGAGCTGGTCCATCGACAGGTCGTGGGAGCGGCACCGGGCGGTGGCGGCGCGGTGCAGGTAACGCTGCCGGTCGACGTTCTCCCCCGGCTTGCGGCGGCGGCTCAGCAACGGGTAGGCGCCGGCGGCGGCGATCCGCTTGGCGTCCAGGTCGGCCTTTTCGTACGCGATCCAGGCCTCGTCGACAGCCGCCTGGGCCACCTCCCACTCGGCGCGCCGGCGCTCCGCGGTCACGGCGGCCCGGGCGGCGGCGGTGGTGACCTCCTCGGCGTACTTCTCACGCTCGGTGGCGGCCGGCGTCGGCTCGGTGAAGACCCGTGGCACCGAGACGGTGGCCGCGGCGACGGCGAGGAGCAGCACGATGATCAGCCAGATCCCCACGGCTTGCGGGATGGAACTCAGGAATGCGGAATCCACGGAACACCCCCAGTTGAGCGGAACTTCTCGGCAGGCCGGCTTACACGGTTGATCCGGGACGGGCCGTCGGCGGCGCGTCCGGTGGCGGGAGTGTCAGCGGGTCGGGGGTGCGCGGGGGTCGCCGGTGGCGGGGAGGACACCGGTCAGGACGGACGTCGTCATCCGCCGCGGCTGCGGGGCCGGCTCGGCCGGCTCGCGGGTCTCGTCCTCGATCTGTTCCCGCGCTTGCTCCGGGGCCGGCTCGGCGGTGGCGACGGCGGCCACCTTATTGACCGGTTCAGCGGTCGGGGCGGGAGCGGTGGCGGGTAGGCGCAGGGTGACGGCCAGGGCCAGCAGGGCGAGCCCGGTGAGGAACCGCAGCAGCCGGCGACCATCCCACGGACGGTTCGCCTCTTGCGCCACAGCGGTCACAAGGATCAACCTACCGGCGCGGACGGCAACGCGCACGGGTCGTTCCGGTCACGGCCACCCGGACGGAGGGCACCACCGGTCACCCGGACGAGGGACCATGGGTGTCATGGATCTCGAGGTGCTGGAGCAGGTGGCCCGCCTGGACGGCTGGTTGGCCGAGGGCGGTGTGGTGGTGCTCAGCGGGGCGGGCCTGTCCACCGACTCCGGCATCCCGGACTACCGGGGCCCGTCCGGCTCGGCCCGGCGCAACACCCCGATGACCTACCAGACGTTCACCGGCGATCCCCTGGCCCGCCGGCGGTACTGGGCGCGCAGCCATCTCGGCTGGCGGACCATCGGCCTGGCCCGGCCCAACGACGGGCACCGGGCGGTGGCCCGCTGGCAGGAGTCCGGCCTGCTGCACGGCGTGATCACGCAGAACGTGGACGGGCTGCACCAGGCGGCCGGCGCCCGGGATGTGGTCGAGCTGCACGGCAACCTGGCCCGGATCGTCTGCCTGTCGTGCGGCGCGCTGACCCCGCGCGCGGATCTGGAGGGCCGGCTGACCGCGGCCAACCCGCACTTCACCGCGGTGGCCGCCGCGGTGAACGCGGACGGCGACGTGGAGCTGGACGAGGCGGCGCTGGACGGGTTCACCGTGGTCGACTGCCCGGCCTGCGGCGGCCTGCTCAAGCCGGACGTGGTCTATTTCGGCGAGACGGTGCCGGCCGACCGGGTGTCCCGGGCGTTCGACCTCGTCGCCGGGGCGCGCACGCTGCTGGTCCTCGGCTCGTCGTTGACCGTGATGTCCGGGCGGCGCTTCGTGTTGCGAGCCGTCAAGCAGGGCGTCCGGGTGGCCATCGTGAACCGTGGGGTCACCCGCGGGGAGCCCTATGCCGACCTGATGATCGACGCGCCGCTCGGGGTGATCCTCCCGAATCTGGCGCCGGAGACCGATACCTACCGATTGTTGCCGCAGTAAACGAAACCGGTTCCGGCCGGTTATCGGACCGAAACCTAAATAGATCTCCCGGCCATTGACGTGACGGCCTTCACTGCGGTTGACTGCCGAAACCGGTCCCGAAACCGGTTCCGAACCCCGGCGTCACCGGCCGGACACAAAAACTCGGAGGAGCTGTGCCGATCACCATCGCCGACGTGGCGGCTCGGGCCAAGGTCAGCAAGACGACCGTGTCCCGGGTTCTCAACGGCAAGGGTGAGCTGGACGAGTCGACCGCCGCGCGCGTCCGTGCGGTGATCGATGAGCTCGGCTACGTCCCCAGCGCTCGCGCGGTCAACCTGGCCCGCGGCCGCACCCGGGTGGTCGGCATGCTGGTGCCCTCGCTGACCTGGCCCTGGATGGGCGAGGTGCTCCAGGGCGCGGTGGACGTGCTGGAGGCCGAGGAGTACGGCCTGCTGCTGTTCACCTGCAACCGCGGTGACGACTCGATGCGGCAGTTCGCCGCGCAGGTCGCCGCCAAGTCGTTCGACGGCCTGCTGGTGATCGAGCCGGAGGGCACCCTCGACTACATCAAGACCCTGCACCACCGGGGCCTGCCGATGGTCCTGATCGACGACCGGGACCAGCTCTCCGGCGAGCAGATCCCGACCGTCGGCACCACCAACCACAGCGGTGCGGCCGACGCGGCCCGGCACCTGCTGGAGATCGGGCGCCACAAGCCGCTCGTGATCACCGGCCCGGCCCGGTTCGGCTGCACCGTGCAGCGCACCGACGGCTTCGCCTCGGTCTTCGCCGAGGCCGGCCATCCCATCCCGGAGGCGCACCTGCTCTCCGGCGACTTCACCGTCGCGTGCGGTGCCGACGGGGTCAAGCAGGCGATCGCCGGCGGCCTCGACTTCGACGCCGTCTTCTGCCACAACGACCTCTCCGCCTTCGGTGTCGTGCAGGCCATCCAGGACAGCGGCCGGCGGGTGCCGGAGGACGTCGCGGTGGTCGGCTTCGACGACATCCCGATGGCGGCCCACCACAAGCCGCCGCTGTCCACGGTGCACCAGCCGATGCGCGAGATGGGCGAGGCCGCGGCCCGCACCCTGCTCGCGCACTTCGACGGCACCCCGCTCCCGAACCGGCCGACGGTGATCCCGGCGACGTTCACCGTGCGCGCGTCCACCCAGGCCTGACCGAGAACCTGACATAGCACCTGTTCGACCGGCCAGGCGGCCGGCCGAGCGACCCCGCGCACCTCGGGGCCGGCGCCCGCCGGTCACGCGATGCCGCACGCCCTACGGGCACCCCTCTCACCCCGAAAATCGCAATCCGAGGAGATTCTCCGATGCAGAGAAGGAAGCTGTTCGCGGCCGCCCTGGCGGGCGTGCTCGTCACGGGCGGTCTGGCCGCGTGCGGTGACTCGCCGAACGCCAACAAGGACAACGCCAACAGCAAGGGCGCCGACTTCCTGGCGATCGGCATGCCGAACGGCACGGTCACCGAGAGCAACAACCCGTTCCTCGGCACCGCGGCCGCCTCGTCGCTGGGCTACCGCTGGGTCATGTACGAGCCCCTCGGCATGTGGAACAACGTCAAGCCGGCCGACCCCGCGAAGCCGTGGCTGGCCAGCGACATCAAGTGGTCGCCGGACTACAAGACCCTCGACGTCACCATCCGGGACAACGCCACCTGGTCCGACGGGCAGAAGCTGACCGCCGAGGACGTCGTCTACACCTTCAACCTGATCAAGGAGAAGGAGGCGCTGAACATCTTCGCCCTCCCGATCGACCAGGTCACCCAGGACGGCAGCAAGGTGAAGGTCACCTTCAAGTCGTCGCAGTTCACCTCCTGGCACAAGATCATCAGCCAGATCCCGATCGTCCCGAAGCACATCTGGGAGAAGATCGCGGACCCGGCCACCGACCCGATCAAGCAGCCGATCGGCAGCGGGCCGTACACCCTGAAGTCGTTCAGCCAGCAGGGCATCGTGCTCGAGCGCCGGGAGAGCGGTTACTGGCAGGACAAGCCGGCCATCAAGGAGCTTCGGTACACCTCGTACGCCGACAACAACGCGCAGACCACCGCGCTGGCCACCGGCGCCTCCGAGTGGAGCTTCGTCTTCATCCCGGACTACCAGCAGGTCTTCGTCTCCAAGGACCCGCAGAACAACAAGGTCTGGGCGCCGGGCGTGCTGGGCATCCACGGCCTCTACATCAACACCACCCGCAAGCCGTTCGACGACCCGAAGCTGCGCCAGGCGATGAACATGGTCATCAACCGGGCGGACATCTTCAACCAGGCCGAGGCGGGCTACTTCCACCCCGAGCTGAAGAGCGTCACGGGTCTGCCGGACGGCGCCGGTGACGCTTACATCACCGAGGCCTACAAGGGCAAGACGTTCTCGGTCGACGTGGCGGGCGCCAAGAAGCTGCTCCAGGAGGCCGGCTACAAGCTGGACGGCACCACGCTGAAGGACAAGAGCGGCAAGGCCGTCACCATCAAGCTGAGCGACCCGGCTCCGTGGTCCGACTACCAGACCAGCCTCGAGATCATCAAGACCAACCTGGCCGACATCGGCATCGCCGCCACGGTGGAGAAGCCGAACCAGAACGTCTGGGACCAGAACGTGCAGACCGGTGACTTCGACGCGGTGCTGCGCTGGACCAACGGCGGCTCGACGCCGTTCGACATCTACCAGACCGTGATGGACGGCGACCTCAAGAAGCCGATCGGCACCCCGGCCCAGCAGGGCAACTTCGGCCGCTTCGACAGCCCGGAGGCGACCGCCGCGCTGAAGGCGTACGCGAACGCCACCGACGACGCCGCGCGGACCACCGCCCTGGCCACGCTCCAGAAGGTCTTCGTGGAGCAGGCCCCGATGCTGCCGGTCGGCGCCGACAACGTCGGTGGCGCCTACAGCACCAAGAACTGGATCGGCTGGCCTACCGACGCCGACCCGTACGCCCCGATGCAGCCCACCCAGTCCGGCGCGCTCGACGTGATCATGCACCTCAAGCCCGCCGCCTCCTGATCGCCTGACACCGCGGGCGTCCCGGTTCTCCCCGGGGCGCCCGCCCCTCCCTGCTCGCTGCTTCAAAAGGACACGGCATGACGTCGATCCCCGACGCGAAAGCGCCGGCCGGCGAGGTGGTGCTTGAGGCGATCGGCCTGACCAAGCACTTCCCCGTCCGCCGGAAGCTGCGCGACCTGTTCTCGAATCGGAAAGACGCGGTCCACGCCGTCGATGACGTGGACCTCGTTCTCCGCCGCGGCAAAGTGGTGGCCCTGGTCGGCGAGTCCGGCTCGGGCAAGTCCACCATCGCCCGGCTGCTCGCCCAGCTGTACCCCCGCACCGGCGGGGACATCCGGCTGCACGGCGAGACGACCAAGGTCAAGGGAGGGGCGGCGTTCCGCCGATACTGCTCCCAGGTTCAGATGATCTTCCAGGACCCGTTCGCGTCGCTGAACCCGACGCACACGATCCGGTATCACCTGACCCGGTCGTTGAAGATCCACGACAACGCCGGCACGACCGACCAGGACCTCGAGCAGGCGCTCACCGAGCTCCTGGAGCGGGTGCAGCTGACCCCGCCGGAGCGGTACCTGGACAAATTCCCGCACGAGCTCTCCGGTGGCCAGCGCCAGCGGGTGGCGATCGCCCGGGCGCTCGGCGCGCGGCCCGAGGCGCTGCTCGCCGACGAGCCGGTGTCCATGCTGGACGTGTCGATCCGGCTCGGGGTGCTGAACCTGCTGCGGGACCTGCGGGACCGGCTGAACCTGGCGATCCTGTACATCACCCATGACATCGCGTCGGCACGGTACTTCGCCGACGACACGATGGTCATGTACGCCGGCCGGATGGTCGAGGGCGGTGACAGCGAGACGGTGACACAGTCGCCGGCTCACCCGTACACGAAATTGCTGATCGAATCCGCGCCGGACCCGGACCGGCTCGCGGGCCTGTCCGAAGCCGACGGCAAGGACGCCGGGAACGGCGAGCCGCCGAGCCTGATCCACCCGCCGGCCGGATGCCGGTTCCACCCGCGCTGCCCGGTCGCGATGGAGCGCTGCCGCACCGAGCTGCCGGTACCCCTGCTGATCGGCGACGCGCCCGGCCACTGGGCCGCCTGCTGGCTGTACGACCGTGACGAGGTGGCCCCGTGAAGTACTTCCTGCAACGCCTGGCGTTCTACCTCTTCACCGCGTGGGCCGCGATCACGCTGAACTTCTTCATCCCGCGCATGGTCCCGGGCGACCCGGTGCAGGCGCTGATCACCAAGTACCAGGGCCAGCTCAGCAGCGACTCGATCCAGTCGCTCTACATCCTGTTCGGACTCGACGACGACAAGAGCCTCTGGCAGGAGTACCTGGACTACTGGAACCAGCTGCTCCACGGAGACCTGGGCCTGTCCTTCACGTTCTTCCCGACCCCGGTGTCGGAGGTCATCTCGAAGAGCCTGCCGTGGACGCTGATGCTGGTCGGCATCACCACGATCATCAGCTTCTTCCTCGGCACCGGCCTGGGCGTGCTGGCCGGCTGGCGGCGCGGCTCCTGGGCCGACGGGCTGCTGCCGGTGACCACGTTCCTCTCCTCGGTGCCGTACTTCTGGCTCGGCATCATCGCGATCTACCTGCTCACCGGGCCGGACAGCTTCTTCCCGTCGTCCGGCGGCTTCGACAACGGCCTGGTGCCCGCGTTCGACCAGTACTTCATACCGAGCGCGATCCGGCACAGTCTGCTCCCCGCGCTGACCATCCTGATCTCGTCGGTCAGCGGCTGGATCCTCAGCATGCGCAACATGATGGTGACCGTGTCCAGTGAGGACTACATCACCGTGGCGCACGCCAAGGGGCTCTCCGACCGCCGGGTGGCGACGAGTTACGCGGCCCGCAACGCGCTGCTGCCGAACGTCTCCGGCTTCGCGCTGTCGCTCGGCTTCATCGTCGGCGGCACGCTGCTCGTGGAGATCGTCTTCTCCTACCCGGGCATCGGCTTCCAGCTGTTCCAGGCGCTGGGCGCGTCGGACTACCCGCTGATGCAGGGCATCTTCCTGATCATCACGATCTCGGTGCTGGTGGCGAACCTGCTCGCGGACGTGGCGTACCTGCTTCTCGACCCGCGTACCCGCAAGGAGGGCTGACGATGACGATCCCTACTTCGAGCATCGAGCAGGTCATTCCCGGCCAGGGCTCGATGGCGCAGCCGGAGGCCACGAAGAAGGCCAAGAAGCAGCGCTTCCGCTTCGTCAGCAACCGCAAGGCCGCCACCGGCCTGATCATCCTCGGCATCTACGTGCTGTTCGCGATCATCGGTCCGTGGGTGGCGCCGTACGACCCCAGCGCCCGCAGCAACGACCTGCTCCAGCCGCCGTCCGGCGACCACTGGCTGGGCACCACCCACCTCGGCCAGGACGTCTTCAGCCAGCTGCTGGAAGGCACCCGCAGCGTGATCTTCGTCGGCTTCTTCGCCGGCACCGTCGCGACCGTGCTCTCGGTGCTGATCGGGGTGACCGCCGGCTACCTGGGCGGCAAGACCGACGAGGGCCTCTCCGCGCTCTCCAACGTCTTCCTGGTCATCCCGGCCCTGCCGCTGATCATCATCATCACGTCGACCCTGGAGAACGCCGAGGACTGGCTGATCGCCATGGTCATCGGCCTCACCTCGTGGTCGTGGAACGCCCGCGTGCTGCGGGCGCAGACGCTGTCGCTGCGCCGCCGGGACTTCGTCGACGCGGCCCGCGCCACCGGCGAGAAGACCTGGCGGGTCATCATGTTCGAGCTGATGCCGAACCTGACCGCGGTGATCGCCTCCGGGTTCGTCGGCACGGTCATCTTCGCGGTGCTCTCCGAGATCACCCTGGCCTTCATCGGCGTCGCCTCGGCGGACACCTGGAACTGGGGCACCATCCTGTTCTGGGCGCAGGGCCAGCAGGCGCTCGCCCGCGAGGCGTGGTGGTGGTTCATTCCGGCCGGTCTCGCGATCGCGCTGCTCGGCACCGCCCTCTCGCTGATCAACTTCGGGATCGACGAGTTCGTCAGCCCGCGCCTGCGCAGTGTCGGAAAGACCAAGATCAAGACCGCCTCGGGCAATACCGTACGGATGCGCATCGGGTTCACCCCGGTTCTCTCGCAGGGCGCCACGCCGGTCGCCACGCCGGTCATTCGGAAGGAGACCGTGCAGTGAGCCAGCCGGTTCTCGAGATCAAAAACCTGAACGTCGGGTACGGCCTGGGCGACCAGGCGGTCCGCGCGGTCCGGGACGTCGACCTGACGCTGCACCGCGGCGAGGTGCTCGGACTGGCCGGCGAGAGCGGCTCCGGCAAGTCGACCCTGGCGTACGGGATGACCCGCCTGCTCCCCCCGCCCGGCGTGATCACCGGCGGTCAGGTGATCTACCACCCCGAACAGGGCGAGCCGTACGACGTGCTCGGCCTCACCGACCGGGAGCTGCGCGGCTTCCGCTGGGCCGAGACGGCGATCGTGTTCCAGGGCGCGATGAACTCGCTCAACCCGGTGCACAAGATCTCCACCCAGCTCACCGACGTGCTGCGGGCGCACCGCCCGGAGATGTCCGAGGCCGCGCGCAACGCCCGGGCGCGGGAGATGCTCAAGCTGGTCGGGATCGCCGCCGACCGGATGGACGCGTACCCGCACCAGCTCTCCGGCGGCATGCGCCAGCGCGTGATGATCGGCATGGCCCTGATCCTCCAGCCGCAGGTGGTGATCATGGATGAGCCGACCACCGCGCTCGACGTGGTCATGCAGCGGCAGATCCTCAGCCAGCTGATCGAGCTGCGCGAGCGGCTGGGCTTCTCGGTCGTCTTCATCACCCACGACCTGTCGCTGCTGGTCGAGTTCTCGAACCGGATCGCGATCATGTACGGCGGGCGGATCGTCGAGGAGGCGCCGGCCGCGGCGATCTACAAGGACGCGCTGCACCCGTACTCGAAGGGCCTGCTCGGCTCGTTCCCGGCGCTGCGCGGGCCGCGCCGGGAGCTGACCGGCATCCCCGGCTCGCCGCCGGACCTGAAGGGCATGCCGGCCGGGTGCTCGTTCCACCCCCGGTGCCCGAAGGCGTTCGAGCCGTGCCCGGACAAGATTCCCGTGCTGACGCCGAGCGGGGGCGACCGGTCGGTCGCCTGCTGGCTGCACGAGTGAGCAGAGGGCCGGTCCCTTGCCGTCGGGACCGGCCCTCACCATTTCCATCCTGAGGGGACTCTGTGAGCTTTACCTGGGGCGTGGCGACGTCGGCCTACCAGATCGAGGGGGCCGCCGCGGAGGACGGGCGGACACCGTCCATCTGGGACACCTTCGCGCACGAGGTGGTCGGCGAGCACGGCGACGTGGCGTGCGACCACTATCACCGGATGCCGTCCGACGTACGGCTGATCAAGAGCCTCGGGGTGAACGCGTACCGGTTCTCGGTGTCCTGGACCCGGGTGCAGCCGGGCGGGCGGGGGCCGGCGAACAAGCCGGGGCTGGACTTCTACGACCGGCTGGTGGACGAGCTGCTGGCCAACGGGATCGATCCGTGGCTGACGCTGTACCACTGGGACCTGCCGCAGGAACTGGAGGACGCCGGCGGGTGGCCGCACCGGGACACGCCCTACCGGTTCGCGGACTTCTCGCAGCTGGTAGTCGACCGGCTGCGGGACCGGGTTCGCCATTGGCAGACCCTCAACGAGCCGTGGTGTGCGGCGTTCCTCGGGTATGAGCACGGGGTGCACGCTCCGGGACGGCGTTCGTTCGAGGACGCGATGCGAGCTACCCACCACTTGCTGCTCGCGCACGGCCTCGCAACCGATGTCGCGAAAAATGCGGACAACTCGGTCGGGATCGCGCTGAACATCGGCACCGCGACGCCGCACACCGACGACCCGGTGGACATCGCCGCCGGCCGGCGCGCCCACGAGAACGTCGCCGGGATCTTCCTCGACCCGATCGTCCACGGCCACTACCCCGCGTCGATCCTCGCCGACCACGGGCACCTGCTGCCGATCCAGGACGGCGACCTGGAGATCATCAACAGGCGGCCGGACGTGCTCGGCGTCAACTTCTACTTCGGACAGGACTTCGCCGGGCGCGACGAGCAGGGCAACACCCACGACGCGGCGGGCCGCGCGATCGTCCGGGAGATCAAGCCGGACGCGCCGGAGACCGCGATGGGCTGGCCGATCACCCCGGACCGGTTCACCACGCTGCTGCTGCGCCTGCACCGGGAGTACGGGCTGCCGCTCGCGGTCACCGAGAACGGGGCGGTCTACGACGACGACCCCGATCCGGAGGGGTTCGTGGCCGACGAGGAGCGGACGGCGTACCTGAAGGCGCACGTCGAAGCGGCGCTCGCGGCCCGCGATCAGGGCGCCGACGTACGCGGCTACTTCGCCTGGTCGCTGATGGACAACTTCGAGTGGGCGGAGGGCTACCGCCGCCGGTTCGGCCTGGTCGCGGTCGACTACGAGACCCAGCGACGGACGCCGAAACAGAGTGCGCTGTGGTTCCGGGAGCGCATACGCTCCGGCGCGTGAGCGATTACCTGACCGTCAACCGCGCCAACTGGGACGACCGGGCGGCGGCGCACGCCGCGTCGCCCGGTTACCCCGTCGAGGCTCTGGTGCGCGACCCGGAGCAGATCAGCGACGTGGTCCGCTTCGACCTTCCGCTGCTCGGCGACATCAGCGGGCTGCGCGCCGTGCACCTCCAGTGCCACATCGGCACCGACACGCTCTCGCTGTCCCGGCTCGGCGCGCGGATGACCGGCCTGGACTTCTCCGGGGAGTCGCTGAAGCAGGCCCGGATCCTGGCCGACCGGGCCGGCGCCGCGATCGACTACGTGCAGAGCGACGTCTACGCCGCGCGTGAGGTGCTGGAGGGCGAGTTCGACCTGGTGTTCACCGGGATCGGCGCGCTCGGCTGGCTGCCCGACATCAAGCGCTGGGCACGGACGGTGGCGTCGCTGCTGGCCCCGGGCGGGCGGCTGTTCATCCGGGAGGGGCACCCGGTCCTGTGGGCGTGCGACTACGACCGGACCGACGGGGTGCTGGCGCTCTCCGAGCCGTACTTCGAGCAGGCCGAGCCGCAGATCTACGACGAGCCGGGCACCTACGTCGACACCGATCATCAGATGACGCACACGGTCACGCACGAGTGGAACCACGGGCTCGGGGAGATCGTCACCGCCGTACTGGAAGCGGGTCTGACCTTGACCGGCCTGGTCGAGCACCAGAGCGTGCCCTGGGACGCGCTGCCCGGACGGATGCGCAAGCTGGACAACAAGGAGTGGCAGCTGGCCGACCGGCCGGAGCGGCTGCCGCACACCTACACGCTCCAGGCTCGCCGTTTATCCACGGTGTGATTCCGGGTATCTGCCGCGCATCCCCGACTGAGGAGGCTCTCGATGCGCGCAGGCGCGGTCATTATCGTCATCTGGCTTCTGCTCGGCCTGGTCGCGGCCTTCGAACGCGGCTACTTCAAGGACACCGGCGACGCGAGCTGCGCGAAAGCCGGCACGGTCATCGTCACCACGCTGGCCGGCCCGCTGAACTGGCTCGGCGTCAACCCGAAGATCAAGTGTGAGGTCCCGCCGCCGAGCAAGTGAACCCTCGCTCCTTCGCTCTTGTGCTGGAGTGCACTCCAGGTCCTAGCTTCGTCCACATGGAACTCAGGGACTTCGGACGACTCGGCCGGATCAGCGCACTCACCCTGGGCGGCGGCGGCATCGCCGGCGTCTGGGGCTCGACCGACCGGCGCGAGGCGGTGGCCACCATCCACGCCGCCCTCGACGCCGGGATCACCATGCTGGACCTGGCGCCGTCCTACGGCGCCGGCTTCGAGGCGGAGCGGGCGGCCGGCGAGGCCCTCCGCTCCGCCTCGCACCCGGACGTGATGATCACGTCGAAGGTGTCCCTCGAGGACGACGAGGAGCGTGACTTCGCCGCTCGGATCCGCCGCGGCCTCGCCGCCAGCCTGGAGCGGATCGGCCGCGACCACCTCGACCTCTTCCTGCTGCACACGCAGATCCGGGTGACCGGGCCGCACCCGCACTCGATCGGGCTGGACGGTTACCGCGAGGCGGCCGCCGAGTTCGAGCGGCTGCGCTCGGCCGGCGACATCCGCGCCTGGGGCATCACCGCGGTCGGGCACCCGGACAGCGTGCTCGCCGCGTTCGACGGGAGTCCGCGGCCGGACGCGGCGCAGATCGTGGTGAACCCGCTCGATTTCAACGGCGATCTGTGGTTCTTCCCCGGGGCCCGGCCGCGGACCGAGGAGCTCATCCGCTCCGCGAATGCGCACGGGGTCCAGGTGATCGGCATCCGCGCGGTCGCGGCCGGGTCATTGACCGCGAGTCTTGACCGTACGCTTGCGGCCGACCACCCCGCGGCGATTGATTTCGTACGCGCGGAGCCGTTCCGCAAACTCGCCGCGGAGCTGGGAACGACGCCGTCGGTGCTGGCCCACCGTTACGCGCTCACCGCGGCCGGGGTGTCCACGGTCGTCCTCGGCGTGAAGAACCGCGCCGAGCTGGTGGAATGCCTCGCCGCGGAGGCGGCCGGACCGCTCTCGCCGTCCGAGATGGACGCGATCTGGGCGCTCCGGACCGCCCTCTGAACCCTCCGCGCCGTCTTCCAATCTCCCGGCGCCGCCTTCCAGCCTCCCGGCGCCGCCTTTCTGAGTCTCCCGGGGGTGGGGCCTCCCCGCCCCCGGGCGACTCAGTTCACCCAGGGTGGGCTGATCACCGAGCCGTCCGGCAGCGTCGCCTTCAGCCCGACACTGGTGGTCACCCAGACCGCCGCCGGGTCCGGGCCCGGGTTGTCGAGGCCGAACTCGGCGCCGACCGGCACCCGCAGCACGTCCCCGGCGGTGATCTCCTCGACCACCCCGTCCAGGAACACCCGCACCTTCCCCGCGAGCACCAGGAACACCTCCTCCCGGTCGATCCGGTGCCGGACACCCGCCGTCCCGCCGGCGATCTCCAACCGCCACGCGCAGAGCTGCTCGCTGCCGGCGGACGGAGAAACGTACGAATGAAAGACCGAACCGTGCAGGCGGTGCGTGACCGCCTCGCTCTGGCGATGGATCGCCATGCTTCTCCCCCTCATATTTGGTCAAGCCGCTTGACCAAATAGTCAAGCAACTTGACCGCCATGTCAAACTGCTTGCGTGCGACGTGATCTCCTGGACCTGCCGGTGCTGCTGCTCGGTGCCGCATCCGCGCTGGTCGACGCCATCGACGCGGGTGTCCGGGCCCGCGGTTTTGCCGACCTGCGCCCGGCACACGGATTCGCCTTCGTCCGCCTGGCCCCGGACGGCGCGACCGTCGTCGAGCTGGCCGAGCATCTCGGCGTCACCAAGCAGGCGGCCAGCCAGATGGCCGACGAGCTGGTCCGCAAGGGTTACGTGGAGCGCCGCCCCCACCCGCTCGACGCCCGCGCCCGGCTGCTGACCCTCACCGACCGCGGCTGGGCCTGCACCCGAGCCGCCGACGCGGCCGCCGAGGAGGCCCTGCGCCCCTGGGCCGACGCCCTCGGCCCGGACAATCTCACCACCGTCCGAGCCGGCCTGTCCCGCCTGGTCGTCCCCGGCCGCATCCGCCCGACATGGTGACCCGTCCGGTCTGGCTGCTCGACGTCGACGGCGTGCTGAACGCGAACCGCCCCGGCTGGGGCGCCGCACCCCGGCGCGGCATGGCCTACGCCGACGGCATCGGATATGTCATGCGCTGGGCCCCGGCTCTGCTCGACCGGATCCGCGCGATCCACCGAGCCGGCACCGCCGAGATCCGCTGGTGCACCACCTGGTGCGCCCAGGCCGGCCAGCTGGAGCGCCTGTTCGCCCTGCCCCACCTGCAACCGTGCTGGACCGAGGAGCTGACCCCGCAAGAGGCCGCCGTCGCCAAGCTGGCCGCCGCCCGCCGGGTGCTGACCGACGGGCGGCCCCTGATCTGGACCGATGACGCCGACATCCCGCCGTCCGCCCACGAGGAGCTGCCGGGGCTGGGGCGTGTCCTGCTGATCGCGCCCCGCCCGAACCGCGGCCTCCAGCCCGACGATCTCGACGCCGTCGAGCGGTTCGCGGGCTGAAGGCCGGGCGGGTCAGTCGCGTTCGATGTGGTGACCGATGAGCTGCGGACCCATGATCACCGCGGCGCCGGAGCCGTCCCGGCGCGCGTCCGGCTCGGGCAGCTCGACCGGGTCACCGGTGCTGCTGGCCCCCACCGGCCGGGGCCCGACCCAGGCCACCACCAGCTCCGACTCCCCCTTGAGGAAGCGCTGCACCCGGACGCCGCCGGTGGCCCGGCCTTTCGCCGGGTAGGACGCGAACGGTGACACCTTCACCTGTGTGCCGGTCGAGGTGACCACCATCGGCTCGCCGTGCGTGGTGTCCGACGTGACGATCGCGTGGAACGAGATGACCGTGGCCCCCGCCGTCAGGTTGACGCCGGCCATGCCACCGCCCTTGAGCCCCTGCGGCCGCACCAGCTTGGCCGGGAACCGCAGCAGGTTCGCGTCCGAGGTGATGAAGACCAGCGACTCGGCCCCGTCGGTGAGCCAGGTCGCCTGGAGCACCTCGTCACCCTCCTTGAGGGTGATCACCTCGAACTCGTCGGAGCGCACCGGCCACTCGGGGGCGCACACCTTCACCACGCCCTGCCGGGTGCCCAGCGCGAGGCCGGGCGAGTCGCCGGCGGTCAGCGGCGCGAGACCGACGACCTTCTCACCCTTCTCCAGCGGGACCAGCTCGGAGGCGGACATGCCGCCGCGCAGCGACACCGTGCCGGACTGCTCGGGCAGCACCGGCAGCGGCAGCACGTCGGTCTTGAACGCCCGGCCCCGGTTGGTGATCAGCAGGATCCGCCCGCGGGCGGTCGAGTGGATGATCGCGCGGACCGCGTCGTGCTTGACCCGGCCGCTGCGCTTGCGGCCCTCGGTCGACTCCTCGCTCTCCGCCGCGGTCCGGGCGATCAGCCCGGTCGCGGAGAGGATGATCTGGCACGGGTCGTCGGCGACCTCGAGCGGCCCGGCCGGCACCGAGGCGGCGAGCACCTCCTTGAGGTCCCCGTCGATCAGCGTGGTGTGCCGGGGCCGGCCGAACTCCTTGGCCACCTCGGCCAATTCATCGGACACGACCTTTTTCAGTACGGCCTCGTCGTCCAGGATCCGGCTCAGCTCGGCGATCTCCGCCCGCAGCCGCTCCTGCTCGGTCTCCAGCTCGATCCGGTCGAACCGGGTGAGCCGCCGCAGCGGGGTGTCCAGGATGTACGTCGCCTGGATGTCGCTGAGCCCGAACTCGCTCATCAGGGACGCCTTGGCCGCCGCCGCGTCGTCGCTGGCCCGGATGATCGCGACCACCCGGTCGATGTCGATCAGGGCGATCAGCAGGCCGTCGACCAGGTGCAGCCGGTCCTCGCGCTTGGTCCGCCGGTACGTCGTCCGCCGGGTGACCACGTCGTACCGGTGCTGGACGAAGACCTCGAGCAGCGCCTTGAGCCCGAGCGTCCGCGGCTGCCCGTCGACCAGCACCAGGTTGTTGATGCCGAACGAGCTCTCCAGCGGGGTGAGCCGGTAGAGGTCGGCCAGCAGCGCCTGCGGGTTGACCCCGACCTTGCACTCGATGACGAGCCGGGTGCCGTGCTCCCGGTCGGTCAGGTCCTTGACGTCGGCGATGCCCGTCAGCCGGGCGGCCTGCCGCTGCCCGCGCCGCGGCCCCGAGGTGATCAGCTTGCCCTTCACCTCGTCGGTGATCGCCTCGATGATCTTCTCGGCGCCGATGCCGTAGGGCAGCTCGGTGACCGTGATCGCCTGCCGCCCCCGGCCGCCCTCCAGCGGGCCGGTCTGCGCGCGGGCCCGGATCCGGACCACGCCGCGACCGGTCTCATACGCCCGGCGCACCTCGTCGAGCCCGAGCAGCTGACCGCCGGTCGGCAGGTCGGGGCCGGGCACGTAGCGCATCAGTCCGTCGAGATCGGTGTCCGGATGGGTGATCAGCCGCCGGGCGGCCGCGACCACCTCGCCCAGGTTGTGCGGGATCATGTTGGTCGCCATCCCGACCGCGATCCCGGACGTGCCGTTGACCAGCAGGTTCGGGAAGGCCGCCGGGAGCACCTTGGGCTCGACGTCGTCGCCGTCGTAGGTCGGCTTGAAGTCGACGGTGCCCTCGCCCAGCTCGCCGACCAGCAGCATCGCCTCGCGGGACATCCGCGCCTCGGTGTACCGCGCGGCGGCCGGGCCGTCGTCCGGCGAGCCGAAGTTGCCGTGGCCGTCGATCAGCGGCGTGTTCAGCGAGAAGTCCTGGGCGAGCCGGACCAGCGCGTCGTAGATCGCCACGTCGCCGTGCGGGTGGTACTTACCCATCACGTCGCCGACGACGCGGGCGGACTTCACATACGCCCGATCGGGGCGGTGACCCTGCTCGGACATCGACCAGAGGATCCGCCGGTGCACCGGCTTGAGGCCGTCCCGGGCGTCCGGCAGCGCCCGTGAGTGGATCACCGAGTACGCGTACTCCAGGTAGGAGTCCTCCACCTCGGTGGTCAGCGGGTTGTCGATGACCCGGGCGCCGGCCTGATCGAACGCGGACAGGTCGACGCGGTTCTCGGTTTTGCGGCGTGCCATGGCTTGCGGACCTCTCAGGCGTCGATCGTCTCTTGGTCGATCCGGCCGGCAGCCTCGATCAACCAGTTCTTCCGGGGTTCGACCCGCTCACCCATGAGCAGCTCGAGGGTGGCCTCGGCGCGCTCGGCGTCCTCGATGGTGATCCGCCGCACGGTGCGGGCGGCCGGGTTCATCGTGGTGTCCCACAGCTCGTCGGCGTCCATCTCGCCGAGGCCCTTGAACCGGGGCACCGGCTTCTGCACCTGCTTGCCGGACCGCTCGAACCGGCTGACGGTGGCCTCCATCTCCTGCTGGGTGTACGTGTACACCGTCTCGGAGTTACGCCCCTTGGTGACCACCTTGTGCAACGGCGGCATCGCGGCGTAGAGCCGGCCCTGCTCGATCACCGGCCGCATGTATTTCGCGAACAGGGTGATCAGCAGGGTCCGGATGTGCGAGCCGTCGACATCGGCGTCCGCCATGATCATGACCCGGCCGTACCGCATCTGCCCGATCTCGAAGGTGCGGCCGGAGCCGGCCCCGAGCACCTGGACGATCGCCGAGCACTCGGCGTTGTCCAGGACCTGCTGGAGGCTGGCTTTCTGCACGTTGAGGATCTTGCCGCGGATCGGCAGCAGCGCCTGGTATTCCGAGGAGCGGGCCATCCGGGCGGTGCCCAGCGCCGAGTCACCCTCGACGATGAACAGCTCGGAGCGGTCGATCCCGATCGCCCGGCAGTCCACCAGCTTGGCCGGCATCGACGCGCCCTCCAGGGCGGTCTTGCGGCGGGCCGCGTCCTTCTGCTGTTTCTGGGTGAGCCGGACGCGGGCGGCGTCGACCACCTTCTGCAGGACCGTGCGGGCCTCGGTCTTGGTGCGCCGGCCGTCGATCCACTCTTTCAGGTACGCCTCGACGAGGCTCTGCGTCACCCGGGTGATCCCGGCGGTGGAGAGCTCGTCCTTGGTCTGCGAGGTGAACTGCGGCTCCGGCACCCGCACATGGATGACCGCGGTCATGCCCTCCAGCAGGTCGTCCAGGACCGGCGGCTCCTCTTTCGGCTTGAGCAGGCCGCGGCTGTTGCGGATGGCCTCGGTCAGCGCGCGCACCAGGGCCCGCTCGAAGCCCTTGCGGTGGGTGCCGCCGTGCACGTTGCGAATCGTGTTGGTGAAGCTCTCGACGGTCCGCTCGTAACCGGTGCCCCAGCGGAAGGCGATCTCCACCTGGGCCTCACGGACCACGTTCGACTGCATGACGCCGTTGGCGTCGGCGGCGTTCTCCTTGTAGGTCCCCGAGCCGGTCACCATGAGGATCCCGGAGACCGGCTTGTCGGCGGCCGGGGTCAGGAACTCCACCATGTCGGTGAGCCCGTGGGGATAGTGGAACGTCTCGGTGGCCGGCTCCTCCGCGGTCGCGTCGAAGAGCGTGAACTGCACACCGGCGACCAGGAACGCGGTGTTGCGCAGTTTCGCCCGGACCGCCTCGATGTCGAGCCGGGCGCCGCTCTCGAAATACCGCGCGTCGTACCAGTACCGGGTCGAGGTGCCGGTGGGCTCGCCGCGTTTCATCCGGCGGGTGACCCGCAGGCCGGCCTGCGGGGTGAACGGCGCGGTCGGCCCGGGGCCGTCGAACACGCCGGGCACGCCCCGCTGGAAGGAGATCTCGTGCACCTTGCCGTCCCGCTTGACGGTGACGTCGTAGCGCAGCGAGAGCGCGTTGACCGCGGAGGCGCCGACGCCGTGCAGGCCGCCGGAGGCCTTGTAACCGGAGCCGCCGAACTTGCCGCCGGCGTGCAGCCGGGTGAGCACCAGCTCGACGCCGCTCAGGCCGCTCTTGGCGTGCACGTCGGTCGGGATGCCCCGGCCGTCGTCGTCGACCTGGACCGAGCCGTCGGTGTGCAGCGTGACGGCGATCCGGGTGGCGTGCCCACCGACGCCCTCGTCGGTGCAGTTGTCGATGATCTCGTTCGCCAGGTGGTTGATGCCCCGGCTGTCGGTGGACCCGATGTACATCCCTGGGCGTTTCCGGACAGCGTCCAGCCCTTCCAGGTGCGTGAGGTCGTCAGCCCCGTACAAGGTCTCTGGCTGTGCGGTCACGAGGCGGCACTCCCGGTCGGCCAAGGTGGTCAAGGACGGCGCGAGCCTACCCGGAGCCTCCGACACTTCTGCCCCAGGCGAGCCAGGTCTTGACCCGCTAGACCGAAAATTCGGGAAAAAGGTTACAAAAAACGCTAGCGGACCCCCACCAACCGGGCAGACTGGGGCTGTAGCGCGCGCCACAGGTCCAACGGGTAGGACTTGCCCGGGACGGACACCGGTGGCAGCTCCTGGTACGCGATCAGCGTGTCGGTGACCTCCCGGGTGGCCGAGCAGACCACCACCGTGTCGTGCGGCGCGTACGCCTGGAGCCGGGCCGCCGTGCTCACCACGCTGCCGCTGATCATCCCGTACCCCCCGTCGAAGGTCATCAGCGGATCCACGATCACCTCGCCGGTGGCCAGCCCCACCCGGGTCCGCACACGGTGCCTGCCGGCCAGGAGACGCCCCCTCAACGTCTCCTGGACCGACAGGCCCGCGCGCACCGCCGAGGCGGCCGCCTCCGGCTCGAAGCCGTCCTCGCCGGCGCCGAACACCGCCATCACCGCGTCCCCCACGTACTTCTCGACGATGCCGCCACAGTCCCGGACCACGTCGGCCACGGCCGAGAAGTAGTCCCGTTGCAGCGCCCGCACCTCCGCGCAGTCCAGCCGGTCCACCAGAGCGGTGAAGCCGACTATGTCGATGAACAGCACGGTTACTGTCTGGCGCCGCTCCTGAACGGCGACGGTGATGGTGGTCATGTCTCACGCTCCCCCAGATCACTGCGTTGACCGGGAGTACGGTGCCAGCCCGGCTCCACATGCGGATCCGCAGAACGACGTATCTGTGACAGCATCAACACTCGTCATTTTTGTGACGCAGAACAGTCCGAACCGACGACAACGTGATAGTCGCTTTCGCATTAGGCTGCCGGACATGGCCAGCCAGGGGGGCGACGGGCCGCTTGTCGGACGCACCGGCACGCTGGCCGATATTCAGTCCTGCCTGCGCAGCGTGGGTCCCGGTGGGACAGCCGCGGTGTTCCTCACCGGGGAGAGTGGCGTCGGCAAGAGCCGGCTGCTGCGCGAGACCGCCGACGCGCTGCGCAGCGGGGAGTTCGCGGTGCTCGTCGGCACCTGTTTGGACATCGGCGACGCCTCGCCGCTGCACCCGGTGCTCCAGGCGCTGCGCCGGCACGACAGCGCGCCCGCCACCACGGCCGACGACCCCGGCGCCCTGCTCGACCGGGTCTCCCGCGACCTGCGGGCGATCGCCGGCGACCGGCGGCTGCTTCTGGTCCTCGACGATCTGCAGTGGGCCGACCGGAGCACCCGCCAGCTGCTGCTCTACCTGCTCGCCGGCCTGGGCGACGTGCGCGTGTCGGTGCTCGCCGCGATCCGCGCCGAGGCGCTGCACGGCACCCACCCGCTGCGCCGGGTGCTGGCCGAGCTGCGCCGGTTGCGCTCGGTCCGGGTGGTCGACCTGGCGCCGCTCAACCAGGAGCAGACCCACGAGCTGGTCAGCGCGATCGCCGGTGACGTGGCGGGCGAGGACGCCGACCGGGTCTACAAGCGCAGCGGCGGCAACCCGTTCGTGGTCGAGGAGCTGGCCCGCGACCTGCGCGACGGCCGGGTCGAGCTGTCCGACACGCTGCGCGAGATCTTCCTGGCCCGGGTCGACGAGCTGCCGGTCAACGCGCACGCCGTGGTGCACGCGGTGGCGGCCGGCGTCGAGCCGGTCGAGCACGAGGTGCTGGCCCGGGTGGTCCGGCTGCCCGAGGACGAGCTGCTGGAGGCGATCCGCGCCGCGGTGGCCTACCGGTTCGTGGTCGGCGACGCCGAGGGTTACCGGTTGCGGCACCGGCTGGTCGCCGAGGTGCTGGAGCAGGAGGTGCTGCCCGCCGAGGCCGCCTCCCTGCACCGGCGGTACGCGGAGGCCCTGGAGACCCACGACGGTGAGGTCGATCACGCCCGCTTGGCCCATCATTGGCAGCGCGCCGGCGTTCCGTCCCGGGCGCTGCCTTCGGTGATCGCCGCGGCCCGCTCGGCCGAGAGCCTTTACGGCTTCGCCGAGGCGCACCGGCACTGGACCATCGCGCTGCGGCTGACCGCCGAGGACGCCGAGGAGCGCACCGAGCTGCTCGAGCACGCCGCCGAGTCGGCCCACCAGTGCGGCGAGCACCTGCTGGCGCTGGCCCGGCTGGAGGAGCTGGCCGGTCGCAAGGACGCGCCCGGCGAGTGCGAGCTGCACCTGCGCCGGGCCCGCTACCTGGCCGCGACCGGCCGCTCGGAGACCGCCGAGCGGGAGTACGAAGCCGCCCTCCAGTCCCCGGACTGCACGCCCCAGCTGCGCGCCACCGCGGCCGCCTTCCTCGCCGAGCTGCTGCTGCACCTGGGCCGGTACGCGGACGCCAACCAGCGCGCCCGGGACGCCCTGGAGCTGGCCGCCGTCAACGGATCGACCGCCGACCTGGTCCGGGCCAGTGCCGCGCTCGGCTTCAGCGCCGCGTTCCGCGAGGACCCGGACGCCGGCCTGGCGGTCATCCGGCACGCCGTGGAGATCGCCGAGCGCTCCGGCCACCCGGACGACCTGGGCGTGGCCTATCTGCACCTGGCCGAGCTGCTCACCGGCCCGCTGAACAACATCGAGGAGGGGGTGCTGGTGGCCCGCCGGGGCGCCGAGCGCCTCGCCTCGCGCGGTGTCGGCCGGACCTACCAGACGCGCCTGCTCGCCATCGCCGGCAACGGGCTCTTCCGGATCGGCCAGTGGGCCGAGGCGGACACCATGCTGGAGGCCGCGATGCGGCACCGGCCCTCCGGCGCCGACGCGGTCGAGCTGTTGCTGGCCCGCTGCCGGCTCTGGGTCAACTTCGGCGAGGTGGACAACGCCCGCCGCGACCTGGACGCGGCCGCCACCCTGCTGGCCGGTGGCGGTGCCCGGCACGTGCTGCCGATGCTCACCCTGCGGGCGGGCCTCGCGATCTGGCAGAAGGAGCACAGCGAGGCGCGCGCCGCGGTGCAGCGCGGGCTGACCGAGACCCGCTCGGACGACGTGGTCCTGCTCGGCGTGCTGGCCTGGCACGGCCTGCGCGCCGAGGCCGAGGCGCACGTGAACGGCGTTCCGGTCGACCCGGGCGCGCTGCGCCGGCTCAAGACCGTGGTGGCCCGGCTGGAGACCAGCGCGGCCGCCGCCGCCCCCGAGGTCCGCAGCGTGATCGACGGTTACCTCTCGCTCTGCGCCGCCGAGCTGAGCCGGGTGGAGGGCCGGTCCGACCCGGAACTGTGGTCCCGGACGGCGGCCATCTGGGACCGGCACCAGCCGTACCCGGCGGCCTACTCGCGGCTGCGGCACGCCGAGGTGGCGATGCAGCGCAAGAGCCGGCGGGCGGCCGCGCTGGCCGCGCTGCGCCAGGCGTACGCGACCACGATCGCGATGGGCGCCCGCCCGCTGGCGAACGAGATCAAGGAGGTCGCCCAGCGGTTCCGGGTCTCGCTCTCCGACGACGCGGACACCGTGGCGATGTCGCCGCCGGAGCCGGAGATGGGCGACGAGCTGGCCGTGCTGACCGGGCGGGAGCGCGAGGTGCTGGCCGCGGTCGCCGAGGGCTTGACGAACAGGGAGATCGGTGAGTTGCTGTTCATCAGCGAACGCACCGTCGGCGTGCATCTGGGCCACATCTTCGACAAACTGCAGGTACGCACCCGCGTGCAAGCCAGCCGGGTCTATCTGACGGCGGCCTGACCAGGCGATCGTTATCTCGCCGTGACATACGTACGCGGAATACGTCGTTCTACCGATCCCCTCGTACGCCGCCTTTGAAAGGCTGTGGTCACGGGGGAGCACCGCCCGGTGGTTCACACCGCCGGGCGGTGCTGGGGGCCCTCCGCTATTTCGCAAGTCCCGTGGAGGATCCGATGACCCAGCCGATCTGGGGGCCAGTGCAGCTCCAGATGTCCACGATCCTGCAGGAGCACCCGGACGACGTGCCCGCCGTCGTCGACCAGCTCACCAAACTGCAGGACGCTCTCTGCCAGGTGCCACCGTTGCTGAACGGCAACCCGCTGGCCGACTTCAACAAGCTGTACCTCACGATCACCGAGAACGTGCTGGACCGGCTCTACGCGGGCAAGTTCAAGGACCCCGCGTTCCTGTCCCGTCTCGACGTGGAGTTCGCCGCGCGCTACTTCGACGCGCTGCGCTACTGGACCGAGGGCAGCCCGGCCTGTCCCGGCGTCTGGGCCGGCCTGTTCAGCCGGATCCCCGGGCCGGACGCGCGCCCGCTGCCGTCCGCGGTCGCCGGGGTCAACGCGCACATCAACTTCGACCTGCCGTTCGCGCTGGTCACCACGTTCGACCACCTGGGCACCGACCCGATCGACGGCAGCGACCAGCACCACGACTACCTCCAGGTCAACGACATCTTCGCGGAGGAGATCCCGGGCCTGCGGCGCGGTTATCTGGATCGCTGGCAGCTGCTCATCGACACGATGAACGGCGACCTGGACGACTGGTGGCAGGGCGAGATGGTGGAGTACACCCGCAACGTCGCCTGGCGCAACGCGCAGAAGATCTGGGCGATCCGGCACGACCTGGGCGCGCTCGACAAGGAGCGCCGCCGGCTCGACCGGACCGCCACCGGCCTCGGCAAACTCCTGCTCTCGCCGTTCGCCGACTTCTTGCAGTAACGCTATTTCACGACGATCAGGCGGGCGTCGGTCGCGTCGCCGTCCCGGACGCCACCGATGCCGACCTGCACACCGGTCGTCAGCACGTCACGCTTGACCTCCTCGCGCTTCCGCACGATCCGCAACGGGTCGCCGTAACTCCAGGTGAGCTCGAAGCCGTCGGTGGACTGCACGGTCAGGCTCTGGCCGGTGACCGCCGTGACCTTTCCGCGCTGCACCACGATGGTCTTCGTCCCGTCCTTCACCCGCACCGTCACCTCGCCGTGCAGCGCGTTGCGGCGCAGCAGCTTGCGGACCACCCGGGGCCGGACGGCGTCCTTGCCGGTGGCGCCCGGTGACGGGTCGTCATCGGTGGTGAAGCCCACCTCCTGAAGGGCGACGGCCTCGGCCGCCACGTCGCTCGCCACCGGAGTGTCCGGCGCGGCTGCTTTCTCCGGCGCGGCTGCGCCGCAGCCGGCCAGGGCGAGGGTCACGGTCGCGGCGACGATCAGGGCTTTCCCGCTTCGATTCATGGGTACGACCATCCGCCCGCCCCGATCGGCCCACGTCAGCCGATTGTTCGGGTTCGGTAAGGCAGCTCCACCGTGAACATCGCCCCGCCCTCCGGAGCGTGCCCGGCCGTGATCCGCCCACCCAGCCGCCCGACCAGCCGGGCCGCGAGCGCCAGCCCCAGCCCGCTGCCGACCTTGCGGATCCCCCGATACCGCCGGTTCAGCGCGCCTCGCTCGAACGCCACGGCCAGGTCGTCGTCGGTGAAACCGGGCCCGCCGTCGCGAACCTCGACCACCCCGCCGCCCTCTCCGGCCCGCACCGCGAGCACCAGCGGCGCGCCGGCCGGCACCACCCGCAGGGCGTTCTCACAGAGCCCGTCGAGCACCTGCCGGATCCGGCCCGGGTCGGTGTCCACCGTGACCGGGACGTCCGGCAGCTCGACGGCGAGGGCCGGCCCCTCCGGCGCGCAGCGCGCCGACCAGGCCACTCCGGCCTCCCGGACCAGCTCCACCAGATCCACGGCGACCACGTCGAGCGGCAGGTCGGCGGCCTCCAGCCGGGACAGCACGAGCAGGTCGGAGATCAGCCGGTCGAGCCGATCCGCCTCGGCGAGCATGGTGGCGCCGGCCTGCTGCGCGCCGTCGGGGCCGACCACGCCGTCGGCGAGCGCTTCGGCGTAGCCGCGGAGGGTGGCCAATGGCGTACGCAACTCGTGGGAGACGGACAACAGGAAGTCGCGCTCGCGGCCCTCGCTGATCTGCAACGCCGCGGCCAGTTGATTCACCGCCTCGGCGAGGCGGTGTGCCTCGGCGGGACCGTGCCGGGCGATCCGCACCGACCGGTCCCCGGCGGCGAGCCGCCCGGCCGCCGCCGCGGCCAGCTCGATCGGCCGGGTCAGGAAACGGGCCAGCAGCGCACCGGCCAGGACCCCGCCGAGCAGGCCGGCCAGCAGCGCCCACCAGACGCTGCCGAGCACCTGCCACGCGACGCCGGAGTCGGCCGGGCGGGTGAGCACCACACCGGCGTCCACTCCGGGCAACGGGCTGCCGGCCACGAACGACGCCCGGCCGCCGACCCGGGCCCGCACGTCCACCAGGGCGCCGCCGGTCACCGTGGCGATCACCCGGGGCGGCAGGCCGGGACGGTCGGCCACGCCGCGGCGGATCACGTAGATCTCGATGTCGTCCTGGCGCAGCCGCTCGGCGATGTTCTCCCGGACGGCCGGGCGCCGGTCGGTCAGCAGTTGCACGGCGATCGCCGACTTCTCCACCAGCTCGGCGCGGACCTGGGCGTTCACCGACCGCACCGCGACCGGGACGGCGACCACCGCGGTGACGATCACGGCGACCACCGCGGTGGCGACGGTGACCAGGACGGCGCGGCCGGTCAGCGTACGGAAGAAGTCACGCATCGGCGGTGTACCCGACGCCGCGCACCGTGCGGATCAGACCGGCCGCGGCGCCGAGCTTGGCCCGGACCTGAGCCACGTGCACGTCGACGGTGCGGGTGCCGGCGTGCGAGGCGTAGCCCCAGACCGCGGCGAGCAGCTCCTCCCGGGTGAACACCCGGCCGGGCCGGCCGAGCAGGTGGGCGAGCAGATCGAATTCGGTCGCGGTCAGCGTGAGCGGGGCGTCGTGCAGCACCGCCGTCCGCCGGCCCTGGTCGAGCCTCAGCGGGCCGAGCGTGCGGACCCGATCGGGCTCCGGCGGGCCGGCCGCCCGGCGCAGCAGCGCCTTGACCCGGGTGACCAGCTCGCGCGGGCTGAACGGTTTCGTCACGTAGTCGTCGCCGCCGAGTTCGAGGCCGAGGATCCGGTCCACCTCGTCGTCGCGCGCGGTCAGGAAGATGACGGGGGTCCAGTCGCCGTCGGCGCGCATCCGCCGGCAGATCTCGGTGCCGTCCAGGCCGGGCAGCGCGATGTCCAGGATGCAGGCGACCGGGCGGAGCCGGCGGGTGGCGGCCAGGCCGGCCTGGCCGTCGTGCTCGACCTGCACGCCGAAGCCCTCCCGGCTCAGGTAGAGCCGCACCAGGTCGGCGATCGGGCGCTCGTCCTCGACCACCAGAACCAGTCCCTTGGCGACGTCATTCACGGACACATCATGCCGCCGTCCGGGGCCGGCGAATGTTCGGGCAACGTAAGAGACACACACGATCTTTTTTGAGCAGGCCGTACATATGATCCTGTTAATCTCCTTGAAATGATCTGAATGCCATTCGATCAGCGCTTTCGTGATCGTTGATTTTGGCGCAATCATCCGTACGGACGATACTGCCCTCAAATAGATGGTGGAACCCTGAAGTGGACGTCCGGACACTCCTCATGATCTCGTTTCTGCGCAGGACGGGATGAGACCTGACACCGATCAAACCAACTATTAGGGGCCTTGCCGATTATCGGCTGACGAGCCGCAGCGACCGCGACATTCCCATTCGGAGTGGACGCATGATTCGTCGCGCGCAGCGGCCGGTAACGGCTGCCCTTTGAAGGGGACGACGGGACTTATGTACGGACAGCAGATGTATCCTCAGGGCGCGCAGTTCACACCGCAACAAGCGCAGTTCGCACCGCAGGGAGCACTCGGCTCCCAGCTCGGTGGCGTCCTCGGCGGGATCGGCGGCGGATACCTCGGCCAGCAGGGCCTCGGCCAGCAACTCGGTTCGGTGCTCGGGAACTTTCTACCGTTCCAGGCCGGACCCCAGCAGCAGGTGCCTCAGTTCGCCCCGCAAGGCGCCTTCGGCCAGCAATTAGGTGGTCTGCTCGGCGGCATCGGCGGCGGCTACCTCGGCCAGCAGGGCCTGGGCCAGCAGCTCGGCGCCACCCTCGGTAACCTCCTGCCGTTCCAGGCCGGACCCCAGCAGCAGGTGCCGCAGCAGGTGCCGCAGTTCGCCCCGCAGGGCGCCTTCGGCCAGCAACTGGGCGGCATGCTCGGCGGCATCGGCGGCGGCTACCTCGGCCAGCAGGGCCTCGGCCAGCAACTCGGCTCGGTCCTCGGTAACCTCCTGCCGTTCCAGGCCGGACCCCAGCAGCAGGTGCCGCAGCAGGTGCCGCAGTTCGCCCCGCAGGGCGCCTTCGGCCAGCAACTGGGCGGCATGCTCGGCGGCATCGGCGGCGGCTACCTCGGCCAGCAAGGCCTCGGCCAGCAACTCGGCTCGGTCCTCGGCAACCTCCTGCCCTTCCAGGCCGGACCCCAGCAGCAACAGCAACAGCAGTTCGCGCCGCAGGGCGCGCTCGGCTCGACGCTGGGCGGCATTCTCGGCGGCATCGGCGGTGACTACTTCGGTCAGAAGGGCCTCGGCCAGCAAATCGGCACGACGTTCGGCAATTTGCTGCCGTTCCAGGCCGGGCCCCAGCAGCAGCAGTTCACGCCGCAGAGCACCTTCGGCCCGTCGCTGGCCAGCATCCTGGAACGCTCCGGAGTCCTCGGCACGCCGTTCCCCGGCTCGCCGGGCATCGGCAGCCCGGGCATCGGTGCGCCGTCGATCGCCTCGATGATTCCGTTCCAGGCCGGCCCGCAGCAGCAGGTTCCGCAGTTCGCCCCGCAGGGCCTGTTCGGCGGCGCACTCGGCTCGATCGCCGGTGGCGCGCTCGGCGGCTACTTCGGTGACAGCGGTCTGGGCAGCACGATCGGTGGCATCGCCGGTGGTCTGCTGCCGTTCCAGGCCGGACCGCAGCAGGCCCCGCCGTTCGTCCCGCCGTACTACTCGCCGAGTGCCTACGGATACGGCGGCCAGGGCGCTTACGGATATGGGCAGACGCCCACCGGGCAGCAGCAACAGCAGCAGGTGCCGCAGATGGCGGGCGCCGTCAACTGAGGCGGCCGCACGGAAACGACGGATAAGGTCGTGGCGCCGGGAATTCCCCCGGCACCACGACCCCGCCGGGAGAACCCATGAATCTCCAGGAATACATCGCCACCGGCTCCGAATTCAGCGAACTGCTCGCCGCCGTCGAGATGCTTCCCAGCGCCTCGGTCACCAAGACATCGTCGCGGTATATCGTCTTTCAGGCGTACGAAAATGATGTCGAGTCGTTGCGGAAACAGTTCGCCGGAAAATACACGATCGCACCCAACGCAAAGCTCGAACCATTCGACGAATAGCGCTGGTGGCCCTCTCCGGAGGCGCCACCAGCGACGCACGCCTCATGCTGGGAGGAAACGGATGCCCGAGTCCGAAGGCCGCCGTGGATCGACATCCCGCGGCCACTCCGCCGCCGCGTCCACCACCGCGTCCACCGCGCTGCCGGAACCCCAGGAAATCCCGGTCGGCGCCCGCCAGACCGCTCAATATCTGATCGCCCCCCGGTCCCGGGCCAACGCCCGGCAGCTGGGAGTGCAACCCCTGTCGGCCGGCATGCTGAACGCCGCGGTGCAGGGCCTCGACGTGGTCCGGCGGATCCAGCGCCCGCACGCCACCCTCGCCACCCTCGGCGTGGGGCAGGGTGACGCCACCGACATCCTGGTCACCAACCTGGAGCCGGAGCACGCGCAGCTGATCGCGGCCACCGCGCCACAGCTCGTGGTGGGGCACAACAGCGCGCTGACATACGGCGGCGGCCCCGCGCTGATGCAGGACGCCTCGGTCTTCGGCATGTTCCCGACGGCCGCCGTGAAGCCCAAGGAGATCCGCTTCAAGGTCCTCGGCGAGAACGACCGGCCGCTGGAGGGCGCCGTCGTCACCCTGACCGGCGACACCGTGCCCAGCCAGGGCACCACGAACTCCAAGGGCGAGGTCAGCCTCGACCTGTACACACTGCACGACCGGCCGGCCCGCTCGCTGTTCGTGATGCGCCCGGGCGGTTACTGGGACCTCTACCTGACCGAGCCGGTCGTCTCCGACGCCGCGGTCAACGTGGTCCGGCTGCGCGGTTACTCCGAGACGATCAGCGGCTTCCCGCGCGGCTTCCAGCACGGCTGGGGCCAGCGGCTGATGGGCCTCGACCGGCTCGGCCCGAACCTGCGCGGCGAGGGCGTCAAGGTGGCCATCATCGACTCCGGCGCGGACAACACCCATCCGCTGCTGAGCCACCTCAAGGTCGGCCGGGACTTCACCAACGGCAACACCACGGCCTGGAGCAACGACCTGGTCGGGCACGGTTCGCACTGCGCCGGCGTGATCGCCGCCCGCTCCGAGGACCAGTTGCGCGGCTTCGTCCCGGACGCCGAGATCCATGTGCTGAAGGTGTTCCCCGGCGGCCGCTACGACAGCCTGATCGACGCCCTGGACTACTGCATCGACCACAACATCGACGTGGTCAACATGAGCCTCGGCGGCGACACCGAGATCAACGCGGTGGTCGAGGAGACCCTGACCGCCGCGGTCAACGCCGGGGTGGCCTGCATCGTCGCGGCCGGCAACTCCGGTGACGCGGTCAAGTACCCGGCCCGCTCGCCGTACTCGTTCGCCGTGTCCGCGGTCGGCAGCATCGGTGAGGTGCAGCCGAACAGCTGGGACCGGTCCAACCTGCGCCCGCAGTTCCTCGCCGCGGACGGCATCTTCTCGCCGGCGTTCACCTGCTTCGGCCCGGAGGTCGCGGTCTGCGCACCCGGCGTGGCGATCATCTCCACCGTCCCGGGCGGCAATTTCGAGGCCCAGTCCGGCACGTCGATGGCGGCGCCGCACGTCACCGGCCTGGCCGCGCTGCTGCTCGCGCACCACCCGGTGTTCCGGCAGACCTTCGCGGCCCGCGGCGCGGCCCGCGTCGCCGGCCTGTTCAGCATGATCCGGTCGCTCTGCGCACCGTACGGCTTCGGCCCGACCCGCGTCGGCGCCGGCATGCCGACGCTCGCGGCCGTGGCGAACCTGCTGGTCCCGTCGGGCCAGTCGGAGGCCGGCACCACGCAGCCCGCGCCGGCTCCGGGTTCGTCGCTGACCCCGGTGCCCGTCCCGGCCATGACCCCGCAGTCGGCCGGGCCGATGGGCTTCATGCCGTTCGCCGCGGTGCCCGGGCTGGTGCCGGTGCCGGTGCCGGTCCCGGTGGCCCCGACCGGCTGGGCGTACGCCCACCAGCAACCGCCGCCGGTCAACTGGTTGCTGGCCCAGGCCGGAATCCAGTACTGACCGTCATCGGATCAAGGGCGCGGGCCGTCTCGGCCCGCGCCTTTCTGTGCCCGTCCAGCGGCCGCTCAGACGGCGTCCAGGGTTCTTGGGCACGCTCCCAAATTTGGTGGCTGGTCTCGGAAAGCGCTCTCCGTCATGCTATAAAGGCGGCGGCCCCAGCGCGGCCCTCGGTCCAGCAGCGGGCCAGGTCTCAGCGCGGGCCCCTTCGGCCGCATGCCGGCGCGGGCCTCTTCGGCCGTCCCGACAGTGCCCGGCTCCCCAAGCCGGGCGAGGCATCACCACGGGGGGATGCCTCGCCCACCGAACCCCGAAAGGATGGCCGCCCCACTTCCGGGCGGCCATCCACCTCTGCCTCTCGCCACCTGCCGCGAATCAGTGGCGGACGGAGCTGAGCAGGGCCTCCAGCATCGCCTTGTAGGCAGTTGCGGTGACGATCGGGATGCCGTACTGGCGGGCCAGCTTGGCGGTGCCGGACATCGAGTCGGGATCGGCGGCGACCAGCAGGCGGGTCTGCTTGGTGACCTTGCGGGCGGTGCGCAGGCCGTGAGTCAGCGCGTCGACCTCGAGGTGCTCGCGGGGCGGGGTCAGGTTCCCGGTGAAGACGACCTGGTCGCCGGGGCTCAGCTGCCACTGGGCGACCTTCGCGGCGGGCCGGCTGGCGGCCTCGGCGAGCGCCCGGTCCACGTCGGCGCTGGTCAGACCGAGGAGCTCGGCGACGCCGTCGAGGTCGAGGCGTTCGGCGCGGGTCAGGATCTGGTCGGCGAGGGCCACCGTGGCCAGCCCGGACAGATAGCGGTGGTGCAGTACCTCGGCGTCGGCGCGGGACAGACCGAGCTTCGCGGCGGCGGCGACCAGTTGGTCCGCCTCGCTGGCCGAGATGTGCCGGTCCAGCAGCACCCCGTCGAGCAGGGCGGAGTACGCGTCCGCCGCCGGGTTCAGCTGCCGGGGCAGACGGTCGACGAGGCGGGTGAGAAAGTGCGGGTCACGGTCCCGGGAGCGGCCACGGGTCACCGGGGCAGCGCCGGTCAGCGGCAGCGCGGGCCAGTCCGCCCGCCGGGCCTCGTCGATCAGCTCCGCCCACGGCGGCGGGTCACCGGCCCGCTCCAGGTAATAGGCGAGCAGTTCGGCGGCGGCACGGGCGCCGTCCAGCGCGGAGTACTCGCGGTGCGGGGGCAGTCCCGCGGCGGCGCGGCAGGCGGTGAGGCTGCGCGACGCGGTCGGCAGGAAGTGCCCGGCCAGGCGCATGGTGCACAGGCCGCGGTCGTCGCCGACCGGCACGGCCACGCCCAGCTTGCCGAACTCGGCGGTGAGGAATCCGGCGTCGAAAAGGAGGTTGTGCGCGACCAGCACATGTCCGGCCAGCCGGGCGGCGATCTGGCCGGCCAGGTCGGCGAAGAGCGGGGCGCGGCGAGCCTCGGCGCCGCTGATGCCGTGCAGCTCCTGCGGGCCGAGGTCCCGGTCCGGGTTGACCAGGGTGCACCACTCGTCCAGCACCTTGCCCGACTCGTCCAGCCGGACGATCGCGATCTCCACGATGCGGTCGTGCCAGGAGGTCTTGGTGCCGGTGGTTTGCAGGTCGACGGCGGCATACATTCCAACGAAGTTAGGCGACCGCTCCGCCGGACCGCCAGCGGCCCCGGGCTGAGGGCGTACCGGAAATGGTCTTGGTTCCGGCGGTGAGGTGGAAGCGAATCGTGGGCAGGATGGATTCATGACTTCCGGTGAGTTCACGCGGGACCAGCGTTACATCGCCACCCGGATCACGGCGGACGCTCGGGACGGTTATCCGGTCGAGCCGGGGCGGTATCGGCTGGTGGTGAGCCGGGCGTGCCCGTGGGCGAACCGGGCGATCATCGTGCGGCGGCTGCTCGGGCTGGAGGACGTGCTGTCGATGGGCATCGCCGGTCCGACGCACGACGAGCGCAGCTGGACGTTCGATCTGGACCCGGGCGGGCGGGATCCGGTGCTCGGGATCGAGCGGTTGCAGGAGGCGTTCTTCCGGCGGTTCCCGGGCTACGACAAGGGGATCACGGTTCCGGCGATCGTCGACGTGCCGTCCGGCGCCGTGGTGACCAACGACTTCGCGCAGATCACCATCGACCTGTCGCTGGAGTGGGCGAAACATCACCGGCCCGGGGCGCCGCGCCTCTATCCGGCGGAGTTGCGGGCGGAGATCGACGAGGTCAATGCCGCGGTCTACGCGGACGTCAACAACGGGGTCTACCGGGCCGGGTTCGCGACGACGCAGGAGGCCTACGAGAAGGCTTATCACCGGCTGTTCGAGCGGCTGGACTGGTTGTCCGCGCGGCTGGAGGGGCAGCGTTACCTGGTGGGTGAGACGATCACCGAGGCGGACGTGCGGCTGTTCACGACGCTGGCCCGGTTCGACGCCGTCTATCACGGACACTTCAAGTGCAATCGGCAGAAGCTGAGCGAGATGCCGGTGCTCTGGGCCTACGCGCGGGATCTGTTCCAGACGCCGGGCTTCGGGGACACGATCGATTTCCGGCACATCAAACAGCACTATTACGAGGTGCACCGGATGATCAACCCGACCGGCGTCGTGCCGGCCGGACCGGATCTCCGCGGCTGGCTGACACCGCACGGACGGGAGGCGCTCGGTGGGCGTCCGTTCGGGGACGGCACTCCCCCGCCGCCGCCGAGCCCGGCCGAGACGGTGCCGCCGTTCTCCCTGCTTGAGCGGGCTTCTCCCGGCGGGCCCCGCTGATCGGTCAAAGGGCTTTCAGCACCCGGCGGAGCAGGGTGGCCAGCCGCTCCTGGTCCGCCGGGGTGAGGTGGGACAGCAGGCGCTGCTGTTCGGCCAGGCCCGCGGTCACGGCCCGGTCGGCGAGTTCGAGACCCTGGTCGGTGAGGTGGACCAGGACGCCGCGGCGGTCGGACGGGTCGGGTGAGCGGGCTATCAGGCCGGCTCTCTCCAGGCGGTCCAGCCGGGCGGTGGTGCCGCCGGTGCTGAGCATCATCGACGCCGCCAGGGCGCCCGGCGAGAGCTGGAACGGCGGGCCGGAGCGGCGCAGGGTGGCGATCACGTCGAACTCGGGGCGGCCGATGCCGAACTCGGCGTAGGCACGCTCGGCGGTGTCGCCGGCGATCCGGGCGATCCGCTGGATGCGGCCGAAGATGCCCATCGCGGTGGTGTCCAGGTCGGGGCGCTCGGTCGCCCACTGGGCCAGGATCCGGTCGACACCGTCGGGTTCGCTCATGCTGACATTTTCCACGATCGCTCGGTGCCAAGTATCTCGACGTCGGTTATCTTGATGTCGAGATACTTTCCGTCGAGGGAGTCGTCATGCGGGTTCTGCTGGTCACGGCACTCACGCCGATGGTGTGGGGGACGACCTACGCGGTCACCACCGAGTTCCTGCCGCCCGGCCGACCCCTGCTGGCGGGGGTGCTGCGGGCACTGCCGGCCGGGTTGCTGCTGCTCGCGATCACCCGGGAGATGCCACGCGGGGCCTGGTGGTGGAAATCGGCGGTGCTCGGGGCGCTGAACATCGGGCTCTTCTTCGCCCTGCTGTTCGTCAGCGCGTATCGGCTGCCCGGTGGCATGGCGGCGGTGCTCGGGGCGGTGCAGCCGCTGGTCGTGGCGGGGTTGTCCGCGCTGGTGCTCGGCGAGCGCGCTTCCGTGCGTACGGTGATCGCGGGTGTGATCGGCGCCGTCGGCGTCGCCCTCGCGGTCCTGACCGCTACCGCCCGCCTCGACCCGATCGGGATCGTCGCCGGGCTCGCCGGCGCGGCGTCGATGGCGACCGGCCTGGTCCTGACCAAGCGATGGGGACGGCCCGGGGTGTCGCTGCTGACCTCGACCGGCTGGCAGCTGGCCGCGGGCGGCCTCACGCTCCTGGCGATCACGCTGGTCGCCGAGGGGTTGCCGGCCACGCTGACCGGCGAGAACCTCTTCGGGTACGCCTACCTGGCGCTGATCGGGACCTCGCTCGCCTACGTCCTGTGGTTCCGCGGACTGGAGCGACTGCCGGCCACCCGGGTGTCGTTGCTGAGCCTCCTCTCACCGGTCACCGCCACCGTGATCGGCTGGGCGGCGCTCGGTCAGGCGCTGACGTTCGTGCAGGTCACCGGGATGGTGCTGGCTTTCGGGGCGGTGCTGTGGGGACAGTCGGCGCAGGTCCGCGCCCGTCACGACGCGGCGCGGAAAACCGACCCGGTCCGGGGACGGACGCGGCGGGTGGGCTGAACGACGCCGGCGGTTTTGTCGTACCGGCGGCCTAGGGTCGTCACGTGCCCATGGAACGATGGTCCGTCGCCCAGGCCGAGTCGCTCGCCCCCGACCCCGCCGCGCTGAAACGTGCGCGCAGCGTGGCCGGGCAGTTCGGCGCCACCGGGACGCTCGACGACATCGTCTGGGGTCTGGTCCGGGGTTACCAGGTGGCCGCCGACCTGGCCGGGCCCGCGTTCAAGTGCTCCTGCCCGAGCTTCCGGGCGCCCTGCAAGCACGCGGTCGGCCTGGTGCTGCACTGGGCCGACGCGGGTGCCGGCGACGGTCCGGCGCCGGACTGGGTGACCACCTGGCAGACCGCGCGGGCCGCCCGGGCCAAGGCCAGGACGTCCCCGCCCGATCCGGTGGCCGCGGCGAAACGCGCCCGGGACCGCGCCGAGCGGGTCGCCGGCGGCCTGACCGAGCTGCGCCGCTGGCTCGACGACCAGGTCGAGCAGGGCCTGGCCGGGCTGGGCCGGCGCGGTCACCCGGCGTTCGAGCCGATGGCCGCGCGGCTGGTCGACGCGCAGGCGCCGGGGGCGGCGGGCGCGGTGCGCCGGCTCGGCGGGATCGCCGGCATCGGTCCGCACTGGGCCGACCGGCTGCTCGGCGAGCTGGCCATGCTGCACCTTCTGATCTCCGGGCACGATCGCCTCGACACGCTCGATCCGGCGCTGGCCGCCACCGTCCGTTCCCGGATCGGCTTCCCCACCTCGGCCGAGGACGTGCTGGCCGGGCCCCGGGTCACCGACCGCTGGCAGGTGCTGGGCCAGTTCGACACCGACGACGGCGCGCTGACCACCCGGCGCACCTGGCTGCACGGGTCGGCGACGTCGCGGTTCGCGCTGGTGCTGTCGTTCGCCGCGCCCGGCCAGTCGCTCGCCGCCGACCTGGTCCCGGGCACCGAGTTCCGCGGCGACCTCTGCTTCTATCCGGGTGCGGCGCCGCTGCGCGCGCTGGTCGCCGACCGCACGAGCGCGGCCGAGCCGTTCGGCTCGCCGGACGGCCGCGGGTCGGTGCGCGCCGCTCTCGCGCGCTGGTCCCGGCTCCTGGCCGACGACCCTTTTCGGTACGACGGGCCCGTGCTCCTCGACGACGTCGTCCCGACCGGGGACGGTTGGCTGGTGGATCCGGCCGGGGACGCGTTGCCGCTGGCGGCGGGTCATCGGGAGCCGTGGTGGCTGCTGGCCGCCGCCGGTGGCCGACCGTGCTCGGTGGCGGCGGAGTGGTCACCGGGCGGGCTGCGGCCGCTGGCGGCCTGGGTCGGTGGGGAGTTCGTGCCGGCCGGGCCGCCGGTGCCCGATCCGGGTGCGCCCCGGGATGCCGAGCTGCCGCCGGAGATGCTGGCGGCGGCGCTGGTCGGGACCGCGCGGCGGCCGTGGCAGGCCGATGCGGTGCGGGTCGGCGGGGTGACGGCCGGGCTCGATCCGGCGCCCGTTGCCGGTGCATCCGCCGCGTTGCTCGACGCTGCTGCCGTTGCTCTGACGACCCGGCGGGCGGGCGTTCAGCCCAGCGGTGCGAAAGCGCCGGTCGAGCCGGCACCGGAGGAGATCGACCCGCCGCTGCCGGTCGCGGCCGGGGCGCGGCTGGCCCGGATCCTGCGTGGTGGTGCGCCGGGTGGTGCCCATCTGGAGCAGGAGTTGCTGGCTCAGTGGCTGGCCACGGCGGCGGCGCGGGGCGGCGTGGTGCCGCCGGTGCTGCTCCCGGCGCTGCTGGACGCGGCGCGGCGGAACACCACGGTCCGCTCCGGCGTGGCCCGGGTCGCCGGGCGGCGCGGCGCCTGGCTGGCCTGGCAGCGGCCGGACTGGGGGTGGCTGCTCGACGAGGCGACCCCGGTCACCGTCACCGACTGGACCACCGCCACCGGCACCGAGCGCCTCGGTCACCTGCTCACCCTGCGGCGCACCGATCCGGCGCAGGCCCGCCGGCTGGTGGAGAGCACCTGGGGGGCCGACTCGTCGGAGAATCGCGCCCGGTTCCTCGGCACGTTCGCCGACGGCCTCTCCCCCGACGACGAGGACCTGTTGGAGCGCGCTCTGGACGACCGCCGCAAGGAGGTCCGGCAGACCGCCGTCGACCTGCTGCGCCGGCTGCCGGACACGGGGTTCGGCCGGCGGATGCGGAAGCGGGCGCACGCCGCGGTCCGCCTGGTGCCGGGCGACCCGGCCCGGCTCGCCGTCCGGCCGCCGGACAGGCTCGACGACGACCTGCGCCGCGACGGGGTCGGCGCCACCCCGGCGCACGGGGCCGGGGCCAGTGCCTGGTTGCTGGAGGAGGTGGTCGCCGGGGCGCCGCTGGCCTCCTGGGCCGACCTGGAGCCGGCCGGTTACCTGGCGCTGGCCAGGGGAAACGACTGGGCCACCCCGCTGCTGCACGGCTGGGCCAAAGCGGCCATCGCGCAGGGTGACACGCGCTGGGCGGCCGCGCTGCTGGCCACCGACGCGGGCGTGTTGCGCGAGGCGGTTCGCTGGGATCTGCACCTGGTGCTGCCACCGGACGCGCTGGCCCGGCTGGCCGCCGAGGCGCTGCGGACCGAGGACGGCTCGGCGCACCGGCTGCTCGCGCTGCACCCCGGTCCGTGGCCGGAGCGGCTGAGCGTGACGGTGCTGGAGACGATCGCCACCCGGGCGCGGACCGACCGGCACACCTGGCAGCTCGGCGAGCTGTGCCGGACCGCCGCCCTGGCGATGCCCCCGGAGTATGCCGATCTCACCGGCCGGCTCGCCGCCCAGCTGGAGCCGGAGGTCGACGCCGGCCGGGTCCGCCCGGTCGCCGACCTGGCCCGCACCCTGGCTTTTCGCGAGGAGATGCGCGCCGAGCTGGCGCCGGAAAGTGTCACACCCCGGCAGTAAGTTGCTGATCGAGCCACCAACCGGATCTGACTGCTCAGGAGTTTCGCGTGACTGTTCTGCGACCGCACGCCGAGGATCAGTATGCCGACGAGCTGGCTCAGCTGGCCGCCGCCGACGAGCGGCCCCGGCCGCCCGGCTGGCGCCTGTCGCCCCAGGCCGTGGTGACCTATCTGCTGGGTGACGGCGCCAAGATCACTCCGAAGTATGTGGGACCCCGCCGGCTGATCGAGGTGGCCGTCTCCACCCTGGCCACCGACCGGGCGCTGCTGCTGCTCGGCGTGCCCGGCACCGCCAAGACCTGGGTCTCCGAGCACCTGGCCGCGGCCATCTCCGGCGACTCCACGCTGCTGGTGCAGGGCACCGCCGGGACCGCCGAGGAGGCGATTCGGTATGGGTGGAATTACGCCCGCCTGCTCGCCGAGGGCCCGACCGAGGCCGCCCTGGTGCCCAGCCCGATCATGCGGGCCATGCAGACCGGGTCGATCGCCCGGCTGGAGGAGCTCACCCGGGTTCCGTCCGACGTGCAGGACGCGCTGATCACCATCCTGTCGGAGAAGACGCTGCCGATCCCGGAGCTGGGCACCGAGGCGCAGGCCCAGCGCGGCTTCAACCTGATCGCCACCGCGAACGACCGCGACCGCGGGGTGAACGAGCTGTCCAGCGCGCTGCGGCGGCGGTTCAACACGGTGGTGCTGCCGGTTCCGGCCAACGCCGACGACGAGGTGGAGATCGTCGCCCGCCGGGTGGCGCAGCTCGGCGCGTCGCTCGACCTGCCCGAGGTGCCGGCCGCGCTGGACGAGATCCGGCGGGTGGTCACCGTCTTCCGTGAGCTGCGCACCGGGCTGACCGAGGACGGGCGGACCAAGCTGAAATCGCCGACCGGCACGCTCTCCACCGCCGAGGCGATCTCGGTGATCACCAACGGGATGGCGCTGGCCGCGCACTTCGGCGACGGCACGCTGCACCCGGGCGACGTGGCGGCCGGCATCGTCGGCGCGGTGATCAAGGATCCGGTGTCCGACGCCGTCGTCTGGCGGGAGTATCTGGAGACCGTGGTCCGGGAGCGGCCCGACTGGCTCGACTTCTATCGGGCCGCCCGCGATGCCTGAGCGGTTCTACGGGGTCCGGCATCACGGGCCCGGGTCGGCCCGGGCGGTGGTGCGGGAGTTGGACGCGCAGCAGCCGGAGATCCTGCTGGTGGAGGGGCCGGCGGAGGCTGACGAGCTGGTGCGGTGGGTGGCTGACGAGGGGTTGGAGCCGCCGGTCGCGCTGCTGGGTTACGCGGTGGACGATCCGGGCCGGGCGGCGTTCTGGCCGTTCGCGGTGTTCTCGCCGGAGTGGCAGGCGATCCGGTGGGCGGTGGCACGCGGGGTGCCGGTCCGCTTCTTCGACCTGCCCTATGCGTTTCGGGTGGGCGGCACGGCTTCAGGGGGGCTCGACGGCGGGGACGGGGCTTCTGACGTACCGGAGGAAATGGGGGAAACGGCGACCGAGCAGCCTGCCGCGGCGCGGCCGGTGGATCCGATCGGGGAGCTGGCCGCGGCGGCCGGATATGACGATCCGGAGCGCTGGTGGGAGGACGTGGTCGAGCACCGTGGGGTGCCGGTGTTCGAGGCGATCGCGGAGGCGATGACGGCGATCCGCGAGGGCGCGCCGGAGGATCCGGACGACCTGCTGCGGGAGGCCTACATGCGGTCGGTGCTGCGGGAGGTCCGGCGCAAGCACGAGAACATCGCGGTGGTCTGCGGGGCCTGGCACGTGCCGGCGCTGACCCGGAAAGTCGCGGTCAAGGACGACACCGCGCTGCTCAAGGGGCGGCGTAAGGGGAAGGTCGCGTTCACCTGGGTGCCGTGGACCTATGGGCGGCTCGCCTCCTGGTCGGGTTACGGCGCGGGAGTGCGGTCGCCGGGGTGGTATCACCACCTGTTCAGCAGCGCGGATTCGGTGGTGCCGCGGTGGCTGGTGGACGCGGCCGGGGTGCTGCGCGCGGAGGGTGTGCCCACCTCGTCGGCACACGTGATCGAGGCGACCCGGCTGGCCGAGACGCTGGCGACGCTGCGCGGGCGGCCGCTCGCCGGGCTGGCCGAGGTGACCGAGGCCGCCGAGGCGGTGATGTGTGACGGGGAGCCGCTGCGCACCGAGCTGATCGCGCGCAAGCTGGTGGTCGGCGAGCGGCTGGGCGCGGTGCCGGCGGAGATGCCGGCCGTTCCGCTGGCCCGGGACCTGGCCGCCCAGCAGCGCACGCTGCGGCTCAAGCCGGAGGCCACCGAGCGCACCCTGGAGCTGGACCTGCGCAAGGACATCGACCTGCGACGCAGCCGGCTCCTGCACCGGCTGCGCACGCTGGACGTGCCGTGGGGGCAGCCGGCGGCCGGGAGGCGCGGGACCGGGACGTTCCGCGAGGAGTGGACGGTGCGGTGGCAGCCGGAGTTCGCGGTGCGGCTGGTCGAGGGCAGCATGTGGGGCACCACGGTGCTGGCCGCGGCGACCGCACGGGTGGTCCGGCGGGCCCGGGCGGCGCGGAGCCTCGCCGAGGTGACCGGGCTGCTGGAGACTTGTCTGCTGGCGGAACTCGGGGAGGCGTACCCTGAGGTGCTGGCCGCCCTGGACACCCGGGCCGCGCTGGACGCCGACGTGCACCACCTGATGGCGGCGTTGCCCGCGCTGGCGCGGACCATGCGGTACGGCGATGTGCGGCGCACCGACGTGGCCGGGCTGGCCACGGTGACCGCGAGTCTGCTGAAGCGGGTCTGCGCCGGGCTGCCGTCGGCGGCCGGGTCGCTCTCCGACGACGCGGCGAAGCAGTTGCGTGACGGCATCGACGGCGTGCACCAGGCGGTCAGTCTGCTCGCCGATCCCGATCTGCGAGAATTGTGGCTGGTCACCGTGGAGTCGCTGGCCCAGCGGCCGGATCTGCACGGGTTGCCGGCCGGGCGGCTGACCCGGCTGTTGCTGGACGCGGGGCGGCTCGACGCGGTCGAGGTGCGCCGCAGGTTGCGGTTGCCGCTGACCGTGGGGACGCCGCCGGCGCACGCGGCCGCCTGGGTGGAGGGGTTCCTCGCCGGGGGCGGGTTGCTGCTGGTGCACGACGACGCGCTGCTGGGGCTGGTCGACGACTGGCTGGCGGATGTGCCGGCGGAGGCGTTCGACGACGTGTTGCCGCTGCTGCGGAGGACGTTCGGGACCTTCGAGGCCGGCGAGCGGCGGGCCATCGGGGAGCGGGTGGCCGGTCCGCGGGCCGGTGCGGCCGCGGCGGGGGCCGTGGTGATCGACGAGGAACGGGCGCTGGCGGTTCTGCCGGCGCTTGAGGCCCTGCTGGGGCAGGCAATCCGGGTCCGGGAGGACGCATGAACGGGGATGTTTCGGGGCTCTTCTCGCACTCGGCCGAGGAGTCCTCGGCAGGGGCGGTGGAGGCGCAGCCCGCGGTGATGCAGTTTTCGCACCCGGCGCCGGAGACGGCGGGTGGTGTGGCCGCGCACTCGGTGGCGGCGGTGTTCTCGCATCCGCGCGCTGCGGGCTCGTCGCAGGCTGACGCCTCGGCGGGGGACGAGGTGGGCGGCGACGGCCGGGCTGCCGGGCGCGGGCGGGGCAGGCGAGCGGGAGGAGGCGGCGCCGGCTGGGCGGATGTCGATGCTCAGGGCGCGGCCGGCGGTGTCCGGCGCGGAGCGGGGCGGCGACGGGACACCGACGCGGCAGGGAGCAACGGCCGGGCGGGACGCGGACGGGACACTGACGCCGGCAGCAACAGGCAGGCGGGACGCGAGCGGGACACCGGCGCCGCCGGCAGCAACAGGCAGGCAGGACGTGGACGAGACACCGACGCCGCCGGCAGCAACAGGCAGGCAGCACGCGGACGGGACACCGACGTGGCAGGGAGCAACGGCCGGGCGGGACGGGCTGCCGGCGCGGCGGGGCGTGACGGCGGCGCGGGGCGGCGGGGCTCGGGTGCTCGGAGGGGCGATGGCTGAGCGGGACGAGGCTTCGCGGGAGCGGCTGCGGCGGTGGCGGCTGGTGCTGGGCGGGCCGGCTGAGGAGTCGCTGGGCAAGGCCGAGGGGCGGGACGGGCAGATGGACGCGGCGCTGGCCGCGCTCTACGACGCGGGTGGGGACGGGAGCGGGACGCCGGCCAAGCGGTCGGCCGGGCTCGGCGGGTCGGCGCCGAAGGTGGCGCGGTGGCTGGGCGACATCCGGGAGTACTTTCCGAGCACCGTCGTGCAGGTGATGCAGGCCGACGCGATCGAGCGGCTCGACCTGACCCGGCTGCTGCTGGAGCCCGAGATGCTGGCCGCGGTCGAGCCGGACGTGCACCTGGTCGGCACGCTGCTCTCGCTGAACCGGGTGATGCCCGACGCCACCAAGGACGCGGCACGGCAGGTGATCCGCACGGTGGTCGAGCAGTTGGAGCGCCGGATCGCGCAGCAGACCCGGGCCGCGGTCTCCGGGGCGCTGAACCGGGCCGCCCGGATCAACCGGCCGCGGCACGGTGACATCGACTGGGACAAGACGATCAGGGCCAACCTCAAGCACTACCAGGCCGAGCACCGGACGGTGATCCCGGAGCGGCTGGTCGGATACGGGCGGCGGACCACCGCGGTGCAGCGGGACGTGATCCTCTGCGTGGACCAGTCCGGCTCGATGGCCGCGTCGGTGGTGTTCTCCGGGGTGTTCGCGGCGGTGCTGGCGTCGATGCGGTCGCTGCGGACGTCGCTGGTCGTCTTCGACACCGCGGTGGTGGACCTGACCGAGCAGCTCAGCGATCCGGTCGAGGTGCTGTTCGGGACGCAGCTCGGTGGCGGGACGGACATCAACCGGGCGATCGGGTACAGCCAGCAGTTGATCACCCGGCCGCGGGACAGCATCTTCGTGCTGATCAGCGACCTGTACGAGGGTGGCGTGCGGGCGGAGATGCTGCGGCGGGTCGCCGAGATGACGGCGGCCGGGGTGCAGGTGGTGGTGCTGCTGGCGCTCTCCGACGAGGGGGCTCCGGCTTATGACCACGAGAACGCGGCGGCGCTGGCGGCGCTGGGGGTGCCGGCTTTCGCGTGCACGCCGGATGCGTTTCCGGAGCTGATGGCGGCGGCGATCGAGCGGAGGGATCTGAAGGCGTTCGCCGAGCGCTTCACGGACCAGAAAGCGGCGGGCTGAGACGAGCCGGGCTGGCGGTTGCCGGCGGCGCAGCGGGCGGCGACGGTTATCGGTTGCCGGCGGCGCAGCGGGGGCAGCGGTCCGGGCAGGTGGCCAAGGGGCCGGCTGCGGACAGGCCACTGTCGTGGAGGATCAGGTCCACGGTGGCATCGAGCGTCGACTCCTCCGGGACGACCCGCTCCCCGGGGACGCCCAGCAGGTCGAGCGGGTGGTACCACTCGCGCATCTGGTCGGCGGTGACCGGGATCGGCTCGGGGCGGCTCAGGTGCCGGCGGACCGTCTCGTCGAAAGAGACGTCGAGGAAGTAAGCGGCGGCCGGCCCCGGATGGGCGGCGATCAGCTCACGGACGGCGGGACCGTATCGGCCGGTCCAGAGGATGCCTTCGAGGACGACGTGATAGCCGCCGTCCAGCGCGGCGCGCGCCATCGTGGCGATGAAGGCCGGCGCCACCGGATCCGGGCCGCTGTCGTGTTCGCGCAGGATGATCCGGCGCAGGTGGTCCTGCTCGATCAGGGCGCACCCGCGGCCGTAGCGGCGGCGGACCTCGCGGGCGGCCGTGGTCTTGCCGCTGCCCGAGTTGCCGCGGATGACGACCAGGGTCGGGTAAGGCCTCACCATGACCGCAGACATTACCGAAAACTTCGGGCCAGGGCGTGACAGCCGCGCTCGATGTAACTAGCGTGAGCCTCATGAATCCTTACATCTGGCAGGAGTCGTGGGATCGTCAGCAGTCCGCTTTCATGCCGGACCGGGAGCATCGGTTCGACGCGATGCTGACCGCGGTCGGCGCGGTCACCGGTGGCGCGCCGCCGCGGCTGCTCGACTTGGCCGGTGGCACCGGGTCGATCGGCCTGCGGACGCTCGCCCGCTTCCCGGGCGCGCGGGTGACCGTGCTCGATCAGGATCCGGTGCTGCTGGCCATCGCCGAGGCCTCGCTGGCCGGCCGGGCGACCGTCGTCGACGCCGACCTGAGCGATCCGGGCTGGCGGGCCAAGCTGCCGCACGACGGTTTCGACGCGGTGCTCACCGCGACCGCGCTGCACTGGCTGCCCGCCGAGCGGACGAGTGCGCTCTACGCGGAGATCCGGGAGCTGCTGCGGCCGGACGGGATCTTCGTGAATGCCGACCACATGCCGGACGAGAACCTGCCGGACTTCTCCCGGCGCTTGCGCGACCAGGCCCGCTCGGAGCGGAATGCGCGTTACGCGTCCGGCGCCGCGACGTCGTGGGAGGACTGGTGGGCGCGGGTGGCCGCGGACGAGTGGCTGGCGGTCAAGGCGGTGGAGCGGCAGCGGATCTATCCGACCGGGCACGCCGCGGAGTGGAACCCGCCGGCGAGCTGGCATCTCGACGCGCTCCGGGCGGGCGGTTATCGGGAGGTCGGCGTGATCTGGCGCGGCGGGACCGACGCGGCGGTCCTCGGCGTCCGCTGAGCGCACCACAGAACGGATCAAGCCCGGCCCGGTGAACCCGGGCCGGTCCCGATCCATCGTCAGCCCGCGCGGCCCCCCGCTCCGGCGTACCCGGCGATTCCCTTCGCCTCCGCGGCCTGTCGCAGCTCTTGCTGGTGACGCGAAATGATCGGCACCGCCTTCTCGGCCAGATCCGTCACCGCCTCCTGGTCACCCTGTTCCGCCTGCGCCGCGGCCATCTCGTGCGCCTCGCGGTGAGCGGCCAGCTGGGTCGAGATGTAGTACTCGTCGAAGGTGTCCGTCCCGGCCGCCTCATACCTCCTGGCCAGCGCCTGCTGCTCGGCGGTCGGCGTCATCGGCAGCGAGATCCGCAGCTTGCGCGCGGTGGCCGAGAGATCGGCGTCCATGAAGATGTGATCGCGCATGAGGTCCGCAGCAATCTTCTTGACCGCCGGGTCGGCGGTCTTCTGGAAGGCGATCCGCCCGCCGGCGATCTCGGCGAGGTTCGCCTGGTGCGCCGCGCGCAGGAAGTCGATGTCCCGATCGGACGATCCCGCGGCCTGGGCAGCCACGGCCGGAAGGAGCAGGAGACCGGCCGCACCGAGCGCCACGGTCATACGACGAAAAATCATACTCATCTCCTCGAAAAGGTAGTTTTCACCCTAACGAGGACATGCGGCCGGCATCACCGTTTCGCCGCAAGTCGGGATCCCCGGCTCCGAGCAGTCCAAACCCGCGGTCACTGGGTCCAGCGCAGGAAACGATCAAAGAGGTCGGACGCCGGGGTGTGCGGCATGTCGCGGGCCGCCTCCTCGAGGAAATCCCACATCAGTACGGCCAGCTTCACCTGCCCGTGCTCCCCGACGAGACGAGCTCGCGCCGGTTCACAGGGCCACGGGTCGCCGCAGACACGACAGTCCCAGGACGGCCGGGCCGGCAGGTGCTCTTCCTCGGTCATAGCCGCACCACGCTGTGCCACCGATGGCCTCCCTCCGGGCCCCGGGCACGCGGGACGGCCCCCGGATCCGCCCGCCAACGCACCCGTGCACCACACGATGCGCGTACCGAAATCCCGGGGTCAACCGGAAGCGGCCGGACCTCCCTCTCCGGGTGACGCGAGCGACCGGAACCCGACAGATCATGGCCTCTGCGGATTAGCCCATTTCCGCCGCTGATGTCCTGATATTTGGGAGCATGGAGGTTCATACCTACGGTGGAGGACGGTGACATGGCCGATGACGAGTACGACCCCCAGCCTCAGGGCAGCCTCTACGCCTCCGCGGCAGCCGTCGCACCCTCCCGCCGCTCGCTGCGCCGCCGCCAGGCCGTCGTCGCGGTCGCCGGCGCGGCCGCCCTCCTGGCCGGCGGCGCCTTCCTCGGCACCCAGCTGATCGAGGTCCAGCAGCCCACGCTCCCCGAGCCGGCCGCCCTCGCCCCACAGACCCCGCCGTCGCCGTCCGCGCCGCCCACCGAGGAACCGCCACCGCAGCTCGGCGCCAAACCGACCCTGTCCGCGGCCCGCGCCAAGCTGAGTCCGATGCCCAGCCCGTCCCTCGACGCGGACGAGCTCGCGGCGTCCGAGGCCGCGGACGGCTTCCTGCAGCACCTCGCGCCGGCCAGTCCGGGCACGGCGGATCAGCAGGTCACCGAGCGGATCGAGGCCACCCGGGACGGCAGCATCCGGGTGACGACGGCCCGGTACGACCTGTCCGGCCGAGGACAGCTGAGCCTGCTCGCCGACCAGGGCACGATGGTCGGCTCGGCGCACTGCACCAACCGTGTCCGGTTCAGCGCCGGCGCGGCCGCCGCCGAACGCCCGCACCTGATGCTCTGCTGGCGCACCTCGCCCACCCGCAGCGTGGTGACGATGGCCGTGAACCGGGACAGCCGCCCGGCGGCGACCGCGAGTGTCGCGGTGCTGGAACGGGAATGGGCCGCGCTCGACTGACAATCGGCTGAAAATTGCCCGATCTTGCCCCGATATGAACCTTTCTTCGAAACCATGGGACCTCGTACCCGCGAAGGATCAGTCAACCCCGCGAAGGACATGACATGGCGAACGATGACGAGAACCTGCCGGCCTCGGAAGGTCCCCAGCAGCCCCGGCGCCGGCGCGGTCTGATCATCGCCACCGGCGCCGCGGCACTCGCGGTCGCCGGACTGGTGGCCCTGCAACTCGCTCCCGACCGGCAGTCGGACCTGGCCGAGCCGCAGACCCTCAACGGCCTGCTGCCCGATCAGTCCAGCTCGGCGCCCATCTCGGTGGCGCCGTCGACGGCGACCACCGACGACAAGCGAGGGGGCGCCCAGGGCGTGGAGACCGGGACGCCCACGCCGAAGCCCTCGAAGAGCATGAGCGTCAAAGAGGAGATCAAGGAGGCGCGCGAGGCCGCGGCGAAGGCGGGATACCCCCTCAGGCGGCCGCTCGTATCGAGGCCGAAAGCCCAGGCGAACGGTCCGGTCGAGGTGACCAACAAGGGCTCGCTCAAGGATGACGGCGCCACGCTGCGGACAGTCTCCGCCGAGTACGACCTGACCGGTCAGCGCGAGCTGCTCTGGGCTGCGGGCGAGCCGAAGAAGGTCGGGCCGGCGGAGTGCACTCAGAAGTTCCGGTTCGACAACGACAGCAAGCCGAAGGAGCGCCCGACCATGCTGCTCTGCTGGCGCACCTCGGACGCCAAGAGTGTGCTGACCGTGGCGGTCTCCCTCAAGGGCCGGCCGTCGGCCGAGAAGACCGTCGCCGCCCTCCAGCGCAAGTGGAAGCAGATGGGCTGACGGAGAAGACGAAGAGGTCCGAGGTGGCGGGTGCCACCTCGGACCTCTGTCGTGCGGGGAGAAACGGTCAGGCGGCGACGGCCGCGCTGGTCACCCCGAGCAGACCGGCGCTCTCCGGCACCACGACCCGGTACTTGCGACCGGCGACCGCCCCGCTCAGCGTGACCTTGGCCGCGGCCTGGTACGTGATCGCCTGCGCCCACTCGCCGTTCAGGTACTGCTCGACCACCACGGTCTGCCCGTTCACCCCGCCGAGCTGGATGCCGAGCGTGCCCTTGGCGGTACGCGTGACGGTCGCCGTGGCCCGCACGGTGTAGGTCGCCACCGGCGACTCCGCGGCCAGGTTCGCGGCGCCGGCGGCCACCCTGACCTGCACCTGGAAGCCCTTCGTGGCGACCCGGCTGACCGGCACCGTGCCGCTGGCCGTGGTGACCGCGTCGGTGCAGTTCTCGGCGCCGCCGGTCTCGGTCACGCAGACCGACACCGACTTGCGCGCCCACGCCTTGCCCTGCGCCGTCACGGTGAACGTGGTGGCGGCCGAGGCGCCGTACTTGACCTCACGCGACGTCACGTTCGACTTGATTACCGGCGTGGCCGGCGGCGCGGTGGTGGTGCTGACGCTCGGCGCCGGCGTCGGCGAGGTGATGGCGCTCTTCGAGGGCGTGACCGACGGGGACGACGACGCGGGAGTGGACGGAGCCACCGAGACCGACGGCGACGGGGCCGGCGAGGAGGTGGTCGGCGCGGTGGCCGGGGTGGCCACAGCCGCGAGGGCCGCCACGGCGTCCACCCGGCCGTACCCGAAATCGTTGTCCTTGCCCGCGGACCCGAGGTCGACAGCGGACGTCTCGATCGCCTTCTCGATCTGATCCGGGGTCAGGCTCGGCTTGGCCGCCTTGAGCAGCGCCGCCAGGCCCGCGACGTGCGGCGACGCCATCGACGTGCCGCTCATCGTGCCGTAGCTGTTGCCCAGCGCCGCCGGGTACGTGCTCAGGATCGCGCTGCCGGGCGCCGCGACGTCCACATAGCTGCCCGCGTTCGAGTAGGGCGCCACACCGTCCGACGAGTCCGTCGCCGCGACCGCGATCACCCCGGTGTCCGCGGCCGGATAGCTGATCGGGCTGCCCTGCGCCCGCTCGTTGCCGGCGGCCGCGATCACGGTGACGCCCTTGCCGCGGGCGTACGCGATCGCGTTGCTGACCGCGGTGACCTTGGTGCCCGCGCCCAGCGACATGTTGATCACCTGGGCGCCGTTGTCGGCGGCCCAGACGATGCCCTCGGCCGCGTCCGACATGTAGCCGCTGCCGTTCGCGCCGAGCACCCGCACCGGCAGGATCTTCACGTCCGGCGCCACCGACGAGACGCCGATGGTGTTGCCGGTGACCGCGCCGATGGTGCCGGCCACGTGGGTGCCGTGCCCGTTCGGGTCGATGTTGCCGCCGGCTTTGTCGGTGGTGGCGTCCCAGCCGGTCAGCACCTTGCCGCTGAGGTCGACGTTGGTCGCGTCCACGCCGGTGTCGACCACCGCGACGGTCACCCCGGCGCCGGTCGAGGTCTGCCACGCGTCGACCGCGCGCATCGTGCCGAGGTCCCACTGCCGGCTGCGGTAGAGGTCGCTGCCGGTCGGCGCGCCCAGCGCGACGGCCTTGACGTCGATCTCCACGCCGACCGCGTTCTCCGCCTGCTGCGCCTGCTCGACCAGCTTGGCGGCACCGGCCCGGTCGGTCGCCTGCTTGACCGTGACGACCGGGCGGCCGGACTTGTCGAGGGTGGTGCTGACCACCCGGGCCGGCTCGGCCTCGGACACGGTCGCCGGCACCAGCTGCTCCGGGTTCGCGGTGAGGCCGTAGGTGACCGGCTTCCACTCCGTGGTGCCGGTCGGCAGCGCGTACACACCGACGGCCGCCAGGGCACCCACGGCGACGGCTCCGGCGGCGTACCGGCGCAGCTGAACCTTCATTGACTAACCTCCCGATCGCTGGCGAAGACCACCTTCGACCGGGTGGGTTGCCGGCCCGGCGGCACGCCGGTAGCGAACGGGTTGCCGCTTCGCAGAGGTTCCGGCGAATTGCCCGAACCCCCAGGTCGACCGGGAGACGATGGGGAATTCGCCGGGCGCGCCCGAGCAGGGCGAGGCGTCCGAACAGACCCGTGAAAGGTCGAGGACATGCGCAGCAAGCACGTGATCATCGGCGCCGGTGCACTGGCCGCGGTGGCGGCCGGCGCGACACTTGCCACCACGCGGCTCACCGGCAGCGAGCACCCCACGGCGGCCGAGTCTCAGGAGGTCACGGCCGATCAGCCCGGCCGGCCCGGTCAGCACGACAAGGCCGACAAGTCCGACGAGCCGGAGAAGGCCGCGAAGAAGCCGCAGACCGCGGACAAGAGGACCAGGGAGGAACGAATCAAGGCGGTCCGCGAGGCCGCCGCGAAGCAGACCACGAAGATCAACTACCCGCTGCCCCCGCCGCCGAGCGGCCGGCAGATCGACCTCCACCCCAAGGTCACCAAGACTGGCGGCGAGGTCCGCCGGCTCTACTCGGCCCGGACGGACCTGACCGGCCAGAAGGAGCTGGCCTGGGTCACCGACGACCATCAGACCATCGGCGCGGTCAGCTGCACGGACAAGGTCCGCTTCAGCGCCACCACCCCGGCGAAGGCCCGGCCGACCCTGCTGATCTGCTGGCGGATCAGCGACGCCAGGAGCGTCTACACGGTCGCGGTCGACCCGGACGGCAAGCCGTCAGCGCAGCGCAGCGTCGCCGCCGTCAACGCGGAATGGTCACGGCTGGCCTGACGGACACCATGCAGAAAGCGGCCCGGAGCCTTTTCGCTCCGGGCCGCTTCGCCTTGCGGTCATGTCAGCTTCGGTACGGCGGGAGCACCGCCGTGGGTCGATCAGTACGGGGCGACGGTGAACGTCGAGCCGCTGCTGATGATCGACGGGTTGGCAACCGCCATGTCGGCTTCCTGGTCGGAGGCGTTCTCCACCACGGTCAGGGTGTAGGTGCCCTCGTCGATGTTGTCCGCCGGGTCCGCATCCGTGGCCCCGTCGGCGCCGTTGAGGTCGAGGGTGCAGATGAGTTCGGTGTCGTCGATGATCAGGACACCGGTGCACTCGGCCGTCGCCGTGCTCGTCGAACCCTGCGCGTAGGGCGCGTCGAGGAGCAGCACGCGCGCGACCTCGGAGTCGTTGTCGTCCAAGGCGCCCGGCAGGATGAAGTCCTGGAAGCCGACGCCGCGAACGTCGACGTCCACCTGCGCCGTGTTGGGCGAGGTGTTCGGCGTGACGCTGATGCCATTGCTGTAGCTGAACGGGATCGGCGCGTCGTTAGTCGCGTTGTCAGCGTCCTGCGGCAGGTTGTTGTTGTCCGGGTCCAGACTGGTCACCGTGCCACCGGTGGTGCTGACCACCACGGCAAGTCCGGTGTCCGCGGCATGCTGCGGGGTGACGGCCGTGAAGCTGGTGCCGGAGCTGTTCATCTTGATGTTGGTCAGGGCCGCTCCGCCGATGGTCGCCGTCGTGGCGCCGGCCGCCGTCGCGAACCCCTCGCCGTTGACCGTGATGGTCTGGCCGCCGAGCGACGGGCTGCTGGTCGGCGTGATGCTGGTGATCTTCGGCCGGGCGTTGATGGTGTAGGTCGTGGTCGCCAGAAGCGAGTTGGTGCCGGTGTCGTAGACGCAGACGTTCCATTTCGAGGTGGCCTGGCTGCCCACGAGCGCGAGCCCGGTCGGCACGGTGAACGCGATCTTCGTGGTGGACACCCGCTTCACGCCGGTCGCGTTCTGGACGCCGGCCGTGGTGACCGCGCCGGACGCCGTCACCGCCGCGGTCGCCCGCGGGACGGCCGACTGGCTGGCGGCAGCGCCGTAGCAGGACGTGTTGCTGGTCCCGTAGAACTGGAACTGGACCGCGAGAGTGGACCCGTCCGGGAACGGCGACGGGTTGGCCGTCGTCGGGGTCGCGGTGCCGGTCAGCGCGTTACCGCCGGCGCTCGGACCGTTGGTCGAGCTCAGGACGAGCGCGACCGGTGCGGCGTACGCCGGAAGGTCAGCGGTCGCGACGGCGACGCCGGCAGCTGCCGTTCCCAGAGCGACGGCACCGTAGAGCCACTTCTGCCGGGCGGCCTTCTTGGACTTGTTCATGCAGATCCTCCTACGGCCTTCGGAGACCGCGTCGGTCGGATTGGGGGGCCCGGAGAGTCGTCGACGGGCCATCTCGCCTCGGAGCGTATCGCCGCAAATACGTTTAATTCCGGACAGTGACGAAATTGGTGAGATTTGCTCTTGTGTGCTTCTGAGGTCCGGTCAGGTGCTAGCCCGGACGCCAAACGGCCCGGAGTCCTAGGACTCCGGGCCGCCGACTAACGCAGGAGAACTACGTCGATCAGGAGTTGGTCACCGTGAAGGTGGAACCCGGCGTGACGACGCTCTGGCTGTAGTTCACGTCGCCGGTGTTCGCCGCGGGCGAACCGTTGGACACGAAGGTCAGCGTGTACGCACCAGCCGGAACCGGAACGTTGGCGAGCACCGACACGTCGGTGGGCGACGCGTTGGGCGCGTTGCCCGACAGCGCCGCGGTGTGACCCGCCGGGTCGACACTCAAGATCTGCCGCGGCGCCCCGAAACCGGTGCCGGTAAGCCAGCGACCGACATCGGCCACGGTGAGATCGGTGCCGCTGAAGGTGATGCTGGGAGTGCCGGTACCGGTCATCGTGAGCGAGCTCCGCAGAGCAGCGGAACCGATGGTCGCCTGGATGTCACTGGAACCCGAGGTGGCCGTGGCCGCCTTGGAGAGAATCGCCTGGGTGGTACCCACGATGTCGCGCACGATCGTGCCCGCCGGGATACCGGTGCCGGTGATCGGCTTACCGATGTCGCTCGGCAGGAAGCCGGTCACCGCCGAAGTGATTACCTTACTGCCGGTCACGGTGTCCACATCGGTCGCTGCCGTCTGCCGTGAGGCCACATTGGCGGCCGGAATGTTGAGCCGCTGCGCCAGGTTGAGGACACAAGCCGCTTCATTGTCGCTGATGACCAGCACGTCGCCGCATTCCGCGATGGCCGGGTTGACCATCGTGCCGCTCGACCCGACCACCTCGGTCGGATCGTATTCGCCCCTGGCCAGGTAGATGTGCGAGTTGGCCACCCCAGGGGTGAAGTTCGCGGAGGCCAGACCAACCCCACGGATCGCCAGGTTCACCGCGACAGCCGTGTTCGGCGCAGTGTTCGGCGTCGCCTCGATCGCCGGGACGAAGCTGTACGCGGCCGGCAGGCTGACGCTGCCGTTCGGGGTATTGACCGTCAGGATGACGTTGGACTCCTTGGCGTGCATCGGAGTCCTGGCGGTGAACGACGTGGCGTTGATCGGCGTGATGTCGGTCAGCGGCAGCCCACCCAGCGTGGCCGTGATCGAGCCGGGCGCGGTCGTCAGGTAGTTACCCGAGACGGTGATTTCGGTACCACCAAGCACCGTGCCGGCCGCCGGCGTGACGGCGGACAGCGTGGGCGCGGTCGCCGAGGTGTAGGTCGCCGCGCTGAGCAGCGTGCTCGTCCCGCTCGTACCGCCGTAGATGCACGCCTGGTAGTCAGTCGCCGCGGCGTTCGTCAGCGGCAGCGCGGGCACCGTGATTGCGGCCCGGTTGTTCGACAACTTACGCGAGGCCACCGTGGTCGCGACGGTCCCGGTCGTCGAGTAGAAGATCGGGCACCGCTCCTCCTTCGTGAAGACCACGTAGGGAGTGGTGACGCCACTCAGGTAGGCCGCGGTCGACGTCGCGGTAATGCCGTTGCCACCCGCGGCCGTGCCCACCGTGCTGCTGAGCTGGACCGATGGGATGTTGATGGTGTACAGGCTCGTGCCGATCAGCGTGTCACCGCTGCTCGATCCGGCGTAGAAGCAGACGTTGTACGGTGTCGCAACGTTGGTCGGGTTCGCGCCGGCCGGCAGCACGCCGGTCACGGTCGTGGTCCCCGTCTTGGTCACGTTGGTGACCGCCAGCGTCCCCGGGGTGCCGTAGGTCGCCGGGCAGCCCGTCGCCGAGAACCTGATACCGGGCGCGGTCGCGAACGACGTGGTGCCCGAGGGCGCGGTGAACGTGATCGTGTTGGCCGCGCCGGGCGCCCCGCTGGTCGGGTTCGACGTGACACCGGGCGTCTGGGTGAACGCCAGCGGGCCCGCCACCGCCGCGCCGCTGCTGCCGGTGTTGTTCTTGTAGACGCACAGGTTCATCGCCTGGGGTGTGCCGCTGGTCAGCGTCACACCACTGGGGATGTTGAAGGTCGCCGTGGTGTTGTCGACCTTGGTGGCGCCGGTCGCGGCATAGGCCACCTTGTCGGTGATGGTGGTGGTGTAGTTGACCGGGCACGTCGTCGCGTTCGTGTAGATCGCCGCCGGGGTTCCGGTGGAGAACGCGTCGGCCGCCGGTGCCTTCACCGTCACCGTGGTCCCGGTCGGACCACCCGAGGTCGAAAGCGACGGCAGCACCGTGAAGAGGTTCGCCGGATCGTCGTTGACCTTGGCGGGAGTACCGGCGACGTCGCTGTAGGCGCAGATCTTGTACGTCACCGGGGCATTGCCCGCGCCCGGGTTCAGGCCCGCGGGCACAGTGAACGACACGGTGTCCGCGGCGGATTTCGTCACGTTGGTAGCCGCCGTGTAGGTGGCGCCCGGGTTCCCCGAGTAGGTGGGGCACGCCGTCGACGGGTTGGTCGTGGTCAGGAACACGGCCGCGGTGCCGGTCGCCCAGGACGTGGTGGTCCCCGTCGTGGACGACGACGTGATCGTGACAGTTGTCGTCGCCGGACCGCTGGTCGGCGTGATCGTGGCAAGTGCGGCCGCCAAAGCCGGGGTCGGTGCCACTAGTAGGGCGGCCCCCACCACCCCTGTGGATAGCCCGGCGGCATATGCCAGCCGGGTTTTGTTGCGGGACTTACGCATGCGAGGTCCTCCTACGGGTCCTGCGGACCGCGTCGCTGGATTTGTTGGGCCCGGGCAAGCGGTGAACCGTCGCGGGCCATCTCGCGGGAAGCGTAACTATTGGTGCCGGTTCGTCTGGGTAGAGTCGCAAACATCCTCATATGTCAGACATTCGCCTGGTAGAGTCGTTGATCTCCTCGCCACCTCGAAATATGCCTATGCGGCGATCACCCGCCCGGTAAAAACTAAGGTTCGCCTCGCCTAAATGGCCTGCGAAATGACTATTCAGCGCCAGGAACGTCATCCGGGGAAACGGTTTCGGCGGTGGCGCGAGGGTTACATTCAGGGCACAGAAAACCGGGGACCAGAGGGAGGACGCGCGATGACTCAGATGATGAACATGCCTCGGGTTCAGACCTGCACGGTCACGGACTGTGGCTACAACCACGACGGATGCACCGCTTTCGCGATCACCATCGGGGACATGAACGCGGAGTGTGACACGTTCATCGGGGCCGGCCTCAGTGGCGGGATGGGTGTGGCCACCGCTCAGGTGGGCGCGTGCAAGCGCGCCGACTGCAAGTACAACAACAATCTCGAATGTCAGGCCCCGGCCATTACCGTCGGCGCTTCGGCCGACCGGGCCGACTGTCTGACATACGAGAAGTAGGAGCCCGGGAACCCGCCGCCTCACCGCGAGGCGGCGGGTTCCGCGTTGACAGGGGTCGCAGGCCGCGCTAGGTTCATCTCACATCGAGTAAGACTCAGAGTGAGTAATACTCCGAGTGAGAGGACGGGCGATGACGGACGAGGCGAGCTTCCTGGCCGAGTACGACCCGCGGGACTACCCCGCCGTCGCCGTGACCGTCGACGTCGTCGCCCTCACCATCCGGGACGGCAAGCTCTGCGTCCTGCTCGTCGAGCGCGGCGAGCAGCCGTTCGCCGGCCGCCGCGCCCTCCCCGGCGGCTTCGTCCGCGAGGAGACCCTCGACGACGCCGCGCTGCGCGAGCTGGCCGAGGAGACCGGGCTGCACCCGGGCGAGGGTCCGCTGCAACGGGTCCACCTGGAGCAGCTCCGGACGTACGGAAATCCTGGCCGCGACCCCCGGATGCGCGTCGTCTCGGTCGCCTACCTGGCCTTCGCCCCGCACCTGCCCGAGCCGACCGCCGGCAGCGACGCCGCCGGCGCCTTCTGGGTCCCGGTCGACAAGGTCGAGGATCTCGCCTTCGACCACGACCAGATCCTGGCCGAGGGCCTCGACCGGGCCCGCGACAAGCTCGAGTACACGCCACTCGCGACCGCCTTCGTCGACAGCGAGTTCACCATCTCCGAGCTGCGCGCCGTCTACACCGCGGTCTGGGGCGAGGAGCTGCACGCCGGCAACTTCCACCGCAAGGTGCTGTCGGTGCCGGGCTTCGTGGAGAGCACCGGCGCGACCGCCACCCGGGGCGGCGAGCGCGGCGGCCCCAAGGCCAAGCTCTACCGGGCCGGCGACGCGACGCTGCTGCACCCCGCGCTGTTGCGGCCCACCAGAGAGGACCGGATCCGATGAGGTCGTCCTTCGAGGAGGTGGCCGCCGCGATCCGGGCGGCCGGCACGTTCGCCGAGCTGGTCGACACGACCGGGGTGGACAGCCGGCGGCAGTCGGCCTACCGGATCCTGGCCAAGATCGTGCACCCGGACGCGGCCGGCCCGGCCCTGCGCGGGCCCGCGACGGCGGCCTTCGCCAAGCTGACCGACCTCTACCAAGGCCCCGACGAGCCGGGGCCGGGCGAAAGAGGACCCGGCGAGCACAGGTTCGGCGAACGAAGGCCGGGCGAAAGAGCACCCGGCGAAAGAGGACCGGTCAGAGAAGGACCGGGCAGAAGAGGGCCGGACGAGAACGCTTGGCGCTCCGGCGACATCGCCGACCTGTACGAGGACGGCGACCTGCTGATCAAGGTCCCCCGGGACCCCGGCGACAACGACCTGATGGAGGCCGAGGCCGGCGCCCTGCGCCGACTCCGCCGCCACGGGCACCCGGACTTCCAGGCCTACGCGCCGCGGCTGCGGGACACGGGACGACGCGATGGCCGTACCGTCAATGTCCTGACCCGGAGACGGGACTTCCGCGACCTGACCGACAGCGGTGACCTGTCGCCCGTCGATCTGGTCTGGATCTGGCGGCGGCTGCTGGCCGGCCTGGGCTGGGCGCATCGCGCCGGCCTGGTGCACGGCGCGGTCTTCGAGGAGCACGTGCTGATCGAGCCGCACCGGCGCGGCCTGGTCCTGATCGACTGGTGCTACGCCACCGCGGTCGGCGCCCGGCCGAAAGCGATCATCGCGAAGCGGGAGCGGGACTACCCGCCCGAGGTGCTCCTGACCCGGCCGGTCACCGCCGCCACCGACATCCACCTGGCAAGCCAGCTGATGATCCGGCTGTTCGGCAGTGCCATGCCGGATCCGCTGCGACGTTTCGCCGACGGCTGCCGCTACGACCGCCCGCAGATGCGCCCGCAGAACGCGTGGCACCTCCTCACCGAATTCGATCAGATCATCCCCCCGCGTTACCGGATCTAGGAGAGACATCATGGGAAGCGGACGCTGGTCCACCGACGTCTACACCGCCGCCGAGCACTACCGCGCGGCGACCGGCCAGAGCGCCTTCGCCTACAGCGACAGCGGCGCCCGCACCGCGCACCCGGACCTCGACCCGCGCGGCGTGTTCATGCGGGAGTGCCGGGACAGCGACGAGCACCCGGAGAGCACCCCGATCGTGGTGATGTTCGACGTCACCGGCTCGATGCGGCACGTGCCGCGGGTGCTCCAGGCCAGGCTGCCGCAACTGCTCGGCCTGCTCACCCGGCAGGGAAAGGTCACCGACCCGCAGATCATGTTCGGCGCGATCGGCGACGCCACCTGCGACCGGGTGCCGCTCCAGGTGGGCCAGTTCGAGTCGGACAACCGGATGGACGAGGACCTGTCCAAGATCGTTCTGGAGGGCGGCGGGGGCGGCGGCCGGCGGGAGTCCTACGAGCTGGCGATGTACTTCCTGGCCCGGCACGTGATCACCGACTCGATGGTGGAGCGGCAGCGGAAGGGCTTCCTGTTCCTGATCGGTGACGAGATGCCCTACGAGCAGGTCGACCCGCGGGAGGTCGGCACGGTCATCGGTGACGACCTGCGCCAGGCGATCCCGACCCGGGAGATCCTCGCCGAGCTGCGGCGCAAGTTCGAGGTGTTCTTCATCCTGCCGACCGCGGCGAGCTACGGCGGCGACCGGCAGATCCTCCGGACCTGGCGGGACCTGCTCGGGCAGAACGTGCTGGAGCTGGACGACCTGGACGACGTCTGCGAGACGATCGCCCGGCAGGTGACCACCGACAGCGTCCCGAAAACGCCGCAGCTCTCCCTGACCACCCGACGACTGTGATGACGGAGCACGTCGCGGTCGTCGACCTCGGCTACGGGGACGCCGGCAAGGGCACCGTGGTGGACGCGCTGTGCGGGCGCGGCGCGGTGCGGGCGGTGCTGCGCTTCAACGGGGGAGCGCAGGCCGCGCACAACGTGGTCACCGACGACGGGCGGCACCACACGTTCAGCCAGTTCGGCTCGGGCACGTTGCGCGGCGTGCCGACCCACCTGACCCGCTTCATGATCGTCGATCCGCTCGCGCTGGCCGCCGAGGCGGCCGCGCTGGGCAACCCGTTCGACCTGCTCACGGTGGACGGCGACGCACTGCTCGCCACTCCGTGGCATCGCGCGGCAAATCACCTCAGGGAGCGCTCGGACCGGCACGGTTCGTGCGGGATGGGGGTGGGCGAGACGGTTGCGTACGCCCTGAGCACCCCCGAGGCGCCCCGAGTCGCAGACGTGCGCTCCCCCGCACGTCTGCGGCGCCGCCTCACGATGGTGCGGGACGCCTACGGGTTCCGCGACATCCCGCTCGACGACGTCGTGGACGCGTTCACGGCCTTCGGCCGGACGGTCCGGATCGTCGACGACCGGTACACCGGCCGGCTCCTGGCCGACGGCCCGTGCGTCTTCGAGGGCGCGCAGGGCGTGCTGCTCGACGAGTGGCGCGGCTGGCACCCGCACACCACCTGGTCCACCACCACCTTCGACAACGTCGCGGAGCTCTGCCCGTCGTTCCGGCGGCTCGGCGTGGTGCGCACCTACACCACCCGGCACGGGGCCGGCCCGTTCGTCACCGAGGATCCCGGGCTCGACCTGCCGGAGGCGCACAACGGGCACGGCGAGTGGCAGGGCGCGTTCCGGGCCGGGCACTTCGACGCGGTCGCCCACCGGTACGCCGTGGAGGTCTGCGGCGGCGTCGACGAGCTGGCCGTCACCCACCTGGACGCGCCCCTCCGGGAGCCGGCCCTGCGGATCTGCACGTCCTATCGGGAGACCGGCCGCATCGTCCCCGGAGCGCACCGCGACCTGGAGCACCAGGCGACCCTGACCGCGCTCCTGCACCGCGCCACCCCCGCTGAGCTGCACCGGCCCGACGACTGGGCGGGCGCGATCGGTGCCCTGCTCAGGGTCCCGGTCACCCTGGAGTCGTACGGCCCGCGCGCCGCCGACAAGCGTTTCGTCCCCGCGGGAGTACACCGTCCGACGCAGATACGTCGAGCGGTGTATTGCCCGGTCTGACCCCCCGGAGAACGCTGAGAGCATCGGTACTTGAAGGGGGAAAGCCCGATGCGCTCCGCTTATCGCGCCATTTCTGGATTGATTCTGGCCGGCGTCGTCATTCAGCTCGTCGCGGTCGCCGCCGCGTGGTTCCAGGTGCTCAGCGACGTCGACGACGGTGGCGTCTTCGACAACAACACGCAGAACTGGGGCCACGTGCTGCACAGCGTGGTCGGCGGGATGGTGATCCCGCTGCTGGCGGTCGCGCTCCTGGTGATCTCCTTCTTCGCCGGCGTCCCGAACGGGGTGCGGTACGCCCTGTTCGTCTTCGGCGCGGTGGTCCTCCAGGTCGTCCTGGCCTTCGCCAGTTACAACGTGCCGCTGCTCGGCGCGCTGCACGGCCTGAACGCGCTCGCCGTCGCCGGCCTCGCCGAGAACGCCATGCGCAAGGCGCGGGTCACCCGGCAGGCGCCCGCCCCGGTCGCCTGATGCGCCGCTCGACCAGGGCCGCCATCGCCGTGGTGGCGGCCCTCGCCGTGCTCGGCCCGATCGGCTATTTCTGGTATGACAGCCTGGTCCCGGGCACCTACGACATGGCCACGATGGGATACCCCGACAGCGGCGGCGGCCCGGCGGCCGGCCACGATCACGGCGCCGGGCTGTCGGTGGCCGACCTCAGGGGTCCGAGCGGGACGCCGGACGTGGCGGTGACGCTGACCGCCCGCAAGGACGGCTCGCGGTACACGCTGAACGGCACCTCCCCCGGGCCCGAGATCCGCGCCACGCGCGGGCAGCTGATCCAGGTGACCCTGGTCAACGAGTCGGTGCCGGACGGGGTGACCCTGCACTGGCACGGGGTGGACGTGCCGAACGGGGAGGACGGCGTCGCCGGGGTGACCCAGGACGCGGTGCCGCGCGGGCAGAGCTTCGTGTACCGGTTCGTGGCGAAGGACGCCGGGACCTACTGGTACCACTCGCATCAGGTGTCGCACGAGCAGGTCAAGAACGGCCTGTTCGGCGCCCTGGTGATCGTGCCGCGCGGGAGCACCACGCAGGATCAGGTCGCGATGGTGCACACCTACCAGGGCAAGCGCACCATCAACGGCAAGCCGGAGGTGTCGGATTTGTCCGCGCGATACATCCGCTTGATCAACACGGATGCGGGGCCGATCCGGATCTGGGTCAGTGGCACGTCATTCCGGCTCACGGCGATCGACGGGCACGACGTGAACCAGCCGGGACCGATCGAGAACCAGGCGGTGCTGGTGACCGCCGGCGGCCGGGTGGATCTCCAGCTGACCGCGCCCGGCCGGGTGGACGCCGGTGGCGGTGCGGCGCTGGTCGCCGGCGGGACGGCCGCTGCGCCGCTTCCGGCTGCCACAGTGGACTTCCTCGCGTACGGAAAAATCGCTCCTCTCGGTTTTGATCCGGACAAGGCGAACCGCCATTTTCAGTACGACATCGGCAGGCGCTTCGGGTTCCTCGACGGGCGGCCGGGCATGTGGTGGACGATCAACGGCCATCTCTTCCCGGACGTCCCGATGTTCATGGTCGACACCGGTGACGTGGTCCGGATGACCGTGCACAACGGCAGCGGCAAGGTGCACCCGATGCACCTGCACGGTCATCACGTCGTGGTGCTCAGCCGCAACGGTGTCGCGGCCACCGGCAGCCCGTGGTGGACCGACTCGCTGGACGTGCCGGACGGCGACACCTTCGAGATCGCCTTCGTGGCCGGCAACCCGGGCATCTGGGCCGACCACTGCCACAACCTGGAGCACGTGCCGGAGGGTCTGGTCGCGCATCTGGCCTACTCCGGGGTGCGCGGCTCGTTCCAGGTCGGCGGCGCGAGCGGCAACACCCCGGAGTAGCTCAGCACTGCCAGACGCGGGGGTGCATCAGGCCGTCGGACAGCTCGACGCCACCGACGACCAGGCCGCCGTCGCTCAGACCGCTGGAGCGCACGATCCGCCCGGCGCCGGGCCCGGGCAGCTCCACCACCCGGCCGTCACGGATCAGCCGGCCGCCGGCGGTGAGCGCCCATCCGGAGGCGTTGACCGCCTCGCCCGGCTCGTCGCCGGCCGTGATCTCGGTGAGCGCCCCGGTCCGCAGGTTCCAGAGCCCGGCGTGCCCGGGTTCCCAGACGCCGCCGGTCACCCAGTCGCCGCGCATCGCGTAACCGGCGGTCCGCTGCCCGGCCGGGGTCTTCAGTTTCCGGCCCGTGCCCTGCTGGTCCCAAACGTAGGCGGCCTTCGCTCCGCCGGAGTAGATCGCGCCGGCGATCGTGCCGTCGTCGGCGAGGGCCGAGCCGTGCGCGCCCTTGGGCAGCGGGAGCCGGACCGGTTCGGTGGAGCCGGCCTTCCAGAGCAGGACGATGGCGCCCTTGCCCTCGATATTGCCCCTCGGCTCGGCGTTGATCAGCACGTCACCGGCCGCGTTGACGACCGGTTCGGGGTACGGGTGCCACTCGCCGGGCGGCATGCGCAGGGTGGTGTAGGTGCCGTTCGCATAGCGGAAGACCTCGTCCTCGGTGCCGTCACTGGACAGGCCGACCACGACGCCGTTCGGGTTGACCGCGCTGAGCTGCACCGACTTCGCGGTCATCGGGAGCGCCTCGGGCTTTCCGTCGGTCCACAGGATCGGCAGGAAGTCCTGCTTCTTCGTGGCGTGGCCGACGATGTAGCGCCCCGTCGGGTCGATGCCGTCCGCCTCGACGCCGGTCATCCCCTTGGGTACCGGCAGCTCCCGCATCCGGCAATCGTTTTCCGGGATGCTCGTCGACGGTGCGACCGCTGACGGCGTGGCTTTCGAGGGGGCGGCTGTCACCGCCGGCGCCCGTTCGTCGCCCAGCAGCACGTTCGGCACGGTCACCAGCGCGCCGACGGCCAGCGCCACGCCCGCGCCCGCCCACAGCGCCTGCCTCCGCCGCGCCGCCCGCTGGGCGGCCGGCAACACCGAGTCGATCGAGACACGGCTGGGTGGCGCACTCGCCTTCGCCAACCGCTCCCGCAATGCCTGTTCCTGGTCCACGCCGCTACCTCGCTTCCTCGAAGGTGCCGAGCGCAGCGCGCAGCGCGGTCAGGCCGCGCGAACACTGGCTCTTGACGTTGCCCACCGAACAGCCGAGCGCCTCCGCGGTGTCCTCCACCGAGAGGTCGCTGAAATACCGCAGCACCAGCACGGTCCGCTGCCCCTTGGGCAACGTGCGCAGCGCCGTGATCAGCTCGTCCCGCACCTCCACGCCGTTCCCGGACGGCGCCGGGCGGTCCGGCACGTGCTCGCCGAGCAGCACCCGGCTCCAGCGGCGGCGCCGTTCGTCGAGGTAACGCCGGACGAGGATCCGGTGCACGTAGGCGTCCAGGTTGTCCGCCCGGACAGCCTTCTTCCAGGACAGGTACAGCGAGGTGACCGTCGATTGGACGATGTCGTCCGCCCGGTACCGGTCACCGCAGAGGAAGTACGCCGCCCGATGCAGCCGGGACAACCGCCCGGCCACGTAGTCGACGTACTCCCGTTCGAGGTCGGAACGCATCCTGCTCCCCCGGTCGGTGGTCGTCACCCTTCCGTCGCGGGTGACGACCACCCAGGTTGCACGGAGCCTACAAATACATCCCGGTCGATGGGATCTGTTTCGGGACGGTGACCGGCTCGGCGCCGGTGCGCAGGGCGTAGAGCTCGGCCAGCGTCGCGCCCTCCGGGCTGATGCCCTTCGAGGTGCCCAGCCAGGTGACCGCCTCCTGGTACGGCAAACGACCCACCTCGATGCTGGCCAGGCAGCGCCCGGGCCGGACCACGGCCGGGTGCAGCGAGGACAGGTCCTCGTTCGTGGTGATCGCGATCAGCGCGTTGCGCCCCTGCCCGAGCAGGCCGTCGGTCAGGTTGAGCAGCCGCGACAGCGACTGCCCGGCACTGGCCTTGGCGTCCCCGCTGATCAGCTCGTCGCAGTCCTCGAGCATCAGCAGCCGCCACTTCGGCTCGTCCTCGTCGCCGCTGCCCAGCGCCACGCTCATCAGGTAGGCCGGGTCACCGAAGAGCCGCTCCGGGTCGAGCACGCAGTCCACCTGGCACCACGAACGCCACTGCTGGGCGAGCGCTCGCAGGGCGGTCGTCTTGCCGGTGCCCGGCTCGCCGTGCAGCAGCAGGAGCCGGCCGGTGACCGAGGTCGCGTCGATCGCCATCAGCCGTTCCAGGGTGTCGGCGACCGGGCGCGCGTAATTCGGCTTGATCGTCTCCCAGGGCGCGGCGCCGATCTCCCGCTGGGTGCGGCGCGGACCGTGCGGGCCGTAGTGCCAGAAGCCCACCGGGACACTGTCGTCGGCCGGGGCCGGCTCCTCCACCGCGTCGGCGATCACCGCGGTGAGCACGGTCTCGGCCAGCTCGCTGGAGATCGCGGTGACCGTGACCCGGGCGCGGCGGCTCTGCTTCCACCGCATCACGTGCAGGGTCCAGCCGTCGCCGGTGCTGAGCCGGCCGTGCCCGTCGTCCTCCACCGCGTCGCGCACCACTCTCGCGTCGGGGACGGTCAGCGGCGCGTCGGCACGGAGATTCTCCAGCCAGGTGGTGCGGCCGAACGGCTCCTTGCCGGTGACGAACGGGTCGAGCGCGATCAGGTCGACCAGATCCACCAGCCGGTCACCGTCGTCGATGGAGCCGGCCAGCGGCAGGCTCGCCGGAGTCACCTCCGGGGTGCGCGCGGCCGGGACCGCCGCGCCGTTGGCGCGGTCGAGGGGCTGGTGGGGGGTCCGCATGCCTCCATGATCGCGGCCGATTGGCCTGGTGGCATCCCCTTTTTCCGCGCTATTCGCGCCCACCGGGCGGGTTGCGGGCGACCCGGAGTCGCCCTCACCGGCCGTCAGCGGCGCTGCAAGAGGAACAGTGGGATCAACCGTTCCGTCTTGGTCTGGTAGTCCGCGTAGTTCGGAAACGCCTCGACCGCCCTCGCCCACCAGACCTCCCGATCCGTGCCGGACAGCTCCCGTGCGGTGTAGTCATGCCGCTCCGCGCCGTCCTGAAGCTCGACATGCGGGTTCTTGCGCAGGTTGTAGACCCACACCGGGTTTTTCGGGGCGCCGCCGAGAGAGCCGACCGCGAGGTACTCCCCCTCGTGCTCGACCCGCATCAGCGGGGTCTTGCGCAGTTTCCCGGTCTTCGCGCCGACGGACGTGAGCAGGATGATCGGCCTGCCCTGGATCGTGTTGGCGTCGGTCCCGTCGCTCGCATCGAACTTCTCGGCCTGTTCGCGCGCCCAGTTGGAGGTGCTGGGCTCGTATTCCCCGGTCAGCGGCATACGCCCGATTCTAACCGGATCTCCGCACCGCAACCGCAACCCGGACATGACCTGCTCGCACTCCGCCGGACGGACCTTTGCCCACGGGACCGATCACGGACGAGAGGTGGCACGGATGCGACGCACGGCTTTGGCGGGACTGGTGACGGCGGTGGGCGTGCTGGGCGTACCGGCCGCCCCCGTTCTGGCGGCCCCGGCCGAGCCGACCCGGATGGTCAGCACCGTGCTCGACCCGGACGGCCGCCCGGTGATCACCGTGCACCAGGTGTCCGGCCCGCACACGCTCGGCCTCGAGGTCGACGGGATCGTCCGCGCGCTGGAGGCGCCCACCGGCACCGATACCTACCGGTCCCGGCAGTGGGACCTCACCAGGATGAACGTGCCCACCGCCTGGCAGCGCTCGACCGGGACCGGGGTGACCGTCGCGGTGATCGACACCGGCGTCGACGCGAGCCACCCGGACCTGGCCGGCCAGGTGCTCACCGGGTACGACGCCACCACCGACCAGGACGGCGGCACCACCGACCCGCAGGGGCACGGCACGCACGTGGCCGGCACCGTCGCGGCGCTGGCCGGCAACGGGATCGGGGTGGCCGGGGTCGCCCCGGACGTCAAGATCCTGCCGGTCCGGGTGCTGGACGCGAAGGGCGTCGGCTACGACTCGGACACCGCCCAGGGCATCGTCTGGGCCGCCGACCACGGGGCTGACGTGATCAACATGTCGCTGGGCGGGACGGACCGGTCCAGCGCGGTGAGCAGCGCGGTGGCGTACGCGAGAAGTAAGGGTGTGGTCGTGGTGGCCGCGGCCGGGAACGAGCGGCAGAAGGGCAGCCCGACCAGTTACCCCGGGGCGGATCCCGGGGTGATCGCGGTGGCCGCCACCGACTCCGCCGACCAGGTGGCGTCGTACTCGAACGCCGGGGACTACGTCGACGTGGCCGCGCCGGGAAGCTCGATCATCAGCACGTATCCGACCGGGCTCGCGGCCGCCGGGTACGCCACCATGAACGGGACCTCGATGGCGTCACCGCACGTGGCCGCGGTCGCGGCGTTGCTGCTCGCGGCGAAGCCGGGGCTGACGCCGGACGAGGTGGAGTCGGCTCTGGAAGGGTCGGCGGTGGACCTCGGGGCGGCGGGGAAGGACAACGATTTCGGGTACGGGCGGGTGGACGCGGCCGCGGCCCTCGACAAGGTCGTCCCCGTCACTCCCGTCCCCGTCACGCCCGCCCCTGTCACGCCCGCCCCCGTTGTCAAGGTCACCTCAAATGTGACCAGCCGGGTGGTCGCCTATGGCACGCGGACCAGCACGGTCTTCCAGGTCAGCCCGGCGTCGGCCCAGCCGGTCGGCGTCTGCACCTCGGTCGGCGGCGCCGCCTGGTCCTGCACCCCGGCGACGACGAGCAGCACCGGCGCCTACACCGTGGCCCGGACCGCGACCGCCTCGTTCCGGGTCCGCCTGACCGCGGGAACCGCGAGCGCCACCAGCACGTACACCGTGAAGGCCGTGGTCGCGGTGTCCCGCACCGCCACCAAGACCCTCACCGTCAAGGTCACCGGCGTGGCCGGCCAGAAGCTCACCGTGCAGCGGTACGTCAACAAGCGCTGGTCCACCGTCAAGACCTACTCCGCCACGAGCAGCCGCAAGGTCACCGGCCTGGTCGGCGGCGGAAGTTACCGCGTGGTGCTCGCCTCCACCAGCAAGGTGGCCGGAGTCACCAGCAAGACGGTGAAGGCCTGAGGTTTACTCATACCTCATGGGCATCATCTCCCGGGGCTTCGGCGGGCGGCGGCGTGACTCCGCCCCCGACCTGCCTCCCGGTCAGTACCTGACACACGACTTCCCGGTCCTCTCCGCCGGGCCGACCCCGCGCGTCCCGCTGGACCGGTGGAAACTCACCGTCGCCACCGAGACCGGTGAGAAACACACCTGGGACTGGGAGCAGTTCACCGCGCTGCCGTCCGAGGAGATCACCCGGGACATCCACTGCGTCACCAAGTGGTCCAAGCTCGGCACCACCTGGCGCGGCGTCTCGCTGGACACCCTCTTCGAGGACGTGGAGACCGCCGCCGACTACGTGATGGCGCACAGCTACGGCGGCTACACCACGAACCTGCCGTTCGAGGATCTGCTCGACGGCAAGGCGTGGATCGCCTACGAGTTCGACGGCGAGCCGCTGCACCCGGAGCACGGCGGCCCGGCCCGGCTGCTGGTCCCGCACCTGTATTTCTGGAAGTCGGCGAAGTGGGTCAACGGCCTGGAGATGCTGGTCGAGGACGAGCCGGGCTTCTGGGAGGCGGCCGGCTACCACATGTACGGAGACCCGTGGTCAGAGCAGCGCTACCAGGGCGACTGAGCTGGCAGGCCGCGACGGTCTCCGCGGTTCGCGAGGAGACCCCGTCGGCCCGCACGCTCATCCTGGACATCCCGGACTGGTCCGGCCACCTGCCGGGCCAGCACCTCGACCTGCGCCTGACCGCCGAGGACGGCTATTCGGCGCAGCGCAGCTACTCGATCGCCTCGGACTGGCCCGGTGACGGTCCCGTGGAGATCACGATTCAGCGGCTCGACGACGGCGAGGTCTCGCCCTATCTGACCGACGTCGTCCAGGCCGGCGACCAGATCGAGCTGCGCGGCCCGATCGGCGGCTGGTTCGTCTGGCGCGCCGCCCAGCCCGTGCCGGTCCTGCTGGTGGCCGGCGGCTCCGGCATCGTGCCGCTGATGTCGATGATCCGCGACCGCGGGCGGCGCCGCGCCCGCCAGCCGTTCCGCCTGATCTACTCGGTCCGCACCCCGCAGGACGCCTGCTACGCCGACGAGCTGCGCCGCCGGGTCCGCGACGACCCGGGCCTGGACGTCCACTTCGTCTACACCCGCAAGGCACCGGACGGCTGGCCCGCGCCGCCGAAACGGATCGACGTGGCCACGCTCAACTCGCACGGCTGGCCGCCGGACTTCGCCCCGGACGTCTTCGTCTGCGGCCCGACCGCGTTCGTCGAGACCGCCGCCGACATCCTGGTCGCCCTCGGCCACGACCCGAAAAAGGTCCGCACCGAGCGATTCGGCGGCAAGTGATGACGGAGCTGGACGGCAACAGCCTGGCCGGCGACCTGGCCGAGATCTTCGCGCGGGACATGACCGCTGCCCGCTTCACCTGCGGCGGCTGCCGGCACACCGGCGCCGTCGCCACGCTCCGCGTCTGGACCCCGGCCCCGGGCGTCGTCGCCCGCTGCCCGCGGTGCGGCGACGTCCTGCTCCGCCTGGTCCACACGGGCGGCAGCGTCTTGCTCACCCTGGGCACGACCCGCCTGGAAGTCCCCCGCTGATGCCGGCCGTCCTGATCGCCGCGACCGTCCTGACCGGACTGGCCACCGGCGTCTTCGCGCTGTATTCACACACCCTCATGCCGGCCTTCCGCCAGACCGACGACCGCACGTTCGTCGCCGCCTTCCAGGCCGTCGACCGCGCGATCATCAACCCCTGGTTCATGATCACGTTCCTGGGCGCGCCGGTCGCCATCGCCGCGGCCGGCTTCCTGCGCCCCGGCGTGCTGATCTGGAGCGCCTTCGCCCTCTATCTGGCGGTCGTCGTGATCACGGTCGCGGTGCACCTGCCGCTCAACGACGCCCTCAAGGCCGCCGGTGACCCCGCGGTGATCGATGTGGCGGCGGTCCGGGTCGCTTTCCGCGAGCGGCGATGGCTCCTCTGGAACCATGTGCGTCTGGCCGCCTCCGGGACGGCTTTCGTCCTGCTCACGGTCGCTCTCACCGGGAGCTGACCGCTTACCCTGCGGCCCGCCGCCGGCTCCCGCCGGGAACTGACCGCCTCCCCTGCGGCCCGCCGCCCGCTCCCGGGCGCCTCCCGCCGGGAACTGACCGCCTCCCCTGCGGCCGCCGCCCGCTTCCGGCCGCCTTCTCACTCCGCAAGATCAAGACCGGATTTTCGTACGGCGGAAGCCGCCGTCATCGCAACCGGGTGACCGCCGGGGTCAGCGGGCCCGAGGTGTAGCCCGGGACCGTGGAGGCGTCGGTGGTGGCCAGCGCGACGTAGGCCCCGTCACGGGACAGGGCCGTGCCCTCGGCGACTCGGCAGGTACCGGAGTAATCCTGTGGGAGCGGGGCGTACCACGGGCCGATCCGGCGGGACGCGCCCGTGGACGGCGTCACCGCGAGCACGCTGACCAGGTTCGTGTCGCTGTCCAGGACCGAGACCGTGACCTGGGTGCCGTCACGGGACAGACGGCCGGTCTGCACCCGGTCGGAGGTGTAGGCGGCGCCCGGGTCCCGGCTGGCCACCCGGGTGGTGCCGGTGGTCAGGTCGCGCCAGTAGGCCTGGGTGTACACGGCACCGACGTCGCCGGCGAGCTGATCCATCGAGGTGACCAGCACGTACCGGCCGTCGGCGGACATGTCGAGCAACTCGCCCCAGGTGTCGGCGGTGCCGTCGGCCCGGGTGGACACCATCCGGGTGGTACCGGCGGTCAGGTCCCGCCGGTACGCGTGATCCGCGTAGTTGCTCACCGGCGTCGTCCCGCTCAGCTGCTTGGCGGCCGACGTGAAGGCGACATACCGCCCGTCGCCGGAGATCCGCGGGTCGCTGCTGCCACTGTCCGCCGGAGCCTTACCGGCCGTGGTGACGCTGGCCAGCGTCTGCGCGCCGGTCGCGATCGTCGCCACCAGCACCTGATCGGTGATCGCCGGGTCGATGCCGCCCCACAGCACGGGCTCGGACGAGACGTAGCCGACCTTCGCCCCGTCCGCACTGACCGACGGCGCGTGGCTGCGCCCGGCGGCCGGCTTGCCCGCGGGACGGCTGACCAGCTTGACCGCGCCGGTCGTACGGTCGGCGAGGTAGACGTCGGCGGTGTCGTTGGTGTCGTCGGTGGCGAGCCGGGCCGACGAGGTGAACGCGATCCACCGCCCGTCCGCCGAGATGTCCGGCTCCCAACTCTCCGCGTCCGCGACCGCCCCGGCGGTGGTACGGCTGACCAGCGTGGTGGTGGCGGTGGCCAGGTCGGTGACGAAGACGTCGGCGACCCCGTTGGTGTCCCCGGCGACCAGGTCACCGGCGGCGGAGACGAACGCGACGTACCGCCCGTCGGCGCTCAGCGACACCGGCCCCGAGTCCGCAGACGACTGGCCGCCTCCTGCGCCGCGCACCGCGGGCACGAACTCGCCGACGGCCGGCAACCCCGCCGTGCGGACGGCGAGGGTCACCTTCGAGTCGGCGGTACGCCCGCCGCTGTCCCTGACCCGCGCGGTGACCGTGGTCGCGGCCGCGACGGCGGTCGGCGTCCCGCTGAGCTTGCCCGCGGCGTTGAGCGTCAGCCCGGCCGGAAGGGTGCCCGCGGTGATGCTCCAGGTGTACGGCCCGACGCCACCGGTGGCCTGGAGCGTGGCGGCGTACGCCCGGCCGGCCAGCGGGTCCGGCAGCCGGCGGGTGGCCGGGGTGGTCAGCGGCAGCACCGTGGTCAGCGTGCTGACCAGCAGGTTCGGCGTGTCACCGGGCACCCCCTTGAGCACGCCGGGGGTGGCCGACGAGGTGAGCCGGGCGGCGACCACCGCGGGGGTGAGTGTGGGCTCACGGCCGAGCAGCAGGGCGGCGGCGCCGGCCACGTGCGGAGTGGCCATCGAGGTGCCGGACATCGTGGTGCTGGCGGTGTCCGACCAGGTGGTGGCGGACAGGATGCCGTCGCCGGGCCCGAGCAGGTCGACGCACGGGCCGCGGTTGGAGAACCAGGCGAGCGTGTCGTCCTGGGCGGTGGCGCCGACGGTGACCGCGGCCGGCACCCGGGCCGGGCTGTGCTGGCAGGCGTCACCACTGTCGTTGCCGGCCGCCGCGACCACGGTGATGCCGTCCGCGATCGTGTTGGTCACCGCCTGCTCCAGGACCGGTGACGGGTCGCCGCCGAGGCTCAGGTTGACCACGGCCGGGCCGCTGACGTGGTTGGCGATCACCCAGTCGAGGCCGGCGGCGACCCCCTCGTCGGTGCCGTTGCCCATGCAGTCGAGCACCCGGACCCCGACCACCCGGGCCTTCTTGGCGACGCCGTAGGTGACCCCGGCGACGGTGCCGGCCACGTGCGTGCCGTGCCCGTTGCAGTCGGTGGTGCCGAACGGGTCGTCGACCGTGCTGATCGGCGCGGTGGCCCGGCCCTGGAACTCGGTGTGGGTGGTCATCACGCCGGTGTCGACCACGTAGACGGTGACCCCGGCGCCGCCGCCGCTCCAGGAGTACTTGCCGTCGAGCGGCAGCGCCCGCTGGTCGGCGCGGTCCAGGCCCCATCCGGCGCCGGCCTGGGTGTCACTGATCCGCACCGGCCGGACCACGTCGACCGAGGCGACGGCCGGGTCACGGCGCAGCCGGGCCGCGGCGGCCGGGGTGAGGTCGGCGCTGTAACCGTGCAGCGCGGCGGTGAACCGGTGGTGCACCTTGCCGCCCGCCGGCCGGGTGACCCGATCCGGCGCAGTCGCACCGGCGAGCCGGACGACATACCGCTCGGTGCCCGGGGCGGCCTGCGCCGGAGCACCGAGCGCGGTGGTGGCGAGCAGCGCTGCCAGCGTCAACGTCATCCCGCGCCGAACCATGCGATGCCACCCCCGGGTCCACGATGGAGTGACATCGTCACCGCCCGGACCCAGCCACCGCCCGCCTCTGTCACATCCACGACAAACACCCGACCAACGCGATGATCCCCAAAGCCCCCAACCTCCCAGTCCCCGCCCGCCCTGGGGGCCTGCCCTGCGCCAGCATGACGGACAGCCGCGATCTTGGGCGGGCGGCCTGTGGACAACCGTCTGATGTGCATTTCTAAGGGCCCTGGGCGCCAGCCGAGAACCCGGCTGGCGCCCAGGGCCCTATCACGGGTCGGGACAGGGCCATGAGGACCAGCCGGCCGCATCGAGCTGGCGCCCAGCGCCCTACCGAGGGTCGGAACAGGGCCATAAGGACCAGCCGGGCACATCGAGCTGGCGCTCATGGCCCTACCGCGAGCTCCGATAGGGCCATGAGGACCAGCCGGGCACATCGAGCTGGCACCCAGCGCCCTACCGAGGGTCGAAACAGGGCCATGAGGACCAGCCGGGTGCATCGAGCTGGCGCACATGGCCCTACCACGAGCTCCGATAGGGCCATGAGGACCAGCCGGGGAGCGCGAGGAGGGCAGGTGGCGTTGCCCGGCGGCGGAGATAGTAGGGCATAACGTGAGAATCGCGTCAGCCGGCGAGTGGGCTGTGAACCGGAACCGGCTGCGCACCAGATCTGACCGGTCATCGACCGACCGCACCGGCGGCCGGGCCGTGACCAACAGCCCCGTGGCCTGGCGCCCACACCGTGACCAGCACCCACCACGACCGGCGGCCGCAACCGCGACCAACAACTCCGTGGCCCGGCCCCCAGACCGTGACCAGCACCCCACCACGACCGGCGGCCGCAACCGCGACCAACAACTCCGTGGCCCGGCCCCCAGACCGTGACCAGCACCCCACCACGACCGGCGGCCGCAACCGCGACCAGCAACTCCGTGGCCCGGCACCCAGACCGTGACCGGACGCCAACCGTGACCGGCGGCCGCGCCGGTCCCCCCGACAGCGCCTCGCGACGCCTGCGGACGTCAAAAGTGCCGCGTAAATGACAGTTTCAGACTGTTGTAAGGGCGAAAAGAGCGGCCTGTTCCGGGACCAGAAGCGGAACCGGCAAGCCGACCTCAGCCAGGACCCGGCCGGGCAGCGTCACCGCCCCACCGGCGAGCCACGGCGGCGGCGCGTCCTGGACCGCCCGCGGCGGCAGGCCCACCGGCCGCACCGTGTAGGCCCGGTCCGGGTCGAGACCCGGAAAGCGCACCGGCGGCGGCAGGGCCGCCGCCGTGGAGTCCAGCGTGACCAGGGCGAACACCGCCTCCGACCGATCCTGGGCGACAACACCGTGCACCAGGACGGCCGGATCCGGCGAGTCCGCCCGGACGACCACACCGGAGTGCAGCAGCGGCCGCAGGCGCTTGTACTCCGCGGTCCAGCCCGCGATCGACGCGCGGTCGGCGGCCGACGCGCGGGACACGTCCCACTCGATGCCGGCGTGCCCGAACAGGGCGGTGGCCAGCCGGAACCCGAGCGCCGAGCGGCGGCCGGTGACGTGCGCGGCGCCCGCGCCCAGGTGTCCGCCGAGCAGCTCGGGCGGGATGAGCACGCCGGTCCAGCGCTGGATCCGCTGCCGGTCCAGCGGATCGTTGGTGTCCGAGGTCCAGAACCGGTCGGCGTACGGCAGGATGCCCAGATCGACGCGGCCGCCGCCGGAGGCGCAGCTCTCGATCTCCAGATGCGGGAAGGCTTCACGCAGCGCAGCGAGCAGCCGGTACAGCGCGGTCGTCTGCCGGTGGGCGGTCCCGGGCGCCAGCAGGTCCCGGTTGTGGTCCCACTTGAGGAAGGCGATCGGGTACTCGGTCAGCAGGTCGGTGAGCCGCCCGCGGACATGGTCGAACGCGGCCGGAATCGACAGGTCCAGGACGCGCTGGTGACGCCAGGTGAGGGCGTCGGGCGGGCCGAGGATCCAGGACGGGTGCTCGCGGGCGACGACCGAGTCGGGGCTGATCATCTCCGGTTCCACCCAGAACCCGAAGTCCATCCCGGCGGCGTGGACGCGCGCGATCAGCGGATGCAGGCCGTCCGGCCAGATCTCGGGATCGACGTACCAGTCACCGAGAGCGCGCCGGTCGTCCCGGCGTCCGGTGAACCAGCCGTCGTCCAGCACGAATCGTTCGACGCCCACCTCGGCCGCGGCGTCGGCCAATGCGGTGAGCCGGGACAGGGAATGGTCGAAGTAGACGGCTTCCCAGGTGTTCAGCACGACCGGTCGCGGCTTGGCGAAAGCTTTGAGGGAACGGATCCACGGGTGCAGCCGATCGGAGAGCCCGTCGATGCCGGAATCGGAGTACACCGCGATCGTCCACGGTGTCGCATACGACTCCCCGGGCGCCAGCCGGATCTCGCCCGGGGCGAGCAACTCCCCCGCGCCGATGACCGACGGCCCGAGCGCCGATCGCTCGGCCCAGATCTGTTTGTCGCCGCTCCACGCCAGGTGCACCGCCCAGACCCGGCCGCTGCGGAATCCGAATCCGGGCGTGCCGGCCATCATCAGGAAAGCGTCGTCGTGCCCGGGGCGCCCGTGCCGGCTCTCCCTGCTCCACACGCCCTGGCGCAGCGCCGTACGCTGCGGCCGCCGCTCGTGCGCCCACAGGCCGGTGAAGTCGAGCAGCTCGGACGCCTCGGCCGGGAGGGGTAGCAGCACATCCAGGTTCGCCAATGCGAAAACACCGGGACCGCGATTCTCCAGGACGTGCCGGACTCGCAGGACACCTTCGGCAGTCAGGTCGGCTTCGGTGGTGACGTGGACACCGTCGGCGCTCTCCGACCGTACCGAAATCGTCTGAGAAAGGGCCTGAACCGAGACGGTCCGCAGCGTGCCGCATGGTTTTCCGTCGTGGTGGCCCGCGATCGCGGGCCGGCCGGACCAGCCGTCACCGGCGGTGGGCAGCAACGGCAACGACAACGGTACGTCGATCGAGCTGGGCGGAATGGCGGGAAGTTGTGAAGCGGCCAGCGAAAAGGGCAGGGAACCCAGATCCGGGCCCCAGTGCAGAACGGCGCCGCGGGAGTCGAGCACGAGGCTGACTCCCGCGGCGCGCAGGTGGAACTCGGTCACTCGGCGACCGGGATGCTCTGCGACTTGAGGTTCTCGATCGTCGACGTCTGCGCCTTCTTCAGCGCGTCGAGAAGCGTGCCGCTGCCGGAGACCGCGGCCTTGAAGCCGTCGGACGCGGTGGCGTACGTCGAGGTCATCGTCGGTCCCCAGGTGAAGTCGGGCGTGACCTGCGTGGACGCCTCGGCGAAGACGTCATAGATCTTCTGCCCGCCGTAGAAGTCGACGCCCTTGGACAGGGCCGGGAGCGTGGCGCCGGCCTTGGTCGCCGGGTACAGGTTGGCCCCCTGGTTGAGCAGCGTAAGCGCCTCCTGGGAGGTGTTCAGCCAGATGGCGAACTCGGCCGCCTCGTAGGGGTGCTTGGAGCCCTTGAAGACCGCGGTCGACGAGCCGCCCCAGTTGCCGGCCACCTTGCCGCCGGAGGTCCACTGCGGCATCGGGGCGACCGCCCACTTGCCGGACGTGTCCGGCGCGCCCGAGGCGATCGAGTTGGCGCCCCAGACCGCGGACACCCAGGTCCAGGCCTGCCCCTTGTTGTACGCGTTGTCCCACTCGGTCGTCCACGGCGGCACCGCGGAGACCAGCTTCTTGGTGATCAGGTCCTGCCAGTAGTTCGCCACCTTGGTGGTCGCCTCGTCCTGCAGGTTGACGGTCCACTTGCTGCCGTCGTTGCCGAACCAGCGGCCACCCGCCTGCCAGGCCAGCCCGGCGAACTGGTTGATGTCGCTCTGCGAGAAGTTGGTGATGTACCCGCCCGCGGCCTTCACCTTGACGGCCGCCGCGGCGTACTCCTCCCAGGTCGTCGGCACCGGGATGCCGGCCTTGGCGAACAGGTCCTTGCGGTAGAACAGGGCCATCGGGCCGGCGTCCTGCGGCACGCCGTACACCGAGTTCTGCTCGCCGAAGGTGACCTGGTTCCAGGTCCAGTCGACGAACTGGTCCTTCGCGTCGGCGACCGGCTTGCAGTCGGCCAGGTTCGTCAGGCCGTCCTGGACGCGGAAGCTGGGCAGCGCGTCGTACTCGATCTGGCCGAGGTCGGGGGCGTTGCCGGCCTTCAGCTGGTTGAAGAAGTTCTGGTAGGTGCCGCCGTTGCCGTTCGGGCCGGTCTGGACCTTGACCTGGACGTTCGGGTGCTTGTCGTTCCAGACCTTGACGACCTCTTCGATCTTCGGGATCCAGGAGGTGAAAGTGAGGGAGACGGGGCTCTTGGAAGCGGCGCAGCCGGTGGCCTCGTCGGTCTCGTCAGCCTTTGCCGAGCAGGCCGTCAGGGCCAGCGAGGAGGCCAGCAGGGCTATTGCCAGTTTTTTCACTTTTTATCCGCCTTATCAAACCGGAGGGATTACTTGACGGCGCCGCTTCCCAGACCGCTTCTCCAGAACCGCTGGAGCAGCAGGAAGGCGACGACCAGGGGGACGATGGAGACGAGGGCGCCGGTGAGCACCAGCATGCGCAACTCGGGGAGCTGGTTGACCTGGGTGTTCCAGGAGTAGAGGCCGAGCGTCACGGGGAACAGCCGCTCGTTGCCGAGCATGATCAGCGGGAGCAGGAAGTTGTTCCAGACCGCGACGAAATGGAACAGGAAAATGGTGACCAGGGCGGGGAACATCAATTTGCTGGAGACGGTGAAGAAGGTGCGCACCTCGCCCGAGCCGTCGAGCCGGGCGGCCTCCAGCAGTTCGTCCGGAACACTCGCGGTGGCGTAGATCCGGGCCAGGTACACGCCGAACGGGTTGACCAGGCTGGGCAGGAAGACCGACCAGAACGTGTCGGTCGCCTCCAGCCGGCTGAAGATCAGGAAGAGTGGCAGGGCCAGCGCGGTGGCCGGGACCAGCACGCCGCCGAGCACGACGGTGAAGAGCAGTTCCCGGCCGGGGAAGCGGTACTTGGCCAGGGCGTACCCGCACATCGCGGCGAGCAGGGTGCCGAGCAGGGCGGCGCCGCCGGTGTAGACGACGCTGTTGCCGAGCCAGCGCAGGAAGACCCCGTCGCGGTAGTGGAACAGCTCGCTCAGGTTCTGCCCGAGGTGGAAGTCGGCGAACCAGAGCGGGGCGGAATTCGAGAAGTCGCCACGGGACTTGGTCGCGCCGACGAACAGCCACCAGATCGGGACCAGGAAGTAGAAGGTGCAGATTCCCATGACGGCCATCGCCGCGGTCTTCGCCCTCACTTGTCGCCTCCGCGCTGGGTGAACTTCAGGAAGGTGAACGAGAGGACGAAGGTCGCGAGGGCCAGGACCACGCTGAACGCGGCGGCCAGGTTGAAGTTCGGGATCGACGAGGTGGAGTACACGGTCAGGTTCGGGGTGTACGTGCTGGACACCGCGGAGCTGAAGGTGCGGAACACCTGCGGCTCGGCGAGCAGTTGCAGGGTGCCGATGATCGAGAAGACCGTCGTCAGCACGATCGCCGGCATCACCAGGGGAATCTTGATGGACCAGGCGGTGCGCCACTGGCCGGCGCCGTCGATCTTGGCCGCCTCGTACACCTCCTGCGGGACGGCCAGCAGGGCGGAGTAGATGATCAGCATGTTGTAACCGACGTAGACCCAGGTCACCACGTTGGCCATGGCCCACAGCACCAGGTCCGCGGAGAGCAGGTCCCAGGTCCTGGTGACCGCGGTGAACGGCGACAGGTTCGGCGAGTACAGGAAGCCCCACATGATCGCGGCGACCACCCCGGGCACCGCGTAGGGCACGAAGAACGCCAGCCGGAAGAAGCGCCGGCCCCTGACCAGCCCGGAGTCGAGCAGCAGGGCGAGCACCAGGGCCAGGCCCAGCATGATCGGGACCTGGACCACGCCGAAGAGCAGGACCCGGCCGACCGATTCCCAGAACGGGCCGTTCTGGAAGACGCGCTGATATTGCTCCAGGCCGCCGAAGACCTCGCGGGACGGGCCGAAGGTGCCGGTGCGGGTGACCTTGTAGAGCGACTGCTTGATCGCGTACCCGATCGGCACCAGGTAGAACGCGAGGAACAGCAGCCCGAACGGGGCGACGAAGAGGAGGATCGATCTTTTCTTGATCACGCCGGTTCCTCCTCCCGGACCACGGCCACGCCGCCGCCCTCGACGCGGAGCACGCCGTCGACCCGCTCTCCGCTGATGAGGTTGTGTCCCGTGGCGGGATGCTCGACGGGATTCGCCCCGTGGTTCACGACGAAGAGGTAGCTGCCCCCGTCCCCCTTCCTGCGCACCACCTCCGCCCCGTGCGTCTCTTCAAGGTCAACTTCCGCTTTCCGTACGACCTGGAGCGTCATCTCCCGCATGGCGTCGGCATCGAGCGCCGTGGCGACGTACCACGCCGTCCCGTCGCCGAAGTCGTTCCGGGTGATCGCCGGCGTCCCCGGCAGTGGCCCGTCCAGATAGCCCGCGACGGTCTCCGCCGTGGTGGTCCGCAGCCGCTCGGTCCAGAGGGTCCCGGTGGCGCCGTTGCTCAGTGTCACCTGGTGACCCGGCTTGAGCGGCGCGAACTCCTCACCCCGCACGCCCAGCACGTCCCGGAACGCGCCCGGGTAGCCGCCGAGGCGGATCCGGTCCCGCTCGTCGACGATCCCGCTGAAGAAGGTGACGAGCAGGTGCCCGCCGCCGGCCACGTAGTCGGCGATCCGTACCGCGGCCAGGTCGCCCACCATGTAGAGGCAGGGGACGACGACCAGCTTGTACTTCGTCAGGTCGGCGTCCGGGGAGACCACGTCGCAGGTGACGCCGAGCTCGCGCAGCGCCCGGTGCGCCCCGTGCACCTGGTCGAGGTACCGCACCGCCTGCGACGGACGGGCCTCCCCCTCCGCGGCCCACCACGACTCCCAGCTGAAGATCAGCGCGACGTCGGCCTCGACGGTCGTGCCGGCCACCTCGCCGATCGCGTCCAGGGTCGCGGACAGGCGCAGCACCTCCCGCCAGGCGACGGTGTCGGTGCCGGCGTGCGGCAGCAGCGCCGAGTGGAACTTCTCGGCGCCCTGCGCGGACGCCCGCCACTGGAAGAAGCAGATCGCGTCGGCGCCACGGGCCACGTGGGTGAGCGTGTTGCGGAGCATCTCGCCGGGCGCCTTGGTCAGGTTGTGCGGCTGCCAGTTGACCGCGCCGGCCGACTGCTCCATCAGCATCCACGGCTTGCCATCGGCCAGACCCCGGGTCAGGTCGGCGGCGAAGGAGAGCTCGGCGGCCGGGTCGGCGAGCCGGTGGTCCAGGTAGTGGTCGTTGGCGATCACGTCCATCTCCGGCGCCCAGGACCAGTAGTCCAGGTTGCGGATGTGCGCGGTGACCATGAAGTTCGTGGTGACCGGGGCGGCCGAGTGCGCCCGCAGGATCTCGGTCTCGCCGCGGTAGTAGTCCAGCAGCTCGGCCGAGCTGAACCGGTGGAAGTCGACGATCTGTGCCGGGTTCCGGATCGACAGGGCGGTCCGGGGCGGCTGGATCTCGGCCCAGTCGCCGTACCGCTGACTCCAGAAGGCGGTGCCCCAGGCCTCGTTCAGGGTTTCGATCTTGCCGTACCGGCGGCGCAGCCAGGAGCGGAACGCCTCGGCGCTGACCTCGCAGTAGCAGAGCGCGTTGTGGCAGCCCAGCTCGTTGGAGACGTGCCAGAGGGCGAGCCCTGGGTGGTCGCCGTAACGCTGGGCGACCTGGCGGACCAGCGCGTAGGCCTGGTCCCGGAAGACCGGGGAACTCGGGCACCAGGCCTGCCGGCCGCCCGGGGACCGGATGGTGCCGTCGGCGGCGGCCGGCAGCACCTCCGGGTGCAGGGTGGTCAGCCACGGCGGCGGGGACGAGGTGCCGGTGCCCAGGTTCAACCGGATGCCACCGGCGTGCAGCAGGCCGATGATCTCGTCCAGGCCGTCGAACTCGTACCGGCCGGGGCTGGGCTCGAGGCTGGACCAGCCGAAGATGTTGACCGCGACCAGGCCGACGCCGGCCTCGCGCATCAGCGCGACGTCCTCGCGCCAGACGTCGGGTGTCCACTGCTCCGGGTTGTAGTCACAACCCAGCACGATCTCGCTCATAAAACTCCTGGTCACAGGTGTGTGCACGTGCACACATTGCGACGAGTTGAATCCCTCGTTTCGGATGTGTGAACGTGCACACAGTAGGACCGGGTCGACGCGAGGTCAATAGCGTCCGCGGCGCTATCGTGATCGCATGCCCCAGTCCCGCAAACGCGCCACGGTGCACGACATCGCGGCCGCCGCGGGCGTGTCCCGGGGCACCGTCAGCCGCGTCCTCAACGGTGGATATGTCTCCGCCGAGGCCCGCGCCGCGATCGAGGCCGCCATCCTCGAGGTCGGCTACGTGCCGAACACGGCGGCCCGCACCCTCAAGATGCGCCGCTCCCAGGCCGTCGGCTTCGTCGCCCTGGAGCCGCACTCCCTCTTCCTCGACGACCCGAACATCGGGGCGATCATGCTGGGCGCCAACGCCGCCCTCTCCCTCGCCGACCACCAGATGGTCAGCCTGGTGGTCGAGTCGGCCCGCGACATGGAGCGGGTCGGGCGCTACCTGAGCGGCGGCTTCGTCGACGGCGCGATCGTCGTCTCGGCCCGCACCCACGACCCGATCATCAAGGTGATCAGCGACCTGCGGCTCCCGGCCGCGTTCGTCGGGCACCCTCCCGACCTGGAGCAGACCATTCCGTATGTCGGGATCGACAACGTGGGCTCGGCCCGGGACATCACCGCGCGCCTGGCCGCCACCGGCCGCCGCCGGATCGGCATGATCGCGGCGGCGCTCGACCGGGACTCCGGCATCGACCGCCTGGCCGGCTTCCGCGAGGCGCTCGGCGCCGCCTTCGTCCCGGACCTGGTCGCCGAGGTGCCGCACTACGACTACGGCTCCGGCGTCAAGGGCATGCGCCTGCTGCTCGACCGCGACCCGGCCGTCGACGGCGTCTTCGCCTCCTCCGACGCGATCGCGGCCGGCGCCCTCGAAGCGCTCCGCGAAGCCGGCCGCACCGTCCCCGGCGACGTCGGGCTGGTCGGTTTCGACGACAGCACGTGGGCGGTCCGCACCCAGCCCCAGCTGTCCACGGTCCACCAGCCGGCGAAGGAGATCGGCGCGGTCGCGGCCCAGCTGATCCTGCGCCAGCTCAACGGCGATCAGCCCGCCCCCGCCGGCCAGCTGCTACCCACCCCCATCGTCTGGCGCGACTCCGCCTGACCCCGCTGATACCAGACCCCTCATCGCGGACCGTGAGCGGCGGATCCCTGGCCTGGCACGCGGCCCCCCTGACCGCGAGCCGACGGCGAGGAGGCGGTGCGGTGCCGGCTCAGGCGGCGTTGAGGTAGGTGAGAACGGCCCGGACCCGGCGGTGGGCGTCGGCGGCCGGCGGGAGGTCGAGCTTCGCGAAGATGTTGGTGATGTGCTTCTCGACGGAGACCGGTGCCAGCACCAGGGCCGCGCAGATGGCTGAATTCGACAGGCCTTGGGCCATCAGGCCGAGGACTTCCCGTTCGCGGGCGGTCAGCGCGTCGAGGCCGTGGTCACGGCTCCGGGCGAAGAGCTGGCGCACCACTTCCGGATCCATCGCGGTGCCCCCGGCGGCCACTCGATCGACCGCGTCCAGGAAGTCGTCGAGGGCGGTCACCCGGTCCTTGAGCAGGTAACCTACGCCGCCGCGGCCGTCCGCCAGCAGGTCAGCGGCATAGGCGCGCTCAACGTACTGCGAGACGATCAAGACCTTGGCGTCCGGGTCGGCGGCGCGGATCCGGAGAGCGGCGCGCAGACCCTCGTCCCGGAACCCCGGAGGCAGCCGGACGTCGATCACCGAGAGGTCCGGCCGATGCTCGTCGACGGCGTCGAGGAGGGCAGCGGCGGTGCCGACCGCGGCCACGACATCATGACCGGTTTCGGTCAGCAGCCGGACCATGCCTTCCCGGAGCAGCACCAGGTCCTCGGCGATCACGATACGCACGGCAACTCCGCTCTCCGGATGGCGAACCCGCCGAGCGGACTGGTCAGGACGTGCACGGCAACTCCGCGCGAAGGACGGTCGGACCGCCGGGCGGGCTGCTGACGGTCAGCGTGCCGTCGAGCGCCTCGACCCGGCGACGGAGGCCGAGCAGGCCGGCGCCGTCCGGGTCGGCACCACCGCGGCCGTCGTCGGTGACGGTGACCCGGACCAGGTCGGCGACCCGGTCCAGGGTGATGGTGCCTCTGGTCGCGCCGGCGTGCTTGGCCGCGTTGGTCAGACCTTCCGCGACCACGAAGTAGGCAGCCGACTCGACCGCCGCCGGATATCGAGCGTCCGGGTCACCGTGCAACCCGACCGGAAACGGGCTGTCCCCGGCGAGCGCCGCCAGCGCGGCATGCAGCCCACGGTCGGTGAGGATCGGCGGATGAATGCCCCGGACCAACCGGCGCAGCTCGGCGAGCGCCTCGTCGAGCTGCCGCCGAGCCAGCTCGACGTCCGCCCGCGCGTCGAGCTGCGACCCGGCCACGCCCGGCCGCGCCCCGGACTGCCCATCGCCCACGCCCGCCCGCGCCCCGAGCTGCCCACCGCCCACACCCGCCCGCGCCCCGGACTGCCCACCGCCCACACCCGCCCGCGCCCCGGACTGCCCACCGCCCACACCCGCCCGCGCCCCGAGCTGCCCACCGCCCACACCCGCCCGCGCCCCGAGCTGCCCACCGCCCACGCCCGGCCGCGCAGTGCGGGCGGAAGTCGCGGCCGAGTCGTGCAGGTCGGCCGATGCCTGCCGGGCGATTTCGGGAAAGTCGGAAATGTTGATCTCAGCGGGGCCGGCACCGACGGAAGCGAGAGCCGAGCCGGCGGAGGCTGAAGAGGCGGCGGCTGAAGAGGCGGCGGCGCGGAGTTTGCGGGAGGCCAGAGCCAGCGTCATCCCCGCCGCCACGATCCGGGCCTGCGCACCGTCGTGCAGGTCCCGCTCGATCCGCCGCAGCTCCGCGGCCTGGGCGTCGACCACCCGGCGCCGCGTCTCGGCCAGGCGGGCGGCCCGCTCGACCAGCCGCCGGTGCTCCCCCGGCCCGAGCAACGCCGCCGCCAGCCGCGCCGGCCCGGCCGCGATGGTCCGCAGCAGCCAGGCCGCCACCGGCAGCAGCGCGAGCCCGGCGACCGTCAGCCCGAAGCGACCCGGAACCGTGGTGAGCAGCTGTTTCATCGGGAACGGAGCGTTCGGGTTGGGCACCGCCCAGGCCCAGGCGGGCGCCGCAATCGAGGCCAGGTCGACCACCGCGATCACCAGCCCGGCCACCCCGGTGACCACGCCCACCGGCAGCAGCACGAACAGCCAGGCCAGGTCACGCCACGTCGCCGGCTGCCCGGCGACTGCACCGACCCGCTCCCGCGGACTGCCGCCGACCGGCACATAGGGCGACGCGATCGGCGCGCCGAGCACCCAGCCCGCCCGGCGCCGCTCGACCGCCGCCAATCGCCGGGTGACCCAGGCCGCGCCCAGGAAGACCGGGCCACCGAGCTGGGTCACCGCCAGCACCGTGACCAGCACCCCGGCCACCACGCTCCACAGGAAACCGGCGAGGCCCGCGACCGGCCCGGTCACCAGGTACGCCAGTGCCCGGGCGGTTCGCTTGATCATCGATGGAATCCTAAACGGCGAAGGCATCTCAGACGGCCAGGGCCCGGCGCCGCAGCAGCAGGCGGGCCGGCAGCACTCCGGCGACCAGTCCCAGCGCGGCCACTCCACCGGCCATCGCCGCATAGGTACCGCCGTCGACGATCAACCGGGGCACACCGTCCTGGGCGAGACTGAACGCGCCCACCACGATCCCGCTGACCGTCGCGCCCAGCAGCAGCCCGACCAGCACGGTGAGCAGGGCCTCTGCCGCGGCCAGGCGGTGCAACTGCCCGGCTGTGGCACCGGCCAGGCGCAGGTCGGCGAACTCCCGGCGCCGCCCGGCCGTCGCGATCGCGAACGTGTTGACCACGGCGATCGCGGTGAAGCCCAGCGAGATGACCACCATCAACTCCCAGGCACCCTGCTGGTTGGCCGCGTCGCCCGCCCTCACCGGCTGCGCGGCACCCGCGGCGAGCTGCCCGGCGCCCCGTAGGCTCACCGTGCTGACCAGGCCCTTCGGGTCGTGCGCGGCGACCAGGGCGGCGGGCAGCACGAGGTCGCCGAAGCCCCGGTTCCGGCTGTAGATCATGGTGAGCGGCAGGGTGGTGCGGTGACCGTCGGCGAGCCACAGTTCGATGTGGTCGCCGAGGCGCCAGTGGTACTGCCGGGCCAGGTACGCACTCGCGGAGAGGCCGTTCGCCGCGGCGCCGGAGACGACGCCCAGGTCGATCGCGGCATCGGTGCCGGTGGTCAGCAGACCCTGGGCCGGGTGGTCCTCCGGCTTGCCTCCCTGGGCGACGATCACCCGGGTCGGCAGCAGCGCCGCCGCGCCGGTGACCCCGGCTTGCCCGGCGATCCGCTCGGCCTCGGCCAGCGGCATCCCGCCCGGGACGGTGACCTGGGCGTCCGCCACGGCGAACCGGTCCTGCTGCTGCCCGGCGGCCAGCCGTTCCAGCAGCTTGCCGTTCAGCAGCATGGTCGCGTTCAGCGCGAACATCAGCACGAGCGGGACGGCGACCGCGGCAACCCGCCGGTACTCGGCCCGGCCGATCCGCCCGGCCAGCCCGAACGGACGGCTCACCAGCGCGGTCAGCGGCCGGACCAGCATCGGCCCGAGGGCGGCCACGGCACACAGCAGCAGCGCCGAGGAGATGAAGCTCATGCCCATGCCGAGCGGCCCGTCCAGTGGCACGAACGTCAGCAGCCCGACCGCCCCGGCCGTGCTGACCAGCGCGGCGACGAGCCGGACGACCCGTCCGCCGGTCGGCGCGGTCGCGGTCTCGGTCAGCGCCTGGGTCGGCGCGATCCGCACCGCCCGGCGCCCGGCGAGCCGCGCCGCGACATAGGTCACCAGCACTCCCCCGACGATCGCCAGGATCAAGATCAAGACATTTTCCCGTACGACGAACTGCTCCGGAACAGCGCCGATGGCTTGGAACCGGGCGGAAACCGCGTGGGCGAACACCACGCCGAGCGGGGCCGCGGGCAGTCCCGCCAGAACGGCCAGCACCACCGCCTCGCGCCCCAGCAGGCGGCGCAGCTGCCCCGGGGTCGCGCCGGCGGTCCGCAGCAGGGCCAGCTCCCGCAGCCGCTGCCGGACGCTCAGCGTCACCGTGCCGGTCAGCACGAAGACCGCGGCGAACGCGGTGATCCCGATGACGAACCCGAAGATCGAGATCGGCCCGATGTAGTCCGGCAGCGCCCCGGGCAGATCCCCCCGAACCCGCTCGTCCCCGCTCAGCACCACGATCCCGCCGACTCCCCCGGCCCGATCGGCTCCCGCCGCTTCCCGGACGCCGACCCCGTCGGCTCCGCCGGCCCGGCCAGCACCGCCAACTCCCGCCGCTTGCTCGGCACCAACCCCGTCGGCTCCCCCAGCCCGATCAGCACCGCCAACTCCCGCCGCCTGCTCGGCACCAACCCCGTCGGCTCCGCCGGCCCGGTCGGTCGCCTCGCCCCGGCGTGTCATCTCGACGAGCCGGTCTTGCAGGGTGGCCGGGTCGGTGCCGGCCGCCGGGCGGATGCCGAGCGCGGTCGGGCCGGAGAGTCCCGAGACCGCGGCGACCTCGGTGTCGGCCAGGAAGATCGCGCCTTGGGCGGGCAGCGCGTCGCGGGCGGGCGGCGCGGCGATCCCGCTGACCCGGAAGGTGCGCACACCGGTGCGGGTGGTGACGCGCAGTTCGTCGCCGAGGCGCACACCGCCGGTGCCCGCCAGCTCGGCGTCCAGCACCATCTGCCCGGCGCCCGGGGCCTGCCCGGACCGCAGCCCATAGGGAGTCAGCGCGGCCGACGACCAGCCGTGCCCGATCGGTGTGCCGGGCAGACGCTCGACCCGGGTGGGGAAGGCGTAGTCCGCGATCACCGCGCCCACGCCGGGCACCGACCGGATCCGATCGGCAAGTCCGGCGGGCAGCGGCGGCGCGCCGCCCAGCCGCTCGGTCTTCACCTTGCGCTTGACCTTGGTCTTGCCCTCCTTCTTGGACTTGGTGCTGACCGTCTCCAGACTGACCTCACGCGGGCCCGAGACGACCAGCGGAACCGCGGCGAAGCGGTCGGCGGGCGGCTTCGCGGTCAGCACGGAGAACAGCAACAGCCCGCCGCCGGCCAGCAGGGCGATGGCCAGCAGCGCGGCCAGGAAGGTGCCGAGGTAGGCACCGCGGTGCTGGCGCAGGGTTCCCAGAGCGAGCCGGATCATCACGCGTCCACCTCCGCCGCGCCGGTCATGCCACCGCGGACGCCGCCCGAGGCCGGCGCCCCCGGGCCGTGCCGGTCACCAGCCTCCGCCAACGGGACCGAGCCGTGCCGGGTCGCGGCCGACGACCCCGGGCCGCGGCGGCCACCGGCCTCCGCCAACGGGACCGAGCCGTGCCGGGTCGCGCCCGAGCCCGACGACCCCGGGCCGCGGCGGCCACCGGCCGCCGCCAACGGGACCGAGCCGTGCCGGGTCGCGCCCGAGGCCGACGGGGCCGGGCCGCGGTGAGTGCTGACCGCCGTCATCCGGGCGGCTACCGAGTCGGCGGTGGGGTGGGCGAGTTCGGCGACGATGTGGCCGTCGGCCAGGAAGACGACTCGGTCGGCGTGGGCCGCGGCGGCCGGGTCGTGAGTGACCATGACGATGGTGGCGCCCAGGTCGTCGACGGCCTCGCGGAGCAGGCCGAGCACCTCGTGGCCGGCGGTCAGGTCCAGGGCGCCGGTCGGCTCGTCCGCGAAGATCACCTCGGGACGGCCGGCCAGCGCACGGGCCAGCGCGACCCGCTGCCGCTGGCCGCCGGAGAGCTGGGCCGGGCGGGCGTCCTCCCGACCGGACAGGCCGACCCGGTGCAGCACCTCGCGGGCCCAGGACCGGTCCGGGCGGACCCCGGCGAGGCGCTGCGGCAGCAGCACGTTGTGCCAGACGGAGAGCGAGTCGAGCAGGTTGTAGGACTGGAAGACGAAGCCGGCGACACGGCGGCGGGCCTCGGTGAGCCTGGGCTCGCGCAGGGCGGCGATGTCCCGGCCGCCGAGCAGCACCCGGCCGGCGTCGGGGCGGTCGAGGCCGGCCGCGCAGTGCAGGAAGGTGGACTTGCCGGAGCCGGACGGGCCCATCACGGCGGTGAAGGTGCCGGCCGGGAAAGAGGCCGAGACACCGGCCAGGGCGCGCACGCCGGGGTAACTCTTGGTGACGTCGATCAGCTCGACTGCTGGGCTGTTCCGCATGCCATCGAGCCTGGTCGAGGCGCGGTCCCCGGAGAACATGGCGAGCCCGCGAACCGGGGTGGGGCAGACCCTACCTTTCGCCGGGCGGGGCGCTCACCGCGTACCCCAAAGGTCAGCTCTTGAAAGTGGTGCGCAAGCGCTGGGCGAGGGACGGCGGCGGCGGAGGCGGTGTGGGGCGGCGGCCCGGGGTGGGTGTGGAGCGGCCGATCGGGCGGTCGTAGTCCGCGGTGGCGATGGCGTCGATGATCTCGGCGTCGCCGAAGCCGTCGGAGCCGGGGATGGACGGGACGAACCCGACCAGGATGCCGTCGCGCATGACCTGGGCCTCGAGGCCGGCGGTGCCGTCGTTGTCCCAGATCGCCTCGCGGCCGTCGGGGAGGACGACGCGAATGCCATATTGCGTCAAACCGGCGTGCGGGAGTTTCAGATGGGCGAAGACGTTGCGCTCGCGCAGCCGGTCGACGACCCGGCGGGCCCGGTTCTCTTCCATGCCAGCGACCGTAGCCCGGTTTTCTGGGGACACGCTGAAGGGCGGCTTCGCAGCCGTTGAAAGCCCGTGACGATCTGCTCATGTAACATCACCCGGAGCCATAACTCCAGGTCACATCGATGCATGTTACTACCCTGTAACAGGAAAGTCACCGGATTCCATTTCTCAAGACCTTGACTTACTGTGCGGTAACCGAAGCGCTTCGGCCCCAGAATCCCCTCGTGGATATCGGAGGCCATCGATGAGTAGGGCTACCGTCCTCGCCTGTCTCGTCTCCTCATCCGTCCTCGCGCTCACCGTCGCCGCCTCGCCCGCCCAGGCGGCCGGCGTCGACTACGTCGCCCTCGGCGACTCGTATTCGTCCGGGGTCGGCGCGCCCGGGCAGAGTGGTAGCTGCCTGCGTAGCAAGTACAGCTACGCGGCGCAGTGGGCCGCGAAGAACAGCCCGACGTCCTTCCAGTTCCTGGCGTGCAGCGGCGCGGTCACCGACGACGTCGTGAACACCCAGGTGCCGGCCATGCAGAGCGGCGCCGACCTGGTCAGCATCACCATCGGCGGTAACGACGCCGGGTTCGCGCCGACCGTGCTGACCTGCCTGACCAGCAGCGACGCCACGTGCATCGCCAAGGTGAACGCGGGCAAGACCTACGTCGCGAACACGCTGCCCGGCAAGCTCGACGCCGCCTACCACGCGATCCGGGCCAAGGCGCCGGGGGCCAAGGTGGTGGTGCTGTCGTACCCGAACATCTTCGACACCGCGGCGGCGTTCTGCGAGATGAGCGCCACCAAGCGGAAGGCCCTGAACAGCGGCGCCCAGGCCCTCGACGACATGATCAAGTCGCGGGTGGCGGCGGCCGGGTTCACCTACTCCGACGTGCGGGACAACTTCGCGGGGCACGGCGTGTGCGCCTCGAAGCCGTACCTGAACGGCCTGACGATCATCCCGCCGCAGAACTCGTACCACCCGAACAGCAGCGGGTACACGTACGGCTACCTACCGGCCCTGACCAGCGCCGCCTGACGCTCGACCACGCCGCGGCGGGCATCGCCCGCCGCGGCAACGCGAGCGCACCCGGGCGCGACCCGGACGGCTGCTCGCCGGCGGCAGGATCCCTGGGCATGGCCCGAGTGAACACGCTGCTCTTTCTCGTCACCGTCGCGCTGGTCGTGGTGGCGGTGATCGACTGTCTGGCGACCGAGCGGTCCCGGGTGCAGCACTTCCCGCGCGGCGCCTGGCTGCTGCTGGTGATCTGCTGCCCGGTGGCGGGGGCGATCGCCTGGTTCCGGGCCGGGCGGGCGAGCAGCGGGCGGGTCGCGATCCCGGCGGCGCGGAACGCTCCGGTCGGGCCGGAGGACGACCCCGAGTTCGTCCGGATGCTGGCCGAGGTCGTCCGCAACCGCTGAACGGGGCCGGGTCAGCCGAACAGGGGGCGCCAGACGTGCCGCTGCCGCCACGACTCGTCACCGGCGAGGAACTCGGTCAGCAACCGCTCCGCCTCCGTCCGGTCGCTGGTCTCGGCGCGGAAGTGGTGCTCCGGCCCGCCCTCCCGATACTCCAGGGCATACTCCCCCGGCGCGGCACCCGCCGCCGGACCGTAACCCACCTGCACGAACCAACCGTCGGCCCGTTCCAGGATCGCGAAGTGGTTGTCCACGCCGAGCCGGCTCATCACCCGCTCGATCCGGTCCGGGGTCGGGTCCGGGATGTCCGGGCCGGTGGCCGAGGTCAGCGTGAACCCGGCGGCGTGGCCGGGCGCGTTCGGGTTGAGCAGGTGTGACTGCGGCTCGTAACAGACCAGGCCGTGCTGGCGGGCCAGCGCGACCACCGCCGCGCCCACCTCACCCGCCCGGGACCAGTCGACGGTCAGGTGCAGCACCAGGTCGGACGGCGCCGGCACGCTGCTCCACGCCCCGGAATCGGGCGGGAAGCGCTCCAGCAGGTCCGCGTGCATGGCCAGGACCGCGGGGTGCGGCCGCAGGACCCCGGGTTCCTCCTCGTGCCAGCGCCGCAGCTTGGTCTCCGCGATCGCGGGCGTGATCGACTCCGGCTCGTGCCAGACGTACAGGTCGAAGCTCATGACGGGTAGCCCCCTCCCGTGGTATCGATGGATCTTAGTGGGCCAGGGCCCGTCTCGTGGATCCCGGGGGAGCGAGGCGAGGTCCAGGTGGTGGCTGGCGTCGGCCGCGGGAAGGTCGCATACCGGTGTTGTATGCGGCCTTCCCGCGGACGCCGTCAGGCGCCGCCTGGGCCACGCCGCAGCCCCGCGGGATCCACGAGACGGGCCCTGACGTCACCAGGTGAAGATTCGGCCCCGGGCGGTGTTGCTCGACGACTGGCCGTCGCGCTCGTACCGGTACGCCATCACCACCGTGTAACTCCGTCCCCGCCGCGGCGCCGCGCCGGCCGGCCCGCACTCCTTGGTCATCGCGCCCCGGGTGAACGTGAGCCCCGCGCAGGTGGTCGGTCCGGCCACGGTACGCCCGGTGTCCACGTCCCGCAGCGTCACCTCGATGTCCGCCGTCCCCCCGGCCGGCGCGGTCAGCGAGGCCTGGAACCGCACGTCCCGCCCGACCGAGTGACACGGTCGCGGGACGAGCGGGCTGCGGGTGGACAGGTCGATGACGAAGCCCTGGGCGCACTCCCACGGTCCGTACACCTCCGGCTCCGGCGACCTGGTCCGGTGCGGGCGCGACGTCCGCTTCGAAGCCGCCTTCTTCCGCGTCCGCGCCGGCGACGGTGACGGCGAGGCGACGCGGGTCGCCACGTGCTGCGACCCGCTGGGCAGGGCGGCGACCTGCGGCTGGACGCGTGGCTCGCCGCCACCGCGCCACACGACGGTGGCGGTGGCCAGCAACACCCCGGCGAGCACGGCGCTGGACCGCAGCCATCGGTGCCCCGGCACGGCGTTGCGGGGCGGCGGGACCGCGTGCCGCCCGGGCATCCGGATCCCCTGCCGCAACTCGGGCGGGTCCACCGCCATGTCGTCCGGGTCGGCCGGCGGCAGGCGGGGCGGCGGGGGCGGTGGCAGCGCCGGGACGCCGGAGAGCTTGCGGGCCAGCAGGCGCAGATCGCGGACCAGCGCGGTGGCGGCCGGCCGCTGCCGGGGCTTGGCGTGCAGGCAGCTGCGGATCACCCGCCACAGCTCGTCGGGGATCCCCCGGCGGCGGTGCGGGCGGCCCTCGGCGTGCAGGCGCATCAGCTCCGGCACCGAGTCGCTGAGGTACGGCGGCTGCCCGGAGACCAGCTCGTAGAGCAGCACGCCGAGGGCGTACACGTCGGTGGCCGGACTGGGCGTGACGCCGTGGAACGCCTCCGGCGCCATGTAGTGCGGCGTGCCGACCACCGCGTTCGGAGTGGTCATGCTCGGCACGTTGAGGATCCGGGCGATGCCGAAGTCGGTGAGCCGGGTCTCCAGCCGCCCGTCCTGCTCCAGCAGCAGGATGTTGTCCGGTTTCAGGTCCCGGTGGATGATGCCCAGCTCGTGCGCCTCGGCCAGGGCGTCGGCCACCTGGGCGGCGAGCCGGGCCGCCTCGGCCGGCGGCATGGTCCGGACCCGTTCCAGGTGGTCGCGCAGGCTGCCGCCGGCCACCAGGTCCATCACCAGGCCGAGCGTCTCGCCCACGCTGAACAGGTCGCGGACCCGCACCACGTTGCGGTGCCGCAGCATCAGCAGGATGGTCCGCTCCTGCACGAACCGGGTGACCAGCCGGGGCTGGCGCAGCAGGCTCTCGTGCAGCAGCTTGACCGCGACCGGCTCCTCGGTGGCGCTGTCCACACCCTGCCAGACGGTGCCGGTCGCGCCCTGTCCGATCGGTTTGACCAACCGATACGAGTTTCCGACAGAACGTCCGGTGAGTCCCACGCTGTCCGTGGCATCCTGCATCAAGTCCGGGATTCCTTCCACCTGACGGCAGTGCCCCGGAATACTGCGTTTTGTCCGGAAGAACTGGCAAGTCTCCGGCCGCAGATTCGCACGGTCCGGGCGGACTGCGCCGCCCGCCGTCACGGATTCCCGCAGGATTCGTTCCCCGTTACGACACGCGAGGCGGCACACGGCCGCCTCACGTTCACGATCACAACCGGTTTTCGGTACGGCCGGAGCGCTCCAGCCGTACCGGAAACCGCTCTAGTCGTGGGTGGGCTGGGGTCCGCACAACGAGCGGATCGCGCCCAGCAGCGTGCTCCGGGTGAAGGGTTTCTCCAGCAGCATGCTGTTCTCGTCGAGGTGCAGCTGCGGCCCGAGCGACGCCGCGGTGTACCCGGACATGTACAGCACCGGCAGGTCCGGCTGGTGGGTGCGCAGCGCGCTGGCCAGCTCCGGCCCGGTCATGGTCGGCATCACCACGTCGGTGATCAGCAGGTCCGGGCGGGTGCCGGCGGCCACCTGGGTGACCGCCATCAGCGCGTCGGTGGCCACCGCGATCTCGTAACCGGCCGGCGCGATCAGCCGCTGCACCAGCTGCGCCACGTCCGGCTGGTCCTCGACGATCAGCACCCGGCCGATCACCGCGGACTTGTCCTTGCGCTCGCCGGCCGGCTGCGGCCGCTCCTCGGCGGCCGGCAGGTAGATGTGCACCGTGGTGCCCATCCGCGGCTGCGACTCCAGCTCGATGTGCCCGCCCAGGTTCTGCACGATGCCGGCGGTGGTGGCCAGGCCGAGACCGGCCGCGGTGGGCCGGGTGGTGAAGAACGGCTCCAGCGCCCGCTTGCGGATCTCCTCGTCCATGCCGGTGCCGGTGTCGGTGACCACCAGGTGCACCAGCTTGCCGGTCGGCGCGCCCTCGGCCAGCTGGCCCGGCTCGACCACCTCGTTGGTGGCGGCCACCCGCAGCATGCCGCCGTGCAGCATCGCGTCCCGGGCGTTCGCGGCCAGGTTGACCAGCGCCTGTTCGAGCGGGCCGCGTTCGGCCTTGACCGGCCAGACGTCCGGGTTGAAGGTGAGGTCGAGGCCGATCCGCTCGCCCAGCGTCCGGCTGAACAGCGACTGCACGTCGGTCAGCAGGTCCGGGATCGGGATGACCTCGGGCCGGTTCCCCTCGCTGCGGCCGAACGCCAGCAGCTGGTGGGTGAGCGTGCGCCCGGTGGAGACCGCGTCGAGGATGTCCTTGGCGAGCTGGTGCTGCTGGGTGCCCTCCTCGCTCTGCGTGAGGATCATGTCGGCCGAGCCGGCCACCACCGTCATCAGGTTGTTGAAGTCGTGCGACAGGCCGCCGATCAGCTGGCCCAGGCTGTCCAGCCGGCGCAGGTGGTCGAGCTGCCGCTTGAGGCCGCGGGCGTCGATGTGGTCGGTGGTGTCGGTGATCATGCAGAGCACGCCGCCGAAGTCGCCGTGGTCGTCGCGGACCGGCATCATGCTCATCCGCACGCTGCGGCGCGACCCGTCGGCGCGCATCAGCCGCCCGGCGCCGACCGTGGACCGGCCCTGCTTGCACTCGGCGATCCGGCGGTCCAGCTCCTTCTGGCCCACGTTGTCCAGGAAGCCGCGCAGGGACACCCCGATCAGCTCGCTGCGGGGCATGCCGAGGACCACGCCGATCGGCTCGTTCGCATAGGTCGCCACCCCGTCCGGGTCGAGCTGGAGCACGCCCTCCGGGATGGTCTCCAGCACCCGGCGGTACCGCTCCTCGGCGGCGCGCAGCCGCTCCTGGGCCCGGGCGCTGGACACCGCGAGGGACAGCTCGCCGGCGATGTCCCGGGCCAGCTCGACCTCGGGGGTGGAGTAGAACGCGTCCGGCGTGTGCCGGGTCAGGATCAGGTAACCGGCGTACGTGTTGTCCACGATCACCGGGCTGAGCACCGCCGCCGTGATGCCGTGCTCCGGCGTGGCCAGCGCCGCGGCCGAGTCCCCGGCCAGCACGATCGGGCGGCGGCTGGCGGCGAGCGTGGTGGAGTACTCGTCGTCCGGCGCCTGGCCGGCCCGGTCCAGCACCCGGGCCAGCGGGGCGGACCGGTCGTCCTCGACGTGGTGGTACGAGATCGGCTCGTACTCGCCGTCGTCGCGCAGCAGTTGGACGCCCGCGCCGTCACCGATCATGTCGGCGGCGGCACGGGCGGCGGTGGATCGCACCTCGGCCGGGTCTGCCGCGGCGCGGCTGAGCGCGAGGGCAAGGTCGGCGAGCGCGTACCGGAGGGGGTAAGCCATGACACCCATGTGCACATTTTTCGTGTTAAGTGACGGGCGTGCGGGGTGTTCGCCGAATCTAGTGGAAGAGAGCGCTCACCGACTCACCGTTGTGTATCCGGCGCATCGCCTCGGCCAGCGCCGACGCCACCGAGATCACGGTCAGCTTCTCGTGCCGCTTGGCGGCCGGGATCGGCACCGTGTTGGTGCAGACGATCTCCTCGATCTCCTTCTCGGCGGCCAGCCGCTGGACCGCGTCGTTGGTGAACAGGCCGTGCGTACAGGCCACCCGGACGCTGCGCACGTTCCGCTCGCGCAGCCGGTCGAGCAGCTCGAACACCGTGCTGCCCTTGGCGATCTCGTCGTCCAGCACGATCACGTCCCGGTCGGCGACCTCACCGATGATCGAGTTGATCACCACCTTGTCGTCGGCGAACCGCTGCTTGGCGCCGGCCGCCACCTCGATGCCGAGCAGCCGGGCGAACGCCGCGGCCTCCTTGGCGTTACCCAGGTCCGGCGAGACCACGACGGTGTTGCTCAGGTCGTAGCCCCGGAAGTGGTGGGCCAGCTCGCGCAGCGCGTGCAGGTGGTCGACCGGGATGCTGAAGAACCCGTGCACCTGCGGCGAGTGCAGGGTCATCGCCAGCACCCGGTCGGCGCCGGCGGTGGTCAGCAGGTCGGCGACCAGACGGCCACCGATCGAGATACGCGGGGCGTCCTTCTTGTCGGACCGGGCGTAGGCGTAGTGCGGCAGGACCACGGTGATCCGGCCGGCCGACGCGCCCCGGGCGGCGTCGAGCATGAAGAGCAACTCGGCGAGGTGCTCCTGGGTCGGAGGGACGAGCGGCTGGATCAGGAACACGTCCCGCTCCCGGCAGTTCCCCTGCAACTGCACCTCGATGCAGTCGTTGGCGAACCGGGAGATCTTGGTCGGCATCAGCGGGACCGCGAGATGCTCGCAGATCTCCGCGGCCAGTTCAGGATGGGCAGATCCGGTGAAGACGGCGATGTCGCGCACGCGCACATGCTAGGTGCCCCGGTTACGGGGTCGTCAGGGACGGTCCGGCACCGTTAGCGTGCTCTCATGAACGGACTGGCGGTCGCGTGCCGGCGGGTGGTGCACATCTACCGCGCCGAGGCGGGGGACGTGGTGGCCCTGGCCGGGGTGGACCTCTCCATCGCACCGGGCGAGACACTCGCCCTGGTCGGGCCCTCCGGGTCCGGCAAGTCCACATTGATCGCGCTGCTGGCGGGCCTGATGCGCCCGTCCGCCGGCCGGATCAACGTGGGTACCTACGACATGGGCAAGCTGTCCGACGCGGAGATCTCCCGGTTGCGCGGCACCGAGATCGGCGTGGTCCTCCAGGGCGCCGCCCGTAACCTGCTGCCCTATGCCACGTTGCACCGCAACATCTGGCTGGCCCAGCGGCGCGCCGCGCACACCCGCGGCATCAAGCTCGACGATCCCGACCGCATCCTCGACCTGGTCGGCCTGCCCGGTCAGGGCCGCCGCAAGCTGGCCGATCTCACCCCGGGCGGCCGCCAGCGCGCCGCCCTGGCGGTCGGCATCGCCACCGGCCCGGGACTGCTGCTGGTCGATGAGCCGACCAGCCGCCTGGACACCGCGGGCCGCGACGAGGTCCTGGATGCACTCGAAACGGTGAACCAGGAACGGGAGACCACGATCGTGGTGGTGACCCACGACAACGAGGTCGGCGCCCGCCTGGGCCGCGCGGTGACGATCCGCGACGGCCGGGTCGGCGCGGAGGGCCGCGACGGCCAGGACTTCGCGGTGGTCGCCGGCGACGGCACGGTCCAGCTCCCGCCGGAGGTGCTGGGTTCCTATCCGCCCGGCACCCTGTTCACCGTCCAGCACGTGGACGGCGAGGTCACCCTGGTCCCCGGCGGCACCGAAGCCGCCTGACCCGCCGTCCCGCCCAGCGCGAACCCCCGGCTGGTCCTGATGGCCCTATCCGCACACCCGACAGGGCCACCAGCACCAGCCGACCAAACCGGGCTGGCCCTGACGGCCCTACCCGCACACGCGACAGGGCCATCAGGACCAGCCGAGCAAACCGGGCTGGCCTTGATGGCCCTATCCGCGCACGCGACAGGGCCACCAGCACCAGCCGAGCAAACCGGGCTGGCCCTGACGGCCCTACCCGCACACCCGACAGGGCCACCAGCACCAGCCGAGCAAACCGGGCTGGCCTTGATGGCCCTACCCGCACACGCGACAGGGCCGTCAGGGCCAGCCCGGGTGGGCTTCGACGGGTCAGTAGTAGCGGCGCCGTCGGGGCTGGCCCGGCCACATCTTGCGGGTGATCAGGATGGCGGCGCCGAAGCTGGCGAGCACCACGACGATCACCACCGGCGAGCTCAGGCCGCCCGCCGGCTGGTTCGAGTCGGCCGAGGCGAGCGCCGCCGCGGGCGGAGCCGCGGCGGTCGTGGCGGCCGCCGGCGGCGGTGCGGTCGGCAGCGCGGCGAAGTCGACGATGTTGCTGCTCTCCAGCAGCGTCATGTGGGTCATCACGAACTGGTTGGCCCGCTGCGCCAGCTTGCGCACGGTGTCGTTGCGGGTGCTGGCCCGGATCGTCGCGATCGCCGGGAAGATCTTGCCGTGCGCGGCCCGCAGCCGGTCGATGTAGATCTGGTCGAAGTCGGTGCCCTCGGCGTCACGCATCTCGCCGAGCCAGCCCTGCTGGTCCGCGTTCGGCGCGTTGGGCAGGGTGATGCCGAGCTTCTTGGCGGCCGCCCGGTCCAGCTTGTCCAGCACCACGTGCTGGGCCGCGATGTCCTTGCCGATCTGCTGGATCCGCGGGTCCTTGGACTTCTCCTGCGCCATCTGACCGGCCGGGATCTCCCACAGGCCGGCCAGCCGGACCTTCACCACGAAGTCCCGGTCGGCGGCCGAGACGGCGCCCTCCCCGGTGTCGGTGATCAGTTGGTTCGGCGGATCCGGCACACCCGGCTCGGTCGCCTGGGCGGCCTGGGGCTGAAGCAGCACCATTGCCATGACCCCGACGACCAGCCCGATCCATCTCCGTTCGGTGGCGGCCACACGAACCTCCTCACAGCCCTCGCACAGCGTCCTCAAGCACGAGAACGGATCCGAGCCGCCCGATGGATCAAAGGAATCCAGAGTCTTTCGGCCCTGGCGCAACTTTCCGCGATGCGCTAGCCCTCGGCAGACCCGTTTGCGAAGATCGCGCCCGCGCCCGCAACGGCCCTCAGCCCACCCGCTTGCGCAGGTCGCGACCGCCCGCCACCGCGGCCAGCAGATAGGGCAGCAGGATCGCACCGGTCCACCCGAACAGGACACCCCACCGGGGCTGAGCCGGCAACGGCAGATCCGGCGGATCCACCCCGGCGAGCGGCAACGCCCACCCGGTCAGCCGCCACCCGGCCAGCCCGACCAGCATGCCCGCCACGACCGCGGCCGTGACCAGCACCGGATAGGTCCAGAATGTCGCCTGCCCGGCCGGGCCCCGCCGCAACCCCTGGATCCGCATCGCCACCAGGTCCTCGGTCCGCCGGCCGCGGTCCACCGCCACGGTCAGCACCAGTGCGCCCACCCCGAGCAGCGTCGCCAGGGCCGCCGCCAGCACGTAGAACCCCAGGGACAGCGCCGGTCCCTGGCGGTCGAGCCGGGCCCGGACCGCCGCCGTCCCGGTGTCGTCGGCGACGGTCAGCCCCTGCGCGGTCAGCCGCGCCACCGCGTCGGCCGGCGCGGCCGGGCTCAGCCACACCTGCGCGACCTGGGCGCGTTTGGTGCCGGAGGCGAGGAGTCCCGCATACCCCAGATCGACGAGGTAAGCCTGGCGGCCCAGCTGCGGCACGGCCGGCAGGGCGGTCACCGGGTCGACGCGCAGGGTGTCGTCGGCCAGGCCTTTGATCGCCTCGGGAGCGGCTCCGGCGTACGCGACGGGCAGCGGATCCGGCACCCCGGCGGGCCGCAACCGGGCCACCTCCGCATAGGACGGCGAGACGTCGACCTCGATCGTGACGCCGTCCGGCCCGGTGGTCGCCGTGCTCGTCGTGCTCGTCCCGGACATCAGCCATCGGTCGCCGAGCGAGTGGATCGTCAAGCGCGCCTTGACCTGGGCCGCCCCGCTCCCGCTGACCTGGAGCCCGTTGATCCGGCAGCCCGCCCGGCAGACCACCGGCCGCTCCCGGTACGTCGCCCGGCCCACCCGCAGCCGGCCCAGGTCGATCGTCGCCTCGCCGTCCAGCGAGGAGACGCTGGCGCTGAGCTGGAGCCGGTTGCTGCTGCTGGTGACGTCGACGGCGAGCTCCGGACCGTCGACCACGGTCGGCTCCACCGCGACCGGCCGGAGCCGACCGGCCACCGTGGCGGCCTGCGGCGCGTCCTGCGGCCAGGTCGCCACCGCGGCCAGCGCCTGGCTGTCCACCGCGAGCCCGGACACCGGGTGATCGGTGCCGCTGGAGAGCTGGGTGACCGCCATCGCCCAGTGCCCGTCCGGGTCGGCGGCCCGCACCGCGGCGAGCAACTGCCGCCCGGAGACCGGCTGCACGGTGAGCACCCGGGACGCGCCCGCGCCGAGCCGGGCCTGGGTGTCCCGCCCGAGCGTCCCGGTGTCCACCGCGCAGGCCGCGTAACCGGCCACCGCGGCGGCCGCCACCAGCAGCGCGAACAGCCGGGACGCGCCGGGCCGGCGGGTGAGCTGGAGGCCGGCCAGGGCCGGGCCGAGCCGGCCGCGGCGCAGCGCCCGGGCGGCGAACCGGCCGAGCACCGGAAGCAGCAGCCGGGACAGCAGCAGGGCCAGGGTGAGCAGGATGAGCGCGGGCGCGAACAGGCCGACCCCGGTCAGCGAGCCGTCCGACAGGACCAGCTGGACGCCGGTCACCACGGCCAGGACCAGCAGCACCGCCTCGCCGAACGGCACCCGGCCGGAGCCCGGCGCCGGGATCCGGCGCAGCAGCCCGGCGACCGGGCGGGTGAGCTGGCGGCGCTGGGCGGCGACCGCGGCGAGCAGCGCGATCAGGGCGGCGAGCGGGGCGTAACGCAGCGACGACCAGTCGGCGGCCTGGCCCACGCCGGGGAACCGGACGGCGGCCACCACGTTGATCAGCAGCTGCCCGGCGAGGCAGCCGGCCAGCGCCCCGGCCAGCACCGCGACCAGGCTCTCCCCCGCGGCCAGCCACCAGCGCGACCACCACCGGGCGCCGCGCAGCGCGACCACGGCCAGCTCGCTCTGCCGGCCGTCCGCGCCGTAGCCGACGGTCAGGTAGATGCTGAAGCAGGCGAGCAGCACCAGCGGCACGGCCAGCACCGGGACCAGCAGCCCGGACGCGGCCCGGCCCTGGTCGATCCGGTCCAGCAGCCGCGGGATGTCGGTGTCGATCTGGAGCGTCTCGTCCAGCTCGGCGGCGGACTGGTCCAGCCGGCGCAGCTCGGCGCGCAGCCGGTCGATCCGATCCACGTCGAGCACGCCCGGCGCGGCCACCCCGTCGATGGCCAGCTCGGTCCGCGTCCGGTCGGTGGCCGGCATGGTCATCGAGGTGGTGAAGACCGGCTCGCCGGAGCCGACGTCGGCGCCGCTGACGAAGTAGCCGTGCCGCCCCCAGTACGTCTCGCCGGGCTCGGTCGCCCGATAGGTCCCGGCGACGACCAGCGTCTTGGGCCTGCCCACCGGCACGAACCGCGGAACGCCGACCGAGCCGTCCGGCGCGGCACCGGAGAGCGTGATGTCGTCGCCCGGGACCAGGCCGAGCCGCTCCGCGGTCCGCTCGCCGAGCAGCACGTCGCTCTCGCCGAACAGGCAACGCCCGGTCACGATCGTGACGTGGGCGCAGACGTCCTGCCGGAAGACCAGGCGGGTCGGGTACCGATCGGTTTTCTCCAGCCCGACGGCCGGGGTCTCGGCGGAGTAGAAATACCGGAACCCGGGCAGCGCGATCAGGGTGCCGCCGAGGTCGGCGAAATCGTTGTCCGACCCGCCGATCATCGAGTCCTGCACGCCGCGGACGGTCAGCGTCAGCTCGCCGGTGGAGGCGGTGGCGACCTGCCCGGCCGCCACCGCGCGGTCGGCGGCGATGAGGTAAGCCGGGGCCGCCACCGCGGAGGCGACCGCCAGCAGCGACAGCAGGGCGAGCGTGACCGCCTGGCCACGGCGGTGCCAGACCATCGCCAGGACCAGGCTCATCATCGGCGCAACCCCCGGATCAGGGGCCGCAGCGCGAGCCAGCCCACCAGGCCGAACAGGATCAGGGCGGCGAGCGCGCCCAGTGTCACCACGCCGGGCGCCAGCGGCAACGGGGTGGCCAGCACCCGCCAGCCGTCGGTGAAGGCGGGCACCGGGGTGCCGGTCGTCGCCACGCTGACGATCGCGGCCAGCACCCCGATCACGACGCCGGCCAGGATCAGCGCGGCCGGCCCGGAGTAACCCGCCCCGATCGCGACCCGGGCGGGCAGGCCCTGCCGGCGCAGCGCGGCCAGCTGGTCGGCGAGCGAGCGCCGCTCGGCGGCGATGCCGACCGCGACGGTCGCGGCGGCCAGCAGCACCGCCGCGGCCCCGGCCAGCAGGGCGAACCGGACCACGGCGGCCGGGCCCTGCCCGCGCAGGCGCTCGGCGAGCTGCCCGGCGGTGGTGTCGGTGCCGATCGTGAGGCCGGCCGCGGTGAGCGCGTCGACGATCCCGGGCCGGGCATCGGGCGCCAGCCAGACCTGGAACTGCCCGCCCGGGTCGGCGACCGCGGCCAGCCGGCGGGTGGCGTCCAGGTCGACCATCACCCCGGACCGCCCGACCACCGGGAGCGCCGGGACGGTCGCGGTCACCTGGACCGGCGCCGGTTCCCCGTACGACTCCAGCAGCGCGTCGGAGTACCGCCACGCCTCGGGCAGCGCCCCGGCCAGCAGCACCGGCAGCGGCCCGTTGGTCCCGGCCGCCCACACCTCGGCACCGACGTGCTGCTGGCGGCCGCTGTTCTCGTCGGTGATCAGCCGCAGCGCGCCGTCGGCGGCGGCCACGTCCAGCGCCGACCCGACGGTCCCGGGCCGCCAGCGGGTGATGTCGCCGAGCGTCGACCCGTCCAGCACGACCGGCTCGGCCGCGTCCTGGCGCAGCTCCCGCACCGTGACAGCGGCGCCGGACGGCGGCGGCCGGGTGCGGCCGAGCTGGTCCGGCGCCGAGGTCAGCGACCAGTTGACGATCCGGCAGCCGGGCGCCGCGGCGCAGCCGTCGACGGCCGCGTCCACGGTGTGCTCGCCGGCGTCGAGCACCCCGAACGTGACGGTGACCGGCGCGCCGGTGGTCTCGTGCTGGAGGGTCAGGGTGAGCGCGACCGGCTGCGGCCCGTCCCGCCGGAACCGCAGGCTCAGCCGGTCACCGGTGACCGGCGGCAGCTCCGGTTGGTTCGCCGTGGCGGTGGCCAGCGGCAGCGCGCCGATCGGGCCGTAGTCCGGACGCCAGGCGGCGATCGCGGCGAGCCGGGTGGTGTCCACCTCCAGGACCCGCACGGCACTGTCCTGGCTGACCACCGCGGCCATCGCCTGCCGGCCGCCCGGGTCGGCCCGCCGAACCGCTTCGACGAGCGCGGTGCGGTTGGTGCCGGGCACCGTGAGGACCCGGGCCGCGCCCAGGTCGGCGGTGCTGCGCTCGGTGCGGGCCACGCCCTCGGCCCACTGGCCGCCGACCGCCGTCAGGAACAGCGCCACCCCGACCACGACCAGGGCGAACAGGCGTTCCGCGCCGGCGGAGCGGGACAGTTGCAGGGCGCTCAGGCCGAGCCGCAGCCGGCCGCCGCGCAGCGCCGCCCGGCCGGTGCGGGCGGCGACCCGGCCCAGCAGCCGGGCCGCGAGCAGGCCGACGGCCAGCGCGACCAGGGCCGGCGCGGCCGCGTCCACACCCACCGCCGGCCCGCCGGACCGCGCCTGGAAGAGCGCGGCCGCGGCGACCGCGAGCAGCAGCGCGTCGGTCAGGGCGGACCACCACGGGTTGCCACCGCCGGCCGCCGGGCGCAGCAGCGCCGCCACCGGGCGGCCCAGCACCACCGCCTCGACCAGGGCCAGGACGACCAGGCCGCCGATCAGCACGGCGCCCGCCGCGACCGCCGACCAGAGCAGGACGGCCGGCCGGTCGCCGGCCCCGGGATCCCCGCCGATCAGGAACCGGGCCAGCAGCACGCCGATCGGGGCGCCGAGCAGCACGCCGATCCCGAGCGGCACCAGGTGCTGTCCCCAGGCCAGCCGCAGCACCCCGGACCGGCTCACCCCGCGCAGCTTGAGCAGGGCGGCGTCGGCGCGCCGGGCCCGGGAGGTGTAGCGCCCGGCCAGGCCGATCGCGAACCAGGTGAGCACGACCAGCTGCACGCCGGAGGTGAGCACGCCGCGCAGCACGGTGGACCGGTCCTGCTCGACGGTGGCGAGCAGCCGGCGGGTGTTGCTGCTGAGCTGGATCTCCTCGATGCCCAGCCGGCCGTCGGCGGCGGCCAGCTCGGCGGCGAGCGCCCGGTCGCCGCGGATCACGGCGTCCGGCAGGACCACGTCGTAGACACTGGTCGTGGTCCACAGCGGCTTGGCCCGGAACGCGGTGACCGGGACGAAGACCGGGTCGATCCCGTTGACCGCGCGGAACGGCTCGCTCGCCCAGTAGGGCCCGTCCGGGTCCTGGCGGGTGTAGAGCGCCACCACCCGGACCCGGACCGTGCCGGAGACCAGCGAGGTCTGCATCTCCAGCGTGCCGCCCGGCCCGACACCGAGCCGGCGCGCCGACTCCTCGCTGATCGCGGCCTCGCCCGGCGCCGACGGACAGCGGCCGTCGAGGCGCACGTGCTCGCAGACGCCGTCCCGGAACGCCAGGCGCACCGGGGTGGTCGAGGCGCCACGCACCAGGTTGAGCGAGGCGCTGAGGCCGGTGACCGGCTCGCCGACCGGCAGCCGCAGCCCGTCGTGCACCCGGCCGGTGAACGTCTGCAGCGCGCCGGCCGGGTTGCCCTGCGTGTTCACCCCCCGCTGGGCGGTGAGCAGCCGCTCGGCGGGGCCGGCCGCGGCGAGGTCGGCGGCCGCGGACCGGTCCGCCGACGCATAGGCGAACCACGGCCCGGCCACCGCGACGGCCGCCGCGACGGTGGCCAGCACCAGAATCGTCAGCACCTGTGCGGTCCGGGTCCGCACCGCGCCGAGCACGAGCGCGAACATCGATCCTCCCCGTTTCTCCGGGCAGGTTACGCGGTCGGCGCCCGTCGTGGGGACCGTAAGTTCCGGACTGTGGACAACTCAGCCACGTGCCCAGGTCGCGATGCCGTCGACGAGATGCAACTCCCGGTCACAGACCGCGGCCGCCTCCGGGTCGTGGGTGGCCAGCACCACGGTCGCGCCCCGGTCCGCCTCGGCGCGCAGCAGCTCCAGCACCTTCTGCCGGTTGGCCGCGTCGAGCTCGCTGGTCACCTCGTCGGCCAGCACCACCTCGCCGTGCAGGGCCAGCCCGCGGGCGATCGCGGCCCGCTGCTGCTGGCCGCCGGAAAGCTCCTCGATCAGCTGATTCGCCTGCCCGGCCAGGCCGACCGCGGCCAGCGCGTCGGCGGTCCGGCGGCGGGCGTCGGCCGGTGAGCCGCCGGTCGCGATCACCGCCACCGAGATGTTCTCGGCCGCGGTCAGGATCGCGGCCAGTCCGTTCTCCTGGGGGATCAGCACCACGCCGCGCCCGACCGCGGCGTCCCGGTCGCCGAGCGGCGCGCCGGCCACCGTCACCGCGCCCGAGCGCGGCGGCAGCAGCCCGGCCATCGCGCTCAGCAGAGTGGTCTTGCCGGCTCCGGAAGTTCCGGTGATGGCGAGCACCTCGCCGGGGCGGGCGCTGACCGTCACGCCCCGCAGCACCGGCTCACTCGTCCCGTACCCCAGATCCACCGATGCCAGGTCCACCGAAGTCATCCGTTCCTCCCGTTCACGGTCTTCGATTCGATGCGATCACGCAGATCACGCCCGGTGGCCAGGGCCACCAGGAAGAGCAGGGCGGCCACCGCACCGCAGGCGCCGGCCACGACACCGGGCCGCGGCCAGGCCGGCAGCGGCAGGTCCGGCGGGGTGAGCCCGGCCAGCGGCAGGGTCCAGCCGGTCAGCGCCCAGGCGCCGAGGGCCACCAGCAGACCGACGAGGGTCGCGGCGAAAACCAGGATGGCGTACGTCCAGAGCGCCGCCCGCCCCGCAGCCCCCCGTCCCAGCCCCTGAATCCGCAGCGCGCTCAGGTCCTCGACCCGGCGCCCCCGGTCCACCGCCGCCGCGAGCACGAGAGCTCCCGCCCCGAGCAGCACCGCGAGCCCGGCCGCCAGCACGTGGAACCAGAGCGCGAGCGCCGGCCCCTGCACGTGCAGCCGCCGGGCGGTCAGCGCGGCCCGGTGGTCGCCGGTGACGGTCAGGCCCTGCGCGGACAGCCGGTCCACGATGTCGGCCGGGGCCCGGTCGTTCAGCCACACCTGGGGCAGCTGCGCCTGCGCCGCGTCCACCGCCACCCGGTCGGCGTACTCCAGGTCGACCAGCGTGGCGTGCCGGCCCAGGACCGGCACCGCGGGCAGCCCGGCGATCGGCACGACCGGCAGCGGGTTGGCGTCCAGGCCGGTCAGCACCGCGCCGGGCGGCAGCGGGCCGGCGTGCGCGGCGGGCAGCGGCCACGGCGTGTCGACCGGCTGCACCCAGGCCGCCGCGGACAGCCCGCCGGAGGCGTCCACGTCGATCCGCAGCCCGGCCGGGTCGGCGCTCAGCCGCCCGTTGCGCGGCATCCGCCACCGGCCCGGCTCCCGCAGCCGTTCGGCGGGCACCGCGTCGGCGACCGGGTTCACGCTGCCCAGCTCGTTGATCACCACCCGGCCGGTGATGCCCAGCGCGGTGCCGACCGCGGTCAGCCCGATCCCGTTGAGCCGGCAGCCGCCCTGGCAGACCGGCACCCGCTGCTGGTACGTGCGCCGCCCCGGCTGGAGCTCCCCGAGCTGCACCTCGGTGTCGCCGCGCCCCTGGACCGAGGTGAGCGCCAGGCTGATCCGCAGCCGTTTGCCCGCACCCAGGCCGCTGGTGGTGGCCACCACGCTGACGTCGGTGCCGGACAGGACCGGCGGCGGCTCGGCCGTGTCCGGGCGCAGCCGCCCGGCCACGCTCCGGGCGGTGGGCGCGTCGTCCGGCCAGTCGGCGACCACGGCGAGCCGGGTGCTGTCCACCGCCAGGCCGCCGGGGATGGACGGGCCGCCGCTGGGCAGCCGGCTGACCGCCATCGCGAAGTCGCCGTGCGGGTCGACGGCGCGGACCGCGGCCAGGAGCTGCTGCCGGTAGACTGGTCCCACGTCGAGCACCCGGGCCGCGCCGGTGCCGAGGACCGCCTCGACGTCCCGGCCGCGGGCCGCGGTGTCCACGGCGCAGGCCGCGTACCCGGCCACCCCGACGGTCGCCACCAGCAGCGCGAACAGGCGTTCGGCGCCGGGACGGCGGGACAGCTGGAACCCGGCCAGCGCGGTGCCGGGTCGGCCGCGGTGCAGCGCGCGGGCCGCCGCGCCGGTCACCACCGGCACCAGCAGCCGCGATGCGACCAGCGCGAACGCGAGGATCAGCAGGGCCGGGGCGAACAGGCCGAGCCCGGTCAGCGAGCCGTTGGAGACGGCCAGCTGGATCCCGGCGACGACGGCCAGGACCACCACCACGGCCTCGGTGATCAGCACCCGCCGGCCGCGCCGGGCCGGGGTGCGGCGCAGCAGCGTGCTGACCGGGCTGAGCAGCTGACGGCGCTGGGCGGCGACCGCGGCGAGCAGCGCCGCGACGGCGGCGAGCGGGGCGTAGCGCAGCGACGACCAGCCCGGGTCCACGCCGACGCCCGGGAACCGGTTCGCCGCCACCGCGTTGACCAGCAGTTGCCCGGCGAGGCAGCCGAGCAGGGCGCCGGCCAGCACGGCGACCAGGCTCTCCCCGGTGGCCAGCCACCACCGGGTCCACCAGCGGGCGCCGCGCAGCGCGACCACGGCCAGCTCGTTCTGCCGACCCTCGGCGCCGTAACCGACCGCCAGGAAGATGCTGAAGCAGGCGAGCAGCACCAGCGGCACCGCCAGCACCGGGACCAGCTGGCGGGCGGCGGCCCGGCCCGCGTCGATCCGGTCCAGCAGCCCGGGCAGGCCGGTGCTGAGCTGCACCGCGGAGCCGAGCTTGCCGGCCGTCTCCCGCAGCCGCTCCACCCCGGCGCGCAGCTCGCCGAGCCGGTCCACGTCGAGCACGGCCGCCCCGGCGGTGCCGTCGATCGACACGTCGGTGCCCGGGTGGTCCATCGCCCGCACGGTCGCCATGATCGTGAAGACCGGCTCGCCCGGCCCGCGCCCGGGCGTCGCGGTGAAGTAGCCGTGCGTCCCCCAGTACGCCTCGCCGGCGTCCCGCACCGCGTAGGTGCCGACCACAGTGAGCCGCTGCGGGATCGCCGCCGGCAGGTATCCCGGTGCGCGCGGGTCGTCGTTGAACCGGGCCCCGGTCAGCGTCACCGGGTCACCGGGCCGCAGCCCGAGTCGGGCCGCGGTCCGCTCGCCGAGCAGCAGCTCGCCCTCGCCGGCCGGGCAGCGACCGGCCCGGATCCTCAGGTGGTCGCAGACCCGCTGGCGGAAGACCATCCGGGAGGCGAACTCCAGGGTCGGCTCGATGCCGACGGCCGGGTACTCGGCGGCGTAGACGTAATCGAACCCGGGGAGGTCGACCAGGGCCGCGCCGACCGTGGTGAAGTCCACCGGCGGCGGCGCGTCCGGGTCGGCGCCGGCCCGCGCGTCCAGCGACGCGGCGATGCTCACGCCCAGCTCGCCGGGGGCGGCGGTGGCGATCTGCCCGGCCGCGACCGCCCGGTCGGCGGCGATCAGGTAGGCCGGGGCGGCCACCGCCGCGGCGACCGCCAGCAGCGCGAGCAGGGCCAGGGTGACGGCCTGGCCGCGGCGCCGCCAGACCATGGCGAGGACGAGGCCGGTCACAGCACGGCTCGCAGACGGCGGACCAGCGGCTGCACGGCCAGCCAGCCGGTCAGGCCGAGGAGGGCGGAAGCGGTCAGCAGGCCGAGGCCGAGGGCGATGCCGCCGAGCGGGGCGGGCAGCGGCAGCACGTCCCAGCCGTCGGTGAAGGCGAGCACCCGGGTGCCGGTCAGCGGGGCGGTGAGCAGCGCGGCCAGGGTGCCGCCGAGCAGGCCGGCGACGATCGGGGCGGCGGTTCCGGCGTACCCGACGGCGACCGCGACCCGGGTCGCCAGCCCCTGCAACCGGAGGGCGCGCAGCTGGTCACCGGCGCCGCGCCGGTCCACCGCGGCGGCCACCGCGCAGGTCGCCGCCGCGAGCAGCAGCGCGGCCAGGCCGGCGAGCAGCCCGAACCGGGTCACCGCGGCCGGTCCCTGCCGCCCCAGCCGGTCGAACCGATCGGCCCGGGTGCCGTCCCCGGACACCTGGAGGCCGGCCGCGGTCAGCGCCGCGACCAGGGAGTCCGGCGCGCCGGCGGCCAGCCAGACCTGATATTCGCCGGGCGGCTCGGCGTCGCCGGTCAGCCGCCGCAGCGCGTCGAGGTCGGTCAGCACCCCGGAGCGGCCGAGCACGGGCACCGCCGGCACGTGCGCGCGGACGCTGATCGGCATCGGACTGCCGCCGAGGGTGATGGTCGGGTCGTCGAGCCGCCAGCCGTCCGGTTCCGGCCCGGCCAGCACCACCGGCAGCGGCAGCGGGGTGTCCACGGCCCACGCCTCCGCGCCCGCCGACGGCAGGTGCATGGCGTTCTGGTCGGGCGACAGCCGCAACGCGCCGCCGGCGGTGGAGACGTCCAGCGCGGCGCCGTCCGCGCCGGCCCGCCACCGCGTCACATCGCCGAGTTCGGCCGGGCCGAGCAGGTCCGCCGCCGGGTTCGCCTGTGCCATGTCGCGGACGACCACCGCACTCCCGGGCGACGCCGGCCCGGCCGTCCCGTCCCGCGCGGCGGGAGCGGTCACCGTCCAGCGCACGATCCGGCAGCCGGGCGCTGTCGCGCAGCCCCGCACCGGAGCGCTGACCTCCTGCTCCCCCGCACGCAGAGCGCCGAACGGCACCACCGACGGCACACCGGTCCCGTCGTGCCGCAGGGTGAGCGTGAGCTGCACGGGCGCCGGCCCGTCCCGCCGCACCCGCACGGTCAGCCGGTCCCCGGTCACCAGCGGCAGCCCCGGCCCGGCGTCCCCGGCCGCGGGCGGCGTCACGTCCAGCGGCGCCCGCTCGGCCACCGCGGCGAACCGCGCGCTGTCCACCGACAGCACCCGCGGCTCGCTGGTGGTGTCGACCACCACCGCCATCGCCCGGGTCCCGCCCGGGTCGGCCGTGCGGACCGCGGTGAGCAGCGCGATCCGGTTCGCCGCCTGCACCCGCAGCACCCGGGGCGCGCCGCTCTCGGCGGCGCTGCGGTCGTCCCGGGCGGCGCGTTCGCCGGCCCACGCGCCGGTCGCGGTGAGGAACACCGCGACCGCCACGACCAGCAGCGCGACCACCCGGTCGGTCCCGGGCTGGCGGGACACCCGCAGCGCGGTGAGGCCGGCCGGCAGCCGCCCGCCGCGGACCCAGGCCGCGCCGCCGCGGTCCGCGGCCCGGGTCAGCAGCCGGGCCAGCAGCAGCGCCACGGCCAGCGCGAGCAGCACCGGGGCGGCCCGGGCCAGACCCGCACCGTCGGCCCCGGCCGTCCGGGACTGATAGACGGCCGCCCCGGCGACCGCCACCAGCAGCAGGTCGGCCAGACCGGACCGCCAGGTGCCGGCGGTCGCGGTGCCGGCGCCGCGCAGCAGGTCCGGCACCGGCCGGCGCAGCACCAGCGCTTCCAGCACGGCGAGCACGAGCAGGCCACCGAGCAGCACGGCGGCGACCGCCCCGAGCGACAGCAGCACCGCGCTCCGCCGGTCGCCGGGGTCGGTGACCGGGCCGGCCAGCAGCCGGGCCAGCAGATATCCGGCGGGGGCGCCGAGCAGGGCGCCGGCCAGCAGCGGGACCAGGTGCTGGCCCCAGACCAGGCGCAGCGTGCCGAGCCGGCTCGTGCCGCGCAGCTTGAGCAGGGCGGCGTCGGCGCGGCGGTCCCGGCCGGTGTAGCGACCGGCGAGCCCGATCGCGAACCAGGCGAGGACCAGTGTCTGCACGGCGGCGGTGGCGACGCCGTCGCGGATGGCCACCCGGTCCCGGTGCAGCGTGACGAGCAGGCCGGCGCTGGTGGTGACCAGGCGGACCTTGGCCGCGGCCAGCCGGGCGTCGGTCTCGCGCAGCTCGGCGGCCAGGTCGAAGCCGCCGGCGCCGCGGAAGAGCCGGTCCGGCACCTGCCCGTCGAGAGTGAGCGTGGGTGACCGGAGCACGTCGGCCGCGAACGTCGACAGTGGGGTGAAGGCCGGGTCGAGACCCTGGTCCTTGCGGTACAGCGGGTCGCTCCAGTACGGACCGTCCGGCTCCCGGGGCGTGTAACGGGCCACCACGGTGAGCGTCACCGTGTCCTGTCCCGGGCTGTCGACCAGGGAGAACCGGTCGCCGGGAGCGAGGCCGAGGCGCGTCGCGGCGTCCCGGCTGATGGCGGCCTCGCCCGGGCGGGACGGGCACGGGCCGTCCAGGGTGACCCGGTCGCAGAACTGCTCACGGTACGCCGCCGGCAGCACCGGGCGGGCCGGGCCGGTTGCCACGTTCAGGGGCTTGACCAGGCCGTACACCGGCTGGTCGAGGGTCATCGGGAGCAATGGGCGTACCGAAGCTCGAAAGTCCTCCAGGGCCCCGGCGGCGTCGCCACCGGTGAGCGCACCCTGTCTGATCGACAGCATCCGCTGCGCCGCGGGCGCGGCGGCGAGATCCACCTCGGCGGCCCGCGCGGTGGCGGCCGCGGCATACCACGGAGCAGCCGCGGCGATCGCGGTGGCCACCACGGTCAGCGCCAGGATCGTGAGCACCTGCGCGGTCCTGGTCCGCACGGCACCGAGAACGAGCGCAAGCATCCATCACCCCCGATAACCGGGGATGCTATTACAACCAGCCGCGTTTCTTGAGGTAGAAGAAGAGGCCGGTGGCCGTGAGGACGATCAGAGTCATGCTCTGCGCGTAACCCCAGAGCTGCCCGAATCCGGGATACGGCAGGTTCTGTCCGAAATAGCCGGTGAGCGCGGTCGGCACCGCGATGATCGCGGCCCAGGCGGCGAGCTTGCGGGTGACGTCGTTGAGCACGTTGCTCTGCTCGGCGAGGTCGGCGTCGAGCAGCTCGTTGATCCGGGTGAGCGAGTGCTCGATCGACTCGACGGCCCGTTTGGCGTGGTCCTCGACGTCCCGGTAATACGGCTTCAGGTGATCGTTGACCAGCTCGATCTCGGCCCGGTTCACCTCGTTGACCACGTCCGGCATGGGCGCCACCGCCCGGCGCAGGGCGGCCAGCGCGCGGCGCTGCTCATAGCCGCGCATCCGCACCTCCCGGGGTGCGCCGCCCGCCACGAGCAGCACGTCCTCGACCGAGTCCATCGCCTCGTCGATCGACCGGGCCGCGCTGTACTGACCGTCGACGACCAGGTCGAGCAACCCGTAGACCAGGAAGTTGACCCCGCCCTTGGCGGCCAGGTCCGGCTCGGCGTCCCAGCGCTCGATCAGCCGCCGCACGTCGGACGGCGACTTGCGCACCGTGATCACCACGCGGTCGGTGATGAACGCGCTGATCTCCGTCTTGTGCACCTGCGGCCCGGAGTCGGCGGGCTGGTACTCCACCGCGTAGACGTTGACGAACAGGTGGCCGGGATAGTGGTCCAGCTTGGGGCGCTCGTGCTCGGCGAGGGCGTCCTCGACGGCGAGCGGGTGCAGGCCGAACTCGTCGGCGACGGCCGCGAGATCGGCCTGTTGCGGCTGGTAGAGGTCCACCCAGGCGAACGACTCGGCACGCTCGCGCAGGTGGCCGGCGAGCGCGCCGAAATCGAAGTCCTGCTCGATCACCCGGCCCCGCTCGTAGAGCCGGGTCTGCATCGGACAGGAGATCACTGTGGTCACCGTCCCACTATGCCCGTAGGGAAACGGGTCTACCATGAGCCGTGACTTGGCTCGACCATCTGCTGACCTCGTTCTACACCGCCAAGTGGCAGGTGACCCCGGACCAGGCGATCTATTGGCGGGAGATCGTCGGGAACGCGTTCGGTCTCGGCTCGGCGCTGTTCGGGCTGCGCCGCAACGCGTGGGCCTGGCCCGTGGGGATCGTCGGCAACCTGCTGCTGCTCACCGTCTTCCTCGGCCAGGCGGTCGGCAACGACCAGGGCACCCCGCTGTACGGCCAGGCCGCCCGCCAGGTCTTCTTCCTGATCACCAGCGTGTACGGCTGGTGGCGCTGGCAGCGCAACCGGCGGATCGAGCACGGCGCCGCGGTGATCCCGCACTGGGCCGGCCACCGGCAGCGCCTGATCTTCATCCCGGCCGCGCTGGCCGCCGTGGCCGGTTGCTTCTTCGTCTTCCGCGCGATCGGCGCCGGCTTCCCGGTCCCGTGGTGGTACTACCTGGCCGACTCATGGATCTTCGTGGGCTCGATGCTGGCGACCTTCGCGATGGCCCGGGGCTGGGTGGAGTTCTGGCTCTGCTGGATCGCCGTGGACCTGGTCGGCGTCCCCGAGCTGCTGCACTTCGGCTACTACCCCTCAGCGGTGCTGTACGCGGTCTACGCCGGCTTCGTCATCTGGGGCTTCGTCGTCTGGCTGCGCCTGTCCCGCCGGTTCGAAGCGCGTCAGGATCAGGTGTACGCCCACGCCGGCAACTAGCCCCCAGAAGCGGGCCGGAGAACGACACCAGGACCGCGATGAATCCGGCTACCAGGGCACTTGCTTTCACCGCAGGAGTCGAACACGTCCGGTCCGACTCCTGCGGCGGGGGCATCAGACCGTCTCAAGCACAGGGACCACCAGGGGCTCCGCGGCGGGCCGCGCCTTGCGCAGCATCCAGAGGCTGACCGGCACCCCGACGATGACCAGCGCCGCGGCGATGACCAGGGAGAACTGGTAGCCGACCAGGTAGCGGTGCAGCTCGGTGCCGGTCGCGGCGCCGGCCCGGTTGCTCAGGATCGCGCCGAGGACCGTCACGCCGAGCAGGCCGAAGACCTCGCGGGAGACGTTGAGCATGCCGGAGGCGACACCGGCGCGCTCGGCCGGGAGGGCGCCGACGACGACCTGGCTGAGCGGGATGAGCAGGCCGCCGCCGACGCCGTAGAGGGCGAACCACGGCAGCAGGTCCAGGTACTCGGTGCCCTCGCCGTACTGGGCGATGCCGGCGATCGCGGCGCCCATCACCGCGAGGCCGAAAGCGGTCACCCGGGCGACGCCGAAGCGGGCCTCGAAACGGGGCGCCAGGATCGCGCCGACGGCGGTGATCAGGGCCAGCGGGACGAAGCCGGCGCCGGCCTCGGTGGGCGAGAAGCCGAGCACGTTCTGCAGGTAGATGGCCATGTAGAAGTAGATGCCGAAGACGCCGAACGCCCACAGGCCCATGGCCAGCAGACCACCGGTGAACATCCGCAGGCGGAAGAAGGCCAGGTTCACCATCGAGTCGGGGGTGCGGGCCTGCTGGATCACGAAGGCGGCCGCGGCCACGGCGGCGACCGCGAACGATCCGAGGATGAGGCCGGAGGTCCAGCCCTCGGCGTCACCCTCGATGAGGGCGTAGGTCAGGGCGAACAGCGCGAGCGAGGACGTGATCAGGCCGATCGGGTCCATGCGCCGCAGCAGGTTGGTCCGCTCGGCGGCCCGGCCGCGCGGCATGGTGGCCAGCGAGAGCGCCAGGGTGGCCACGCCGATCGGCAGGTTGATCAGGAAGATCCAGCCCCAGGAGGCGTGCTGGCTGAGCACGCCGCCGGTGAGCGGGCCGATGGCCAGGGCCAGGGCGCCGACCGCGCCCCAGATGCCGATCGCGGTGCCGCGCTCCTTCGGGTCCGGGAAGAACTCCTGCAACAGCGCCAGAGCGGCGGGCGAGAGCAGGGCCGCGCCGATGCCCTGCACGGCACGGGCGCCGATCAGCAGTTCCTGGCTTCCGGCCAGGCCGGCGGCGACCGAGGCCACCGTGAAGATCCCCAGGCCGCTGAGGAACACCATGCGGTGGCCCAGGACGTCGCCGATGCGTCCGCCGGCCAGCAGCAGACCGGCGAAGACCAGGATGTACGCGCTGGTGATCCACTCCAGGCCGGAGATGCTCAGGTTCAGCTCGCGCTGGATGCTCGGCAACGCGACGTTGACCACGTTGTTGTCGAGGTAGGTCATGAAGGTGCCGAGCGCGACCGCGACCAGCGCCCACCACCGGCGGTTCTTCTCCATCAGTCCATCTCCCCTGTACGTCGTACCTGTACGGCGTCCTTGTACGTTGTACATGTACCTAGTACATGAGACCTGTACGTTGTATGGTTGTCAAGTGACTCCGGCAGAACGACTCAGCAAGGCGGCCGTGGCCGAGCGCGCACTGCGCCTCGGTGACGAGGAAGGCCTGGACGCCGTCACCATCCGCCGCCTGGCCAAGGAGCTGGGCGTCACGCCGATGGCGCTGTACTGGCATTTCAAGAACAAGGACGAGCTGCTGCTGGGCATCGTCGACCACGTGCTCAGCGACGTCCGGGCGGACCGCAGCGCCGGCGATCCGTGGCAGAAACAGCTGCGCGCCATCGTCGAGACGGTGGTCGGGGTGATGCGCGCCCACCCGTGCCTGCCGGACCTGCTGCACGCCGCGGACAAGACCCAGGCGGAGAGCTTCACCCGGGCCACCAACGACACCCTGACGCTGCTGGCCGAGGCCGGTTTCGACGTCGAGGAGTCCTACTGGATCGCGATGTACCTGCTGAACGGCGCCATGGGCCTGGTCGCCGCCCAGCCCGACTGCCCCGCCGGCGTGCCGCCCGAGCAGGCCGACGAGTGGCGCCGCCAGAAACGGGTCATGCTGGAGTGCCTGCCCGCCGACAGGTTCCCCATGATGATCGAGTTCGCGAAAACCTATCGCCGGCCGCCGGACATCGAGCGCTACTACGCCTTCGGCCTGGACCTGCTGATGTCCGCCGTCGAGTCGATGGCCGCCCGCACCCACTGACCCAGGCCTACTGTCCCGCCGAGGCGGGTAAGCCCGGTGGGCGGGACGGTGGACGGGAGGGTGAGCGGATGGTCGCGGCGTTTCTCTGGGGTGCGCTCGGGGCTTCGGCGCTGCTGGTGGGGGCGTTGCTGGCGTACCGGATGCGGCCCGGCCGGCGGCTGATCGCGGCGGTGATGGCGGTGGGCAGCGGGCTGCTGCTCGGTTCGGTGTCGTTCGAGCTGGTCGACGAGGCGCTGAAGTCGGGGAAAGTGGCCGCGGTCGGGCTGTTCGTGCTGATCGGGGCGGCGGTCTTCGCGGCCGGGGACTGGCTGTTGAGCCGGCGCGGTGGCGGGGACCGCAAGGACGCCGGCGGCGATCAGGCGGAGGGTTCGCCGCTGGCCATCGTGCTCGGGTCGGTGCTGGACGGGATCCCGGAGTCGTTCGTGCTCGGGCTGACCGTGCTCCAGGGGCAGGTGAGCGTGGCGCTGCTGGCCGCGGTGCTGCTCTCCAACCTGCCGGAGGGGATGGCCTCGTCGGCCGGGCTGCGGACGGCGGGCTGGCCGCAGCGGCGGGTGCTGCTGATGTGGTCGGCCGTGGTCGCGGTCTCCGCGGTCGCCTCCGCCGCCGGTTACGTCCTCTTGGACTCGGGCGGCGGGACGACCGGCGCGCTGGTGCAGGCGTTCGCCGCCGGTGCGCTGCTGGCCATGCTGTCGGACACCATGCTGCCCGAGGCCTACGCGGTGGAGGGTCCGCTCACCGGCCTGCTCGTGGTCTCCGGCTTCGCCGTCTCGATCGCCCTCTCCGCCGCCTGAGCACCCGTTCCGGCCGCCTTCCACCATCCTCGCTGCCGCGATGCCACCCGTACGCTTCCGGATCCTCTTTCGGTACGACTCGCAGCCGGCGTGCCCGTCGGCTCGCGACACTGCGGCCCACCCCGGACCGCGGCGCGTGTCGTGCGGGTCCGCGGTGGGCCGGGTGCGGTTACTGCTGGTAGGTGGAGAGGAAGGTGCGGATCCGGCCGACGGCGTCGTCGAGGACCTCGGTGGGGGCCAGGAAGACCAGGCGCAGGTGGTCGGGGGTGTCGATGTTGAAGCCGGTGCCGTGCGAGATCAGCAGGTGTTGCTGTTCCAGGAGGTCGATGACCAGCTTCTCGTCGTCGTGGATCTTGTGGATCTCGGGGTCCAGACGGGCGAACAGGTAGAGCGCGCCGGAGGGCTTCACGCAGTCGACGCCGGGGATGGAGACGAGCTCGCGCCAGGCGTGGTCCCGCTGTTCGAGCAGGCGCCCGCCGGGGCGGATCAGCTCCTCGATGCTCTGGTATCCGCCGAGGGCGGTCTGGATGGCGTGCTGGGCCGGGACGTTCGGGCAGAGACGCATGTTGGCGAGCATCTGCAAACCGTCCAGATAGTCCGCGTCACCGCCGGGGAAACCGCTGGTGGCGAGCCAGCCGGAGCGGAATCCGGCGGCGCGGTAGGTTTTCGACAGGCCGCCCATGCTGACCACCGGCACGTCCGGGGCGAGCGCCGCGAGGGTGTGGTGGCGCGCGCCGTCGAACAGGATCTTGTCGTAGATCTCGTCCGCGAAGATCATCAGGCCGTGCTGGCGGGCCAGCTCGATCATGCCGAGCAGGGTCTCCTCGGAGTACACGGCGCCGGTCGGGTTGTTCGGGTTGATCACGACGAGGGCCCGGGTGCGTCCGGTGATCCGGGAGGCCAGATGCTCCAGGTCGGGCTGCCAGCCGCTGCTCTCGTCGCAGCGGTAATGCACGGCGCGACCGCTGCACAGGTTCACCGCGCCGGTCCACAGCGGATAGTCGGGGCTCGGCACCAGCACCTCGTCACCGGTGTCGAGCAGCGCCTGGAGCACCATCACGATCAGCTCGGAGACGCCGTTGCCGAGCATCACGTCGTCCGGCTGGACGCTGGTCACACCCTGGTTCTGGTAGTACTGCGCGACCGCGACGCGCGCCGAGTAGATGCCCCGCGCGTCGCTGTAGCCCTGCGCGTCCGCCAGATTGTGGATCACGTCCGCCATGATCGGATCGGGCGTGGCGAGACCCCACGGGGCCGGGTTGCCGAGGTTGAGCTTGAGGATCCGGTGACCCGCGGCCTCCAGCTCCTGTGCCCGCCGCAGCACCGGACCCCGGATGTCGTAACGGACACTCTTCAGCCGCTGCGCCTGCCGCATCGAAACTCCTCCAGGTCGGCATAGCCGAGACCACTCGGCATACCCGGGGAACGATGCCAGCCCGGGGCGAGTTCCTCCAGCGAACCAGCCGACAAAGGGCCGCCGGCCCGGCATTGGACCCGGCCCGGACGTCCCGGATGGTGAGCACGGCGTCCGTACCGTGAATCGGATTCTCAGTTTGCGGCCTTCTCCTCCAGCGCCTTGGCGACGGCCGCCGCGCCCCGCCGACCCGCAGCTTGATCTTGATGCCGAGCCCGGCCCGTCCAGCTCTCCCCCGACCTGATCGTCAGAGCCGGCGACGGCCTGGTCGTCCGGCTCCCCTGAGGACTCGTCGTCAAGGCACCTGCCAGGTGGGCGCACACGCCGCGAGCCCGACGTGATCGTGGAGTTGGCCGGCAACCCCTCGGGCTGGTCTCCACGGCCCTAACCGGTGCCCGGCAAGGGCCGTAGAGGCCAGCCCGACCACCCCGGCTGGACCACAGCGCCCTAACCCGTACCCCGACAGGGCCATGGAGACCAGCCCGACCACCCCGGCTGGACCACAGCGCCCTAACTCGTACCCCGACAGGGCCGTGGAGACCAGCCCGACCACCCCGGCTGGACCACAGCGCCCTAACTCGTACCCCGACAGGGCCGTGGAGACCAGCCCGACCACCCCGGCTGGACCACAGCGCCCTAACTCGTGCCCTGATAGGGCCGTGGAGGCCAGCTGAGGATCGGGGGCGCGCAACGGGCCGGGGCACGGCGGGCCTCGCGTCGGCCGGGACGCACTCGACCGGCCGCGAGGCGGGTGCGATAGGCGTACGCAAATGGGGTCTTGAATCGCAAGATGGGGCACAGGCTGGGGTTTTAGGGGTGTTTCGGGTTTCTCGCGGCGCGTTACGGTGCGTCAGGCCCGCATCCCGATGGGTGCGTCCAGGCGTGCGGTGATGGGGAGGCTCAGCGGTGTTCGAGCGTGTTGCGATCGTCAACCGTGGGGAAGCCGCGATGCGGCTCATTCACGCCGTGCGGGATCTTTCGGCGCAGACCGGCAAGAGCGTGCGGACGGTGGCGCTGTACACCGATGAGGATCGGACAGCGACGTTCGTCCGGGAGGCGGACCTCGCTCATCCGATCGGCCCGGCGGCGGCGCGGCCCTATCTGGACCATGCGGTGCTGGAGCGGGCGCTGCTCGCCACCGGGGCCGACGCGGCCTGGGTGGGCTGGGGGTTCGTAGCCGAGGATCCGGCGTTCGCGGAGTTGTGCGAGCGGATCGGGGTCGTCTTCATCGGACCGAGTCCGGAGGCGATGCGGCAGCTCGGTGACAAGATCGGGTCGAAGCTGATCGCCGAGAAGGTGGGCGTTCCGGTCGCGCCGTGGAGCCGGGGCGAGGTCGCCACGCTGGCCGACGCGCTGCGGGCCGGCGACGAGATCGGATATCCGCTGATGCTCAAGGCGACCGCGGGCGGCGGCGGGCGCGGGATCCGGATGGTCGCCTCGGCCGCGGACCTGACCGAGGCCTACGAGCGGACCAGCCAGGAGGCGCTGCGGGCGTTCGGCTCCGGGGTGGTGTTCCTGGAACGGCTGGTCACCGGCGCCCGGCACGTCGAGGTGCAGGTGATCGCGGACGGACAGGGGACCGCCTGGGCGCTGGGCGTGCGGGACTGCTCGGTGCAGCGGCGCAACCAGAAGGTGATCGAGGAGTCCGCGTCCCCGGTGATGGCCCCGGAGCAGGCCGCCGAGCTGAAGGCGTCGGCGGTGCGGCTGGCCCTCGAGGTCGGTTACCGTGGCGCCGGCACCGTCGAGTTCCTGTACCACCCCGGCGAGAAGCTGTTCGCCTTCCTCGAGGTGAACACCCGCCTCCAGGTGGAGCACCCGATCACCGAGATCACCACCGGGACCGACCTGGTCCGGCTCCAGTTGCACGTGGCGGCCGGTGGCCGGCTGGCGGGCGCGCCGCCGGTGGAGGCCGGGCACGCGGTCGAGGCCCGGCTCAACGCCGAGGACCCGGACCGCGACTTCGCGCCGTCTCCCGGCCGGATCGCCCGGCTCGACCTGCCGGCCGGGCCCGGCATCCGGGTGGACACCGGGGTCGGTGCGGGCGACAGCATCCCGGCGGCGTTCGACTCGATGATCGCGAAGATCATCGCGTACGGGCGGGACCGGGACGAGGCGCTCGGGCGGCTGCGGCGGGCGATGGCCGAGACCACGGTGATCATCGAGGGTGGCGCCACCAACAAGAGTTTCGTGCTGGACCTGCTCGACCAGCCCGAGGTGATCGACGGCAGCGCCGACACCGGCTGGATCGACCGGGTGCGTGCCGACGGCCGGCTGGTCGGGCACCGGCACTCGGCGATCGCGCTGGCCGCGGCGGCCATCGAGGCGTACCGGGACGAGGAGGAGATCACCCGGCAGCGGCTGCTGGCCACCGCGCGAGGCGGGCGTCCGCAGGCCCGGCACGAGTCCGGCCGTCCGCTCGACCTCAAGCTGCGCGGCATCGCCTACCGCGTGCGGGTCGCCCGGGCGGCGGGCGACCGCTTCCGGGTCGGCATCTGCGCCGCGGGCAGCGACCCGCACCACGCCGACGTCCAGGTGGAACGGTACGACGCGCACACCGGCCGGCTGATCGCGAACGGTCACCGGTTCCGGGTCGTGTCGGCCACCCACGGACCGGTGCACACCGTCGAGGTGGACGGGGTGACGCACCGGATCAGCCGGGACGAGGGCGGCGTGGTGCGCGCCCCGGCGCCGGCGCTGGTCGTCGCGACGCCGCTCGCGGTCGGTGACGAGGTGGCCGCGGACGCCCCGGTGCTGGTGCTGGAGAGCATGAAGATGGAGACGGTGCTGCGGGCGCCGTTCCGGGCCAGGGTGCGGGAGTGCCCGGTGGTGGTCGGCAGCCAGGTGGAGACCGGCGCGCCGCTGATGCGACTGGAGCCGATCGCCGGCACGGAGGCCGGCGAGGCCGGGGCGGAGCCGGTCGCGAAGATCGAGATCGACCTGCCGGCGGAGTCGTCGTCGCTGCCCACGGCCGAGGGCGGGGTCCGCGAACTGCGGGCGCTGCTGCTCGGTTACGACACCGACGGGGAGCACCGGCAGCGGACCCTGACCGAATATCTGGCCGCGCGTTCCGCGTCGGACAGCGATCCGCTGGCCGCCGAACTCGACCTGCTGACCGTCTTCGCCGACCTGCTGGAACTGGGCCGCAACCGGCCCGACGACAGTGTCGCCCGCAGTGCCCGGGAGCTCTTTCACACCTACCTGCAAAGCCTGGACGTGGAACGGGCCGACCTGCCGCCGTCGTTCCAGGGCAGGCTGCGCCGGGTCCTCGCCCACTACGGGGTGACCGAGCTGGACCGGACGCCGCGGCTCGAGGACGCGGTCTTCCGGATCTTCCTGGCCCAGCAACGGATCTCCGACGACGCCGCGATCGTCGCCACGGTGCTGCGCCAGTGGCTGGCCGGCCCGCCCCCCGCCGACGTGGAACCGACCGGCCGCGTCCTGGAGCACCTGATCGAGGCGACCCAGGTCCGCTTCCCCGCCCTCTCCGACCTGGCCCGCGGCGTGGTGTTCCGCTGGTTCGTCCAGCCGATGCTGCGTCGTGAGCGCGCCGAGGTCTACGCCGCGGTCCGCGCCGACCTGCGCCACCTCGACCAGCACCCGGACGCGCCGGACCGGGCGGACCGGATCGAGCGCATGGTGGCCCGCGCCGAGCCGCTGGTCCGGCTGTTCGGCCAGCGGATCGGCCGCCCCGGCCGCGACCACTCGGCGCTGCTGGAGGTGCAGGCCCGCCGGTATTACGGCGGGGCCACGGGACCGGAGTTCGCCACGGCCGCGACCCCGCTGTCCGGGTTGGATCAGGTGCTGGACGGGCTGCCGGCGCACACCACCGAAGCCGACGTCTACGTCGCCTGGCCCGATCAGCCCGACGCCGACGCGATGGCGACCCGGCTGGGCGTGCTGATCGCGGACCACCCGCTGCCGGCCGGCCTGCACCGGATCACCGTGGCGGTCCCGGCCGCCCGCGGGACCGTGCACCATCACTTCACCTTCCGCCGGGGCAGCGCGGGCTTCACCGAGGACCTGCTGCTCCGGGACATGCACCCGCGACTCGCCGAACGGTTGCGGCTGCCGGCGCTGAGCGCGTTCGACCTGACCCGGCTGCCCTCGCCGGACGAGGAGATCTACCTGTTCCGGGCGGTCGCGAAGAGCAATCCGGCCGACGAGCGGCTGATCGCGATGAACCAGATCCGCGACCTGACGCCGCTCTGCGACGCGGACGGCACCGTGGTGGCGCTGCCCACCGCGGAGGCGGCGCTGGCGTCCAGTCTGGACGCGATCCGCGCGGTGCAGGCCCGCCGGCCGGCGCACCAGCGCTTCGACACCAACCGGATCGTGATGTACGCCTGGCCGTCCACCGACCTGTCCCGGGCGGACCTGGACGCGCTGGTCCGGCGCACGCTCCCGACCACGGCCGGTGCGGGCCTGGAGGAGATCCTGATCATCGGGCGGCAGCCGGACGAGGTGGCGGTGCGGATCGTCTTCGAGCCCGGGCAGGAGCCCCGGGTCGAGGTGGGGCCGCCGCCGGTCGAGCCGGTGCGGCCGGTGGACGGCTACCGGCAGAAGGTGTTGCGGGCCGCTCGGCGAGGGACGGTCTATCCGTACGAGCTGGTGGAGTTCCTCGGCGCGTTCTCCGAGTACGACCTGGACGAGCAGCATGCCCTGGTCCCGGTCGACCGGCCGAAGGGCCGGAACACGTCCGCGCTGGTCGCGGGGGTGGTCCGCACGGTCACCTCCCGGCATCCGGAGGGGATCGCCCGGGTCGTGCTGCTCGGTGACCCGACCAAGTCGCTCGGCGCGCTCTCCGAGCCGGAGTGCCGCCGGGTGATCGCCGCCCTCGACCTCGCCGATCGGCTCGGCGTGCCGCTGGAGTGGTACGCGCTGTCCTCAGGCGCGCGGATCTCGATGAGTTCCGGCACCGAGAACATGGACTGGGTCGCCGCCGCGCTCAAACGGATCGTCGAGTTCACCCAGGCCGGCGGCGAGATCAACATCGTGGTCGCGGGCATCAACGTCGGCGCCCAGCCGTACTGGAACGCCGAAGCCACCATGCTCATGCACACCAAGGGCATCCTCGTCATGACCCCGGACTCGGCAATGGTCCTGACCGGCAAACAGTCCCTGGACTTCTCCGGCGGCGTCTCGGCCGAGGACAACTTCGGCATCGGCGGCTACGACCGGGTGATGGGCCCCAACGGCCAAGCCCAGTACTGGGCACCGAACCTGATGGCCGCCCGCGACGTCCTCATGGCCCACTACGAACACACCTACGTCGTCCCCGGCGAGACCGGACCGCGACCGGTGGCCACATCCGACCCCGCCTCCCGCGACATTTCGGACTTCCCGCACGTGGTCGACGGCAGCGACTTCACCACCGTCGGCGAGATCTTCTCCCCGACCGCGAACCCGGACCGCAAAAAGCCGTTCGACATCCGTACGGTCATGCGCGCTCTCGCCGACCAGGACCACCCCGTCCTGGAACGCTGGGCCGGGATGGCCGACGCCGAAACCGCCGTCGTGCAGGACGCCCACCTCGGCGGCCAGCCCGTCTGCCTGCTCGGCATCGAATCCCGCTCGGTGCCCCGGCGCGGGTTCCCGCCCACCGACGGCCCGGACACCTACACCGCCGGCACCCTGTTCCCCCGCTCGTCGAAGAAGGCCGCCCGGGCGATCAACGCGGCCAGCGGCAACCGGCCCCTGGTCGTGCTCGCCAACCTCTCCGGCTTCGACGGCTCCCCCGAATCCATGCGCAAACTCCAACTCGAATACGGCGCCGAGATCGGCCGGGCGATCGTCAACTTCCAGGGCCCGATCGTGTTCACCGTCATCTCCCGCTACCACGGCGGCGCGTTCGTCGTCTTCTCCAAAGCCCTGAACCCGAACATGACCGTCCTGGCCCTGGAGGGCTCGTTCGCCTCCGTGCTCGGCGGGGCACCGGCCGCCGCCGTGGTCTTCACCAGCGACGTCACCAAGCGCACCGCCACCGACCCGCGGGTCATCGAACTCCAGGCCGAGGTCAGCGCCGCGACCGGGGCGGAGCGAGCCACATTGAACGCCCGGCTCGCCGACCTGCAGGCCACTGTCCGGGCGGAGAAGCTCGGCGAGGTGGCGACCGAGTTCGACAGGGTGCACAGCATCCAGCGGGCCGTCGAGGTCGGCTCGGTCGACGCGGTGATCAAGGCCGCCGAGCTGCGGCCACGGATCATCGACGCGATCCGCGGGAGCCGGCCGTGACCAGCTCGGGCAGCGGATCGCCGCGGCCGGCCAGCTCGTACCGCAGCACCCGCCGGGCGATGGCCGCCGCCAGCAGGAACAGGGCGGCCACGGCGAGCCAGGCGAGGCCGTACCCGAAAGTGTCGGCGATCGCGCCGAGCGGGATCGGCCCGGCCACGAAACCGGTGAAGAAGCCGAGCGAGAGCAACGCCGAGGACGGGCCGAGCGGGCCGCAGCGCCGGTCCCGGACGATCAGGACCATGGTGACCGCGTTCGCGCCGACCGCGGTGGCGCCGACCCCGATCGTGCCGGCCCAGAGCGCGACCGGCCCGAGCCCGGCGGCCGCCCAGATCAGGATCGCGGAGCCGGCCGCGCACACGGCCAGCCGGCGCAGCAGCGGGCTGAGCACGGTCAGCGCGGCCGCGTGACGGGACCAGAGCAGGCGGGACACCACCCCGGCGATCCCGAGCGCCGCGATCAGCACGGCCGAGGTGCCCGCCGACTGGTGCAGCCGTTCCTGGCCGTAGAGCGTGGCGAAGGTGGCCACCGCGGACACCCCGCAGCCCAGTGCGGCCAGGAAGACCATGAGCAGGGCCAGGAACCGGTTGGGACGGGCCGGGCGCCAGGTGAACGGACGCCGGGGCGCCGGCCGGGCCGGGACCCGCGCCGCGGTCACCGCCAGCGCGGCCAGTGCGAGCGGAGCGCCGGCCAGCAGGACCGCACGCCAGCCGGCCAGCTCGGTGAGCAGCGGCGCGGCCAGTCCCACCACCAGCGCCGAGAGCTGCACGCCGGCCTGTTTGCGGCCGACCGCGCCGGCCCGCTCGTCCGGGTCGAGGTTCTCGGTGATCGCCAGGTTGGTGGCCGGGTTGGACAGCGCCTGGCCGACGCCGCTCAGGACCATGGCGGCGACCAGCCCGGCGTAGCCGGCGGCCGAGCCCATCAGCACGAACGCGGCGGCGGCCACGCCGAAGAGGGTGAGCAGCGCGGTCCGGGCGCCGAGCCGGTCGACCAGTCCGCCCGACCACAGCGACAGCACCGCCGCCGTACCGAACACCGCGGCCGGCAGCACGCCCAGCGCGGCGCGGGAGACCCCGAACGTCGCCGTGATCTGCGCGCCCACCGCCCCGACCGAGTAGAGCACCGAGGTCGGCAGCGCCATGGCCAGCACCAGGACCGGCCCGAGCAGCCGGGCCCTCGCTCGCACGGTGGCGGTCATTCCGAGGGCCTGCCGGGGGCGAGTTCGAGCCGGGCGCCGAGCACCAGGGGCAGGAAGAACTCCAGGACGACCGGCCCCGCCGCGAGGCGCGGGTCGGCGGCGCACCTGTCCAGCAGGGTGGCCAGGTCGTCGTGTGTCAGCCGGATCGTCACCGGCCGGCCGGAGGTGCCGAACACCCAGGTCAGCACCGCCACCGCGGCGCCGTCCGGGATCGCCACCCAGGGCGGCTCGGTGGGCGCCGCGACGACCTCGACGATCGGCACGGCCGGCACGCCGTCCGGCGCCGGGAAGCCGGGGGCCACCACGGCGGCGCGGATCTCGTCCGGGTCCGGCACCGAGAGGTCCAGGTGGTCCGGGCCGACCGGCAGGCAGGCCGCGCCGGCCAGCCAGACGCCGAGCATCGCGGCGACCAGCTCGGTGCCGCGGCCCGCGGCGATCGCGACCACGTCACCCGGCTCGACGCCGGCCTCGACGAGGTCCCGGCGGGTGCGGGCGGCGGCGTGCCAGAGTTCGGCATACGTCGCCAGGTACCCGCCGTCGTCGACCGCGACCAGGTCCGGGGTCTCGGCGGCCCGGCGGGCGAGCACTCGCAGCACCGGTTCGGCGCGGCGGGCGCCGGACGGGAACGCCGACAGCGGCGCCGGGGGCGCCTGAAGCAGGGCAGCAGTCATCGAAGTCACCTTGTTCCTCGGGCGGGGGCGCGGCGCGACCGCCGGCGCTGATGTCGAAAGACGGTGCCCGGTGCAGGTGCACCATCGGATGACATCGACGGTAATCAGCCGCCCGTGGTGCCGTACACCCCAGACTTCGCGCTACGAGGCAACCCCTAAACCACGTGTGGCCCGCGCCGGACCGGCTCCCGGGCTGGCGCTCATGGCCCTACCCGGGCTTGCGAAAGGGCCGTGAGGGCCAGCCCGAGAAACGGAGCTGGCACTCATGGCCCTACCCGGGACTCCGAAAGGGCCGTCAGGGCCAGCCCGAGAAACGGAGCTGGCGCTCATGGCCCTACCTGTTCTGCTCACGGACGTTGGTAACGGGGCTGACTTGCTGAAATAGGTGAGGACCTCCGGGTGAGGTGGAGCTTGTCGAAGGTTCCACACCACACCCGGGAGGTCCTCGTGCCCCACGCTAACGCTCCGTTGACCGAACGCGGCCGATTGAGGCTGGCCCGGTGCGTCGTCGATGACGGCTGGTCGCTACGGCGGGCCGCGGATCGGTTCCAGGTCAGCCCGACGACAGCGAAACGCTGGGCCGACCGCTACCAGAGCGAGGGCGCCGCCGGCATGCGCGATCGGCCCAGCCGGCCGCGTCACAGTCCCCGCCGCACACCCCGGCCGATCGAACGACGAGTGTTGCATCTACGTCGCAGCCAGCGCCTGGGCCCGGTCCGGATCGGTTGGCGACTCGGCTTGCCCGCCTCGACCTGCCACGCGATCCTGCGCCGGGCCGGTGCTGTACCCCTGACGCATCTGGACCGGGCCACCGCCGAACCGGTCCGCCGCTACGAACACGAAGCGCCCGGCGATCTGATCCACGTCGACGTCAAGAAACTCGGCAACATCCCCGACGGCGGCGGCTGGCGCACCCAAGGCCGCGCCCAGGGCAAACTCAACCGCACCGCCACGACCGGGCACCGCACCGACAGGTTCGGCGGCGCCCGGCTCGGCTACGCCTACCTGCACACCGCCCTCGACGACCATTCCCGCCTGGCCTACACCGAAATCCTGGCCGACGAAACGAAAGAGACCGCCACCGCCTTCTGGCGACGCGCCCACACCTGGTTCGCCGGCCACGGCATCAGCATCGCCCGGGTACTGACCGACAACGGCTCCTGCTACATCTCCCGCCTCTGGCGCGAGACCTGCGCCGAGCTGGGCGTCACCGTGAAAAAGACGCGTCCTTACCGGCCGCAGACCAACGGCAAAGTGGAACGCTTCCACCGCACACTGGCCGATGAATGGGCCTACTCCAAGCCATACACCAGCGAAAACGCCCGCCGCAAAGCCCTACCCCGTTTCCTGCACACCTACAATCACCACCGCTACCACTCCGCCATCGGCGGCTCACCCGCCAGCCGCGTTCCTAACCTCTCTGGGCAGAACACCTACCCGGGACTTCGAAAGGGCCGTCAGGGCCAGCCCGAGAAGCCGAGCTGGCGCTCATGGCCCTAACGGGGACTGCGGAAGGGCCGTGAGGGACAGCCCGAGAAGGGGGCTGGCGCTCATGGCCCTGCCGGGGGCTGCGGAAGGGCCGTGAGGGCCAGCCCGGGAAGCGGGGTGGTCAGCCGGCGCGTTTACAACTCCAGGGCATCGGGTCCGACCGCGGCGCGCCCAGCTGGAGTGCCCGGGTGATGGCGGCGCGGACCGCGGCGCGGGCGGCCCCGTCCAGGTCGTCGTCGGCGCCCATGCCCCAGACCCGGCGCTGCCCGATCAGCAGCTCGGCGTAGACGACCACGTCGTTGCGGCGGGAGTCGGCGGCGCTCACCCCGATCCGGTGCACCTCGTGCACCTGCATGCCCCAGGACGCGAGGTGGTCCTCCAGGTCGCCGAGGGCGTCGGCCCTGCTCGCCCCGACGGCGAAGGCGTCACCCTGCACGTGCAGGGTGGTCGGCACCGGCTTGCGGAAGGCGACCGGGACGGTGACGAAACGGGGTGAGGCGTACTCGTCGAAGAACAGCCGGCCGACCTCCTCCGGCTCGATCTCGCAGCCCCGCTCGTCGGCGGCCGCCTGCACCGTGCCGGCGAACTCGATCCGCAGGTCGCGGGGCAGTTCCAGGCCCTGGCGGGAGCTGAGCACGTACGCCACCCCGCCCTTGCCGGACTGGCTGTTGATCCGCACCACCGACTCGTAGGTGCGGCCCACGTCGTGCGGGTCGAGCGGCAGGTAGGGAATGTCCCAGCGCAGCCGCTCCGGGTCGGCGCCCTGCGCGAGCGCCCTCGCCCGTACGTCGAAGCCTTTTTTGATCGCGTCCTGATGCGAACCGGAGAACGCGGTGAAGACCATGTCGCCGCCATAGGGATGCCGCGGGTGCACCGGCATCTCGTTGCACCACTCCACGGTCCGCCGGATCCGGTTCAGGTCGGTGAGGTCGAGTCCCGGGTCGACGCCGTGGGTGAGCAGGTTGAGCGCAAGCGTGACCAGGCAGACGTTGCCGGCTCGCTCGCCGTTGCCGAACAGGCAGCCCTCGATCCGCTGGGCGCCGGCGAGCACCGCCATCTCGGCGGAGGCGACGCCGGTGCCCCGGTCGTTGTGCGGATGCACGGAGAGGCAGACGTGCTCGCGGCGGGACAGGTTCCGGTCCAGCCACTCGATCTGGTCGGCGAAGACGTTGGGGGTGTTGCGCTCGACCGTGGTCGGGAAGTTCAGCGTGATCGGCCGGCCCGGCCCGGGCTGCCACACGTCCATCACCGCCTCGCAGACCTCCAGGGAGAAGTCCAGCTCGGTGTCGGCGAACATCTCCGGCGAGTACTGGAAGCCCAGGTCGCAGTCGGCGAGGGTGCGGTCGGCGTACTTCATGAAGAGCCGGGTGCCCTGCACCGCGAGGTCCTTGCACTCCGAGCGGGACAGCCCGAAGACCATCCGGCGGAACTGCGGCGAGGTCGCGTTGTACAGATGCACGGTCGCCATCCGCGCGCCGGCCAGGCTCTCCACCGTCTGCCGGATCAGCTCGTCGCGCGCCTGGACCAGCACCGAGATGCGGACGTCGTCGGGGATCAGGTCCTCCTCGATCAGCATCCGCAGGAAGTCGTGGTCGTCCTGGCTGGCCACCGGGAAGCCGACCTCGATCTCGGTGAAGCCCATCTCCACCAGCAGGTGGAACATGGCCAGCTTGCGGTCCGGGCTCATCGGCGTCACCAGCGACTGGTTGCCGTCGCGTAGGTCGGTGCTCAGCCATCGGGGTGCCGCGCCGATGGTGCGGGCCGGCCAGGTGCGGTCGGGAAGGTCCACGGTCGGCGGCATCGCATAGCGCCGCGGCACGGACGGGTTGCTCCTCACTTGGCCGTTCCTCTCTTCTTACGCGAGATTGCCGATTACGCGAGATTGCCGATTACGCGAGATTGCCGATTACGCGAGATTGCCGAAATAGAGCGAGTAGGAGTACGGAGTCATCAGCACCTGCACCTGGCACGTGTGCGGCTCGCCGGCCACCCGGAACACCACGCTGATCTCCGGATAGGCGGCGTTCACCCCGAGCCCGGCGAAGTAGTGGTCGCTGTCGAAGACGATCCGGTACGGGCCACGCGCGAGCCGGCCCTCGACGAAGACCGGGATCGCGCCGGTCTCGTCGGTCGCCGCGGACGCCACCGTCTGCCAGCGGCCGTCGACTCCCTGGTCGAGACGTGCGCGTACACCCGCAGCGGGTTTGCCGTAGACGCCGTCCAGGGCCTGCGCCGAGACGCTCATGCCGATCACCTGCCTGTCGCAACCGCGCGGGTGACGGATCCGACCGCCGGGTCCCGCGCCGAGGCCGGTCCGTCCGGCCTCCGGTCCCGATGGTGATCGCAGGCGCTATCGCCGCGCCTATCGATGCGTTATCCGGCGGCCTTCGGCCCTTATCGACGGCCCTTATCGCCCCGGATCCCGATGCGATGGCGGGGGCCGTTGCGCAGCGATAACGGGGCGATGAGGAACGTCCATAGCGTTCTTCTCAGCAAGGCGGAGAGCACGACGCCCCGCCGGATCCCAGACACGAAAGAGCAGGTAGAACCATGCGCAAGAACGCCCGCATCGCGTCGGTCAAGGTCGCTTTCGCCATCGTTCTGGCGGCCGCCCCGGTGGCCGCGGTCTTCGCCGCCGCCACGACCGGCTCGACCCCGGCGAGCTCGGTCAGCGTGCAGTCCGAGGGCGGCTCGACCCCGACCCCCACCCCGACCTACACCACCGATGACACCCAGTGGGGCTGATCGAGCAGTGAGCGCCTGATGGCGGACGTGACACCCGGACCGGCCGGCCGGGGTCGTCACGAGGATCAGATGTTGACCGCAGCCGGTTTTCCCGGCATCTCTAAGCTCAGCGACCCGGGGTCGCGGCCCACCGGATTGTCCGCGGCCGTGTACGCGTCACTGAGCAGCCCCAGCACTCGTGCCTCCAGTTGCGGCACCGAGATCGCCCGGAACAGTCCCAGCGAGCGATGCAGGTGGACGACCGCCTGCGGCGGATTGCCGACAGCCATCGCCAGCTCACCGAGGACCATCGAGACCCGGGCCTCGACCATTCTCTCCGCCGCGGTGACGGCCAGTTCCATCGCCTCCCGCAGCGCTTCGGCGGCCTCCGTGAACGCGCCGGCCCGCAGATGAGCGGCACCCAGTCCTTGCAGCGCGTACGCCTGCCCCACCGGATCGCCCAGCTCCCGCACCACGGTGAGCGCCTGCCGCAGCACCTCGATCGCGGGTTTCGCCTCGCCCGCCTGCAGGTGCGTCTCGCCGAGCCGGTGCAGCGCCTGCGCCTCGACCCGGCGGCTGCCCGAGCGCCGTGCGTAGTCCAGCGCCTCCGGCAGCAGGGTGCGTGCCGCGTCCAGGTCGCCCTGCTCCAGCTTGACCTGGGCGAGGCTGTGCAGCACGTACGCCACGGCCACCAGGTCGCCGCCCTCGCGGAACGTCTCCAGCGCCCGCGTGTAGTTCTCGGCCGCCTCCGCGTACCGGCCGGTCATCCGGTCGACGAAACCGACGTACCGGCTGACCATCGCGCGGCCCAGCGGGTCGCCGGCCCGCAGGAACAGCTCGTCCGCCGAGGCCAGCAGCCGCAGCGCCTCCGGGTACCGCTGCTCGCCGATGTGCAGTGAGCCGAGCGAGTACAGGATCGCGGCCTGCCCGCGCTCGTCACCGGCCTGCCGCGCGGCCTCCAACGCGATCTGGTGCGTCTCCCGCCAGTCACTCAGATAGATCCGCGACTCGAAGAGAGTGACCGCGGTCATCGCCAGGCTCCAGCTGTGCTTGGCCAGCCCGGCCTGCGCGGCCTGCCGGACCGCGGCGACGATGGTGAGCCGCTCCCGCTCGAACCACGGCAGCGGCGGGTCGACCAGCTGGCGGACCTGGCGGGCGGGCAGCGGGTGCAGCGGGGCCTCGGCGGGCACCCGCAGGAAGTTGCCGTACAGGCCGCGACGGGCCTCCTCGGCGAGGAACAGCAGCGCGCCGAGCGCCCGCTCCAGTGCGCGGTCACGCTCCTCCACCGGGTCCTCGGCGGCCAGCCGCTCGCGGGCGAACACCCGGATCAGGTCGTGGAACCGGTACTGCGCGTGCACCCCGCGGCCGTCGCTGCTGGTGGTCTCGATGAGCTGCGCGTCGGCCAGGTCGTCGAGCAGGTCCTGGGCGTCGTTGAAGCCGGTGTCCAGCAGGGCGGCCGCCACCCAGCCCGAGAAGTGCGGGAAGTCCAGGACGGTGAGCAGCCGGAACAGCCGCCGCGCGTCGTCCTCCAGGTGGTCGTAGGTGAGCGAGATGCTGGCCCGGATGCCCATCCCGCTGTGCTTGAGCTCGTCGAGCCGGCGGGCCTCGTTCTCCAGACGCTCGACCAGGTTGTCGACGCTCCACTGCGGACGCGCGGCCATCCGGGCGCCGGCGATCCGCAGCGCCAGCGGCAGGTGCCCGCAGAGTTCGGCCAGCTCGGCGGCGGAGTCCGGCTCGGCCTCGATGCGCTCCGCGCCGGCGATCCGGGAGAGCAGCTCCATCGACTGCTCGGGGTTGAACACGTCGACGTCGATGTGCACCGCGCCAGGCAGGCCGGCCAGCCGGCTGCGGCTGGTGACCAGCACCGCGGACTGCGAGGTGCCCGGGACCAGCGGGCGGACCTGGCTCTCGTCGCCGGCGTTGTCCAGCACCACCAGCATCCGGCGGTCGGCGAGCAGGGTGCGGTAGAGCTCGGCGCGCTCCTCGATCGGCTCCGGCACCTCGGTGCCGGGCACGCCCAGCGCCCGCAGGAAGCGTTCCAGCACCCGCATCGGACCGACCTGTTCGGCGTGCCGCCCGTGCAGGTCGGCGAAGAGTTGCCCGTCCGGGTAGCGGGCGGCGAGCCGGTGTGCGGCGTGCACGGCGAGCGTGGTCTTGCCGATGCCCGGCTTACCGGCCATCACCACGACCGGGACGGCGTACTGCGTCGCGTCGTCGGCGGCCAGGCCGAACTGGGTCTGGATCGCGTCGATCTGCTGGTTGCGGCCGGTGAAGTCGGCGATGTCGGTGGGCAGCAGGCAGGGCACCGGGGAGATGCCGGGCGCCGACACCGGTGCGGCGGAGACCGGCGGCGCGGCGGACGTGGGCGGCACCGGCACGATGGCCGGCTCGCGGATCTCCGCCACGATCGGGTTGGTGATCACCGGAGGGACCGGCGGCGGCACCGGGTCCGCGGGCGGCGGCGGCTCGGTGGCGGCGGTGGTGGTGAGGTGCTGGGGCAGGGCCAGTTTGGGATCGCCGGTGAGGATGGCGTGCTCCAACTGGCGCAGCTCCTCCCCCGGCTCCAGGCCCAGCTCGTCGATGAAGAGCCGGCGGCCGGTGCGATAAGTGTCCAGCGCCTCGGCCTGCCGGCCGGACCGGTACAGCGCGAGCATCAGGTGCTCGCGCAGCCGGGCTCGCAATGGGTGCTCGCCGACCAGGGCGGTCAGCTCGTCGATCAGCTCCCGGTGCCGGCCGAGCTTGAGCTCCAGCTCGATGCACTCCTCGGTGGTGGTCAGCCGCCGCTCGGCGAGCCGGTCGGCGGCGCCCTGCACGACCCGGCTCTCGATGCCGTCCAGGGCCGGGCCGCGCCACAGCGCCAGGGCCTGCCGGTACTGGCCGACCGACTCGTCCAGGCGGCGGAACTCACGCAACTGGCGGGCCTGGGTCAGGGCCTCCTCGTACCGGTTGAGGTCGAGAGCGCTCTCCGGGATCTGCAAGGAATAGCCCTGGGTACGGGTGACGATGGCGTCCGGGTGGCCGTGCGCCGCGAACAACCGGCGCAGCGCGGAGATGCAGATCTGCACCTGCACCCGGGAGGTCGAGGGCAGGTCGTCGCCGTACAGAGCCTCCATCAGCCGAGTCACCCGGATCACCCGGTTGGCCTCCAGGGCCAGGGTCGCCAGGATGATCTGCTGACGCTGCCCGCCGAGTTCCACCTGGCTCTCGCCGAACAACACCTCGAGTATCCCGAGGATGAGAATCTGCACGTGCGCCTCCTCTTGAGGGGTCGCGCGTCATGGTGATTGTTACAGCGTAATGATGCGCCGCGAGCTGGCAGCAGAGCAGGCCTGATGACCCCCGTATGGACCGAAGGCTATGCAATGGCCGGGGCGTGGCGCCACCCGCTCCGGATGTTCGATGTCCGACCTTCACACACTAAGAATTGGCCGGTCAACCCCTTGCGGTACCGACTGGTAACTGCGTTATGGATCCCCGTGTTCGATCCACCGCACCGGACGTGCAACATTCTTCACCTTCCCGCACCCGGCACGCCAGCCGCTGTCTGCCGGATTGCCGCCTGACCGTTCGGCGGAGCACAGTCCACGGTGGATCGGTGATCGCGGTGGCGCCCGGCACGGAAAGGGCGGGTCACCATCCGGAAAAGCGCCGATTCCATCGATCAGCGCCATTGTCACAACGGTTATCGAACCCCGCCGGCCTCGCGCACCCGGGACGGGCGGGCGGACACCGCCACCGGCACCACGATCGCGGTCAGGATCAGCCCCTGCTCCACCAGCCACCGGCCGGTGAAGCCGGTCAGCCGGCGGCCGCCGACCCGCGGGCCCACCACCAGCAGCCGCGCGTCGAAGACGCCGGTGGACGCGCCGGCCGAGCCGGGCCGCATGGTGACCACCGCGTCCTCGAAGTCCAGCCAGCGCTGCGCCAGCGGGAACCACGACTTGTAGACCGCCTCCTTGGCGCAGAACAGCATCCGGTCCCAGCGCACCTCGGGCCGGGCCTGGAGCAGCTCGGCCACGTGGGCCCGCTCGTCGGGCAGCGCCACCGACTCGAGCACACCGCTGGTGAGCGGCTCGTTCGGCTCCGCGTCGATGCCCACCGTGGTGATCTTCGAGTCGGCGGCCACCACCACGCCCCGGTAACCGGCACAGTGGGTGATGGTGCCGACCACGCCGGCCGGCCACAGCGGCTCGTTGAGCCGGCCGGCCAGGATCGGCGCCGGCGGCACGCCGAGGCGGGCCAGCGCCGCGCGGGCGCAGTGCCGGGCCGTGGTGAACTCCCGGCGCCGTTTCTCGATCGCCTTGGCGACGATGCTCTCCTCCTCGGGCAGCAGCGTCGCGTCCGGCGGGTCGTCGAACGTGTCGACTGCCACCACGTCGGCGGGAAGGATTGTCTCGATCATGATGTCCCCGCAGTGGCTCGGTGGGTCCTCGGGCAGATCTCCATCGTAGGGAGACGGAGACGGCCGGCGATATCACGGCGAGGGCTTTCACGGGCCGATGCGGGCCGCGGTAAGGGACATACCCGCGGATCTAAGGGGCCTCGGGTCGAGTCACGCAGCGTAGTGACCGGCGCCTGCCCGTACCACCCCTGTCCACCGGGCCGGAGCAGGGCAGGGGTGCCCGGCAGGGGTGGGTGAGCGGCGCCACTGGGGTGTACGCCCAGTGGTTGCCCAGCCTAGCTTCGGTAGTACCGGTTGACCTGCCCGATGGCCCTGGAGGCATCCCGATGACCCTGTCCACCGTCGACACCAGCCTGTGGTTGCGCACGTACCACCCGACCGACGTGGCGCCGATCCGGCTGGTCTGCCTGCCGCACGCCGGTGGCTCGGCCGGCTACTACTTCCCCGTCTCCCGGGCCCTGTCGCCGCGCGTCGAGGTGATCGCCGTGCAGTACCCCGGGCGCCAGGACCGCCGGGCCGAGCCCGGCATCGACTCGCTCCAGGACCTCGCCCGGGACGTCTACGAGCAGCTCCGCTCTCCCGACGACCGCCCGCTGGCGCTGTTCGGGCACAGCATGGGCGCCACCGTGGCGTACGAGGTGGCCCGGCTGCTGGAGGACGACGGGATCGTGCCGGCCCACCTGTTCGTCTCCGGGCGGCGGGCGCCGTCGCAGCACCGCGACGAGCGGGTCCACCTCCAGAACGACGCGGGGCTGGTGGCCGAGATGAAACGGCTCGACGGCACCGCGGGCGGCCTGCTCGACGACCCCGACGTGCTGCGCATGGTGCTCGGGGTGATCCGCAACGACTACCGGGCCGCGGAGACGTACCGCTGGACGCCGGGACCGGCCCTGCACTGCCCGATCACCGCCCTGACCGGCGACCACGACCCGAAGGTGACCCTCACCGAGGCGGCCGCCTGGCGCGACCACACGAACGCCTCCTTCGCGCTGCGCGTCTTCGACGGCGGCCACTTCTATCTCAACTCCCACCAGGCCGATGTGCTGGACACGATCCGGACGGCCCTGACCGAGGTCCCGCACCGCTAGGACCACCCAGCCAGACAAAGCGCGTGCCGCGCTCACGAGGCCATCGGCGCGTCGAACGGCCCGGACTCCACAGAGTCCGGGCCGTCCGCTTTGCCCGAGGGGGCGGGGGACCCTCAGGCGGTGGTGAGAGTCGCGTCCAGGTTCGCCGGCAGGTCACTGCGGCGAGTGACGTTCAATTTCCGGTACGACCTGGTCAGGTGCTGCTCCACGGTGCTGGTGGTGATGTACAGCTTGTCGGCGATCTCCCGGTTCGTGTAGCCGACCGCGGCCAGCGCGGCGACCCGGCGCTCGGCGTCGCTGAGCATCGCCGCGGCCCCGCCGACAGCGGTCGCCGGCGTGGCCTGCTCGCCGGAGTCCCACTCCGCCTCCTGCGACAGCGCCCGCCGCAGCGGGACGGCCGCGCAGCCCTCGGCCAGCGCCCGGGCCCGGTGCCCGATCATCCCGGCCCGGCGGGACTCGCCGAGCGCGTGGTACGCCTGCGCCAGGTCGGTCAGGGTGCGGGCCAGCTCATAGAGGTCGCCGCTGTTCTGGAGCAGGTCGGCGGCCTGGCGCAGCAGCATCGGCCGGTGCCGGGGCTGCTCGGTCGCGGCCAGCAGCCGCAGGCCGACGCCGCGTGCCCGGGGCATCTGCCCGGTGCACCGGTTGAGCTGCTCCTCGGCCAGCTTGCGAGCCTGGAGCGGGCGGCCCATCCGCAGGTACGCCTCGGCGGCGTCGGAGCGCCAGGCGACCAGGCCGGGCGCGTCCACCCCCCAGGCGCTCATCAGGTCACCGGCCCGCTGGAAGTCGCGCAGCGCCAGGCCGGGGTGGTCGGTGGCCAGGCTGTACCGGCCCCGGGCCTGGAGGTAGTGCAGGCCGTACCGGGTCTGGAACATCGCCTCGGGGACCGGCTGGTCGAGCTGCTCGCGGACGTCGTCGAAGTCACCCATCGCGACCGACGCGATGATCAGCAGGGACAGCGGGTGCCCGACCGCGACACCCCAGCTGGCCGGCGGCATGATCTCCAGCGCGGTGCGCGCGTAACCCGCCGCGCCGGCCAGGTTGCCCATCCGCACCGCGACCTCGGCGCGGACCACCGCGAGCCGGGCCTGCCGGCTGGGCGCGCGCCGGGTGTACGCCTCCTCGACGAACAGGTCGCACCAGCCGGCCGCCTTGTCGGCGTGCCCGGCGTAGGTCAGCGCCAGCAGCGCGCTCTCCACCGTGTCCAGGGACATCTCGTCGAGCCGGGAGCCGCGCAGGATCCGCTCGCACGTGTCGCCCAGGTCGGGACCCGGGTTGGAGCTGATCACCGAGGAGAGCGCCCGGGCGGCGGCCAGCCGGCGGCTCGCCGAGACGGTGGCGGCGGTGGCGTTGGTTTTCGGCAGGTGGGCGACGAACGGCGCGTACGTGCAGCGCAGCCAGGGGCGGGTGGCGGCCAGCTCGGCGGCGGTGTCCGGGTCGAGCTCGCCGCCCTGCGCGGCCAGGTGGTCCAGCACGTGCTCGGCGTCGCGGAACTGGCCGTGCCAGAGCAGCGCCTTGGCCAGCACGATCGCGTCGCTGCCGCGGAGCACGCCCTTGTCCAGCGCCCCGGTCAGCTCGGGCAGGTAGCCGGCCGACGTGCTCGGGTTGATCCGCCACTCGGCGCGGACCAGCGTGGTCATGATGCGCACCCGGTGCCGGTCGTCGGTGCAGGCTTTCCAGGCGAGCTTGAGGTAGCGGACCGCGGCCTCGACCCGGCCCTCGCGCAGTGCCTGCCGGGCGGCGTCCTCCAGCACGGTGACGCCCCAGCTCTCCCGCACGTCGCTGGCGTTGACCAGGTGCTCGGCCACCACCCGGGTGGAGGCGCCGCGGTCGTAGGTCAGCACGGCGGCCCGGCGGTGCAGCTCGGCGCGCTGCTCCTGGCGCACGTCGGCGAGCACCGCGGCGCGGGCCGCGGGGTGCCGGAAGGCGCCCATGCCGAGCAGGCCGGCCATGGTGAGCGCCCGGACGCTCTGGGCGACCTGCTGCGAGCCGACCCCGATCAGCGAGTCCAGGCTCTCCGGGTCGTCCAGCACCGCGACGCCCCGGGCCACCTCGAGCAGCCGGTCGTCGGCGCGGTGCAGGCAGGACATCACGGCCGCGGCGTAACCGTCGCCGGCGACCGCGTCCTCCGGCTCGGCGCCGGTCTCGGCCAGCGTCTGCCGGTGGTCCGCGATCAGGCCGTCGACCAGCAGCGGGTTGCCGCCGCTGAGCTGGTGCCAGCGGTCGGCGAGCCGGTCGGCGACCTCGGCGCCGGCCCGCTGCTCGGCGAACTGCCGGACGCCGTCGCCGGTGAGCGGCTCCAGGTGGATCCGGCTGCCCGAGCCGGGCCGCAGCAGGTCGGCCTGCCAGGCCGGCTCGCCGGCCGCGCCGAAGGTGCTGCGGCTGAACACCACCAGGAGCTTGGCCGGCCGGGCGCGGCGGGCCAGGTAGGAGAGGCAGACCAGCGAGGCGCCGTCGGCGTGCTGGACGTCGTCGACCAGCAGGGCCAGCGGGAACCGCTCGGCCAGCTCCAGCAGGACGGTGCACAGGCCGTGGATGATCTGGGCGTCCAGGTGACCGGCGTCGTCGCCGGCCAGCACCGCCTTGGTGCCCTCGAGAAGCAGGCTCATGGCCCGGTCCCGGTCGTCGGCGGGCAGCGGCGCGTCGTGGAAGAGCTGGCCCAGCAGGGCGAGCGGCATGTCCCGCTCGACCGCCGAGCCGGTCGCCGTGACCGCCAGCGCGCCCCGCTCGATCGAGCGGTCGGCGAGCACGTTCAGCAGCTCGCTCTTGCCGGTGGCGACGGTGCCGGTGACCAGGGCGGTGCGGCCGCGCCCGGCGACCGCGTCGGCCAGGAGCTCGTCGAGGCAGGCCAGGGCCTCATCGCGCTCGATCAGTCCCATGATGGACCTCCTGTCGGATCCCCGAATCCCGGCGGGCACCCCCGTGCCCGCCGGTGGCGACCGGACAACCCGGCGCCAGACACCACTGTCCGGCCAACCGCTATCGGGCCGCCTTCACGCCCTTATCGGCGGCCCGAAGCGCAGGTCAGGGGTGCTGCGACGGGGTGGGGTAGGCAGGAATCTCGATGGCGTTGGCCGCCTTGTGCAGCGGCGCCATCATCGCGGCCATCATCCGGTCGCGGCCGGGGAGCCGGGACATCACCCCGAGCATCACCATCGACATCTTCACCTGGCCGGCGCTGCTCAGCACCATCCGCTTGATGTTGGCCGGGCCGAGTTTCTGGTTGCGCTCGGCGAACGGGCGCATCCGGCGCTCGTAGGCCGCGAAGGCGGCCTCGTGGTCGCCACCGGCCGCGGCCAGCTCGCCGGCCAGCAGGTAGGCACCCACCAGCGCGAGACTGGTGCCCTGGCCGGAGGCGGGTGAGGCGCAGTGCGCCGCGTCGCCGAGCAGCACGACCGGGCCGGCCGACCAGCGGTCCATCCGCACCTGGGCGAGCCGGTCGTAATAGAGGTCGGGGGCGTCGGCGACCGCCTCCAGCAGCCGCGGCACCTCCCAGCCCTGCCCCGCGTAGGCCTCCTGAAGCGCCCGGCGCGGGTCGCCCTCGTCGATCCCGGCCGGCTCGGTGAACAGGAACATCGCCTTGGCACTGGTCTGGCCGGCGGTGCTGTAGACCAGGGTGGTGCGGCCGGGGCTGACATAGGTCAGCTCCTCGCGGTCGAGGCCGAGGTGGTTGGGCACCGTGCAGATGGCGACCCGATAGCCCATGTCGTGGACGAAGCCGGACTCCGGGCCGAAGGCCAGCTCCCGGGTGCGCGAGTGCACCCCGTCGGCGCCGACGATCAGGTCGAACGTCTCGGTGCGGCCACTGTCGAAGGTGACCGTCGTGCCGTCCAGCGCGGCGATCGCGTCGCCGAAGCGATAGTCCACCTCGTCACGGGTCAGGTCGAACAGCAGCCGGGTGAGGTCGCCACGGAGGATCTCCGCGTCGTGCTCCTCGCGGCCGCCGAAGGTGTCCCCGTTCATGCTGGCGACCCGCTTGCCGGTGCGGTCGACCACCGCGCCGCTGCGCACGTCGGTGCGCAGCTCACGGGCCTGCTCCAGGATGCCGGTGCGGCGCACCACCTCGAGGGCGGCGCCGCGGATGTCCACCTTGTAGCCCCCGTCGCGCAGGGCCGTGGCCCGCTCGACGACCGTGGGCGTGAAGCCGTGGCGGCGCAGCCAGTACGCCAGCGTGAGGCCGGCGACGCCGGCTCCGGAGATCAGGACCGTCTTCGTCATGCGTTCGACGATACACATGTGTGAGACGTTTGTGCAAGACGCTTGTTCCAGCACTCTGGACAGCTCTCGGAAACCCTAACGACGACCGGCCCGGATCGGGGGGAATCGATCCGGGCCGGCCGTGGTCCTCCGGGACGGCATGTCAGTTGCCCGCGATGGCGTAGTCCTCCTTCCCGGGGACCGGCTCGGCGGTCTCCGTCTCCGGCTCGGCCGGCGGCCGGGGCGCGTCGACGTGCCGCAGCGCGACCACCGCGAGGACGGCGCCCAGCACCATCAGCAGGGTGGCGAACAGCGCGGCCACGTGCATCTCCTGGACGAAGGCGAGGTGCGCCTTCGCGGTCAGCTCGGCCGCGGCCTGGGCGGGCAGCTTGGCGGCCGCCGCGACGGCGCCACCGAGCGTCTCCTGAGCCGACTCCGGCACGACGCCGTCCATCTGGCTGGTGTAGACCGCGCTGCCGATGCTGCCCAGCACCGCGACGCCGACCGCGCCGCCGAACTCCTGGCCGGTCTGGAGCACGGCCGAGGCCGCGCCGGCCTTCTCCGGCGGAGCGCTGGCCACCACCATCTCGGTGATCATGGTCATCACCACGGCCAGACCGGCGGAGAGCGCCACCAGGCCGGGGAGCAGGATCGCGAGGCCGTCCTCGACCGGCGTGAAGGTCACCGTGAAGAAGCCGGCCGCGGCCAGGACGAAGCCGCCGGCCACCACGTACGCCGGGCGGACGACCCGGACGACGGCGGTGGCGATCGGCACGGCGACACCGACCGCGAGCGTGCCGGGGATGGTCCAGAGCGCCGCGCGGAACGGGCTCAGACCCAGCACGGTCTGCAGGTACTGGGTGCTGAACAGGGAGAAGCCGACCATGCCGAAGAGCGCCACCAGGTTGATCGCGATCGAGGCGCCGTAGGCACGCTGGCGGAACAGCTTCAGGTCGATCATCGGGTCGGCGACGACCTGCTGGCGCCGGACGAACGCGGCCGCCAGCAGCAGACCGGCCACCGCCGCGGCGACCGGGACGGTGCTGAAGCCGTAGATCGCGATCCGCTTCAGGCCATAGATCACCGGCAGCACCGCGCCCAGCGACAGCGCCGCGCTGATCAGGTCGAAGCGGGGCGCGCCGGGCACCTTGAACTCGGGCAGCAGCACCGGGCCGAGCACGACCAGCAGCACCATCACCGGGACGTTGATGATGAAGACCGAGCCCCACCAAAAGTTGTCCAGGAGCAGGCCACCGAGGATCGGGCCGAGGGCGGCGCCGGCCGCCATGCCGCCGGACCAGGCCGCCACCGCGGTACGCCGCTGCGTCTGGTCGTGGAAGAGGTTGCGGATGAGCGCGAGGGTCGAGGGCATCAGGGTGGCGCCGGCGACGCCCATCGCGGCGCGGGCGGCGATGAACTCGCCGGCCGAGGACGCGTACGCGGCGACCAGCGAGCCGATGCCGAACGCGACGGCGCCGGCCAGCAGCAGCCGGCGACGGCCGATCTTGTCACCCAGGGTGCCCATGGTCAGCAGGAGACCGGCCAGCACAAACGCGTAGATGTCGACCATCCACAGTTGCTGGGCGCCGGTCGGCCCCAGTTCCGCGCTCATGGCCGGCAGTGCGTAGTAGAGCACCGTCAGGTCCATCGAGACCAGCAGAACCGGAAGCAGCAGTACGCCGAGGGCAAACCATTCCTTGCGGCCTGCCTTCGCCTGAAGTACTTCAGTTTCGGTCATGCCACAACGGTAGGAAAATCGGCCCAGAGGCGTCCAGAGCGACGATTCCAGGCAGGGGAACCAATCATTTGTTCAGGGGTCTCGGATACGAAATAGGGGTTGCCCTGCCCTCGTCAATGGGCTGGTCCGGCGGATAGGGGTATGTCCGGTGCGGCCACGCCAATAGCGTCGACCGCGGGCCGGTGTGGCCGTTTCCTTCTGATCGAGCGACGATTTCGCCGACCAAATGTGGGGTGTCTTCGAATGGACGAGTCCTTCGCCGCCGGGACCGGTACGCTCGCCGGCCGGCTGTCACCGCTGTCCGAGCCCGAGCGCCGCCGCGTGGCCGGCGACCTGGTGCGCGAGGCGGCCGTCGCGGTCCTCGCGCAGATCATGCCGGACGAGTCGCCGGCGATCGAGCCCGACCGCCCGTTCCGGGACCTGGGCCTCGACTCGATGGCCCTGGTCGCGCTCCAGTCCCGGTTGAGCGCGGCCACCGGCCTGCCGCTGCCGCCCACCGTCGGCTTCGACTTCCCCACCCCGGCGCTGCTGGCCGGGCACCTGGTCGCGCTGGCCACCGGCGCGGACGAGGACACCGCCGAGCACGCGAGGGGTCCGGCCGTCCCGGACGAGCCGATCGTCATCGTCGGCGTCGGCTGCCGGTACCCCGGCGGGGTGCACTCCCCCGAGCAGCTCGGCGACCTGATCGCCGACGGGCGGCACGTGCTCGGCGACTTCCCGGCCGACCGCGGCTGGGACCTCGACCGGCTCTACGACCCGGACCCGGACCGGCCCGGCTCGATGTACGTGCGCAACGGCGGGTTCCTGCCGGACGCCGCCGACTTCGACGCCGGCTTCTTCGGCATCAGCCCGCGCGAGGCCCAGGCCATGGACCCGCAGCAGCGGCTGGTGCTGGAGACCGTCTGGGAGGCGATCGAGCGGGCCGGGATCGAGGCGGACACGCTGCGCGGCAGCCGCAGCGGCGTGTTCATCGGGGCCGAGGCGCAGGAGTACGGCATGCGCCTGCACGAGGCCCCGGACGGCCTGGACGGCTACCTGATGACCGGCAACGCGCCGAGCGTGATCTCCGGCCGGGTGGCGTACACCATGGGTCTGCGCGGGCCCGCCCTGACCATCGACACCGCCTGCTCCAGCTCGCTGGTCGCGCTGCACCTGGCGGTCCAGTCGCTGCGCCGCGGGGAGAGCGACCTGGCGATCGCCGGTGGCGCCGCGGTGATGGCCGGCCCGGGCACGTTCACCTCGTTCAGCCGGCAGCGCGGCCTGGCCCCGGACGGACGGTGCAAGCCGTTCGCCGCGGCGGCCGACGGCACCGGCTTCGCCGAGGGTGTCGGGGTGCTGGTGCTGGAGCGGCTCTCCGACGCCCGCCGGCACGGGCACCCGGTGCTCGCGGTGGTCCGCGGCAGCGCGGTCAACCAGGACGGCGCCAGCAACGGCCTGACCGCCCCGAACGGCCCGGCCCAGCGCCAGGTGATCCGGCAGGCGCTCACCGACGCCGGGCTGGCCGCCGGCGACGTCGACGTGGTGGAGGCGCACGGCACCGGCACCACGCTGGGCGACCCGATCGAGGCGCAGGCGGTGATCGCCACCTACGGCGCCGGGCACTCTCCCGAGCGGCCGCTGCTGCTCGGCTCGATCAAGTCGAACCTCGGGCACACGCAGGCCGCCGCGGGGGCGGCCGGCATCATCAAGATGATCGAGGCGATGCGCCGCGAGGTGCTCCCGCCGACCCTGCACGTCGACGAGCCGACCCCGCACGTGGACTGGTCGGCCGGCACCGTCCGGCTGGCGGTCGGCGCGGTGCCGTGGCCGGCCGGGGAGCGCCCGCGCCGCGCGGCCGTCTCGTCGTTCGGCGTCAGCGGCACCAACGCGCACGTGATCATCGAGGAGCCGCCGGCGCTCCCGGCCGAGGAGCTGGTCACGCCCGCTTTCCGGCCGGCCGGCACGCCGGTCCCGCTGGTGGTCACGGCACGGGACGAGACCGCGCTGCGGGCCCAGGCCGAGCGCCTGCTCGACCGCCTCGGCGAGGGAGTCGCCCTGGACGACCTCGGGTTCTCGCTCGGGACCACGAGGACCAAGCTCGACGTACGCGCCGTGGTGCTGGCCACCGACCCGGCCACCGCCGAGCAGGGCCTGCGGGCCGTCGCCGGCGGCGCCGAGCTGCCGTCCGTGCTGCGTGGCACGCTGCCGGCCGGCCGGCTCGCCGTGCTCTTCACCGGGCAGGGCAGCCAGCGCCTCGACATGGGCCGCGAGCTGGCCGAGACCTACCCCGTCTTCCGGGACGCCCTGGCCGACGCGATCGCCGCCCTCGACGTGCACCTGGACGTCTCGCTGTGGGACGTGCTGTTCGCCGCCGAGGGCTCGGACCGGGCCGCGCTGCTGGACCGCACCGAGTACACCCAGGCGGCCCTGTTCGCCGTGGAGACCGCGCTGTACCGCCTGGTCACCGCGTGGGGCGTGCGGCCGGACCACCTGGCCGGCCACTCGGTCGGCGAGCTGGTCGCCGCGCACGTCGCCGGGGTGCTCGACCTGGACGACGCGGCCATGCTGGTCGCCGCCCGGGGCCGGCTGATGGGCTCGCTGCCGGCCGGCGGCGTGATGGTCGCCGTGGCCGCGCCGGAAGCGACCGTCCGGCCGCTGCTCACCGACGGCGTGGACATCGCCGCGGTGAACGGGCCCGGATCGGTGGTGCTGTCCGGCAGGCAAGACGCGGTTCTCGCGCTCGCCGAAGAACTGAACGTCAAGGCCACCCGCCTGAACACCTCGCACGCGTTCCACTCGCACCTGATGGAGCCGATGCTCGCCGAGTTCGCGGAGATCGCCGAGGTGCTCGACTACCGGGCGCCGCAGATCGCGGTGATCTCCGGCGTCACCGGGCAGCCGGCCACCGCCGCGCAGCTGTGCGACCCGGCCTACTGGGTGGATCACGTGCGCGCCTGCGTCCGGTTCGCGGACGTGATCGCCACCCTCGCCGACGCCGGCGTCACCACGTTCCTGGAGCTGGGCCCGGACGCGGTGCTCAGCGGCATGGGCGCCCGCTGCCTGGACGGCGAGGCGCACTTCGTGCCCGCGCTGCGCCGGGGCCGGCCGGAGGCCGCCGAGCTGGTGGCCGCGATCGGCGCGCTGCACGCGCACGGCACGCCGGTGGACTGGGCGGCGTTCTTCGCCGGGCGCGGCGCCCGGCGGATCGCCCTGCCGACGTACGCGTTCCAGCGCCGCTCCTACTGGCTGCACGCCCCGGCCGGCACCGACACCGCCGAGCTCGGCCAGGCCGACGCCGGCCACCCGCTGCTCGGCGCGGTCGTGCACCTGGCCGGCGGCGGGGTGGTGCTGACCGGGCGGCTCGCCGTCCGCAGCCAGCCGTGGCTCGCCGACCACGTGGTCGGCGGCGCCGTCCTGGTGCCCGGAACCGCCCTGGTGGAGCTGGCCGTGCGGGCCGGGGACGAGGCCGGCTGTGCCCGGTTGGAGGAGCTGACCCTGCACCGGCCGCTGGTCCTGCCGGACTCCGGTGCCGCGATGGACGTGCAGGTCGTCGTCGGCGAGGAGGGCGCGGACGGCATCCGTACCGTGGAGATCCACGCCCGGCCCGCGGCGACCGGCGGCGAATCCTGGGTCCTGCACGCGGCCGGCACGCTGGCGCCGCAGGGCGCCGAGCCGGACGCGGCGACCGGCGACTGGCCGCTGGCCGGCGCCGCACCGGTCGAGACCGGCAACCTGTACGCCGAGCTGACCGCCGCCGGATACGGCTACGGTCCCGCCTTCCAGGGCCTGCGCGCCGTGTGGCGGCGCGACCGCACCGTCTTCGCCGAGGTCGCGCTCCCCGAGGCGGTCTCCGGCGCGGAGGAGTTCGGGCTGCACCCGGCGCTGCTCGACGCGGTGCTGCACGCCACCGACTTCGCCACCGGCGCGTCCCTGGCGGGCCCGGCCCGGCTGCCGTTCGCCTGGACCGACGTCACCCTGCACCGGTCCGGCGCGGCCGCGGTCCGGGCCACCATCACCGCCACCGGCGACGACGCGGTCACCATCGAGCTGACCGACGCGGCCGGCCGGCCGGTCGCCAGCGTCGGCTCGTTCGTCGCCCGGGCGGTCGGCGCCGATCGACTCGCCGCGACCGCGGCCGGCACCCTGTACGAGGTGGTCGGGCGGCCGGTCGCGGTGCCCGCGGACACCCCGGCCGGGCGCTCCTACCAGGGCTTCGAGGCGCTGCGGGCGGCCCTGGCCGGCGGCGAGCGGTTCCCCGGCTGGGTGGCGGTCACCGCCGGCCCGGCGACCGGGGACGTCCCGGCCGACCTGCGGGACCGGACCGGCGCGCTGCTCGAACTGCTCACCGCGTGGCTGGACGCCGACGCGGTGGCCGACACCCGGTTGGTCGTGGTGACCGGCGGGACCGCGGACGTCGTCGAGGGCGCGCTCACCGGTCTGGTGCGCACCGCGCAGGCCGAGAACCCGGGCCGGTTCCAGCTGGTCAGCCTGCCCGGCGGGGACCCGGCGCTGCTCGCGGCCGCGGTCGCCACCGGCGAGCCGGAGGTGGCCGTGCGCGACGGCCGGGTGCTGGCCGCCCGGCTGGCCCCGGTGACTCCGGCGGAGCCGGTCGAGAACCCGTGGGGCGACGGCGCCGTGCTGATCACGGGAGGCACCGGTGGGCTGGGCGCGCTGGTCGCCGAGCACCTGGTGCGGGCTCACGGCGTACGCGAACTGGTGTTGACGTCGCGGCGTGGTCCGGACGCGCCGGGCGCATCCGCACTGATCGCCCGCCTCGCGGATCTCGGGGCGGCCGCGGAGGCGGTCGCGTGCGATGTGGCGGACCGTGCCGCGGTGCGGGACCTGCTGGCGCGGATCGGGGGCGGGCTGACCGGCATCGTGCATGCGGCCGGGGTGGTCGCCGACGGCCTGCTCGGGACGCTGACCCGGGAGGCGCTGGACACCGTGCTGGCGGCCAAGACGGTGGGTGCCTGGCACCTGCACGAGCTGACCGCCGGGCTGCCGCTGGCCGCGTTCGTGATGTTCTCCTCGGCGGCCGGCACCCTCGACGGGGCGGGGCAGGGCAATTACGCGGCCGCGAACGCCGGTCTCGACGCGCTGGCCGCGCTGCGGCACGAGGCCGGACTGCCGGCCACCGCGCTGGCCTGGGGATTGTGGACCGGCGAGGCCGGGATGGGCGCCGCACTCACCGCGGCCGACCTCCAGCGCGTCGAGCGCTCCGGCCTGACGCCGCTGTCGCCCGCGGAGAACCTCGCGCTGCTCGACCTCGCGGTCCGCGGCCGGGTCCCGGCCGCCCTGCCGTTGCGGCTGGACCAGGCCGCGCTGCGGGACCGCGGCGACGAGCTTCCGGCGATGCTGCGGGGACTTTTCCGTACGCCGGTCCGCCGCGCCGCCGCGACCGGGGCGAGCGCCGCCCCGCAGCAGGGCGAGCTGGCCCGCCGGCTGGCGCAGCTGCCCCCGGCCGACCGTCCGGCCGCCCTGCTCGACCTGGTCCGCACGCACGTCGCCGCGGTGCTCGGCTTCGACGACCCGGCGGCGGTCGACCCGCGCCGGGCGTTCCAGCAGATCGGTTTCGACTCGCTCGCCTCGGTGGAGCTGCGCAACCGGCTGACCGCGGCGACCGGGCTGCGGCTGCCGGCGACGCTGACCTTCGACTACCCGTCGGCGCGGGCCCTCGCCGAGCACCTGCGCGAGCTGGTCCTGCCGTCGGCCGAGCCGGCCGCGGTGGCCGCCGCCGGGTCCCCGGCCGTCGCGGACACCGGTGAGCCGATCGCGATCGTGGGGATGGCCTGCCGTTATCCGGGTGGGGTGGCGACGCCGGAGGACCTGTGGCGGCTGGTCGCCGACGGGACCGACGGGATCAGCCCGTTCCCGGAGAACCGGGGCTGGGACACCCTGGGGATCTTCGACCCGGAGCCGGGGAAGCCGGGCAAGACGTACAGCAACGAGGGTGGCTTCCTGCACGACGCCGCCGAGTTCGACCCGGCGTTCTTCGGCATCTCGCCGCGCGAGGCGCAGGCCATGGACCCGCAGCAGCGGCTGCTGCTGGAGGTCGCCTGGGAGGCCGTGGAACGCGCCGGGATCGACCCGCAGTCGCTGCGCGGGAGCCGGACCGGGGTGTTCGCCGGGGTGATGTACCACGACTGGGCGACCCGGCTGGGCGACGTGCCGGAGGACCTGGCCGGATATCTCGGCAACGGCAGCCTGGCCAGCGTGGTGTCCGGCCGGGTGGCGTACGTCCTGGGCCTGGAGGGCCCGGCCGTCACGGTCGACACCGCCTGCTCGTCGTCGCTGGTGGCCCTGCACTGGGCGATCCAGGCGGTCCGCCAGGGCGACTGCTCGCTGGCGCTGGCCGGCGGCGTGACCGTGATGGCGACCCCGGACACCTTCACCGACTTCAGCCGGCAGCGCGGGCTGGCCGCGGACGGCAGGTGCAAGTCGTTCGCCGACGCGGCCGACGGCACCGGCTGGGGCGAGGGCGCGGGCATGCTGCTGGTCGAGCGGCTCTCCGACGCGGTCGCCCAGGGGCACCCGGTGCTCGCGGTGATCCGCGGGTCGGCGGTGAACCAGGACGGCGCCAGCAACGGGCTGACCGCGCCGAACGGACCGGCCCAGCAGCGGGTGATCCGGGCCGCCCTGGCCGGGGCCGGGCTGGACGCCGCCGACGTCGACGTGGTGGAGGCGCACGGCACCGGCACCACGCTCGGCGACCCGATCGAGGCACAGGCGCTGCTGGCCACCTATGGCCAGGACCGTCCGGCGGAGCAGCCGCTGCTGCTCGGGTCGATCAAGTCGAACATCGGGCACACCCAGGCCGCCGCGGGCGTCGCCGGGATCATCAAGATGGTCCAGGCCATGCGGCACGGGGTGGTGCCCAGGACGCTGCACGTGGACGAGCCGTCGGCGAAGGTGGACTGGAGTGACGGGGACGTCCGGCTGGTCACCGAGGCCGTCGACTGGCCGGCCGTCGAGCGGCCGCGCCGGGCCGGGGTGTCGTCGTTCGGGATCAGCGGGACCAACGCGCACGTGATCATCGAGCAGGCGCCGGCCGGGGCGCCGGTGTCGCCGGAACCGCTGGGCGGGCCGGTGCCGTGGCTGATCTCCGGGCACACGCCGGAGGCGGTTCGCGGGCAGGCCGAGCGGCTGCTGGGCTACCTGGAGACGCACGGGGAGGTCGATCTCGCCGGAGCGGGCCGGACGCTGGCGACCGGGCGGGCGGCGCTGGAGCACCGGGCCGCGGTGGTGGCCTCGACCGAGGTGGAGTTCGCGGACGGGCTGGCGGCGCTCGGGCCGATCGGTGCCGTCACCGGCGGCAAGCTGGCGATCCTGTTCACCGGGCAGGGGTCGCAGCGCCTCGGGATGGGCCGGGACCTGTACGAACGCTTCCCGGTCTTCGCGGCCGCCTTCGATGAGGCCGGCGCGGCGGTCAAGGACGTCGCCTGGGGCGCTGACGCCGACGAACTCGCGCGGACGGTCAACACCCAGCCCGCCATCTTCGCCTTCGAAGTCGCCCTCTACCGGCTCCTCGAATCCTGGGGCGTCCGCGCCGACTACCTCGCCGGGCACTCGATCGGCGAGATCGCCGCGGCTCACGTGGCCGGCGTCCTCTCGCTCGACGACGCCGGTCGCCTCGTCGCGGAGCGCGGCCGGTTGATGCAGGCGCTGCCCGCCGGGGGTGTGATGGTCGCCGTCGCGGCACCCGAAAGCGCGATCGAGCTCATCGACGGCGTGGACATCGCGGCTGTCAACGGCCCGCGGTCAGTCGTCCTGTCCGGAAAGGCGGAAGCAGTCGAGGCCGTCGTCGCCCGGCTGGGCGCCAAAGCCACGCGACTGAACACTTCGCACGCCTTCCACTCCCACCTCATGGAGCCGATGCTCGAAGAGTTCGAGCATTTCGCCCGCACCCTCGACTTCTCCGAGCCGACGATCCCGGTGGTCGTCGTCGGCGACGTCACGGATCCCGGCTACTGGGCGGACCACGTCCGCGACGCCGTCCGCTTCCACGACGTCGTCGAGGACCTGGCCGACCGGGGCGTCACCACGTTCCTGGAGGTCGGCCCCGACTCCACCCTGACCGGCCTGGGCCGTCAGATCACCGACGACGCCACGTTCATCGGCCTTCAGCACCGGACCCGGCCGAACGAGCTGCTCACCGGCCTGGCCGCCGCCTGGGCCCGCGGCGTCGAGGTCGACTGGGCCGCGTTCTACGGACCCGGTCCGCGCGCCGACCTGCCCACCTACGCGTTCCAGCGGGAGACCTACTGGCTGGACGCGGCCGAGCCGGCCACCGGCGACGTACGCCACGCCGGCCTGGGCGCCACCGACCACCCGATGCTCAGCGCGGTCGTGGTGGCCGCGGACGGCGGCGGGGTCACGCTCACCGGCCGGCTGGCGCTCGGCGCCCAGCGGTGGACCGGCGACCACGTCGTGCTCGGGTCGGTGCTGCTGCCCGGCACCGGCTTCGTCGAACTCGCCCTGCGCGCCGCCGACGAGGTCGGCTGCGGACTGCTCGAAGAGCTCACCCTGGAGGCGCCGCTGGTGCTGCCCGCCCGAGGCGGGGTGGCGGTGCAGGTGACCGCCGGCGCCGCGGATGCCGCGGGACGACGGCCGTTCGCCGCCTGGACCCGCCCGGAGGACGCCACCGACGCGCCCTGGACCCGGCACGCGGTCGGCTTCCTCGCCCCCGACCCGGCCACCCCGGCCGACTCGCTGGCCGAGTGGCCGCCGCCGGGCGCGACCGCGCTGCCGGTCGACGGGGCGTACCAGCGGCTCGCCGCGCGCGGTTACGGCTACGGCCCGGTCTTCCAGGGCCTGCGGGCCGCCTGGCGGCGCGGCGAGGAGCTGTTCGCCGAGGTGGCGCTGCCGAGCGAGGCGCACGCCGACGCGGCCCGGTTCGGCCTGCACCCGGCCCTGCTGGACACCGCGATGCACGCCGACCTGTTGCAGGAGGACGCCGACGACACCGGCGACACGCTGCTGCCGTTCGCCTGGACCGGGGTCACCCTGCACGCCGCCGGGGCCACCGCGCTGCGCGTCCGGGTCCGCCGGATCCGCGGGGCCGAGGTCTCCTCGATGCTGGTCGCCGACGGGACCGGCCAGCCGGTCATGACCGTGGACCGGCTGGTGTCCCGGCCGGTCAGCGCCGATCGGCTGGCCGCCCCGGCGCCCGGCGCGGACGGCCTGTTCGGCGTCGAGTGGCGACCGGCCCCGGACGCCGCCGGCACGGTGGCTCCGGAGGTCGTGGTGCTCCGCTCGCCGGACGGCACGGACGTGCCGAGCCGCACCCGGGGCGCGGTCGCCGAGGCCCTGGCCGTGCTCCAGGACCGCCTCGCCGGGGACCGGACCGGGCCGCTGGTCGTGGTGACCCGGGACGCGGTCGCGGTCGGCGACGAGGACCCGGACGTGGTCAGCGCGCCGGTGTGGGGCCTGGTCCGGGCCGCGCAGGCGGAGAACCCGGGCCGGTTCGTGCTCGTCGACACCGACCGGGACGTGCCGGACGACCTGCTCGCCCGGGCGCTCGCCACCGGGGAGCCGGAGCTGGCCGTCCGCGACGGCCGCCTGCTGATCCCCCGGCTGCTCGCCGCCCCCGCGGCGGCGGAACCCATCACCTGGACCGCGGACGACACCGTGCTGATCACCGGCGGCACCGGCGGCATCGGCGCGCTGCTCGCCGAGCACCTGGTCCGCCAGGGCGCCGGCCGGCTGGTGCTGACCAGCCGGCGGGGCCCGGACGCGCCGGGGGCGGCCGCCCTCGCCGGGCGGCTCACCGCGCTGGGCGCCACGGTGCACGTGGTGGCCTGCGACGCGACCGACCGGGCCGCGCTCGCGGCCTGCCTGGAGACCTACGGCGACGCGCTGACCGCGGTGGTCCACGCCGCCGGGGTCGCCGACAACGCGCTCACCGCCGACCTGACCGGGGACCGGGTGGCCGCCGTGCTGGCGCCGAAGGTCGACGCGGGCTGGCACCTGCACGAGCTGACCGCGCGGCTGCCGCTCAAGGCGTTCGTGCTGTTCTCCTCGGCGGGTGGCCTCGTCCTCGCCGCCGGGCAGGGCAACTACGCGGCGGCGAACGTCTTCCTGGACGCGCTCGCCCAGCACCGCCGGGCCCGGCACCTGCCGGCCACCGCTGTCGCCTACGGGTTGTGGGCGGAGCAGACCGGGCTGGGCGGGGCGATCACCGCCGCCGACCTGGACCGGATGCGGCGGCTGGGCACTCCGGCGATCGAGACGGCGGACGCGCTGGCGCTGTTCGACCGGGCCCTGGGCAGCGGGCTGCCGCTCGCGGTGGCGCTGCCGGTGGACCGGTCCGCGCTCGCCGCCCGCGGGGCCGGCCTGCCCGCCCTGCTGCGCGGGCTGGTCCGCGCCCCGGCCCGCCGGGTCGCGGCGGTCGCGGACGCGGCCACCGGCAACCCGCTGGAGCAGCGGCTCGCCGGGCTCGACGAGGCGGCCCGTGAGAAGGCGGTCCTCGACCTGGTGCGCGGGCACGTGGCCACGGTCCTCGGGCACGCCTCGGCGGACGCGGTCGCGGCCGACAAGGCGTTCAAGGAGCTGGGCTTCGACTCGCTCGCGGCGGTGGAGCTGCGCAACGCGCTGAACACGGCGACCGGGCTACGGCTGCCGGCCACGCTGGTGTTCGACCACCCGACATCGCGGGCGGTGGCCGAGGTCGTACGGGAAGGTCTCGGTGGGCGGAAGACCACCGTGACCCCGCAGACCGCCGCGCCCACCGCGGTCCCGGCCGGTGATCCGATCGCGATCGTGGGCATGACCTGCCGTTATCCGGGCGGGGTCGGCTCGCCGGAGGACCTGTGGCGGCTGGTCGCCGACGGGGTCGACGCGGTCGGCGCCTTCCCCGGCGACCGGGGCTGGGACGTCGGCAAGGTCTATGACCCGGAGCCGGGCCTGCCCGGCAAGACCTACTCGCGGGACGGCGCGTTCCTCTACGACGCGGCCGACTTCGACGCGGCGTTCTTCGGCATCTCGCCGCGCGAGGCGCAGGCCATGGACCCGCAGCAGCGGCTGCTGCTGGAGACCGCGTGGGAGACGTTCGAGCGGGCCGGGATCGACCCGGCCGCGATGCACGGGACGCAGACCGGCGTCTACGTCGGGGTGATGTACCACGACTACGGCAGCTGGCTGCGCGAGGTGCCGGACGACATGGCCGGGTACGTCGGCAACGGCAACGCCGGGAGCATCCTGTCCGGCCGGGTCGCCTACGCGCTCGGCCTGGAGGGACCGGCCGTCAGCGTCGACACCGCCTGCTCGTCGTCGCTGGTCGCGCTGCACATGGCGACCCAGGCGCTGGCCTCCGGCGAGGTCACGATGGCGCTGGCCGGCGGCGTGACGGTGATGTCGACCCCGGAGATCTTCATCGAGTTCAGCCAGCAGCGCGGGCTCTCCCCGGACGGCCGGTGCAAGTCGTTCGCCGGGGCCGCGGACGGCACCGGCTGGGGTGAGGGCGTCGGCCTGCTGCTGCTGGAGCGGCTCTCCGACGCGCGGCGCAACGGGCACGAGGTGCTCGCGGTGATCCGCGGGTCGGCGATCAACCAGGACGGCGCCAGCAACGGGCTGACCGCGCCGAACGGGCCGTCCCAGCAGCGGGTGATCCGGACCGGCCTGGAACGGGCCGGGCTGACCACCGCGGACGTGGACGTGGTCGAGGCGCACGGCACCGGCACCCGGCTGGGCGACCCGATCGAGGCGCAGGCACTGCTGGCCACGTACGGCCAGGACCGGCCCGCGGAGCAGCCGCTGCTGCTGGGGTCGATCAAGTCGAACATCGGGCACACCCAGGCCGCGGCCGGGGTCGCCGGAGTGATCAAGATGGTGCAGGCGATGCGGCACGGTGTCGTGCCGAAGACCCTGCACGTGGACGAGCCGTCGCCGGTCGTGGACTGGTCGGCGGGCAACGTGCGGCTGGTCACCGAGAGCGTGGCGTGGCCGGCGGTGGACCGGCCGCGCCGGGCGGCGGTGTCGTCGTTCGGGCTCAGCGGCACGAACGCGCACGTCATCGTCGAGCAGGCGCCGGCGGGCGCGCCCGCGGAATCCGCCGGATCGGTGGCGGGTCCGCTTCCGGTCGCGGTCTCCGCACGCAGCGCGGCGGCGCTGGAAGCGCAGACGGAGCGGATGGCCTCCGCCGCCGGCGCGCCGCTCGACGTGGCGTTCTCGTCGTTCACCACGCGGGCGGCGCTCGACCACCGGCGGATCCTGCTCGGTGACAAGCAGGTCAGCGGGGTGGTGACGCCGGGGTCGGTGGCGATGCTGTTCACCGGGCAGGGCTCGCAGCGGCTCGGGATGGGCCGCGACCTGTACGAACGCTTCCCGGTCTTCGCTGCCGCCTTCGACGCCGCCGGCGCGGCGGTCAAGGACATCGCCTGGGGCACTGACGCCGGCGAACTCGCGCGGACGGTCAACACCCAGCCCGCCATCTTCGCGTTCGAGGTCGCCCTCTACCGGCTCCTGGAGTCCTGGGGCGTCCGGCCCGACTACCTGGCCGGGCACTCGATCGGGGAGATCGCCGCGGCTCACGTGGCCGGCGTCCTCTCGCTCTCCGATGCCGCGCGGCTCGTCGCGGCGCGCGGGCGGCTGATGCAGGCGCTGCCGGCCGGCGGCGTGATGGTGGCGGTGGCCGCGCCCGAGTCGGCGGTGCTGCCGCTGCTCATCGACGGGGTGGACATCGCGGCGGTCAACGGGCCCGCCTCGGTGGTGCTCTCCGGCACCGCCTCGGCGGTGGACGCGGTCGTCACCGCGCTCGAAGTGAAGGCCACCCGCCTGAACACGTCGCACGCCTTCCACTCGCACCTGATGGAGCCGATGCTCGACGAGTTCCGGCGGATCGCCCGATCGCTCGACTACTCCGAACCGACCGTTCCGCTGGTCACCGTCGGCGACGTGACCAGCCCCGACTACTGGGTCGAGCACGTACGCGACACCGTCCGGTTCCACGACGTGGTGACCGACCTGCTCGGCCGCGGCGTGGTGACGTTCCTGGAGTGCGGGCCGGACTCCACCCTCACCGGGCTGGGACGGCAGATCACCGACGACGCCGCGTTCATCGCACTCCAGCACCGGACCCGGCCGGACGAGCTGCTCACCGGGCTGGCCACGGCCTGGACCCGGGGCGTCGCGATCGACTGGACGCCGCTGCTCGCCGGTGGCCGCAAGGTCGACCTGCCGACGTACGCCTTCGAGCACCAGCGCTACTGGCTCGACGGCGGGGACACCGGCCACGGCGACCCGGTGAGCATGGGCCTGAGCCGGCCCGGCCACCCGCTGCTCGGCGCCGTCGTCACGGTGCCCGGCGCGGACACCACGGTGTTCACCGGGCGGCTCGCGCTCGGGGCCGAGGGCTGGCTGGCCGAGCACGCCGTGCACGGCAGCACGATCCTGCCCGGCACCGCGTTCGTCGAGCTGGCGCTGCACGCGGGGCTGCACAGCGGGGTGCCGGTGCTGGCCGAGCTGGTGCAGGAGGCGCCGCTGCCGATCCCCGCCTCGGGCGGCCGGACGCTGCGGGTGGTGGTCGGCGCGGCCGACGACGGCGGGCAGCGCGCGGTGGGCATCCACACCCGGCCGGACGACGCGGCCGAGGACGACCCGTGGACCCGGCACGCGGCCGGTTTCCTCGCGCCGCCGGCCGAGGTAACCGCGGACGCGCTGACCGCGTGGCCGCCGGCCGGGGCGGAGGCGGTCGACGTCTCCGGGCTCTACGACGAGCTGGCCGGGGCGGGCTACGGATACGGGCCGGTCTTCCGGGGGTTGCGGGCCGCCTGGCGGCAGGGCGACGCGGTGTACGCCGAGGTGGCACTGCCGGACGGCAGCCACGCCGAGGCGGCCCGGTTCGGGATCCACCCGGCGCTGCTCGACGCGACGATGCACGCGCTGAGTTATGGCGGCGCCGGGGCCGGTGCGGAGCAGGGGGCGACGATGCTGCCGTTCTCCTGGGAAGGAGTTTCGCTGCTGGCCGGTGGAACGGACGCGGTCCGGGTGCGGTTGTCGCCGGCCGGGCCGGGGGCGGTCCGGCTGACGGTGGCGGACAGCTTCGGGGCTCCGGTGGCGGTGGTGCGGTCGCTGACGTTGCGGCCGGTCACGGCGGCGCAGCTGGGTGGCGGGGCGGCGGTGAGCGGGTCGCTGTTCACGGTGGAGTGGTCGGCGGTGTCGGCTCGGGGTTCGGACGGGGGGCGGTTCGTGCGGGTGCTCGGGGCGGCGGACCTGGACGACATCACCGGCGTGGACGTGATCGTCGCGTCGGCCGGGGCGGTCTCCGGCCCGGTCTCCGGCCCGGCTCCCTCCGCAGCCCCGGCTCCCTCTGCGGCTCCCGCAGCCTCCACGGCGCCGGCTCCCTCCACGGCTCCCGCTCCCTCCGCGGCCCCGGCTCCCTCCGCGGCCCCGGCTCTCTCCGCGGCTCCCGCTCCTTCCGCGGCCCCGGCTCCCTCCACGGCCCCGGCTCCCTCCACGGCCCCGGCTCCCTCCACGGCCCCGGCTCCCTCCACGGCGCCCGCTTCCGGAACGGCCATCGCTTCCGGAGCGGCCATCGGTTCCGGAACGGCCATCGCTTCCGGAACGGCCATCGGTTCCGGAACGGCCATCGCTTCCGGAGCGGTCTTTGTGCCGGCGCGAGCACGGGCTGCGGCGCGGGAGGCGCTGGAGCTGGTCCAGGCGTTCCTCGGGCGGCCGGAACTGGCCGGCACGCGGCTCGTCGTGCTCACCCGGAACGCGGCGACCGTACCCGGCCAGGATGTGGACCCGGCGGCGGCGGTGGTCTGGGGGCTGTTGCGGTCGGCTCAGGCGGAGAACCCCGGACGGCTGATCCTGCTGGACAGCGACGGGGAGGTCGGGGACGAGGTGCTGGCCCGGGCGGCCGGCGCCGCGGAACCCGAGCTCGCGATCCGGGACGGGCGGCTGCTCGCGCCGCGGCTGGTGCCCGCCGCGGCGGCCGACCCGGTGAACTGGACCGCGGACGACGTGGTGCTGGTGACCGGTGGGACCGGTGGGCTCGGGGCGTTGCTGGCCGAGCATCTGGTGCGGGCTCACGGCGTACGCAAATTGGTTCTGATCAGCAGAAGCGGACCGCAGGCCCGCGGCGCGGAAGAATTGCGGCGGCGTCTGGGTGCGGCCGGGGCCGAGGTACGGCTGGAAGCCTGCGACGTGACTGACCGGGCGGCCCTGGAGCGGCTGCTCGACGGGGTGACCGGCATCGTGCACGCGGCCGGGGTGGCCGACAACGCGCTGGTCACGGACCTGACGCCGGAGCAGCTGGACCGGGTGCTGGCGCCGAAGGTGGACGCCGGATGGCACCTGCACGAGCTGACCGCCGGGCGGGAGCTGAAGGCCTTCGTGGTGCTCTCCTCGGCCGGCGGGCTGGTGCTGGCGGCCGGGCAGGGCAACTATGCCGCGGCGAACGTCTTCCTGGACGCACTGGCGCACCACCGGCGGCATCGCGGGCTGGCGGGTACCTCGCTGGCCTACGGGCTGTGGGAGGTGAGCACCGGGCTCGGCGGCGACCTGACCGCGGCCGACCTGGAGCGGATGCGGCGGCTCGGCACTCCGGCGCTGGCGGTCGCGGACGGGCTCGCGCTGTTCGACGCGGGGCTGGCCAGCGGGCGGGCGAACCTGGTCCCGATGGACGTCGACCCGGTGGCGCTGGGTGCGCGGGCGGACGACGTGCCGGTGCTGCTCCGGGACCTCGCGCGGCGGCCGCGGCCTGGTGGCCGTCCGGTCGGCGGCTCGCTCGCCTCCCTTTCGGAACGGCTGGTCGGACTCACCGCCGAAGATCAGGAGGGCCTGGTGCTGCGGCTGGTCCGGACGCACGTGGCGACGGTGCTCGGGCACGCCGGGGCGGAGACGGTGGAGGTGGATCGGCCGTTCAAGGATCTGGGGTTCGACTCGCTGACCGCGATCGAGCTGCGGAACGCGCTGAACAACGCCACCGGTCTGAAGCTCCCGGCGACGCTGATCTTCGATCACCCGACGCCGCGGGCGGTTACCGCGCAGGTGCTCGCGGATCTGGCGCCCGCCGTGGCGCCTCCGGTGTCGGCCCTCGACGACCTGGCCCGGCTGGAGGCGGCGCTGGACGCCAACCCGCCCGGGGCGGAGGAGCAGGCTCGGCTCGCGGCCCGGTTGCGGGCGCTGGCGGCTCGGCTCGGGGGCGGGGGCTCGGAGGAGGACGGGCTTTCGGCGGCCAGTGCGGCGGAGCTCTTCGACATCCTGGACGCGGAGTTGGGGGCGTTCCCGCACTGAGGGTTTGCTGGGTGGACGGGCCGTCGGCATCTCGCCGGCGGCCCGTTCCGCTTCCGCATGCCAAGCCACGGCCGCCGCTCCTGGTAGTGGTGGGACGCGGTCGGTGAGGCGGCTTGCGGTCCCGGTTAATGAGCTGGTCCTGAGGGCCGTATCACCGGGCTGGACAGGGCCATCAGCACCAGCCGAGCGTGGCGAGCTGGTCCTGACCGCCCTAACACGGGACCGGAAAGGGCCACCAGCACCAGCTGAGGGGGACGAGCTGGCCCTGACGGCCCTAACACGGAACCGGAAAGGGCCATGAGGACCAGCCGGGCACCGAGACCGACGAGCTGGTGCTGACGGCCCTAACACGGAACAGGGAAGGGCCGTCAGGACCAGCCGAGGGGGACGAGCTGGTCCTGACGGCCCTATCACGGGACCGGGAAGGGCCACCAGCACCAGCCGAGCGGGACGAGCTGGTCCCGACCGCCCTAACACGGAACCGGAAAGGGCCACCAGCACCAGCCGAGCGGGACGAGCTGGTCCCGACCGCCCTAACACGGAACCGGAAAGGGCCACCAGCACCAGCCGAGCGGGACGAGCTGGTCCTGACCGCCCTAACACGGAACCGGAAAGGGCCATGAGGACCAGCCGGGCACCGAGACCGACGAGCTGGCACCAGTGGCCCTATAACGGAACCGGAAAGGGCCACCAGCACCAGCCGAGCGGGACGAGCTGGTCCTGACGGCCCCAACACGGAACCGGAAAGGGCCACCAGGACCAGCCGAGGGGGACGAGCTGGTGCTGACGGCCCTAACACGGGACCGGAAAGGGCCACCAGGACCAGCCGAGGGGGACGAGCTGGTGCTGACGGCCCTATCACGAGACCGGGAAGGGCCACCAGGACCAGCCGAGCGGGACGAGCTGGTGCTGACGGCCCTAACACGGGACCGGAACGGGCCATGAGGACCAGCTGGGGGACGACGAGCAGCGCCAGCCTGGGGACGGGGCTGGCGCTGTGGGCGTACCGAAATAAGGGGTTATCGGGTGAGATGGGTTCGGAGGAGGTCGATGATCTTGGGGGCGTGGTCGTTGAGGTAGAAGTGGCCGCCGGAGAAGACGCGCAGGGCGAACGGGCCGGTGGTGCGATCCGCCCAGGGGCGGGCCTCGGGCTCGCTGACCTGGTCGTCCAGGTCGCCGATCAGGGCGGTGACCGGGCAGCTCAGCGGCGGCCCGGGCTGGTATCGATAGGTTTCCGCGGCCCGGTAGTCGGCGCGCAGGGCCGGGAGGACGGTGCGCAGGATCTCCTCGTCGGCCAGGACGGCCGCGTCGGTGCCGCTCATCCGGGCCAGGTCGGCGATCAGGCGGCGATCGTCGGCCAGGTGCATGCCCTCGTCGCGGACCCGGGTCGGCGCGCCGCGGCCGGAGACGAACAGGCCGGTCAGCTCGACGCCGGGCAACCGGCGGGCGACCTCGTAGGCGAGGCTGGCGCCCATGCTGTGGCCGAAGAAGGCGACCGGGCGGTCCAGCCACGGTTCGACCTGCGGGACGATCATCTCGGCCAGCGAGATCAGGTCGCCGACGCACGGCTCGTGCCGGCGGTCCTGCCGGCCGGGATACTGCACGCCCAGCACCTCCACGTCCGGTGACAGGGCGCGGGAGACCGGGAAGAAGTAGGACGCCGACCCGCCGGCGTGCGGGAAGCAGACCAGCCGGGCGGGCGCGGACGGGGCCGGGTGGAAGGAGCGGATCCAGGCGCTGGTGTCGACCATCGGAGGCGAGATCGTCATGTCGGGGCTCCTGCTGGGGCGGTGTCGAAACAGCGGCGGACATAGGACAGGTCGTCGAGCAGGCCGGCTGAGGTGAGCGCGCGGGGGCGGCGGCGGGCGCGGGGCAGCGGCATCGAGCCGGTCTCGGCCCAGCGCAGGCGGCCGTCGTCGTCGAGGTAGCTGCGGGTCCGGCCCATGTTGTCCGGGTGCAGGCAGTACGGCACGTCCAGGATGCCGTGGCGGAACGCGGCGAGCAGCGCCCGGCCCAGGTCGGCGTCCAGGTTCAGCACGGCGTGCACCAGGGCGGCGGCTTCGGCGTACGTCTCGGAGTCGACCCCGGCGTCCAGCCGGACCGTGGACCGGACCGCGCCGGCCCGTTCCAGGGCGGTGACGTTCTCGGCGACGGTGGGGATCCGCCGGGCCTCGGCCTCGGTCTTGACGATGAGGCGTTCCGCGCCGGTCGTCACGGCCAGCTCGGCGGCGCGCTCCAGCAGCCGGTACGCCCCACCCGGGGTCTCCGGGTACATCCCCATGTAGGCGTAGACCACGACGTGCCAGTTCCGGGTGGGCAGCAACTCGGCGCAGAGCCGGCGCAACGCGAGCAGCGCCTCGACGTCCTGCTCGAAGCTGGTCTGCTGGGCGTAGCTGACCGACAGGCTGCGGATGCCGTGCTGGTGGAAGAAGAGCGCCTCGAGGACGCTGATCGCCACCAGCTGCCCGGGCGGGCAGAGCTGACCCATCATGCAGCCGCCGAACGTCTCCAGATGCGGTTCGATCCCCTGCTCGCGCAGGCCGGCGAAGAGTTCGGCGCCGCGCCGCCAGTTGGTCACCGACTCGGCCAGCGGGGTCCGCCCGTACGGCAGGCAGTACGACACCGGCCCGCCCTCGGTGGCGTTGAGGCGCAGCCCGGTCAGGGCCGCGAAGATGTGCCCCGGCACCGCGGAGCCGTGCCGCACCTGGATCGGGAAGTCGTCGGCGCGGACCCCGTCGAGCAGCGCGCGGGTGACCGCGGGCGGATGGTTGACGATCGGGTAGCCGTTCAGCGGCACGCCCTCGGCCAGCGCGCGGTCGGCGGCGCGCAGCTCACCGACGCGGGTGTAACTGTCCAGCGTGACGGTGCCGACCGTGGTGGCCCGCGCCGCGCGGGTGGCGAGCAGGCCGGCCCGCATCCGGGCCGGGTCGCTGAACCCCATCCGGGGCTGGACGACCAGCCGGCCCCGGCCGCCGCGGCGGCGCACGAACTCCCCGAAGTCGACCGGCGGGGAGTCCGTGGCGCCGCCGCGGCTCGGTGTGTCGCCGAGGCTCATACCGGCACCCCGACCCGGTCCGGCAGCGACCGGAGGAACTGCCCGAAGTCGGCCGGGGCGGGCGCCCCGTCCTCGAAGACCTCGGTGTATCCGGCCTCGCGCAGGTCGTTGCGGTAGGAGCCCTCGGCGACGCCGAGCTTGCCGCCGATCACCACCGGGAGGTCCCGGAGCTCGGGACAGTCCCGGACCGCGCGGATCACCCGCCGGCCGTCCTGATGGCCGTGCCCGTTGACCGAGGAGATCACGACCACGTCGGGCCGCAGCTCCCGGCACTCCTTGACCAGCAGGTCGTCGGGCACGCAGGGGCCCAGGTTGGTGACCGCGTAACCGTGCTCCTCCAGCAGCAGCTGGAGGTAGACCAGGTTCCAGGTGTGTGAGTCGGAAGCCACGGTGGAGACGATCGCCAGGTGGTTGCCGTTGGTCACAAGGACTCCTTCAGGGAGGTCGTGGTAATTCGGGATGTGTTGTCACATCCGCACGCGGGGACCCTCGCCGACCGACCAGGTGCGCTCGTGCTCAATCCGGGAGACGGAGAGCACCTCCGTGCCGCGGATCACCACCTCGGTCGGCGCCGGCCGGCCCAGGAACATCAGCAGGCTGGCGGTGGGCCCGTAGGCACCGGCGTTCGGGATTGCCACGGTGTCGCCGATCTCCAGATCGGGCAGGGCGATCTCCCGGCCGAGCACGTCGCCCGGCGTGCACAGCGGGCCGACCAGGCTGGCCTTGTGGGTCGGCTCGGCGTCCGGCTGCACCGCGACCGGCAGCAGCCGGCCCAGGCCGGACATGCCGCCGAAGGTGTTGATGCCGGCGTCGGCGATCACGAAGCCGCGGCCCCGGCTCTCCTTGATGTTGACCACCCGGGTGACCAGCGTCCCGGACGCGCCGACCAGGTAACGGCCGGACTCGCAGGCGATCCGCGGACTGCCCTCGCGCCAGTCCGGGAAGTGCAGGTCCAGGGCGGCGGCCAGCTCGGCGCGCAGCTTCGGGTACGACGCCCGGGGGCCGGGCACCGCGTACGGCACCGAGAACCCGCCGCCGATGTCCAGGAACCGCATCGGCAGGTCGTGCTCGGCGGCCAGCTCGGCCGCCACGCTCAGCGTGTGCTGGAACTCGCCGATCAGGCTCTCCTCGTCCCGCGCGTTGCTGAGTGGGAAGAAGTGCAGGCCGGCCAGTTCGGTGCCGGGGACCGCGCGCAGCCGGGGCATCAGCTCGGCGAGCGTCTCGCTGTCGATGCCGAACTGCGACGGGGTGCCGGTCATCCGGATGCTGGTGGTGGCCGACGCGGACACGTGGTTGATCCGCAGCAGCGCCTGGGCCACGACGCCGTGCCGGAGCGCGGCCGCGCCGATGTGCTCCAGGTCGGTCAGCGACTCGACGGAGAACATCCGCACCCCGGCCGCGATCGCGGTGTCCAGCTCGCCGTCGGTCTTGCCCGGCCCGGTGTACAGGGTCAGCGCCGGGTCGTGCCCGGCCGCGATCGACACGGACAGCTCGCCGGTGGAGCTGATCTCGGTACGGCAACCGTGGTCCGGCGTGCCGCGCAGCGCCCGCAGCAGTTCCGGGTGCGAGTTCGCCTTGACCGCGAAGAACAGCTCGAACTCCTCGGGCAGCGCGCCGAGCAGCTCGTCCCGGGCCGCCTCGACCTCGTCCAGGTCGTAGACGAACAGCGGGGTGCCGTACTCCGCGGCGAGCCGGTCGGCGACGTCCTTGGGCAGGCTCATCAGTCTGTCCCTTTCAGCATCTCGAGGAGTGCCTGCCGGGCGTTCTTGCCGTGCAGGGTGAGCGGGAAGGTCTCCAGGACCCGGCAGGCGGCCGGCACCTTGGCCGGTTCCAGCCGGATCGCCAGCTCCTTGATGACCACCTTCGGGGCGAGATCGGACTCGACGAAGACGGTCAGGTCGTAGCCGTCGCCGGGCGGCACCGCGGCGGCGGCCCGCACCCCGGCGATGTCCATCGCGGCGGCCTCGATCTCGGTGGTGCTCATCCGGATGCCGCGGCGCTTGAACATGTCGTCGCGGCGGCCCTCGAAGTACAGGTAGCCGTCGGCGTCGACGTTGCCGTAGTCGCCGGTGTGCAGGCGCAGCGCGCCGCTGCCGGTACGCCGGAACGTCTTCTCGGACAGCTCGGGCAGCCGCCAGTAGCCGGGCATCACGTGCGGCCCCTCCACGCAGATCTCCCCGACCTCGCCGGTGGGCACCTCCACCCCGTCCGGGCCGAGGATCCGCACGGTGGTGCCGCGGAACGGGCGGCCGACCGACTCGGGACGGTCCCGGTCCTCCTCCGGCGGCATCACGGTGATCCGCTTGCACTCGGTCTGGCCGTACTGGCGGACCACCCGGACCCCGGGGAACGTCTCGCGCAGCGCCTCGATGGTGGCGGCCGGCAGCGCGGCGCCGGTGTTGCTGATCAGCCGGACCGGCGGCATCGGATCGGTGGAGCGCTTGGCCAGCAACGTGATCATGGTGGCCAGCGACGGGACGATCGGGACGACGGTGGTGCCGGTCTCCCGCATCCGGCGCAGCAGCACCAGGTCCGACTCGTTGTCGGCGAGCACGATCTCGGACCGGCCGAGCGCGCAGAGCAGCACCTTGTAGAGGCCGTAGTCCCAGGAGAGCGGGAAGCGGCAGAACACCACGTCGTCCGGGCGGTAGTCCATCTCCGCCTGGATCGCCCGGGAGGCGAAGGTGACCTGGGCGTGCGGGGCCATCACCGCCTTCGGGCGGGCGGTGCTGCCGGAGGTGTAGATCAGCGCGGCCAGGTCGGTGGGCTGGACCTGGGTGGTCTGCGGCGAGCGCGGGCCGCGGGAGATGTAGAGCGTCTCCAGCGCGACGTCGTCGAAGTCGTGCACCGGGGCGAGGCCGAGCTCGCGCAGGTTGGGGGCCAGCTCCGGGGTGGCGATGATCAGCGTCGGGTCGGCGTCCTCGACCACCTGGGACAGGTGGTACTGCTTCATCGACTTGTTCAGCGGGACGAAGACGGCGCCGGCCCGGGACGCGCCGTAGAACATGGCGACCAGCTCGATGCGGGTCGGCGACTGCACCACGACCCGGTCGCCGGGGCTCACGCCGTGCGCGCGCAGCCAGGTGGCGAAGGCGTGCGCGCGGTTGGCGAGCTGGGCGTACGACCAGCGGGTGGTGGCGTCCCGGACTGCCCAGCGGGTCGGCGAGTCGGCCTCCGCCGCATCGAGGAGTTCGTGGACCAACTGGTTCATGACCGCTCTCCTGTCCCGAGCTGGGTGGTCGCCTCGGCGGTCAGCCGCAGGCGGTCGATCTTCTTGTTGGTGTTCAGCGGGAACTCGGTGACGTGGCGGTAGTGCTTCGGGATCATCTGCGCCGGAACGGTCCGTCCGATGTGCCGGGCCAGCACGGCCGGCGATTGGCGAAGGCCGGTGTAGAAGACGAGCAGTTCGGTGGTGCCGCCGACCGCCGCGCCCACGGTCACCGCGTCTTCCACGCCGGGGCAGGAGCGCGCAGCGTGATCCAGCTCGCCGAGCTCCACCCGCAGGCCGTGCACCTGAACCTGCGAGTCGGCCCGGCCCAGATAAACGAGTTCGCCGGCCACCTCGCGGACCAGGTCACCGGTCCGGTAGTAGGTCCGTCCGTCGATCTCCAGGTAACGGCCGGCTTCGTGTCGGGGGTCGAGGTAACCGGCCGAGACCTGCGGACCGGCGATGTACAACTCGCCCTCGATGATCAGCTGGTGGTGACCTTCGTGCAGGTGGCCCAGGGGCACCACCCCGTTCACGCCGACAGCCGTGGACACCGCCGGTGACCAGGTGTGCCGGTGCGTGGTGATGGTGATCTCGGTGGGGCCGTACACGTTGACCACCGAGGAGTGCGGCGCGGCGGCCTGCCAGTCGGCGGTGTCGGTCCAGCGCAGCGCCTCGCCGCCGAAGTAGGTCCAGCGCAGCGTGGGCATCGCGTTCGCGGTCAGCTTGCCGGTCCGGCGGACCAGGCCGATCGTGCTGGGCGCGGAGAACCACACGGTGACGCCGTGCTCGGCGACGAAGCGGGGCAGGTCCCGGTAGTGCGGGCCGAGGACGGCGACCAGCCGGGCGCCGGCGCCCCACGCGCACCACAGGTCGGAGACGGCCGAGTCCCAGTTGAGGTTGGCGGCCTGGGAGAACACGTCGTCGGCGGTGAAGTCGTACCACCGGTCCATCAGGTCGAAGTAGTGGGTGAGGTTGGCGTGGCTGAGCCGGACACCCTTGGGCGTGCCGGTCGAGCCGGAGGTGAACAGGATGTACGCGATGTCCTCCGGCCGCGACCGCCACGGGTGGTCCAGGCGGTGCGCCGGGTCGGTCACGATCGGCCGGGTGACCTCGGCGTCCCCCGCGGCCACCAGGGTCGGCAGGTCGACGCCGTGCTCGCGCAGGGCCGGGAGCAGGGCGGCGCCCTCGGCGTCGACGATCAGCGCCCGGACCCCGGCCGCCCGGATCATCTCGACCAGGCGGGCGGCGGGGAAGCCGGTCAGCATCGGCGCCACGGTGGCCCCGGCATAGAGACAGGACAGGATGCCGAGGTACGCCTCCACGCCGCGTCCCGCCAGCACGGCGACCGGCGCCGGCCGGGGCAGCACCCGGCGCAGCGAGCCGGCCCACTGCAGCGCCAGCTCGTGCGCCTCGGTGTAGGTGACCGTGCGGTTGCCGGCCTGAACGGCCGTACCGTAAGGGTTGATCGACACACCGCGGGCGAAGCGGGCCTGGAGCCCGGAAGCGGCCTGGATCACCGCTCCCGGGACGGGCGCCATGTCGAGCGTCGTCATGAGACCGGCTCGACCATCTTCGACACGCTTTCCCAGAGGGCGCCCGGGGTGGCGAAGGTCTGCATGTTCAACATGTCGTCGAGGAAGCGCACCTGGTATTCGGCCTCCAGAACACCCATCATCTCGATGATTCCCATCGAGTCCAGGCCGAGGTCGCGGAGGCTGGTGTCCGGTTCGAGCTGCTCGTCGGCGTCCAGGAACGGAACGAACCGGCGCAGGATCTCCTCGAAATTGGCGTCCCACATGTCACTGGCTCCTCTGTCGTAAAAAATGGTCATCAGGCCGCGACACGGCGGCGCGCTTGCATCACGGAGCGCGGGTTGGCCCCGACGACGGTGAAGGCGGTGGTGGTGCAGGGCACCCGGGTGAACAGGCTGTCGGCGCCGGCCACCCGCAGCGTGCCGACGCCGAGGCCGCGCAGCGTGGCGACCACGTCCGGCCAGCGCACCGGCTGGACGAAGCCGTCCAGCAGCCACTCGCGGACCTCGGCCGCCGTGCCGCGCAGGCCGCCGTCCAGGTCGGCGACGAGCGGCAGCTCCGGGTCGGTGAATCGCATCCCGGCGACCACCTCGGCCTCCGCCCGGCGGCGCAACTCCCCGAACGCGCGGGAGTGCATCGGCGGGCGCAGCGTGTACAGCGGCAGGCCACCGATCGACCGGAGTCGCTGGGACAGCCACTCCAGGCGGTGCTCGCGCAGCGACAGCATGGTGAAGTCGTCGTCGACGTAGCAGGAGATGTCGTACCACTCGCCGGCCTCGTCCAGCTCGGCGAGGATCTCGGCGAGCCGGTCCGGCGCGGTGCGGGCGAAGGACTGGGTGACCACGTCGGTGTGGTGGGTGGCGAAGTAATCGGTCATCAGCCGGGCGAACCCGGCGGTCATCCGGACCGCGTCGGCGAAACAGAGCGACCCGGCCCAGACGGCGGCGGCCTTGCCGCCGAAGCTCGGGCCGGTCACCGCGGCCGGCCGCCGGTCGTCCTGGTCGGCGTGCCAGTCGGCCAGGGCCAGGCAGTTCACCAGGAAGGCGAGCTGCGCGACCTCGCTGTAGTCACCCGGGGTCTCGCGGTAGCGGCGGACCAGCGAGTAGCCGAGCACCTCGTCCGCCTCGGCGACCCGGCGGCGGGCGAAGGCATTGCCGACCATGAACCGGGAAACCTCGTCGAATGACGTCGGACCCATTCCGGGGAATACCAATGCCGTCTCGTTACGGATTTCCTGGGACATGTCCTCGATCCCCATTCGAGTCAACTCTTACATTTCAATTTTCCGCTGGTTGAGGGGCGGATATAAGCCCCTAGCGCCCCTATCGCGGAAGCCATTCATCGACGGCCGCGGCGGTCGTCTCCACATCGGATTCGACCAGCGTGAAATGGGTGCCCGGCACGGTACGGACGGCGTCCGCCCCGTCCCAGGTGGCCTGCCACGAGCTGTCCCCCGGCGCCTGCTCCACGAATGAGTCGGCGGCCTGCACGAACAGCACCGGGGCGCTGATCGGCGCCTTCTCGAAGCCGGGCAGCAGGTCGACGTACCGGCCGAAGGCGGAGAGCTGGGCGCTGTCGAACGGGCCGAAGGTGACCTCCTTCTCCGGGATGGCCATCGCCATGTGCCCGAAGATGCCGTCGTTCTCCGCCCGCACCGGATAGCTGTCCAGCAGCACCACCCCGGCGACCGGCACCCTGTGGTGTTCCAGGTGCGCCGCGACGGCGTGGGCGAGCAGACCGCCGGAGGAGAAGCCGAGCAGCACGAACGGCTCGCCCTCGGCCGCCGCCAGCACGGCGGCGGCGAGCACCCGGACCGCGGCGCCGAACGAGGCCGGCACCGGTTCGCCACGCCCGAACCCGGGGGTGGGCAGCGCGGTGACGTGCCGTCCGCCGGTCAACCGGGCCGCGAGCCGGGCGTGCTGGTGCACCCCGCCGGCGATGGTCGGTGTGCTCAGGCAGATCAGCCGGGGCAGCTCGCCGGTGCCGGCCGCCAGCGTCACCGGCGCCGGCAGCGGCGAGTCGACCGGCCCGTCGAAGGCCGGGCGCAGGTCGGCGACCGACTTCAGCATGGTCAGCCCCGGTTGCAGCCGGCCGGCCAGCACCGCGTCCAGGAACAGCTGGTAGAGCGTGTCGACCGGCGCCGCCGGGCGGCTCGTGCCGGCCGCCGCGAGTCCCGGCTCGGCCTGGACCGTCCGGGCCAGCTCGGCCGGGGTCTTGGCGTCGAACACCGCCATCGCCGGCAGCGACAGGTCCAGCGCCGCGTTGATCCGGTTGCGCAACTCGACCGCGGTCAGCGAGTCGAACCCGGTCTCCAGGAAGCCGCGCTCCGGCTCGACGTCCTCCGGGCCGCCGTGCCCGAGGATCTCCGCGGCCCAGACCCGGATCAGCCGGGTCAGCTCGGCCAGCTGCGTCTCGCCCGACATCGCCCGCACGTCGGACTCGGTGCGCACCGGGGTGGCCCGGCGGCGCACCGGCGGCACCAGGCTGCGCAGCAGGGCCGGCAGGTCGTCGGCGCGTTTGCGCAGCGCGGCCCGGTCGACCGGCATCGGCACCAGGTGCGCCCGATCGCTCGCCACGGCCCGGTCGAACAGCTCCAGCGCGTCCGCGGTGGGCAGCGCCGGCAACCCGAGCCGGGCCATCCGCTGGAAGTGGCCGTCGTCCATCAGGCTGGTCAGCCCGGTGTCCGCCTGCCACAGGCCGTAGCTCAGCGCGGTGGCCGGCCGCCCGGTCGCGTGCCGGTGCGCGGCGAGCGCGTCCAGGTAGACGTTCGCGGCGGCGTAGTTGCCCTGCCCGGCCGCGAGCACCAGCCCACCGGCCGAGGAGAACAGCACGAACGCGGTCAGCGGCAGGTCCGCGGTGAGCTCGTGCAGGTGCCGCGCGGCGTCCGCCTTCGGCCCCATGACCCGGCGGACCTGCTCGGCGGTGAGGTCCGCGACCAGACCGTTCGAGGCGACCCCGGCCGCATGAACGATTCCGGTCAGCCCGCCGCCGATCCGCGCCAGCAACCCGGCCACCGCGTCCCGGTCCGACACGTCGCACGCGACCGCTTCCGCGGCACCGCCGAGATCCGCGAGGCGCGCGATCAGTTCCGGTGCGCCCGGCGCCTGCGGACCACGCCTGGAGGTCAGAACCAGTTTCCGTACGCCATGAGCACGCACCAGATGCTCGGCCACGAGCGCGCCCAGTCCCCCGGTGCCTCCCGTGATCAGCACGGTGCCGTCCGGTCCCCACACCGGCTGGTCGCCCGTCTCGACCGCGGCCGGCGTGAGCCGCGGAACCAGCAGCTCCCCGCCCCGCAGGGCGAGCTCCGGCTCACCACCGGCCAGCACCCGGCCGAGGATCGCGTCGGTCACCTCGCCGTCGCTGTCGAGCAGCACGAACCGGTCCGGGTTCTCCGCCTGCGCGGCCCGGATCAGCCCCCACGCCGGTGCGACCGCCAGGTCGACGTCCTCGCCGGGCCGGACCGCCACCGCGCCGCGGGTCAGCACGACCAGCTTCCGGCCTCCCGGCGTCCCCTGGATCAGCTCCAGAGCGGCGACCGTGGTGTCTCCCGGCTGCGTGCCGGTCAGCTCGGTCACCACCGTGTCCGCGATCGCCACCGGCTCGACCGCTGCCGCCGGCGTCCAGGTGATCTCGAACAGCGCTTGGTCTGCGGTGTTCTTGCCCAGGTCGGCGGCGACCGGCCGCAACGTCATCGACCGCACCGACGCCACCGGGACACCGGATTCGTCGGCCAGCTCCAGCGACACCGCGGTGCCGCCGGTCGGTGCCAGCCGCACCCGGACCGCGTCCGCCCCGCTGGTGTGCAGGGCGACGCCCTCCCAGGAGAACGGCATCAGCGTGCCCGGGTCGCTGTCGCCCTCGCCGAGCGCGCCGAAGCCGAGTGCGTGCATGGTCGCGTCGAGCAGCGCCGGGTGGATGCCGAACTGGCGCGCCTGCGCCCGGGCCTGCTCCGGCACGGCCACCTCGGCGTACACGACACCGTCGCGCCGCCAGGCCGCGCGCAGGGCGCGGAAGGTGGGACCGTATCCGTAGCCACGGTCGTGCAGGGTGTCGTACAGGTCGGCGACGTCGACCTGCTCGGCGCCCGGCGGCGGCCAGGCGGTCAGGTCGGCCGGCGCGGGCCGGTCCGCCGCGGTGGTGAGGAAACCGGCCGCGTGCTGTGCCCACTCCCCCTCGTCCCCGGCCCGGGAGTAGACGGCGACCGGGTGCCGCCCGGCACCGTCCGGGCCGTCCACGACCACCTGGACGGTGACCGTGCCCCGGCCCGGGAAGACCAGCGGCGCTTGCAGGGTGAGCTCGTCGACCAGGTCGCAGCCGACCTCGTCGCCGGCCCGCAGCGCCAGCTCGACGAAGCCGGTGCCGGGCAGCAGCACCCGGCCGAGCACCTCGTGGTCGGCGACCCACGGCGTGCCGTCCACCGACAGGCGGCCGGTGAGCACCACCCCGCCGGAGCGGGGGGCGGCTACGACGGCGCCGAGCAGCGGGTGCCCGGCGGGGGCCACGCCGATCGCGGCGGGGTCGCCGGACGGCTCGTCGTCGAGCAGCCAGAAGTGGCGGCGGTCGAAGGCGTAGGTGGGCAGGTCGGTCTTGCGGGCACCGGTGCCGTCGAAGAGGCGGGCCCAGTCGAGCCGGACACCGGCGGCGGCCAGGGTGGTCACCAACTGGTGTTCTTCGGGGCGGGTGCGGTGTTGCAGGCCGAGGAAGGTGGCGTCGTCGGTTATCTGGCGGCCGAGGCCGGTGAGCGTGCTGTCCGGGCCGACCTCCAGGAACGTGGTGACGCCGCGGTCCAGCAGGTCGGTCACGACGTCGTGGAAGCGGACGGTGGTGCGGACGTGATCGACCCAGTAGTCGGGGTCGGTCACGTCGCCCTTGGTGATCAGCGGAATCGTCGGGTCGGAAAATTCGAGAGATTCGACGATTTGCCGGAATTCGGCGAGCATCGGCTCCATCAGGTGCGAGTGGAACGCGTGCGAGGTGTTCAATCGCGTCGCCTTGACACCCAAAGCGGCGACCACGGACTCGACCGCGTCGGATATACCGGACAAAACCACCGCGGAAGGCCCGTTGACCGCCGCGATGTCGACGCCCGGGATGAGTGCGATGGCGCTTTCGGGTGCCGCGACGGCGACCATGACGCCGCCTTCCGGGAGCGCCTGCATCAGCCTTCCGCGCTCCGCGACGAGGCGACCGGCGTCGTCGAGCGAGAGGACGCCGGCCACGTGAGCCGCGGCGATCTCGCCGATCGAGTGCCCGGCCAGGTAGTCGGGCCGGACGCCCCAGGATTCGAGGAGCCGGTAGAGAGCGACCTCAAAGGCGAAGATGGCGGGCTGGGTGTTGACCGTCCGCGCGAGTTCGTCGGCGTCAGTGCCCCAGGCGATGTCCTTGACCGCCGCACCGGCCGCGTCGAACGCGGCCGCGAACACCGGGAACCGTTCGTACAGGTCACGGCCCATTCCGAGCCGCTGTGAGCCCTGCCCGGTGAACAGCATCGCCACCGTCCCGGCCGGCACCGGCGAGCCCACCGACCCGAGGGCCGCGATCAGCTCGTCCCGGTCCCGCCCGGCCACGACGACCTGGTGGTCGAGCGCGGCCCGGGCCGACACCGTCGACCAGCCCACGTCCAGCACCGACAGATCCGGCCGGGCGATCAGGTGCTCCCGCAGCCGCTCCGCCTGCCGCGCCAGCCCGTCCGCCTTGCGAGCGTGCAGCACCACCGGCGCCACCACGTCACTCGGCCGCGGCGCGGCGACCGGCACCGCGAGCGGCGCCTGCTCGATGATCACGTGCGCGTTGGTGCCGCTGATCCCGAACGACGACACCGCCGCCCGCCGCGGCCGGTCCACCGCCGGCCAGTCGACAGCCTCGGTGACCAGCCGGACGTTCCCGGCCGACCAGTCCACCATCGGCGACGGCTCGTCCACGTGCAGCGTCTTCGGGACCACCCCGTGCCGCATGGCCTGCACCATCTTGATGATCCCGGCGACCCCGGCAGCGGCCTGAGTGTGCCCCATATTCGACTTGATCGATCCCAGCAGCAGCGGCCGGTCCGCGGGCCGGTCCTGGCCGTACGTCGCGAGCAGCGCCTGCGCCTCGATCGGGTCGCCCAGCGTGGTCCCGGTGCCGTGCGCCTCGACCACGTCGACCTGGTCCACGGTCAGTCCCGCCCCGGCCAGCGCCTGCCGGATCACCCGGCGCTGCGACGGACCGTTCGGCGCGCTGAACCCGTTGCTCGCGCCGTCCTGGTTGACCGCCGAGCCCCGGATCACCGCGAGCACCTCGTGCCCGTTGCGCCGCGCGTCGGAGAGCCGCTCCAGCAGCAGCAGACCCGCGCCCTCGCCCCAGCCGGTGCCGTCGGCGCCGCCCGCGAACGACTTGCACCGCCCGTCCGGGGCCAGCCCGCGCTGCCGGCTGAACTCGACGAACATCGCCGGGGTGGCCATCACCGCGACGCCGCCGGCCAGCGCCAGGGAGCACTCGCCGGAGCGCAGCGACTGCATCGCGAAGTGCAGCGCCACCAGCGACGACGAGCAGGCGGTGTCGACGCTGACGGCCGGCCCCTCCAGCCCCAGGGTGTACGCGATCCGCCCGGACACCAGCGAGCCGCCGGTGCTGTCCACGCCGTAGTCGTGGTACATCAGCCCGGTGAACACGCCGGTCGACGAGCCGCGCAGCGCCTGCGGGTCGACCCCGGCCCGCTCCAGCGCCTCCCACGCGGTCTCCAGCAGCAGCCGCTGCTGCGGGTCCATCAGCACCGCCTCGTTCGGGCTGATCCCGAAGAACGCCGGGTCGAACTCCGCGGCGTCGTAGAGGAAGCCGCCCTCGTTGGCGTACGTCTTGCCCGGCCGCCCGGGCTCCGGGTCGTAAACGCCCGGGTCCCAGCCGCGGTCGGCCGGGAACTCGCCGAGCGCGTCGACCCCGTCGGCGACCAGCCGCCACAGGTCCTCCGGCGAGGCCACTCCGCCCGGGTACCGGCAGGCCATGCCCACGATGGCGATCGGGTCGTCGTCCTTGGCGACCGGCGCCTGCCGGACCGCGGGCAGCGGCTCCTCCTGCGTACCGGCGATGGTCTCCAGGATGTGCCGGGTGACCGCGAGGGCGCTCGGGTGGTCGAAGACCAGCGTCGGCGACAGCCGCAGGCCGGTCGCGGTGTTCAGCACGTTGCGCAGCTCGACCGCGGAGAGCGAGTCGAAGCCCAGGTCCTTGAAGGCCCGGTCGGCCGCGACCGCGTCCGCCGAGGCGTGCCCGAGCACGGTGGCCACGGTGCCGCGCACCACCTCCAGGACGGTCGCCTCGCGCTGCGCCGGGTCCAGCCCGGCCAGCTGCCGGGCCAGCGAGGAGCCGCTGCCGGCCGGCGCGGTGGTGCGCCGCCGAGCCGGTGCCAGGCCGCGGAGCAGCGCGGGCAGGTCGTCGGTGCGCTTGCGCAGCGCGACCCGGTCGACCGGCACGGCCACCACGGCGGCCCGGTCGTCGCCGATCGCCCGGTCCAGCAGCGCGAGGGCGTCGGCGGTGGGCAGCGCGGGCAGGCCGAGCCGGTCCATCCGCTGGAGGTGGCTGTCGTCCATCTGGCTGCTCATGCCGGTCTCGGCCTGCCACAGCCCGTAGGCGACCGCGGTGCCCGGCAGGCCAGCGCGCCGGCGGTGCTCGGCGAGCGCGTCCAGGAACACGTTGGCGGCGGCGTAGTTGCCCTGCCCGGCCGCGAGCACCAGCCCGCCCGCCGAGGAGAAGAGCACGAAGTTCGTCAGCGGCAGGTCCGCGGTCAGCTCGTGCAGCAGCCAGCCCGCCCGGACCTTGGGGGTGAAGACGGTGGCGATCTGCTCGGAGGTCAGGTCCGCCGCCATGCCGTTGGCCGCGACGCCCGCCGCATGAACAATTCCGGTCAGCCGGTCCCCGATCCGCGCCAGCAACCCGGCCAGCGCCGCCCGATCCGACACGTCACACGCGACCGCTTCGGCGTGACCGCCGAGATCCGCGAGGCGCGCGATCAGTTCGGGTGCGCCCGGCGCGTCCGGACCACGCCTGCTTGTCAGAACCAGTTTGCGTACGCCGTGAGCCCGCACCAGATGCTCGGCCACGATCGCCCCGAGCCCACCGGTGCCACCCGTGATCAGCACCGTCCCGTCCGGGTCCCAGGCACCCCCGGTGACCGACACGGTCCCGGCGACCGACACGGTCCCGTCCACGCCCCCGGTGCCCCCGGTGACCGACACGGTCCCGTCCGGGCCCCCGGTGCCCCCGGTGACCGACACGGTCCCGTCCACGCTCCCGGCGCCCCCGGCGACCGACGCAGTCCCGTCCACGCCCCCGGCGCCCGCGAGTCCCGCCGGGCGCGGCGCGAGCCGGGGCACGACCACCTGCCCGGCGCGCACCGCCAGCTCGGGCTCCCCACCGGCCAGTGCCTGGGCGAGGATCCCGTCGGTGACCTCCCCGTCGGTGTCCAGCAGCACGAACCGCTCCGGGTTCTCCGCCTGCGCGGCCCGGATCAGCCCCCACACCGGGGCGACCGCCAGGTCGATCTCCTCGTCGGGCAGCACCGTCACCGCGTGCTGCGTCCGCACGACCAGCCGCGAGCCGGCCAGCCGAGGCTCGGCCAGCCACGCCTGCACCAGCGCGAGCACCTCGGTCGTCACCGCCAGCGCCCGCCCCGGAACGTCCCCGTCCAGCGAACCCACCAGCTGGCCCTGGTGGCCCTTCCCCGGCTCGGGAGAGGGCCGTGACGGCCAGCCCGCAACTGCCAGCTGGTCCTGGTCGCCCTTCCCGGGCTCGGGATAGGGCCCTGACGGCCAGCCCGCAACTGACGGCTGGTCCTGGTGGCCCTTCCCGGGCTCGGGATAGGGCCGTGACGGCCAGCCCGCAACTGCCAGCTGGCCCTGGTCGCCCTTCCCCGGCTCGGGAGAGGGCCGTGACGGCCAGCCCGCAACCGACAGCTGGCCCTGGTCGCCCCTCTCGGGCTCGGGATAGGGCCGTGACGGCCAGCCCGCGACTGACGGCTGGTCCTGGTGGCCCTTCCCGGGCTCGGGATAGGGCCGTGACGGCCAGCCGGGGATGGGGACGATCACCGTGGGCGGTGTCTCGTCCGATTCCAGCAGCGCGCCCAGACCCGCAGCGGAGTCGAGCGTCACCCAGGTGGCGCTGCCGGCCACCACGCCCGGGGCGGGCAGCCAGTCGATGCCGAACAGAGCCTGGTCGGCGCCGGACGGGGCCGGTGCGAGCTGGGCCGGCGACACCGGCCGGGAGACCAGCGAGTCGACGGTCAGCACCGGACGGCCCTGCTCGTCCGCGACGCTGAACGACATGCTGTCGGTGGTCGGCGTGACGATCCGGACCCGGACCGCGGCGGCGCCGGCCGCGTGCAGCGTGACCCCGCTCCACGCGAACGGCAACAGCGTCTGCTCGTCCGCGGCCGTCTCGCCCCGGTCGCCGAGCATCGCAGCGTGCATCGACGCGTCCAGCAACGCCGGGTGCACACCGAACTCGGCCGCCTCGTCGTGCGCGGCGGCGGGCAGGGCGACCTCGGCGAACAGTTCGTCGCCACGCCGCCAGGCGGCCCGCAGTCCCTGGAACATCGGGCCGTAGGCGTACCCGATCTCCAGCAGCTGGTCGTAGGCGCCCTCGACGGCGACCGGCTCGGCGCCGGCCGGCGGCCAGACGCTCAGGTCGGCGGGCGGCGGCCCGGCCGCGGCCGCGCCGAGGATCCCGGCCGCGTGCTGCACCCAGGGCTGGTCCGGGCCGTCGGCCCGGGAGAAGACCTCGACGGTACGGCGACCGCCGGCGTCCGGGCCGCCGACGACGACCTGGAGCGCGGCGCCCCCGTCCGGCGCCAGCACCAGCGGGGCGCGCAGCGTGAGCTCCTCCAGGACGGTGCAGCCGGCCTCCTCGCCGGCCCGCAGGGCCAGCTCGACGAAGCCGGTGCCGGGCAGCAGCACGCTGCCGAGCACCTCGTGGTCGGCGACCCACGGGTGCCGGTCCAGGCTCAGGCGTCCGGTGAGCACGATGCCGCCGGACTGCGGGGCGGCCACCACCGCGCCGAGCAAAGGGTGCTCGAACCGGGTCAGGCCGGCCGCGGTGAGCCGGCGGGCGGCGCCCCCGGTCCAGGCGTCGCTGAAGTCCCACTCCTCGATCCAGAACCACTGCTGGTCGAACGCGTAGGACGGCAGGTCGACCGGCTGCCCGGCGGGCAGCAGGGCGGTCCAGTCCACCGGGACGCCGCGGGTCCAGGCGGTGGCCACCCCCGTGAGCAGCTCCCGCTCCTCGGACCGGTTGCGCCGTTGCAAGGCGACCACGGCCAGGCTCTCGTCGTCCAGCGTCTGCCGGGCCATGCCGGTGAGCACCGCGTCCGGGCCGACCTCGAGGAACGTCCGGACGCCGGCGTCGCGCAGGGTGGTCACCGCGTCGGCGAAGCGGACCGCCTCGCGGACGTGTCGCACCCAGTAGGCCGGGGTGGCCAGCACCGCGGGGTCGGCGACCGCGCCGGTCACGTCCGAGACGATCGGGACGGCCGGCGGGTGGAACGCGATGCCGTGCAGCGCGTCCGCGAAGTCCTTCAGCATCGGCTCCATCAGGTGCGAGTGGAACGCGTGCGAGACGTTCAGCCGGGTGGAGCGGACGCCCAGCTCGGCGATGATCCGGTCGACCGCCCCCGCGGCGCCCGAGACGACCACCGCGTTCGGCGCGTTGACCGCGGCGATGTCCACGGCCGCGTCGAGCAGCGGGCGGACCTGCTCCTCGCTCGCGGCCAGCGCGGCCATCACCCCGCCGGCGGGCAGCGCCTGCATCAACGTGCCACGGGCCGCGACCAGGGCGGCCGCGTCGTCCAGCGAGAGCACGCCGGCCACGTGCGCCGCGGCGATCTCGCCGACCGAGTGCCCGGCCAGGTAGTCGGGCCGGATCCCCCACGACTCGATCAGCCGGTAGAGGGCCACCTCGAACGCGAAGATGCCGGTCTGGGTGTAGACCGTGCGGGCCACCAGTTCGGCGTCGGCGCCCCAGAGCACGTCGCGCAACGGCCGGTCCAGGTGCCGGTCGAGCGCGGCGAGCGCGGCGTCGAACGCGGCGGCGAAGACCGGGAACCGCTCGGCCAGCTCCCGGCCCATCCCGGGCCGCTGCGAGCCCTGCCCGGTGAACAGCACCGCGGTCCCGCCCCCGGTCACCGTCCCGGTGATCGCCGGAGCGGCGCCGGTCAGCCCGGCCACCACCTCGTCCCGATCGGCGCCGAGCACCACGGTCCGGTGGTCGAACGCCGCCCGCCGGGTGACCAGGGCGTGCGCGGTGTCCGGCAGCGACGCGCCGCCGGTGAGCAGGGCGGCGAGCCGCTGCGCCTGGGCCGGCAGCGCCGTGGCCGACTTGGCGGTGACCGCGACCGGCACCAGGGTGTGCCCGACCGGCACGACCGGCACGACCGGCTCCTCGTCCGGCGCCTGCTCGATGATCACGTGCGCGTTCGTCCCGCTGATGCCGAACGACGAGATGCCGGCCCGGCGCGGCCGGTCCACCTCCGGCCAGGCGACCGCCTCGGTGAGCAGCCGGACGTTGCCGGCGTCCCAGTCGACGACCGGGGTGGGCGTGTCCACGTGCAGGGTGCGCGGCATGACCCCGTGCCGGATCGCCTGGACCAGCTTGATGATCCCGGCGACGCCGGCCGCCGACTGGGTGTGCCCGATGTTCGACTTGATCGACCCGAGCCACAGCGGCCGCTCGTCCGGCCGGTCCTGGCCGTACGTCGCCAGCAGCGCCTGCGCCTCGATCGGGTCGCCCAGCGTGGTCCCGGTGCCGTGCGCCTCGACCAGGTCCACCTGGTCGGCGGAGAGCTGTGCGCTGGCCAGCGCGGCCTTGATCACCCGGCGCTGGGACGGGCCGTTCGGCGCGCTGAATCCGTTGCTGGCGCCGTCCTGGTTGACCGCCGAGCCGCGGACCACGGCGAGCACCCGGTGCCCGTTGCGGCGGGCGTCGGTGAGCCGCTCGACGACCAGCACCCCGACGCCCTCGCCCCAGGAGGTGCCGTCGGCGGCGCCGGCGAACGACTTGCACCGGCCGTCCGGGGCCAGCCCGCGCTGCCGGCTGAACTCGACGAACACCTCCGGGGTGGCCATCACCGCGACGCCGCCGACCAGGCCCAGCTCGCACTCGCCGGAGCGCAGCGCCTGGATCGCCCAGTGCAGCGCGACCAGCGACGACGAGCAGGCGGTGTCGACCGTGACGGCCGGGCCCTCCAGGCCCAGCACGTACGAGACGCGGCCGGAGGCGTTCGCGCCGGTGCTGTTGTTGGCCGCGTAGTCGTGGTACATCATCCCGGCGAAGACCCCGGTCGAGCTGCCCTTGAGCGTGGCCGGGTCGATGCCGGCGTGCTCGAACGCCTCCCACGAGGTCTCCAGCAGCAGCCGCTGCTGCGGGTCCATCAGCAGCGCCTCGTTCGGGCTGATCCCGAAGAACGCCGGGTCGAACCGGCCCGCGTCGTGCAGGAAGCCGCCGTTCTTGCTGTAGGTGCGGCCCACCACGCCCGGCTCCGGGTCGAAGACGCCGTCGACGTCCCAGCCCCGGTTGTCCGGGAACTCGGTGATCGCGTCCACGCCGTCGGCCACCAGCCGCCACAGGTCGTCGGCCGAGGCGACGCCGCCCGGGTAACGGCAGGCCATGCCGACGATCGCGATCGGCTCGCGGGCCGCCGCGGCCAGCTTGCGGTTCTGCGCCCGCAGGCGCTCGGTCTCCTTGAGCGACGCGCGAAGCGCCTGGACCACCTTGTCCGCCGATTCAGCCATCAGAAGCTCCCACTTGTCTGCGCGTCGTCCAGGTCGAGCCCGCTGAGGGCCATGCTGATCAGGGCGTCCGTGTCCATCTCGTCGATGGACCCGGTCTCGCCGTCGTCGTCCGGCCCGGCGGCGCCGGCGCTCGCCGCGCCGCCGAGTTCGAGCAGGGCGCCGAGCAGGCCGGCGTCCCGCAGGCGGGCGAGCGGGATGCCGAGCAGGATCCGGCGCACCTCGTCCTCGTCGTCGCCACCGGTCGCCTGGGCCGGGGCCAGCTCGGCGAGCAGGTACTCGGCCACGTCGGCCGGGGTCGGGTGGTCGAAGACGAGGGTGGCGGGCAGCCGCAGCCCGGTCGCCTGTCCCAGCCCGGTCCGGAACTCGACCGCGGTGAGCGAGTCGAAACCCAGGTCGTTGAAGGCGCGGGCGGGCTCCACCCCGGTCGTGTCCGGGTGGCCGAGGGTGGTCGCGGCCTGGGTGCGGACCAGGTCGACGAGCAGCCCGAGCCGGTCGGCGACGGGCAGCGCGGCGAGCCGCCGGGCGAAGTCCCCGGCCGCGTCCGTGTCCGGCGCCGGGGCGGCCGCGCGGCGGGCCGGGGTCCGGGTCAGCGCCCGGAACAGGGCGCCGTCGCTGCCGTCGGCCGGGCCCAGCGCCCGGACGTCCAGGTTGATCGGCACCAGCGTGGCCGCCGACCGCGCGGCGGCCGCGTCCAGCAGGCGCATGCCCTGCTCGGCGCCGATCGGGCTGACCCCGGAGCGGGCCAGCCGGCGCAGGTCGGCCGCGGACAGCTCGCCGGACATCCCGCCGCCGACGTCCCACAGCCCCCAGGCCAGCGACTGGGCGGTCCGGCCGGTCGCGCGACGGCGGGCGGCCAGGGCGTCCAGGTAGGCGTTGGCCGCCGCGTAGTTGGCCTGGCCGGGCGCGCCGAGCACCGCGGAGGCCGAGGAGAACAGCACGAAGGCGGTCAACTCCCGGTCCCGGGTCAGCTCGTCCAGGTGCGCCGCACCGTCCACCTTGGCCCGCAGCACGGCGGCCAGCCGGTCCGGGGTGAGCGCGGTGAGCGCGCCGTCGTCGACCACCCCGGCGGTGTGCACGACCGCGCTGAGCCGGACGCCGTCCAGCAGCGCGGCGAGCGCGTCCCGGTCCGCGGTGTCGCAGGCGGCGATCCGGACGGTCGCCCCGGCCGCGGTCAGCCGCTCGCGCAGCTCGGCGGCGCCGGGCGCGTCCGCGCCGCGCCGGCTGACCAGCAGCAGGTCGCGAACGCCACGCTCGGTGACCAGGTGGTCGGCGACCAGCGCGCCCAGCGCCCCGGTCCCGCCGGTGACCAGCACCGTGCCCTCCGGCCCGAAGGCGCTCGCCGGGGTGTCGCCCGGTGCCGCCGCCCGGGTCAGGCGGCCCGCGTAGACCACCCCGTCCCGGACCACGACCTGCGGTTCCGGCAGGGCGAGAAGGGCGTCGAGGCCGACGCTGCCGTCGGTGTCGACCAGCACGATCCGATCCGGGTGCTCCGCCTGCGCGGACCGGATCAGGCCGCGCACGGCCGCGGCGGCCACGTCCGGCACGTCACTGTCGGTGATCGCGACCGCGTTCCGGGTCAGGACCGCCAGGCGCGTCCCGGCCCGCTCCGGGTCGTCGAGCCATTTCTGTACGCCGGCAAGCGCGGCCGTGGTGGCCGCGTGCACCGCGGCGAGGTCGTCGCCGCCGGTCACCTCCAGCGTCACCACCCCGGCATCGGGTCCGGCCGACAGCCTCACGGCCCCGGCGGCAGACCCGGCTGACAGCGTCACGGCCTCGGCGGCGGGAGCGGCTGACAACGTCACGGCCGCGGCAGCGGACCCGGCCGTCGGCGCCACGGCCCCGGCGGCGGGTCCGGCCGGATCGGTGACCGGCACCGGGACCCAGCCGACCTGGAACAGCGCGGCGGACTGGCCGCCCGCCGCGTCCAGCTGCTCCGCCGAGATGGCGCGCAGCGCGAGCGAGTCGACGGTCAGGATCGGGCGGCCCGCGGTGTCGGTGACCAGCAGCGCGATCGTGCCCGGGCGGACCGCGGTGAGCCGGATCCGCAGGTCGGCCGCGCCCGGCCGGCCCAGGGCGACCCCGGACCAGGCGAACGGCAGGGTGGCCCGGTCCGCCCCGGCCGAGGAGAAGGTGACGGTGTGCAGCGCCGCGTCGAGCAGAGCGGGATGCAGGCCATAGGCTTCCGGCTGCGAACCGTTCGGAAGGCGCACTTCGGCGTACACGTGCTCGCCGGCTCGCCAGGCGGCCCGCAACCCCTGGAACAGCGGCCCGTAGCCGAGACCGGCCTCGGCGATACCGGCGTAGAAGCCGGTCAGGTCGATCTCCTCGGCGTCCCGCGGCGGCCAGACGAGCAGGTCGGCACCGACCGCGGCCGAGCCGACCGGCTCAGCCGCGGCCGGCGACGCGGCGCGGGCGAGCAGACCGGTGGCGTGACAGGTCCACGGGCCGTCCGGGCCGTCGGCGTCGGACCGGGAGTGCACCGCGACCGGGTGCCGGCCGTCCTCGTCCGGGCCGCCCGCGACGACCTGCACCCTGACGCCGCCGCGGTCCGGCAGGGCCAGCGGCGCGGCGATGGTCAGCTCCTCGATCCGGTCGCAGCCGACCTCCCGGCCGGCGCGCAGCGCCAGCTCGACGAAGCCGGTGCCGGGGAAGAGCGCCACCCCGCCGATCCGGTGGTCGGTGAGCCAGGGCTGGTCGCGCAGCGAGAGCCGGCCGGTGAGGGTGACGCCGCCGGTCTCCGGGGCCGGGATGACCGCGCCGAGCAGCGGGTGCCCGGCGGTGTCGGCGCCCGCGGCGGCGAGGTCGGCACCGGCACCCGGTGCGGGCTGGATCCAGTAGCTCGCGTGCTGGAACGGATAGGTGGGCAGGTCGATCTTGCGGCCGCCGTCCAGCAGCGGGGTCCAGTCGATCGCGACGCCGCGGGTCCAGGCCGTGGCCAGGCCGGTGAGCAGCTCGTCAGCGCGGGTGCGGTGCTGCAGGCCGATGAAGGCGGCGTCGTCGGTGATCTGCCGGCCCAGCGCGGTGAGCGTGGAGTCCGGCCCGCACTCCAGGAACGTCACCACGCCCCGGCCCAGCAGGTCGGTCACCACGTCGTGGAAGCGGACCGTGTTCCGGACGTGCTCGACCCAGTAGTCCGGGCTGGTCACGTCGCCGGCGGCGATCACCGGGACGGTCGGTTCCGCGAAGTCGAGAGATGCGACGATCTGCCGGAAGTCGTCCAGCATCGGCTCCATCAGGTGCGAGTGGAACGCGTGCGAGGTGTTGAGCTTCGTGGCCTTGACACCCAGCTCGGCGACGACGGTCTCCACCGCGTCGGCCGTCCCGGACAGAACCACCGAGTTGGGCCCGTTGACCGCCGCGATGTCGACGCCCGGGATGAGTTCGATGGCGCTCTCCGGAGCGGCCACCGCGACCATCACACCACCGGACGGCAGCGCCTGCATCAACCGGCCGCGAGCCGTGACGAGGCGGGCAGCATCCTCCAGGGACAGCACACCGGCCACGTGAGCCGCCGCGATCTCCCCGATCGAGTGCCCGGCGAGGTAGTCGGGGCGGACGCCCCAGGACTCCAGCAAGCGGTAGAGAGCCACCTCGAAAGCGAAGATGGCGGGCTGGGTGTTGACCGTCTTGGCGAGTTCGTCCGCGTCGGTGCCCCAGGCGATGTCCTTGACCGCCGCTCCGGCGGCGTCGAAAGCGGAAGCGAAGACCGGGAAGCGTTCGTAGAGGTCACGGCCCATGCCGAGGCGCTGGGAGCCCTGGCCGGTGAACAGCACCGCAGTCGAGCCCGGCGTCACCACGCCGGTGACCTGCTTGTCGCCGAGCAGGATCCGGCGGTGGTCGAGGGCGGCACGGGTCGTGAACGACGAGAACGCGACGTCCAGCGGGGCGCCGGGAGCCGACGCCATCCGCTGCGTCTGCTCTGCCAGGGCGGCGACCGTCCGGGCCGAGACGGCGATCGGGAACGGGCCTTCCGGCGTACCGAAAACCGGATCTTGATCTTGAATGAAAGGGGCTTCCTCGACGATGACGTGGACGTTGGTGCCGCTGACGCCGAACGACGAGACGCCGGCGCGGCGGGGCTGGTCACCGGCCGGCCAGGGCACCTCGGTGCTGAGCAGGCGGACGTTGCCGGCCGACCAGTCGACGTGCGAGGACGGCTCGGTGACGTGCAGGGTGCGCGGCATCAGCTGGTGCCGGAGCGCCTGGATCATCTTGATCACGCCGCCGACGCCGGCCGCGGCCTGCGCGTGCCCGATGTTCGACTTGATCGACCCGAGCCACAGCGGCCGGTCCGTGGGGCGCCCTTGACCGTAGGTCGCGATCACGGCCTGCGCCTCGATCGGGTCGCCCAGCACCGTGCCGGTGCCGTGCCCCTCCACCACGTCGACGTCGCCGGTGGTGAGCCGCGCGTCGGCCAGCGCCTGGCGGATCACCCGCTGCTGAGACGGGCCGTTCGGGGCGGTCAGGCCGTTGCTGGCGCCGTCCTGGTTGATCGCCGAGCCGCGGATCACCGCGAGGATCGGGTGGCCGTTGCGCTTCGCGTCGGCGAGGCGTTCGAGCAGCAGCAGGCCGCCGCCCTCGGACCAGCCGGTGCCGTCGGCGCTCTCCGAGAACGGCTTGCAGCGGCCGTCCGGGGCCAGCCCGCGCTGCCGGCTGAACGCGACGAACGGCGCCGGGGTGGCCATCACCATGACCCCGCCGGCGAAGGCCAGCGAGCACTCCCGGCGGCGCAGCGCGGTGGCCGCCAGGTGCAGTGCGACCAGCGACGACGAGCAGGCGGTGTCGATCGTGACGGCCGGGCCCTCCAGGCCGAGGGCGTAGGCGACCCGGCCGGAGATGACGGCCGCCGCGGTCGCCGTGGTCAGGTAGGACTCGGCCGCCTCCGGGGCGGCGGCCAGCAGGTATTCGTAGTCCTGCTGGCCGGAGCCGGCGAAGACGCCGACCGGCTTGCCGCGCAGGCTCAGCGGGTCGATGCCGGCCCGCTCGGCGGTCTCCCAGGCCAGCTCCAGCAGGATCCGCTGCTGCGGGTCCATGGTCAGGGCCTCGCGCGGCGAGATGCCGAACAGCGCCGGGTCGAAACCGGCCACGTCGTCGAGGAAGCCGCCCTCGCGGACGTAGCTGGTGCCGGCCGTGTCCGGGTCGTCGTCGTGCAGGCCGTCGACGTCCCAGCCGCGGTCGGCCGGGAACTCGCTGATCGCGTCGCCGCCGCCGGCCACCAGGCGCCACAGGTCGTCGGCGGACGCGACGCCGCCCGGGTAACGGCAGCCCATCCCGACCACGACGATCGGGTCCTGCTCCTCGGTCTCGACCTCCTGCAGGCGCAGGCGGGTCTGGTGCAGCTCGGACGTCACCTTCTTCAGGTATTCGAGGAGCTTCTCGTCGTTGCCCATCAGGGTCACCGATCCTTCGCGTCTAGCGGGGCGGTTACAGGCCGAGCTCTTGGTCGATGAAGGCGAAGACGTCCTCCGCCGAGCCGGCGTCGATCCGGTCGCCGACGGCCTCGCCGCCGTCGCCGAGGACCGCGGTGAGGCGGGCCAGGACCGCCTGGAGCCGGGCGGTCACCCGGTTCCGGTCGATCTCCTCGGCGGTCAGCTCGCCGAAGGCCTGTTCCAGCCGGTCCAGGTGGGTGAGGGCGTCGCCGCCGCCGGTGTCGCACAGGGCGCCGTGCAGGTGCTCGGCGAGCGCGGCCGGGGTGGCGTAGTCGAAGATCAGCGTGGTCGGCAGCTTGCGGCCGGTGGCCGCGCCCAGCCGGGTGCGCAGCTCGACCGCGGAGACCGAGTCGAAACCGAGGTCGTCGAAGGCCCGGCCGGGTTCGACGGCGGTGCCGGAGTCGTGCCCGAGGATCCGGGCCACACTGTCCCGGACCAGGTCCAGCAGGACCCGCTGCTGCTCGGTGGCGGGCAGCGGGGCGAGCCGGGCGGCCAGCGCGGCGCCGGCCCCACCGCTCTCCGGGGCGCCGTCGGCGAGCGCGGCCCGCACCTCGGCGAGATCGTCGAGCAGCGGGCGGCGGCGGGCCATCGTGTAGGTGGGCGCGAACCGCGCCCAGTCGATGTCGGCCACCACGATCGACGTGTCGTCGGCGTCCAGGGCCTGCCGCAGCGCGGCGACGGCCAGGTCGGCGGGCATCGCCGGGGCACCGATCCGGCGCATCTGCTCGGCCAGCCCGGCGTCGACCATGCCGGTCTGCCAGGCGCCCCAGGCGATCGCGGTGGCGGTCCGGCCGGACGCGCGGCGACGGGCGGCGAGGGCGTCGAGGTAGGAGTTGGCGCTGCCGTACGCGGACTGCCCGCCACTGCCCCAGACCGCCGAGCCGGACGAGAACAGCACGAACGCGTCCAGCTCCGACCCGGCCAGCAGGTCGTCCAGGTGCTCGGCGCCGGCAATCTTCGCGTGCCCCACCTCGGCGAACTCGTCGAGGGTCAGCTCGTCCAGCCCGGCCAGCCGCTGGGCCAGCCCGGCGGCGTGCACCACGGTGCGCAGCGGCCGGTCCGCGGGGATCGCCGCGAGCAGCGCGGCGACCTGGTCGCGGTCGGCGACGTCGCAGGCGGCGAGGGTCACCTCGGTGCCGTGCGCGGCCAGCTCGGCGGCGAGTTCCGGGGCGCCGGCCGCGTCCCGGCCGCGGCGGCTGGTCAGCACCAGGTGCTCGGCGCCCTCGGCGGCCAGCCAGCGGGCCAGGTGCGCGCCGATGCCGCCGGTGCCGCCGGTGACCAGCACGGTGCCGCGCGGGCGCCACTGCCGTTTGCCCGGCGCGCCACCGGTCGGCGCGGTGACCAGCCGGCGGGCGAACAGGCCGTCCGGGCGGACCAGCAGCTGGTCCTCACCGGCGGCGGACAGCAGGACCGCGCCGAGCCGGCGCAGGCTCGCGTCGTCGGCGTCGGCGGGCAGGTCGACCATGCCGCCCCACTCGGCCGGCAGGTCCAGCGACAGGACGGTGGCCAGGCCCCAGAGCCGGGCCTGGGCCGGGTCGACCGGGACGCGGTCGGTGTCCAGGGCCATCGCCCCGGTCGTGAGGCACCAGAGCGGCGCGCCGACGGACGCGTCCCGCAGCGCCTGGACCAGGGTGACCGTGGCGGCGGCGCCACGGGTGAGAGTCGGGTGCACCGGGTGCGGCGCGCCGTCCAGGGCGAGCAGCGACAGCACGCCGGCCGGGGACTCGCCGAGGTCGCGCACCCGCGCGGCCAGGTCGGCCCGCTCCGGATCGGCCACATCGAGCTGGACCACCTTGTTGCCGCGGCGGGTGAGCTCCTTGACCGTGCGCAGCACCCGGTCCTCGGTGGCCAGGACGGCCGGGACGACGACCAGCCAGGTGCCGGTGCGTGCGGTGTCGGCGGGCTCGGGGACCGGGCTCCAGGTGAGCTTGTAGCGCCAGCCGTCGACGGTGGTGCGCTGCCGGTGCTCGGCGCGCAGTCCGGAGATGGCGGGCAGCGTGGCGCCGAGGGCGGCCGGGTCGACGGCCAGGCGGTCGGCGAGATCGGTCCAGTCCTGCCGCTCGACGGAGTCCCAGAAGGCGGCGTCGAGGGGGTCGGTGGAGGTGGTGGCCGGCGTCTCCTCGGCGGCCCAGTACGTCTTGCGCTGGAAGGCGTAGGTCGGCAGCTCGGTGCGGCGGCCGCCGGCCAGCAGGGGCCTCCAGTCGACGTCGACGCCTCGGGTCCAGGCGGTGGCCAGGCCGGTGAGCAGTTCCCTCTCCTCCGGGCGGGTGCGGTGCTGGAGGTTGATGAATGCGGCGTCGTCGGTGATCTGGCGGCCCAGGCCGGTGAGGGTGGCGTCCGGGCCGACCTCCAGGAACGTGGTCACGCCGCGGTCGAGCAGGCCGGTCACGACGTCGTGGAAGCGGACGGTGGTGCGGACGTGATCGACCCAGTAGTCGGGGTCGGTCACGTCGCCGACGGTCATCAGCGGGATGGTCGGTTCCGAAAAATCGATAGATTCAATGATTTGCCGGAATTCGGCGAGCATCGGCTCCATCAGGTGCGAGTGGAACGCGTGCGAGGTGTTGAGCTTGGTGGCTTTGACGCCCAGCCGCGCGACGACGGCCTCCACAGCGCCGGAATCGCCGGACAAGACCACCGAGGAGGGCCCGTTGACAGCGGCGATGTCGACCCCCGGGATGAGCTCGATCGCGCTCTCGGGTGCGGCGACGGCGACCATCACGCCACCGGCCGGAAGTGCCTGCATCAGGCGCCCGCGCGCGGCGACCAGCTTGCCCGCGTCCGAGAGGGACAGCACACCGGCCACGTGAGCCGCGGCGATCTCCCCGATCGAGTGTCCCGCGAGGTAGTCGGGGCGGACGCCCCAGGACTCCAGGAGCCGATAGAGGGCGACCTCGAACGCGAAGATCGCCGGCTGGGTGTTGACCGTCTTGGCCAGTTCCTCCGCCGACCGGCCCCAGGCGATCCACTTGATCGCCGACGCCGCCGCGTCGAAGGCGGCCGCGAAGACCGGGAAGCGCTCGTAGAGGTCCCGGCCCATCCCGAGCCGCTGCGAGCCCTGCCCGGTGAACAGCATCGCCAGCGGTCCCGGCGTCACCACCCCGCTGATCGGCTGCTCGTCCGCCGCCAGCCCGGCCAGCAGCTCGTCCCGCGACGCGGCCAGCACCACGGCCCGGTGCGACAGCGCCGCCCGGTGCGCGACCGACGAGTACGCCACGTCCAGCAGCCCCGCCTCGGGCCGCCCGGCGAGGTCGGCGTGCCAGCGGTGCAGCTGCGCCGCGAGCGCCCCCTCGGTCCGCGCGGAGATCGCCACCGGAACCGGCCCGCTCACCGCCACCGGGGGCGCGGGCGGCTCGGCCGGCGGCGCCTGCTCGATGATCACGTGCGCGTTCGTGCCGCTCAGCCCGAACGACGACACCCCGGCCCGGCGCGGGTGACCGCTGTCCGGCCACGGCAGGCTCTCGGTCAGCAGCCGGACGTTGCCGGCCGACCAGTCCACCACCGACGACGGCGCGTCGACGTGCAGGCTGGGCGGCAGCACCCCGTGCCGGATCGCCTGGACCATCTTGATGATGCCGCTGACCCCGGCCGCGGCCTGGGCGTGCCCGATGTTCGACTTGATCGACCCGAGCCACAGCGGCCGGTCCTCCGGGCGGCCCTGACCATAGGTCGCGAGCAGCGCCTGCGCCTCGATCGGGTCACCCAGCACGGTGCCGGTGCCGTGTCCCTCGATCGCGTCCACCTCGGCCGCGGTCAGGCCACCGGCGGCCAGCGCCGCCTCGATGACCCGCTGCTGCGAGGGGCCGTTCGGGGCGGTCAGGCCGTTGCTGGCGCCGTCCTGGTTGATCGCCGAGGCACGGATGACGGCGAGCACCTCGTGCCCGTTGCGCTTGGCGTCGGAGAGCTTCTCCAGCAGCAGCAGGCCGGCGCCCTCACCCCAGCCGGTCCCGTTCGCGGCGTCGGCGTACGCCTTGCACCGCCCGTCCGGCGCGAGCCCGCGCTGCTGACTGAAGCCGATGAACGACGCCGGGGTGGACATCACGGTCACGCCGCCGGCCAGCGCGAGCGAGCACTCGCCACCGCGCAGCGACTGCATCGCGAAGTGCAGCGCCACCAGCGACGACGAGCAGGCGGTGTCGACCGTGACGGCGGCGCCCTCCAGGCCCAGGGCGTACGCGACCCGGCCGGAGACCACGCTGGCCAGCCCGCCGGTGCTGCCGCCGACCCCGTAGTCGTGGTAGACGACGCCGGCGAACACGCCGACCCGTTCGCCGCGCAGCGACAGCGGGTCGATGCCGGCCCGCTCGAACGCCTCCCACGACGTCTCCAGCAGCAGCCGCTGCTGCGGGTCGGTGTCCGCCGCCTCGCGCGGGCTGATCTTGAAGAAGTCCGCGTCGAAGTCCCCGGCGTCGTGCAGGAACCCGCCCTCGGTGGAGTACGTCTTGCCGGGTGTGGCCGGCTCCGGGTCGTACAGGTCGGTCGGCCAGCCCCGGTTCACCGGGAACTGGGTGATCCCGTCCCGGCCCTCGGCGACCAGGTCCCACAGCTGTTCGGGGCTGCTCACCCCGCCGGGGAACCGGCAGCTCATCGCGATGACGGCGATGGGTTCCCGGGCGTCCGCCTCGATCTCGTGCAGCCGGCGCCGGGTCTGCTGGAGTTCCGCCGTGGCCCGCTTGAGGTAGTCACGAAGTTTGTCGTCGTCAGCCATCGCAGATCAACCCATCTCGAATTCGTTGTCCAGAGCGGCGAACAGCTCCTCGTCGCTGGCGTCGTCCAGGGAGAGCTCCGGTTCGGCAACCACCGCGGCGCCGTGCTGCCAGCGGCGCAGCAGCGCTTCGAGCCGGGTGGTGACCCGGGACCGGCCGCCGGCGGTGTCGGCGGCCGTCAGCAGTTCGTCGAGCCGGTCGACCTCGGCCAGCACCGTCGCGACCGGGTCGGCCGCGCGCGGGGTGAGCAGGTCACGCACCAGAGCGGCGACCGCCTCAGCGGTCGGGTGGTCGAAGACCAGGGTGGCCGGGAGGGTGACCCCGGTCGCGGCGTTGAGCCGGTTGCGCAGCTCGACCGCGGCGTTGGAGTCGAAGCCGAGCTCCTTGAACGGCCGGTCCGGCGCCACGTCCTCGATCGAGGAGTGGCCGAGGACCGCCGCGACGTGCGTGCGGACCAGCCGCAGCAGCATCCGGTCGCCGTCACCGGCCGGCAGGGCGGCCAGTTCGCGGCGCAGGTCGTTCGGGTCGGTGGTGTCCTCGGCCGCCACGACGGTGACCGGGGTGGTGCGGGCGCCGGGCTCGTGCGACATCCAGAAGCGGCGGCGGTCGAAGGCATAGGTGGGCAGGGCGATGGTGCGGCCACCGGCGAGCAGCGGCGTCCAGTCGATCGGGACGCCCCGGGTCCAGGCGGTGGCGAGGCCGGTGAGCAGTTCGTTCTCGCGGGTGCGGTGCTGGAGGGCGATGAACGTGGCGTCGTCGGCGATCCGGCGGCCCAGGCCGGTGAGCGTGCTGTCCGGGCCGACCTCCAGGAACGTGGTCACGCCCCGGCCCACCAGGTCCGTCACCACGTCGTGGAAGCGGACGGTGTCGCGGACGTGATCGACCCAGTAGTCGGGGTCGGTGACGTCGCCGACCGTGATCAGCGGGATGGCCGGTTCCGAAAAATCGAGTGATTGGACGATTTGCCGGAATTCGGCGAGCATCGGCTCCATCAGGTGCGAGTGGAACGCGTGCGAGGTGTTCAGCTTCGTGGCCTTCACACCAAGGAAAGCGACCAGCGCATCGACCGCTTCAGCGGTGCCGGACAGCACCACCGAAGACGGCCCGTTGACCGCCGCGATGTCCACGCCTGGGATCAGGTCGATCGCGGACTCGGGGGCAGCGACCGCGACCATCACGCCGCCGGCCGGGAGCGCCTGCATCAACCGGCCGCGCGCCGCGACCAGCTTGACGGCGTCTTCCAAGGAGAGGACACCGGCCACGTGAGCTGCGGCGATCTCGCCGATCGAGTGCCCCGCGACGTAGTCGGGGCGGATGCCCCACGACTCCAGGAGCCGGTAGAGGGCGACCTCGAAGGCGAAGATCGCGGGCTGGGTGTTGGCCGTCTGGGCGAGCAGTTCGGCGTCGGTGCCCCAGGCGATGTCCTTGACCGCCGCGCCGGCCGCGTCGAAAGCCGCCGCGAAGACGGGGAAGCGCTCGTAGAGGTCACGGCCCATGCCGAGGCGCTGCGAGCCCTGCCCGGTGAACAGCATCGCCGTGGAGCCGGACACCACCGATCCGACGATCGCGTCCCGGTCCGCCAGCTTGCGCCGCAGCTCGTCCGAATCCGAGGCCAGGACCACCATCCGGTGCTCCAACGCCGCCCGGCTGGTGAACGAGGACCAGGCCAGGTCGGCGACCGATCCGTCCGCCACGGCCCCGAGCTTCGCCGCTCCCCCGGCCACGGCGCCCGGCGTACGCGCGGAGATCGCGACCGGAAGCGGACCCCACGTTGCGGAGGTGGCCGCGACACCGGAGGGCGCTTGCCCGGACTGGCTGGTGATCCCGGCGGTGGGGGTGGCCGGCGCCTGCTCGACGATCACGTGCGCGTTGGTCCCGCTGAGCCCGAACGACGACACCGCCGCCCGCCGCGGCCGGTCCGCCGAGGGCCACGCCAGCGCCTCGGTGACCAGCTGAACGTTCCCGGCCGACCAGTCCACGACCGGCGACGGCTCGTCCACGTGCAGGGTCTTCGGCACCACCCCGTGCCGCATCGCCTCGACCACCTTGATGATCCCGGCGACGCCGGCCGCGGCCTGGGTGTGCCCGATGTTCGACTTGATCGACCCCAGCAGCAGCGGCTGCTCCGGACGGTCCTGGCCATAGGTCGCCAGCAGCGCCTGCGCCTCGATCGGGTCGCCCAGCACGGTGCCGGTGCCGTGCGCCTCCACCACGTCCACGTCCGCGCCGGTCAGCCCGGCCGTGGCCAGGGCGTTCCGGATCACCCGGCGCTGCGCGGGCCCGTTCGGCGCGGTCAGCCCGTTGCTGGCGCCGTCCTGGTTCACCGCCGACCCGCGGATCACCGCGAGCACCGGGTGCCCGTTGCGCTGTGCGTCGGAGAGCCGCTCCAGCAGCAGAAGCCCCGCGCCCTCGCCCCAGCCGGTGCCGTCCGCGCCACCCGCGAACGACTTGCACCGCCCGTCCGGCGCCAGCCCGCGCTGCTCGCTGAAGTAGCAGAGCATCTCCGGCGTGGACATCACGGTCACCCCGCCGGCCAGCGCGAGCGAGCACTCGCCACCGCGCAGCGCCTGCATCGCGAAGTGCAGCGCGACCAGCGACGACGAGCAGGCGGTGTCGACGCTGACCGACGGACCCTCCAGCCCGAGTGCGTAGGAGACCCGGCCGGAGACGATGCTGCCGGCCGCGCCGCCCGCGTAGTCGTGGTACATCACGCCGGTGAACACCCCGGTGTCGCTGCCGCGCAGCGCGGTCGGGTCGAGCCCGGCCCGCTCCACGGTCTCCCAGGCGACCTCGAGCAGCAGCCGCTGCTGCGGGTCCATCCCGGCCGCCTCGCGCGGCGAAATCTCGAACAGCGCCGGGTCGAACTCGGCCGCGTCGTAGAGGAAGGCGCCGTGCCGGGTGTAGCTGCGGCCCGGCTTGCCGGGCTCCGGGTCGTAGATGCCGTCCAGGTCCCAGCCCCGGTCGGCGGGGAACTCGCCGACCGCGTCGACCCCGTCGGCGACCAGCCGCCACAGGTCCTCCGGCGAGCTGACGCCGCCCGGATAGCGGCAGGCCATCGCGACGATCGCGATCGGGTCGCCGTCGGTCACCGCCACCGGCGCGGCGGCCGGCGTCGCGGTGTCCACGCCGAGCAGCTCGTCGCGCAGCAGCCGGGCGGTGGCCGCGGCGGTCGGGTGGTCGAAGACCAGCGTGGCGGGCAGGCGCAGGCCGGTCGCGGCGCTCAGCGCGTTGCGCAGTTCGACCGCGGTCAGCGAGTCGAAACCCAGGTCGCTGAACGGCCGCTCGGGGGCGATCTGGTCGGCCGACGCGTGCCCGAGCACCGCGGCGACCTGCTCCCGGACCAGCTGGAGCAGCTGCCGGTCGCGGTCCGCCTCGGGCCGCCCGGCGAGACGGTCGCGCAGCGTGCCCGCGGTGCCACCGGCCGCGGCGCGGGTGCGGGTCCGCCGCCCGGCGGCCAGGCCGCGCAGCAGCGCGGGCGGTTCGTCGGTACGCGCCCGCAGCGCGCCCCGGTCCACCGGCAGCGGGACCAGGTGCGCCGCGTCGCTCGCGACCGCCCGGTCGAACAGTTCCAGGGCCTGCGGCGTGGTCAGCGCGGGCAGCCCGAGCCGCCGCATCCGCTCCCGATCACCATCGGTCAGCTCGGCCGCGAGTCCGGAGCCCGCGTCCCACAGTCCATATGCCAGCGCGGTGGCCGGCAGGCCCCGGTGACGGCGGTGCGCGGCGAGCGCGTCGAGGAACGTGTTGGCCGCCGCGTAGTTGCCCTGCCCGGCCGCGAGCACCAGCCCGCCCGCCGAGGAGAGCAGCACGAACGCACGGATCGGCAGGCCCGCGGTCAGCTCGTGCAGATACCAGGCGGCGTCCGCCTTGGGCGCGAACACGGTGCCGATCCGGGCCGCGTCGAGGTGGTCGAGCAGCGCGTTGTCACCGATCCCCGCCGCATGGACAATCCCGGTCAGCCGGTCCCCGATCCCGTCGATCAGCCGGGCCACGGCGGCCCGGTCCGCCACGTCGCAGGCGACCGCTTCCCCGTCGCCGCCGAGATCCGCGAGGCGCGCGATCAATGCCGCCGCGCCAGGCGCGTCCGGGCCGCGCCGACTCGTCAGGACCAATTTGCGTACGCCGTGAGCACGCACCAGATGCTCGGCCAGAATCGCCCCGAGCCCGCCCGTGCCACCGGTGATCAGCACGACGCCTTCGGCCCACGGCGCCGTGCCGCCGGTGACCGCGGCCGGCGCCAGCCGGGGCACGAACAGCTCGCCGCCCCGGATCGCCAGCTCCGGCTCACCGGTGGCGATCGCCCGATCCAGCAGCGGCCCGCCGAGCTCCCGGTCCGGCCCGGTGTCGGTGTCCAGCAGCACGATCCGGTCCGGATGCTCGGCCTGCGCGGCCCGCACCAGCCCCCACACCGGGGCGGTGGTGACGTCGACGTCCTCGTCCGCACCGACCGGCACAGCCCGATGGGTGACCAGCACCAGTCGCGAGTCATTCAGCTCGGGCCGCCCCAGCCAGCTCTGCACCAGCCGCAGCCCGGCCACGACGGTCTCCCGGCTCCGGGACGGCACGGTTCCGGGCGCGCCCGCAGCGACGGTCGCGTTCCGGCTCGCACCCGGGATGACGGTCTCCCCGCCGCGGGCCGGCGGGTCGCCACCGGGGCTCGGGGTGACCGACGCGACCACGGCCAGCCGGGCCGCCTCGGCACCGATCAGTTCGAGGTCGTCGGGGCCGTAGATGAAGACGACGTCCGCGGTGGCGCCCGGGTCCGGCGTGGCGGCCGGGGACCAGGTGACGCCGAGCAGCGCGTCCGCCGGGTCGGCGGGGGCCAGCCGGTCGGCGGTCATCGGCCGGGAGACCAGTGACCCGACGGTGAGCACCGGCTGCCCGGCGGGGTCCGCGACGAGCAGGCTGATCCGGTCCGGCGCGGGGTGGCTGATCCGGACCCGGACCGCGGTGGCGCCGGTGGCGTGCAGGGTGACCCCGGTCCAGGCGAACGGCAGCTGGGTGCCCTCCCCGTCGCCGGTGTCCCGGAGCAGCTCGGCGTGCATGGCGGCGTCCAGCAGGGCCGGGTGGATGCTCGCCGCGAGGGCGTCGTCGTGGGCCGGCTCCGGCAGCTCGACCTCGGCGTACAGGTCGTCGCCGTGCTGCCAGGCGGCGCGCAGGCCCTGGAAGACCGGGCCGTAGCCGTATCCACCGGCGTGCAGCCGGTCGTACCCGTCGGTGAGGTCCAGCGGCCGCGCGCCCGGCGGCGGCCAGGCGGCCAGGTCCCCGGCGGTGGCCGGCTCGCCGTCGATCAGCTCGCCGCTCGCGTGGCGCAGCCAGGCGGCGTCGTCCCCGGCCTGCTCGGGACGGGACCAGATCTGCACCGGCCGGGCGCCGGCCGCGGTCCGCTCCCCCACCACGACCTGGAGCCGGACGCCGCCCCGGGCGGGCAGCACCAGCGGCGCCTCCTGCACCAGGTCGGCCAGGACCGGGCAGCCGGCCTCGTCACCGGCGCGCAGGGCCAGGTCGACGTAGGCGGTGCCGGGCAGCAGGACCGACCCGAGCACCTCGTGGTCGGCGAGCCACGGGTGGGTGTCGAGGGCGAGGCGGCCGGTGAGGACCACGCCGCCGCTCTCCGGGGCCGGGATGACCGCGCCGAGCAGCGGGTGGCCGGTGCGAGTGAGGCCGATGGCGGCCGGGTCCGCGCCGGTCGCGGTGGTGTCGGGCCAGAAGCGGTGCCGGTCGAAGGCGTAGGTGGGCAGGTCGATCTTCCGGCCGCCGGCCAGCAGCGGGGTCCAGTCGATGTCGACACCCCGGGTCCAGGCGGTGGCCAGGCCGGTGAGCAACTCGGTCTCTTCCGGGCGGGTGCGGTGCTGGAGGCCGATGAACGTCGCGTCGCCGGTGATCTGCCGGCCGAGGCCGGTCAGCGTCGCGTCCGGCCCGCACTCCAGGAACGTCACCACGCCGCGGCCGAGCAGGCCGGTCACCACGTCGTGGAACCTGACCGTGGCGCGGACGTGCTCGACCCAGTAGTCCGGGCTGGTCACGTCGCCGGCGCAGAGCACCGGGACGACCGGCTCGCGGAAGGTCAACCCCCGGACGATCTGCCGGAAGTCCTCCAGCATCGGCTCCATCAGATGCGAATGGAACGCGTGCGAGGTGTTCAGCCTCGTCGCCTTCACGCCGAGCGTGGCGACGACGGCCTCCACCGCTTCGGCCGTTCCGGACAGCACCACCGAGGAAGGCCCGTTCACGGCCGCGATGTCCACACCCGGGATCAGCTCGATCGCACTTTCGGGCGCGGCGACCGCGACCATCACGCCACCGGCCGGCAGCGCCTGCATCAGACGGCCGCGCGCGGCGACCAGCTTCCCGGCGTCCTCCAGGGACAGCACACCGGCCACGTGAGCCGCGGCGATCTCCCCGATCGAGTGCCCGGCCAGGAAGTCGGGACGAACACCCCACGACTCCAGCAGCCGGTAGAGAGCGACCTCGAACGCGAAGATCGCCGGCTGGGTGTTGACCGTCCGCGCGAGTTCGTCGGCGTCAGTGCCCCAGGCGATCTCCTTGACCGCCGCACCGGCCGCGTCGAAGGCGGCAGCGAAGACCGGGAAGCGTTGGTAGAGGTCACGACCCATACCGAGGCGCTGTGAACCCTGGCCGGTGAACAGCACCGCGGTCGCGCCGGTGGTCACCTCTCCGATGATCGCCGGGGCGTCACCGACGAGCGCGGCCCGGTGCGGCAGCTGGGCACGGGCGGTCAGCAGGGTGTGCGCGACGTCGACGGGCGTACCGGGAAAGTCTTTGATCTTGATGATCTGGTTGTCGCGGGCGGCCGGCGTGCGGGCCGAGACCAGCAGCGGCACCAGGTGTCCCGGAGGGGACGGGGGCTGCTCGGCGACGGCGGGCGCCTGCTCGACGATCACGTGGGCGTTGGTGCCGCTCAGCCCGAACGAGGAGACCGCGGCACGGCGCGGCCGCTCGACGGCCGGCCAGTCGACGGCCTCGGTGAGCAGCCGGACCTCGCCGGCCGCCCAGTCCACCATCGGCGACGGCTGGTCCACGTGCAGCGTCTTCGGCACGACGCCGTGCCGCATCGCCTGGACCATCTTGATGATCCCGGCGACGCCGGCCGCGGCCTGGGTGTGCCCGATGTTCGACTTGATCGACCCGAGCCACAGCGGCCGGTCCGCCGGCCGCCCCTTCCCGTACGTCGCGATCAGCGCCTGTGCCTCGATCGGGTCGCCGAGCGTGGTCCCGGTGCCGTGCGCCTCGACCACGTCGACCTCGGTCGCGGCCAGCCCGGCACCGCTGAGCGCGGCCCGGATCACCCGCTGCTGGGCCGGCCCGTTCGGTACGGTCAGCCCGCTGCTCGCCCCGTCCTGGTTGATCGCCGACCCGCGGACCACGGCCAGCACGTCGTGCCCGAGTCGCCGCGCGTCGGCGAGCCGCTCGACGACCAGCACCCCGACGCCCTCGCCCCAGCCGGTGCCGTCGGCGCCCCCGGCGAACGGCTTGCACCGCCCGTCCGGCGCCAGCCCGCGCTGCTCGCTGAACTCGATGAACGTGGTCGGCGTGGACATCACGGTCACGCCGCCGGCCAGCGCCAGCGAGCACTCGCCGGTCCGCAGCGACTGGATCGCCAGGTGCAGCGCCACCAGCGACGACGAGCAGGCGGTGTCGACCGTGACGGCCGGGCCCTCCAGCCCGAGGACGTAGGAGACCCGGCCGGAGACGATGCTGCCCGCCGCGCCGGCCGGGTAGTCGTGGTACATGACGCCGGCGAACATGCCGGTGCTGCTGCCCCGCAGCGAGGTCGGGTCGATGCCGGTCCGCTCCAGGGCCTCCCACGAGGTCTCCAGGAGCAGCCGCTGCTGCGGGTCCATCTCCAGGGCCTCGCGCGGCGAGATGCCGAACAGCTCCGGGTCGAAGTCGGCGGCGTCGTACAGGAAACCGCCGTGCCGGGTGACGCAGTGACCGGGCTTGCCCGGCTCCGGGTCGTAGATGGTCTCGGTGTCCCAGCCGCGGTCGGCCGGCCACTCACCGACCCCGTCGCGGCCCGCGAGCACGGCCTCCCACAGCGCCTCGGGCGAGCTCATCCCGCCGGGGAACCGGCAGGCCATGCCGACGATCGCGACCGGCTCGGCGGCGGCCGCGGTGAGCTGGTCGTTCTCCGCGCGCAGCCGCTCGTTGTCGCGCATCGACCGGCGCAGCGCCTCGACGATCTGGTCCACAGACGTGTTCACGGCAGGTGCCGCCTTCCGGTCAGTTCGGGCCGCCGACGGCGAGTGCCGCGGCGACCAGGTCGTCAATGGCCATGTCCTGGATGCCGGCGGCATCCGAGCGCGGGGCCGGCACGGTCACCGCCGGGGTGGCGGGTGCGAGGGCCAGCAGCGCGTCGAGGAGTCCGGCCCGGCGCAGCGCGTCGACCGGGATGGCGTCGATCAGGCGGCGGGCGGTGGCGTCGTCGACCGTGACCGGCGCCGGCGGGGCCAGCTCGGCCAGCAGGAACCGGGCGAGCAGCCACGGGTTGGGGTAGTCGAACATCAGCGTGGCGGGCAGCCGCAGACCGGTCGCGGCGGCCAGCCGGTTGCGCAGTTCCAGCGCGCCCAGCGAATCCAGGCCCAGGTCGGAGAAGCCCTTGCCGGCGCCGACCGTGCGCGGGTCGTCGTGGCCCAGCACCGCGGCGGCGTGCCCGCAGACCAGGTCCAGCAGGAACGACTCCTGCTGCGGCGGGTCGAGGGTGGCCAGGTGCCCGGTCAGGTCGTCGCCACCGGCGGCCGCCGGGGCGGGCCGGGCCGGGACCAGGCCGCGCAGCGCGGGCGGCACGTCGCCGCGGCGGCGCAGCGCCGGCAGGTCCAGGTTCAGGGCAACCGGCACCGGGTCGGCCCCGGCCAGCGCCACATCGAACAGCGCGAGGCCCTGCTCGGGGGTGAGCGGGCGGACCCCGGAACGGGCCATCCGCTGCACATCGGCGCCGGAGAGCCGGTCGTCCAGGCCGCCGGTGCCGGTCCACAGGCCCCAGGCGATCGAGGTGGCGGGCAGGCCGGCCGCCACCCGGTCCCGGGCCAGCCGGTCCAGGTAGGCGTTGGCCGCGGCGTACGCGCCCTGGCCGGACGCGTCGAGCAGCCCGGAGGCCGAGGAGAACAGGACGAAGGCGGTCAGCGGCAGGTCGCGGGTCAGCTCGTGCAGGTGGGTGGCGGCGTCGGCCTTGGGCCGCAACACCGCGGCGAGCCGGTCCGGGGTGAGGCCGGTGAGCACACCGTCGTCGACGACGGCGGCGGTGTGCACCACGGCGGTGAGCGGATGGGCGGCGGGCACCGCGGCGATCAGGGCGGCGACGGCGGCGCGGTCGGTCAGATCGACGGCGTACGGGGTGACGGCGGCACCCTGGCCGGCCAGTTCCTCGGCCAGCTCGGCGACGCCGGGCGCGGCAACACCACGGCGACTCGCCAGGACCAGGTGGCGCACCCCGTACGCGGTGACCAGGTGCCGGGCGATCAGCGCGCCCAGGCCGCCACCACCGGTGATCAGCACGGTGCCCGCCGGATCCAGGGCGACCGGGGAACCGGCCGGATCGGCGGTGACGAGCCGCGGGGCGGTGAGGGCGCCGCCGCGGAGGACGAGTTCGGGTTCCCCGCTGCCGGCGGCCGCGCCGAGCAGCGCGTCCGGCACCGGCTCGGCGCCGGTGTCGACCAGCACGATCCGGCCCGGGTTCTCCGCCTGCGCGGCCCGGACCAGCCCGGCGGCCGGCGCCTCGGCGAGCGTGCCGGTGGTGGTGACCAGCAGCGTCCGGTCGGTGGCGTCCGGGTCGGCGAGCCAGCCCCGCAGCCGCTCCAGGGTCGCCACCGCGATCTCCCGGGCCGCGCCGGCCGCCGAGACGGTCTCGCCGGCCGCGAGAACGGTCGCACCGGTCTCGCCGGCCGCCGGAACCGTCGCACCGGTCTCGCCGGCCGCGAGAACGGTCGCACCGGTCTCGCCGGCCGCCGGAACCGTCGCACCGGTCTCGCCGGCCGCGAGAACGGTCGCACCGGTCTCGCCGGGCGCAGAGGCGGTCGTCGGCACGTCGAATCGGGTGAACGGGGCGGCCGGCCGGGGCGGGGTGTCGATGCGGACCTGGTCGAGGCGGTAGACCGGGGGGCGCTGACCGGCGATCGCGGACAGATCGGCCGGCGCCGGGCGGGACACCAGCGAGCCGACGGTCAGCACCGGCGCGCCGGCCGCGTCCGCGACCACCAGCGAGACGCTCTCCGGTGAGGTGCGGACCAGCTTGACCCGGACGGCCGGGCCGGCCGGGGCGTGCAGGGTCACGTCAGTCCAGGCGAACGGCATCATCGCCGGGGCCGACGGGTCGTCGTCCAGCCCGTCGGCGTGCATCGCCGCGTCGAGCAGCGCCGGGTGCACCCCGAACCGGCCCACCTCGGCGCGGTGCTCCTCGGGCAGGACGACCTCGGCGTACTTCACGTCGTCGCGCTGCCAGACGGCGCGCAGCCCCTGGAAGGCGGGCCCGTAGTCGTGCCCGGCCGCGGCCAGCCGCTCGGCCAGCCCGGTCAGGTCGCGCGGCTGCGCGCCGGGCGCCGGCCAGACGCTGAGCACCGCGGGCGGGGCAGCGCCGGCCGGGGCGAGCGTGCCGTGCGCGTTGCGGATCCACGGCGCCTCCTCGCCGGAGGCGTCGGTCTGCTGCGAGTAGATGGCGACGCTGCGCTGCCCGCCGTCCTCCGGGCCGACGACGACCCGGATCGTGGTGCCGCCGTGCGAGGAGATCGGCAGCGGCGCCTCCTGGATCAGTTCGGCCAGGCGGGGCGAGTCGGTTCCGGCCGCGGCGTGCAGGGCCAGTTCGACGTACGCCGTGCCGGGCAGCACCGTGGTGCCGTGGACGCCGTGGTCGGCGAGCCAGGGGTGGTCGCCGGTGCCGAGCCGTCCGGTGAGGACGGTGGTGCCGGTCCCGGGCACCGAGACGACCGCGCCGAGCAGCGGGTGCTCCGGCCGGGTCAGGCCCATGGCGCCCGGGTCGGCGGCGGCGCTCGGCGCGTCGATCCAGTAGCGCTGGCGCTGGAACGCGTAGGTCGGCAGCGCGATCTTCCGGCCGCCGGCGAGCAGCGGCGTCCAGTCGATGCCGACGCCTCGCGTCCAGGCCGTGGCCAGGCCGGTGAGCAGCTCGTTCTCTTCGGGACGGGTGCGGTGCTGGAGTCCGATGAACGCGGCGTCGCCGGTGATCTGCCGGCCGAGCCCGGTCAGCGTGGCGTCCGGCCCGCACTCCAGGAACGTGGTCACGCCCCGGCCCAGCAGGTCGGTGACCACGTCGTAGTAACGGACCGCGTTGCGGACGTGGCCGACCCAGTAGTCCGGGTCGGTCACGTCACCGGTGGCGACCACTCCGATGGCCGGGTGGTGGTAGGTGAGCCCGCGGGCGATCGCGCCGAACTCGGCGAGCATCGGCTCCATCAGGTGCGAGTGGAAGGCGTGCGACGTGTTCAGGCGGGTGGCCTTCACGCCGAGCGCGGCGACCACGGCGTCCACCGCACCGGAGACGCCGGACAGCACCACCGAGGCCGGCCCGTTGACCGCCGCGATGTCCACCCCGTCGATGAGCAGCGGCAGCACCGCCGACTCGGGCGCGGCCACCGCGACCATCACGCCACCGGCCGGCAGCGCCTGCATCAACCGGCCACGCGCCGCGACCAGCGTGCCGGCGTCCTCAAGGGACAGCACACCGGCCACGTGAGCCGCGGCGATCTCGCCGATCGAGTGCCCGGCGAGATAGTCGGGCCGGACGCCCCAGGACTCCAGGAGCCGATAGAGGGCGACCTCGAAGGCGAAGATGGCGGGCTGGGTGTTGACCGTCCTGGCGAGCTCGGCGGCGTCGAAGCCCCAGGCGAACTCCTTGACCGCCGCGCCGGCCGCGTCGAACGCCTCGGCGAAGACCGGGAACCGTTCGTAGAGGTCGCGGCCCATCCCGAGGCGCTGGGAGCCCTGGCCGGTGAAGAGCACCGCCAGTTTGCCGCCGGTGACCGCGCCGGTGATCTGCTCGCCGCCGAGCAGGACCCGGCGGTGGTCGAGGGCGGCGCGGGTGGTGAACGAGGAGTACGCGACGTCGAGGGGCTCGCCCGGGGCGGATGCCAGCCGGGCGGTCTGCGCGTCGAGGGCGTCCGGGGTCTGCGCGGAGATCGCGATCGGGAGCAGGGCGGTGGGCGTACCGAAAACCGGGTCTTCGATCGTGCTCGCCGGGGCCTGCTCGACGATGACGTGGGCGTTGGTGCCGCTCAGCCCGAACGACGAGACGGCGGCGCGGCGCGGGCGGTCGGTGGCCGGCCAGGACGCCGTCTCGGTCGCCAGGCGCACGTTGCCGGCCGACCAGTCGACGACCGGGGTCGGCTCGTCGACGTGCAGCGTCTTCGGGACGACCCCGTGCCGCATGGCCTGGACCATCTTGATGATCCCGGCGACGCCGGCCGCGGCCTGGGTGTGCCCGAGGTTCGACTTGATCGACCCGAGCCACAACGGCCGCTCCGCCGGCCGGCCCTGGCCATAGGTGGCCAGCAGCGCCTGCGCCTCGATCGGGTCGCCGAGCGTGGTGCCGGTGCCGTGCGCCTCGACCACGTCGACCTGGTCCGCGGTCAGCCGGGCGCCGGCCAGCGCGGCGCGGATCACCCGGCGCTGCGCGGGACCGTTCGGCGCGGTCATCCCGTTGCTGGCGCCGTCTTGGTTGACCGCGGAGCCGCGGACGACGCCGAAGATGGTGCGGCCGTTGCGCTGGGCGTCGGAGAGCCGTTCCAGCAGCAGCAGGCCGACGCCCTCGCCCCAGCCGGTGCCGTCGGCCGCGCCGGCGAACGCCTTGCAGCGGCCGTCCGGCGCCAGGCCCCGCTGCTCGCTGAAGTAGATCAGCATCTCCGGGGTGCTCATCACGGTGACGCCACCGGCCAGCGCCAGGGTCACCTCGCCGGCGCGCAGCGCCTGGCAGGCCTCGTGGACCGCGACCAGCGAGGAGGAGCAGGCGGTGTCGATGCTCAGCGCGGGGCCCTCCAGGCCCAGGGTGTAGGCGACCCGGCCGGAGACCAGGCTGCCGGCGCTGCTGCCCGCGTAGTCGTGGTACATCACGCCGGCGTAGACCCCGGTCGCCGAGCCGAGCAGCGAGCGCGGGTCGATGCCGGCGCTCTCGCAGGTCTCCCAGGTGGTCTCCAGCAGCAGTCGCTGCTGCGGGTCCATGCCGAGCGCCTCACGCGGCGAGATGCCGAAGAACGCCGGGTCGAAGTCGGCGGCGTCGTGCAGGAAGCCGCCGTCGCGGGCGTAGCTCCTGCCGGGTTTGCCGGGCTCGGCGTCGTAGAGACCGACCAGGTCCCAGCCGCGGTCGACGGGGAACGGGGTGACCGCGTCGCCGCCCTCGGCGACCAGCCGCCACAACTCGTCCGGCGAGGTGATCCCGCCGGGGAACCGGCACGCCATGCCGACGATGGCGATCGGCTCGGAGCCCCGCGCCTCCAGCTCGCCGACCTGCCGGCGCGCCTCCCGGAGATCGACGGTGGCCCGCTTGAGATAGTCGAGGAGTCGTGCTTCTTCGCTCATCCCTGCCGCCTTGCCTCGAAGCAATTTCACGTGAGCATTTCGAGGCTCAATCTCTCAATCGCGGGATGGTGCGCAGTACCCCTGCGTGAACCCGCCGACCCTTATCGAGTGTTCCGGCGGGTGGGGGTGGAGCCGCTGGTAGAAGGCTCGATCGGCGGGACTGGGGTGCGCTAGGGGTACCACCCCGATCGATCTTTTGGTCTATCGTGGACGCAGCTTGAATCGCCAGCTTCCCGGGCCGCCGTAATCGGCGTGCCCCCTCGTTTTCCCGCGAATCCTCACAACCGGAGGAACATCATGCTGCGCTCTCTGCGCACCAGGTCGGTCCGGCTGGCCGGCGCGGTCGCCGCGCTGGCGCTGGCCGCCACGGCCGCCGCGTCGCCCGCGGCGGCCAATCCGCTGACCGACTGGACCTCGAACGGCAAGGATCTGCTGAACACCCGGGCCAACCTGCTCGAAACCAAGATCACGTCGAAGAACGTGAGCCGGCTCAAGCCGAAGTGGACGTTCGCGACGCACGGCGACGTGTCGGCCACCCCGATCGTGTCGAAGGGCGCGGTGTACTTCCCCGACTGGGGCGGTTACCTGCACAAGCTGGACGCGGCCACCGGGACCGAGATCTGGTCGCACCAGATCTCCGACTACGACGGCGTCACCGGCTCGGTCTCCCGCACCGCGGTCGCCATCTCCGGCAACACGATCTTCCTCGGCACCCAGGTCGGCGCGCGGCTGCTCGCGGTCGACGCGACCACCGGCGCGCTGCGGTGGAGCACCCAGCTCGACCCGCACATCGCGGCGATCCTGACCATGGCTCCGATCGTCCACAACGGCGTCGTCTACGAGGGCGTGTCGTCCACCGAGGGCGAGATGTCGGCGTTCGACCCCGGCTACAAGTGCTGCACGTTCCGCGGCAACTTCAACGCGGTCGACGCGGCCACCGGCAAGGTGCTGTGGAAGCGGTACATGGTGCCGGACAACAACGGCGAGCCGACCGGGTACGCGGGCGGCGCGATGTGGGGCACCCCGGCGATCGACCCGATCCGCGGCACGATCTTCGTCACCAGCGGCCAGAACTACCGCGTCCCGGACAGCGTCAACGCGTGCCAGGACGCCGGCGGCACCCCGCCGCAGTGCTACTCGCCGGACAACCACATCGACTCGATCCTGGCTCTCGACCTGAAGACCGGCAACGTCAAGTGGGCCACCGGCGCCATGCGGTTCGACGCCTGGAACGCCTCCTGCATCCCCGGCCTGCCGCCGAACAACTGCCCGGCCAACGAGGGCTACGACTACGACTTCGGCGACGGCGCGCACATCTTCGCCTACAAGGACGCCGGCGGGCACCTCCGCGAGGCGGTCGGCGGCGGCGAGAAGAGCGGTGAGTACTGGGCCCTGAACCCGGCGAACGGCGAGGTGCTCTGGAGTGCGGCGCCCGGCCCCGGCGGGCACGTCGGCGGCATCATGTGGGGCACCGCTTGGGACACCAAGCGGATCTACCTGGCCGAGGCGGACTGGAACAAGACGCCCTACCAACTGGCCGACGGCACCACGATCAGCGGCAGCAGCTACGCGGCGCTCGACCCGGCCACCGGCAAGATCCAGTGGCAGGTCGCCGACCCGACCCCCGGGTACGCCTGGGGCCCGCTGACCGTCGCCGCCGACGTGGTCTACGGCAGCTCGACCAGCGGCCACATGTACGCGATGGACAGCGCCAGTGGCCAGATCCTGTGGGACTTCACCGCGCCGTACTCGTCGAACGCCGGGGCGGCCGTGGTCGACGGGGTCGTGTACTGGGGCAACGGGTACAAGAAGTTCGCGCTCGGGGCGGGCACCACGGGCAGCTTCACCAGCGGCACGTTCTACGCCTTCTCGGTCGACGGCAAGTGACCCGCGTCTGACCTGATCGTTGCGGGGCCCGGCTGGTCAGCCGGGCCCCGCCTGCGTTGTTTGTACTTTTGTATCAGATGGATGTCTCAGACGATTAGGATCGCCGCCATGGGAAATCGTGAGGCTCTCCTCGAGGGCGCGAAGCGCTGTCTCTACGAGAAGGGCTACGCCCGCACCACCGCCCGGGACATCGCCACCGCCGCCGGCACCAGCCTGGCCGCCATCGGCTATCACTACCGCTCCACCGAGGCGCTGCTCAACGCCGCCATGCTCGAGGTCATGCAGGAGTGGGGCGACGAGATGTCCAAGGCTCTCGCCGCCGACGACCTGGCCGACGCCGGCCCGCTGGAGCGGTTCGAGGCCGTCTGGGTCCGGATCCTCGAGTCGTTCCGGGCGCATCCGGAGCTGTGGGCGATGCAGCTCGAGATGGTCACCCAGAGCCAGCACCAGCCCGAGGTCCGCGAGCAGCTCGCCGCCGGCTTGCCCGGGGCCCGGCTCGGCCTGACCGAGCTCTTCGACACCTCGCCCACGCCGGCCACGCCGGCCGAGGCGGCCGCGTTCGGCGCCTTCCATCAGGCGTTGCTCACCGGCGTCATCACCCAGTGGCTGATCGACCCGGCGCACGCGCCGTCCGCCGCCGATCTGGCCGGGGCTCTGCGCCGGATGGCGGCGTCGATCGCCGGGTGAGGGCGGGCGGGTGCTCGTGGCGTACCGAAATCGGGGTGGGGTTGATGGTGTTCACCCGATCCGGATGATCCGGCGCGCGGGCGAAGCCGATGTCATGGACGTGCCCTGGACATCGGCGGAGGAGGATCCATGTCGGCTACGGCGACCGCGGTCTTCCTCGCGGTGGTGGGCGCGCGGTTCCTCGTCCCGCTGCTGATCCCGCGATATCCGCTGCCCGCGATCGTCGCGGCGCTGGTCCTGGACGGGATCGACCAGACCGTCTTCCAGACGTTCGGGTACGACCCGCCCGGTTACCAGGGTTACGACAAGGCGATGGACGTCTACTACCTGGCGATCGCCTACCTGTCGACGTTGCGGAACTGGACCAGTCGACCGGCCGTGCGAGTGGCTCGCTTCCTGTACTTCTACCGCCTGGTCGGGGTGGTCGCGTTCGAGCTGACGGACTGGCGGCCGCTGCTGCTGATCTTCCCGAACACCTTCGAGTACTTCTTCATCGCGTACGAGGTGTACCGGCTGTTCTGGAACCCGGCGCGGGTCGCGATGCGGTCGTGGGTGATCACCGCGGCCGCGATCTGGATCTTTGTGAAGCTGCCCCAGGAGTGGTGGATCCACATCGCACAGCTGGACTTCACCGACACGGTCGCCGAGGTGCCCTGGTTCGGCCCGGCGGTCGTCGCGGGCCTGCTCCTGCTCGGCGCGGTCTACTGGTTCGTGGTGCGCCCGCGGCAGCCGGAGCGGGACTGGTCGTGGCACGTCGCCGCCGATCCGCTGCCGGTCGAGGCCACCACCGCGGCCGGACGCAGCCGGTGGGTCGCCACGCACAGCCGGCTCTGGTCCACCGGGACGCTGGAGAAGGTGACGCTGATCGGGCTGCTCTGGGTGATCTACTCCCAGGTGCTGCCCGGCACCTCGGCGTCGCCGGTCCAGCTGCTCTGCGGCACCACGGTGTTCGTCGTGGTCAACGCCGCGATCAGCATCGGCGTCGCCCGGACCGGGCGCGGCACGGAGTTCATGCTGCCCGCCTTCGCGCTGCGGGTGCTGTTCAACGCCGGGCTGGTGTGGCTCGCCGGGTGGCTGCTGACCGACTTCCGGCCGGCGGCGGCGTTGTTCTTCGTCCTGCTGCTCAGCCTGCTCACGCTCTTCGACGACCGGTACCGGCCGATCTACGAGATGCGCTTCGCCGGCTCTCTCGCTCGCCCGGCTGACCGCGCCGGGGCTTGAGCTCCGGCACCCGGAGGCGGAACCTCACGTCGGCCACTGCCGGGCGCCCAGCACGATCAGCCGCAGCTGGCGGCCGGCGGTGTCGACCACCCGAGCCTCCGCGTCGGGAGAGTCCGGCGGCGCGTCGAGCAGCGCCGCCGCGGTCCAGACCATGTGGTTGACCATCAGGCTGGTGACCATCCGCAGGTCGGCGGCGATCCACCGGTCGAACCGCGGGCCGCCGCGCAGCCTGTCGGCGGCCAGGTCGGTGGCCAGCTCGGCGGCGAACAGGTCGAGCTGCTCGGCGATCGCGGCGCGGACCGCCGGCACGCCACCGTGACGCTCCCGGGCGACGAACCGGAAGTGCTCCCGGTGGTCGTGCACCTGCCGGGCGAGGACGCCGATCGACCGGTTGATCACCTCGTCGCTGGAGCTGAGGCCGTCACGGACGGCGCGGATGGTGGCCCGCAGGGTGCCGAGGCTCTCGTCGACGAGGGCCACGCCCAGGCGGTCGACGTCCGGAAAGTGTCGATAGAAAGCGGTCGGCGTGACGCCGGCCGCGCGGGTGACCTCGCGCAGGCCGATGCTGCTCAGGCTCCGCTGCTCCATCAGGGTCAGCGCCGCGTCGAGCAGTGCCTGCCTGGTGCGCGCCTTCTGCTCCGGGCGGCTGATCCGGTTGTCCACGTCACTCAGTAAACACCTGTCCACTGAACCGGCGAGAGCCTATGGTGGTTTCAGTAAACAGTTGTCAACTGAAAGGGGCAGACAGATGGCGGCGCTGATGGTTTCGCTCGCGCTGATCGCCCTGGTCGTCGGTCCGACCCTGCTCACCGGGCAGCCGCTGCTCGTGGCGTTGGGCGTGGTGCTGGCCGCCACCGTTCTCCTCGTCGCCCGGCGCGCCCGGCGCGTGTCGTCCCTCTAGGGAGGAGCAGTCATGAACTTCGTCAAGGGCATCGCCAGCCTGGACGACCGTGCCGTGGGGTCGCTGGCCCTGGGCGTGGCCGGCCTGTTCTTCTTCAACGTCGTGTTCGGGCCGACCGCCATCGCGCTCGGCGCGATCACCGCTCACCGGCACGCCGCCGGCAGCCCCAGCCGCAACGCGGGCCTGATCGCGGTCGCGCTCGGCGTGGCCGACCTGCTCGTGCTGGGTGTGCTGATGGCCGCCCAGATCCGCGGCGGCAGCCTGGTCTGGCACGTCTGATCCGCGTCATCCGCCGCGGGTGATGCCGGTGGGCCGGTTGTCCCGTGACAATGGCGGGCGTGACGGGTACGGGCTGGCGGGAGCGCCGGATCAAGGTGCACGTGTACCTGATCGGCAACTCGATGGGCGGCCCGGTGTCGCTGGAGGTGGCGCACAGCGCGCCGGAGCGGGTGGCCGGGCTGGTGCTCGCCTCGCCGGCCGGCGGCACGCACAACCAGCCGCTCGGCCGGGCGCTGGTCCAGCTCGCCCGTGACGTGCTCCGGGAGAGCCCGCGGCTGGTCCCGGTCGTGCTGCCCGACTATCTGCACTTCGGGCCGGTGAACGGCATCAACCTGTTCAGCGAGCTGGTGCGGTTCCCGTCCCTGGAACGACTTCTGCGTACGCCCGTGCCCACGCTCGCCGTGATCGGCAGCCGGGACCCGCTGATGCCGCCGGTGGACCGGATCCGCGAACTCGGCCGCCTGGCCCCGCCGCACCTGACCGTTGTCATGATCGACGGCGCGGCCCACGCGGTGAACTTCAGCCACCCGGGCGAGCTGGCCCACGTGATCAGCTGCTGGCTGGACGGCCGGGACATCGTCGACGACCCGGACCAGGGCGGCGTCTCCCGCGTCCTGCACCTCCGCCCCGGCGACGGCCGGTCCGCCGGTTCCGCGTAGGCCCCGGCCGGGCCGCGCTGAAGCGCGGCCCGGCCGGCGTCACATTCACATCTGCTGCTGGCCGTACGCGCCCTGCTGGCCCGCCTGCCACGCGGCGTACTGCTGCGCCGCCTGCGCATAGGCGGCCTGGGCAGCCGTGACGAACTGCGGGTGCGCCTTCGGGAAGTCCACAGCGGACCCGTCCCGCGACGCGAAGCCCCACGGCAGCACCCGGTAGGTGCCGCGGCTCACCAGGACGAAGCCCACGATGGCGAGCACGAACCCCAGCAGGACCAGCACCCCGCCCGCGTCACCGGCCGCGTTCACCAGCACGAAGCTGATCGGCAGCAGCGCGACCAGGATGAGCCCGATGGTCAGCCGCTGCTTGTGCAGCTTCACGCACTGCTCGCAGAACGGCCAGGCCTGCGCCTGCACCTCCTTGCGGAGCACCATGACCACGATCAGGAAGGGCAGGGCGCCCAGGAGAAGGAGAAGGTACGACCAGGCCGGCGGCTTCGACCAGAACTTGACCGACTTGCGCAGCACCGCGGCCTCGCCGTGCCGCGCGCAGACGTCGGGGATGCCGGTGCCGTTCTGGACCAGGCTGGAGGGAATGGCAATACTCATGAGCGCCTCGAGAGGAATCGGTGATCTTATGTGGCGCGAGATGGTAGCAGTGCCTGCTCATCGCGTACACAAGCCGGATTTTGATCGTGCGCCGCGTCCGATGCCCGCGGGGCCAGCCCGTCGCGCGTGCGGGCACGCCGCTTTCCCTCGGGCTTCGCCAGGTACATCGCCGCGTCCGCCTTCTCGATCACCTGGTCCGGTGTGTCGCCGGGTGCGGCGACCGCGAAGCCGACCGCGCCGCTGCCCCGCAGCGGGCCGCAGGTGAGGCGCAGCGGTTCGGCGAACGATTCGCCTACCGCCCGTGCCGCGGCTTCGACCGTTGCCGGCGTCGCGTGCGGAAGCAGCACCGCGAACTCGTCGCCGCCCAGCCGGGCGACCGTGGCGGTCCGGTCGACGGCGCCGCGGATCCGTCGTGCCATCCCGGCGAGCAACTCGTCGCCGATCGCGTGACCCAGCGTGTCGTTGACGACCTTGAAGTTGTTCAGGTCGATCAGCAGCACCGCGTACGGGGTGCCGCTGTCGTGCACCAGGTGGAGCCGCTCGAACAGCATGCGCCGGTTCGGCAGCCCGGTGAGCAGGTCGAAGTACGCGGCGGTGTGCAGGCGTTCCTCGTACGATCGTTGCTCGGTCACGTCGAGAAGCGCGAGCACCATGCTGCGGCCCTGGGTGAAGCCGGTGGCCATCGGCACGGTCTGCACGACGACCTGCACGGTGGAGCCGTCGGTGCGCGTCAGACGCACCTCCAGCCGCCGGTGGTCGACGCCGTCCGCGCACTCGGCCACCACCGTTCGCAGGTCGATCGGCAGTCCCTCGAGGTCGTGCAGCCGCAGCCCGTCCAGGTCCGGTACACCGGCTCCCGGCCAGCCGATCAACCCGGTCGCTGCGGGATTGGCCAGCACCACCGCGCCCGCGGAGTCGGTCACCACGACGGGGAACGGCAGTTCGGTGAGCACGCCTTCGAGCAGGGCGTTCTGGGCCTTCTGCTGTTCCTGCAGTTTGGTCATCAGGGTGCGGGTGGCATAGACCATGAGCCCGGTGATCAGCAACGAGATCATCGCGCCGGGGATCGCCCTCACCTGCCAGGGCAGCGCGACCGCGATCAGCCACACGCTCAGATAACCGGCCTGCGAGAGCAGCAGCCGGGGCAGGCCACCGATGGCCGCGCGGAACAGAACCGGCATGAACAGCGTGCTGACGACCGGAGTCACGTCGGTGACCTGGGAGAACACGAACAACACCGCGGACAGGTCGACCACGTCGAACCAGACCGGCAGCGGGGTCGCCCGCCGGAACTCCACGGCGCGCAGCGTCAGCACCAGCACCTGCGCCGCCGCACAGCCCAGTGTCGCGGCGACGCCGACGCCCATGTGGGCGACCTGGATCGTCAGCCCCAGCGAGCCGACGGCGAGCGACACGAGGAAGAGCAGTCGCAGGGCACGCATCAGATCGCGTTGCACGAACGACCGCACCCGGGCCAAGCCGCCGCGCACCCGAAGTTGGCTCATGCCGTACTGATCGGCGCATGGCGGCCTGGATCAAAGCCGTGACGCCGCTAATGGCCATGACTTACATCATGGGTGTCGCTCAATCGCGGCCGGATGGCCGCTTCTGATCGTCCCGCCAGCCGGTGGGTTCGGGATGGTGTCCGTAGGCGGCGGCCCGGACCGTCTCCTCGTCCTCCAGCTCGGAGCCGATCGCTCCGCCGACGGTGGCCAGGGAGCTGATGATCCAGGCGAGTGTCAGATAGTCGGTGGCGTGGGCCGGCCGTTGCAGGGTCTGTTCGAGCACGGAGGTATCGATCAGCAGCGCCGCGGCGAGCAGCGTTCCGAGAAACAGCACGACGTAGGAAACCGCCGTGGCCAGGGCGAGGGTGAGGATTGTGCCGAGGTTGAACATCCGGGCCAGCTCGGCCGGGGTGTCCCGGTCCGGCTTCTCCCACAGGTCGTGCGTGATGATCAGCCAGGCCACCAGCCCGGTCAGCCCCAGCAGCATGATGATCGTGAGGCGCAGTCCGCCCAGCGCGTCACCCATCTGCCAGATGGTGCTCGTGGTGAGCGCGAACGCGGCCGTGCCGAACACGCCGACCAGGAGTTTGGACAGGCCCAGCAGCGCGCGGCCCGGCCGGTTGGCGCGGACCATGCCGGTCAGCAACCGCACCCGGCCGATCAACCGCGAGGCGACGTACCGCACCTCCCCGGCATCCGCCGCTGCGATCACCCGGTGGACGGCGCCCACCCGGGCGGCCGGACGCCGCCGCTCGGATGCGTCGGCGAGCAACTGGCCCACGAGATTCGGGACGACCGCGCGTACGGTTCGCAGTTGACGCAGGCCCAGCGCGGGCAGCGACACCATCGCGGTGCGGCGCTGGACGGAGCTCTGGGCGATCAGTGGCACCCGGCCGGCGTGCAAGGGCAGATCGGTCAGGCAGATCGCGACGTCCCACTGTTCGTCGGTGCGCCGCTGGGCGAGATCGTCGAGCAACGCCTCCGCACCGCCGTCGCGGCGCGGCGCCACCTCACCCCAGCCGTCCCGGACGGTCCACAGCACGTCGGCGTCCACCTGATCGGCGAGCCGGTCGGCGAGCTCCGCGGTGAGCAGCGCGGCAACCCGGGCCGGGTAATCCGGCGGGGTCGCGACGAGCCCGACGACGATCTCCGGGCGGTGCTGATCGCTGTCGGTCATCGCAGCTCCTCGCCGATAGCCGGGCGCGTTCCTGGCACCGCCGGTTGCCCGATCTCGGCGCGGATACTCCTGCTTGGCCGCTATGGCTTACCCGCGTAGGGTATCGCGCGGCGGAACCCCGTACCGGGCTCGATATTCCGCGGCGAAGCGGCCCATATGGAGGAATCCGTAGCGATAGGCGATCCCGGTCACGCTGTGTATCGCCGGGTCGCCCTGCCGCAGGTCTTCGTGGACCCGCTCGAGGCGCAGATGCCGCAGGTACGCCATCGGCGGCATCCCGACATGCCGCTGGAAACCCTGCTGGAGGCTTCGCACGCTGACGCCGGCTGTGGCGGCGAGGTCCGCCGCGGTGAACGGCTTGCCGGGCTGGGCTCGCATGGCCTCCACCACCCGCCGGATCGCGGCGGGAGCCGCCGATGCCGGGCGCGGGTGCTCCAGCCGCTCGCGGTACGGGTGATCGGCGGCGCTCAGCAGCCCCGCGACCAAGGCTTCCCGCAGGCCGGCCCCGATCATCGGGTGGTGCATCAGCCCGTGAGGCTGCGCGGCGTCGGCGGCCATGTGCCGGACCAGGCCCAGCCAACTGGCACCGCGTCCGCGGGTGAGATCGATGGTCGGTGCGAGCGTGAGCGGCGAGGTGACCGGACCGTCGAGGAGTCGGGCGAGCTCGTCCTCCAGCATCCCGCGGTCGATCTTCACGGCCAGCAACCGGCAATCACCGTCCCATTTCTCCAGACAGGCGTCACCGACCGGCTGGAAGACCGCCGCGGTCGTCGGCGTGGCCCGGAGAGGCGCATGACCACCTTGCCGCCAGACCAGCGAGCCCGTCAGCGGCAGATTGACGTGGTAGGCGCCGAGCTCACCGAACTGGATCCGCACATCGGTGCCGAACCGCAGGTCGCCGACGGTGACCGCATGCGACGGAGTGACATCGAAGCGGGTCTGCCAGGGATGCCACGGGGAGAGCACATCCACGAAATTCGAGTAATAGTGTCTGCTCAGGAAGGCACGGGCCGCATCGACGTCACCGGTGGCATGCAGGACAACGGGCACCTTTCGAGCATGACACTCAGCGCGTCACCGGGAGTGGCTGGTGCGGGCCCAGCCGATGGAGCAGCGTGCGGGCCACCGCGTGGACCGCATCGGGGTCGTGGGTCAGCACGAGGTCGAATGTCTCGTCGCTGCGCCGTCGCGCGCACAGGGCCACGCTGACGTGCGGGTCCACGATCACCAGCGCCGTCTCCGCGTCCCTGAGGTCAGCATTGACCGACGTGCGGATCGGCATCGGATCCGGCACGTCGAGCTCGGGCCCGGAGACGGCCACCAGGGCCGCGGTCGAGGCCGACGCCGCCAGCCGGGGCAGCCAGTGGCGTCCCACGGCCGGGTCCGTGTAGGCACCCAGCACCACACCGTACGGACCGGCGAACGGCAGCTGCCGCAGGACGTGCTCGGTGAGCCCGTCGAGGAAGTGCCGGTCTCCGGTGCGGGCACGGTGCCGGGCCGAGGCGAGATTGAACGGGCTCGCCTCGGGCCGGTACAACTCCGGCCGGGGTGCCCGCAACCGGGCCGACGGGTGCACCGGCCACTCCCGCAGGGCGGACAGCGGGCCGGGCCGGGCGAACAACCAGCCCTGCCCCCAGCAGGCGCCGAGCGCGCGGGCGACCAGCAGATCCTGCTCCGTCTCGATGCCCTCGGCCACCACCGCCGCGCCGGTCCGCTGGGCGTACCCGCAGACCAGTGCGGTGATCTCGATGGTCTGCGCGGAGTACGGGTCGCGCAGCAGGTGCATGTCGAGCTTCACGACTTCCGGCTCCAGCAACGGCAGGAAGGCCAGCGACAGCCGGTCCGCGCCCACGTCGTCCAGCGCCAGCGCACCGCCCGTACGGTGCGCCCGGGCGGCTACCTCCAGCAGCGCCGACGGGTGTGCCGCCAAGGCCCGCTCGGTGAACTCGAGCACGTACCGGTAGGTGGAGATCGAAGTGAGCCGGGCGAGCAGTTCGTCGCTGAGCGGCCGGTCCGCCCCGGCCGGTTCCTTGTTGATGAACACCAGCGGTGGCACCACCGCGCCGGGCGCCTGGGCGATCTCGTGCGCCCGAGTGGCACACAGCTGGTCCAGCTCCGGCAACCTGTCGACCTGTGCGGCGGCCTCGAACAGCCGGTCGGGGAACTCCAGCGGCGACCCGGCCGGGCCGCGCGCGAGTGCCTCCACCCCGATCAGGTGCCGGGTCGTGAGATCGACGATGGGCTGGAACAACGGCCGGACGGCACGCTCGGCCAGGACACGGGTGATGAGCTCGGTGGGCTCGGCGCGGGCGTCCCACGTCTGCGTGACATTCCGGGTCATACACCAACCCCGCTCGGAGAGAGTCCTTCGCCACTACGATCGGCCGGCACCCGGATCGGCTGAGAGTTCGTGGCTCGATCGCGGTGGCGCCCGGATCGGTGATCCGGGCGCCGCCGCGCTCAGACCGCGGCGAGCCGGGTGGCGTCGGCGCTCACGTCGTCGGGCTGCCGCTGCGCCGCGAGCTCGGCGGCCACCCGCGCCTCGTACCGGGCGGCCTCGGCCTCGGCCTCGGCCGGCGACCAGCCGAGCGGCCCGGCGACCAGGCCGGCCGCGGCACGCGCCGCGGTCACCCCGCGGTCCGGGGTCTCGATGGAGATCCGGGTACGCCGGGTGAGCACGTCGTCCAGGTGCCGCGCGCCCTCGTGGGTGACCGCGTAGACCACCTCGGCACGCAGGTGGTCCGGGGCGCCGGCCAGCGGCTCACCCAGCGCCGGGTCGGCCTCGATCAGCGCGAGCACCTCGTCGACGAGCGTGCCGTAGCGCCGGAGCAGGTGCTCGATGCGGGACACGCCCAGGCCGGTGCGGCGGGCCAGTTGCGCGCGCCGGTTCCAGGCGGCCCGGTAGCCGGCCGCGCCGAGCAGCGGGACCTGGTCGGTACAGGAGGCCGGCACGCGGGCGTCGAGGTCCTGCACCGCGGCGTCCACCGCGTCCTTGGCCATCACCCGGTAGGTCGTGTATTTGCCGCCGGCCACCAGCACCAGGCCGGGCGCGAGCCGGTCGACGGCGTGCTCGCGGGACAGCTTCGCGGTGATCGCCGTGTCGGCGGAGAGCAGCGGCCGCAGCCCGGCGTAGACGCCCTGCACGTCGTCCGGCGTCAACGGGGTGGCCAGCGCCTTGTTGACCTCGTCCAGCAGGTAGTCGACATCCCGGGCGGACACCGACGGGTGCGCCTTGTCGAGGTTCCACGGGGTGTCGGTGGTGCCGATGATCCAGTGCCGGTCCCACGGGATCACGAACAGCACGCTGGTGGCGGTACGCAGGATCATGCCGGTGTGCCCGGCGATCCGGTCGCGCGGCACGACCAGGTGGATGCCCTTCGAGGCGGTGATCGTGAACCCGCCGCGCTCACCCTTCATCAGCGACTGGATGTCGCTCGTCCAGACCCCGGTCGCGTTGATCACGGCACGGGCGCGGATCTGGAGCTCGGCGCCGGTCTCGGTGTCGCGGCACCGCACGCCGACCACCCGGCGGCCCTCGCGCAGGAAGCCGATCACCTCGGTACGGGTGGCGACCTGTGCCCCGTACGCCATCGCCGTACGGGCCAGGAACATGGTGTGCCGGGCGTCGTCGACCTGGGCGTCGAAGTAGCGGATCGCGCCGACCAGCGAGTCGGGGCGCAGCGCCGGGAACGCCTTGAGCGCCTCGGTCCGGCTCAGGTGCCGGTGCCGGGGCAGGCCGGCGCCCCACCCGGACAGCGCGAGCGTGTCGTAGAGCGCGACGCCGGCGCCCGCGTACAGCCGCTCCCAGGCGCGGTGCCGCAGCGGATAGAGGAACGGCACCGGGCGGACCAGGTGCGGCGCCAGCCGCTGGATCAGCAGGCCGCGCTCGCGCAGCGCCTCGCGGACCAGTCCGAAGTCGAGCATCTCCAGGTAGCGCAGGCCACCGTGGATCAGCTTGCTGGACCGGCTCGACGTGCCGCTGGCCAGGTCGCGGGCCTCGAGCAGCCCGACGGACAGCCCGCGGGTGGCCGCGTCGAGCGCCGCGCCCGCGCCGACCACGCCGCCGCCGACGACCAGCACGTCGAGGTCGTCGCCGGCCGACATCGCGGTCAGCGCCCGCGTCCGTGCCTCGGGTGAGATGACTCCGGTGTTCATGTGGCTCTCCGTTCGTCAGCCGACGCTGACCCAGTCGAGGGTGCGGTCGATGGCCGCTCGCCAGCGGGTGATTCCTTCGTCGCGCCGCTCCGGCGACCAGGACGGCCGCCAGCGCCGGTCCTCCCGCCAGTTGGCGCGCAGTTGCTCGGGGGACGTCCAAAACCCGACGGCCAGCCCGGCCGCGTAGGCGGCGCCGAGCGCGGTGGTCTCGGCGACGGCCGGCCGGCTCACCAGCACGCCCAGGATGTCGGCCTGCAACTGCATGCACAGCGCGTTCGCGGTGACGCCGCCGTCGACCTTGAGGCAGTCGAGCGCGGTGCCGGAGTCGCGGGCCATGGCCGCCACCACGTCGCGGGTCTGGTAGCAGATCGCCTCGAGCGCGGCCCGGGTGATGTGCGCGGCGGTGTGGTAGCGCGACAGCCCGACGATCGCGGCCCGCGCGTCCGGCCGCCAGTACGGCGCGAACAGACCGGAGAACGCCGGGACGAAGCAGACGCCCTCGCTGTCCTCGACCTGGGCGGCCAGTTCTTCGCTGCCGCCGGCCGAGCTGATGATGCCGAGCTGGTCGCGCAGCCACTGCACGGCCGACCCGGTGGCCGCGATCGAGCCCTCCAGGGCGTAGACCGGGGCGTCCCCGCCGAACCGGTAGGCCACCGTGGTGAGCAGGCCGTGCGTCGAGCGCACCGGGGTCGTGCCGGTGTTGAGCAGCACGAAGTTGCCGGTGCCGTACGTGCACTTGGCCTCCCCCGGCGCGAAGCAGGTCTGCCCGAAGAGCGCGGCCTGCTGATCGCCGATGGCGGCCGCGATCGGCACCCCGGGCAGCCCCGCGGCGGCGTGCCCGTACACCTCGGCCGACGACCGGATCTCCGGCAGCATGGCCCGCGGGATGCCGAACAGCCGCAGCAACTCGTCGTCCCAGTCGAGGGTGTGCAGGTTCATCAGCTGGGTGCGGCTGGCGTTGGTGACGTCGGTGAGGTGCCGGCCACCGGTGAGGTTCCAGATCAGCCAGCTGTCCATCGTCCCGAAGAGGACGTCGCCGGCCTCCGCGCGAGCGCGCAGTCCCGGGATGTTGTCGAGCAGCCACCGCACCTTGGTGGCGGAGAAGTAGGTCGCCGGCGGCAGCCCGGTGCGCTCGCGGAGCAGGTCCGCGTCCAGGGCCGGGATCATGGCGGCGGTCCGGGTGTCCTGCCAGACGATCACGTGGTGACACGGCCGGCCGGTGCGGCGGTCCCAGACCAGCACGCTCTCCCGCTGGTTCGTGATGCCGACGACGGCCAGGTCGGCCGCCGTGAGCCCGGCGCCGGCGAGTGCCCCGTCGATCGTCTTGAGGGTGTTCTCCCAGATCTCGTCCGCGTCGTGCTCGACCATGCCGGGCCCGGGCAGGATCTGCCGGTGCTCGCGCTGGTGCCGGCCGATCTCGTGGCCGGCCCGGTCGAAGATCATGAAGCGGGTGCTGGTGGTGCCCTGATCGATCGCGCCGACGAAGTCCGCCACGTCGCCTCCCTGCCGTCTGCCTGCGGGCGACGCTATGAAGCGAACAGCCGGGGATCAACGCCGACCGTGCGACAATGTCGCACGTTGCCGGCGTGACGGCCGGGCGGTATGGTCGCGCCGTGCCCGGGATGATCCAGTCCATCGAACGGTCCTCCGCCGTGTTGCGGCTGCTCGCGGCCGGGCCCGACCGGCTGCGCGTCAAGGAGATCGCGGACGCGCTGGGGCTGCCCAAGTCCACCGCGCACGGCATCCTGCGCACCCTGGAACACGTCGGCTTCGCCGAGCAGGATCCGCGCACCGCCCGCTACCGGCTCGGCCGCGCGCTGCTCGACCTGGGCAACGGCGGCCTCGACGTCAACGAGCTGCGCTCGCGGGCCCTCGACTGGGCCGACACGCTCGCCACCCGCAGCGTCGAGGCGGTGCGCATCGGGGTGCTCGAGGGCGCCGGCGTGCGGGTCGTGCACCACGTCTTCCGGCCCGACGGCACCACCCAGGCGATGGACACCGGCCTGCTCATCCCGGCGCACGCGACGTCGCTGGGCAAGGCGCTGCTGGCGTACGACGCGACGGCCACCGACGCCGTGCTCCGAGCCGGGCTCGTGGCGTACACCCGGCGGACCGTGACCCACCGGCGCGAGCTCGCCGCGGCTCTCGCCGAGACCCGCCGCCAGGGCTGGGCCGGTGCGGTGGACGAGTGGCAACCGGGGCGGGCCGGCATCGCGGCGCCGGTGCGGACCTTCGGCGGGCTGGTGGTCGGGGCGATCGGCGTGTACGGGCCGGCCGAGCGGATCTGCGACGGCCGCCTGCGGCCGCGGGTGGCGCTGGTCGAGCAGGTGTGCGCCGCCGCCAACGCGATCTCGCGGGACCTGACCGAGCCGCGGTCATGACCGAGCGCTACGTCCTCGCCATCGACCAGGGCACCACCTCGACGCGCTGCATCCTGTTCGACCGGCGGGCGACCGTCGTCGCGGTGGCCCGCGCCGAGCTGCCGCAGAGCTATCCGCGGCCCGGCTGGGTCGAGCACGACGCGGCCCGCATCTGGCGCGACACCCAGAAGGTCGTCAAGCGCGCGCTGGCGTCGGCCGGCATCGGGCCGTCGCAGGTCGCGGCGATCGGCATCGCCAACCAGCGGGAGACCGCGGTGGTGTGGGACCGCCGGACCGGCGTGCCGGTGGCGCCGGCCATCGTCTGGCAGGACACCCGCACCTCCTCGCTGGTCGCCACGCTCGACGTCGCGACATTCAGCGACCGGACCGGGCTGCCGCCGGCGACCTACTTCTCCGCCACCAAGGTGCGATGGCTGCTCGACAACGTCCCGGGCCTGCGCGCCCGCGCGGCGGACGGTGACGTGCTGTTCGGGACGATGGACAGCTGGCTGATCTGGAACCTCACCGGCGGCCGGCACCACCTCACCGACGTCACCAACGCCAGCCGGACGATGCTGATGGACCTCACGACGCTGTCGTGGGACCCCTCACTCGTCGACCTGTGCACCATCCCACCCGCGATGCTCCCGGAGATCCGCTCGTCGTCCGAGGTCTACGGCGCCGCCGACTCGGTGCTGCCCGGCGTGCCGATCGCCGCGGCCATGGGCGACCAGCAGGCCGCGCTGTTCGGGCAGACCTGCTTCGAGCCGGGCGACACGAAATGCACCTACGGCACCGGCGGCTTCCTGCTGATGAACACCGGCTCGACGCCGGTGCGGTCCACCCACGGCCTGCTGACCACGGTGGGTTACCGGATCGGGAACGAGCCTGTCGCGTACGCCCTGGAGGGGTCCATCGCCTTCGCCGGCTCGCTGGTGCAATGGGTACGCGACGGGCTCGGGTTGATCGGCACCGCCTCGGAGATCGAGACGCTCGCCGGCACCGTCACCGACAACGGCGGCTGCTACATCGTGCCCGCGTTCGCCGGCCTGTTCGCGCCGCACTGGCACAGCGAGGCACGCGGCGTGATCGTCGGGCTCACGTCGTACATCGGCAAGGGTCATCTGGCCCGCGCGGTGCTCGAGGCGACCGGATGGCAGACCCGGGAGGTGGTCGACGCGATGAACGCCGACGCCGGGCTCGCGCTCACCACGCTCAACGTGGACGGCGGGATGACCGCCGACAACCTGCTCATGCAGATCGTCGCGGACGTGCTCGAGGTGCCGGTGGTGCGCCCGATGGTGGCCGAGACGGTGTCGCTCGGCGCCGCCTACGCGGCCGGCCTGGCCGTCGGCTACTGGTCGGACCTGCAGGATCTGCGGAACAACCGGCATCGGGCCGGCCGGTGGCTGCCGGCCATGGACGCCGGGCGGCGTGCCGCCGAATATCGCCGATGGCAGCGTGCCGTCGAGTGCGCGGTGTTGTTCAGTTCAGCCGACCACGGCCAGCCGTAGCGCGCAAGCGCTCTCATATTTTGCCTACGCGTTTCCATTTCGACGCTTCCGTGTCAGTGACTTGCTCCTGTGGGCACCGTCTCATCGAAGTCGTCGCCATGACCGCACCAGCATCAATGACTTCGGCCCATCGTCTCCCATGAATGCCGACACATGACGTTCACTTGCAGGACTTGAAAGAACTTGCAGTCAAGCGCACGGATTCCACTATGGTCGATCAGCGCGCCGGACATCGCCGTTCGAGTACCACCCATCGCGCCAGGACCTCAGCGCCCCGCCCGAGCGGCCTCGCGACGAGCGTCACCTGCCGTTCCGGTGCGCTCGCCGCCAGAAAGGAAAATCCATGACCCTGTCACGCGTGCTGCGCAGTGTGCCGATGATGGCCACAGCGCTCATCGCCGCTCTCGGAGTCTTCACCGCTCCGGCCGGCGCCAGCCCCCTCCCGGCCGGCACGGGCACGCCGGTGCTGCACTTCAACGCCGACGGGAGCACGTCGGTCGAGGGCGTCATCGAGTCCGGCCACCCGGTCACCATCGACTTCGATCCGGCTCGCCTGCCCGGCTGCCGCGGCGCGGACGAGTACGGAGACTCCTGGGGCATCTCCGTCCAGTACCGCATCGACGGTGGCGACCTGCGGGTCTACCCGGTCACCGAGCGGGTGACCGCCGACGGCAAGGACACCACGATCAGGAGCCTGGGCACCCTGCAGTTGCGCCCGGACACCCACCACCTGCAGATGTGGTTCGTCAACCAGGACCGCTCCGGCTGCCAGGAGGAGGACACCAACCACGGCGCGAACTACCAGTTCGACATCAACCAGCCGCCGGTGCTGGCGCGCGCCACGTACCGAGCCGACTGGTCCGAGACCCTGACCGGGCCGCTGCGCAGGGGCGGCGCGTTGGTGATCGACTACGACCCGGCCCGGCTCCCGCAGTGCCGTGCCACCTACCGGGGCTACCCGGCCTGGGACATCACCGCTTTCTACCGCTTCGACGGCGGCCCGGTGCAGTCCGCGCCGGTGAACCAGGGCGCCGAGGCCATCCCGTTCCGCATCGACGTCCCCGCGAACGCCCAGAAGATCGAGACCTGGTTCAAGATCTCCAACTACTACGCCCAGTGCTCCGCGTACGACTCGGACTACGGGAAGAACTACACCTTCTCCATCAACTGACACGAGCGCCGGGCCAGGCGGTGCAATCGCCTGGCCCGGCGCCCACCAGACGCACCACTACCGCCGACCCCGAGGACTTCGGTCCCGATGACCACATAGGCCATCCGGCCGGATCCACGCGGCGGGCGCCGGCGACCGAGCGGCCGACCCCGTCCGCCGGAATTCCAGCACCGCCGGGAGGACGCCGCGTCGCCGCCCGCGATCCGCGGGCCATGCTGCCGGGATGAAACGGATTCTCGCGATGGCCGCCCTGGCCGCCGCCATGCTGGCGGTGCCCGCCGATCCCGCGCGCGCCGGCGCCCCCGGTTGCGGTGACGTGCTGTTCGTCGGCGCCGCCGGCTCCGGCGAAGCCGACGAGGGCCGGCCCGGGTACGACAAGTCCGGGATGGGCGCCGAGGTCACCGCGGTGTACCGCGCCGTCAAGGCGAAGGCGACCGGCCGGACCGTCACGGCGTACCCGCTTCCCTACCGTGCCGCACCCGTCGCGACGATGTTCCATCCCGGCATCGGCACGTTCATGGAAAGCCTGATCGACGGCGAGCGCGAGCTGAACACCCTGCTGTTCGACCGGCTCCGGACATGCCCCGGCGAGCGCGTCATCCTGGCCGGTTTCTCCCAGGGCGCCATGGTGATCCATCGCAGCATGCAGATTCTCGGCAGCCGGGTGACCGCCCGGATCGACGCCATCGTGCTGATCGGCGACGGCGACCGGGTACCGGGCGACGACGGGCAGCAGCTCGGCAGCGCCGGCTCCCGGGCCAAGGGCGTCGGCCTGTGGTACCCCCGCTTCTCGCTGTCGAACGGGCACAGATTCGGCGCGATCGGCGGCCGGGTGCTCAGCCTGTGCAACGCTCTGGACATCGTCTGCGATCACCGCCCCGGACGCTACAACGCGGCAACCCCGGCCGGCCTGGTCGCCATCGGCGTCGGCACCGCCGTCCACATGGGCTACCGCCGCGGATCGCAACTCGCCGACCTCGGCGCCAAGGCCGCGGCCAAGCTGCACAAGGACGCGCTGACGGTGTTCCGGCCGAGCGGTCGCGCCGGCTTCGTCTCCTACGCTCCCGGCTTCACCTGCCCGGCAGTGAGCAGTGGGTACGTCCTCGTCGTGACGCGCGGCGCGGGCCAGGCCCCGTCCGAGGCCGTCGTCGAGCAGGCCGACGAGTTCAGCCGGGGCGCGTGGATCCGCAGTGCCGAGACGGCCGCACCGGGCTCCTATCCGGCGACGGCCAGCTGCGAGGCGTCCACCGATCCGGTCGAGCGCACCGGTGGCCGGAGCCTGGCCACACACACGTTCCATCAGACCGTCACCGGTACCGCGCCGAAGCTCGGGCTCAGCCCGGCGGCGGGCCGGCCGGGCCAGGTGCTGACCGTGACCGACGGCGGTGGCTGCGGCGAATACCCGACGCCCGCGCAGGCAGTCGAGGTAGCGGTGTACGACGCGATCCGCGGCGGGAAGCCGGTCGTCGAGGGCACCGCCACGGTCACCGCCGCCGGGCGCTGGAACGCGGTGCGGCTGACCCTGCCGGCCGGTTCCGGAGCGAGCGGCTGGCGGGTGGCCGCCACCTGCCGAGCCGCTGCGGGCAACACGCCCGATCAGTCCTACCAGCCCTATCTGACGGGCACCGTCGCCGCGGGGTGAGCGGGACGCCCGGCCGGGGTCAGATCAGAAAGGCAGCCGCCCGGAACCCTTGCGCAATGGTCAAGGATCCTTGACCATTGTGTGCATGCCTATTGAGGACGCGCCCGAGACGTTTGACGTCACCACCGACCACGAGCGGACGGGACCCCCGGACCAGTTGACTGTCGCATATGGTGCGTCCATGTCGGCGAAGCTCGTGGAGAAGGCGCTGGAACTGTTGTGCGGCAACTACATATTCGCCGACCGGGCTCAGGAGGCGGCTGAGCGCATCCGCAAACGACTGGCCGCCGGTGAATATGACCAGTTGGACGAGGAAGCTCTCGGCCGCCGACTGACGGCGGAACTGTTCGACGTCTGTCAGGACAAGCATCTGCGGGTGCGGACACGTACCGAGGACGTACGCGAAGCGCTCACCAAGCCCGAGATGGAAGCGGCCTGGCGAGAGCAGCAGCGACTCACCAACTACGGCATCGCGCGGGTGGAGCGGCTGGACGGCAACGTGGGGTTGCTCGATCTGCGGTCCGTCGCCTCGGCCGGCGCCGGTGGGCGCGCGATCGTCGCGGCCATGGAGTTGGTGTCACAGACAGACGCGTTGATAGTGGATCTTCGTAAGAACCGGGGTGGGTCCCCCGATGGCGCCGTGTTGTGGACGAGCTATTTCTTCCCGGACGGGGAAACGCATCTCAACAGCATCTACGAAGGCGCAACCGGTCACACCCGTCAGTTCTGGAGCCACGCGTGGCTGCCCGGCGAGCGGTATCTCGACCGGCCCGTGTACCTGCTGACCAGCGAATCGACCTTCTCGGCCGGCGAGGAGATCTGCTACAACCTCAAGGCGCAGAAACGGGCCGTCCTGGTCGGCGAGACGACCAAGGGAGGCGCTCACCCGACGGATGCCTTCCCGATCACACCGACCCTCGAGATCACGGTCCCGGCAGCCCGCGCCATCAACCCGGTCACCGGCACCAACTGGGAAGGCACCGGCGTGGAGCCCGACGTGGCCGTGGCCGCCCAGGAAGCTTTCGACGTCGCCTACCGGATGGCCTTGCACCACGTCCTGGCCAGCACCACCGCACCGGCGATCCTGGCCGAGGCACGATCGGCGCTGGACTGACGGCCCGATCGATCATTGCCGTCGACGGCGCCGGGCGGGGTCGAAGGTAACGACCGGCTCAGCCGTCATCGTGATGATCCGGACGGAAGAATGCCCGAGAGGTCTTCATGATCAGCAGGCCGAGGGTCGTCACCGCGAGACCCACAGCTACGACGATCCCGATCCCGTCGACGTGCATCGCCACCGGCATCCATCTCGCCACCCGCTCCGCGTTCTCCGAGCTGATGCTGACGGTCCCTCCGATCCCGATCACGCTGCCCGCCAGCACGCACGGCAGCCCGGCCAGACTCAGCCAGTAGGCGATGCGACTGCCGCGGCGCAACCCGAACGCGCCCGCCGCCAGCCAGACGACGAGAACGAGCAACACTCCGGCCGGGCCGACGGAAGCGGACACCACATCCTCGACCAGTTGCCCGGCCAGGACCAAGGCGATCATGGTTACCGCCATCATGCCCAGGAGCAGCCCCGCGATGGTGAGCTGACACCAGAACGCACCGGTCACCACCGCCGGTCGGCGGCGCGCACACGATTGACCGTGAGGCACGTGAGGAAGTTACCGGCTTCCTGCGCACCCGGGAGCTCGATCACCGGTTCCGGGCTCTTCACCTCCCGGCCGCGCCGAGCGCCGAAACGACCCATGACCGTCGTGACGGTTACCCAGGAAGCAAAAAAGCTCCCATCATCAGATGGAAGCCCCTGCACAACTATGTGGGCGATACTGGGATCGAACCAGTGACCTCTCCGGTGTGAACGGAGCGCTCTCCCGCTGAGCTAATCGCCCTCAACGAGATGGAACTCTACCGGACCAACCCCCCACCACAAAAACGGGGGTGGCTCAGCGCGCGGCGAGCCAGTCCCGCACCCACTGGATCAGGTCGACCCCGAGGCTCAGCCGGACCGCGGCCCACACCACCGCCGCCACGAAGATCATCCCGACCACACCGAGCAGCCCGCGCACCGGCAGGCTCTGCCGGCCGATCCAGTGCGTCCAGCTCCTCACGTGTCGCTTGGTGAACTCCAGGAGGTTTTTCGCCCAAGCGAACTCCAGGGCCAGGATGGCAAGGCCCAGAATGACGATGGCCCACCCGGGGCCGGGGAACGGGATCAGCACGATGCCGAGGGCCACGACCAGCGTGCCGAGGACTCCGACGCCGATCTTCAGAGCCAGACGCCCGGAGGGGTTGGACCGGATACGGTCGAGCAGACGCACGTCAGAAGCCTTGTCGTCCGGTTTTACACCCATTTCATCCCCCAGTGTCCCGGAGCCCCGTCACTACCCGGGAGGAATGGACGTTACCGGAGTAAGTCAACTGCTGGACCACCCGACGCCGGGCGGAACCGAGTACATGGGCAGAACAGGACAAGATATCTTTTTGCGTCCTGGACGGAGGGCTTTTCGGAACCGTCTTCCCACTACTGGGTGAGATCAGCGTATGGCGGAGCGTAACGACAGGGATCACCTGAGTATGGGAAACGCGGGGTTCACCAGCCTCGCAGCGGTGCCGGGGGGAGTTCGTCCATGAGTACCATTCGTCCAACGACCGTCGAGGTCGAGACCTCGCTGCGGCTCGTAGCGCCTGACGCGACGGCACTGCCCGTGCGCGCCAGTCTGCGTTACGACCCGGCGGACCCGTATGCGGTCCATGTGTTGTTCCACGCGGAATCAGCCGGTGGGGAAGCCGTGAGCTGGTCCTTCGCGCGGGAACTGCTGGTCACCGGCCTTGACGAGCCGGCGGGTATCGGCGACGTCCGGGTGTGGCCGTGGGCCACGCCGCGGGGCGATTTCGTCGCGCTGGCGTTGTCGTCACCTGACGGCAACGCCCTGTTCGAGGTGCCGCGCAGCGTCCTCGTCCGATTCCTGCGGCGCACCTATGTGGTGGTGCCGCGCGGCCGGGAGTCGGAACACCTGGATGTTGACGCCGCGGTGAACCGGCTGCTCGCCGGCCGGTAAATCGTCAACGAAAGGACGACCCGTACGGACTCTGCCGGTCCGTGCGGGTCGTCCTTTATCCGTGAAAAGTCTGGATCTCCGAAAAGGAATCGGAATCGGACGTATAGCGAATACCGAGGCACGAATCGGACAAATAACCCGGTCGGTGCAGTAAGGGATGCGTTGACGGTCATCGACCGTTACCGTCAGGCGCGATGCCAGTAATTACTCACCGCGCCGAGCGCGCTCCAGCCTGTATACCGCCCGAGTGGGCGGGGGTCGGTGCCTGCGCCCTTCCGGTGGCGGCCGGCGCCGCCACCGGCCTGCTCGAGTGCCACGCGCTCGTGCTGGTCACCACCGGGCCGCTGCTTGCCGACGTCGACTTCACCTCGCACCTGGCCGGACCGGGGACGATCCTCTGGGTGCGACCGGGTCAAGCAGTCCACTTCGATCTGCCGGGCGGCAGTCGCCCGGGGGACGGCGAGCCGCCTGACGAAGCGGTCACGGTCGTCTTCCGGCCCGGCCTGTTCGCACCCGACGAGCTGCCCGGCCTGGCCCCGGACGACCCCGACGGCCCCGCCCGTACCCCGCTGGTCCTGCCGGACCCGGCGGTCTTCCGCGCCGCGATGGATCACCTCGCGGCCGATGCCGCCGGCCCGTCGGGCCGGATCGCCGCCGCCCTGCTCCGTCACCAGCTGGCCGCCCTGCTGCTGCGGATCCGTCTCCTGGACCGCACCGGCAGCGACGTCGCCAACGTGGAGGCCCGCACCTTCGAGCGGTTCCGTCGCCGCCTCGAGGACGGTTACCCGCACAGCCGCCGGGTCGAGGACTACGCGGCCGAGCTGGCCTGCTCGGTGCGCACCCTCACCCGGGCGAGCCTCGCGGTGACCGGCCGGACCGCCAAACAGGTGGTGGACGACCGGGTGGCGCTGCAGGCACGACGGCTGCTCGCCGCCACCGACCTGTCGGTGGCCGAGGTGGGCCGCGGTCTGGGGTTCGGGGAGCCGACCAACTTCGGACGGTTCTTCCACCGGGAGACCGGGCTGAGCCCGGGCCAGTTCCGGGCCCGCTTCGCCGACCGTCCCGGTGGGATTCCCGGACCGCGCCAACCCACCGACTGAGGGGGAATTCCCATATCGCCCTGGGGTATGTGCACCGGGGCGACGGCGGCGAGGCAGAATAGTCGGGTGCAGATCTCCGCGCGCGGCGACTATGCGGTCCGGGCCGCCCTCAGCTTGGCGCAGGCCTACCCGTCCCTGATGTCCGCTCAGGCCATTGCCCAAGACCAGGAAATGCCTCGGAAGTTCCTCGAGGCAGTCCTGGCCGACCTGCGCCGTGCCGGGGTGGTGCGGGCGCAGCGTGGTGCCGAGGGCGGCTACACGCTGTCCCACCCACCACGGGACGTGACGGTCGGCCAGATCATCCGGGCCGTCGACGGCCCGCTCGCCGGCGTGCGCGGCCTCCGCCCGGAGGAGACGCAGTACACCGGCGCCGCGGAGAATCTGCCGAATCTCTGGGTCGCGGTGCGTGCCGCGGTGCGCGAGGTGCTCGACGAGGTGAGCCTGGCCGAGCTGATCAGCGGCCGGATGCCGGCGCACGTCCGCAAGCTGACCACCCGGCCGGACGCCTGGCAGCCACGCTGACGTTTGTGGATCGGTGAGATCGGGAACCGTCCGCCCATCTTAGGAGAGCAACACGATGGGAGACGTTCCGATGGGTCTCATGTTCCGCAGCCGCAAGAAGTTCGGCCCGCTGATCCTGAACTTCACCGAGCACGGTTTCTCGTCCTGGAGCATCAAGATCGGTCGCTGGTCGTGGAACTCGCGGACCCGCGCGCACCGCGTCGACCTGCCCGGCCCGCTGTCCTGGAAGCAGGACAAGTCCCGGTCATGAGGCGCTGATCAGCACGTCGCCGCCGAGCCGGCCCTGCGCGGGATCCCGGGTCACCTGGTGCGCGTCGAGCATCAGGTGCAGCACCCGGTTCGCGTCCGCGGCACGGTACACCGTCTCGGTCAGCGTGAAGGTGCGCAGGTCACTCACCGTCGCCGCGCCCACCTCGGCCAGGTACGCCAGGATCTCCCGGCGCAGCGGGCCGGGGTGCGGCTGCAACGAGATGTCGATCAGGTGCCGTTCCGGATCGCCGGGGTCGCGCAGGCGCACCCCGGCGAACTCGTCGACGGCCCAGAGCGCCTCCTTGAAGTGCTCCAGGCTCTTGCCCGACCCGGTCAGGAAGACGACCACCTGCCCGGGCTCGTCCCCGGTGGCCAGCTCGGCCGCGGTGCACAGCGGAAATCCGGCGTCCCGGTAGGGCGCCGCCGAGCTCCCGGGCGGCAGCACCAGCAACGCCTCGGCCGGACGCCCGGCGGCCAGGGCCGCCACGGTGGTCACGGCAGGCGGCTCACTCGCCGCCCCGGCATCGAGAAAACCCAGCGACGGTACGCCTTTGGCCCCGGCCGCCCCGAGCGCCACCGGCACGGGCGCCGCGATACCGAGAACGGTCAGTCCCGCCCCGGCCCCCGCCTGCCGCTGCACCTCGCCCAGCCGATCAGTGATTGTCGTCATGTCGTCACCGACGGCCACCATGGACAGCTCCCGCCCGCGCGCCAGATCGGGCAGGTCGGCCAGCACCCGCACCGCCGCCTCGGCCGTCGACCCGGCGTCCGCGTCGGCGTATCCGTGCAGATAGACGGCCCGGCGACCGCGGTGCAGCGCGCCCGCGGCCCAGGCCTCGAGGTGGCGGATCAGCAGTTCCCGTTTGACCGTCGTGACAGACATGGCGCTTGTTCTACCCCGTCCACTTGGTACCGGGCATCACGGCCCAAGACTTGTACCTAAGGTAGTCGCACGAGCACTATGAGGTACGTGGCTCTCGCACTCGCCGAACTCACCGCTCGGGCACAGACGTTGACGTCGGTCGGCGATCTGGTGGGCGCCAAGACCGTTCTGGCCCAGGTGCTGCGCAGCGCGGACGCCGACCCCCGGCGGGCCACCACCGAGCTCGCGGTGGCCGCCGCCCTGTTCGCCCGGGTGCTGATCGCGCTCGGCGACCCGCAGTCCGCCCGGCTCTGGGCCGCCTTCGCGCACGCCGCCGAGGAGCAGTTGCACGGCCCGCGCGACGAGCGCACCATCGCCGCGGCCGCCACCCACGCCGCCGTCCTGCACCGCGTCGGGCAGTACGGCCGGGCCGCCCTGGTCTATCACGACCTGGTCGGCGAGCTGGCCCAGATCGACGACCCGGACGCCCCGCGGGTGCTGGCCGCCGAGGCCGACCTGGCCACCGCGGAGCACGCGGCCGGTCACTGCGCCGCCGCCCGGGCCCGGCTCACCGGAGCCTGGCGGCGCTACCGGGACCGTTACGGCGAGGACTCCCCGGCCGGCATCAAGATGCTGGCCCGGCTCGGCGCGATGGAGCGCGAGTGCGGCCGGGAGGCGGCCGCCCGCGACCACCTGGCCGCCGCCCAGCGGCTGAGCGAGCAGCACCTGCCGGCCGACCACCCGCTCACCCGGCAGGCCGCCGAGCTGGCCCGCGGCGAGCGCTCCGGCCGGCACACCTGCGGCCGGATGAGCCGCCCCGGCCGGGACGACGACACCGACCCGCGGCCCGGCGGCTTCCGCCCCTTTCCGCGCCGCCCCACCGTCCCCGACCCGCCCGCGCCGGACGACACGCTCGACGACGTCACCCAGCCACGGCCGGACAGCCGCGCCACCGATCCGCACGGCACGGTGTACCAGCAGCCGTTCTACCTGAGCGACCTGGCCCTGGCCGGGGACGCGACCGGCCGGCACGCCCGCGCCGACACCCCGCCGCCGCTGCCCGGCCACCGTGCCCCGGACTACGGCCGGTCGGCGAGGCGTGGCGGGCATCCGGTGCTGCTCGCGGTCGCGCTGGCCGGCGGCGTCGCGACCGCCGCCGCCGTGGTGATCATGACGATGCCGGACGCCGGCGGCACCACCGCCCCGCAGGCGGCGCCCCCGGCGACGTCGGCGAAACCCGCCGGCCCGCCCGGCGCGCCGCGGGACGTGACCCTGCGCGACAACCACACCGGCGTGTCGCTGAGCTGGACCAACCCGGCCGGGGCGAGCGGCCCGCTGGTGATCTCCGGCGGGCGCGCCGGCCAGCCGGCGGCCGAGGTCGAGCGGCTCTCCCCCGGCGCCACCGACTACCAGGTCTACAGCCTCAACGAGCGGGCGAACTACTGCTTCACCGTCGCCGTCCGCACCGCCGGCGGCAAGCTGCTGGCCGCCGACCCGGTCTGCACGGCTCGATGAGTGCGGCCCGGTGAGCACGCAACCGTTTTGCACCCGTCCGGGACCCACTCTGCCACCGCGGCACCGGAGTGTTGGTCGTCACGGCGACTTCAGGAAGTAGGGACAGTGACGACGGAGACGGCGAACTGCGTCCCCACCGAGGTGGATGAGCTCGGTGCGCTGGAGGCCGCCGTGGCGGAGCTCGAGATCCGGCCGAACTCACAGTTCCGGACGCTGCGCGAGCCGGCCACGGAGATCCGGCGGCGGGCCGAGGAACTCGGCGCCGAGGAGCTGGCGCACCGGGCCGACCTGCTGCTCGCCTCGGTCGACCTGCGCGAGGGCCGGATCGGTGAGGGCGGGCAGACCGCGCACCGGGTGCAGGCCTGGGCCGAGCGGCACAACTCGCCGTACCTGCTGGCCCGCGCGCACCGCCAGCTCTCCGTCTTCTACCGGTACGTCGGCGACTTCTCCGACGGTCTCAAACACGCCGTGCAGAGCGTCGCGCACCTCAGCGAGGACATGCCGGCCACCATCCGCGCCCAGCACCTGATGTCGCTGTCGGTGGCGCTGGAGGAGACCGGCTCGGGGATCGAGGGCGACCGCCGCGCCCGGGAGGCGCTGGCGCTCACCGTGGCCGCCGGCGACCACGAGATGACCATCCTCGCGCTCAACAACATGGTCTACACCGCGTACGAGAACGACGACGAGGCCGCCGCCCGCGCGCTGGTCGCCCAGATGCACGACATCCAGGCCCGGACCGGTCACCGGTTCGGGGCCAACGAGCTGGACACGATGGCCCGGGTCGAGCTGATGGGCGGGCACTACGACGAGGTCGAGGCGCTGCTCACCCCGGTGCTGGCCGACCTGGTCGCGGCGAACGAGGGCGACGCCATCGCCGAGTGCCAGCTCACCCTGGCGCTGGCCCGCCGGCTGGCCGGGCGGTACCCGGAGGCGCAGGCCGCCATCGACAGCAACCTGCGGCTCTGTGAGGAGCGCGGGCTGGCCGCGGTCCGGGCCCGGATCCGCGAGGAGCAGGCCGCCCTGTACGCCGCCACCGGGCGGTACGCCGAGGCGTACGAGGAGCACCGCGCCTTCCACGCGGAGACCGCCGCCCTCCAGTCGGTGCAGCGCGAGGCCCGCGCCCGCGCGCTCCAGGCCGTCTTCGAGGCGAACGAGGCACGCCGGGCCAGCGAGCACTTCCGCGAGATGGCCCACCGGGACGCGCTGACCGGGCTGTACAACCGCCGGTACATCAACGAGCGGGTGCCCGCCCTGCTGCTGGAGGCGGCGGCCGCCCGCCAGCCGATCTCGCTCGCCATCGTCGACCTGGACCACTTCAAGCGGGTCAACGACACGCTCTCGCACGCCACCGGCGACACCGTGCTCCAGCACGTGGCCGAGCTGCTGGAGGAGGCCATGCCCGGCACCGGCCTCGCCGCCCGGATGGGCGGCGAGGAGTTCCTGCTGGTCTTCCCGGGGATCGAGGCGGACGAGGCGGCGGACCGCTGTGAGCGACTGCGGCTGCGGATCCGGGCGCACGCCTGGGGGCCGATCACCGGCACCCTGCCGGTGACCACCAGCATCGGGCTCACCACCTCGACGGACGGCGGCGGGTCGCTGTCGTCGCTGCTCGCCCAGGCCGACCGGAACCTGTACACGGCCAAGCACGCGGGCCGCGACCGAGTGGTCGCCTGAGGCTATTCGCCGACCGCGCCGACGCCCAGCTCGACGACGATGTCCAGGTGCCCGACGTGCCGGGCGTACTCCTGGACCAGGTGGAACAGGATCCGCTCCAGGGTGGGCGGCTCGGCGCCGTCCCAGCGCGCGCCGGGCTGCCCGACCACGCTCAGGTCGGTCTTGGCGATGACCTCGGAGGTGTGCGCACCCTGCGCGCGCAGCGCCTCGGCCAGGTCGGCGAAGCTCTCCTCCGGCGCGACGTACCAACGATCGACGTTCCGGTCACCCCACGGGTCGTCGAACGCCACGCCCTCGAATCCCCACTCGATCCAGCGCAGTTCGACGTACCGGAGATGTTTGACCAGCTCGACCGGCGTCCAACCGGAAGGGAGCCGGCTCGTCCGGCGCTCCCCCTCGGGGAGTGCCGAGACCTTGGCGAGCAGCGTCTCACGGAAGTACGTCAGGTAGCCCGCGAACACCTCGGCGGTGCTGCCGGCGGGACGGGTCGGCGAGGGGAACTCGATCGTCATGTCGCGAGTATGCGGGTTTGATGGGCCGCATGACTGCATTGCGGGTGCGTTCCGCCGGCCCGGACGATCGGGCCACCGTGGCACAGTTGATCACCGAGTCCTGGCATGCGCCGATCCTGGTGGTGCACGGCGTCACCTATGTCGCCGCCGACCTGCCGGCGCTGCTCGCCGAACGGGACGGCACGCTCGCCGGCCTGCTCACCTATCATGTCGAGGGCGACGCCCTGGAGATCGTCTCGCTGAACGCGTTCACCTCCGGGGCCGGCGTCGGCAGCGCCCTGGTCGCCGCCGCCGCCGAGATCGCCCGGGAGCGGGGCCTGACCCGGCTCTGGGTGGTCACCACCAACGACAACCTGGACGCGCTCCGCTTCTACCAGCGGCGTGGCCTGCGGCTGGCGGCGCTGGCGCCGGGCGCGGTGGACGCCGCCCGGGCGATCAAGCCGTCGATTCCGCTGGTCGGCGACCACGGCATCCCGCTGCGCGACGAGTTGACGCTGGAGATGCCGATCGCATGACGTCTGTAACACAGCGGAAACGCGTGGGCCCCCACGTCGAAACCGATCATCGCGACGCTAGGCCGCATGACCGCACAGTTGAATTCCGGGGACACCGCCTGGCTGCTGGTCAGCGCCGCTCTGGTGCTGCTGATGATCCCCGGCCTGGCGCTGTTCTACGGCGGCATGGTGCGGATCAAGAGCACCCTGAACATGCTGATGATGACGTTCGCCTGCCTCGCGGTGGTCAGCATCATCTGGGTGGTCTACGGATATTCGCTGGCGTTCGGCCCGGACACCGGCGAGGGCCTGATCGGGAACCTGAGCCTGGCCGGGATGGCCGGAATCGGTCCGGACGCGCTCACCGGATCGTCGCCGACGCTGGTCTTCGCGGCGTTCCAGATGATGTTCGCGATCATCACGGCCGCCCTGCTGAGCGGCGCGATCGCGGACCGGGCCAAGTTCAGCACCTGGGTGATCTTCGTGGCGATCTGGGTGACCCTGGTCTACGCGCCGATCGCGCACTGGGTGTTCACCCCGCACGGCTGGATCGCCGAGCACCTGCGCATCCTGGACCTGGCCGGCGGCACGGTCGTCGAGATCAACTCCGGGGCCTCGGGTCTCGCGCTGGCGATCGTTCTCGGCCGGCGGCTCGGGTTCCGCTCCGAGCCGATGCGGCCGCACAGCCTGCCGCTCGTGGTGCTCGGCGCGGGCCTGCTCTGGTTCGGCTGGTTCGGTTTCAACGCCGGCTCGGCGCTGGCCGCGAACGGCTCGGCCGGCCTCGCGTTCTTCAACACCCAGGTGTCCGGCGCCGCCGGCATCGCCGGCTGGCTGCTGGTCGAGCGCCTCCGCGACGGCCACGCCACCACCCTGGGCGCCGCCTCCGGCGCGGTCGCCGGCCTGGTCGCGATCACCCCGGCCTGCGGCTCGGTCAACCCGCTCTGCGCCCTGCTGATCGGCCTCGCCGCCGGCGCCCTCTGCGGTTACGTGGTCGGCCTCAAACACCGCCTCGGCCTGGACGACTCCCTCGACGTGGCCGGCGTGCACGGCGTCGGCGGCTTCCTCGGCACCATCCTGATCGGCCTGCTCGCCACCGCCACCGCCACCGGCGGCCCGCGCGGCCTCCTCTTCGGCGGCGGCCTGTCCCTTTTCGGCCGCCAGGCCACCGCCGCGGTCACCGTAGCCGTCTTCTCCTTCGCCGCCACCTGGCTGATCGCCACCGCCCTCAACCGCACCATCGGCTTCCGCGTCACCCCGGACCACGAACACGGCGGCCTGGACCTGGCCCTGCACGGCGAATCCGCCTACGACCTGGGCGTACCCGGCGCCCACAGCGCCCACCCGACCCGCACGTCCTCCCCGGCAAATGCCTAAACCCGATTTTGTACGCTCTCGCCCCACCACAACCGCACCAGCCCACTCCCGTGGCTGAACGCACGGTCATCCCGGTGCCGGACCGCGAGGCCCTGCCGGGCTGAGCCCGCGAGACCCGCTCGGCTCCAGACCCAGCCGCGCCTCCCGCCCCCCGGCTGGCGCCCAGCGCCCTTCCACGCGCCCCGATAGGGCGCTCAGCACCAGCCCGGGCACCACGGCTGGCACCCACAGCCCTCCCGAGCACCACGACAGGGCGCTCAACACCAGCCCGAGTACCACAGCTGGCACCCACAGCCCTCCCGAGCACCACGACAGGGCGCTCAACACCAGCCCGAGTACCACAGCTGGCACCCACAGCCCTCCCGAGCACCACGACAGGGCGCTCAACACCAGCCCGAGCACAACAGCTGGCACCCACAGCCCTCCCGAGCACCACGACAGGGCGCTCAACACCAGCCCGAGTACCACAGCTGGCACCCAGAGCCCTTCCACGCACCCCGATAGGGCGCTCAGCGCCAGCCCGAGCACAACAGCTGGCACCCACAGCCCTTCCACGCGCCCCGATAGGGCGCTGAGCGCCAGCCCGGGTTCGACGGCTGGCGCGCAGGGGCCTTTCGAGCACCGGGACAGGGCGGTGAGCGCCAGCCCACGGGAAGCGCGCCGGCCTCGGTCAGAGGTCCAGGTCGACGCGGACGGGGTAGTGGTCGGAGGCGTGTTCGGTGGGGCCGCCTCGGAGGACTCGCATGTCGTGGGCAATTTCGGACACGGCCGGGGTGGCCAGGACGTAGTCCAGGCGCATGCCGCCGAACTCGTGGCCGCCGCCCTGCGTCGTCGGGACCGTGCGGCCGTCGCCGGAGCCAGCCGTGCCCCACAGGTCGATCAGGCCCGCCGCGCCGAACGCCGCCACGGCCCGGCTGTCGACCCGGCCGTCCGGGAACAGGTGCCGTTTGCGGAACATCGGCGACTGGCTGGCCAGCGCCTCGGTGTGGTCAGCGACCGGGTCGAGGCCGTTCAGGTCGCCGGCCACCACCACATGCGGGCCCTTGACGTAGCGGGCGGCGAGCCAGCGAGCCTCGCGCATCCGCCGGTAGGGCCAGAACGGGTCCAGGTGCGCGCTGACCACGGTGAGCGGCACCGACCCGGTGTCCACCACGACCACCGCCGCCGCGTGGTGCAGCCGCCACGTCACGGCGGCCGTGTGGGTGATCCGCAGCGGCTCGCGGACCAGCACCGCGACCGGCATCCCGAACCCGGACCGGGCCAGGTGGGCGGTCATCCCGACGGCGCCGGCCAGCTCGGCCATCCGGCGCCCGCCGTGCCGCTGGAAGTCGCGCAGCTCCTGGAGGGCGAGCACGTCCGGTTTCTCCGCGGCGATCACCTCGGCGATGGCCGGCAACCGGAACCGCCGGCCGCGGTCCACGCCACCGGTCTTGATGTTCCAGGTCATGAAGCGCATCAGGCGCCCACCAGTTGCCTGCTCTCCCGCGCCGCCTCGGTCGCGGTGACCGCCCGGGCGTTGGGCCGTACCGTCCACCACAACACGGTCAGCCATGCCGCGGTGAGCAGCATCGCGCCGAGCACGTCGGTCGGGTGGTGCATGCCCCGGTACATCCGGGACAGGGCCACCCCGAGCGGCATCAGCACGGCGAGGACCGGGAACACCCAGCGCCACGGCGAGCGGACCCGGGCCATCACGATGATCGCGATCGCGGTCCACAGGCAGATGGTGGCGGCGATGTGCCCGGACGGGAACGACGACGTCGGCATCTGCCCGTCCAACTGCTCGACCCCGGGCCGGGGCCGGCCCACCGCCGCCGCGCTGGTCAGGAACAGGGTCAGCTCGCCGATCATGGTGAGCACCAGGAACAGCACCGGCCGCCACTGCCGCCACAGGGCCAGCGCGATCGGGCAGAAGACCAGCGAGATCGCCAGGATCGCGTGGGTGTCGCCGGCCTTGCTCCACCACCAGCTCAGGTCGTCCAGCGCCGGGGTACGGAAGGTCTGCAACCAGCGCGGCACCCCGTCGTCCCAGCCCGGGTTCCACCGGGTCACGGCGTATCCGAACGCGTAGAGCAGGCCGAACGTGAGCACCCAGCCGACCAGGATCTCCGCGCCCTTGGCCCACGGGTGCGGCAGCACCGCGCCCTCGGCGGGCGCCGGACGCAGGTCCGGGCCGGCCTCCGGCTCCAGGCCGTCGTGCAGCACCGGCTCGTCCGGATGCCCGGCCTCGCGCCGCCAGACCCGGAACGCGTACGCCGTCGTGCAGATCCACGCGATCCCCAGCAGCCACCCGGCCACCACGTCGGAGAGGAAGTGCACGCCGAGCGCGATCCGGCTGAACCCGATCAGCAGCACGATGATGCCCGCCAGCGCCAGGAACCAGGGCCGCCACCGAGCCCGGAACATGGGCAGCAGCACCAGCGCGAGCATCCCGTAGACGACCATCGAGCCGAGCGCGTGCCCGCTCGGGAAGCTGTTGCCCGGCGCATGCGCGACCGGCGACTCGACCACCGGCCGCAGCCGCCCGACCAGCGTCTTCAGCGACGGGTCGAGGATCAGCGCACCGGCGCCGGTGACCACCAGGTACAGCGCCAGCCGCGGCCGCCGCCGGATCAGCAGCATCGTCACCACCACGGCGACGAGCGCGATCATGAACACCCGGCCGCCGAACGAGGAGATCTGCTGCAGCACGGCGACCTTGGCATCCGAGCCGGCGACCTGATGGTTCAGGCCGTCGGCGACCGCGTGATCCAGGCTCTGCAACGGCGACCAGTGGAACCGCACGAGCAGCAGCAGCGCACCGAAGCCCAGGCCGACCGCGATCACCACGAGCAGGCCGAGGACGCTGCGCTCGGCGAAGTGCCGAACCGGCGACCAGCCGGTCCGCTCGAGGACCCGGTTGTCATCCCGGGGGGACGGGGCGGCGGAGGCGGAAGGCCCAGCAGAGGTCACAGGAGGCTCCCAACACGTCAGGTGCCGCGTTCTTACCCCGTCGGCTCACTGGGTACACCGGGCGCGCGTTGCGCGGGCACGTCCGGGGCCGGCTCCCACTGATCGGGCTGGGCCGGCTTGGCGCCGACCCGCCGGGCCTCCAGCTGCGCGGCGAAGGCCAGGCCCAGGAAGAACGCGATGCCGGTCAGGTTCGCCCAGAGCAGCAGCGCCATGATCGCGGTGAGCGGGCCGTAGGTGGCGCCGAAGCTGCCGCTGACCCGGACGTAGCCGGCCAGTCCGAGGCTGGCCAGCCACCACAGCACGGTCGCCACCACCGCGCCGAACAGCAGCCAGGACAGCGCCGGCTGCTTGCGCCGGGGCGAGTGCCGGAACAGCGCACCGACCGCGACCACGATCAGCGCCAGGCTGACCGGCCAGCGCACCACGTCCCAGGTCACCCGGGCCCAGCCGGGTATCCCGAAATGCTCCTCGGCGGACTCCCCGGCGGCCCGGCCGGCGACCAGGAGCAGGAAGCCGAAGAGCGCGGGCAGCCCGGCGGCGAACGCCAGCACGGTGGCCCGCAGGTACTTCTGCAACGCCGGCCGGTCCCGCTCCACCCCGTAGATCCGGTTCGCCCCGCGTTCCACCTGGGCCATCGCGGTGGTGAGCGCGAACAGCCCGGTGATCAGACCCAGGGTCAGCGCGAGCTCACCGGCCTTCTCGGTGCGCTCGTTGTCCTCCAGCAGCTGGCGGACCAGGCCCTCGCTGTCGCCCGGGGTGAGCTGGATGACGGTGTCCGCGACCACCTCCCCGCCGGACTCGACGCCCAGGTCGGTGGCGAGGCCGGAGAGGGCGATCAGGAACGGGACGATCGCCAGGCACAGTTGCAGCGCGAAGGCGCGGGAGTGGCTGAACCCGTCGCCGTACCGGAAGCGGATGAACGCGTCCCGCAGCAGCGGCCAGCGGCCGTAATGACGCAGCGCGAGGAACGCGTCGTCGGCGGAGAGCTCGTCGCCGGCCATGGTCCGGGTCTCCGGGACCGGCTGCGTGCTGCTCACCGCTGCTTCGCCCGCTTCGCCACCGCCGCGGCGTCGTACGCCAGGTCGGGATCCGCGTCCGGCTGCGGGACGCAGAGCAGCAGCGCTTTGTGGCGTACCGAAATCTTCATCGCCTTTCCCGCCGCGATGAGGTCGCCGTCGAGCTGCCGGGGCTGCGCCCGGTTGCTGTAGATCTCCACCCGGGACGCGGTGAACGTCTCCATCCGGGGCACCCGCTCGCGCCGGCTGGCCACCCCGGCGACCAGGCCGGCCCAGTGGAACAGGTTGTTCGGACTGATGATCGCCACGTCGAGCTGCCCGTCGTCGGGCACGGCGCGTTTCAGCAGGCGCACCCCGCCCTGGAGACGGCCGACGTTGCCGACGATGACGGTCTGCGGGCGGCGCGGCATCGGCGGGCCGCCGTCGAGCCGGATCCGCACCCGCATCGGCCGGTCCAGCAGGTGCTTGGCCGCCCCGAACAGGTAGGCCGGCCAGCCGATGTGCTTTTTCGCCCTCTCCGAGGTGTCCTGGAGCATCATCGCGTCGAAGCCCATCCCGGCCATCACCACGAAGCACTGGTCGCCGATGGTGCCGACGTCGATCCGGCGGCGGCCGCCCTCCAGCGCCACCTGCAACCCGGCGGCCGGGTCGGTGCCCAGCCCGAGGTTGGCCGCGAGCAGGTTGCCGGTGCCGGCGGGCAGCACGGCGAGGGCCACGTCGGTGCCGGTCAGGGCGGTCACCACGGCGGTCACGGTGCCGTCGCCACCGCAGGCGAAGACCAGCTCGGCACCCTCGGCCACGGCACGTTTCGCCTGGCCGCGGCCGGGATCCTCGGGCGTCGTCGCGAACCACGCGGGCTCCGGCCACCCGGCCTTGGTCAGCGCGGTCCGCAGGGTGCGGCGCAGCTGATCGGGATCGGCCACCTTGGCGGGGTTCACCACAACGGCGGAGCGGGGTCCTGTCACGCCGCTCAGTCTGCCGGAGCTACGTCACAGTGGCGACTCAGGAATCATTCAGCCCCGGGAAGGGCACACTTTCTCAGGTGACTCGCGTGACGTACCCCGAAATCGGCCGGACCCGCGGCGGACCGCTCCCGGACGGCTACCGCCATCTGCGCTATCGGACCCGGCTCGGCACCGGACCGCGGGTTTTCGCGGCCGCCGGCGAGGCGGTCCTGACCTTCCGGATGCACCGCGCCACCGGGGCGGGCGTCCGCGCCGACGCGTCGCGGGCCGAGCCCGGCACCCGGGTGACCATCGGGGCCGGACCGGTCACCGCCCCCTGCGAGGTGGTCTGGGTCGCCCAGGAGGAGCAAAAGATCGGATTCGGGTACGGAACGCTGCCCGGTCACCCGGCGCGCGGCGAGGAAGCGTTCGTGGTGGAGATCGACCGGCAGGACCGGGTGTGGTTCACCGTCACCGCGTTCAGCCGCCCGGCCGGCGCCCTGATGCGGCTCGCCGGTCCCGCTGCGGTGCTGGTGCAGCACCTCTACGCCCGTCGCTGCGGTCAAGTCCTGCGGCGGCTGGGTACCGTGACCAGGTGAGCACGACATCGGTCACCTGGTGGGGGCACAGCACGATCTGGCTCGCCGACTCGGGCGTCACCCTGCTCACCGATCCGGTCCTCACCGACCGGCTGGCGCACCTGCACCGGCTGGCCGGCCCGCCGCCCCGGCTGCCCGGCCCACCGGACGCGGTGCTCCTCTCCCACCTGCACGCCGACCACTTCCACGTGGCCTCGCTGAAAGCGGTCCCCGGTGAGCCGCTGCTGATCGTGCCGCGCGGCGCCGCCGCCTTCACCGCGAAGGCGCTGGGCCCGGCCGCGGCCGGGCGCTGCGTCGAGCTGGCGCCCGGTGAGGAGGTCGCGATCGGCGCGGTCCGGGTGCGTGCGGTGCCGGCCCGGCACGACGGCGGGCGCGGTCCGTGGTCCAAGGAGCGGGCCACCGCCGTCGGGTTCGTGGTCGAGGGCGCCGCCCGGACCTGGTATGCCGGGGACACCGGCCTGTTCGAGCAGATGTCCGAGCTGGGCCCGCTCGATCTGGCGTTGATCCCGGTCGGCGGCTGGGGACCCACCCTCGGCGCGCACGGTCACCTGGACGCCCGGGACGCCGCCGAGGCGCTGCACCGGGTGAAGGCGTCCTGGGCGGTGCCGGTGCACTACGGCACGCTCTGGCCGATCGGGATGGCCCGGTTCCGCCGGCACATGTTCGACGCGCCCGGCGCCCAGTTCGCCGAGCACGCGGCGCGCACCTCGCCGGACACCCGGGTCCGGGTGCTGGCGCACGGCGAGACCCTGGCCCTCGGACCGGCCGCGTGACCGCCACGCTGGGCACCCTGGCCTGGCTGTTCGCCGTGGTGTGCTTCGGGGCGATCATCCCGATCGTGCCGACCGGGGCGGCGGTCAGCGGAGCCACCGCGCTCGCCTTCCACGAGGGCCGGCCGGTGACCATGGTCTTCGTGGTGGCGGCCGGCGCGGCCGGCGCCTACGCCGGCGACCTGGTGATGTACGCGATGTGCCGGTTCGGCGGCGAGCAGCTCGCCCGCCGGCTGCGCTGGCTGCGCGACGAGGAGCACCTGGCCGCGGTGAAGGAGCGACTCAAGGCCAAGCAGGTGTCGGTGCTGCTGGTCTCCCGGCTGATCCCGGGCGGCCGGGTGCCGGTGCTGCTCGCGGCCGCCTTCGCCGGGATCACCTGGGAGACCTTCGTGGTGGCCAACCTGCCGGCCTGCGCGCTGTGGTCGGCGGTCTACGCCGCGATCGGCCTGGCCGGCGGCTCGCTCTTCCCCCAGCCCTGGCAGGGCGTGCTCGCCGCGGTCATCGTCATCCTGATCGTCAACCAGGCCTTGACCTGGTGGAACAAGCGCCGCCAGCCGACTAGTACTTGAGGTGGCTGCGGGTCAGCTTGACCGCCTTCTCGATCACGGCCTCGCCGGCCTCCTGGCTCTGGTGGCCGTGCGAGAGCACCGCGATCGACACGTCCACGTCGTCGCCGGTGATCCGGCCGACCGAGTTGACGATCCACAGGTCGCTGGTGCTCATCCGGGGCAGCCAGCCGTTCTTCACGGTGAACTCCTCGCCGGCCCGGGCCGCGGCCGGCACGCCCCACCGCTGCGCCGGGTTGACCGTGCTCATCAGGGTGTGCGCGTAGGCGCGCCCCCGCGCCTTGATCGGGCTGTCCGCCGCGACCAGCTGGGACAGCAGCTTCACCTGGTCGGTGACGGTGGTCTGGGTGAGGCCCCAGGCGCTGTTCACCACGGTGTGCCGGAGGCCGAGCCGCTTGTCGCAGGCCTGGATCGCGGACTGCTTGCCGAGCTCGGTGAACAGGGCGGTGGTGGCCGCGTTGTCACTGTTCCGGATCATGAGTTTCGCCTTGGCGTCCTCGTCCGCGGTGAGCTTGCGGCCGGCGTCCTGCGCGGTCAGCAGCAGGCAGGCGAGCACCTGCACCTTCACCACGCTGGCGGTGCGGAACTGCTGGTCGCCGCGGAACGCGTAGAGGTCGCCGGTCTTCTTGTCGAGCACCGCCACGGCGAAACCGGGGACGGTGCCGGCGTACTTCTTCAGCGCGGCGTCCAGTGCCTTCACCCTCTTGGCCCGCTCGATCTTGGCAAGCTCCTCGGGGCTGGGCCCGGTCGGTGACGCGGCGGCCGTGCTCCCGGCCAGGAACGTGGCCGCGGCGCCCTCGCTGCCGATCAGCCCCTTGCCCACCAGGGCCGCACCGCCCAGCACCACCACAGCAGCCACGATCACAATCCAGTTCGGGGTACGTCGCACCCCGCCATATTGCCGTGCCGGTGCCACCGATGGCTGTCCCGACTCCTGTGGATCGCCCAAGAATTTCCGTTTTTGTACGCTCGGCCGCAGCGCGACCACCTTGCGTCACCGAGCGGAGATGGACGGGAAGCGCAGAATGGGGGCATGGCGTCCCTGTTGTCCCGTGCCGTTCAGTTGTCCCGTGCCGCGCTGGCCGCTCCGGCCCTCGCCGCCGACCTCACCCGTGCCGCGATCGGCCAGGTGATCGAGACCGCGGGCGCGGTGGCGGCCGTGCCGGTCCGCGCCATGAGCCTGCTCGGGCAGACCGAGCTGCTGGTCAACCGGGCCGGCCTGGCGATCGCGCAGGCGGAGGACCTGATCACCCGGGTGACCGCGGTGACCACCGCCGCCGAGGCCGCGGTCACCGACGTGCGGACGATCAGCGCGTCCGCGACCACGGCGATCGGCGAGGTGCAGGCGATCAGTGCCACGGCCGAGGCGGCGATCGTCGAGGTGCAGGCGATCAGCACGGCGGCCGAGGCCGCGATCGCCGAGGTGCGGGCCATCGTCACGGCGGCGGGGCTGACCGTCGAGGAGGCGGGCGCCATCGCCACGGCCGCCGGTGACGTGATCCGGCGGGCGGCGGTGACCTCCGACGCGGCCGGCACCCTGGTGATCGAGGCGGGCTCGCTGACCACCGCCGCCGCCGAGGTGGTGGCCGAGGTGGGCGCGGTCAGCGGCACGGCGCGCGGTCTGGTCGGCGACGCCGCCGCGGTCGCGGCCCGGGCGTCGGCGGTGGTCGCCCGCGCCGACCAGGCGGCGGGGGTCGCCACCGATCTGCTCGACGATTACTCCCCGACCCTGCGCAAGGCGGCGCCGCTGGCCGCCCGGTTCGTCGACGAGCTGACGCCGGAGGAGGTGACCGCCGCGATCCGGATGGTCGACCAGCTGCCGATGCTCCGCGATCACCTGGTCAACGACGTGATGCCGCTGCTCAGCAAGCTGGACCAGGTCGGGCCGGACCTGCACAAGCTGCTCTCGGTGACCGAGGACCTGCACCTGGCCATCGCCGGTCTGCCGGGGCTGAAGCTGCTGCGCCGCCGGGGCGAGGAGCGCACCGGCGACGATCGGAGCTGATCCGGGCGGGGCGGACAGACGGGGGCCGCGGGCGTACCGGAAACGGGTTTGCGGCGGGGTCGCGATCCGCGACCCCGCCGCTGTCTCCTTGCACCGCGCCGGCGGTTTGGTCATGCTCCTGCCGGGCGGTGACGAACTCAGTAGACCGAGACGCCGTAAACGCTCAGCGGCTCGACGACCGGCTGGAAGTAGGTGACACCGCCGGAGGAGCAGTTGCCGCTGCCGCCCGAGGTCAGGCCGAGCGCCGTGGTGCCGGAGTACAGCGAGCCGCCGCTGTCACCGGGCTCGGCGCAGACGGTGGTCCGGATCAGGCCGGAGACCGAGCCCTCGGCGTAGTTGACCGTGCTGTTCAGGGCGGTGACCCGGCCGGAGTGGATGCCGGTGGTGGAGCCACGCCGATAGACCGTGGCGCCGACCGCGGGGGTGCCGGCCGACGTGATGTCCTGCGAGCCGACCGCGCCGCTCTTGGTGATCGACGTGTTCGTGTAGCGGACGATGCCGTAGTCGTTGCCCGGGAAGCTGGTGCCGGCCCGGGTGCCCAGCGTGCTGGAGCCGTTGGTCCAGGTGCTGCCGATGTTCGTGCAGTGGCCGGCGGTCAGGAAGTAGTACGTGCCGGCGCTGTTGCGCACGTTGAAGCCGAGCGAGCAGCGCGCGCCACCGGTGTAGATGGCGTCACCGCCGGAGATCCGCGTGCTGATCGTGCCGGGGATCGTCTCGATCCGGGCGCTGTCACCGAGCTTGGCGACGGTCGCCTTGACCGCGGCGAGCCTGGCGCCGGTGACGCTCTCGTCGACGCTGACCACGACCTGGTTGCTGACCGGATCGACGGCGAACGCGGTGCCGGGGGTCTTCAGGTTCACCTTGAGGGTGGCGTCGGCGGCGGCGAGGGTGGCGCCGCTGCGCGACACGTACCGCGGGGTGGCGCCGGCCTTGCTGACCTCGGCCGCGGTGGCCGCGTCGGTGACGTTGACCACCAGCTTGCCGGAGGCGTCCAGGTAGGACCCGGCGTCCCGGGTGCCGAGCTGGGTGTCCAGCTTGCCGGCCAGCGCGGACGGTGCGAAGGACGGGTCGGCCAGGGCCGGGGCAGCCGAGGCGGGTGAGGTGGCGACCAGGCCGCTGCCCACGAGGATGCCGACCGCCAGGCCGACGATCGGTCGGCGAAGCTTCGGGTTGAGCACGGTTTCCTCCCAGGGGGATTGGGTAGGTGGCATACCGGTCCGGCACGCCAGTGCTCGCAAGTATTTAAATTGATCAATGATTATTGCAAGGTTGGGTCAATCTGACACAATCTCGATCAAGTCGCCCCTGAGCTGCGGAAATTCGGTCCCATAGTGCGGGGGATATGACCACTTCGGGATGAATCAGCGCTCCCGCACGCTGATCGGCGCGTCGTCGGCGAGGCGGTAACCCAGGCCGTAGACCGTGGTGATCAGCTCGGGGTCGTCCAGCTTGGTGCGCAGGCGGCTGACGTGCACGTCCACTGTGCGGTTGGTGGTGTGCCGGTGGCCCCAGACGTGGGTGAGCAGCTGAGCGCGGCTGAAGACCTGGCGGGGGTGCTGGGCCAGGAAGAGGAGCAGGTCGTACTCCAACCGGCTCAGGTCGAGGCGCTGGCCGCCGCGCAGGGCGGTACGCGCCCGCGGGTCCAGCACGATCTCCCCGTCGGCGCCGGCCGGCGACACCGGCGCCTCCAGCTCGATGGCCGCGTCCGGGCCGGCGGCGTCGACCAGCTCGCGCAGCGCGGCCAGCACCCGGTCCCGCCCGGTCACCCCGCCCGCGATGCTGATCGTGACGGTCACCGGCGTCTCGTCCTCCGGCAGGTTCGGCACCGGGCGCAGGTCGGGGCGGACGTGGGTGGCACGCGGGTGGGCGATGGCGAGCGCGGACATGTGCTGCTCCTTCGACGACTCGTGCCACCGGATCCGGCGGCACCCAGCAAGGATATAATTCCTATCTGTTAGATAGGCATACCGCATAGTAGTCACCGACGCCACATCCCACAAACTCCATGTTCTTACTAGGATTTGGGATGGCTGTTGACGAGGCCCTTGCCGGGATCGATGGTGGTGAGGTTCTCAAGAGATGGACTTTGCTCGACGCTTCCGCGTGTGCTGTACCCGACATGTCTGGATAGGTCGCAAGATAATCGTGGAGAGGAGGCCAGACGGATGACTGGAATTGTGGTGGTGTCCGGTAACCCGCGCGCCGGGTCCCGCACCTCGACGCTGGCCATCGCGGTCGGGGAGGCGTTCGCGGATCGGCTCGGGTCGCCCGCACCCACCGTGATCGAGGTGGGTTCGCTGGGCACCGGGCTGCTGACCAAGGGCGACGAGGCGACCGCGGCCGCGGTGGAGGCCCTGATCGGGGCGAACCTGCTGGTGGTGGCGACGCCGACGTACAAGGGAAGCTACACCGGCGTGCTCAAGGTGCTGCTCGACCAGCTGCCCAACCAGGCACTGGCCGGAAAGCTCGTGGTGCCGGTGGTGACCGCCGGGATCGCCCCGCAGGCGGCGGCCGCCGAGGCGCTGCTGCGCCAGCTGCTGGTCGAGCTGGGCGCGATCGTGGCGCGCCCCGGGCTGCCGGTCGTCGAGGCCGACCTGTCCGAGTCGGCGGACATCGCGAAAAAGTATGCGGCCGCGCTCGACTGGTAGGCACCGCCCCGGCGCCAAGGCCGGGGCTCACCCAGTGATCCACTTCGTCCGGCCGCGACCGGGCCGCTAGCCCGCGACCGGGCCGATCACCAGGGTGTACTGCCTGGTCGCGGTGGTTCCCCAGGTGTCGGCGAACCGGACCGTGAAGACCGCCGTCTCCCCGTCGGCCGCCGACGGCACACCATTGATCAGGCCGGCCTCGTTCAGGCCCAGCCCGGCCGGCAACGCCCCGCCGACCAGACTCCAGACCCCGTCCCGGCCGTCCGCCGTCGTCAGCCGCCCCTGATAGTCCACCCCGGCCTGACCGGCCGGCAGCTCACCGTCGATCACCGGGGTGCCGGCCACCACCGGGATCACCACCGTCCGGGTGACCGCCTGCGGCACGTAGTCGGTGAACCGCACGGTCACCGAGTACTCCCCCGGCGCGGTCGGCGTGCCGGTGACGGCGCCGCTGTGCGACAACGACAAGCCAGGCGGCATGCTGCCCCCGGCCACCTGCCACGTCCCGGTCCGGCTCGACTTGAGGCGCAACCTGCTCGCGTACGCCACGCCGACGGTCCCCACCCCGGTCCGCGAGGTAGCGATCACCGGCTTGGCCGGCGGCGCCGGCACGAACAGCAGCCTGTTCGGCGAGCCGTGGCGATCGGTCACCTTCCCGGTGGTGGCGTCGGCCACCAGCGTGGCGCGAACCTGCGACGGGGTCAGCCCCGGACGGGCGTCCAGAATCAACGCGGCCGCCCCGGCCACGTGCGGCGACGCCATCGACGTGCCGCTGTAGACCGCGGTCGCCGTGTCACTGCCCGACACCGACGACTTGATGCCGACGCCCGGCGCGAACAGATCGACCACACTGCCGTAGTTGGAGAACGAGGCCCGCCGGTCCCGGCTGTCGGTGGCCCCCACGGTGATCGCCGCGGGCAGATCCGCCGGGCTGCCCAGGGACGCGTCCACGTCCTCGTTCCCCGCCGCCACCACATAGGTCACCCCGGAAGCGATCGACTGCTGCACCGCGAAGTCCAGCGACGGGCTGATCGATCCGCCCATGCTCATGTTCGCCACAGCCGGCTTCACCGCGTGCTCGGTAACCCAGTCCACCCCGTCGATCACGTCCGACAGGTCGCCCTCCCCGTAACAGTCCAAAACCCGAACCGCGACGAGCCGAACCTTCTTGGCCACCCCGTAATGCGCCCCACCGATGGTCCCGGCCACGTGAGTCCCATGCCCGTTGCAGTCGCTCGCGCTACTGTCCCCGTCCGCGAAGTCGTATCCGTAGCTCGCCCGCCCACCGAACTCGCTGTGCGCGATCCGAATCCCGGTGTCGATGACATAGGCGTGCACCGCCGACCCGTCGTCCGTAGGCGTGTACGACTTCGACCCCGTCACCGCCCGCTGGTCGATCCGATCCAGCCCCCAACCCGGACTCTTCTGCCCCCCAGCCACCCGCAAGCTAGGCCCCCGCCCAGCCGCAGCCCCAGCCTCCTGGTCCCGCCCAGCGGCAGTGCCCACCTGCTGGTCCTGGCTGGTGGCAGCGATCCGGATCCGCCGGTCCTGCTCCACCGAGCGCACCCCGGGCTCAGCCGCCAGCCGCCGCGCCTGGACCGCAGTCATCTCGGCCGCGAACCCCGGAATCCCCCGGAAGCTGTGCAACACCCTCCCCGTTCCGAGGCTGTGCATCCTCGCCCCGTCCACCCGGTTCTTCAAGGTGACGATGTACCGCCCAGGCAAAGCCCCAGGCGCACCCATCCCGATCACCGTTCCCATCGCCGACGCGGGGGACGGACCAACCAGAGCAGCCGAAGCCGCAACCGCCGAGGTGACCAAGGCACCGAGGGACCACTTACGCATGCCCGCGAAATCGGCCACCCCAACCCGCGCTTAAGCCCTCACCCACCCCGAACCAACCTGCCACCAACCCACCCACCACCCGCACCCGCCAGTTCGACGCCCAGCCCAAGCAGAAGCCCAGCCGGACCGCCCACCCCACCCGGCCACCCACCTGGCTGGTCCCGAAGCCGCGGCAGTCCCGGTGAGCAGGCAAGGTTCGGGCGGGGAGGGCCATGCGGAGGTATCAAGCCTGACGGCCTTCGCATGGCCCTCCCCGCCCGAACCGTCCACCTCGCGAACCGCCAGCACCCCCGAATTCCGGGCATAAAAAAGGAACGCCCACCCTCGAAAGGGTGGGCGTTCCATTCACGTTGAGTCCGGCGGCGTCCTACTCTCCCACACCCTCCCGAGTGCAGTACCATCGGCGCTGGAGGGCTTAGCTACCGGGTTCGGAATGTAACCGGGCGTTTCCCCTCCGCTATGACCACCGAAACAGCCATCAGCAGAACCAACCAGCAACCCGAACCACATGGTCGGGGTGGTTGTTCGTTTGCTGTGAATCACACAGTGGACGCTAAGCATAAAATTTAGGGTGGTTAAGCCCTCGGCCTATTAGTACCGGTCAACTCAACACGTTACCGTGCTTACATCTCCGGCCTATCAACCCAATAGTCTCTTGGGGGCCTTACCCACTCAAAGGTGGTGGGATACCTCATCTCGAAGCGAGCTTCCCGCTTAGATGCTTTCAGCGGTTATCCCTTCCGAACGTAGCCAACCAGCCGTGCCCTTGGCAGAACAACTGGCACACCAGAGGTTCGTCCGTCCCGGTCCTCTCGTACTAGGGACAGCCCTTCTCAAGTATCCAACGCGCACGGCGGATAGGGACCGAACTGTCTCACGACGTTCTAAACCCAGCTCGCGTACCGCTTTAATGGGCGAACAGCCCAACCCTTGGGACCTGCTACAGCCCCAGGATGCGACGAGCCGACATCGAGGTGCCAAACCATCCCGTCGATATGGACTCTTGGGGAAGATCAGCCTGTTATCCCCGGGGTACCTTTTATCCGTTGAGCGACACCGCTTCCACACGCAAGTGCCGGATCACTAGTCCCGACTTTCGTCCCTGCTCGACCCGTCAGTCTCACAGTCAAGCTCCCTTGTGCACTTACACTCAACACCTGATTGCCAACCAGGCTGAGGGAACCTTTGGGCGCCTCCGTTACCCTTTAGGAGGCAACCGCCCCAGTTAAACTACCCACCAGACACTGTCCCTCGACCCGATCAGGGCCGCAAGTTAGATACCCAAACCCAACAGAGTGGTATTTCAACAACGACTCCACCCGAACTGGCGTCCGAGCTTCACAGTCTCCCACCTATCCTACACAATCGAATTCAGATACCAATGTCAAGCTATAGTAAAGGTCCCGGGGTCTTTCCGTCCTGCCGCGCGTAACGAGCATCTTTACTCGTACTGCAATTTCGCCGGGCCTGTGGTTGAGACAGTGGGGAAGTCGTTACGCCATTCGTGCAGGTCGGAACTTACCCGACAAGGAATTTCGCTACCTTAGGATGGTTATAGTTACCACCGCCGTTTACTGGCGCTTAAGTTCTCCGCTTCGCCCCGAAGAGCTAACAGGTCCCCTTAACGTTCCAGCACCGGGCAGGCGTCAGTCCATATACATCGTCTTACGACTTGGCATGGACCTGTGTTTTTAGTAAACAGTCGCTTCCCCCTGCTCTCTGCGGCCATACCACGCTCCACCCGCAAAGGGGCTTCACGCGTCCGGCCCCCCTTCTCCCTAAGTTACGGGGGCAATTTGCCGAGTTCCTTAACCACAGTTCACCCGTCGCCTCGGTATTCTCTACCTGACCACCTGTGTCGGTTTAGGGTACGGGCCGCTCGAAACATCGCTAGAGGCTTTTCTCGGCAGCATAGGATCAATGACTTCACCAGAACGGCTCGGCATCACGTCTCAACCTATATGTGTCACGGATTTGCCTATGACACGGCCTACACGCTTACCCCGGCACAACCACCGGCCGGGATCATCTACCTTCCTGCGTCACCCCATCACTAAACTACTACCCAACAAGGTCCCAGTCTCCATGCCTTAGGTCCGAAGACCGCCGGCACTTCAAGTGGTTAGTATATTGAGGTTCGTCTTGGGCGTTTCTTTGCGGGTACGGGAATATCAACCCGTTATCCATCGACTACGCCTCTCGGCCTCGCCTTAGGCCCCGACTCACCCAGGGCGGATTAGCCTGGCCCTGGAACCCTTGGTCATCCGGCGGAAGGGGTTCTCACCCTTCATTCGCTACTCATGCCTGCATTCTCACTCGTACAGCGTCCACGACTGGATCACTCCGCCGCTTCACCCGCTGCACGACGCTCCCCTACCCATCCACACACAAAGTGTGAATGCCACAGCTTCGGCGGTGTGCTTGAGCCCCGCTACATTGTCGGCGCGGAACCACTTGACCAGTGAGCTATTACGCACTCTTTAAAGGGTGGCTGCTTCTAAGCCAACCTCCTGGTTGTCCATGCGATCCCACATCCTTTTCCACTTAGCACACGCTTAGGGGCCTTAGCTGGCGATCTGGGCTGTTTCCCTCTCGACTACGAAGCTTATCCCCCGCAGTCTCACTGCCGCGCTCTCACTTACCGGCATTCGGAGTTTGGCTGATTTCAGTAAGCTTGTGGGCCCCCTAGACCATCCAGTGCTCTACCTCCGGCAAGAAACACACGACGCTGCACCTAAATGCATTTCGGGGAGAACCAGCTATCACGGAGTTTGATTGGCCTTTCACCCCTAACCACAGGTCATCCCCCAACTTTTCAACGTTGGTGGGTTCGGTCCTCCACGCAGTCTTACCCACGCTTCAACCTGCCCATGGCTAGATCACCCCGCTTCGGGTCTAGAACATGCGACTAAAAACGCCCTATTCAGACTCGCTTTCGCTACGGCTACCCCACACGGGTTAACCTCGCCACATGCCACTAACTCGCAGGCTCATTCTTCAAAAGGCACGCCGTCACCCCTAAAGGCTCCGACGGATTGTAGGCGAACGGTTTCAGGTACTATTTCACTCCCCTCCCGGGGTACTTTTCACCATTCCCTCACGGTACTAGTCCGCTATCGGTCACCAGGAAGTATTCAGCCTTACCAGGTGGTCCTGGCAAATTCACAGCAGATTCTAGGAGTCCGCTGCTACTCGGGAACACTGCAAAGAGGCTTGGAATTTTCGTCTACCGGGCTCTCACCGTCTACGGCTGGCTTTCCCACACCATTCGACTAACACCAAACTTTGTAACTCTTCACCATGATGTCAGTCATGATAAGCAGGTCCCACGACCCCTCATATGCAACGCCTGACAGCTATCACACATACAAGGTTTAGGCTAGATCCGCTTTCGCTCGCCACTACTCACGGAATCACGGTTGTTTTCTCTTCCTACGGGTACTGAGATGTTTCACTTCCCCGCGTTCCCCTCACACACCCTATGAATTCAGGTGCGGATGACACGACATGACTCGTGCCAGGTTTCCCCATTCGGACACCCTGGGATCACAGCTAGGTTGACAGCTCCCCCAGGCCTATCGCGGCCTCCCACGTCCTTCATCGGCTCCTGGTGCCAAGGCATCCACCGTTCGCCCTTGACAACTTAACCACAGAAAACAAGATGCTCGCGTCCACTGTGCAATTCTCAACCAACGACCAACCCACAACCCGATCAGCAGCTCACCAGACACCATCCACAGATGATCGGTATGGGCTGCCAGGTCATGCCTGGCATTGAAAACAACCCCGAGTCGAAGCTCGGTCACCGGCCTCAGCCGGCATGGTTGTTCTTTCAGATACCCAACAGGGTGCTTATCGCTCTTGCCAGCCGCACCAGCCTGTTTTCCACGCTCGCGAGGAGCTGTACTCACTGAGGCCGGCCGTTGCCGGTTCAAACTAGCCAGTGTCTCCGCCTATGAGCACCCCGGTTCGACGTTTGCGAACCGCGGGCCACTGTCCGTTTTCACGGATAGTTGCTCCTTAGAAAGGAGGTGATCCAGCCGCACCTTCCGGTACGGCTACCTTGTTACGACTTCGTCCCAATCGCCAGCCCCACCTTCGACGGCTCCCTCCCTTGCAGGTTAGGCCACCGGCTTCGGGTGTTGCCGACTTTCGTGACGTGACGGGCGGTGTGTACAAGGCCCGGGAACGTATTCACCGCAGCGTTGCTGATCTGCGATTACTAGCGACTCCGACTTCACGGGGTCGAGTTGCAGACCCCGATCCGAACTGAGACCGGCTTTTTGGGATTCGCTCCACCTTACGGTATCGCAGCCCTTTGTACCGGCCATTGTAGCATGCGTGAAGCCCTGGACATAAGGGGCATGATGACTTGACGTCATCCCCACCTTCCTCCGAGTTGACCCCGGCAGTCTCCCATGAGTCCCCAACCGAATGCTGGCAACATGGGACGAGGGTTGCGCTCGTTGCGGGACTTAACCCAACATCTCACGACACGAGCTGACGACAGCCATGCACCACCTGTGAACGGCCCCGAAGGACCCTGTATCTCTACAGGATTTCCGTACATGTCAAACCCAGGTAAGGTTCTTCGCGTTGCATCGAATTAATCCGCATGCTCCGCCGCTTGTGCGGGCCCCCGTCAATTCCTTTGAGTTTTAGCCTTGCGGCCGTACTCCCCAGGCGGGGCGCTTAATGCGTTAGCTGCGGCGCAGAGAACCGGAGAGGTCCCCCACACCTAGCGCCCAACGTTTACAGCGTGGACTACCAGGGTATCTAATCCTGTTCGCTCCCCACGCTTTCGCTCCTCAGCGTCAGTATCGGCCCAGAGACCCGCCTTCGCCACCGGTGTTCCTCCTGATATCTGCGCATTTCACCGCTACACCAGGAATTCCAGTCTCCCCTACCGAACTCTAGCCTGCCCGTATCGAATGCAAGCCCGAAGTTGAGCCTCGGGTTTTCACATTCGACGCGACAAGCCGCCTACGAGCTCTTTACGCCCAATAAATCCGGACAACGCTCGCGCCCTACGTCTTACCGCGGCTGCTGGCACGTAGTTGGCCGGCGCTTCTTCTGCAGGTACCGTCACTTACGCTTCGTCCCTGCTGAAAGAGGTTTACAACCCGAAGGCCTTCATCCCTCACGCGGCGTCGCTGCATCAGGCTTCCGCCCATTGTGCAATATTCCCCACTGCTGCCTCCCGTAGGAGTCTGGGCCGTGTCTCAGTCCCAGTGTGGCCGGTCGCCCTCTCAGGCCGGCTACCCGTCGTCGCCTTGGTAGGCCATTACCCCACCAACAAGCTGATAGGCCGCGAGTCCATCCCAAACCGAAAAACTTTCCACACCCGGCCATGCGACCAGGAGTCATATCCGGTATTAGCCCCCGTTTCCGAGGGTTATCCCAAAGTCTGGGGCAGGTTACTCACGTGTTACTCACCCGTTCGCCGCTCGAGTACCCCGAAGGGCCTTTCCGCTCGACTTGCATGTGTTAAGCACGCCGCCAGCGTTCGTCCTGAGCCAGGATCAAACTCTCCAACAAAATCTGTCAGAAAACATGAATCCCGGCAACAAAAATGTTGCCAAAGGAATCTCCCGCTGACCACCGAAGCGATCAGCCGGGGTATTGCCATAATTGGCACTGGCTTTCAAGCACCCTGTTGAGTTCTCAAAGAACAACCGCACACCATCCAGAAAACCGCATTTCGCGGCCCGCCGTCCGGGGCACTCGCTCTACTTTACCCGCCATTCCCAGAACGTCAAATCCGCGTTTCGCAACCCGAATTCAACCGACACCGAGAAAACCGCACGACCGTAGACCATGCGATCTTGATGGGTTGTTCCGTCAGGACGGCCGCGCCGGGCCCTGTGAAGGTCCCGCTCGCTCGCCCGTCTCCCTGGCGGCTCGGAAAACATTACCCGCCCGCCACCGCAACACCAAATCCGGGGTGGGGCGACGGCCGTCACATCCACCGACCGGGGGACGGCCCGCACCGGAAACGGATCAGCGGCGAGCGGCCAGGGCCAGGCGTACCCGATTGTGGCTGTTGGTCTTGGTCATCAACGCGGTGATGTGGGTCTTCACCGTGGTGATCCCGATGTGCAACCGCTCGGCGATCTCGGTGTTGGTGAGACCCTCCGCCACCAGATCCAGCACCTCCTGCTCCCGGCCCGTGAGGCCGGAGATCCGGGGCGCCGGCTCCGAGCGGGCGTCCACCGCGCGGCGCACCAGTCGCCGCAGCACATCCTGGCTGAACGGGCTCTCCCCCGCCGCGGCCTGCCGGATCCCGTGGAGCAGCTCGCTCGGGGGTGCGTCCTTGAGGAGGAAGCCGCACGCTCCGGCCTGCAATGCCGGATACAGGTGGTCATCGTCGCCGAACGTGGTCAGGACCACGACCCGGGTGGACGGTCGCTCCGCCATGATCCGGCTGGTCGCGGTGATGCCGTCGACTCCCGGCATCCGCAGGTCCATCACCACGACGTCGGGCACCAACTGGGCGGCGAGGGTCACCGCGGCACGCCCGTCGCCGGCCTCCCCGACCACCTCCATACCGTCCTCGGCGTCGAGGAGCATGCGCAAGCCGGCACGGATCAGTTGCTGATCATCGACCAACAGGACCCGGATCAATCGTTCTCCTCAGGGTGACGCGGCCCGGTTCCAGCCGAAGGCTGACGCGGCCCGGTTCCAGCCGAAGGCTGACGCGGCCCGGTTCCAGCCGAAGGCTGACGCGGCCCGGCCGTGAAGGACGCCGAAGGCCCCAGCGAGGCGGACAGCGGTTGCCCGACGGGCCCGGCAGCCGGTGAGGCGGGAAACGGCACAGGTTCGGCGGGAAGGGTCCCGGGCAGCACCGTAGCCACCCGCCACCCCCGCCCGGACGGCCCGGCACTGAGCGACCCGCCGAGCACCTCGACCCGCTCCCGCATCCCGGTCAGCCCATGCCCCCCACCCGGAACCCGCCCGGTGCCGGCGGAAGCCGGGGAGGAGGACAGACCGGATGACGAGAGATCGGGGACGAGAGAGGACGACGCGGAGGCGGGAGGTGACGCGCCCGAGCCCCCGTCGTCACTCACGGACCAATGCAGGTCAGGACCGTCCATCACCACGCGGAGCGAGGCCCGGGCCGACGGCCCGGCATGCTTCGCCACATTCGTCAGCCCTTCCTGGGTCAACCGCAGCAGGGCCAGCCCGCGCACCGCGTCCAGCTCCACCACCCGCGGATCGATCTCCGCCTCGACGATCACCCCGGCCCGCCGGGCCGTCTCCACCGCCCCGTCCAGCGCCGCCGGCAACGCCGACGGATCAATGGCGGTCAGCGACGCGTCCCCCCGAGCCGAATCCGGATCCCGCAGCACCTCCACCAGCCGCCGCAGATCGGCGAGCGCCGCGGTCCCGGTGCGGTGCACGTCGTCGAAGACCTCCGCCGTCCGCGGATCCAGATCCGGCAGCACGTGCCGCGCCACCCCGACGCGCAGCACCATCGACGCCACGTGATGCGCCACCACGTCGTGCAGCTCCCGGGCGATCGCGCCGCGTTCGCCGGCCCGGGCCGCCCGGTGCTCGGACTCCCGCCGCCGTTGCTCCTCGACCGCTCGTTGCTCGGCCTGCACCCCCAGCTCCCGGGTGGTCCGGACGACCAGGCCGAGCAGCACCGGCAGGCCCAGGCTGATCGTCAGGCCGACGAGGGACCGGAGGATCGGCATGGTGGACCGCGCGTCGCAGATCAGATAGACCGCGGCCACCAGGGCGACCCCGGCGACCAGGTGACGTCTCCGGGGCGCCCACAGGGCCAGCTCGCCGATCGCCCAGGCGGTGCCGACCTGGTTGATCGTCGAGTCGTCCAGGGTGATCATCGCGATCCCGAGCAGGACGGTCTGGACCAGCAGGTTGATCGGCTGGCGGCGGTGCAGCAGCAGGGCCGAGGCGAAGGCGAGCACGGCCAGCACCCATTGGAGCGCGGTCGGCGGATGCTCGGTGTGGTTGACGACGAGAAGGTAGGCCAGTCCGGCGCCGTCGAGCAGCACGCTGCGCGTGAGGGTGTCCCGCGCATCGAGGAACTTGGCCATGGCGTTCAGCCTAGATCCTGCCGCCACCGGGGACGGACCGCCAGATAGCCGGCGAGCCCGAGCGGTCCGAGCAGGATCGTCAGCACCAGGATCGGCGCGAGCACCAGGTGCGGCACGCCGCGGTCGCGGGCGTCCAGCCAGATCCACCGGCCGGCGAACAGGTCGAAGGCGATCATGTGGGCCCAGCCGGCGGTCGCGCCGTCCGCGCTGCCGAGCAGGTCGCTCACCCCGCCCAGGGTGGGGTTCACGACGGCCGGCAGCACGTCGTCGAGGTTGCTGAGGACCACCACCGCGTAGATCAGCACCACCGGGAGCACGATCAGCGGGGAGGCGATGATCCGCCGGGTCCAGGACCAGCCCGGCGCCACGATCATCAGCGCCCAGAACGGCGCGGCCAGCAGGAACGTCAGGTTGAACAGGAAGGCAGGCACGCGGCGTCTCCTCCGGGGTGCCCTTGCTTCGTCGCGGTGTCGATCACGCCGTCACCATCTCCGGCTTGCGGCCGCGGGACAAGACCAGGCCGATGCCGGTCGCGGTGGCCGCGGCCAGGGCCGCGAACGCGAGGAGGGTGATCCCGTCCGGTCGCAGCAGCGGCACCGCGCGCATCGCCTGCCAGGTCAGGATCAAGACCAGACTCGCGTACGCCGATCCGGTCACCAGCACCAGCCGAGCCCGGGTCTGCGCGTCGAGCCGGTCCCCCGCCCAGCGGGTCAGCGCGTACGCCAGGAACGGCAGCACCTGCAACGCGTGGAGCCCGACGAAGTGCCCGATCCGCAGGTCCCCGCCGGTGGTGCTCCACCCGGTCAGCGGCATCCCCGGCCCGCCGTCCGGCACGCCGACGCTGTGCGCCCCGGTGATCCCCTCGACCCCGGTCTGCTGGGTGGTCATCGGGAACGCGACCAGCATGCCGATGAGCGAGATGAACAGGCCGAGCCGGATCGCGTACGCGGAAGCCTTGTCCTTGATCCGTTGCCGCAGCGCGCCGATCCCGATCACCAGGTGCGCGAGGAAGAGGACCATGATCGATGCGCCCATGATCGACCAGAGCGTCGCGTTGAGTGGCGTGGTCTGGTTGTAGTGGCTGGTGGTGCCGCGGATGACCTGCACCGTGATGATCGCCAGCTCGATCACCGAGACGCCGACGACGACGGTCCCGGCCCACTCGGCGATCCGGCTGCGCCTCGGCAGCAGGGACAGCAGCCAAGCCAGGGTCCAGCCGTAGAGGGCGAACGAGACGGCGAACTTGAACGGCTTGAGCCAGATCGGCACCCCGGTCAGGATCCGGGCGTCGGCGAACAGTCCGATGCCGGCGATCACGGCCAGTACGGCTGACGCCCAGGTGAGCGCCAGCAGCGGCCGGTGCCAGCGGGGCGGCGTGGAGACTTCGATGGTCGTCATAGCGGTAGATTCGCGCCGCGCGGGCCCGGAATCGCCCGTCCGCGAGCCGCACTTCCGGCCGCTCGTCCGAGGTCGTCTCCTCCTCTGGTAGGAGGGAGTGATACTGGCCCGGTGCACCCCGCAGCCTTCGGCCTGACCGACTTCCCGACCGACCACACCGGACGACGTAGCAGCACGTCATGGGGGCGGGCGGTGGTCGCCGACGCGCTGCGGCCGATCGACCCGGCGGCCGCCGCGGCCGCCGAGCGCGAGCCCGACTGGCGGCGCGGCTACCTGCGGCATTTCCGGGCGCTGGTGGAGGCCGGGCTGAGCGCCGACGGCACCGCCGGCTACGCGATCGCCGAGGCCGGGCTGGCCTCGGTGCAGGCCCGGATGCGCTACGTGACGCGGGACGGCGACGAGTTCAGCCTGGCCCAGGTGCTGATGGCGGAGCCGCCCCATCCGTACGCCACGGTGGAGATGGCCGGCTCGGCGGCGCCGGACCGGGACCTGTCCGACCTGGTGGGCCGGCTGGACGCGTGGGTGGCGGCCGGCGTCGTGGAGCAGTCGTGCGCGGACGCGGTCCGCGAGGTGGCCGGCAACCCGGACTGGCTGGACCTCGGTGACCTGAAGTTCGCGCTGCTCGGGGCGGGTGCCGAGATGGGTCCGCTGAGGGCGCTGCTCGGCTGGGGCGCCACGGTGCTGGCGATCGACCTGCCGCTGGACGAGCTGTGGGAGCGGATCGGCGCGGTGGTGGCCGGGTCGGCGGGCCGGTTGCTGGCGCCGTCGGCCGACGAGGGTGCGGCGCCGGGCGCGGACCTGCGGGCCGCCCTGCCCGCGATCGCGCAGTGGCTGCTCGGCTTCGACGGGCAGCTGGTGCTCGGGAACTACGGGTACGCGCCGGGCACCGCGTACCCGATCCTGGCGGCCGCGGTCGACGCCCTGTCGGTGCACATCCGGCAGCAGCGGCCGGACACCGCCCTGACCGTGCTGGCCACCCCGACCGACGTCTACGCGGTCCCGGCCGCGGCCGTCCGCCAGGCGACCGAGCGGTACGCGGCGCGCAGCCGCCGGGCCCGGCTGACCACCCCGCTCTCCGGCGGACGGCTGCTGCTGCCCAACTATCCGGTGCCGGCCGAGCCGGGGATCAACGACAGCCTGGTCCCGCAGCAGGGGCCGAACTACGCCCTGGCGAAACGGATCCACCGCTGGCGGGCGACGGTGGCGCGGCGGGACGGGCTGGTCAGCTTCGCGGTGGCGCCGCCGACCCGGACCCGGTCGGTGCTGCGCAACCGGGTGCTCAAGGCGGCGTACGCCGGCGCGCACCTGTTCGACGTCGAGGTGTTCGAGCCGGCCACGGCGAGCAAGCTGATGGCCGTGTTGATGATTCACCAGCTGCGGAAGCCACGCGCGGCGGATCCGGCGGCGTGGCGGGACGAGACGGTCGCGGCAGCGCACGGTGGCCTGTGGCGGGCCGCCTACCACCCACGGACGGCGCTGCCGCTGGCCGCGGTGCGCGGGCTTCTGTAACAGACCGTGGTTAGGCTCGGACGATGATCACGGCCGGTCTGGTGCTCGCCGCCGGGGCGGGACGGCGTTACGGGATGCCCAAGGCGCTGGTTCCGTACGGGAAGCAGATGTTGGTCGAACGCGCGGTCGAGACCCTCGGGCGGGCCGGCTGTGAGCGGATCCTCGTGGTTCTCGGCGCTCGCGCCGAGGAGGTCGTCCGGAAAGCGGACCTGCCGCAGGTCGTGGTCAACCCGGATTGGGCGAGCGGCATGGGGTCGTCGCTGCGGGCCGGGCTGGCCGCGCTGAGCGGGGAGGACGCGGTCGTGGTGCTGCTGGTCGACATGCCCGGGGTGACGGCCGAGGCGGTGCGCCGGGTGACCGCGCACGCGGCGCCGGACGCGCTGGTCATGGGTGGTTATCAGGGGCGGCGGGGGCACCCGGTGCTGCTCGGGCGCGAGCATTGGCAGGGTGCGGCGGCGGTCGCGACGGGAGATCGGGGCGCGCGGGATTACCTGCGCGCGCACGAGGTACTGGTGGTCGAGGTCGGCGACATCGCCGACGACACCGACCTGGACCACCCGGGAGACCTCGATGCGTGACGTGCTCGCCGACCTGCTGCGCTGGTGGTCCGCGGGAGAGCCGGCCGGGCTGGCGATCGTGACCCGGACCTGGGCGAGCGCGCCGCGGCAGGTGGGCGCGGCGATGGCGGTCGGGCCCGACGGGGTGGCGGTCGGCAGCGTGTCGGGCGGGTGCGTGGAGGCGGCCGTCTACGACCTGTGCCTGGAGGTCGCCGAGACCGGATTGTCGCAAGTGGCGAGTTTCGGGGTGACCGACGATCTGGCGATGGGCGTCGGGCTGCCCTGCGGTGGCACCGTCGAGCTGTCCATCGGGCGCGTGGACAGGCGGACGTTTCCCGACCTACCGCGTCTGGCCGACGCGGTGGAACGGGGCGAGCGCATCGCGCTCAGTATCGGCGAGGGCTACGTCGTGGGCGACACCGGCGAGATCGTTTTCCGGCCGCCACCGAGAATGCTGGTCTTCGGCGCCACCGACCACGCCGCGGCGGTCGCCCGGATCGGCGGCTTCCTCGGTTACCGGGTGACGGTCTGTGACGCCCGCCCGGTCTTCGCCACCGCCCGCCGCTTCCCCGGCGCGGACGAGGTGGTGGTCGACTGGCCGCACCGCTATCTGGCCGCCGAGGCGGAGGCCGGCCGCCTCGACGACCGGACCGTGCTCTGCGTGCTCACCCACGACCCGAAGTTCGACGTGCCGACGCTGGAGCTGGCGTTGCGCCTGGACGTCGGGTACGTCGGGGCGATGGGCTCCCGGCGCACCCACGAGGAGCGTCTGGATCGGCTGCGCGAGGCCGGCCTGACCGGGCGGGAGCTGGCCCGGCTCTGCTCGCCGATCGGCCTGGACCTGGGCGCGCGCAGCCCGGAGGAGACGGCGGTGAGCATCGCCGCGGAGATCGTCGCGCTCCGCCACGGCGGCTCCGGGGACCGGTTGTCGGACACCACCGGGCCGGTGCACAAGAAGCTCGGCGAGGCCACGTCACCTACAAGTGATCGGCCAGCTCCCGCAGTGAGCTGATGCGGTGCGGTTCGTCCATCGGTCCGGCGCCCCACCGGTCCAGGTGAACCGCCCGCAGCCCGGCCGCCCGCGCGGCCAGCACGTCCAGATCGTGCCGGTCCCCCACACTGAGCACCTCCCCGGGCCTCAGTCCCCAGCGGGCGACCGCCCCGCTGAACGCGCCCGGATCGGGCTTGGCCGTCCCCAGATCGTCGGGAGTCCACACGGGCCCGAGATCGGCCAGGCCCATCCGGGCGAGTTTCGCTTTCTGCTGTGCCGCGGAACCGTTGGTGAGCACCGCGATCCGCAGGCCGGCGCGGTCCACGGCGGCCAGGGCGTCGGCCGCGTCGTCGTAGGACCGATAGGCGTTCTGGTACTCCGTGAGATAGCCGCGGAAAATGTCGTCGAGGGTGGCCTGGTCGTACGAAAATCCGAAATCGCGCAGGCGGCGCCGGCGCTGTTCCGCGAAGTCGATCTCGCGCCGCCGCCAGGCGGCCAGATGCTTCTCGGCGACCGTGTGCCAGTGCTCGACGGTCTCCGGGTCCGCGGTCATGCCGACCGTCGGCAGCCAGGCGGTCAGCGCCGTGTGCACCGAGGTGTCGTGGTCACCGAGCGTGCCGTCCAGATCGAAGAGAACCCCGCGCAGCATCACACCGTCCTTGATCGCAGCCTGCGCAGCATTCTCGCGTCCCCGAAACCGACGGCGCGGGCGGCGGCCTCGATCGTGGCCCCGTGGCCGATCAGGTACTCCGCCCGCTCGAGGCGCAGCAGCTGCTGGTAGCGCAGCGGGGTGCGGCCGGTGGCGGCGGTGAACAGCCTGGTCAGCGTGCGTTCGCTGACGCCGGCGCCGGTGGCGAGCTCGGTCAGGCGCAGCGGCTCGGCGAACGCCGCGTCGATCCGGTCCTGCACCCGGTGCACCACGTCGCTGAGGTGCCCGCGGTGCCGCAGCATCGCGCTGGCCTGCTGCTCGTGGCCGTTGCGCCGGGCGTAGACGACCATCTCGCGGGCCACCCCGGCGGCGACCGCCGGGCCGTGCCGCTGCGCCACCAGGTGCAGCGCCAGGTCGATGCCGCTGGCGATGCCGGCCGACGTGACCACCCGGTCGTCGGCGACGTAGAGCACGTCCCGGACCAGGATCGAACGCGGATAGGCGCGGGCCAGGTCGTCCTGGAGGTCGTGATGGGTGGTGCAGCGGCGGCCGTCGAGCAGGCCGGCCCGGCCGAGCGCGTCGGCGCCGGCGCAGACGCTGGCCACGGTGCCGCCTGCGGCGTGATGGCCGCGCAGTCTGTCGAGCGTCTCGGGACGGAAGAAGCCGTAGCCGTCGCGCCACCCCGGGACGATCACCAGATCGTCCGGGGTGAGCGCGGGCCAGTCCAGGTCGGCTTGCAGGGTGACGCCCTGCCAGGTCGCGACCGTCGCCGACTCGGCGACGTAGCGCAGCGTGTAACCGGGCGCGGTGGAGAAGACCTGGGCCGGGCCGGCCAGATCGAGCAGGTGGATCTGCGGGGTGAGCACGAAGACCACCAGGCTCACGATCCGGTCACCCCTTCTCGACGTCGGCCACCGTCCGGATCGTGGCGAAGCGGCCGGCCAGCGCGTACTCGGTGCGGGTCACCACGTCCGCGGCGGACAGCGTACGCGGGTCGGCGAGCAGCTCCGCGACGCTCTGCTCCTCGGGGGCGTCGCGGTGCGGGATCGGGAAGGTGGCGGTCGCGTCGGTGACGAAGGTGACGTCGTAGCCGAGGTCGGAGGCGACCCGGGCGGTGGTCTCCACGCACTGCTCGGTGCGCAGGCCGCAGACGGTGACCCCGCGGACGCCCGCGACCGTGAGGCGATGGTGCAGATCGGTGGTGGTGAAGGCGTTGTGCACGGTCTTGGTCAGGATCGGCTCGCCGGCGGCCGGGACGAGCTCGTCGAACAGCCGGACGAAGCCGTTGGCCGGGTCGAAGGTGCCGCCGCTGCCCGGTTCCGAGTGCAGCACCCAGATGACGATCTTCCCGGTGACGCGGGCGTGGTCCACCAGACGCTGGACGTCGGCGGCGATGTCCGGGTTGTCGACGGTTTCCCAGAGCGGCCGCGCCCGGAACGATTCCTGCACGTCGATGACGATCAGAGCTTCGGTCATGCCTTCATCGAACGCCGTCCCGGCCGGTGCGGGCCAGGCATCATCCAGCCCGCTCCCGGAACGATCCGGTCACCGCTTGCGGCGGGCGGCCGAGCGAGCGCGGGCGTGGTCGAGCAGCGGTTCCACCGCGTCGGGGTCCGGGTTCAGCATCGATCCCCAGCCCTGGGCGGCGTAGACCGGGTGCGGGAACCACTGTCCGGCGGCGGTGAAGTCGATGGCCGGCTCGTGGGTGGGGAACTGCTCCGGGCCGTACCCGAAAAGGGTGGTGAATCGCTCGCGGCCCAGCTCGACATTGAGCCGGAAGACGCCAGGGCGGTCCAGGCCGGAGCGCTCGTCGAAACCCGGGACGTTCTGCACGACGATCGTGGCGAACGGGCGCATCCGGTCCTCGCCGGCGAAAAAGAAACGGTCGCCCCAGCTGAGCTCGGGAGCACCGGTGCCGGGGCCGGCGATCAATTGCGTCACGCCGGGCAGACGCAGGATCCGCTCGGCCAGCGCGTCGACCTGACTCGGCGCCGATTGCGGCAGGTGCAGAATCGCGTCGCAGTGGGCGACGGTCTCCGCATCCAGCGGGAAATAGCCCTGCTCCGGGGTGACGTCGGCGCGAACCCGCGGCTCGTCGCCGAGCACCTTGCGGTCGGTGACAACGGTCGGCGCCGCGGAGGCCGCGGTCAACCGGCCCTCGAAGGTCGCGGCTGCCGGCTCGGTCAGTCCGAGCGCCGGGCTCTCGCCGAGACTGCCGATGACCACCGCGTAGTGCTCGCCCAGCAGGGTGCTCACGATGGATCCGGCGCTGGACCATTCCAGATCCATGCCCGCCAATGTCCATCGGCTCGGGTGCCGTTGCAGGTGCCGGTTGTGCCCGAAGACGAGGGTCGGGCCGAGGGCGGCGATGTCCAGCAGGTTCTCGGCCATCAGGGCGTCGCGGACGCCGAGCATCCGGGAGGTGCGCACGGCGGCGGGGGCCGGGTCGGCGGCGACCGCGTGGTAGCGGAGCAGGGCCAGGGCGGTGCGGCAGTGCAGGCGGGCGCGGTGCCAGGCGCGCGTCTCCCCGGGCCGCCGGGGCGCGGCGGCGTGCAGGCGGACCAGACCGTCGTCGGCGCGTATCCGCAGGTCAGCGGCGGTCTGGGTGCGGCCGATCGAGTGTGCGGCGTCCAGCTGGGCGGCGGGGTCGCTCCACCGAGGGTCGTCGGCCAGGATGTCCGGGTCGCCGAGGAACGCCAGCGCCTGCTGGAGGTGGGGCACCGGGCTGGCGGCGTGCATCATCTCCAGCGGGGCGTCGAAACCGTGGAAGGCGAGCGGCTCGGCCGCGGTGGCGTTGTAGTCACGCATCCACTCGGCCAGCTCGCGGTCCGCCGCGGAGTGTCCGGACTCGATCGGCGGGCCACCGGCGATGTAGTCGTCCACCGCGAGCGCGGCGACACGATCGGACTCGACGGCGATCGCCCGGAATCCGAGTGCCACCAGTTCCTGGAAGATCTCGTTGCGCAGCCGGGCGAAAGCCGGCTCGCCGTGGGTGGGCTCGCCGACGGCCAGCAGTCGCGGCGCGCCACGCGAGGTCAGAAGGTCACGAAGCATGACCTCTACCGTATCGTTGAGTCACCCTGTGAAGGTTTTCTCGGATATCCGCTGGAGAGGTATGCCGAAGTCTCAACGCACGACGTATCGTCCGGTGGATCTCGCGCGGCGGCACGGGCTGTCGGCGCAGGCGATCCGGAACTATGAGCGGGACGGGGTGATCCCGCCGGCGCAGCGGACCCCGACCGGGTATCGCGCCTACGGCGAGGACCACATGGCCGGGGTGAGCGCGTTTCTCGCGCTCGCCGCGGCGTACGGGCACGGGCCGGCCGGCGTGATCATGAGGGCGGTGCTGGCGGGTGACCTGGACACCGCCTTCGCGACCATTGACGCCGGTCACGAGCGACTCGCCCGGGACCGGGCGACGCTGAGCGCGGTCGCGGCGGCCGCGGACGTCCTCACCGGGGTCGCCGCCGGCCGGGCGGCGCGCTCACTTCCGGTCGGTGCGGTCGCTCATCGGCTCGGCGTCACCCCGGCCACGCTGCGCAAATGGGAACAGGCCGGGATTCTGGTCCCGGCTCGCGACCGCGCGACGCACCAGCGGCTGTACACGCCCGACGACGTCCGGGACGCTGAGCTGGCGCATCTGCTGCGCCGCGGGGGCTACGGGCTTCCGCACATCGCGACCGTTCTCGATCAGGTGCGGGACGCCGGTGGGCCGGAGGCGCTGGCCGCCTCGCTGAGTGACTGGGGTGCGCGCCTGACCGCACGGGGGCGGGCGATGCTCACCGCCGCGGCTCGCCTCTCGGCATTCATGTCCCTGGAGAAATAGTGCCGCCCCGCCCGCGGGGGTTCGGGCGAGGCGGCGGGCATCATCCGCGATCAGCGCGGGTAATCCCGATAGTTGCTGGTGTAGTAATCGCCGACCTGCTCCCGGTACGAAGCCGTGTCAAAGGTCTCCTTGTCGTATTCCGGAGATGCCTTGATCTGGTCCTTCGTCCGGTCCACATAGACCTTGCGGTCATTGTGGTCGACGTTCTGCACCGTGCCGGCCGGCAGCAGCACCTTGCGGCCGAAAATCCACGGCCCGGTGTCCACCACCAGATAAGCGCTACCGACGTCGTAGCTGGCCTGGTCGATCGAACCGATGTGCCCATCGATCGCTTCGACCTTGTAGCCGACCAGGTCCACGCCGATGCGTCCGGCGTCGTCGATCGCGCCGGGGTCGGCCGGCTCATTGCCGGAAAGACCCGCCGGATCCCGCCATGACCACGGAGTGAACGGCGTAGGTTGCATCACGGCCTCCTCGAAATAGACGAATGTGCCGCTGCTCTATGGCTACCCGCTCTGCCCCGCTCCAATCACGACTGGCACGAATGCTGATTCAGCAGCGATTTTCCGCGCCCCATTCAAAGATCAAGATCAGGATGACTCGGATCCGCGCTGATCACTGATCGCCGCTCCCGCCAGGGACCCTTGCGGGCTTCGCAGGCCGCTGGCGCGGCCAGAACGCGAAGCCCTCCAGGGCGACGTCCGCGGGTGGTCACGACCGCCGACCGGCGAAGTTACGGCGGGGAGAGGGCTCGGGTCAGCGGTTGATGTCGGTGCCGGTCAGGGAGCGGAGGTCGGCTCGGGTCGGGGCGGCGTCGCAGTCGCCGGGGACGGTGACCGCGAAGGCGCCGGCGGCGATGGCGGTCCGCAGGCGTTGCGCGGGTGGGGCGCCGGCCAGGCGGTCGGCGAGATAGCCCGCGACGAAGGCGTCGCCGGCGCCGACCGGATCGATGGCGGTCACCGAGAGGGCCGGGACCGTGTGGCGGGCGCCGTCGATCAGCGCGGTACAGCCCCGGGCGCCGTCCTTGACGAGAACCTCGGTGGGACCGAGTTCGGCCAGGCCGTCGACCGGGTCGGTGGCGTCCAGGAAGATGGCGGCCTCGTCCGGGCCGGCGAAGACGATGTCGGCGAGGGCGACCAGGTCACGCAGGACCGGGGCGGCGTCGAAGCGGGACCAGAGCTTGCTGCGGTAGTTCACGTCGAGCGAGACCGGGACGCCGGCGGCGCGGGCGGCCTCCACAGCGGCGAAGACGGTGGCCCGGGCGGTGTCGCTCAGGGCCGGGGTGATGCCGGTGACGTGCAGGACGCCGGCCGCCTGGAGCTCCGGAAGAGGCAGGTCGGCGGGGGTGAGGCGGGAGCCGGCGCTGCCCGCCCGGTGATAGTCGGCGTGGATGAACTGGGCGGATCGCCGGTAACGGACCATCAGGCCGGTGGGGGCGGTGTCCGGGACGGCCAGCACGCGCACGCCCGCGGAGCGCAACCGGCCCTCCACCAGTGCACCGGTGGAATCCGGGCCGACCCGGCCCAGCCAGGTGGCGGCGCCGCCGAGGCGGGCGACGCCGACCGCGACGTTGCTCTCGGCGCCGCCGACCGCGAGGGTGAAACCGCGGGCATGCTCCAGCGCCCCGATCCCGTCCGCGACGAAGATGCCCATCGCCTCGCCCACCGTGAACAGGCCGCCGGAAGTGGCAGGGGGCTGGGTGGTCATGAGCGGGCGAAGGTCACGGCGTCCACCGCGTGTTTGGCTCGCGCGGCCAGGGACTTGAGGCTCCCGCCGGTGGCGGCGTCACCCACCAGCGGGGAGCCCAGCCCGACGGCCGCGGCGCCGGCGCTCAGCCAGTCGGAGATGTCGTCGAGGCCGATGCCGCCGGTGGGAAGGATGCGAACCTGCGGGAGGGGGGCGCGCAGGTCCTTCAGGTAGGACGGGCTCAGGCTGCTGGCCGGGAAGAGCTTCACCAGCGGGGCACCGGCTCGATGGGCCGCGTAGACCTCGGTCGGGGTGTAGGCGCCCGGATAGCACGGGACGCTCTGCCCGGCGAGGGTGTCCAGGACCGGGGAGACCAGGAAGGACGCGCCCGCGTCGACGGCGGCCTTGGCGTCGTCGGGGGTGAGGACGGTGCCGGCGCCGATGACCGTGGCGGCCGGGAGCTGGCGGCGCAGGCCGGAGATCGCGTCGAGGGCGCCGCGCGAGGTGAGGGTGACCTCGATCGCGGTGATGCCGGCGGACACCAGCACGTCGGCGACCGCGGCGAACGCGCCGGCGGTCGGGGCGCGCAGGATGGCGACGATGCCGCCCTCGACGATGGCGGCGGAGACGGGATCGAGCGGAGCACGATGATCGGTCACGGTTCGATCCTGCCCGATCCCCCGCCCTTCCGGCCAGGGGCCGACGAGGATTTCTCAGCCAACAGGAAAGCGCATTCCTGCTGATGAAAACCGCTACTGCCGCTCGGCGTCCTGCGGGCGGGGTGGCACCCAGCGCGGCAGCTTGCGCAGCCGGCCGCTGCCGTTCAGGGTGTGCGGCGGCGGGGCCTCCTGGATGCCCAGCTCCTCGCGGATCGCCGCCTCGAACTCGTGCATCACCAGGGGCACCTGGGCGAGCAGCTCCCGGAAGTGGGTCTCCGGCCGCACCCCGGCCACGTTGGCCGGGTTCATCGGACCGTGCAACCGCTCCAGCTGGAGGTGGACGGCGAGCGCCGCGCTGCGCACCGGCCCGGACGCGAGCAGCCGGACCGGCATCAGCGCCGGGCCGACCTCGTCGACGTAGGCCAGCAGGCTCGGCGGTTTCTCCCCCGCCTCGAAGCTCGCCCGCAGCCGCACCGTGGCCCGCTCGAACGCGGCCAGCAACTGCACGTAGGCCGTCTTGCGCTCCTCGTACCACCGGCGGTTGCGCCGCCGGCGGCTCAGCAGATCGTTGTCACGAGCCGCGACGATCCGCACCGTCGCGGCGCCGGCCAGGGCGAACACGGCGGCGACCAGGGGCAGTCCCCACCACGGGATCTGAGACACGTGCCTACCGTATCGAGCCCGCGCCGGGCGGTCTGTCAACCACGCCCGCCGCATCGACGGCGCGCGGTGCAATCGTCGCCACCCGTACGCATCCGACCAGCTCAGCGCGCCGGTCAGCCGATCCAGACGGCGATCCCGTCCAGGAACCGGGCCAGGCCGAACTCGAAGAGCACGGTCAGGTCGAACTCGAAGTCGGGCGTGTGCAGGAACAGCTCGGTGAAGTTCGGCATCGGGTACTCCGCGATGAACTTCTGGAACTCCGGCCCCCGGGAGTCCATCCACTCGTCGTCGGTCAGGCCGGTGTCCCGCCGCGCCTCGGCCTCCGGCTCCAGCGCGCTGGCCACCCCGCGGACGAAGCTGAACAGCAGCACCTCGACCAGCATCCGGTCGGTCACGCCCAGCCGGGTCCGGGCCAGCGTTCCCATAATCATCTCGCCGAGGCGCATCGCGTTCGGCGTCAGCTGCGGCCGGGTCAGCGACATCGTCACACCCAGCCACGGATGCCGCTGGAACACCTCCCAGAGACTGCGGGCGCAGCGCTCCAGATCGGCCCGCCAGTCGCCGGAATACCGTGGCGGCACCCGGATCTCGCCGAGCGCCGCGTCGATCATCGCCAGCTCCAGGTCCTCCCGGCCGGGCACGTGCCGGTACAGCGACATGGTGGCCACGTTCAGCTCGGCGGCGATCCGGCGCATGGTCAGCTCGGCCAGGCCCTGCCGGTCGGCGATCGCGATGGCGGTCGCGACGATCCGCTCCCGGCTCAGGTCGGTGTCGCGGCGCGGGGCCGGCCCGGCCACCACGGTGCCGACGCCGGGGCGGGCCACGGTCAGGCCGGCCTCGCGCAGGGCGGCGTGCGCCTTGGTGGCGGTCGCGATCGCCACGCCCCACTCCCGGGTGATCGCCCGCGCGGACGGCACCCGCTCGCCGGGCCGCAGGTCACCCGACTCGATCATCTCGGTGATCGCCGCGACGATCTTGGTGTATGCCGCATCCACCTAGTACACCCGCCTCCCCGTACTAGTGCGGTTCGCCTTTTCCCGAAGCGGACCCTACCGTCCCTAGTACATCGATATACATAGTACGCAGAGGAGCGGGGACATGCGGGTTCTGATTTCCGGCAGCAGCATCGCGGGGCCGGCCGTCGCGTACTGGCTGCACCGGGCGGGCGCCGAGGTGACCGTGGTGGAGAAGTCCCGGGGGCCGCGGCCGGGCGGGCACGCGGTGGACATCCGCGGCGTGGCCCGGCAGGTGGTCGAGTGGATGGGCATCCGGGAGGCGATCCGGGCCCGGCAGGTCGACGAGCGCGGCTGGCTGCTGGTGAACGGCCGGAACCGGCCGATGGGCCGGATGCCCGCGGACGCGTTCGGCGGCGAGGGCATCGTCGCGGAGATCGAGATCGCCCGGGGCGATCTCGCCGAGGTGCTGCGGGACGCGACCGCGGGCTTCGCCGATTATCGGTACGGCGACCACGTCACCACCCTCGACCAGGACCCGGCCGGAGTCGACGTGACGTTCGCCAGTGGCCTGCGGGAACGGTACGACCTGGTGATCGGCGCCGACGGCGTGCACTCGGGCGTCCGCGGCCTGGCGTTCGGCCCGGACGCCCAGTTCGTCAAGTACCTCGGCGTCTACTCGGCGTACTTCACCGTTCCCGACCCGGGCGACCTGGACAACTGGTTCCTGATGTACAACGAGCCGGGCCGCGTCGCCGGGATCCGCCCGGAGCGCGGCGGCACCGCCAAGGCGAGCCTCTCCTTCCGCGAGCCGCGGGCCCGTTACGAGCGGCTGTCCCGCGACGAGGAGCGCCGGGTGGTCGCCGAGCGGATGGCCGGCGGCGGCTGGAAGATCCCGGAGCTGCTGCGGCAGATGCCGGACGCGCCAGACTTCTTCTTCGACTCGGTCAACCAGGTGCACGTCGACCGCTGGTGGCGCGGGCGGGTGGCGCTGGTCGGCGACGCCGGGTACTGCGGGTCGCCGCTGGCCGGGCTGGGCACCAGCATGAGCCTGGTCGGCGCGTACGTGCTGGCCGGCGAGCTGGCCGGCCGGCCGGATCCGGAGTCGGCGTTCGCGGCGTACCAGGAGACGATGGCCGACTACGTGGCGGCCGGGCTGGAGCTGCCGCCGGGCGGCGCGGCCGGGTTCGCCCCGCACTCCCGGCTGATGATCCGGATGCGGGCCCTGTCGATGTCGATGATGACCCGCTGGCCGATGCGGCAGGTCCTGGCCAAGCAGTTCGGCAAGGCCGAGGCGATCACGCTGAAGGATTACGTCAGCCTAGGTGGATCAGCCCGTCGATGATCACCTTCGGCCGGCCGGCGGTGGCCTCCGGCACCACCCTGACGGTGTGCTCGCCGCCCTCCGCCCACGACCGCGTCCACACCACCCGGCGGTACATCGGCGCGGTCGACCGCGTGTCGACGTACCCCTGGAAAGCCCCGTCGACGTAGACCCCGACCCGTCCCGAGGTGGTCGTCCTGCCCACCACCAAGGCCGCCGAGCTGCCGGAGAACGACCAGGTCAGGGACGCGTCGCCGGTGGTGGCCGAGGCGGCCGCGCCGCCCAGGTGGCCGGTGTCCGAGGAGGTCCGCCAGCTCCCGGTCCGCGTCGCCTCGGTCTCCTGCGACACCTCCGGCGTACGCCCGAGCGTCGCCTCCCGCCGGTTCCCCGCATGATCGGTAGCGGCCACCGTCCAGCTGCTCGCCGTACCGATCGGGGCCGTGCCGGTCAGGCTGCGGACGGTCCCGCCGAGCGCCGCCCGGCTCGCCCCGGTGATCTGGACACCGCGCAGCCCGGCCGGGTCGGTGGCGGTCCAGGACAGCCGGATCGGCGCGGTGGTTCCCACCGTCCCACCGGTCAGGGAGACCTGCGGCAGGCCGGTGAACGCGGGCGGCGTCACGTCGGCGACCACCGGGATCGAGACGGTCGCGGTGCGGCCGGAGAGGTGCACCGCCCGGATGGCGACGGTGTGCTCGCCGGGCGCCAGCCGCAGCTCACCGAGCCGGGTCCAGTTGGCCCGGGAGAGCGCGAGCTTGCCGTCCACATAGACGTCGAAGCGGTTGATCATCCGGGTCGAGGTGGCCAGGTCCCAGAGCGGGACGAGCCGCCCGGTGGTCCAGTACGTGCCGGACCACAGCCAGGCGCGGGACACCTTGGCCACGTGCAGGCCGCTCGGCGCCGCGCCGGCCAGCCGCCGGATCGCCGGCAGCTGGGCGTACAGCGCGTTGCCCGGGCACTCGGTCAGCCCGGCGTCGCGGTGCCCGGAGATCCGGTTCAACGTCACCTGCCGGCCGACCTTGAACTTCGGGCTGCCGCCCGAGGTCACCAGCACCCGGCCGGCCGGGGCGTAGCCGTGCGCGCCCAGTTTGTAGGCCGCCAGCTGGGCCACCGACAGCCGGGCCGCCGAGGAGAGCGCGGCGGACCGGTAGTCCCCGATCACCGCGACCGCGCTGGCGTTGGTGTTGAAGCCCAGGGTGTGCGCGCCGAGCACGTTGCGGGTCACCCCGCCGCGCCGGCCCTCGAAGATGGTCCCGCACTTGTCGACCAGGAAGTTGTAGCCGATGTCGTTCCAGCCCTTGCTCTTCACCTGGTACGCCTCGATGCCGCGGACCACGCTGGTCGAGCTCTTGCAGCTGTAGCCGTTGCCGGTCGCGGTGTGATGCACGAAGAACACCCCGACCGGGCCGGTGTAGGTGGGCGCCTCCTTGACGATCTTCTCGTTCGCGCCCCAGGCGGCCCGGGTCATCAGCTTCGGCACCGGCCTGGCCGGAAGGTCGGACGCCGAGAAGGCGGCGGGTTCGGGCTCGACCGGCGCCGGGCCGGCGTCCGGGTTGATCAGATCGACCCGCATGCCGGCCGGCAGCGCACCGGTTCCGATCACCCGGGCCTGCACGCCGTTCGACGGGCCGACCCAGAGCGGATCGCTCGCGCCCCGGGCGGCGGTCCCACCCGACTCGTCCGGGGCGTCGGTCTCCAGCGCCTGCCACGGGGTCCAGCTCCGGCCGCCGACCGGCCGGGTACGCACCTCGATCGTCCCGGCCGCCATCGCCCGCGGGTCGTCCCAGGTCACCCCCACCAGGCTGAACCGCTCGGTGCTGCGCTGCGGCAGCTCGGCGGCCGACGTCCCGGTATCAGCGACCAGCCGCATCCCACCGCTCAGCGCGAAGGTCTGCAACAGCGGTGGCGCGGCGGCCGGGGTGAGGCCGACGATCGCCAGGGCGATCGCGGGGGTGGCCGCGACCATGGCGGTGACGAGGCGGTTCCGGCGCATGCGTGACTCCCCGGCCACCGGCGGAAGGGGTCGATTCGGGAGCGAACCGGCGACCACCTGCCACCTTGCCGGGGACGCGAGTGGCTTGTGACGATTTCTGTGAAAAAGGCTCGATTCACCTGGTGCGCCGGTAGACCACCGCCTGCCAGGGCGCGAGCGTGAGGCTTTCCGGGGTGGCGCCCGGCAGGTTGGTCAGCACGAGTTCGGCGCCGGCCCAGGCGGCCGCGTCGTCGATCTCGGCGCGGACCGGCTCGCCGGAGAAGTTGCCGATGCACAGCAGCTCGGTGTCGCCCAGGCGGCGGGTGAAGGCGTAGAGACGCTCGTCGTGCGGCAGCAGCATGGTGAAGTCGCCGTCGACCACGGCGGGCTCGGTGTGCCGCAGCTCGATCAGCCGGCGGTAGTAGTGGAACACCGAGTCCGGGTCGGCCCGCTGCGCCGCCGCGTTGATCTCGGGATAGTTCGGGTTCACCGCCAGCCACGGGGTGCCGGTGGTGAAGCCGGCCTGCGGCGAGTCGTCCCACTGCATCGGGGTGCGCGCGTTGTCCCGCCCGCGCGCCCGGAGCACGGTCAGCACCTCCTCCGGGCTCCGCCCCTCCAGTTCGAGGGCCTGCTTGTACTGCCCGAGCGCCTCGATGTCCCGGAAGTCCTCGATGCCGCGGAACGGGTAGTTGGTCATCCCGAGTTCCTCGCCCTGATAGACGTAGGGCGTGCCGCGGTGCAGGTGGAGCACGGTGCCGAGCATCTTCGCCGAGGCGGCTCGGTACTCCGGGGAGTCGTCGCCGTACCGGGAGACGACCCGGGGCTGGTCGTGGTTGTTCCAGTAGAGGCTGTTCCACCCGGCCTGGGCGAGCCCGGCCTGCCAGCGGCCCAGGATCGCCTTCAGCTTGGTGAGCTGGAGCGGCTGGAGCAGCCACGGGTCGGGACCGCGGTCCACCCAGACGTGGTCGAACTGGAAGACCATGTCGACCTCGTGCCGGTCCGGGTCGGTGTGCAGGATGGCCTCCTCCACGGTGACCCCGGGCATCTCGCCGACGGTGAGCAGCCCCTCCCGGCCGGCGAACACCTCCCGGTGCATCTCCTGGAGGAACTCGTGCAGGCGCGGGCCGCCGATGAAGCCGGCCGAGCCGTCGGCGTACGCCGAACCGGCCGAGAGCCGGCCGTCCGGCAGCGGCAGGACCTTGGAGATCATGTTGATCACGTCCATCCGGAAGCCGTCCACGCCCCGGTCCAGCCACCAGCGCATCATCGCGTAGACCGCCTGCCGCACCTCCGGGTTCTCCCAGTTGAGGTCGGGCTGCTTCGTGGAGAACAGGTGCAGGTAGTACTCGCCGGTCTTCTCGTCGAACTCCCAGGCCGGGCCGCCGAAGACGGAACCCCAGTTGGTCGGCTCGGCGCCCGGGGTGCCCGGCTCCATGCCCTCGCGGGCCGGCCGCCACCAGTACCAGTCACGTTTCGGGCTGTCCACCGCGGAGCGGCTCTCCTGGAACCAGGCGTGCTCGTCCGAGCTGTGGTTCACCACCAGGTCCATGACGATCTTCATGCCCCGGGCGTGCGCGCCGGCGAGCAGCTCGTCGAAGATCTCCAGCGTGCCGAACATCGGCTCGATGTCCTGGTAGTCGCTGATGTCGTAACCGTTGTCGTCCTGCGGCGACGGATAGATCGGCGACAACCAGAGCACGTCGACGCCGAGTTCGGCGAGATGGTCGAGGTGGTTGATGACGCCGCGCAGATCACCCATCCCGTCGCCGTCCGAGTCCGCGAAGCTCCGCGGGTAGATCTGGTAGACGACCGCCTTCTTCCACCACGAATCGTTCATGGCTCTTCTCTAACACGAGAACACGAGAACGGGCTCGGTAACGACAGGCATACTGACCACGTGTTTATTACCGAAATTAGGCTTTTGTCATGAAGGTGGCGCTGCTGGGGCCGATCGCCTGGCGCACTCCCCCGCTGCACTACGGGCCGTGGGAACTGATCACCAGCCTGCTCGCCGAGGGGCTGACCGAGCGCGGCGTCGACGTCACCCTGTTCGCCACCCTGGACTCGCTCACCAAGGCCACCCTGGACGGCGTCGTGCCGACCGGATACGAGGAGTCCGACGAGATCGACGGCCGGGTCTGGGAGGCCATCCACGTCAGCCACGCGCTCGGCCGCTCCGGCGAGTTCGACCTGATCCACAACCACCTGGACTGGCTGCCGCTGGCGTTCTCCGCGCACTGCCGGGCGCCGATGCTGACCACCGTGCACGGTTTCTCCGGGCAGAACATCCTGCCGGCGTACCGGCGGGCGAAGTCGCTGTTCGTGTCCATCTCCGACAGCGACCGGTCGCCCGATCTGGACTATCTGGCCACCGTCCACCACGGGGTCGACCTCAGTGGCCTGCCGTTCCACCCGGACGGCGGGGACGACCTGATCCTGTTCGGGCGGATCCACCCGGACAAGGGGACCGATCTGGCCGTCGAGATCGCCCGGCGGGCCGGCCGGCGGCTGATCATCTGCGGGATCGTGCAGGACCGGCGGTTCTTCGAGGAGAAGGTGGAGCCGCTGATCGACGGGGAGCGGGTGGTGTACCTCGGCTCGGTGGGTCCGGAGGAGCGCGGGACCATTCTCGGGTCCGGGGCGGCGCTGCTGCACCCGATCCGGTTCGCCGAGCCGTTCGGGTTGTCGGTGGTGGAGTCGATGGCGTGCGGGACGCCGGTGATCGCGTACCGGAAAGGGTCCATGCCCGAGGTGATCGACGACGGCGTCACCGGCCGGCTGGTCGACTCGGTCGAGGCGGCGGCAGCCGCCGTGGACGAGATCCGAACCCTCGATCGGGGGGTTTGTTCGGCGCGCGCCAGGGAACGCTTCTCGGCCGCTCGGATGGTCGACGATTATCTGGCGATTTACCGAAAAATCCTCAGCTGAAAAGCTAGGTCTTGTTAACGTCGGAATGTGAATTTCGCGTTAAACGGGAGCCATTCCCGGAACGCTCCGAGCTGCGGGGAGGCAGCCGGCTGAGGAGAGAAAGGCCCAGTCATGCCCGCGACATACGGGTTTTTGAGTACATATCCCCCCACTCAATGCGGTTTGGCGACGTTCAATGCCGCACTCGCCACCCACCTGAGCGCCGGAACACCCGGCGCCGCTCTGGGGTCCGGCGTGGTACGCCTGCTCAGCCAGGACAACACCAGTGGGGGAATCGCGCTCGACCGGGCCGCGCCGCGGGTCGTGCACACCTGGCACACCGACATGCCGGGCGGCTGGTCGGCCGCCGCCGCCGCGCTCAACCGTTTCGACGTGGCGATCATCCAGCACGAGTACGGGATCTACCCGGGCGACGCCGGCGCCGAGGTGCTGCCGCTGCTGCGTGACCTCAAGATCCCGGCCATCGTGGTGCTGCACACCGTGCTCACCCACCCGGACCCGTTGCAGCGGGCGGTGCTGGAGCAGATCGCCGAGACCGCGGCCGCCGTGGTGACCATGACCGACACCGCCCGGCAGCGGCTGACCGCGAACTACGCGGTGAACCCACGCAAGATCACCGTGATCCCGCACGGCGCCGGCAGCCACGCCGGGGTGCCCCGCGAGGACCACGACCGGCCGAACCTGCTGACCTGGGGGCTGCTCGGCCCGGGCAAGGGCATCGAGTGGGCGCTGCGGGCCCTGGCCCTGCTCGGCGACCTGAACCCGGCCCCGGTCTACACGGTCGCCGGCCGCACCCACCCCAAGGTCCTGGAACAGCAGGGCGACGTCTACCGCTCGTCGCTGGTCGAGCTGGCCGCCGAGCTGGCCGTGACCGACGCGGTCGACTGGATCGACGCGTACCTGGAGCCGGCCCAGCTGTCCAAGCTGATCCGGTCGGCGGACGCGGTGGTGCTGCCGTACGACTCGACCGAGCAGGTCACCTCGGGCGTGCTGATCGAGGCCGTGGGCGCCGGGGTGCCGGTGGTGGCGACCGAGTTCCCGCACGCCGTGGAGCTGCTCGCGGACGGCCCGGGACTGCTCGTGCCGCACCAGGACCCGGAGGCGATGGCCCTCGCGATCCGGCACGTGCTGGCCGAGCCGGGGCTGCCCGGGCGGCTGGCCGGGCTGGCCGGTGGACCGACGCTGCGCTGGCCGGCGGTCGCCGCCCGGTACCAGTCGCTGGCCGCCCGGCTGCTGGCCGACCGAGCGCCGCTGGCCGCGGCCACCATTCCGGCATGAGCCTTTCGCTGCGGCTGATCCCGCCGCCCATCCGGCTCACCGATGTGCCCGAACCGCGTTTCGACCATGTGCTCCGGCTCTCCGACGACACCGGGCTGCTGGAGCACGCGCGTACCGCGATCGTCCGGCGCGAGCACGGCTACTGCGTCGACGACGTCAGCCGGGGCCTGCTGATCGCCAGCCGGGAGCCCCGGCCGTCGCCCGAGCTGCTCCGGGCCGCCGAGCGCTACCTGGCCTTCCTCACCCACGCGCAGGGCGCCGACGGCGCGTTCCGCAACCGGATGAGCTACGACCGGCGCTGGCAGGACGAGCCGTCGCTGGGCGACTGGTGGGGCCGGGCCCTGTGGGGCCTGGGCACCGCCGCCGCCCGCGGCCCCGCCCCGTGGATCCGCTCCGAGGCCCGGTACGCCTTCCACCTGGGCGCCCACCACCGCTCCCGGTGGCCGCGGGCGATGGCCTTCGCCGGCCTGGGCGCCGCCGAGGTGCTCCGGGCCGACCCGCGCGACCGGGTCGCCGCCGAACTGCTCGCCGACGCGGCCACCGTGATCGGCCTGCCCGGCTCCGACCCGGAGTGGGTGTGGCCGGAACGCGAGCTCACCTACGCCAACCCGGCGCTGGCCGAGGTGCTGATCGCGGCCGGCGACCTGCTCGGCGACGAGGCGCTGCTCGGCGACGGGCTGCGGATGCTCTCCTGGCTCTGCGACATGCAGGAGCACCAGGGCCACCTCTCCACGGTCCCGGTCGGCGGATGGCGACCGGGCGTGCCCCGGCACCGGTACGACCAGCAGCCGATCGAGGCGGCGGCCACCGCGGACGCCTGCGCCACGGCCGCCGCGGTGACCGGCGACGAGCGCTGGGACGCGCCGCTGTTCCAGTCGATCACGTGGTTCCTCGGCGACAACGACACCGGAACGGTGATGTACGACAGTGAGACTTGCGGTTGTTATGACGGGTTGACCGCAGATGGACCTAATCTGAACCAAGGAGCCGAATCCACCCTCGCGCTCGTCTCCACGCTGCAGCATGCCCGCACCCTGGCCAGCCGGAGGAACCCAGCGTGACCGCTACCGTGAACTCCACTGACATCACCCGTCACAACATCACCATGGCCCCCGACGGCCGCCGCGTGGTGATCAAACTGTTCGTGCCCGGCGAGGACGCGCACTCCACGCACAACCGCACGGCCTGCATGATCGAGCGGGTGCTGCAACTCGACGAGAGCGACATCGGCACCCTCCTGGAGGACGTGCTGAACCGTTTCTCCGGGCGGCACCACGACATCCTGTCGACGTTCCAGCACCACTACGAGGTGGTGCAGCACCGGGTGCCACCGGAGATCGACCTGTCGCCGCAGGCCCGGACGCTGATCGGGGCGTACTTCAGCCACGAGTTCTCGGTCGAGGCGGCGGCGCTGTGCAACCCGTCGATCGTCCCGCACCCGGACCAGCACGACCTGGCGCCGGGCGAGCTGCGCGCGGCGCTGAGCCTGCGGCAGATCGGCGAGGGGCACATCTCGTCGATCGGCTTCTGCAGCGTGATCATCGGGCCGGGCGCGGCGATCCGCCTGGAGGAGCGGGAGGGGCCGCTCGCGATCGGCACCCGGGTCGGCGCCAAGCACATGAAACACCAGCTGTTCGCGGCGCTCGGCGACGAGGACATCGACAACGAGTGCTCGGCGTACATCCTCAACGCCCTGCCGGACCGGTACGACGACAGCGAGTTCGAGGACATCCTCAGTCACCTGCCGCCCGAGCTGCTGGCCCGGCCGACCACCCCGATGACGCTGGACCTGATCCGGCGGATCGTGATGGACGACTACGCGGTCACCTTCCCGGCCACCATGCCGCTGCACCAGCGGGTGCTCTGGCCGGCCACGCCGAGCGAGAGCCGGGGCATGGAGGACGCCCGGTTCGTGCAGGTGGTCGACCCGGACGGGCGGCCGGCGTACCAGGCGACCTACACGGCGTACGACGGATACAACATCGCCGGCCGGGTGATCTACACCCGGGACCTGCGGCACTTCGAGGTGACCGCGCTGCACGGACCGGCCGCCCGGAACAAGGGGATGGCGCTCTTCCCGCGGTACATCAAGGGGAAGAAGATGGCGCTCTGCCGGTCCGACGGCGAGACGCTGGGGCTGGCCGTCCGCGACGACCAGCACCGGTGGCAGCCGGCCGGGCCGCTGCTGGTGCCGCACCGCGGGTGGGACCTGATCCAGGTGGGCAACTGCGGGTCGCCGATCGAGACCGAGGCCGGCTGGCTGGTGCTCACCCACGGCGTCGGGCCGATGCGCCGGTACGCGATCGGCGCCATGCTGCTCGACCTGGACGACCCGTCCCGGGTGATCGCCGACCTGCCGCAGGGCCTGATCGACCCGGACGAGATCGAGCGGGAGGGGTACGTGCCGAACGTGCTGTACTCCTGCGGCGGGCTGGTGCACGACGGGCGGTTCTGGCTGCCGTACGCCTCCAGCGACGTCCGGATCAGCTTCGCCAGCATGCCCCTGGACCGGCTGCTGCACCGCATGGTTCCCATCGAGCGCTGAACGTCGCCCGGAACTGCGGTGCATTTCGCCCGTCGATGACGAGAGCACGGAAAAACGGCAAGCGCAGCGCAGGCGTTTTTTCGCGCTCTCGTCATCGACTCACCGGGGCGAAATGCCGCCGAGCGGAGCGAGGCCATCAGGCACAGTTCCGGCTACCACCCAGATGGTCAGAACGGCCAGGAAGTCGCCGCGGGCGCCGGCCGCCTCGACGCAGGCCAGCCACTCGTCGCGCAGCCCCAGCGGAGCATGCCAGGAGTCCGCCGGCACCCGCGGGTTGACCATCGGAAGCACCACCGCCGCCGAGTCGGGGCTGCCGAACAGGCAGGTCACCGGGGTCGCGGTCAGGCCGGACAGGCCGGCCGCGACCAGGCGGCGGCGCAGCGTCCGGCCCATGTCGCGCTGCGGTGGGGTGAAGTGCCGGTTCACGTACCGCGCCACGGTGTCCCACAGCCGGGGTGGCATCCCGTCGAAGGCGAGCGAGTCCCAGTCGGTGTCGATCAGGCAGAGCCGCCCGCCCGGCCGGGTCACCCGGCACAGCTCCCCGATCGCCCGGTCCGCGTCGTCCACGTGCTGGAGCACCCGCTCGCACCAGACGCCGTCCACACAGTCGTCGGGCAGGTCCAGGTCACCGACGTCGCCGACGACGTAACGCACGTTGCTGCCGTCGTGCCGGCTGACCGCGGCCGCGGTGATCGCCGCCGAGTGGTCCAGCGCGATCACCTCGCCGCGCGGCCCGACCTCGGCGGCCAGCTTGCGGGCCACCTCACCGCTCCCGGAACCCGCGTCCAGCAGCCGCGCGCCGAGTGCCGGCCGGAGCGCGTCGACCCCGGTCCGCCGAACCCGCCGGATCTCCGGGTGCCGGCCCATCTCGGTCAGCGCGGCGAGCACCATCTCCGACATCGAGGCGGTCAGTCCGTCGATGTCGGAAAACGGCGTACGTTCCTTCTGCGCGGGTTCCATGCCGCGATTGTTCTCCTGGCGCACACCGATTCGACGGCCGTCGTCATCCATCCGACAGGGGGCTCCACCTGCTTTTCTTTTGATCGGTTCCAGTACCGTGAGGCGGTTGTGAACGAGGAGTCCCGATGAGCACACCGCAGCGGCCGGAAGCGCCCGCCTGGATCACCTACCCGATCCGGGCGATCGCGCTGATCGTGGTGTTCCCCTTCCGGCTGCTCTGGGAGCTGGGCGTGCTGCTCAACCGGTTCGTCCTGGTGCCGGTCGGCCGGGCGCTCGGCTGGCTGCTGCGCACGTTCCTGGTGGTCCCGCTGCTCTGGCTGGTCCGGCAGCTGTTGCAGTGGCTCCTGCTGCCGCTCTGGCACGCGCTCCGCTGGGTGCTCGCCGCGCTGGTCACCGGGGTCGCCTGGGTGCTGCGGATGCTGTTGCGCCATCTGCTGCGCCCGGTCGCGCTGGCGATCGTGTGGCTGCTCACCCCGGTCGTCCGGGCGATCTACAACTGGGTGCTGGCGCCGATCGGGCACGCGCTCGCCTGGGCGCTGGTGGCGCTGTACCGCTGGGTGCTCACCCCGATCGGGCACGCGATCGTGTGGGCGGTGCACGCGTCGTACCGATGGATCATCCGGCCGATCGGCCTGGCCATCGCCTGGACCGTGCGGATGGCGTACCGATGGCTCCTGGTCCCGATCGCCCGGGCGATCGCCTGGGCATCCCGGATGATCTACCGCTTCGTGCTCCGCCCGATCGGCATCGCCATCCGGTTCACCTGGGATTACACGTTCGGTCTGCTGTTCCGCGGGATCGCCGTGACCAGCCGGTGGCTCAGCGACGAGGTGTTCCGGCCGGTGGGCCGCGCCCTGCGCGAGGTGATCGGGCTCTGATACCACATTTCGTGACTGCACGTCATGCGGCGGTCATCACAAGTCACGGGCAGGATCACCCGCAACAGCCCGGCAACGGATATGAAAAACTTCCGGCATGATCGAGCAGGTGCGGGTCGGGCTGGTGGGGTACGGCAGCGGCGGGCGGATCTTCCACGCCCCGCTGATCGCCTCGGCGGAGAACATCGAGTTCGTCGGTGTGGTCACCACGTCCGAGGAGCGCCGCAAGCAGGTGGCCGAGCAGTTGCCCGGCGTCGCGACCTACGACTCGATCGCCGCGCTCGCCGCTGACGGTGTGCGGGCGGTGACCATCTCCACCCCCGCCTCGACGCACGCCGACCTGGCCCTGGAGGCCATCCGGCTGGGCCTGGCCGTGGTGGTGGACAAGCCGTTCACGCTGGACGCGCCGACCTCCCGCGAGCTGGTCAAGGCCGCCGAGGCGGCCGGCGTCCCGCTGACCGTCTATCAGAACAGGCGCTGGGACTCCGACTTCCTGACCATCAAGAAGCTGATCGAGAAGGGCTCGCTCGGCACCATCCGCCGCTTCGAGTCCAGGATGGAGCGCTGGGCGCCCGACCGCCTGCCCAAGGCGGCCGGCGGCGGCACCCTGCTCGACTTCGGCGCGCACCTGGTCGACCAGGCCCTCCAGCTGCACGGCCCGGCCCAGCGGGTCTACGCCGAGATGCGCGGCGAGAGCGAGCTGGACGACGACTTCTTCGTGGCCATGCACCACCTCAGCGGCGTCGAGTCGCACCTGTGGGGCAGCTGGCGCCAGGCCGGCCCGGGCCCGCGCTTCCGGGTCACCGGCACGGCCGGCACGTTCATCTCGGCCGAGCTCGACTGCCAGGAGGAGCTGCTCAAGGCCGGCAAGACCCCGGCCAAGCTGGGCGACCGCTGGGGCGTCGAGCACGAGCACCGCCGCGGCCACCTGTGGCGCGGCGCGACCGGCGCCCCGGTGGAGAGCTGCCGCGGCCGCTGGGACTCGTTCTACCCCGCGTTCGCCGCGGCCGTGCTCGGCACCGGCCCGCTCCCGGTCGACCCGTGGGACACCGTCCGCGCCATGGAGGTCCTCGACGCCGCCCGGGTCAGCGCCACGACGGGCCGCTCGGTAACCCTTTAACCACTATTTCGTACGCTCTCGCCCTCCCCCAACCGCACCAGCCCCGTCCCGTGCCTCGACGCGCGGTGATCCCGGTGCCGGACCGCGAGGCCGTTCCGGGCTGAGCCCGCCAGGCCCGCCCCACCCCGGACCCGGCCGCGGCTTGCGCCCCGGGCCCTTGTCCCGCCCTGACAGGGCCTCCCAGCGCAGGTCCAAGAGCCCGCCGTGCCGACACGCCGGACTCATAACGGTCACGAGGCAAACGGTCTCCAGCTGGCCCTCAGCGCCCTATCGAGCCCGCCCAAAGGGCCACAGACACCAGCCCGACCAACCAGGCTGGCACTCAACGCCCCATCCCCGGGCTCGACAGGGCCACAGGCACCAGCCCGACCAACCAGGCTGGCACTCAACGCCCCATCCCCGGGCTCGACAGGGCCACAGGCACCAGCCCGACCAACCAGGCTGGCACTCAACGCCCCATCCCCGGGCTCGACAGGGCCACAGACACCAGCCCGACCAACCAGGCTGGCACTCAACGCCCCACCCCCAGACTCGACAGGGCCACAGGCACCAGCCCGACCAACCAGGCTGGCACTCAACGCCCCATCCCCGGGCTCGACAGGGCCACAGGCACCAGCCCGACCAACCAGGCTGGCACTCAACGCCCCACCCCCAGACTCGAAAGGGCCACGGGCACCAGCCCGACCAACCAGGCTGGCACTGAGCGCCCTACCCCCGGGCTCGAAAGGGCCATAGGCACCAGCCCGACCAACCGGGCTGGCGCTCAGCGCCCTATCCCTGGGTTCGATAGGGCCATGGACGCCAGCTCGGGGGCGGGGGGCGCGGCTGGGTCTGGGGTGGGGCGGGCCTGGCGGCTCAGCCCGGAACGGCCTCGCGGTCCGGCACCGGGATCACCGTGCGTCGAGGCACGGGACGGGGCTGGTGCGGTTGGGGGAGGGCGAGAACGTACGAAATGGGTTAGCGGCGAAGCGTGACGAAGGGGATCTCGTCGCCGTCGAGGGTGTAGCGCTCCACCTCGGTGAAGCCGTGGGCCAGCGCGAAGCGCAGGCCGGCCTCGTTCGTGGCGAGCACGATTGTTTCGATGCCGGTGGCACCCCACTCGGCGGCCTGGGCCAGGCCCTTCTCGTAGAGGGCTCGGCCGATCCCCTGGCGGCGGTGACCAGGGAGGACGCGGGCGATCACGGTGGCTGCCGGGGGATCGCCGGCCGGCGGGCGGACCGTGGAGCAGCCGACCGCTACGCCGCCGAGGTAGGCGACTTCGAGGCGGTTGCGGCCGGCGCGTTCACGCACCTCGTCGAGCGTCAGCGGGGCCGTCGGGATGATCGCGTTGTGGATGCGCTGCCAGTCCTGGAGACGGGCTTCGGCGTCGGCGGGCAACAGGTGCAGGTCGGTCACCGGACGAGCCAAACCGGTCGGCACCGCCGGGTCAAGGCCGCACCGGTCGGCGGCACCGGGTCAAGGCCGCACCGGTCGGCGGCACCGGGTCAAGGCCGCACCGGTCGGCGGCACCGGGTCAAGGCCGCTCCGGTCAGCGGGGGACGAAGATCAGGCGGTCGCGGAACAGGGCCAGGCGTTCCGGGGTGAGGCCCTCGCAGTAGACGATCAGCTCGTCGGGGGTGGTGAAGCCGCCTCGGGACTCGCGGGCGGCGACGATCTCGTCGGCCAGGGTGAGGTCGATCTGGAGGCCGCCGGCCAGCCACTCGGCGGAGACGTGGTTGACGTCGATCAGGCCGCCGTCGTCGTATTGCCGGTGCGGCAGGTCGGGGCGGCCGATCAGCAGCTCGGAGGCGAGCGCGGGCTGGGACGCCTGGAGCTGCCGGGCCTCGTCGCGGCGCTTGGCGCGCCAGCGGGCCGCGGCGAGTGCCGGGTCCTCCTGCGGCATCGGGGCGGGATAGGGCATGACCGGCACCTGCGGCCCGAACGGCTGCTGGGCGGCAGCCCAGCGGACCCGGGAGGCGATGATCGCGGTGTGCACGATGCTGAACAGCCAGACGAGCAGGAGCAGCACAACGACCCACGTCCCGCCGTCGTCCTCCCCCGGCCGGCGGATGGAGCTGTAATACGAGGACGCCCCGCACAGGCTGAGCGTGACGGCCAGGTAGCCGAAGGCGGCGACTGTGTGGAACCCGGAGCGCAGCCGGCGAGCACCGATCAGCACCATGACGAAGGCGCCGTAACCGCAGGTGAAGAGCGGGATCAGGAACCACCACCAGGTCTGCTCGGGTGGCCGCTGGTACATCCTCGGGTCAGGCTGCATGCCCCGACATTAGGGTGACCGCTCAAGTCGATCCATGAGCGCGTGCCCGCGTCCGGACGGCGGACGCGGGCACGCTCGGTTCGATCGGTGATCAGTTGCGGATGATGGTGAAAGTGGAGGTCGGGTTCTCGATGTCCTTGTAGTTGTTGCTCAGGGTCAGGTTGGTGAAGGTGGCCGAGCCGACCGCCGGGCCCTGCCCCGCCTCCGGCAGCGGGTTCGCCCAGATGCCGTAACCGCTCTTGGCGTCGAAGGCGTCACCGCTCTTCTGCGCGCCGGTGATGGTCACGTTCGTGAAGACCGTGTCCTTGATCGGGTTCACCGGCTGGCCGCCGATGTACTGGGTCTGGAACATGATCCCGGAGTAGGTCGGGTCGACGATGTCGACGTTGCTGATCCGGATGCCCTGGAACACCTTCGAGGCGCTGAACATCCAGATCGCCGGGAAGACCTGCTGGCCCCAGAAGTGGCCACCGGCCCGGACGACCGAGATGTTGTCGAGCACGGTCGGCGGGCTGGCGCCGAAGCCGTTCATCGGGTAACCGAAGTCCAGCGAGCTGACCGTGATGCCGGAGTAGCACAGCGTGTCGGCGATGTAGATGTTCTTGAACGTGTTGTTGTAGCCGCCGTAGACCGCGATACCGGCGGCCCGCCAGGTGAGCAGGCTGGTCAGGTTCGAGAAGGTGTTGTCGATCTCGTCGGACCCGCCCGCGTCGATCGCCGAGAACAGCGCGAAGCTGTCGTCGCCGGTCGCCCGGGACTCGTTGTTGTCGACCAGGTTGCCGGTGCTGCCGTTGGTCATGTTGACGCCGTCGGCGAAGGTGTCCCGGATCCGCGAGTTCTTGATCACCATGTTGTCGGTGTTCGCGCCCCAGTACAGGCAGACCACGTGCTCGGCCCAGATGTTGTCGATGGTGATGCCGGAGACGTTCGCGAAGTCGAACACCTTGCCGGGGCCGTCGATCCGGATCGTGTAGTTGCCCCAGAACGAGAAGTTGGCGAACGTCGAGCCGTTGGCGGTGCTGTCGGCCCGGAAGCCGGCGTCCGTCTCGGTCTGCGACTCCGGGGTGTGGAAGCGGGTGTACCACGGGCCCGCGCCGACCACCTTGATCGCCTTGCCGTACACCTGGAACTTGTTCGACGTCTGGTAGTCACCGGCGGGCAGGTAGACGCCCACCTTGGTGCTGTCCTGACGCGCCGCGTCCAGGGCGGCCTGCACCGACTGCTGGTCGAAACCGGCCGGCACCACGTACTTGGTGGCGTCCGGGTTCACGATCGCGGTGACCTGCTCCAGCTGGATGAAGTCGATCGCGATGTTTCCGCTGTTGCCGGAGTCCTTCTGCAGCTTGATCGTGCTGCCGGCCGGGAACGACCCGGTCAGCATGATGTTCGCCTCGTCGTAGATGTGCCGCGGGCCGGAGCCGGAGTTCTGCGGCGCCGTCTCGTTGCCGTACAGCCAGGCGTACTTCGAGGTCAGCGGCAGGGACTTGTTGAGCGAGCCGTTGACGTACACGTTGATCGAGCTGGTGGTGCCGTCCGGGATGGAGAACCGCGCCACGATCGTGTTGGTCGGGTTGCGGGTGGTCCACTGGACGTAGGAGCCGGTCTGGTTCAGCGTGACGGCCTTGCGGCCGGAGGCCTCACCGGCGACGTCGCCGATGGTGCGGTTGGGGCCGACGACGGCCGCGCCGCCACCGGCCGTGCCGTCCTCGGCCTCGTACATGTCGTACGGCATGTTCGCGCCGCGACCGACGAAGAACGACTTCTCGCTGGTGTTGTTGCCCTGCTTGACCGGCAGCTCGTTGGTGTCGGCGGCGACCACCGTGCGGACCGTGTACTTGCCGTTCACGGCGGTCCAGGTGCCCAGGCTGATCGACGGCGACGAGGCGCCGGCGGCCAGTGTGCCGGTGTACGACCCGGTGAACGTTTTGACCGTGGTCGAGCCGTTCAGCACGGTCACCGTGACGTTGTGCGCGCCGCTGCCGGTGGCCGCGGTGCCCTGGTTCTTCAGGATCGCCGAGAAGGTGACCGTCTGGCCGGCCGACGGGTTGCCGGGCGACCAGGAGACCGCCGAGGCGACCAGGTCGGAGCTGCTGACCGGGGCGACGACCAGGCCGGCCGGGCTGTTGTAGGAGTTGTTGGCGTCGTTGGTCTCGACGACCGTGTTCGCCTCGTCGACCACGGCGCTGACGGCGTAGGTGCCGGCGTCCTTCGCCCCGATCGAGGTGGAGACGGTCGCCGAGGCGCCGGCGGCGAGGGCGCCGACCGAGGCGGTGCCGACCTTGGTCGTACCGAAATAGAAGTTGACCGAAGAGGCGGGCGAGGAGGCCGTGCCCGCGTTGCGGACCGTGGCGGACAGCGTGATCGCGTCGGTCTCGACCGGCGCGGCCGGCGAGGAGGAGATGCCGGTGACCGTCAGGTCCGGGTTCGGCGCCGCGGCGCCGATGACCTGGAACTCCGCGACCTGGCCGCTGGGGGCGCCGGTGTTCGCGGTGAAGGAGAGCCGGACGTCCGCGGTGGTCGCGGAGACCGGGATGGTCACGGTGTTGCCCGAGGCGGGGTTGAAGGTGTACGTCGCCGAGCCGACGATCGTGGTGTACGCGGACGCCGACTGCTCCCGGCCGAGCACCGAGAAGGTCTGCTGCCGGGTGCCCCAGTCGGACGACGGGTTCAGCTTGACCACCACCGAGGAGACGGTCGCGTTGGCGCCCAGCTTCACCGTCAGGTTCGCCGGGTACGCGCTCCCCTCCCAGTAGGTCGCGGTGTCGTTGTCGTTCGCGTTGGCCGCGACGAAGGTGAACACCGTCGACGACGCCTCGATCGGCTTGCCGACCGCGAGGTTGGTGCCGGTCTGCGGCGTGCCGGTCCGGGTCACCGTGTTGCTGGCCGCCGACTCGTTCCCGGCGGCGTCGCGAGCCTTCACGTAGTACGAGACGGTCGCCGTGTCGGGCTGGCTGTCGGTGTACGTGGTCCCGGTGACCGTGGTCTTCAGGCTCCCGTTGACGTACACGTTGTAGCCGGTCACGCCCACGTTGTCGGTGGACGCGCCCCAGCTCAGCCGGATCTGCCCGCTGGCCGGCGTGGTGTAGGACAGCGTCCCCGGCGTGGTCGGCGCCTGCGAGTCGCCGGTCGAGCCGGTCCGGGTCACCGTGTTGCTGTTCCCGGAGACGTTGCCGGCCGCGTCCTTGGCCCGCACGTAGTAGGAGACGGTCGCCGAGTCCGGCTGGCTGTCCGTGTAGGTCAGCACGTTGCCGGCCACCGAGGTGCGCAGCACCCCGTTGGCGTAGACGTCGTAGCCGGTCACGCCGACGTTGTCGGTCGACGCGCTCCAGTTCAGGCGGATCTGCCCGCCGGCCGGCTCGGTGTAGGTCAGGTTGCCGGGCGCGCTCGGCGCCTGGCTGTCCCCGGTGACCGGGCCGTACAGCTCCAGTTCGGAGAGCTGACCGGCCGGCCACGCGGTGTTCGCGGTGAAGGTCAGCCGGACGAACCGGGTGCTGACCGCGGTGAAGTCGACGGTCACCGTGTTGCCCGAGGACGGGTTGAAGGTGTAGCCGGCGCTCGCCTTGAGCGTGCTGAACGAGGAGCCGTCGGTGCTGCCGGTGATCGACAGCGTCTCGGTCCGGGTGTTCCAGGCGGTGGCCGGCGGCAGCTTGAGGACGGCCTGGTTGACCTGGGTGGCGGTGCCCAGGTCGACCTGGAGCCACTGCGGGAAGGCGTTGTTGTTGCTCTCCCAGTAGGTGTTGGCGTTGCCGTCACCGGCGTTGCCGGCCGGGTAGACGTCGGTGTAGCTGCTGGCGCTGAAGGTCTTGCCGGCCGCGAGGTTGGGCCCGGCAGCCTGCGCGGCCGGGGCGTGTATCAACGCGGCTACCACGCCGGCGGCGGCAGCCGCGGCTATGAGCCTGAGTCTGGACATGCGGGAGCGCACCTTTCTTCCATCGGGAACCGCCGGGCGGCCTGGTGGATGGCCGCCCGGCGGGGCTTCTCAGGAGGCGTAGGCCTCGAACTCGGAGAGCTGGCCCGCGGGCCAGCCGGTGTTCCCCGTGAAGGTGAGTCGCAGATAGCGCTGGGTCGTGGTGACCGGGATGGTGACCGTGTTGCCGCCGGCCGGGTTGAAGGCGTAACCGGCGCTCGCCTTGACCGTGCTGAAGGTCGAACCGTCGGTGCTGCCCAGGACGGACAGCGTCTGGGTGCGGGTGGCCCAGGCGGCGGCCGGTGGCAGCTTGAGCACGACCTTGGTGAGCGTCCGGCTCTGGCCGAGGTCAACGGTGATCGACTGGGGGAAGGCGTTGCTGTTGCTCTCCCAGTAGGTGTTCGCGTTGCCGTCGGTCACGTTGGCCGGGGTGTAGACGTCCGCCTGGCTGGTCGCGGTGGCGGTCTTGCCCGCCGCGAGGTTGCCGGTGGGCGGCGCGGTCGTGGGCGGAGTGGTCGTCGGCGGAGTGGTCGTCGGCGGAGCGGTGGTTCCGCCCGCACTGTAGAGCTCGACCTCGGAGAGCTGCGCCGCCGGCCATCCCGTGTTGGCCGACACGGTGAGCCGGACATATCGGATATTTGCTGTTGTCAGCGTAACCGTCGCGCTATTTCCGCTGGCCGGGTCCAGCGTGACCCCGGTGGCGCCCGCCAGCGAGGTCCAGGAGGACCCATCCGTGGAACCGGTGATCCCGACGGTCTCGGTCCGCTTCTCCCAGCCTGCCGGCAGCTTCAGTACGGCTTTGCCGACGGTCTGGGCGGAGCCCAGGTCGACGGTGTACGTCTGCGGGAACGCGTTGTTGGCGCTCTCCCAGTACGTAGCCGCGTTGCCGTCCACCGCGTTCGGCCCGGTGTAGGGACCGTTGGCGCTGGTCACCGTCACGTTCTTGCCCTGCGCCAGGTTGCCGTTCGAGGGCGGCGGGGTGGTGGAGGCGCTGGGCGACGGCGTCGGGGACGACGAGGTCGGCGGGTTCGACGGGGTCGTCGTGCTGTTGCCCCACTTCGGCGCCGGCCACGGCCCGCAGTACGGCGTCGCCGTCTGCCAGCCCGAGTTGCCGCCGCCGTCGGTGATCGCCAGCCCCGAGCCGGTGCAGTTGTAGGTCGGCGGGTTCTGCGCGATCCCGGTCGCCTTGACGTTGGTGAACGTCGCGGTGGCCGGGGCCTGCGCCTGGAGCGCGAACGTGCCCGCCCCGGCGATGTTCACGTTGGTCAGGTTCAGCCCGCTGGTGCCGTTCCCGATCCACTGGATCCCGGAGTACGAGCTGTCCAGGATGTCGGTGTCGGTGACGTTCAGGGTCGCCCCGGTGATCGCCCCCGAGTCCGGCCAGAACCACAGCGCGCCGATGCCGAAGTTCCAGTTGTAGTCGGAGTTGCCGGTGCGGATCAGCGTGTTGCGGGCCATCGTCCAGGTGCCGGCCACCGCGGTCGCCCCCTGGACGCCCGGGTACCGGTTGCCGACGTGCAGGCCGCCACCGTTGGTGACCGTCTCGGCCATCACGTTGTCGCTGATGGTGATGTCCCGGCCGCCGTAGCTGACGATGTTGTTGGCCAGGATCGGCGCGACCACGGTGTTGTGGGTGAACGAGTTGCCGACGTTCGGCGTGTTCTCCGCCCACATGGCCAGGCCGTCGTCACCGGTGTTGCGGACGAACGTGTTGGTGACCGTGGAGTTGGTGACGCCGATGTGGAAGTTCACGCCGTCCGCGGTCTGGTCCAGGATCCGGCTGTTCTTGATGGTGAACCGGTCCATCGGCCCGTCCATCCAGGCGCCGACCTTGGTGTGCTGCATCCAGACGTTGTCGATCGTCGAGTTCGACATGGCGCCGCCGAACGCGTTGACCTGGTCCTCGTCGACCCGCTCCTGGATGTCGCCGATGACCGCGAGGTCCTTGACGGTGACGTTCTGGCTCGGGCCGCCCTGGCCCACGTACTTGCCGTAGATGCCGGCCGCCAGGTTGCGCTGGCTGGGGTGCCGACCGCCGAGCACGGTGTACCAGGGCCCGGCCCCGGCGAGCGTCACCTTGTCGACGATCACGTGGCTGTACAGGGTGTAGTTGCCCTGCGGCAGGTAGACGACCCGGCCGGCGGCCGAGCCGGCGTTCACCGCCGCCTGGATCTTGGCAGTGGAGTCGGTGGCGCCGGTCGGGTCGGCGCCGTAGTCGGCGACCGCGTCGATGGCGCCGGACGGTTTGCCGATCGGGCCCGGCACGTTCTCGAAGTCGGCCAGGTCGATGGTGAAGCTGGGCGACTGCGCGGTCGAGCTCACCTGGATCCGGATCTTGGTGCCGGCCGGGTAGGTGGTCCCGAACAGCGCCCGCGCCTCGTCGTAGAAGTGGTGCGGGCGGCCGTCACCGGGGTTGTTGGTGAACGGGTAGTAGCCGTAGTACCAGCTGTACTTCGAGGTGACCGGCACGCTCGTGATCAGGGTGGAGCCGGTGCGCAGGTCCAGCGACCCGCTCTTGCCGTCCGGGACGCTGTACCGGAAGGTGACCGCATTGGCCGGTTTGGTCAGGGTGAACTCGACGTACTCACCCGCGGCGTCGAGGGTGACGGCCTCCCGCCCGGAGGCTTCGGAGGAGAGGGTGCCGTAGGTCCGGTCGGTGCCGGTGGAGGTGCCGGTGGTCGCGGCCTTCTCGGCCTCGATCTCGGTGAACGGCACGCTGGCGCCCCGACCGGCGATGTCGAACGGGGAGAGTCCGGCGGCCTGCGCCGGGCCGGACTGCCAGATGACCGTGGCGGCAGCGGCTGCCAGGACGGCGGCGATCGCTGCTGCGGCTGGGGCGGTGCGGTTGGCCATGTTTTCCTTCCTTGGGTGTGGCCAGCCCCCGGTGTTTGCTGTTCCTATTCCTGCTCGTGGGCGCCCCCGGCGGTGGAACCGGAGACGCCCCCGCCGACTAGAGGCGCAGCCAGACTGCGGTGTCCTGGGGGAGGAGGTCACCGTCGAGGGGGCCGCTGGCGAGCAGGATGGTCTGGTGCTCCGGCAGGGGGACGGGAGCGCCGGAGAGGTTGAGCACGCAGGCGAAGTCGTCGCCCCGGGTCCAGGCGAGCACTTCGGCGCCGCGGTCGAGCCAATCGAAGCCGTCGGTCCGGGGACGCAGCCGGATGGCGGTGCGGTACAGCTCCAGCATCGAGTTGGGGTCGCCGGTCTGCGCCTCGACGGTGCGGTCCTTCCACTCCGCGGGCTGGGGCAGCCATGGGGTCACCGACGGGTTGGCTTTCAGTTTTCCGCCGCGGATCGGCTCAGCGGTGAAGGCGTACGGCGGTTCGTCGCCGGACCAGGGCAGCGGGACCCGGCAGCCGTCCCGGGTGTGCCCGCGCCGGGCGTACATCGGATCCTGAATCTGGTCTTCGGGAATGTTCTCGTTCTCCCAGAGCCCGAGCTCCTCGCCCTGGTAGACGTAGGCCGAGCCGGGCAGCGAGAGGGTGAGCAGCGCGGCGGCCCGGGCGCGGCGGGTGCCGAGCTCCAGGTCGACCGGGGTGCCGTCGAGGTTGTTCTCGAAGCTGAACGTGGTGTCGGCACGGCCGTAACGGGTGACGTGCCGGGTGACGTCGTGGTTGGAGAGCACCCAGGTGGGCGGGGCGCCGACCTTGGCGTGCGCGTCCAGGGTCCGGTCGACGCAGGCCCGCATCAGCTTGGCGTCCCAGGCGCAGCCGAGGAAGTCGAAGTTGAACGCCGCGTGCAGCTCGTCCGGCCGCAGGTAGTTGGTGAAGCGCTCGACGTCCGGCATCCACACCTCGCCGATCAGCGCGCGGTTCTCGTAGTCGTCGGCCACCCGGCGCCAGGCGCGGTAGACCTCGTGCACCGCGTCCAGGTCGTGGAACGGGTGCGGCTCGCCCTCGACCACCTCGGGCAGCGCGGTGTCCTTGAACAGCAGCGCGGCCGAGTCGATCCGGATCCCGTCGGCGCCCCGGTCGAACCAGAACCGCAGGATGTCCTCGAACTCGGCCTGGACGTCCGGGTGCTCCCAGTTGAGGTCGGGCTGCTCCGGGGTGAACAGGTGCAGGTACCACGAGCCGTCCGGCGCCTTCGACCAGGTCGTCCCGCCGAACTCCCCCGTCCAGGCGGTGGGCATCTGGTCCGAAGGCGGCCGGAACCAGAAGTAGTCCCGCTCGGGTGCGTCCGGCGAGGCGATCGCGGCCTGGAACCACGGGTGCTCGGAGGAGATGTGGTTCGGCACGATGTCGACGATCATCCGGATGCCGGCCGCGTGCGCCTCGGCGATCAGCGCCTCGGCGCCGGCCAGGGTGCCGAAGACCGGGTCGACGTCGCGGAAGTCGGCCACGTCGTAACCGGCGTCCGCCATCGGCGACGGGTACCACGGGCTCATCCAGATCGCGTCCACCCCGAGGTCGCGGAGGTGGCCCAGGCGCGCCCGGATGCCGTCGATGTCACCGACGCCGTCGCCGTCCGAGTCGGCGAAACTCCGGGGGTAGACCTGGTAGATGACCGCGTCGCGCCACCACGCACTGTCTTTTGCGGACACGAAAACTCGCTTTCTGCGTATTATTGCAGCATTTTTTGCGCTTTAAGGGGCGAGCGCCCGCCCTGGTCGGGAGGCGCTCAGCCCTTGACGCTGCCTGCGGTCAGACCGGACATGATGTTCCGCTGGAAGATCAGGAAGATGATCACGGTGGGAATGGCGGCGATGACCGAGGCCGCGATGATCTCGTTGACCGACGATCCCCCGGAGAAGGCGACGATGCCCACGCTGACCGTCCGGGTGGACCCGTCCGGCATGACCAGCTTCGGCCAGAGGAAGTCCTTCCAGACGTACGTCACCGCGAAGATCGAGACGACGCCGAGGATCGGGCGCGACATCGGCAGGATGATCGACCAGAGGGTACGCAGCGGGCCGGCGCCGTCCACCTGGGCGGCCGACATCAGGTCCTCCGGGATGGAGTCGAAGAACCGCTTCAACAGGAAGATGTTGAACGCGTTGGCGACCAGCGGCAGCCAGATCGCGAGCGGCTGGTTGATCAGGCTGACGTGCACGATCGGCAGGTCGATCACGGTCACGTACTGCGGCACGATCAGCACGATCGCCGGGATCATCAGGGTGCCGAGCATCGCACCGAGGATGACGTTGCCCAGGATCGGGCGCAGCTTCGACAGGGCGTACGCCGCCGCGGTGTCGAAGACCAGCTGGAACAGCACCGCGCCGATCGCGTAGTAGAACGTGTTGAACAGCAGTTTCGCGAGGTTCAGGTTCTGCCAGGCGTTGGTGTAGTTGCTGAAGTTCGGGTCCTTCGGGTACAGCGTCGGCGGGGTCTGCGCGATCTCCTGGCCGGACTTGAGCGCGCCGGTGACCATCCAGTACAGCGGCCCGATGAAGACCAGGGTGAACCCGAGGACGACGACCGCGAGCAACGACCAGTAGACGAATCGCCCCTTGCCCCGCCGCAACTGCGCCTGCGAGATGAGCGTGCGGGTACCGGAATCTTGTGCCATGACTGGTCCGTCCTCAGTCGTTCTTCGTGGTCAGCCGCAGGTACACGGCGGAGAAGGCGGCCAGCGCCACCAGCGTGATCACCCCGAGCGCCGCGGCGCCGTTGAGGTCGTTCTGGTAGAAGCCGTGCTGATAGATCAGGTACGCGACGGTGGTCGCCGAGTCCTGCGTGCCGGCGCCGTTGGCCAGGATCAGCGGCTCGATGAAGACCTGCATGGTCGCGACGATCTGCATCATGGCCAGCAGGCCCAGGATCAGCTTGGTCTGCGGGATGGTCACGTTCCAGATCCGCCGCCAGAGCCCGGCGCCGTCCAGCTCGGCCGCCTCGTACAGCTCGCCGGGGATGTTCTGCAGGGAGGCCAGGTAGATCAGCACCGCGCCGCCCATGTTCATCCAGGTCGAGGCGATCACCATGGCCGGCATCGTGGCGGTGGGCGACTGCATCCACTGCGAGGTCGGCAGGTGCAGGGCCTTCAGGACCGCGTTGAACAGTCCGGCGTCGCTCGGGTCGTACGCGTAGAACTTGAAGAGGAACAGCGCCGAGGCCGGCGGCAGCATGACCGGCAGGTAGACCAGGACCCGCAGGTAACCCTTGGCGTGGCGCAGCTCGTTGAGCAGGATCGCCACGAAGAACGGGACCGCGTAACCGATGATCAGGGCCAGCAGGGTGAAGTAGACGGTGTTGCGCCAGGCGGGCCAGAAGCTCGGGTCGGCGACGATCCGGGTGTAGTTGTCGAGGCCGACCCACGTGGTCACGCCACGCTTGGTCTTCTGGAAGCTCATGATGATCCCGCGGATCATCGGGTACCAGGTGAAGAGGGCGAAGCAGAGGACCGCCCCGAGCAGGAACAGGTGCCCGGTGAGGTTGTCGCGGACCTTGCGGCCGCGTCGCGCGCTGGCCCGGGACGCCGTCGTGCTGCGGCTCAGCTTCTCGGTCGTACCCGGAGCGGTGATGGTCGCCAACGGAAAACTCCTGCGGTGTGTCGGAAGGGTGCGGGCCGGTCGTCGACCGGCCCGCACTCCTCGCGGGATCAGCTACCGGCGGTGATCAGCTGGTTGACCTTGTCCTCAGCCGTCTTCAGCAGCGCGTCGATGTTGGCGTTCGGGTCGGTGAGCACCCCGGACATCGCCGAGTCGAGGACCGCGTAGATCGCCTGGGCGTTCGCGGGCTCACCCTTGATCGGCAGCTGCTGGTTCTCGAACAGCGAGTAGATCGTCGGGTCGACGTTCGCGTTGGCCTTGCGCAGGTCGTACTCGGCCTTGGCGGTGGGGCTGTCCTTGGTGAACAGCAGCGGCTGGGGCAGGCCGACCGGGTAGTTCTGCGGCTTGGCCCGCGGGTAGTCGAACTGGCCCTTGCCGACCGTCAGCTTCTCGAAGGCGATCCACTTGAGACCGGCCTTGACCTGCGCGTCGGTCAGACCCTTCTTGAAGAAGTAGCCGTCACCGCCACCGAGGGTGGCCTTCGCCAGACCGTCCTGGCCGGGGAGCGGGGCCACGGCCCAGTCCTCGTACTTGCCCTTGAACTGGGAGACGATCTGCTGGGTGGTGTCCGGTGCGCCGACGAACATGCCGACCTTGCCGGCCGCGGCGTTGGTCAGCAGGTCACCCCACTGGAGCAGCTGGCGCGAGCCCATGCTGTTGTCGGTGTACCGCATGTCCTTGAGGTTCTGCAGGACCTGCTTGCCCTGGGCGTTGTTGAAGTCCGCCTTCTTGCCGTCCTCGGTGAGGACCTGGCCGCCCTGCGAGTAGATCTCGGCGGTGAAGTGCCAGCCACCGGTGTTGCCGGCGCTGTACTCGGCGTAGCCGGCGACCGACTTGTCGGTGGCGGCGATCTTCTTGGCCGCGGCACGGACCTCGGGCCAGGTCTTCGGCGGGTTCGCCGGGTCCAGGCCGGCCTTCTGGAACAGGACCTTGTTGTAGACCAGGCCCATCGAGTAGTTCTTGATCGGCACGCCGTAGATCTTGCCGCCGTCGCTGAACACGTCCTTGAGCGACTTGTCGACGTCGTCCCAGGTGGCGATGGTGTCCTTGGTGACGTACGACGTGATGTCCATGGCCTGGCCGGAGTCCAGCACCTGCTGAAGGTCGGTCATGTAGCCGTAGAAGATGTCAGTGGTGGTGCCACCGGCCAGGCGGGCGGTGAAGTCCGGCGGGTTGTTGCACTGGGTGCCGACGCTGACGCTCTTGATCTGGACGTCCGGGTTCGCCTTCTCGAAGGCGGCGACGTCGGCGTTCCAGTTCGCCACCAGCTCCTTCTCGGTGCCGACCGGCATGCAGTCGACCGTGATGATCGTCTTGCCGTCGGCGCTGGTGCTCTCGTCGTTGCTCTTCGTGGAGCACGCCGCGAGGCCGAGGCCCAGGCCGGCCGCGAGCGCGAACGCCACGGCTTTCCGGTACTGCGGTGCGGACATCTGTCCATCCCTTCGGGAACGGTTATCCATGTGTTCGCTTCAGGTGCGAGTTCATCGATGCGTGGGATCGCAGAGGTGGTCATCTCTGTGAGTGGAGTCACCGTAGCTAGGCCCACTGATTTCCGCAAGGTTTCGATCGCACACTGAAAAGACACGACTTTGAGATGGCAGATGTCGACAGCGAGGCTTCTGGCGCCGCTATGTCGGCTTTGCGCGCAACTGCGGGGACAAAAAGAAGGCTGCCGCCCGCAAGTCGCGGTCGGCAGCCGTCCTCAGGTTGCGTTTAGTTGTCGATTTTTGCAGCGCTTACCACGATCAGCGAGGCGCGGGCCCGGTCGATCCGCGCACCACCAGCTCCGGCTCGAAGAGCAGCTCGTCGCGCACCACCCCGGCCTCCTCGATCTGCGTCACCAGCAGGTCGACGGCGGACTGGCCCATCGTCTCGATCGGCTGGCGCACCGTGGTCAGCGGCGGGTCGGTGCAGGTCATGAACGCCGAGTCGTCGAAACCCACCACCGAGACGTCGGCCGGCACGGCATGCCCGAGACGGCGGGCCGCCCGGATCGTGCCGAGCGCCATCACGTCGCTGGCACAGATGATGCCGGTGGCGCCGCGCTCGATCAGCTTGGTCGCGGCGACCCGGGCGCCCTCCATCGAGAAGCTGGAGCGCTCGACCCATTTGTCGTCCGCCCAGCCGGCAGCCGAGATCATGGCCGCCAGCTTGCGGCGGGACGGGATGTGGCCCTCCGGGCCGAGCACCATGCCGATCCGCTCGTGGCCGAGCGAGCGCAGGTGCCCGTACGCCTGCTCGACCGCCACCGCGTCGTCCGTCGACACCCGGGGAAAGCCCAGCTCGTCGACGCCCGCGTTGACCAGCACCACCGGCAGGCCACGGTCGGTGAGGCGGCGATAGTGCTCGTGCGAGGCGTCGGCCAGCGCGTACGCCCCACCGGCGAAGATGACGCCGGAGACCTGATGGTCGAGCAGCATCTCCACATAGTCCGACTCGGGGACGCCGCCGATGGTCCGCGCGCACAGCGCCGGGGTGAAACCGCGCTGCGCGAGCGACGCGGTCACCACCTCGGCGAGCGCCGGGAAGATCGGGTTCTGCAGCTCGGGGAGGACCAGGCCGACCAGCCGGCCGCGCTCACCCCGCAGTTTGGTGGGCCGTTCGTAGCCCAGGACATCGAGGGCGGTGAGGACCGATGCCCGGGTGGCCTCGGAGACGCCGCTGCGCCCGTTGAGCACCCGGCTGACGGTCGCCTCGCTGACCCCGGCCTTCTTCGCCACCTCGGCAAGACGTTTGGTCACAGCGGAATCCTACGTCAGCTCATTGCAAAAACTGAACCGGTCCTTGCGGCTGATTCAGGAACCGATGACAGTGCTTTCTGATCGCCGACAACTTCACGGTGAAGTTTCCGCGATGTTTCACGGGCGGTGACCGGTCGGCCGCCATCCGGCCGGGACTGATCCGGTTAAGTCGTCGCGCTGCGTGCTGACTCCGCTTTCGGCACGGTTCCATAACGGACCGGATCAGCGAAAACGCCTCCCGAGAGTCGGGCCGGGTGGGATGTTGTGAGCTACCGGTAAGAAAGGGATCACCACGACATGACCGACTGGGATCAGAACGAGAGCTGGTCGTCCGGGGGCGGCCAGGACGACTGGTCGGCACAGGCACAGGACCGGCAGCGCGACTCGGTGCACCGGTTGGCCAACGTGAGCAACGACATGGCCACCGCCACCCAGGCCGCCGTGCACGCGGCCGAGACCGCTGTGCAGGTGATCCAGCGGCTGGAGGCGAGCAGCACCGAGATCGGCAAGGTGGTCCAGCTGATCGCCACGATCGCCAAGCAGACCAACCTGCTCGCGCTCAACGCCACCATCGAGGCGGCCCGGGCCGGCGAGGCGGGACGCGGCTTCGCCGTGGTGGCCAGCGAGGTCAAGGACCTGGCCAACGAGACCGCCACCGCGACCAGCGAGATCGGCACCCAGGTCGGCGGGATCCGCGCCGACACCCAGAACGCGGTCTCCGCGATCGAGGAGATGCAGGGCCTGATCGAGGAACTCGACCGCTGCCAGAAGGTGATCAGCGGGATCGTGGTGGAGCAGCAGGCCGGCTGAGGAAGACTGTCCGGCATGGCAGGCAAGCGCACCGCACGGACGAAGGCATGTCCGTGCGGCTCACCGGCGTACGAAAATTGTTGCGGACCGCTGCACGAGGGCGACCCGGCGGCGGACCCGGAATCCCTGATGCGATCGCGCTTCAGCGCGTTCGCCCTGGACCGGACCGATTACGTGCTGGACACCTGGCACCCGGACACCCGTCCCGCGGACGTCGAGAGTGACCCCGGCCTGCGCTGGGTACGCCTGGAGGTGCAGGAGAGCAGCGGCGGCGGGGTCTTCGACGCCGAGGGATTCGTCACGTTCCAGGCGCATTTCCGGGACAACGGGCGGTCCGGCGTGATGACCGAACGCAGCAGGTTCGTCCGCCACGACGGCCGATGGGTCTACTGGGGCCCGATGTGATCTCCTGAAGTCGCAAAGGTAGGTGATCACATGTCGGCAACGAGGCCGATCGAGGACGGCATCGTCCGGGACTTCAAAGTCAATCTTTCGTACGGCGAGTACCTGCACCTCGACGAGATCCTGAACGCTCAGCACCCGGTCAGCGTGCCCGAGCATCACGACGAGCTGCTGTTCATCCTGCAACACCAGACGTCCGAGCTGTGGTTGAAGCTGATCATCCACGAGCTCCGCGCGGTGCTGGCACACCTGGCCAAGGATGAGCTGAAGCCGGCGCTCAAGGGCCTGGCCCGGGTCAAACACATCCAGCGCACGCTGACCGAGCAGTGGTCGGTGCTGGCCACCCTGACCCCGACCGAGTACGCCCAGTTCCGCAGTTTCCTGGGCACCTCGTCCGGGTTCCAGTCGTACCAGTACCGGGCGGTCGAGTTCCTGCTCGGCAACAAGGACCGGCACATGCTGTCGATCTTCGACGACCAGCCGGCCGCTCGTGACCTGCTCGAGGAGCTGCTCGGCACGCCCAGCGTGTACGACGAGTTCCTGCGGCTCCTGGCCCGGCACGGGCACCCGGTCCCCGGTCACCTGCTCGACCGGGACGTGACGCGGGCCTGGGAGTTCGCCGCCGACCTGGTGCCGGTCTTCCAGACCATTTACGAGAAGGCCGAGCAGCACTGGGAGGCGTACGAGGCCTGCGAGGAACTCGTCGACCTGGAGGAGAACTTCCAGCTCTGGCGGTTCCGGCACCTCAAGACGGTGGAGCGGACGATCGGCTTCAAACGCGGGACCGGCGGCTCCAGCGGGGTCTCGTTCCTGAAGGCGGCTCTCGATCTGACATTCTTCCCCGAGCTCTACGCCGTCCGCACCGAGATCGGAGTCCCCCGTTGAGTTCTCTGGACCGGGCCGCCGCCCTGGACGCCGCCGATCCGCTGGCCGCGTTCCGGGACAGCTTCCTGCCGGCCCCGTCGGTCGTCTCCTACCTCGACGGGAACTCGCTGGGCCGTCCCCTGGAGGCGACCGCCCGGCTGCTCGACGACTTCGTCCGCGGGCAGTGGGGCGGCCGGCTGATCCAGGGCTGGACCGACGGCTGGCTGGAGTGGCCGCTGGTGCTCGGTGATCGGCTGGGCGAGGTCGCGCTCGGCGCCGCGCCCGGCCAGACCGTGGTCGCGGACTCCACCACGGTGCTGCTCTACAAGCTGGCCCGGGCCGCGGTCGACGCGCGGCCGGGCCGGCGCAAGGTGGTCCTCGACACCGACAACTTCCCCACCGATCGCTACGTCCTGGAGGGCATCGCGGCGGAGCGAGGGCTTCATCTGGAGTGGATCCGGACTGATCCTGCCACCGGGATCTCCCCGTCCCAGGTCGCCGGCGCCGTGGATAGCGATACCGCGCTGGTGCTGTTCTCGCACGTCGCGTACCGGTCCGGCTGGCTCGCCGACGTGCCCGAGATCAACCGGATCGCGCACGAGGCCGGTGCGCTGACCCTGTGGGACCTGTGCCACTCGGCCGGCTCGGTGCCGATCCTGCTCGACGAGTGGGGTGTCGACCTCGCGGTCGGCTGCTCCTACAAGTACCTGAACGGCGGGCCGGGGGCGCCGGCGTTCGCCTACCTGCGCCGCTCGTTGCAGGACTCGCTGCGCCAGCCGATCCAGGGCTGGATGGGGCACCGCGCGTCGTTCGAGATGGGCCACGGCTACGAGGCCGCGCCCGGCATCCGGGCGCTGCTCAGCGGCACCCCGCCGATCCTCGCGATGGTCCCGATGCACGCCAACCTGGACATGCTCGCCGAGGCCGGGATCGAGGCGGTCCGCGCCAAGTCGCTGCTGCTCACCGGCTATGTGCTGGACCTCGCCGACGAGTGGCTGACCCCGCTCGGCGTCGAGGTGGTCAGCCCGCGGGACCCGGCTCGCCGGGGTGGGCACGTGACGCTGCGGCGTGCCGGGTTCGAACAGCTGCTGGCGCCGCTCTGGGAGAACGGGGTGATCCCCGACTATCGCCGTCCGGACGGGCTGCGGATCGGGCCGGCGCCGCTGAGCACCAGCTTCACCGAGGTCTACCAGGGACTTGCGGTCCTGCGTGACCTCGCTGAGAAGCACCGGTGAACACCGATCCGGGTCCGGGTCCGTGCGGGGGTGCGGGTTGCGGTGGGGAGGGGTGCTTTTCGCGTACGGCCAGAGCCGCCCGTGACTGCGAGTCCCGCCCGACCGTGACCGAGGTGCCGGATCCCCGCGAGGACCGGCGCATCCAGTGGCTGGCCGCGGACACGATCTGGTGGGGCGGGCGGCTCCGGGGCGGGGTGGCCCTGCGGGTCGGCGTGGACGGCACGGTGAAGCCGGTGCCGGCGGAGATGGCCCCGGCCGACGGGGTCCGGCGGTTCCCGGGCACGCTGCTGCCCGGGCTGGTGGACGCGCACGTGCACTCCGCGCTGGCCGACCTGGGCACGGTCCGGGCCGGTGGCATCGCCGCGGTCTGGGACCTGGGCGGCAATCCGGCGGCGGTCGCCGCCCTCGCGGCTCGCGCCGCCGCCCTCGCGGCCCGCACCACCCCCGGCTCCCCCACCGCGCCAGACGCCGACACCCGCACCACCTCCGGCTCCCCCACCGCCTCGCGGACCACGCCGGACGCCGCCGCCGGCACCACCTCCGGCTCCCCCACCGCCTCGCGGACCACGCCGGACGCCGCCGCCGGCTCCCTCACCGCCTCGCGGACCGCGCCGGACGCCATTGCCGGTGGTTACGGTCAGGTGGGGCCGCGGCTGCCGCGGATCCGCTATGCCGGACCGTTTCTGATCGCACCCGGCGGCTATCCCAGCGACCGTGCCTGGGCGCCGGCCGGCAGCTGGCGGGAGATCACCTCGGAGGCGGACGCGGGTGCCGCGGTGGCCGACGCCTGGTCGGCGGGCGCGACCCTGATCAAGGTCACCGCGCACGCCGGGGGCCCGCTGCTGCCGCAGCCGATCCTGCGTGCGCTGGTCGACGCCGCGCACGCGTCCGGCCTGCCGGTGGTGGCGCACGCCGAGGGACCGGGCACGGTGGCCGCGGCGGTCGAGGCCGGTGTCGATCTGCTCGCCCACACGCCGTGGACCGAGTCGCTGCCGGACACCCTGATCCGCGCCTGCGCCGGCCGGATGACCTGGATCAGCACGCTGGACATCCACGGCTGGGGCGACCCGGACCCGGCTCGCGAGGTTGCGGTGGACAACCTGCGCCGTTTCGTCGAGGCGGGCGGCAAGGTCCGGTACGGCACCGACCTCGGCAACGGGCCGCTGCCGCCCGGCGTCAACCCTCGCGAGCTGCGCGCCCTGCGCTCCGCGGGCCTCACCCCGGACGAGATCCTCACGTCGATGACCGAACCGGACTCCCCCGAGATCACCTGGGTCCCCGGTGGCCTCGACCTGTCCCCAGCCGCCTTCGCCGACTCCCTGGCCACCGCCCGAGTCCTCGACGACTCGGTCCAGCCCCGCCCCGCCGAGCCCCAACCCCCGGGCTGGTCCCCAGGGCCCTAACCCGGGACCCGATAGGGCCACCAAGCCCAGCCGATCCACCCGGGCTGGTCCCCACCGCCCTAACCCGGGACCCGATAGGGCCACCAGGCCCAGCCGGACCCACCGGGCTGGCCTCCATGGCCCTAACCCGGGACCGGATAGGGCCACCAGGTCCAGCCGGACCCACCCGGCTGGCCCCCACCGCCCTAACCCGGGACCCGATAGGGCCACCAAGCCCAGCCGATCCACCCGGGCTGGCCCCCACGGCCCTAACCCGAGACCCGATAGGGCCACCAAGCCCAGCCGACCCCACCGGGCTGGTCCCCACGGCCCTAATGCGAGACCGGATAGGGCCACCAAGCCCAGCCCAACCCAGGCTGGCCCCCACGGCCCTGGCACGGGACCGGATAGGGCCACCAGGGCCAGCCGGACACACCCGGGCTGGCCCCCACGGCCCTGGCACGGGACCGGATAGGGCCACCAGGGCCAGCCGGACACACCCGGGCTGGCCCCCACGGCCCTGGCACGGGACCGGATAGGGCCACCAGGGCCAGCCGGACACACCCGGGCTGGCCCCCACGGCCCTGGCACGGGACCGGATAGGGCCACCAGGGCCAGCCGGACACACCCGGGCTGGCCCCCACGGCCCTGGCACGGGACCGGATAGGGCCACCAGGGCCAGCCGGACACACCCGGGCTGGGCCCCACGGCTCTGGCACGGGACCGGATGGGGCCACCAGGGCCAGCCGCTGTGCCCTGTCCCGGGTGCCACCGCCACGTTCGGGTGGGCGGGGAGCGCGTTGGCAGCGGGTGGGTGCTGTGGGCGTACCGGAAGAGCGGACCGCGACCGGCAGCGGCCTGAAGTGATCAGGCCGGCCGCGGGTCTGGTCAGGCGGCTGGGGCGTGCACCGGGCGGTGGGCGCCGAGGACCGGATCGACCTCGTACATACGGGCTTCCGCGATGTCGAAGTACATGCCGGTCAGGCGGAGCCGGCCGGCGGCTTCGGCGGCCCTGACCACCGGGTAGGTGCGCAGGTTGGTCAGTTGCTGGAGGACGTTGTCGGCGCAGCAGCGTTCCTCGTCGGCCTGGTCGGTGAAGCGGGTGCCGGACAGGGACAGCCAGTCGTGCAGGGACGAGCCCGGTGCCGCGGCGCCGGAGATCAGGGCGAGGACCGCGCCGCAGCCGGAGTGGCCGCAGACGGTGATCGTGGTGACGCCGAGGACGTCGACCGCGTACTCGATGGCGGCGCCGACCGAGGACTCCCGGCCGTGCGCCGGGACCAGGTTGCCGACGTTGCGGACGCAGAACAGGTCGCCCGGTCCGCTGCCGGTGATCAGGTTCGGCACCACGCGGGAGTCGGCGCAGGTGATGAAGAGCTGCTCGGGACTCTGGCCGTCGCGGGCCAGGGCGGCCAGGTGCGGGCGGACCAGCGGGGCCACGGTGCGCTCGAACTCGGCGATGCCGGCCGCCATCGCGTCGCGGCGTTGCAGGTCCAGGCTCTGCCAGCGGGACCAGGAGCCGAGCAGGCGCGGCGTGCTCTTGGCCTCGCCGAGCCGGCCGGAGGTGGCCCGGGAGAACCAGGAATCGTGCACCTCACGGATGCGGACCTGGCCACCGGCTTTTTCGTACGACTCGCGCCAGTCCCGGATCGTCTCGAAGGCGCCGTGGTCCAGATAGTCCAGGTGCAGCTCGACATCCACCTCGGCACCCGCCGACAGGGTGGCGAACTCCCTGGTCAGCTTGGCCGACTCGATGAAGGCCAGGGTGCCGCCGATGGTGACCAGCCACTGGCCGGGCGCCCGCTCGACGGTGCGGATCTCGCAGCGGGTGAGCCGCCAGAGGATCAGCACGGCCGCCGTGACCATGCCGAGCGCGACCCCGGTGAGCAGGTCGACGGCGACCACGCCGAGCGCGGTGACCAGGTAGGTCGGCAGCTCCCGGTGCCGGGCGTAGGTGCGGATCTGGGCCAGGCTGACCAGCCGCAACCCGACCACGATCAGCACCGCGGCGAGGACCGCCATCGGGATGCGTTCCAGCAGGCCGGCGCAGAACAGCACGAACCCGGCCACCCAGACGCCGTGCATGATCGCCGACGCGCGGGTCCGGGCGCCGGCCGCCACGTTGGTCGAGCTGCGGACGATCACGCCGGTCACCGGCAGGCCGCCGAGCAGGCCGGAGACGGTGTTCGCGGCGCCCTGGGCGACCAGTTCCCGGTTCAGGTCGGCGCGCGGGCCGTCGTGCAGCCGGTCCACCGCGACCGCGGAGAGCAGCGACTCGACGCTGGCGACCAGCGCGATGGTGAGCACCGCGACGGTGATCTCGCGCAGTGGGGCGTCCGGCCAGGCCGGGGTGATCAGCTCGGCGAGCGGTTCCTCGGGGAGCCGGACGCGATCCACGTCGGCGCCGGTGAAGTGGGCGAGCACGGTCACGCTGACCACCGCGACCAGCGCGGCCGGCAGCAGCGAGACCCGGACGAAGCGCGGCCAGAGGATCAGGATGGCAATGGTGAGCAGGCCGAGCGCGGCGGAGAGGCCGTGGTGGGCGGCGATCTGGGCGGGCAGGTCGCGCAGGTTGTGCCAGGCGGAGCTCTGCGGGGCGCCGCCGAGCAGCACGTGCACCTGGCTGAGCGCGATGACCAGGCCGATGCCGGCCAGCATGCCGTGCACGACGGCGGGCGACAGGGCGAGGGCGGCGCGGCCCAGGCGCGAGGCGCCGAGCAGGATCTGGACGATCCCGGCGACGGCCACGATGGCGGCGGTGCCGGCGAAGCCGAAATCGGCGACGGCGCCCGCCACGATCACCGTGAGCCCGGCGGCCGGGCCGCTGACCTGGAGGGGGGCGCCGCCCAGGGCGCCCGCGACGATGCCGCCCACGACGGCGGCGACCAGTCCCGCGAAGAGCGGGGCCCCCGATGCCGCGGCGATACCCAGCGACAACGGGATGGCGATGAGGAATACGACGATGGACGCCGGCAAGTCCCGGCGCAACAGCTGCGTCAAGTCGGACATTTCGTAAATGTACCGAAAATTGGTTTCGGTGCCTTTACGGCGCGGGCACATCCAGGAAAAGCACAGCCCTTTCCCGAGGACTTCCCAGGAATTGGGATGAATCGCACAAAACGTGCGGCATTAGGCGCCTTTGCTACGCCTTCCAGACGTCCTGGTTGGCCTCGTACATCTCGCGAAGGATGGCCGGGACGTCGTAGGTCAGCTTCCACTCCGGGTAGTGCTCCTCGAACCGGGCGGTGCTGCTGATCCACCACTGGTGGTCGCCCATCCGGCTCTCGTCGACATACTCCGTCCGCGCCTCGCGACCGGTGATCTCCTCGGCGATCTTGAAGGCCTCGATGTGGCTGCAATTGGAGAACCGGCCGCCGCCCATGTTGTAGATCTCGGCGACCCGGGGCGCCCGCTGGAACGCCTCGAACGCCGACACCAGGTCGTGCGAGTGGATGGCGTCGCGGACCATCTTCCCTTTGTAGCCGAAGATCTTGTAGAGCCGGCCCTCCATGACACAGCGCATCACGTACGCCAGGAAGCCGTGCAGCTCCGCCGCCGAGTGACCCGGACCGGTCAGCGTGCCGCCGCGGAACACCGCGGTGGGCATGTCGAAATACCGCCCGTACTCCTGGACCATCACGTCGGCGGCGACCTTGCTGGCCCCGAAGACCGAGTGCATGCTGTTGTCGATCGACATGGTCTCGTCGATGCCGCCGTACCACTTGTGGTCCTCGGGCAGCTCCCAGCGGGTCTCCTGCTCGACCAGCGGCAGCGAGTTCGGCGTGTCGCCGTACACCTTGTTGGTCGAGGTGAAGATGAACGGCGCGTCGATCGCGTGCCGGCGGGCCGCCTCGAGCATGTTGAGCGTGCCCACCGCGTTCACGTCGAAGTCGGTGAACGGCTCGCGGGCGGCCCAGTCGTGGCTCGGCTGCGCGGCGGCGTGGATCACCAGGCCGATGTTCTTCCCGTACTCGGCGAAGAGCTTGCCCAGTCCCTCGCGGTCCCGGATGTCCAGCGAGTAGTGCGTGTACTTCGCGCCGACGTCTTTCGTCAGGCGGTCCAGGTTCCACTTCGTGGAGCCGTCGGCGCCGAAGAAGTAGCCCCGCATGTCGTTGTCGACCCCGATCACGTCCATGCCGAGGCCGGCGAAGTGGCGGACCGACTCGGAACCGATCAGACCGGCCGAACCGGTGATGACGACGACGCTGCCCATCAGGACCTCCGCTGGAAGTGGGTGCCGACACAGGAGGTTACCGGTAGCGACGAGACCCCTCGGGCACCGGTGCTGGCTCCAGTGATCACCATGCTTGCCGCACGCCGGAAATGGGCACGTGACATATCTGCCACAAGGCATCGCGACGCTGAGCCGGAGTCCCCCACATAAAGGCGGTCGTTATGACGGAGTCTCTTCCGGCTGTGGAATCCCCCCTGCCCGACGACCCGGGTTTACTCACTCTCGGTGCCGAGGAGGAGTTGCACGTCGTCGATCTGACCACGCGCGAACTCGTGCCCCGGGCGCCCGAGGTGCTCGACCGGCTCGATCCGGAGCACTTCTCGGCGGAGCTGCACCGCTCCGTGGTGGAGACGAACACTCCGGTCAGCACCACCCTGGACGGTCTGCGCGAGGGCATCGTGGCCCGCCGCCGCACCGCTGTCGGGGTCGCCGAGTCGCTCGGGCTGGGCCTGATCGCGGCCGGTACCGTGCCCCTGGTCGACCTGGACGCGCTCCCGGTCACCCCGACCACGCGGTATCGGCGGATGCTCAACGAGTACCAGATGCTCGTCCGTGAGCAGCTCATCTGCGGCGCCCAGGTGCACGTCGGGGTGCCGGACCGGGACGAGGCCGTCTCCGTCGCGCAGCGGGTCTCCCCGTCACTGCCGGTGCTGCTCGCCCTCTCCACCAGCTCGCCGTTCTGGATGGGCGAGGATTCCGGTTACGCCAGCGCCCGCTCCCTGGTCTGGACGCGCTGGCCGACCGCCGGGGACAGCGGCGCGCTGCACTCCGCCGAGGAGTTCGACGTGCTGGTCAACGACCTGATCGCGTCCGGGACGATCAGCGATCCGAAGATGGTCTACTTCGACGTACGCCCGTCCGCCCACGTGCCGACCGTGGAGTTGCGGGTCACCGACGCCTGCCCGGACGTGGACACCGTGGTGCTGCTGGCCGGCCTGTTCCGGGCACTGGTCCGGCGCGCGCAGGAGGAGCACCGGGCCGGGAAGCCGCTGCCGCCGGCCCGCCCGCCGCTGCACCGGGCGGCGATGTGGCGGGCCGCGCGCTCCGGGCTGGAGGGCGACCTGCTCGATCTGCCCCGGTCCCCCGTCCCGGTGCCGGCCGCCCTGGCGGTCGAGCGCCTGGTCGGCGAGTTGCGTCCGCACCTGGAGGCGCTGGGTGACTGGGAGCAGGTCTACGACCTGTCGGTACGAGCGCTGGCCGCCGGGAGCTCCGCCTCCCGCCAGCGTCGAGCGCTGGCCCGGCGCGGCCGGATCGCGGACGTGGTCGACCTGCTCGTGGCCGAGACGAGGGGCGGCGCGGCGGCGATCGGCAGCCCGGCGGCCCCGGCCGGGATCAGCCCCTACGCGGTCGGCGGCGACGAGGTGTTCCCGGGCGAGATCGCGCCGGAGTACACCGGGATCGTCCCGGCGCTGACCGCGCTCGGCGCGACCGGCCTGCGGCACCGCGAGGACGCGCGGGACGAGGAGCAGCGGGCCAACGGCGTCACGTTCAGCGTGGCCGGCGAGGCGGCCACCCGGCTGTTCCCGTTCGACCTGGTCCCGCGCGTGGTCCCGGCCGCCGACTGGGCGGCGCTGCGCTCCGGGCTGACCCAGCGGGTGCGCGCGCTGAACGCGTTCCTCGCCGACGTGTACGACCAGCGCCGGATCGTCGCGGAGGGGGTCGTGCCGGAGTGGGTGATCGACGGCTCCCCGGAGCTGCGGGCCAGCGGCGCACTGGTGTCCGGCTCCGCGGTCCGGGCCCAGGTGGCGGGCGTCGACCTGGTCCGGGACGCGGACGGCAAGTGGTGCGTGCTGGAGGACAACCTGCGGGTGCCGTCCGGGATCGCGTACGCGATGCAGAACCGTCGCCTGACCGAGAGCATCCTCCCCGAGCTGCCCCGCCCGGCCGACCTGATCTCCGTCGACGACACCCCCCGGTTCCTGCGGGAGGCCCTGCTCGCCGGGGCCACCGTCGACGATCCGGCGCTGGTCGTGCTCAGCCAGGGCCCGGAGGACTCGGCCTGGTTCGAGCACCGGATGCTCGCCGAGGCGATGGGCGTGCCGGTGGTGCGCAGCACCGAGCTGTTCGTCGAGGACGGCCGCGTGCACCGGCTGCGCGACGGCAAACGCTACCGGGTGGACGTGATCTACCTGCGGATGGGCGAGGACAGCCTGGTGCACTCGCCGGGCGCGGACGGGATGCCGCTGGGCCCGAGCCTGGTGGCCGCGCTGCACGCCGGGACGGTCACGCTGGCGAACGCGCTGGGCAACGGGATCGGGGACGACAAGGCCGTCTACGCGTACGTGCCGAAGATGGTCGAGTTCTACCTGGACGAGAAACCGCTGCTGGCCGACGTGCCGACGTACCTGTGCGGCATCCCCGAGCAGTGCGCCGAGGTGCTCACCCGGCTGGACGAGCTGGTCTGCAAACCGGTCGACGGCTACGGCGGCGACCGGATCGTGATCGGCCCGCACGCCACCGCCGACGAGCTGGACGCCCTGCGCCGGCAGATCCGGACCGCCCCGCACCGCTGGGTCGCGCAGGAGCTGGTCCAGCTCTCCACCCATCCGGTCTTCGACGGCCACCAGCTCGCGCCCCGGCACGTGGACCTGCGCGCGTTCGTGTTCACCGGCGCGCGGGAGTCCGTCGTCGCTCCGGCCGCGCTGACCCGGGTGGCCCCGGCAGGCTCCATGATCGTCAACTCGTCGCGCGGCGGCGGGTCCAAGGACACCTGGCTTCTGGGAGGCGAATGATGTGTGGCATAGCCGGAGAGATCCGGTACGGGGAGCGTCCGGCGGACGCCGAGGCGGTCCGCCGGATGTTGCCCACCATGGAGTCCCGCGGGCCGGACGGTTCCGGGATCTGGGAGCACGGGCGGATCGTTCTCGGCCACCGGCGCCTGAAGATCATCGATCTGAGCGAGAACGGCGCGCAGCCGATGACCGACGACGAGCTCGGGCTGACCGTGGTCTTCAACGGTTGTGTCTACAACTACCGGGAGCTGCGTGCGGAGCTGGAGGGTGCGGGCTACCGGTTCTTCTCCACCTCGGACACCGAGGTGATCCTGAAGGCGTATCACCGGTGGGGCGCCGACTGCGTCACCCGCTTCCTCGGGATGTTCGCCTTCGCGATCGCCGAGCACGACAGCGGGACGGTCACGCTGGCCCGCGACCGGCTCGGGATCAAGCCGTTGTATCTGGCCGAGACGCCGGGCGGGGTGCGCTTCGCGTCGACGCTCCCGGCGCTGCTCGCCGCCGGCGGCGTGGACACCACGATCGACAAGGTCGCGTTGCAGCACTACATGACGTTCCACTCGGTCGTGCCGGCGCCGCGGACCATCCTGTCCGGCATCCGGAAGCTCCCGCCCGCGACGGTGCGGGTGGTCCGGGCCGACGGCGCGGTCACCGACCGCTGCTATTGGGAGGCCGACTTCCGGCGTACGGCGGCGATCGCCCCCGGTGACTGGGCCGCGGCCGTCCGCGAGAAGCTGAACGTGGCCGTACGCCGGCGCATGGTCGCCGACGTGCCGGTGGGCGTGCTGCTCTCCGGCGGGCTGGACTCCAGCCTGATCGTGGCGCTGCTGGCGGAGCAGGGACAGGCCGGGCTCACCACGTTCAGCATCGGCTTCGAGTCCGGTGGCGGCGAGAGCGGCGACGAGTTCGTCTACTCGGATCTGATCGCCAAGCAGTTCGACACCGAGCACCACCAGATCAGAATCGGACGTGACCGTTTCCTGCCGGCCGTCGACCGGACCGTCGCGGCGATGAGCGAGCCGATGGTCAGTCACGACTGCATCGCGTTCCACCTGCTCAGCGAGGACGTGGCGAAACAGGTCACGGTCGTGCAGTCCGGCCAGGGAGCGGACGAGATCTTCGCGGGGTACAGCTGGTATCCGCCGCTCGCCGGGGTGCCGCGGGACCGGGCCGTCGACGCGTACGCGAAAGAGTTCTTCGATCGTCCGCACCGCGACCTGACGCGGCAGCTCAATCCGGCCTGGCACCTCGACCGGGACCACGCGCGGGAGTTCGTCGCGGAGAGTTTCGCCCGGCCCGGGGCCGAGACCGCGGTGGACGCGGCGCTGCGGCTCGACTCGCAGGTGATGCTCGTCGACGATCCGGTCAAACGGGTCGACAACATGACCATGGCGTGGGGCCTCGAAGCTCGCGTACCCTTCCTCGATCACGAGCTGGTCGAGCTCGCCGCCGCCTGCCCGCCCGAGCTGAAGCTGGCGTCGGACGGCAAGGGTGTGCTCAAGGACGCGGCCCGCGGGCTGGTGCCGGACGAGGTGATCGACCGCACCAAGGGCTATTTCCCGGTTCCCGGGATCCGGCATCTGGAGGGCGAGATGCTGGCGAAGGTGCGCGACGCGTTGCACGCCCCGGCCGCGCGGCATCGCGGGCTGTTCCGGCCGGAGTACGTGGACGCCCTGCTCGCCGACCCGAACACCCCGCGGACCACACTCGGGGCCAACCAGTTGTGGCAACTCGCGCTGCTGGAGATGTGGTTGCAGGACAAGAAGCTCTAGGAGGTACGTCTTGGAGGGCCAGCTCCATCGCGTCGACGTGACCGTGCTGCCGGCGTTCTCGCTGTTCACCTCGGCGGTCGCCGGCAACTGGTCGGTGACGCTGGCACCGGACGGGCGGCACGCGGCCTACGTCTCCGACCGCGGCGGCACCCCCGGCGTCTGGGTGCAGCCGATCGACAGCGAGCTGGCCTTCCACATCGCGTTCCCGGAGCCGGTCGCCGCGGTCGCCTGGTCGTCCGGCGGCGGCTGGCTGGCCTGCCAGCTCACCCCGGGCGGCGCGCCCCGGCACGAGGTGTGGCTGGTCCGGCCGGACGGCTCCGACCCGCACCAGGTGGCCGGGTTCGGCACGGACACCGCGGAGAACATGCGGTGGCTGCCGGGCCGGCCGGTGCTCGCGCTGACCGAGAACCTGACCTCCGCGATCCTGATCGACGTCGTCGCCGGGACCAGGACCGTCGTCGGCTCGGGCGACCTGATCTCGCTCTGCGACGTCGACCCCGCGGGGCGCTTCGCGCTGCTGCGCGTCGGTCCGCGCGGCGCCCGGCGGATCGTTTTCCAAGACCTGATTTCCGGTACGCGGGAGCCGGTCCTCCGCGGCGAGCAGGCGATCTTCAGCCCCGGCGGCGGCTGCGTGTACGCGCGCAGCGAGGAGGGCGAGTTCCCCGCCCTGGTCCGCGTCACCGGCTCCGTGGAGGTTGTCGCGGGCGGTGCCTCGGAGGTCGAATCGTTCGCGATCACCGCGGACGGGCGGACCGCGGCGGTGCTCCTGAACGTGCACGGCGGTGAGTCCTCGCTGGAACTGATCGACCTCGACCACGGCTCGACCGCGGCGCCCCGGACGGTCCCGCTGCCCGGCCCGGTCGTCTCCGGGCTGAGCTGGAGCTTCGACGGCTCCGCGCTGGCGTTCACCGCGGAGGGCCCGGGCCGGCCGCACGGCGTCTGGGTCTGCGACCGGGACGGGTCGAACCTGCGGCCGATCTCGGCGGAGCCGGCCGCGGCCGACGCGGTGCGGCCGACGCTGGAGAAGTTCAGCGCGCACGACGGGCTCCCGCTGACCGGCTGGCTGTTCACGCCGCCCGGCGAGGACGGGCCGTACCCGGTGGTGATCTGGCTGCACGGCGGCCCCGAGGCGCAGGAACGTCCCGGTCACGGCCCGCTCTTCCAGGAGCTCGTGCGTCGCGGCATCGCGGTGTTCGCGCCGAACGTGCGGGGCTCGTCCGGCTTCGGGCGCACCTTCGTCAACGCGGACAACGGGCCGCTGCGCTACGACGCGATCGAGGACGTCCGGTCGTGCGTCCGATACCTGCGGGACTCCGGCATCGCCGGACGGGTCGGGGTGATGGGCCGCTCGTACGGCGGCTACCTCACGCTGGCCGCGCTGGTCACCTACCCCGACCTGTTCGACGTCGGCATCGACGTCTGCGGGATGTCCGACTTCGCCACGTTCTACGAGCACACCGAGCCGTGGATCGCCGCGGCCGCGATCAGCAAATACGGTGACCCGGTCACCGACGCCGGCCTGCTGCGCGACCTGTCGCCGATCCATCGCATCGACAACCTGCGGGCGCCACTGCTGATCGTGCACGGCGAGAACGACAGCAACGTGCCGGTGATCGAGGCCGAGCAGGTGGCCGCCGCGCTGGCGGCTCGCGGCGCGACGCACCGGTACCTGCTCTTTCCCGGCGAGGGACACGAGCTGCTGCACCGCACGTCGCGCGCCACCTACCTCCGCGAGACGATCGACTGGCTGACCCGCTATCTGACGCCCTGACGGTTGTCCACACCGGCGGCTTGTCCACAGGGCGGGTGGCGTCGGCAAGACCGCTGATAGGGACCCGGCCACCCGATCCTGGGTACGTCTCTCCGTAACGTGGCTGCCGGCAGCCCGGATCCTCCTCGAAGTCGGCGACATCGCCGCGTTCCCCACCTCCGGGCACCTGGCCGCCTACGCAGGCCTGGCCCCGGTCACCCGCCGCTCGGGCACCAGCATCCGCGGCGAGCACCCACCCAAGAGCGGCAACAAGCAGCTCAAACGCGCGTTCTTCCTGTCCGCGTTCGCGGTCCTGGCCGACCTCTCGCCGCTTGACAGGACCCATAGGGACACCCCCGCCATACTGACCAGCGGGCCCTCCCCCAGGGCGGGTGGGCCGTGAAGTAGGCCGGTGATCAACGGTGGCCGGGCGGCCGCGTCACTCCCGGGACGGGCCGACGAGCTGCTCGAGCCGCTCGATCCGGGCCAGGAGCGGCTGCAACGCGGTGGCCAGCAGCGCCGCCGGGTCGGCGTTGCCCGCGTTACGCAGGTCCGAGAATCCGGAGGCGGCGGCCGTGTTCGCCTGCAGGTGGCGATAACCGGCCAGGGCCGAGGCGACCGCCCGGCGGGTCAGCCGGGGCTCCGCGCCGGCCGCGCGCAGCACCTGGCCGGCCGCCCCGTCCGGCTCGGTGACTAGGCCGAGCAGCAGGTGCTCGCAGCCCACGTAGTTGTGCCCGAGACCGACCGCCTCACCCACCGCCAGCTCCAGCGCGCCGGCGGCCGGAACGCTGAAGTGCAGGCCCTGCCCCGGGCCGGCCGCCTCGTCGCCGGTCAGCCGCTCCAGGTCGCGGGCCAGTGCCGCGGGCTCGATCTCCAGCGCCTGGAGGACGTGCATCGCCAGATTCGTCCCCTCCTGGATCATCGCGCCGAGCAGGTCGCCGCTGCTCACCGACGTGCGGGCGGCGGCCCCGGCCCGCTCGACGGCCAGGCCGAGCACGGTGCGGCTGCGGCCGGTCATCAGCGGGAAGCGCTCCTCCAGGTCGGCACCGGACAGCTCGGTGAGCGAGGTCTCGCGGATCGCGGTGACCCGGCGGACCGCCTGCTCCAGCGCGCGCTGGCAGATCGCCGAGACCGGCAGCCCGGTCTCCTTGACCGCCTCGGCCAGCTCGTCGGGCAGGTACACGTTGATCTTCGGCATCGTGCGCACTCCTCCGTGAGTCTTGGGGTTATAAAGCTATACCCCCATGGGGGTTACATCAAGGCGAGGCAGTGGGCAATCGCACGTTGCACCTCGGCTACCTGCGGAGAAGGCTGGAAAGGAACCTTGAACGCGCGAGTGGAAGGCACCACATGTCCCTGCGACCCGGAGCCCGGGCCTGGGCGGTGTGGGCCGCCGGCCTCGCCGCGTATGTCGTCGCCGTCCTGCATCGCACGTCGCTCGGGGTGGCCGGGCTGGACGCGCAGCACCGCTTCGACGTGGGCGCCGGCGCGCTCGCCAGCTTCGCGGTGCTCCAGCTGCTGGTCTACGCCGGCCTTCAGATCCCGGTCGGCCTGCTGCTCGACCGATTCGGATCACTCCGGCTGGTGGTCTGCGGCGGTCTGGTGATGGCCGCCGGGCAGACCCTGATGGCCTTCGCGGACGGGATCACCGGCGCGATCGTGGCCCGGGTCCTGGTCGGCGCCGGTGACGCGATGACCTTCATCAGCGTGCTGCGCCTGGTCCCGCACTGGTTCCCGCCCCGCCGGGTCCCGGTGCTCACCCAGCTCACCGGGATCGTCGGGCAGCTCGGCCAGATCCTCTCCGCCGTGCCGCTGGCCGCGATCCTGGCCGGGGCCGGCTGGACCACCGGGTTCCTCGGCGCTGCCGGGGCCGGGCTCTTCGTGTCGCTGGTGGCGATCGCCGCGCTGCGCGACACGCCGGAGCGCCGGGTCAACAGCGGTCACCCGATCAACCTGCGGCGCCTCGGCGAGGACCTGAGTGCCGCCTGGCGGCACCCGGGCACCCGGCTCGGCCTCTGGACGCACTTCACCACCCAGTTCACCGGCACGGTGTTCGCCCTGATGTGGGGCATCCCGTTCCTGATCGCCGGGGAGGGGCTGACCCGCGGCGAGGCCGGGACGCTGCTCACGATCTTCGTGATCACCGGCATGTGCGCCGGGCCGGTGCTCGGCACCCTGGTGCAGCGCTATCCGCTGCGGCGCTCGCTGCTGGTGCTCGGCATCGTCGCGATCAACCTGGGCGCGTGGGCGACGGTCATCCTCTGGCCCGGGCGGGCGCCCCTGCCGCTGCTCGTGCTGCTGGTCGTGGCACTCGGCTCCGGTGGTCCGGGTTCGATGATCGGGTTCGACTATGCGCGTACGTTCAATCCCCCGCACCGCCTGGGCACCGCGACCGGCGTGGTCAACGTCGGCGGGTTCGTCGCCTCGCTGCTCACCATCGAGCTGATCGGCCTGATCCTGGACGCCCGCACCGGCGGCAGTGCCGACTATCACATCGCCGACTTCCGGGTCGCGATGTCGGTGCAGTTCCTGGTCGCCTTCGCCGGTCTGACAGGCATCCTGCGCACCCGGAAACTGGCCCGTCGCCGCCTTGAGGAGGAGGAAGGCATCGTCATCCGGCCGCTGCGGGTGGCGCTGGCCGAGCGGCGTGGTTTAGCGGCGAGCCGAGCGGTAAAGGCGGAAAGCTGGCGCGACTGAGAGGGGGCACATGACTGAGCACGCCCAATCCCGGATCTGGGCCGGCATCGACATCCCGAAAACCCTGGCCGGCACGCTCGCGGCGGTCTCGGCCGCGGTGGTCGGGTCGTTCCTCGGGGTGGCCGGGACGCTGGTCGGCGCGGCGCTGGTCAGTCTGATCAGTTCGATCAGCACCGAGATCTACCACCGGTACCTGGACCGCGGGACCAAGAAGTTGCAGGCCGCGTTCGTGACGGCGCCGGCGGCGGTCGGGACCCCGGCGGTGGCGGCGGCTTCGCGTTCCTCGTCGTCGTTCACGGCCCCGGCCTCCTCCACGGACCCGCACTCCTCCACGGACCCGCACTCCTCGGCGGACGCGCACTCCGCCGCGGACCCGCACTCCTTCGCGGATCCGTCCTCGTTCGCGGGCCCGTCGTCCTCCGCCGGGTCGGGCTCCTCCGCGGCGGTATTCCGGCGGATCCGCTGGAAGCGGGTCGCGCTGGTGGCCGGCGCGCTGTTCGTGCTGGCGATGGGGACGCTCACCCTGGCCGAGTTGCTGGCCGGGCGGTCGGCGGCGGACGCCACCGGCGGGCGGGACGGCGGGGCGCCGACCGTGTTCCAATGGACCGGCAACCACTCCGGCGACGACGAGCAGAAACCGGCACCGGCCGGCACGCCGGCCGAGACCGGCCAGACCTCGGATCCGCAGCCGACCGAGACGGGCGCGACCACGGATCCGCAGCCGACCGAGACCGGCACCACCGACCCGGCTCCGCAGCCGACGACCGAGGCCCCGGCCGAGCCGACGCCGACCGGCGGGACCGGCCCGGGCGGCGATCAGGGCTCCGGCGACGGAACCGAGCAGCAGGGTGCCGCCGAGCAACCGCAGCAGTAGGAGGGATCGAGGATGGACGCGAAAGGTGTGCTGCAAGAGGCATACGGCCGCCTGCCCGAACTGATCGGCACCGCGATCGACGGGCTCACCCCGGAGCAGCTCCGCTGGGCGCCGCGGCCCGGCGCCAACTCGATCGGCTGGCTGGTCTGGCACCTGACCCGGGTGCAGGACCACCATCTCGCCGAGCTGCTCGACACCGAGCAGGTCTACCTCACCGGCGACTGGGCCGCCCGGTTCGGCCGCAAGCCGGACCCGTCGGACACCGGTTACGGCCACACGGCCGCCGACGTGGCCGCGGTCGTCCCGGAGAGCGCTCAGGCGCTGACCGATTACTACCAGGCCGTGCACGAGCGGACCGTGGCCTATCTGGGCGGCCTGACCGAGGCCGACCTGGACCGTGTCGTCGACCGCCGCTGGGACCCGCCGGTGACCCTCGGCGTCCGCCTGATCAGCGTCTACGACGACGACGCCCAGCACGCCGGCCAGGCCGCGTACGTCCGCGGTCTCCTGCCGTAACCCAGCCGAAGTACACGGGGGCTGCCCGACTTCCAGTACACGCGGACCGGTCCGCTCCCGGGGACATCGACCGCGGGCCGGTTCAGTGACAGGTGTCAGCGGTCCGTGCGGCGGAGCGGCGCTACCGTCGGCTGCGGAGCGGAGGGAGAATCATGCCGGAATATCGGGCAAGTCAGACTGCCGTAATGGTCTGCCAGGGCCGCGCCGCCGCACACGACCGGCTGGCGCCGGACCAGTTCGCCGATCCGACCGCGATGGCTCTGCTCCGCGACGACGAGCGGGCCCTGGTCGACCTGGTCCGCAAGGAGCAGCCCCCGGCCGAGTGGAGCGAGCGGGTCGGCTTCGAGATGGTGGCCCGCTGCGCCGAGATGATGGTGCCGCGGACCCTGGCCATCGACGAGGCGGTCCGCGAACGCCCGGCCACTCAGGTGGTGATCCTAGGCGCCGGCCTGGACGGACGTGCCTGGCGGATGCCGGAGCTCGCCGACGTCACCGTCTTCGAGGTCGACCAACCCGCCTCCCAACAGGATAAACGCGACCGCGCCGCGACGCTGGACGGCAAGCCTCCGGTGTTCGTGCCGGTCGACTTCGGCCGGGACCGTCTCGGCGACGCGCTCGTCGCGGCCGGGCACCGGGGCGCCGAGCCGACCACCTGGGTGTGGGAGGGCGTGGTTCCCTATCTGACCCGGGACGAGGTGGCGACCACGGTCCAGGCGATCGCCTCGCTCTCCTCCCCGGGCAGCCGGCTGATCGTCAACTATCAGGCCCGTTCGATGAGGTCGATGTTCGGCCGGTTCGTGGTCCAGGCCATGACCAAGGTCGCCGACCGCCCGAATCCGTGGGCCGCCGAGCCGTGGCGTTCCACCTGGTCGCCGGCGACGATGAGCCGCCTGCTGACCCGCCACGGCTTCACCGTCCGCCGCGACGACGACCTGCACACCCTCGCCCCGGCCGGCATGGACACCGAGTCGAGCACCGTGTCGTTCCGCAGCAGCCGCGTCGCCGTCGCCGACATCTGACCCCGCCGGGCCGGGGGCTCAGGCGGCGGCTTCGAGGACCGCTTTCAGCTCCAGGATGCCGCGTTCCACGCGGGCCCGGACCGCGGGTGCGAGGGCGTCCGGGAGGAGATCGGTCGTCCAGACGATCGTGGTCCGCCCCTCCCCCTCCACCACCTGAAACGTCGCATGGTGATAGCTCAGCGGCAGCGCCTGCCCGTCGATCACCGAGTACGCCAGCCGCCGCAGCTCGTGGTCGACCGCGACGATCCGCTCCCGGATCCGGGCGCCGTTCGGCATGGTCAGGGTCCGGATGTCGCCGTCGATCTCGGCGGACGACACCCGGCCGGGCAGCAGCCGCTCGTGCACCGCCCCGACGTCGGCGATCGCCGCCCAGGCATGCACCGCGGAAACCTCGACGTCCGCCTCGACGCGAATGGTGGCCATCAGGCTGACGCCGGCTCGCTCACCGGCAGCCGCACCAGGAAACGCGTGTCGCCCGGGACCGACTGGAGGAAGATGTCGCCGCCGTGCCCGTTGACCACGATCCGGTACGAGATGTCGAGGCCCAGGCCGGTACCCTCCCCCACCGCCTTGGTGGTGAAGAACGGCTCGAACACCCTTTTCTTGATCTCGTCGGGCACGCCCGGCCCGGTGTCGCCGACCGAGACCACGACCCGGTCGTCCTCCCGGTAGGTCCGGAGGGTCAGCGTGCCGGCGCCGGACATGGCCTGGACCGCGTTGTCGATCAGGTTGGTCCACACCTGGTTCAGCTCGGCCGGGTGGGCCGGGACCTGCGGCAGGGACCGGTCGTACTCCTTGACCACCCGGATCCCGTCACCGATCTTGTGGGAGAGCATCACCAGGGTGCTGTCCAGCCCGGTGTGCACGTCGATCCACTGGTGCGCCGAACGGTCCACGTGCGAGTACTGCTTGGCCGCGTTGACCAGCGACGACACCCGGCCGGTGGCGTCCTCGATGTCGCTCATCAGCTGCTCGGTCTCCAGGGCGTACCCGATCCAGTGGATCGCCTGGTCGAGCAGCTCCGGCGCCTCCAGCCGGTTGAGGATCTCGGTGAGGCAGCCGGTGTCGATGCCGCCCTGGGCGAAGATCGGGGCGACGTCCCAGCCGTTGGTGACGCCGTGCTCGTCCATCCAGTCGCCGAGCTCGTCCTCCAGATCGGCGATCTGCATCGCGGTGCGCACCGGCGCCTTGGCGGCCCGCTCGATGACCTCCTCCTGGAGCTCGAGCAGCGCGGTCAGCCGGTCCGGGGCAACCTTGCCCTTGGCCAGCTTGCCGAGTTTCATCCGCATCGCGGCGACCCGCTCGCGCAGCGCGCCGGTGGCCCGGGCGGCGGCCGCGGCCGGGTTGTTCAGCTCGTGCATGAGACCGGCCGAGAGGGCGCCGAGCGCCTGCAACCGCTGCCGCTCGCCGATCGCCGCCTGCGAGTTGCGCATCCCCAGCGCCAGGCCCTCGAGCAGGTGGATCGCCATCGGGAACCACTCGCGCATCAGGTGACCGAAGTCGTGGGCGGACAGCACGAAGAACTCGCTGTCGGAGAGCGCCCGCATCGAGCCCATGTAGTTGCGCGGCGCACCGTCGTCGCGCAGGTACGCGTTCGTCGCACCCATGTACACCCCGCGCTGCTCGGTGCGCACCGTCTGCACGTCGTCCTGCCCGACCCGGCGGCTCAGCGAGATGGTGCCGCTGAGCAGCACGAAGAACTGCTCAGCCGGGTCACCCTCGCGCAGCACCAGCCCGCCGGCCGGCACCCGCATGGTGCAGCCGTGCTCGGCGATCCAGGCCAGCTGCTCGTCGGTCAGTTTCTCGAACAGGAACAGGGTCTTCAGCTCGTCCGGGGTGAGCCGGCCCGGCTCGCACGGTTCGAGCCGGATCTCGTCGGTCTCAGCGGCCATCTTTACTGCGCCTCCAGGTAACGGTGGACCAGCGCGACGGCCATCGCTCCCTCACCGACCGCCGAGGCCACCCGTTTGATCGAGTTGGCCCGGACGTCGCCGGCGGCGAAGATGCCGGGGACACTGCTCTCCAGATAGAACGGATCGCGGTCGCGATCCCATCCCCGCGGACGCTCGCCGTTGGCGAGAAGATCTGCGCCGGTCCGGATGAAGCCCTTGCCGTCGCGCTGCACCGCGTCGCCCAGCCAGTCGGTCCGCGGCTCGGCGCCGATGAAGACGAACAGGTAACCACACTCGACGGTGGCTTTCGTCCCGTCCTTGCTGTCGCAGATGGTGATCGCCTGGAGGTGCCCGTCGCCGTGCGCCCCGGTCACCTCGCAGCGGGTCCGTACCTCGATGTTCGCCACCTGGGCGAGCTGCTGGATCAAGTAGTACGACATCGAGGCCTCGAGCGAGTCGCCGCGCACCAGCAGGGTGACCCGGCGCGCATAGCGCGAGAAGAAGAGCGCGGCCTGGCCGGCCGAGTTCGCCCCGCCGACGATGTAGACGTCGCTGCCCGAGCAGGCCGGGCCCTCGGTGGCCGCCGAGCCGTAGAAGACGCCGGAGCCGGTCAGGTCGGCGACCCCGTCGGCGAGCAGCGGGCGATAGGACACCCCGGTGGCGAGCAGGATCGCGTGCGCCGAGATCTCCCCGCCGTCGGCGAAGGTGAGCGTGCGGGCCGAGCCGTCGGTGCGGAGACCGACCACCTCGCGGGTGTTCAGCGTCTCGGCGGCGAACTTGTCGGCCTGCCGCCGGGCCCGGTCGGTGAGCTGGGCGCCGGAGATGCCGTCCGGGAAGCCCAGATAGTTCTCGATCCGGGAGCTCTGGCCGGCCTGGCCGCCGACCGCCTGCCGCTCGATCAGCAGCGTCTTGAGCCCCTCCGACCCGCCGTAGACAGCCGCGCCCAGCCCGGCCGGGCCACCGCCCACGATGATCAGGTCGTAGAAGTCGCGGCCCGGGGTGACCGAGAGCCCGGCCGCCTCGGCGACCTCCTGCACGGTCGGCCGGGACAGGGCGCTCCCGTCCGCGGTGACCACCAGCGGGATCGACTCCGGCCCGGCGTCGGCGGCCTCCATGAGGCGGCGGCCCTCCGGCTCGTCGGCGCCGAAGTACTTGTAAGGAACCAGGTTGCGCGCGAGGAAGTCGCGGATCTGGAAGGACGGCTCGCTCCACCGGTGGCCGACCACGCGCAGGTCGGGCAGCTCCTGGTCGCCGGTGGCCTGCCAGGCGTCGAGCAGCGCGTCGAGCACCGGATAGAGCTTCTCCTCCGGCGGGTCCCACGGTTTCAGCAGGTAGTGGTCGACGTCGACCACGTTGATCGCCTGGATCGCGGCGTCGGTGTCGGCATAGGCCGTCAGCAGCGCCCGCCGGGCGTGCGGGAACAGGTCCATCGCCTGCTCCAGGAAATCGATGCCGTTCATCTGCGGCATCCGGTAGTCGGCGAGCATGACGGCGACCCGGCCGCCACGCAGTTTCAGCTCCTTGAGCACGTCGAGCGCCTCGGTGGCGGAGCCGGCCCGGATGATCCGGTACCGGTCGGCGTAGCGGCGGCGCAGGTCGCGGGCGATGGCCCGGGAGACCGAGGGATCGTCGTCGACGGTGAGGATCGCGGGTTGACCCATGACTGGTTACCTCAGCTCCACATCGTTGTACTCGGGGTGGCGTTCCAGATAGCCGGCCACGAACGGGCAGGAGGCGATGACCGGGACGGCCCGGGAGCGGGCGTCGTCGAGGGCGGCGCGGGCCAGCCGCCCGGCCAGCCCGCGACCGGAGAAGGCCTGGTCGACCTCGGTGTGCAGCAGCTCGATCCGGTCGCCGTGCCGGCGGTAGTGCAGCACGCCGGCGCTCTCGCCGCCGACCAGCACCTCGTAACGCTCGTGCTCGAAGCTGTCGACCACCACGGCGGACTCGGCGTCCCAGTCGCCGGCCTGCGCGCTGCCCTCCACCCGCAGCTTGCGCCGGGCCCGCTCGTAGAACGTGGTGCGCCCGAACCGGATCACCTGGGCGGCGGCCGGCATCGGCTCGATCTCGATCGCGGCGCCGGGCTCGGCGTGACCCTCGATGATCCCGTCGACCTCGATGGCGAGCCGGCCGCTGGTGGACAGCACGTCCAGGCAGAGGTGCTCGGAGGTGTCCAGCACCAGGGACCGGTTGAACGAGGAGTGCGCGGCGGCGGCGCTGACGATCAGGCCCTCCACGTTCGGCGAGACGATCGGGCCGCCGGCCGAGAAGCTGTAGGCCGTGGAGCCGGTCGGGGTGGAGACCAGCACGGCGTCGGCCGCGTAGTTGACGAACCGTTTGCCCTCGACCCGGATGCCGACCGCGGCCAGCCCGTGGCCGGGCACCCGGACCAGGGCGATGTCGTTGAAGGCGGTCACCGTCCGCCCGTCCGGCAGGGTGGTGCGCACCGCGGTGCGCGATTCGATCTTGTACGCGTGTTCGTCGATCGCGGACAGCGCGTCCTTGAGATCGGGCAGGTCGACCTCGGCGAGGAACCCGAGCCGGCCCACGTTCACCCCCAGCACCGGGGTCTTGCGGCCCTCGACCAGCCGCATGGTGCGCAGCATGGTGCCGTCGCCGCCGAGGCTGACCAGCAGGCCGGCCCGGTCGACCATCTCCTCCGCGGTGACCGCGACCGCGGTGCAGTCGATGCGGGTGATCTCGTCGGGCAGGCCGAGCACGGTCACTCCGCGGGCGGCCGCCCAGCTCACGATGGTGTCGACCGCCGACCCGCAGTCGCGGCGCGGGTGCAGCACGAGGCCGACCACTTTGATCATGCCCATCAGCGCGTCCCCCTTCGCCCGGTACGGGTGTCAGCCTTGCACGCCGGAGCCGGGAACGGCGACCGAAGGCACCGTGGCGGACAGCACGTGAATACGGTGGGGCGGCGAACGGCGTACACATGATGTTGAATGCCGGTCATGACGCGGTGGCAGGCAGTAGTCACGGACCTGGACGGCACGGTGGTCGGCGCGGACGACGTGGTCAGCCCGGCCACCCTGAACGCCGCCGCCCAGCTGCGCTATCGCGGGCTGCCGCTGCTGGCCGCCACCGCACGGACCCGGCACGGTGTGGAGCGGCTCGGCGCGTTCGCCGGGCACCTGGCGGTCGCGGTCTGCCACAACGGCGGGCTCGGCTGGTCGCCCGAGGAGGGCGGCCGCACGCTCTGGCAGCGCACGCTGCCGGCCGCCGAGCTGACGGATCTGGCCGCCTTCGTCGCCCGCCTGCCCGGCGCCGGCCTGTCCGTGTTCGGCGTGTCGTCCTGGGACCTCACCCCGGAGTACCTGGCGCTGCGCGGCCGTCCGCCGGCCGAGCCGTGGCGGGAGGTGCCGCTGGCCGGGATCACCGACCAGCCGGCCTATGGGGTGGCGATCCGGCACCGGTCGCTGAGCTCTGACCAGCTGATCGCCCGGCTGACCGACGCGGGCTTCGCCGAGCGGACCACGCTGACCTATTCGGCGCCGCGGCTGGTCGAGGCCGGTCCGCTCGGGGTGGACAAGGCGACCGGGGTGGCCGGCGCCCTGGACTGGCTCGGCGTGTCGCCGCGGCACACCGTGGCGTTCGGCGACATGCCCAACGACCTGCCGCTGTTCGCCCTGGTCGGGCACTCGGTGGCGATCGGCGCGGCGCACCCGGCGGTGCTGGCGGCCGCGTCGGCGCACGCGCCCGGTCTCGCCGAGGACGGCTTCGCCCACCACCTCGCCGAGCTGGGCCTGATCACGCCCTGGTGACGAGGTCCTCGATCATGCCCTGGTGACGAGGGCTTCGATCACGCCCTGGTGGCGAGAGCGAGGAAGCGGTCGTCGCCGTCCTCGTAGTGGGTGACCGTCCAACCGGCGTCGGCGAGCAGCGGGGCCAGGCGGGCCTCGCTCAGCGGCTCGTCCGGGCGCAGCGTCCGGCCGTGCCGGGTGGCCAGGGCGGCCCGCCCGATCGGATGGAAGATCGCCAGGCGGCCCCCGGGCCGGGTCACCCGGGCCAGCTCGGCCAGGCCGGCCACCGGGTCGGGCAGGTGGTTGACCAGGCCGGCGGCGAAGACCACGTCGACCGCCGCGGCGGCGAGCGGCAGCCGCCGGGCGTCCGCCACGACCAGCGTGGCCGCCGCGTCCCGGCCGGCCCGGCTCGCCTCGGTCAGCATGTCCGGGGTGAAGTCCAGGCCGATCACCCGGCCGGCCGGTCCGGCCGCGGCGGCCAGGGCCGGCAGCGCGCGGCCGGTGCCACAGCCGACGTCGATCGCGACGTCGCCGGGGCGGACGCCGGCCTCCCGGACCGCTTGCGCGTACGCCGGCATGTCGTCGCCGAACTTGACGTCCCAGTTCGCCGCGCGGGCCGCGAAGAACGCCCGGCTCTCGGAGAGGTACCACCGATCAGGATCGGCCAGATCGGGGTGCACGTGGCGGATCACCGGCCACTCCGGGTCGCGGTTGTCGATCACCACCTGGGCCCGCCGCTCGCCGTCCCCGGCGGTGAACCGGTTGCGCGGGCCGCCCCGCAGATAGACCAGGACCTGGTCGGTGGCCGGTTCGAGCACGTTGAGCGCCGAGTCGAAGCCACCGGCGCCGGGCCCGGTCAGGCCGAGCACCGCGTCGATGCTCCAGGCCCGGGACGCCGGTGGGAAGGCCGCGGCCAGCCGGGACGCGAAGGCGGCCGCCGCTCCCGGGTCGCCGCCGTCGACGATCACCGTGAGCGGGGCCCGCGGCGCCAGCACCTCGGCCAGCAGGGCGGTGACTTCGCTAATCCGTTCCGGCACGCCCCCCAGAATGCAGCCGCGGTGTGACCCGCGCAACGCTCATTCACTCAACCACGTCCGTGTGAGCTGCATAAAGCTCCGGCTAGCGTGCCAGGCATGGAGTCACTGGAGCTGGCCGATTTCCGGGCCGCGGTCGCCCGCATCCACCTCGGCGCGGAGGGGCTGTCGGATTTCCGCACCCGGCGGGACGACCTGTTCGCCACCCATCCGCAGTCCCCGATCCCGCCCGCGGAGCGCGCGGCCTTCACCGGTCTGCGGTATTACCCGGCGAACGACGCCGCGATCGTCGACGTGCCGTTGCGCCCGGCGGACGGCGAGCTGACCATCGACACCGGCGGCCCGGACGGGGTGGTCCGCTACACCCGGGCCGGGGTCTTGGAGACCCCGTTCGGCGAGCTCACGCTCTGGTGGATCGCCGCTTACGGCGGCGGGTTGTTCCTCCCGGTCCGCGACGGGACCTGTGGGCGGGAGACCTACGGCGGCGGCCGCTATCTGACCGACACGATCAAAGGTACGCACGGACGCGGCGTCCAGTGGCTCGGCGCCGACCGGGTCCGCCTCGACTTCAACTACCTGTACAACCCGAGCTGCGCCTACGACCCGCGGTGGGCCTGTCCTTTGGCCCCGCCGGAGAACCGGATCAGCCACCCGCTGCGGGCCGGTGAGCTGTCGTATCACTGACCCCGGCCCGGTCGGACCAGGAGCGGCCGGTCGACAGGTTCACCTCGCCGCCGTCGCGGACGGCGGTGTAGACGGCGCGGGCCATCGGGGTGCCCCAGTGCGAGCGCGGGCCGCCGTACGCCGCGGACGGGCCGCCGAGCGGGCAGAGCACGCAGATCGCGTCGGTGGCGGTGCCGGTGGCGTCCAGGCCCAGCGCGTACAGGGCCTGGGTCTTCGCCTCGGTGGCGGTGGCGACCGCGTTGATCAGGGCGCCGTCGCCGAGGCGCTGGGGCACCCAGACGACGATGTTGATGGTGCCGGGCCGATGGGCGAAACCGGTCACGCCGGGCTCGGCGGCGCGAATCGGCGCACCCAGGCCGACGGTGGCCCACACCTGCACGCCGTCCTCGGCCGTGGGCACCACGTCGTGCACGTCGACGCCGGTGAGCAGGCCGATCCCCGGACCGCTGAGGCTGAGCTGCCCGGCCAGCTCGGCGAGGTGGGCCTCCGGGTCGGGGCGGGCGTAGGACATCGGGACGCTCGCGTTGATCAGCCACTCGCGCGGGCCCGTGCCGCCGCCGAGGACCGCGCTGGAGGCGGCCAGCACCGGCTCCGGGAACCGCCAGAGCAGCAGCGGCACCTCGTGCCCGTCTTCCTTGCGGTGTGTCAGGGAGGGCTCGGCGAACATCCGGTAAATCCTACGGTGACCAGTACCAACCAGGCCTTTCGGCCTTACTCGGGGGCCCCTCGGCGCGGCACCATGGAGACCATGAGCGAGGTCAAGCAGGCACTGGTGCAAGCGGCGGACGCGGCTCGGTTCGCCCCGTCGATCCACAACACCCAGCCGTGGCGCTGGGTGGTCCGGGCCGACCGCCTGGAGCTGTTCGCGGTGGCCGAGCGCCAGTTGCGCGCCCAGGACCCGGACGCCCGGATGTTGCTGGTCAGCTGCGGGGCGGCGCTGCACCACGCGCAGGTGGCGCTGGACGCCGAGGGGCTGTCCTACACGGTGGAGCGGCCGGCGTCGCTGACCCCGGACACGCCACTGGCCGTGCTCGTCCCGGGTGAGCGCCGGGCCGCCGAGCCGGCCGCCGCCCGGCACCTCCAGATGCTCCGGGTGCGGCGCACCGACCGGCGCACGGTCAGCGAGGAGGCGGTCCCGGAGACCGTGCTGGGTGAGCTGGTCAAGGCCACCGAGCAGGCCGGCGCACGGCTGCACGTGCTGGGCCGGGACCAGGTGCTCGACCTGGCGGTCGCGGTGGAGCGGGCGCAGGCGGCCGAGGCCGCCGACGACCGGGCGCAGGCCGAGCTGGCCACCTGGGTGGGCGGCGAGCGCCCGGAGGGCACCGGGATCCCGTCCTCGGCCCTGCCGGCCGAGGTGCCGCTGACCACGGTCGCGGAGCGCGACTTCCAGGCCGCGGGCACGGTCGCGGCCGGCGGTGGGCACGATCGTTCCGCGACGTACGCGGTGCTGTACGGCTCCGGGGACGCCGAGCCGGACTGGCTGCGCGCCGGCGAGTCGCTGAGCCGGCTGTGGCTGGCCGCCACCGAGCACGCGGTGAGCCTGCTGCCGTTCAGCGGGCCGGTCGAGGTGCCGTTCACCCGGGAGGCGCTGCGCCGGATGCTCGGCGGGACCGGGGTGCCCTATCTGGCGATCCGGCTCGGCTTCCAGGACCCGGCGCACGCCGCGCCGCCGCACACCCCGCGCCTGCCCGCCACCCAGGTCATCGAGGTCGTCGACTGACGCGAGCGCGCCGCCTGCCCGGGGTCCGGGGCAGGCGGCGCGACGCGCGACGTCAGGAGAGGGCGATGTCGTCGTAGTAGTTGCGCAGGATCGACTTGTAGTCCCGGCCCGCGTTCGCGAGATCCCGCGAGCCGTACTGCGACATCCAGTCACCGTCCACCCAGCCACCGCACGCCGTGGTGGTCGAGCAGTAGTGGGCTTGCAGGACGTTGCCGCTCCGGGTCATCCGGGCCGACCAGGTGCTGTCCACCGCGGCGGAGGTCGCCGACAGCGCCGACGACGGCTTGTAGACCTGGTCCGCGGTGTCGTCCCGGACGTCGTAGCACTGCCCGCCGGAGGTCTTGCGGGTCGAGTGCAGCGCCCAGTACCAGCCGTAACTCTTGACGGCCATGGCGCCGGACTGCAGCGAGGCGTTCGGCCAGCTCGGCACCCACTCGTTCGGCAGGACGTTCTTGACGTACGTCTTGAAGTCCACCCGGTCGACCCGCCCCAGCCCCACCCGGTAGACCAGGATGGTGCTCGGCGGCGTGGTGTTCGTGCCGTCGGTGCCGCACCCGGTCGGCCCGCCGGTCAGCAGCTCGTGCGAGGCGTTGTTGTTCTTCAGCGTGGCGTTGAGGTTGCCCTTCGCGCCGGCCGCGAAGTCCTGGTGCGACCCGGCGAAGTTGCTGTTGAAGAAGACCCGCACGGTCTTGCCGGTCCGGTTCCACACCGACGCGGCGTTGTTCTTCACGCACACGCCCTGGCCGGCACCCGCGCCCTTGAAGTCGTAACAGGTGGGCTGGGTGGTGCCGTAGTCGTCGACCGACTCGGTGAAGTCGGAGACCGAGCCGGCCTCGTTGCTGTTGTAGTAGTAGCAGAACTCGCCGCTGTCACAGGTGCCGTCCCGGCCGGCCGCGGACGCCGCGCCCGGCGCCACCACCATTCCGGCCAGCACCGCCACCAGCACGACCGCTGTCTGGAGGATGCGCACCCGGGTCACCAGCTGCTCGGGACGTACGCCCAGCCCAGGTAGTCGGACCGCTGCCGGAACGTGCTGGTCTGGTAGACGCTCGGCCCGGTGCTGATCGCGCTGTTGCCGCCGATCGAGAGCATCACGTGCCCGGCCGACGTGGTGGAGGTGAAGAACACCGCGGCGCCGGCCGGCGGCACCGACCCGGTGTGGATCCGCCCGTTGTCCTTCTGCCACTGGTAGTGCGTGCGCGCCGTGGCGAACCGGCCGCTGGTGCCGAACGCCCGCTCGACGAACAGCTCGCACTCGTTGTTCCAGTCGGTGTGCCCGAGCCGCGCCTTGGCGAACGCGACGGCCTCGGACGCGCGCGGGTCGGCCGGGTAGGACCCGCCCGCGGAGCCGCCGATGTCGTGCGAGGCGTTGTTGTTCTTCAGCGTCGCGTTGAGGTTGCCCTTCGCCCCGGAGGCGAACGACTGGGTGGCGCCGGCGAAGTTGCTGTTGAAATAGACGACCACGGTCTTGCCGGTGCGGTTCCACACCGACGCGGCGTTGTTCTTCACGCACACGCCCTGGCCCGCACCCGAGCCCTTGAACTCGTAACAGCTGGGCTGGGTGGTGCCGTAGTCGTCGACCGACTCGGTGAAGTCGGAGACCGAGCCGGCCTCGTTGCTGTTGTAGTAGTAGCAGAACTCGCCGCTGTCACAGACCCCGTCGCGGGCCGCCGCCGACGCGGGCGAGGCGACGCTGAGGATCGAGGTGGTCGCGGCCAGCGCGAGGCCTGCGGCGGCGAGAGTCTTACGGATGTTCATGGTGTCCTTTCCGGGACGTGAGGGGATGCGGGTCACTGCCCGCGCTGGTACTGCTCCCAGGTGGTGATCGGGAGTCGTGGCCCGTCGTCCGGGCCACGGCCGGCCAGGCCGTTCAGGCCGAGGTAGTAGTCGCCGGCCTGGTGCTGGGCCTGGCTGGAGAGGTCGGTGTCGTTGATCGCCACGGCGTGGATGTGCCACGGCCAGTCGCCCTGGCTCGGGTCCCGGACCCAGGCGGCGAAGCCGACCCGGCGCAGCGCCCGGGCCACGGCGGTGCGCTTGGCCGCGGTCATGCCGGTGACCGAGATGTCGACCACGCCGCCGCCGTCGTGCGTGCCGGCCGAGGTCGGGTCGCCGCCGGGGTTGTAGGAGCCCTGGTCGAGCACCAGGGGGTAGCCGAGCAGGCGCTGCGCCTCGGCCAGCATGGCCTGGGTACGCGCGTCGACGACGTACCCGTCCCGCGGGACCTTGGCGCCCGGCCCGATCGGGTTGGCGACGGTGTACCGGTCCTGTCCGAGCCTGGTCAGTGACGTCGTGCCGGGCAGCCCGTTCGCGGCCAGGCCGGTGTAGCCGAGCGAGCGCTGGTAGGCCGCGTACGCCGCGACCGTCTCGGTGCCGAAGTAGCCGTCGACCCACTGGGCGTCCAGCAGGTTCCGGGCCTGGAGCGCCTGCTCGACGGCGAGCACCGAGGCCTTCGCGCCCGGGGTCAGCGTGTGGTCGGCGCGGCGCGGGTCGATCTGGGCCGCCAGCACGGTGGCCTCCATGTCGACCACCGGCCGCGCCGCCCAGGCGTCCGCCGGGACGCCGACGGTCATGCACAGCGCGGCCAGCCCGACGGCCGGCCAAGATCGGCGCATGGTCGATCCTCCTCGTGGTGGGTGTGTCGCGTTGGGAACGGACATCACCCTGCGAGAGGAGATCGGGTGTTCGGTACCCCCGTCGTGCTGTCAGAACGGCCTGACGGTCATTGACCTGGATGAATCAGGTGTTGTCAGTTCCGTCAGGCGGTGACGGTGACCATGAAGTACACCGGGCGGCGGCTCGGGAAGTAGGGCTGCCCGGCCTCGTCGACCATCTTCCAGCTGACCCAGCACTTGCCGGGGCGGCTCGGCGCGGTGACCGGAACACTGATCATCACCTTCTCGCCGGGCGGCGTGTCGCCGATCGCCACCCGGTCCGGCACCTGGCAGCCGTCGTCGACGCCGGGGTCGGTCCGCTCCAGGTAGCGGTTGTGCCAGTCGACCGTGCCGACGTTCGCGAGCGCCCACACCTTGACGAAGTGGGCGTTCACCTTGACCTTGGTGCCGTCCGGGATGGTGACGTCGGCGACGAACTTGCTCGAGTCGCCGGGGATGAGCGAGTCGGAGAACCCCGAGGCGGACGGCGAGGGCGCCGCGGCCGGGCTGTCCGGGGCCGATCGGCCGCGGACCGTGGCGCCCAGGACGGCGATCAGCGCCACCACCGCCGCCGCGGCGGCCAGCCACGGCGACCGGCGTCGCCGCACCGCGGGGACCTCGACCCGCACCGGAGCCGGCGCGAGATCCGCGGCCCGAGGCGGCACGAGATCCGCGGCCGGAGCCGGCACGAGATCCGCGGCCGGAGGCGGAGGTGGCGGCGGCACGAGGTCCGCGGCCGGTGGGTCCGAAGGGGCGGCCGCCGCCCACCGGCGCCGCCACTCGGCCTCGTCCGCGTCACAGGCCCGGACGAACTCCCGGGTCGTCTCCCACGAGGGGAACCTGGTCCCGGCGGCCGCCTCGTGCAACGTCGTGTGCGAGATCCGGCCCGACCGCCCGGCCATCTTCCGGAACGACGGATCGCCGGCGGCGGCCCGCAGGGCACGCAACTGCTCGGCGAACGCTTCGGTGGCCCTGCCGTCCATCCATACCCCTGTCAGACACCCTTGTCAGATCGGGTAAGAGGGTACCTAACGGATTCACTGGACATCGATGTGACATATGCCGATGAGCGGGACCGCTCCGGGCGTACCGAAAACGGGTTTCAGTGGGGGTCGCCCTCCGGACCGAAAGCGGTCAGGAAGCGGTCGCGGAAGGTGTCCATCTGCCAGACCGGCGCGTCAGCGGCGGGTTTGACACTGCTCGTCCACCCCCACGAGGCGATCCGGTCGAAGACCTTGGGGTCCTTGGCGACGATGGTGATCGGCACGTCGTGACTGGCGTTCTGGCCGACCACGACCGAGGCCGGCTGGTGGTCGCCGAGGAAGACCATGACCAGGTTGTCGTCGGCATACTTGGCGGCCCAGCCGATCAGGCTGTCGACCGAGTACGCGATCGAGCGGGCATATTCGGTCTTGATCTTCGAGTCGTCCTTCCAGACCGCCTTCGGGTCGGTGGTCTTGGCCTGAGGGCCGTAGACGCTGCCGTCGCCGAGCTGGTCCCAGTCGAGCATGGTGGGCACCGGCGCCCACGGCGTGTGGCTGGAGGTCAGGGTGATCTCGGCGAGCAGCGGGCCGCGGTTCTTCTTGCTGTACTCGAACTTCTGGAACTGCGCCAGCGCGTACTGATCGGGCATCGGCGACCAGCTGAACTGCGGGCCGTGATAGTTCAGCGCGGCCTTGTCGTAGACCTGGTCGTAACCGTAGAACTGGCCCTCCGGCCAGGCGTAGATGACGCCCGGCTCGATGCCCACCGCGCGGTGCCCGGAGTTCTTGAACGCCCTGGTCAGGGTGAGCCGGTCGGTCGCCATCAGGCTGCGGTACCGCGACTCGTTGTTCACCCACATGCCGGACAGGAACGTCGAGTGGGCGAGCCAGCTGCCGCCGCCGGCCGTCGACGAGGTGAGGAAGCCGCTGCGGGCGGCGAACCCGGCGGCGGCCAGCTTCCGGTCGCCGTCGCCGAGGGCGGTGAGCACCGAGGCGTTGAACGCCGGGTTCTCCACCGCGTCGCGGCCGTAGCTCTCGATGAACGAGACCACCACGTCCTTGCCGCGCAGCGCGGTGAGCAGCTGACTGCCGGGCTGGTCGTGGTATTTGTCGTTTCCCGCCTCCGCCACGAAGCGTCGCTTGTCGGCCAGGTCCTTGGGCAGCGCGAGCGCGGTCTCCTGAGCCAGGTCGGCGGCCGCGTGCGCGGCGACCGGGATGCCGCCGATCAGCTGGAAACTCATCGCGAACAGGGCGGCCCAGGCCACTGCGGCCGCGCCGATCCCGCTCCAGGCGAGCCGCCGGTGACCGGCCGCGACCGTGGTCAGGCGCAGCATCGCCCAGGTCATCCCGGCGATCAGCAGCACCGCGGCCAGCACCGCGCCGGCCGCCACGCCGATCGCGGACGCCTTGCCGATCGAGTCGATCAGGAAGTGGAAGCCGTCGTCGAAGAGCGTCCAGTCCAGCACCGGGTCGAAGCGGCGGGCCAGCACCGCGAAGAACCCGATGTCCACCAGCTTGACCACGGTGAGCACGCCGAGCAGCACGCCCAGCCCGGCGGCCACCCAGCGACGGGCCCGGACCGGCGTCAGCAGCAGCACCGCGCCGGCCACCAGCGCCTCGACCGGGATCCGGAGCAGCGCGGTGTACCAGTGGTTGCCCGGCGGGAGCCGGGTGATCTGGTCCGGCAGGATCAGCGCCAGGAAGACGAGGACGGCGGCGAAACCCGTGGTCACGTGACGGATGACCCGGCGGTACGACTTCGGTTGGCTCACATTCCCTTGATACGCCCACCCACCGGTTCAGGTTCGAACCACCCCCATGACAAAAGTCAGTGGATGAGTGAGTACTCGCTCATTAGTCTGGGCGGCGTGGAAGCCAGACGCAGACGACAACCGGCCCTGGCGCCGGACGAACGGCGGGCCGCCCTGATCGCGGCGACCATCCCGCTGGTGCACGAGCACGGCATCGAGGTGAGCACCCGGCAGATCGCGCACGCCGCCGGGGTCGCCGAGGGCACCATCTTCGGCGTCTTCCAGAACAAGTCCGAGCTGGTGGTCTGCTCGGTGCTCCAGGCGCTCGACCCGCAGCCGACACTCGACGCGCTCGCCGCCATCGACCGCTCCGCCGACCTGCGCAGCCGGGTCACCGAGGCGGCCGAGATCGTGTATGCCCGGATGGCCGAGCACGCGCAGCTCTTCCACGCCGCGCGCCGGCTGATCTTCGCGAATGAGGAGAACCCCGAGGCCCGGGAACGGATGGCGGCCTCCCGGGCCGGGCTGCTCGACGCGGTCACCGCCGTCCTCGAACCGGACGCGCACCGGCTGCGGATTCCGGCGGCCCAGGCCGCCCGCGTGCTGCTGCTCTACTGCGGGGCCACCAATTTCGGGCCGTACGCCGACGACTCCTTCTCCGGCGCCGATCTGGCGTCGCTGCTGCTCGACGGCATCCTTCTATCCGACTCGGGGGAGCAATCGAAGTGTTGATCAAACTGCTTCGCGCGCACCTGCGGCCGTACTGGAACACGATCGGCCTGATCGTGCTCTTCCAGTTCTTGCAGACGCTCGCGACGCTCTACCTGCCGACCCTGAATGCCGACATCATCGACAACGGCGTGATCAAGGGCGACACCGACTACGTGATGCGGGTCGGTGGCGGGATGCTCGGCATCACCGTGCTCCAGATCGCGGCGCAGGCCGTCGCGGTGTATTTCGGGGCGCGTACCGCCATGGCGGTCGGCCGGGACCTGCGTACCTCGATCTTCAGCCAGGTGCAGCGGTTCTCCACCCGCGAGGTGGGTCAGTTCGGCGCGCCGTCGCTGATCACCCGGACCACCAACGACGTGCTCCAGATCCAGATGCTGGTGCTGCTCACCTTCACGCTGATGGTCTCCGCGCCGATCATGTGCGTCGGCGGGATCGTGCTGGCGCTGCGCCAGGACGTGCCGCTCTCCGCGCTGCTCCTGGTGATCATCCCGCTCCTGATCGGCGTGGTCGGCCTGATCATCAGCCGGATGCGGCCGCTGTTCCGCAGCCTCCAGGTCAAGCTCGACCGGGTCAACCAGGTGATGCGCGAGCAGATCACCGGCATCCGGGTGATCCGGGCGTTCGTCCGCGACGAGCGCGAGCAGGCCCGTTACGAGGTGGCCAACGACGACCTCACCCAGGTCTCGCTCAAGGCCGGCAAGATCATGGCGCTGATGTTCCCGACCGTGCTGCTGATCGTGAACGTGTCCAGCGTCGCCGTGCTCTGGTTCGGCGGCCACCGGATCGACGACGGGGCCATGCAGGTCGGCGCGCTCACCGCGTTCCTCAGCTACCTGATGCAGATCCTCATGTCGATCATGATGGCCACCTTCATGTTCATCATGATCCCGCGGGCCGAGGTGTGTGCCGAGCGGATCCAGGAGGTGGTCACCACCGAGTCCTCGGTGACGCCGCCCACGGCGCCGGTCACCGAGGTGACCGGCAAAGGCGAGTTGGAACTGCGAGCGGTCAGCTTCCGCTATCCGGGGGCCGAGGCCGCGGTGCTTTCCGACGTACGCCTGATCGCCCGGCCCCGGGAGGTCACCGCGATCATCGGCTCCACCGGCAGCGGCAAGACCACCCTGCTCAACCTGATCCCCCGGCTGTTCGACGCGACCGAGGGCTCGGTGCTGGTGGACGGGGTGGACGTACGCGAGCTCGACCCGGACCTGCTGTCACGGATCGTCGGGATCGTGCCGCAGCGGCCGTACCTGTTCACCGGCACGGTCGCCTCCAACCTGCGCTACGGGAATCCGGACGCCACCGACGAGGAGCTCTGGGAGGCGTTGGAGATCGCCCAGGGCCGGGACTTCGTCGAGCGGATGGACGGGCAGCTGGACGCGCCGATCGCGCAGGGCGGCACCAACGTGTCCGGCGGGCAGCGGCAGCGGCTGGCGATCGCCCGGGCGCTGGTGCACCGGCCGGAGATCTACCTGTTCGACGACTCGTTCTCGGCGCTGGACTACGCGACCGACGCGGCACTGCGGGCGGCGCTGACCGAGCACATCGCGGACGCGACCGTGGTGATCGTGGCGCAGCGGGTCAGCACCATCCGGGACGCCGACCGGATCGTCGTGCTGGACGACGGCAAGGTGGTCGGGACCGGGACGCACGAGGAATTGATGGACGGCAACCCGACGTACCGGGAAATCGTCCTTTCGCAGCTCACGGAGCAGGAGGCTGCCGCATGACCGCGCCGAACCGTCGCCCGATGGGCCCGGCAGGGGGTCCGCCGGCCGCCCGGATGATGATGGCGGGTGGACCGCCGGAGAAGCTGGAGGATTTCAAGGGCTCCACCAAGCGGCTGCTGCGCATGCTCGCCCCGCAGCGGATGCTGGTCGGGCTGGTGCTGCTCTTCGGCATCGCGTCGGTCTTCCTGTCGGTGCTCGGCCCCGGCTGCTCGGCCACGCCACCGACGTGATCTTCAACGGCGTGGTGGGCAAGATGCTGCCCGCCGGCGTCACCAAGGAGCAGGCCGTCGAGGGGTTGCGCCAGCAGGGCGACACCAAGGTCGCCGATCTGCTCGCCGGGATGAACGACGTGATCCCCGGCCAGGGCATCGACTTCGACAAGCTGATGCGGGTGCTCGCCTGGGTGGTCGTGGTCTACGTGTTCGCCTGGGTGTTCGGCGTGTTCCAGGGCCGGATCACCGCCCGGGTGGTGCAGACCGCCGTCTACGACCTGCGTAACCAGGTCGAGGCGAAACTGTCCCGGCTGCCGCTGTCGTACTTCGACAAGCAGCCGCGCGGTGAGGTGCTGAGCCGGGCCACCAACGACACCGACAACATCGCGCAGACGCTCCAGCAGACGTTCGCCCAGCTGGTCACGGCCCTGCTGACGGTCGTCGGGGTGCTCGGCATGATGTTCTGGATCTCGCCGCTGCTGGCGCTGATCGCCCTGGTCACCATCCCGGTGTCGTTCCTGCTGACGAAGTCCATCGGTAAGCGGGCGCAGCCGCAGTTCGTCGCCCAGTGGAAGACCACCGGCCAGCTCAACGGGCACATCGAGGAGATGTTCACCGGGCACTCGCTGGTCAAGGTGTTCGGCCGGCAGCACGAGGCCGAGCAGACGTTCCGCGAGCACAACGACAAGCTGTACCTGTCGAGCTTCCGCGCGCAGTTCATCTCCGGCCTGATCCAGCCGGCCATGATGTTCATCAGCAACGTCAACTACGTGCTGGTCGCGGTGGTGGGCGCGCTGCGGGTGACGTCCGGGTCGCTGTCGCTGGGCGACGTGCAGGCGTTCATCCAGTACTCGCGGCAGTTCAGCCAGCCGCTGACCCAGGTGGCGTCGATGGCGAACCTGGTGCAGTCCGGGGTGGCCTCCGCCGAGCGGGTGTTCGCCCTGCTCGACGCGCCCGAGCAGTCGCCGGACCCGGCTCCCGTGTCGCTTCCGTCCGTGCAGGGGCGCATCGCCTTCGAGAACGTCTCCTTCCGGTACACCCCGGACAAGCCGCTGATCGAGAACCTGTCGCTGGCGGTCGAGCCCGGGCAGACCGTGGCGATCGTGGGGCCGACCGGGGCGGGCAAGACGACGCTGGTCAACCTGCTGATGCGGTTCTACGACGTGACCGGCGGGCGGATCACCCTGGACGGGGTGGACATCGCCACGATGCCGCGGGAGCAGCTGCGCGAGCAGATCGGGATGGTCCTGCAGGACACCTGGCTGTTCGGCGGGACGATCGCGGAGAACCTGGCCTACGGTGCGGATGTCTTCGAGGAGTCCGCGGTCGTGCGGGCCGCCGAGGCCGCGCACGTCGACGGGTTCGTCCGGATGCTCCCCGAGGGCTACGAGACGACCATCGACGAGGAGGGCTCGAACGTCAGCGCCGGGCAGAAACAGCTGCTCACGATCGCCCGGGCGTTCCTGGCCGAGCCCAGCATCCTGATCCTGGACGAGGCGACCAGCTCGGTGGACACCCGTACGGAGGTGCTGATCCAGCGGGCGATGAACACACTCCGCACCGGCCGCACCAGTTTCGTCATCGCCCACCGCCTGTCGACGATCCGCGACGCCGACGTGATCCTGGTGATGGAGAACGGCTCGATCGTGGAACAGGGCACCCACGACGATCTGATCGCGGCGGAGGGCGCGTACGCCAGGTTGTACTCGGCCCAGTTCGCCCAGGCCGTCGCCGAGGTGGACTGACCGCTCACGGTAATGGCGGGGCCGGTCCTCAGGGCCGGCCCCGCCACCATGCTCCCGCCTTCAAGCGGTGCCCGACCGGCGGCGCTCAGCAGCGGATGCCGTACTCGTCCGTGAAGAGCTGGGTGTAGGTGCCGCCGATGGGCTGGGTGGCCCCGGGTAGCAAGATCGTGGTCTTGACGGTGCCGCCATAAACGATCGCGTCGCAGGCAGTCACTCGCTGGGTGTAGTTGATGATGCGTTCGGCGCGGCACGGCGAGTGCCCGTATGCGGCACCGCAGGTGCCCGCCGTGCCGCGGTAGGTGGTCGAGTTCACCTGAAGCGTCGGCTGCTCCTTGATTCCGGCGCAGGCCACGACCTGGTGCTGGTCACCGGTCAACTGGCAGATGATCTCGTTGCCACCCCAGACCTGGCTGCCCTCCCGGTACAGGTCGGCGCAGTGCACACCCGTGTATCCGGCGAACGAACCGATCTCCTTGCAAACGTGCGCGAGCAGCCGCGGGACGGCGGCGGCCGGACCGGCATTCACCAGCGTGCCGGCCAGCGCGAGGAGGATGACAGCAGACATTCGCAGTATTCGATTCATGCCGGGCAGCATAAGCCCGCCGGTCACCGCATCCGAGAAAAGGGAACGGGGGCGGCCTCACGGCCGCCCCCGTTGTTTCGGGTCAGGTGATGCTTACTTGATGGTGATGGTCTTGGTCGCCGAGTAGCCGGACGCGATGCCCATGCTGCTGTTGCCGGAGACCATGGCGCGCACCGAGACCTTCGTCTTCGACTTGATCGAGACGGACTTGGAGAAGCCGCTCGCGGTCGTCTTGCCGGAGGCGATGGTGGTCCACTTGCCGCTCACCAGGCGCTGGACGGTGACCGTCTGGCCGGCGGCCTTCGGGTTGCCGTTGACGGTGACGGTGAGCTTGCCCTTGGTGCTGCCGAGCGTCAGAGCCGGGTTCTGGGTCAGCTTGACCGTCACGGTCTTGGAGTTGATCTCCTGCGACCGGGCGACGAACGCGTAACCCTGCGTCAGCGACTTCGTCTTGAAGGAGAAGTTGCCGCTGCCGTCCGACGTGACGATCTGGTAGTAGTCCATCTTGGTCGGGTCGGTGGCCGGCAGTGCCGAGCCCCACAGTTCGACCTTGGTGTTCGGCGCCGCCTTACCGCTCAGCGTGAACACACCCGCGCCCTTGGCCGGCCCAGAAGCAGCCAGCGTCGGCGTGACCGGGTTGGACATGTCGTCGCTCTTGATGGTGACGGTCGAGTCACCGCTGAGAACGCTGGCGCCCACCGGACCGACAGCGCCCAGCCGGACCGAGAAGGTCTCGTCGGGCTCCATCTCCGCGTCGTTGATGATCGGAACCTTGATGGTCCCGGTCATCGTGCCGGGCGCCACCGTCAGCGTGCCCTTGGTCAGGGTGTAGTCCTTGCCGGCCTTGGCCGTACCGTCCGCCGTGTAGTACGGGATCGTGACGCTCTGCACGGTCGAGGTCGCGTCACCGGTGAAGGCCAGGTTGACCGGCACCTCGGCGTTGCCGTCCTTCTCGTTGACCGTCACGTCGCCGACGGACACGGCCGGCGGCAGGTCCAGCGGGTCGTCCGCGATCTTGTAGGTACCGGAGGCCGGGGTGAATCCGGTCGCGGTGGTCTCGTTCGCGGTGACCGTGAAGCCCTCGGTCGGCTCGTCGATGAGGTCGTCGAGCGTGGTGACGTTCCAGGTGTAGCTGCCGCCGACGGTCGGGATGTCGGTCAGCGCTCCGGAGTAACCGCGGGGCACCGCGATCCTCGTGCCCGTGAGGGCGTCCGGCGCCTTGAAGTCGGTGCCCGCCGTCGCCGGGTCCTTCTCCGATCCGCCGATGGTCAGACCCACGCTGTACGCGTACTCGGAGACGCCGACAACCTTGCCGGTGACCGTGACCGGCTGGCCCTCGGTCGCGTTGCTCGAGTTGAACGTGATCGTCGGCTGCGTGTCGTCGTTGCCGATCGTCACCCGGGCGGTGTGCTGCACATCCGGCGTGTTTAGGTAGGTGACGTTGCCGCTCAGGGTGGTCACGTCGACGCTGAAGACCTGGTCACGTTCGAACGTGGTGTCCGCGTTGATCGGGATGCTCAGCCACCCGGTCTTGTCGCCGGCCTTGATCGTCACCGTGCTGTCGGTCGGCGGGGTGTAGTCGTTGTCACCCGCCGCCGTGCCGCCGGTGATCGCGCTGCCGTCGTGGAACGTGGTGGTGAAGACCGTGTCCGTCGGCGAGGCGCCGGTCATCACGATCGGGACCTTGGCCAGCGTCGTGCCGCTGTTGCCCTCGGCCACCGAGACGTCGCCGACGTTGAACGTCGGCTTGGCGTCCGCCTCACCCGACTCGGTGATGGTGATGGGGCTGGGGCTGCTGCTCACCGCGCCGATGGTGCTGGTCGAGCTGGTGACGTCGATGGTGAAGTTCTCGGTGCCCTCCTTCACCGTGTCGCCGTAGACCGTGATCGGGATCTCCCCGTACCAGTCGGCCAGGGTGGTGCCGGCCGGGATGGTGAAGCTGCCCGAGGCGGCCTTGTAGTCCGAGCCCGCCGTGGCGGTCCCGTCCTTGGTCGCCCAGTCGATCTTCACCGGAACCGGGTTGGTGGAGGGGCTGGAGGCCACCGTCACCTTGATCTTCTGCACCTTCTCACCGGAGTCACCCTCCGGGAGCGGGTCACCGGGAACCGTGGTCACGGTGGTGAGGGTGACCGCCGGGCCCGCGTCGTTGTCCTTGATCGTGCCGACGCCGGTCGACTTCGTGCCGATCGTGACGCCCACCGTACTGGTGCTGGTGAGGATCTCCTTGACGTTCTCGGTGCCCTCGAAGGTCGCATCGTCGACAGTCGGGACCGCGATCGTCCGGGTCGTGGCGTAGGCGGGAATCGTCGCCGTGTTGGGGCTGCCGCTGGTGCCCGGGGTGGTGATGTCCGCCGAGGCGGTCGCCGCCGTCGAGTCGGTCGTGGTCGTCCCGTCCGCCGAGTAGTAGCCGACAACCAGGTTCGTCGCGTCCGACGGCCGGTCCAGAGTCACCGGGAAGTTGAGCGCGCCCCCCTCGGTCACCGCCGCCGCCGCGTCACCGATCGTCGCCACCGGTGTGGCGTCGTCGTCGGTGATCGTGATCTTCGCTTTGTCGGTCGTGCTGGGAGTGGTCGACAGAAGGACCGGGGTCGCGGCCGCCTTGACCCAGAAGAACTGCCCTGCGGCGTCCGTCTCGTCGACGTTGTCGTCGTAGAGCTGGACCGTGGTGCTACCCGTGTAGGTGTACGCGGGGATCGTGATCATCGCGGTCGACGGAAGGGCGTCGTAGTCGCGCAGGACACCGCCCGTGGAGACCGCGTCCTTCAGCGGGTCCGCGTTGTCACCGTTGGCCGTGGACACCGGGATGGAGATGTCGTGTGCCAGTGGAGCGGTGAGAGTGGCGGTGACAGTCACCGTCTTCTGCACCGGGTTCCCCCCGGCGTCCTTGGTCGCGGTCTCCGCAACGGTCGAGGTCGACGGCGACAGCGCGAACGTCGGGTAACTGGACGCCGCCCAGATCGTCCCGGTCGCCGACTTGGTGTTCGACAGGGTGTCCGTGGCCACCAGACTGAACGTCTCGTCGGTGGTGCCCGCGTCCTTCTGCGTATCCACCGTGACGGTGACCGTGTTGTTGGTGCTCGCCGCGGTTCCCGGGAAGGTGATGCTGGTGCGGCTCGGCGTGGAGATGTAGTCCTGAAGGTCGTCGGCACCGCTGTTGGAGAAGCTGGCGACGCCGGTCGCCTGCCCAGCGATATCCGCCGTGCTGAAGGTGAAGTCACCGGGCGCCGACCCGGCATAGGTCACGGTGAAGGTGACCTTGCTGCCTTCCCAGTTCCCGGCATCGCTGATGGTCAGGTTGTCGACCGACGACGGGTTGGCCGCCAGCGCCGGCGTCGGCACCATCATGGCCGGCACCAGGCCCGCCGCGGCGGCAGCGACCGTCGCCAGAACTGTCCGGATCCGCTTGGGTCCCCAGAGTGTCAACGGCACTCGCTCGTGCGACGCCGTTTGGATTGGTCGATGACGCATTCTCTTCCTGTCTCCTTCGGCGGCTGGGCTACCTCCAGCGGGGAGGCCCCTGGCTTCGCGTCCTCGTCGCGGGACGAGGTTGCCTTTTCGGGTACCGCACCTTGGGGCGGTCGGGGTGCCGGGTGAACCGGCCCTCAGCAGCGCAAACACGGGACGACAGAGCCACGTGAGGCGGAGCCATCCGTAATCTAACCGGCAAATCGGGGCCTTTTTGGCGGAACGCCTTTTTCGGCGAAGGATCCTTCACCGCCCGGAGCGACTACTTGATCTTGACCGTCACCGAGTCCGACGCTCCGGAGACGACCCCGATCGAGGGCGACGACGCGATCACCGCCCGGAACACGTACGTGCCCGGCTTCAGCGACTTCAGCGTGGTGGTGAACTTCCCCGCGCCGTTCAGCTCGCCGGTGTCGGCCTCACGCCAGTCACCGGACACCTGCCGCTGGATGATCACCCGCTGGCCCGGTTCGTCCGGGTCGCCCTTGACCGAGAAGGTCACGTTCCGCTTCGCGGACACCACGGTCAGCGTCGGATCCTGCTTGACCTGGACCGTACGCACCGGCGAGGTCAACCCGTTCGCCCTGGTCATCACCCGGTACCCGAGAGCGAAGTTGGGCGTGAACTGGTACGCCCCGTCGTCGTCCGCCTTGGTCGTCAGCACCGTCCGGAACGATCCGCCGGACGTGCCCACCGCGCTGAGCAGCTCCACCTTGGCGTTCGCCCCGGCGAAGCCGGTCAGCTCCACCCGGCCGACACCGGAGATACCGGCCGGCGCGGTCAGCGTGGGCGCCTTCGGCTTGTCGTCGTCCTCGATGGTGACCTTGCCGGCCGGTTTCGCCAGTGCGACGTCGGCCGGCGACGGTGCTCCCAGCCGTACCGTAAAGGTCTGATCGGCCTCGTCCCGGGTGTCGGCCAGGACCGGCACGCGGATCGTGCCCACCGAGAGCGGCGGTGTCAGCGTCAGCTGGCCGCTCGACTTGGTGTAGTCCTTGCCGGCGTCGGCCGTCCCGTCGACCGTCTGCCACGGCACCGTGATGGTCCGCTCGGTGGCCCTGGTCTCGCCGCTGAAGACCAGGGAGACGGTCAGCTCGGCGGCGCCGTCGCCCTCGCCGAGCGAGGTGTCGTCGATGGTCACCTTCGGCGCGACGTCCTTCGGGTCGTCGGCGACCTGGAAGGTCAGCACGTTGCCGCCGAAGGACAGCTTGATCGCCTCGGTGTCCTCGTCGGTGGCATCCCGGTTGAAGTGGATCGTGCCCAGATTGATCTTGGTGCCGCTGGCCGTGCCGCCGGGGACGACCGTGTCCGGGTCGCTCAGCTCGTAGTCGGCGATCTCGGCGGAGGCCGCGATCACCGGGCGGTCGAAGGTCACGTCCCGCTGCGCCACCCCCTTGACCTGTCCGGACAGCTTGACGGTGTCCCCCTCGGTGACCGCGGTCGCGGCCGGGTCAAGGACGATCTGCACCTTGGGGTCGTCGTCCACGATCGTCAGGTCCACCTGCTGCGGATCCCCGGCGGCGTCGTCCTCGCCGGTGGCGAGCTGGACGATGAGCTGTGCGGACTCGTCCCCCTCGTAGACGGAGTCCTGCCGGATCGGCACCTCGACCGTCGCGCTGACGCCGCCCTGCGGGATCCGCACGGTCGCGACCGGCAGCCCGTAGTCCTGCTCGCCCTCGTCGTTCCCGGCCGCCGTCGCGGTGCCGGGCCGCATCGCCACGGTCAGGTCGACGTCGGCATCGGCCGCCTTGCTGAGCACGATCTTGAAGGTGGCCGTGCCACCCTCCGCGACACGGGTGTCGCCGCTGATCGAGAAGGTCGGCCGCGGCTGGTCCTGGTCGCTCTCCCGGATCGTCACGGTCCCGATCTCGCTGCCGAGGGTCGCGCCGGTCGGGGTGACACCGGTCGTCCGCGCGTAGAACGACTCCATCGGCTCGCGGCTCGCGTCGTCGACGATCGGCACCTGGATCGACCCGTGCGTGGTGCCGGGCGGCAGGACCAGCGGGTTGGCGCTGGCCGACGGGCCGAAGTCAGCGGCGGTCGCGGTGCCGGGAAGGAGTTCGTAGCCGACCGACACGGACTGCTCGGTCGAGGTGGCGCCGTTGGCCCCGGCGAAGGACAGGTCGACCGGCACCTCGGCGAAGCCGCCGCCCTCGACCGCGGTCGTGCTGCCGAGCGAGACCGTGGGCGGAAGGTCCGCCGGGTCGTCGGTGATCGTGTAGTGGGTGCTGACCGGGTCGACGCCCTCCACGGACTCGTTGGTCACGGTCGCCTTCAGGGACTCCGCGGGCTCGTCGATCGTGTCGTTGAGCAGCGAGATCTGCCGCAGCCGCACCGGCTCGGTGGTGCCGGCCGGCAGCTCCACCGGACCGGAGTCGGCGCTGTAGTCCTCCGCCTCCGCCGGGCTCGCCCCGTCGCCGGTCAGCGTCACCGCATAGGTCAGATCGTCCTGGGCCACGCCGGTCGGGGTCGCCATCACGTCGACCGTCCCGCCCTCGGCGCCCGTCACCGTGTTCAGCGTGAGGGTCGGCACCGGGTCGTCGTCGTCGATGGACAGGGTCCCGGTCGGGCCGGACTCGTCCCCGTCCAGCACCACCTCGACGGTCGCCTGCTCGGTGCTCTCGTACGCGGAGTCGTCGAGGATCGGCACCTCGACCGTCGCGGTGCGGTCACCGGCCTCGATCAGCAGTTTCTCGTCCACCGGGCCGAAGTCGCCGGCGCCGGCGCTTCCCTCCCGCACGAAGACGTTGAAGTAGGCGTCCTCCGACTGCGTCTCGTCGAGCGTGACGGTGAACTTCGCGGTCTCCGCCTGGCCCTCGGTGGCCGAGACCTCGGAGGTCATCGAGAACGCGGGCGGCACATAGCTCTCGTCGTCGGTGATGGTCAGCGTGATCGGGCTCCCGGCGATCTCGCTCGCGTTCACCGGGTCGTGCAGGCTGAGGCTGACGTGCTCGTCCGACTCGAAGTCCCCGTCGTTGACGGTGCCGAAGTGAACGCTTCCCTCACCCGAACCCGGGTCGAAGTCCACCGTGCCCTCGGCCGGGCCGTCGTAATCGGCGTCCAGGGTGGCGTCCGCCGAGCTCATCGTCCAGCTCGCCGACACCGGCTTCTCGGTACGCGCGGCCATGTTGCCTTCGTAGCCGAACTCCAGGTGGAACGGAACGTCGTAGAAGGCGCCCTCCCGCATCGACATGTCCCCGGGCGGGTTCGCCACGATCCTCGGGGGCAGGTCGTCGTCGGCGTCCTGGATCGTCGCGGCCACGCCGAAAGCCAGACCGTCCTGCGGCTGGCCGAGCCCGACGACGATCACGACCCGCTCGGTGAACTCGTCGGTCCGGTCGATCTTCAGGTCGATCGAGCCCAGATCGATGCTGGTGTCCCCGGGGTTGACCGTTCCGGACTTCACCAGGCCCGCGTCGTCGAAGTCGTCCACCTCCGCGGTGTCCCCCTCGTCCGGGAACGCGTCCGGGATCACCTGCGCGAAGAACGGGGTGGGCGCGTCGACCGGCTCGTTCACCGTGGCGCTGAGATCGACGGTCGAGCCCTCCTTCTCGTCGAATCCCACCGGCAGAAGCGGCGGCTCCTCGTCGTCCGGGAGCAGGACCTGATGCGGCTCCCCGCCGACCACCACGGTGAACGTCTCCATGCCCTCGAAGACGGCATCTCCGTGGATCGTCACCTCGACGAACGCCGCGCCGGTCTCGGAGTCGGGGTCGTAGAGCACGTCGGTCTCGACCGGCTCGAAGTCGACTCCCGCGGTCGCGTGGCCACGTCCCCCGTTGTCGGCCGCGTTGGCGTCTTCCTCGACGGAGACGTGCAGGTTGACCGGTTCGGCCGGAGGCGGGTCCGTGGTGATCGCCAGGGTCTCGGTGTGCGTGCCGGCCTCACCTTCGGCGAATCCCTCCACCCATCCGGTCATCACGGTGGGCTCGCCGTCGGCTGATGCGGGCACCCCGGCCACGAAGACCGACCCCAGTCCCGCCGCCACCGCGGCCACCAGAGCCTTCCGGAACCTCGCCGGCGACCACAGCCGGGGCGGAATCTGAAAACGCATCTGTACCACCTCTGAGCTGCGGAAACACGTCTCGCCGCAATGATTGTGGCCGCTCGGGCACCGCCTTGTCCGGCATTCACCGTTTCCCGCGTTCATCGATCATCCGTAGTGCCTTGTTGTCCGATTCAGCACCCGCCGGACACCTCCCGGACGCCGGGAGCTGATGACCTGAGGCCGATCACCACGCATAAGGGAGTGCGCACGTATGAATATCCGAGGACGCGCAGCCTTGGCCGCCGCCGCGATCGCGGTCGTGGCCGTTCCGTCCATGGCGATGGCGGGCGACTCGCACCACGACAACACCCGGGCGGCCAAGCACGCCATCCAGGGCGGCACCGCGCGCAACGTCATCCTGCTCATCGGTGACGGCATGGGCGACAGCGAGATCACCATCGCCCGCAACTACCAGGTCGGCGCGAACGGCCGCCTGGCCATGGACACGCTGCCGCTGACCGGCGCGTACACCACCTACGCCGTGCAGAAGGACAACCCGTCGCTGCCCGAGTACGTGACCGATTCGGCCGCGTCCGGCACCGGCTGGGCCACCGGCCACAAGACCTACAACGGCGCGATCTCGGTGCTCCCCGACGGCAAGCCGCTCCCGACCATCCTGGAGCTGGCGAAGAAGGCCGGCTACCGCACCGGCGACGTGACCACCGCCGAACTGCAGGACGCCACCCCGGCCGTGCTCGGCTCGCACGTGGTCGACCGCGGCTGCAAGGGCCCGCAGTCGATGACCGCGTGCGCGGTCAACGACAAGGTCAACGGCGGCGCCGGCTCGATCGCCGAGCAGCTCGTGCAGACCCGGCCGGACGTCCTGCTGGGCGGCGGCAAGCAGTACTTCGACCAGGTCGTGCAGGCCGGTCCGTTCCAGGGCAAGACCGTTACCGATCAGGCGAAGGCGGCCGGCTACCAGATCGTCACCGACGCCGACGGCCTCGCCAAGGCGTCCCCGGACGCCCCGATCCTGGGCGCCTTCGCCAAGAACAACATGGACCTGGAGTGGGTCGGCCCGGCCCCGACCCGGACCGGCACCGCACCGTCCAGGTGCGCCGGGAACACCGCCCGCACCGCCACCCAGCCGCACCTGGTGGACATGACCACCAAGGCGCTGGACGTGCTGGACAAGCAGACCCGGCACCGCAAGAACGGCTTCTTCCTCCAGATCGAGGGCGCCTCGATCGACAAGCAGGACCACGCCGCGAACCCGTGCGGGCAGATCGGCGAGACGGTCGGCTTCGACCTCGCGGTCAAGAAGGCGCTCGACTACCAGAAGCGGAACCCCGACACCCTGGTCGTCGTCACCGCCGACCACGGCCACACCAGCCAGATCGTCGAGGCCGCCACGCTCGGTTACACCGCCACGCTGATCACGCACGACAACGCGAACATGACGATCAGTTACGCCACCGCCGAGATCACCGGCTCGCAGCAGCACACCGGCACCGAGGTCCGGATCGCCGCGGGCGGCCCGCAGGCCGCCAACGTCCTCGGCGTCACCAACCAGACGGACCTCTTCTTCACGATGAAGCGAGCCCTCGGCATTCGTTAGTTTCTGCGCGAACGACGCGAGGGCCAGAGATTCGGTCCTCGCGTTCTTCCACCCCAAGATCAAATTCTTGGTGTACGCGCGCCCTGGGGGGTACGGACCGCATGCTCCCGCGCGGGCCGGAGACGGCGATCTGGCCGCTGGCGCGTCCAGAGCGATCGCCGTCTCCTTCATTGTCCGCGGGTGGTTCCGGAGATCAAAACCGACGCAACTCGCCGTCGCGGCGCGCCCCCACCCCCGGCTGGCGCCCACGGCCCCATCCCGGTCGGGCATAGGGCCACCAGGCCCAGCCCGGGTTGTCGAGCTGGCGCCCACGGCCCTACCGAAGCCCCGGATAGGGCCCGGAGCACCAGCCCGGATTGTCGAGCTGGCCCCCACGGCCCCACCGAAGCCCTCGATAGGGCCCGGAGCACCAGCCCAGGTTGTCGAGCTGGCACCCACGGCCCCACCGAAGCCCTCGATAGGGCCCGGAGCACCAGCCCAGGTTGTCGAGCTGGCGCCCACGGCCCCATCGGAGCCCCGGACAGGGCCCGGAGCACCAGCCGGGTTTGTCGGGCTGGCGCACACGGCCCTATCGAGGCCCCGGACAGGGCCCGGAGCACCAGCCCGCTACAGCAGGCCGTGGCGCATGGCGGTCGTCACGGCGGCGGTGCGGTCGGCGACGTCGAGCTTGTTGAAGACTCGGAGCAGGTGCGTCTTCACCGTGGCCTCGGAGATGAACAGGCGCTTGCCGATGTCGGCGTTGGTGTGGCCGGCCGCGACCAGTTTGAGCACCTCGGTCTCGCGGGCGGACAGGGCCGGCGGGGCCGGGCTGCGGACCTGACGGACCAGGGTGGACGCCACGCTGGGCGCGAGCACCGTCTCGCCCCGGGCGGCGGCGCGGACGGCGTCGGCCAGTTCCGCCGGGGAGGCGTCCTTGAGCAGATAGCCGCTGGCGCCGGCCTCGATGGCGCGCAGGATGTCGCGGTCGGACTCGTAGGTGGTCAGGACCATGACCTTGATGTCGCGGTCGGCGGCGAGGATCCGGCCGGTCGCCTCGACCCCGTCGGCGTCGGGCATCCGCAGGTCCATCAGGACGATGTCGGGGCGCTCGCGCAGGGCCAGCTCGGCGCCCTCGGCGCCGTCGGAGGCCTCGCCGATGACCGTGAGGTCCGGCTCAGCGTCCAGCATGCCGCGCAACCCCATCCGTACGACCGGATGATCGTCCACCAGGAGAATGCGGATCATGCGGGGACCTCCAGTTCGATCGTGGTACCGGTGTCGGGGTCGCTGCGGACGGTCAGCGTGCCGCCCACCTGCTCGGCGCGCGCCCGCATGCCGGGCAGCCCGAAGCCGCCCGTCGCCGCGGTGTCGAAGCCGTCGCCGTCGTCCCGCACCACCACCCGCACGGACGCCGGGGAGTACGCGAGCAGCACGCCCACCTCGTTCGCCTTGGCGTGCCGGCGCACGTTGGTCAGTGCCTCCTGCGCCGCCCGGAGCAGCACCACCTCGACCGCTGTCGGCAGGTCACGGGGCTCCCCGGTCGTACGGAAATGGGCTTTGACGCCGGACTCCTCGGTGAAACGGGCGGCCTGCCGGCGCACCGCGTCGAGCAGGCCGGTGGCCAGAGCGGACGGTGACAGGGCGGCGACGATGGCCCGGCTCTCGGCCAGATTCTCCTTCGCCGTGCGGACCGCGAGCGCGAGGCGCTCGTCGCGCAGCTCCGGGTCGGCCGCCTGGACCAGCGTGATGATGCTGGTGAAGCCCTGGGCCAGGGTGTCGTGGATCTCGCCGGCCAGCCGGGCGCGCTCGGCCTGGACGCCGGCCTCGTGGGAGAGCCGCTCCACCTCGGCGCGGCTCGCCTCCAGCTCGGCGATCAGGTTCGCCCGGTCGGTGCTCTGCCGGACCACCCGGACGATCCACAGGCCGAGGAAGATGCCGGAGGCGGCGGAGACCCCGGCGATCGCCAGGTCGGCCCGCACGTCGCCGGTGCCGAAGAGCACGTCGACGACCACCGGAACCGCGTTGACCAGGAGCACCGCGGCGATCGCGACCCGCAGCGGGGCCATCTGGAAGATCAGCGGGATGACGGCGAACAGCATCCAGGTGGCCGACGGCATCGCGACGATCGCCACCGCGAACAGGGCGATCTGGACGAAGAGCGTGACGATCGAGGGGACCGTGTCGGCGTGCAGGCGGACCATCCGGCGCCCGACCGCGATGTGCACCAGGGCCATCCCGGCCAGGGCGGCGACCGCGGTGATCCGGCGCGCCGGTGGAGCGTCGGCGACGGTGATCGCGATCGAGACGACGATCGCGATCACCGCGAAGTAGATGTCCCACCACAGTGAGTGATCACTCTGGCCGGCCTCCGGACGGGTCATCGGTCCTTGTCGCTCCACCGGAAGGTCACCAGGCACAACACCAATCCGATCACACACCAGGCGCCGAGCACCATCGCGATCCGGCCCAGTTCCCAGGAACCGGTCACCTCGAACTGCTTCATGCTGTCCGGCAGGAACACGTACCGGAAGCCCTGCGCCATCCACTTGACCGGGAACAGCGAGGCGACGGTGATCAGCCAGGAGGGCAGCAGGGTGATCGGGGTGATGAAGACGCCCGAGATGAACTGGAGGAACACCACCGGCACGTTGAGGATCGCGCCGGCGTTGCGGGCGTGCTTGACGATCCCGCTGACCGCGACGCCGAGCAGGGTGCAGGCGATCACCGACAGCACGAACAGCCAGGCGAACGTGGCCCAGTGGCTCGCGTCCGGCAGCGGCATGTCGAAGGCCAGGACGCCGACCAGGAGCAGCAGCACGACCTCGGACACCGCCAGGACCAGGACCAGCATCAGCTTGCCGGCCAGGTAGGACACCACCGGCAGCGGGGTGCCCCGCAGCCGCTTGAGCGTGCCGTCCTCGCGGTCCATCGCCAGGCCCGCGCCCATCGTCACGAACCCGGTGGTCAGGACGCCGTAAGCGATCATGCTGGCCGCGTAGACCTGGCTGGCACTCACCCCGGTCTCCTCGTAGGACTGGCCGAAGATCGTGCCGAACAGCAGCAGGAGCATCGCCGGGAAGAGGAAGGTGAAGATCACCGAGGTGCGGTCGCGGAGGAATTGGAGGACCTCCACGTGGCCGCGGGCCAGACTCATCTTCGTCGGCGAGCCCAGGCGAGTCGTCGTCATCGGTTCGCTCCGATCAGGGTGAGGTAGGTGTCCTCGAGGGTGGGCCGGGTGATCGTCAGGGTGCGCAGGTCGACGTCGCTCGCGACCAGCCTGCGCAGCAGGTCACCGGGGTCGGCGTGCTCTTCGGTACGCGTACGCCCGCCCTCCTGCCAGCTGACCTTGGACCCCGCCGCGGCCCGTCCGCCGAGCGTGGCCGGGGTGCCCTCGGCGACGATCCGCCCGTCGGCGAGCACCGCGAGCCGGTCGGCGAGCGCCTCCGCCTCGTCCAGGTAGTGGGTGGTGAGCAGGATCGTGGTGCCGTCCCCGGCCAGGGTCCGGATCAGCTCCCAGAACTGCCGGCGTGCCTCCGGGTCGAAACCGGTCGTCGGCTCGTCGAGGAAGAGCAGCTCGGGCCGCCCGACGATGCCCAGCGCCACGTCCACGCGGCGCCGCTGGCCGCCGGAGAGCGTACGGATCTTGCTGCGTTTCTTGGCCGTCAGGCCGACCAGCTCGATGACCTCGTCGGCCTTGCGCGGCTCGGGGTAGAAGCCGGCCACGTGCCGGACCATCTCGGTGACGGTGAGGTCGGCGGCGTCGGCGGCGTCCTGGAGCACGATCCCGATCCGGCTCCGCCAGGCGCGCCCGGCCGAGCCCGGGTCCTCGCCGAGCACCCGCACGTCCCCGGCGGTCCGGCGCCGGTGCCCCTCGAGGATCTCGACGCTCGTGGTCTTGCCGGCGCCGTTCGGGCCGAGCAGCGCGAAGATCTCACCCCGGGCGACGACCAGGTCGATGCCGCGGACCGCTTCCTTGTCCTTGTAGGTCTTCCGGAGACCGGTTACCTCGATGGCTTCCATACCGACGATCGTCGCTGTCCGGGCCACCCCGGCGCGACGACCGCGCGGCGGTCATCGGTTGTCCACCGATCGATGGACAGCCGCTCACTCCCAGCGGAACTTCTTGGCGGCGAGGGCCGGCCAGACGATCGCCCAGGCGGCCAGGGCCAGCCAGATCGACAGTGGGATGCTGCCACCGTCGAGCAGGGTGTCGCGCAGCGCCTGGGCGTGCGCGGCGAGCGGCAGCAGGAACCAGCCGACGGTCCCCAGGTCCGGCGCGGCGAACATGATGCCGCCGACCGAGAGCATCAGCACGTAGATGAGGGTGGCCGCGCCGGTCGTCGTCTCCGGTTTGAGCACGCTGGCCAGCAGCAGCGCGAGCCCGCTGTACCCGGCCGCGGCCAGTACGGTCACCCCGGCGGCCGGCAGGACCTCGCTCAGCTCCGGCCGCCACCCGACCGCCACGCCGACCAGGCCCAGGACGAGCACCTGGAGCACGATCTGCGCCAGGACCGCGGCGGTCTTGGCGAGCAGCAGCCCGGGGCGGGTGAGCGGGGAGGCGCCGAGCCTTTTCAGTACGCCGTAACTGCGCTCGTACCCGGTGGTGATCGCCTGGCCGGTGAAGGCCGTGGACATCACGGTCAGCGCGAGCACCCCGGGCACCACGAAACCCAGGCGGTCGTCGGTCGGCAGGTTGGTGGCGTGCGTCAGGCCGGCGCCGAGCAGGACCAGCAACGGCACGCCCATCGCCAGCACCACGGCCTCGCCGCGGCGCGCGGTGAGCAGCAGCTCCATCCGGATCTGCTTGCCGATGACGGTGCGCATCGGGGCCCGGCCGGGTGCCGGGGCGAAGGTTCCGGCGCTCACTTGGCGGCTCCCACCGTGTGCTGCGAGGTCAGGGACAGGTAGACGTCTTCCAGGGTGCGGCGGCGGCTGCTCACCGCGGTGACGTGGGCGCCCGCCGCGGCGAACCGGCCGAGCACGTCGGCGAGGGCCCGGGTGTCCAGGGCGCCGGAGATCGAGTACTCCCCCGGCGAGGTCTCGGCGACCTCGTGGACACCCTGGAGCACGGTTAGGTCCAGGCCCGGGTCGGCACGGACCTCCAGCAGGTCGATGCCGGCCGCCGCGGTCAGCTCGGCCGGCGTGCCGGTGGCCGCCACCTGGCCGGACCGCATGATCACCACGTCGTCGGCGAGGCGCTCCGCCTCGTCCAGCAGGTGCGTGGTGAGCAGCACCGACACACCGTCGGCGCGCAGCTCCTCGATCAGCTGCCAGGTGGTGTGCCGGGCCTCGGTGTCCATGCCGGCCGTCGGCTCGTCGAGGAAGACCAGCTCGGGGCGGCCGACCAGGGCGACCGCGAGGCTGAGCCGCTGCTGCTCGCCGCCGGAGAGCCGCCGGAACCGGGTTTTCTCGACCTTGCGCAGCCCGAGGCGGTCGAGCAGCATCTCCGGGTCCAGCGGGTTCGCCGCGAACGAGGCGAACAGCCGGAGGATCTCGCCGGCCGCGGCCCACGGGTAGACGCCGCCGGACTGAAGCATGATGCCCAGGCGCGGCATCAGGGCGTCGTGCTCGGCGACCGGGTCCATCCCGAGGATGCGGGCGGTGCCGGCGTCCGGTTTCCGGAAGCCCTCACAGACCTGGAGCAGGCTGGTCTTGCCGGCGCCGTTGTGTCCCAGCAGGGCGAGCACCCGCCCGCGCGGGGCGCTGAGCGACACCCCGTCGACGGCTGTGGTGTCGCCGTAACGCACCACGACGTCCCGTACCTCGACCGCGGCCACGTCGCCACCCACCATGAGTTCCGCCCATCCGATCCGCCTCCGGCCACCATACGGCGACCTCCCCCCGCCCCTGTCCGGGGCAGGCCCCGGATGGTTTCGCTCACTCGCCGGTAGGGTTCCCGGCATGGCGGAGCTGACCCGGGTCGTGGAGATCTACACCGACGGGGCCTGCGTGCCGAATCCGGGGCCCGGCGGCTGGGGCGCGGTGCTGCGCTGGGGCACGGCGGAGAAGGATCTGTGCGGCGGTGAGGCCACCCCGACCACCAACAACCGGATGGAGCTGACCGCTCCGATCCGCGCGCTGGAGACGCTGAACCGCGCCCCGCTGGTCGTCGACATCTACACCGACAGCGTCTACGTCCGCGACGGCATCACCAAGTGGATCCGCGGCTGGCGGGCCAACGGCTGGCAGACCGCCTCCCGCCAGCCGGTCAAGAACGTCGACCTGTGGATGCGCCTGGACGAGGTGGTCCGCAAGCACGAGGTCCGCTGGCACTGGGTGAAGGGGCACGCCGGCCACCCGGAGAACGAGCGGGCCGACCGCCTGGCCGCCCGTGGCCTCCAGGAAGCCGTGGCCGCCGCCAAGCTCTGATCAGCCCGGCGCCGCACGGGTGGACAGGGCGACGAGCGCACGCAGGAACGCGTCCCGCTCCCCCGCCGGCAGGTCCCCGAGAAGTTCCGCTTCGGCCTCCCGGATCTCCCCCTGCACCGCGAGATGCAGAGCCCGTCCCTTCGCGGTCAGCCCGAGCAGCCGAACCCGGCGATCGGCCGGATCCGGCTCCCGCTCGATGAGCGACCGCGCCTGAAGGTCGTCGAGGATCGGGATGAGCCGGGTCTTGTCCGCGCCGATGCTCGCCGCCAGCGCCGCCTGGGTCCGCACCGACCCCCCGGCCAGCCCGTTCAGCACGACGTAGGCCCACATCGACAGCCCGTGCCGGCCCAGAATCGGCTGCTCCATGGCGATCAGCCGCCGCCCCAGCCGCGCCACCATCGCCCCGAGATCGTCCCGCTCCACCCGCGCAGCTTTTCACGTCCCGCGGGCTTGACCAATCGTAAGCGAGAGTAGATGGTAGGCGGATGCACACGATTACCGAGGACCTCCGCCCGATCCATGCCGCAGCCGTCCGCGCCACCGTCGCTCTCGTCGCCCGGGCCACCCCGGCCGACCTGGCCCAGCCGACCCCGTGCGCGGGGTGGGACCTGGCCGCCCTGCTGGCGCACATGACCGCCCAGCACCATGGCTTCGCCGCGGCCGCCCGGGGCCACGGCGCCGACGTCTCCTTCTGGACACCGGAGCCGATCGGCGCCGACTTCGCCGACCGCTACGCCGACGCCGTCACCACCGTCCTCGACGCCTTCGCCGAGCCGGACGTCCTGGACCGCCCGTTCGTCCTGCCCGAGTTCAGCACCGACCGCACCTTCCCCGGCCGCCTCGCCCTCACGTTCCACCTGGTCGACTACGTGGTCCACGGCTGGGACGTCGCCCGATCCCTGGGCCTGCCCTACCGTCCGGAGCCGGAGATCCTGGCCGCCACGCTCCCGATCGCCCGCGCCGTCCCCGACGACGCGAGTCGGCTGGCTCCCGGCGCCGCCTTCGCCCCCGCCCGGCCGGTCCCGCCCGGCAGCGGCCCGCTGGCCGAGATCCTGCTGCTCCTCGGCCGCTGCCCCTGATCCCGGCCTGGGGCCGACTCGGCGTCCTTCTACGGTTTCCTCGTGATCGATGAGGAGATGCCGCCGACCACCGCACTCATCCAGCGGGTCCTCGCAGCGGCCGCCGAGGTTCTGATCGTCGAGGCGCCGCCGGACAAGGTCGACGACCCGGACGCCGCTCGCCTGACGGTGACCGGCGCCCGGATCGACGAGCTGTCCCGTCTGCTCGCCATCGAGGACGGCGGCAACGGTGACCGATGCCGGTGTCGCGGCTGGCCGACGATCCTGGTCCGCGACGCGGGCGGTGCCGAGATCGCCCGGTGGAGCCTGCACCACCAGACCGGCATCCGCGCCATGGGTGACAGTGACGCCGACCTGCTCGACGGCCGGGCCTTGAGCGGGTGGCTCGCCCAGCACGGCCTGACCGGCTCGTTGCGGATGGAGCAGCGGCTGGCCGAACAGGAGACGAAGCGGGCGGACCGTCGCCTCCGATGGCTGCGGGCCGCGCCCCCCGGTCTCGCCGAGGCGGCTGAGCCCGTGTCACGCTCCGAGGAGGACGCAGAGGAGCGGCTGGCCGCGCTGGTGGCCCGGCGGTATCCGGACGCGATCGAGCGGATCCGGGCCCTGATCACCTGGGCCGGGTTCTCGCCGCGGCAGGGCGACGGCGGCACACCCTGGCACGAGCTGGCGCCCCACCGTCTCCTGCTGACCGAGCCGCAGGACCTGATCTTCACCGCGCTGGCCGCGGCCCCCCTCGGTCCGGCTCAGCTCGACGGGGTAGCCGAGCTGGTCACCGCGCTCGAGTGGAACGAGTCCCCGGTGCCCGAGCCGCTGCGCGCGCAGCTGATCGAGCACGTCACTGCCACCGGCACCGACCCGATGAGGTTCCGGATGCGGCACGGTTACGGCCGGCCTAGCGGCGGATGAACTGGTCGGCCGCGAGGGCCAAGTCGGCCTGGAGGGTGCGCTGGTCGCGCCGGACGGCGTAGGCCGTCAGCGCCGCGTTGATCGCGTTCTGCCAGGGCTGGGAGCAGGCCGAGCCGTGCGCGCAGGACGGGACCGGGGTCGCCGATTTCCAGTCGGCCATGGCGGACTGCTGGTAGGGCGAGAAGCCGGCGGACGGCACGTCGGTGCGGGCCGGGATCGAGCCTTTCGCGGCGTTGAAGGCACGCTGCCCGGCGGCCGAGCCGACGGTCTTGAGCCAGCACTCGGTGCCGGTCAGGTTCAGCGTGCCGGTGGCCATCGTGAACGCGTCGGCGAGCCACTGGAAGGTGCCGCCGTTGCCGGGGAAGGTGAACCAGCCGTACCCGGGGAAGCCTTTCGCGGTGAGGTCGGCCGCCTCCCAGTCGCCCATCAGCTGGTATCCGGCCTTGCCGTCGATCAGCAACCGCTCGGCCTGCGGCCAGTCGAGGCTGTCCCGGTCCGGGTTGCCGTAACTGAGCAGCCGGGCGAAGTCACCGATCGCCCGGCTCACCGGCGCGCCGGTCCAGTCGGTCTTGCCGGTGAACAGGCCGGCGAATCCCGGCGCGCCCAGGTCGCTGATCAGGACCGCCTCCAGCAGCATCAGCTGGGTCCAGTCGCGGCCCAGGGCGAGCGGCGCCTCGACGCCGGCCGCTTTCAGCTTGGCCAGGTCGGCGAGGAAGGCGGGAAGATCTTTCGGCGGGGCGGTGATCCCGGCGCGGGCCAGGACCGCCGGGTTGGTCCAGACCACGTTGGCGCGGTGGATGTTCGCCGGGACCGAGTAGATCTTGCCGTTCACCGTGAGGTGGTCGACCAGGCCCGCGGGCAGCGCCTTACGCAGCCCCCAGGTGTCGTAATAGGCCGTCAGATCCTGCACCTGAGCAGCGTCGATGTAGTCGGTCAGCTCGGCGCCGGCGTGCGCCTGGAAGGTGTCCGGCGGGTCCTTGCGGGCGATCCGCCGGGTCAGCTCCTGTTTCGCGTTGACGCCCGCGCCGCCGGCCACCGCCCCGTTCTCGAAGCGCTGGCCGGGACAGTCCTGGGTGAACCGGGACACCAGCGCGTCCAGCCCGGCTTTCTCCCCGCCCTCGGTCCACCAGGTGAACACCTCGACGGTGCTGGGTGCGGGCGGCTCCTGATCACCGCCGGACCCGCAGGCGGCGGCGCCCAGCAGCGCGGCCACTGCGAGAACGGCCACCATGCGCATGCCGCTCAGACTATTACCGAACGCCGCAAAGCGCCGGTCCGGGCAACTCCCGCCGGGCCCGGAAGGGCCCGAAGATCAGGATCAGGCCGGAGAGCGCGTAGGTCACGGTCATCACGGCGACGGCCGTCCGATTTCCGTACGCGGTAGCCAGCGCCCCACCGAGCACCGCCCCCAGCGGAATCATCCCGTAGTTGACGAACTGCATCGCGGTGAGCACCCGTCCCAGCAGTGCCGGCGGCACGTAGGCCTGGCGGAAGCTGCCCACGATCACGTTCCCGGCGACCACGGACGCGGCCACCAGCGCGGTCCCGGCGACGAACGGGATCAGCCCGGCTCCCGGCCCGGCGAACGGGATCAGCAGCGACGACACCCCGGCCGCCACCTTGCAGACGAGCATCGCGCGGGCCGCGCCGAACCGGCCGACCATCAACGGCGCCGCCCCGGCCGCGGCCACCCCGCCCAGTCCGGACGCGGACAGCAGCAGCCCCACCGTGCCGGTGCCGACGCCCACGTCACGCACCAGGAAGACCACGATGATGGCGGTGTATCCGGTCAGCGCCAGGTTGGCCACGGTGCCGTGCAGCATCAGGTTGCGCAGGTACCGATCGTGCAGCAGCCAGCGGACTCCGGCCCGGATCTCGTGGGCCAGGTGCTGCCGGGCCGGCCGGGCGATCGGGCGCTCCGGGCGCCGGATCAGCGCCAGCCCGAGGAACGAGGCGGCGAAGCTGGCCGCGTCCACGGCCAGGCCGGCGACCGCGCCGGTGACCGCGGCGAGCAGCCCGGCCAGGGCCGGCCCGGCGATCTGCGCGGCCGAGTCGCTGCCGTGGGTCATCGCGTTCGCCCGGACCAGGTCGCCCGCGGAGAACATGGCGGGCAGGTATCCGGTGTGCGCGACCTCGAAGAACACCGACGCGATGCCGGTCAGCAGGGCGACCGCGAGCAGGTGGGCGACCGTGAGGTGCCCGAGCCAGGCGGCCACCGGCAGGCTGGCGACCAGCAACGCGCTGGCCGCGTCGCAGGCCAGCAGCACCGGGCGCTTGGTCATCCGATCGACCCAGGCGCCGGCCGGCAGGCCGATCAGCAACCAGGGCACCCAGGCGGCGGCGGTGAGCAGGCTGACCGTGAACGCGTCGGCGTCCAGCACCTGCACGGCGAGCAGCGGGGTCACCACGGCGGCCACCGAACTGCCGAGCTTGCTGACCGTGAGCCCGCCCCAGAGCTTGCGGAACTCCGGATCGGCGAGGATGCCCGTCATCACGGCCTCGCCGGGAAGCCGCGGCTCATCAGGAAGACCGGCTCGCGATCCTCCCGCTCGGGACGGTTCCGATATTTCAGGACCACGGCCTCCAGCTCGGCGCCGAGCTCGGCCAGCTCCTGCGGGGACAGCCGCAGCCAGAAGTCGGCGGCGATCGCGCTGTGCACCCACGGCTCGGTGCGCGAGGCGGGGCTGCCCAGCCAGGTGTTGATCAGGTCGATCTGGCGTTGCAGGCCGATCGCGTCGGCGGCCTCGGCGGCCTCCGGCGAGAAGTTGGCCGGGTCCCACGTCAGGCGCGGGTCGCCCATCCGCCACCAGTGCTCCTTGCGGTTGCGGGCCAGCTCCGGGGCCTCCTCGACGAGACCGGCCTCGGCGAGCACCCGCAGGTGGTGGCTGACGTTGGCGACCGCCTGGCCGGTGGCGCGGGCGAGCGCGCTCGGCATCGAGGGGCCGTCGACGCGCAGGTTGTCGAGGATGCGGCGGCGCAGCGGGTGGGCGACGGCCTTGAGGACGGCCTCGTCGCGAATCTCTGCCATGCCCCCAGCATGCTTGGTAAAGAGATGTTGCGCAACAGTTCTTTACCAAGTCGCGCTTATCCGGGGCACAGGCGCACGACAGGGCCCGCACAAACGTCGATGTTTCGCTCTCCCGGTCAACGAACCACTGAGGAGGGCGGCACCCTTGACCGAGCTGGAACAGGACAACGCGGCGTACGTGCGGGAGGTGCACGACAAGGGCCTGGCCTTCGACCTCGGCACCATGAGCCGGCGCCGGATGCTCACCCTGATCGGCGGGGCCGGCGCGGCCATCGCGGTCACCGGCACGCTGGCCGGCACGGCCGGACCGGCGGCCGCGGCCCTGGCGGAGGTCGAGTCGGAGACGGCCGGGCCGTACCCGGCGGACGGCTCCAACGGCATCGACGTGCGCACCGAGTCCGGCATCGTGCGCAGCGACATCCGGTCGTCGTTCGGCACCTCGGCGACCGTTGCCGAGGGCGTCCCGCTGGAGTTCTCGCTGACCGTGGTCGACCTGGAGGGCGCGCCGCTGGCCGGGGCGGCGGTCTACGCGTGGCACTGCGACCGGGACGGCAACTACTCGCTGTACTCCACCGGGATCACCGGCGAGAACTACCTGCGCGGCATCCAGGAGACCGACGCCGCCGGGACGGTCACCTTCACCAGCATCTTCCCGGCTTGTTACTCGGGACGCTGGCCGCACATCCACTTCGAGGTGTACTCGTCGCTGGCGAACGCCACCAGCGGGGCCGGGCCGATCGTGAAGACCTCGCAGATCGCCATCCCGGAGGAGGTGGCGGACCTGGTCTACGCCACCGACGGATACAGCCGGAGCGTCACCAACCTGAGCCAGATCACCCTGGCCACGGACAACGTGTTCGGGGACGACTCGGCGGCCCGCGAGCTGGCGACGGTGACCGGCAGCGTCGAGGCCGGGTTCGTCGCGAGGCTGACGGCCGCGGTGGACCCGAGCGGCACCGAGGAGAGCGGCGGCGGGACACCGCCGTCCGGGGCGCCGCCCTCGGGCGCGCCGTCGGGCAGCCCGTCTCCGTCAGCCAGCGCCGCGCCGAGCACGAGCACGAGTACGAGTACGAGTACGAGCGCCAGTCCAGCGACGACGGCGCCGAAGCCCCCGCAACAGCGGAAGCCGCACCCGAAGAAGGTGCGGCACTGGTGGAATCCGTTCAGTTGGTGACGGCTCCGGCCGTACCGTAAATCGGGTTTTTGATGTGGAGTCGGGGCGCGGGCCGGCCCCCATGCGAACCCGCGCCCCGACTCCCCCACTCAGACCTCGGCGGTAAGCTCGTAGACCTGGGTGGTCGGGTGGCCGGCGCGCTCGTGCACGCGCATCACGGCCTCCTTGCTGGGTCCGGTGCTCAGGCAGAAAACCTTGCCGGACTCGGGGTCGAGCCAGGCGCGCTCGAAGTGCACGCCCTCCTCGCCCTCGATCTTCAGATCGGCATCGTGCGCCGCACTCAGCTGTTCCGCGGTGACCCCGAAGAACCCCTCGTGAACGTCCATGAACTTCGCCATCGCCTTTTCTCCTCGCAGTGCGGCGAAAACGTGACTCGCTCAGCGTGCCCGCGCCGGCCCGGTCGGACATCGGTCATAACACCTAGGAAGCTCGATCGCGGCCCCTAAAGTTCCGCTGTGATGCTCAGCAGTCCCGTCCTCATCGGACGCGACGATCTCCTCGGCCTCGCCGACCGGCGGCTGGCCGAGGCCGCCGCCGGGCGCGGCGAACTGCTCTTCCTCGCCGGGGAGGCGGGGATCGGCAAGACCCGGTTGCTCGGCGAGATCAGCCGGCGGGCCGGCGCGTTCCTGGTGATCGCCGCGGGCGCCGCGCCGGGCGACGCGGGCTCCGCGGCCGGGCTGCTCACCGATCTCAGCGCCCGGCTGAGCCGGCATCCGGTCACCGCCGAGGCCGGCGAGCGGATGCGGCGGCGGCTGCGCGAGGAGCCGGCCGGTGACCCGGACCGGCATCGGCGGATGCTCGTCACCGACCTGGTAGAGCTGCTCGACGAGATCGCCGACCGACCGGTTCTGATCACACTGGAGGATCTGCACTGGGCGGACGACCTGACCCTGGAGGTGCTCGCCCGGCTCGCCCCGCGCGCCCGGTCCCGGCCACTGCTGGTGATCGGGACGTACCGCAGTGACGAGCTGTATCCGCGGGTCCCGATGCGCGTCTGGCGCACCCGGCTGCTCACCCAGCGGCACGCCGAGGAGGTGCGGCTGCCCCGGCTCGGGCGCGCCGACACCGCGGCGATGGCCGCCGCGATCGCCGGGGGCACGCTGGCCACCGCGGCCGTGGCGACGGTTTTCAATCGCAGCGACGGGATCCCGCTGCACGTCGAGGAGTTCCTGGCCGCGGCCGACGGGGTGCCGGACACCCTGGCCGACGCGGTGCTGTTCCGGGCCGAGCAGCTCAGCGCGGGCGCGCGGGCGCTGGCCGGGGCCGCGTCGGTGCTCGGCCGCTCGTTCGACCTGGATCTGCTCACGGCGATCACCGGAAGCTCGCCGGAGGCGCTCGACGGCGCCCTGCGGGAGCTGAGCGAGCGGTTCTTCGTGCAGGCCCGCGCGGACGGGACCGCGTTCGACTTCCGGCACGCGCTGATCCGCGACGCGCTGTATGCCGACCTCACCCCGCTGCGGCGCCGGGAGCTGCACGGACAGGCCGCCGAGGCGGCCACGGCGGCCGGCTTCGCCGCCGCGTTCATCAGCGATCAGTACGAGCGGGCCCAGCGTCCCGGCGAGGCTTTTCCCTACGCGCTGACCGCCGCCGCCCGGGCCGCCGCCCTCTCCGCGCACCAGGAGGCGGCCGAGCTGTACCAGCGGGCGCTGCGCACGCTCGACCCGGCGGTGTCCCGGGCGGCGCTGCTGGCCGCGTACGCCGGGGAGCTGGCGGCGATCGACGACAACGAGGGGGCCGACCGGGCGTACGCGGAGGCGTACCGGATCCGGCTCGACGGCGGCGAACCACTCGCCGCCGCGGCGCTGCTGCCGGGCTGGGTGGCGGTGCGCCACCTGCTCGGCGACGGGCTGGACCGGCGTACCGCGATGCTGCGGGCCGGGCTGCCGCTGGCCGCGGGCGACACCGAGGTGCTCGCCCAGCTGCACGCGGCGCTGGCGGCGGCGTACATGCTGGACCGCCGGCTGCCCGAGGCGCTCGACCACGGGCGGCTCTCGCACGGGTACGACGTGGACGCCACGGTCGGCTCGGTGCTGCTCTTCCTGGGCCGGCTCGACGAGGGGTACGCGCTGCTGGAGAGCGTGATCACCCGGGCCGCCGAGGCGGATCGGGAACGGGAGGCGGCGCGGGCGTACCGGATGCTCGGCTCGTCCGCGTCGGTGCTGGTCGACTACGACCGGGCGGAGCGGTGGCTGGGCGAGGGGATCGCGTACGCGGACCGCGTCGAACGCTTCAACGACCGGCACTACATGGCCGCCCACCTGGCACACGTCCGCTGGGCGACCGGCGACTTCGACGGCGCCGCGGCGCAGGCCCGGGCCGCGCTCGCCGACGGCCGCGGCGGCATCACCACCCGGATCACCGCGCTGCACGTGCTCGGGTACGCCGCACTCGGCCACGGCGACCTGGCCTCGGCGCGGGATGCCCTCACCCGGGCCGCCGAGCTGGGCGGCGCGATGCGCGAGCTCCAGCGGGTCTCGCCGGCCTGGTGGGGCCTGGCCGAACTCGCTCTGCTCGACGAGGACCACGACGCGGCGATCGCCTGGTGCGAGGAGGGCTACGCGGCCTCGGCCGCGGTCCAGGACGCTTCCTACCTCTTTCCGTACGCGGTGAGCGGCACCCGCGCCTACCTCGCCGGAAAGGGGCCGACCCAGGCACGGGACTGGCTCGCCCGGGTGTCGGCGCTGCTGACCGAGCGCCGGATCCCGGGAACGCTGGGCGCCCTCGACCACGCCTGGGGCCTGATCCACCTGGCGGAGGGGCAGACCGGCAAGGCACGCTCGTCGCTCTCCACCGCGGCCGGCTTCTGGGCCGGGCGGCGGCGGTTCTGGGAGGGCACCGCGGTGCTGCTGGACCAGGCGCGGTGCGCGCACCGGTCGCGGCGCCCCGGGGAGGCGGCGGCGCTGGTGGCGGCGGCCCGCGCGGCCTGGCCCGGGCTGCCGGCGGCGTGGCTGGCCGGCACCCCGGCGGGCGGTTCCGCTCTCGCGGCACAGGCCGTGCTGACCGCGCGGGAGCTGGAGGTGGCCCGGCTGGTCGCCTCGGGGCACACCGACCGGGAGATCGCCGGGACGCTGATCATCTCGCCGCGGACGGTGGCCGCGCACGTCGAACACATCCGCACGAAGCTGGGCGTGACCCGCCGGACCCAGATCGCGGGCTGGCTCGCGACGGTTGAGCCTTCGAGTTAATTCATTCGGGGTACGTCAAACGGGCCATAGCTCACGGTCTATCTCGATCGGCACAATACGCACATGACCGCTCCGGGCAACACCGTCATTCTGCTCGTCCTGCTCAGCGCTTTCGTGGGCTGCGTCGGGTATGCGCTGGGGCGGTGGCACGAGCGGCGGGCCAGCGGGTTCGAGCGGGAGGAGGCGTACCGGGACGGGTACGACCAGGCGTCCCGGCGAGTGTTCAGCCTGGCGGCCCGGGTGGCCGGGCCACGCCGCCGCGGCGCGGTCCGCGCCTCCGCGGCCGTGTCCCGAACGGGTGAGCCCGCGGCCGCTTCCGTTCCCGCGTCACCTCCCGCGCCGGCGTCCCGTCCCGCGCCCGCCTCACCGCCGGCACCCGCTCTGCCTCTGGTGCCGGCCTCACCCGCCGCACCGGATTCACCTCGGACGCCGGTCTCCTCCGCGGCGCCGGCTTCACCCCTGGCGCCCCCTTCACCCCTGACGCCCCCTTCACCCCTCGCGCCCGCTTCACCTCTGGCACCCGCTTCACCTCTGGCGCCCGCTTCACCTGCCGCTTCCGCGGCGGATCTGCGAACGGGGGGTTCGGCCGCGGCACCCGAGTCGATGCCGAGCCGGCGCAGGACCGCGGGCACGGGTTCACCGGTGGGGGCCGCGGACGGATTCCCGGCTCCGGTGCCGCATGTGGTGCCGGGAATCCCCGGGCCGCAGGCGGTCGGCGGGGTGCGCTACTCGTCGCTGCCGGATCCGCAGTGGTCAGGACACGCCGTTGCGGAGCCGGAGCCGGAGGCGCAGCGGCCCCGGCGTGCGGCTGAACCGCCCCGGAATCTCGCGGAGGCGGCGTCGGACGGGCCCGGACGGCATGGCGTACCCGAGGAGTTGGTGCGGGCCGCGACCTACAAGCTCGCGGCCGATCGGGTGGCACGGGCCAAGGTGCAGGACGCACCCACGGCGCCGCTGCCCACTCCCGCGGACTTTCCCGTCCCGACGCCGCCCGCCTCGGAGTCCTCCGCCTCACCGGATCTCCGGAGGCGGCCGCCGGTGCCCCGGCCCCGCGGTCTCTGAGCGGATTTCCTGTCGTACCCCGGGTCTAGGTTCGCTGACATGGTCACCGTCGATGACGTCCGGCGGATCGCCCGGGATCTGCCGCGCAGCGAGGAACACCTGATCCGGGACCGCGTGAAATTCCGCGTCGGCAAGATCGTCTACGTCGCGTTCTCCCGCGACGAGACGACCATGGGTTTCGGCTTCCCCAAACAGGAGCGGGCCGCCCTGGTCGCCGCCGACCCGGCGACGTTCCAGCTGCCCCGCGAGTCCGACATGCGCTTCAACTGGGTCGTCGCCCGCCTCGACCAGCTCGGCGAGGAGGAGATGACCGAGCTGGTCCTGGACGCCTGGCGCATGGTCGTCCCCAGAAAGGTCTGGTCCGCCTATCTCCCACGCCTAGCCTGACCCGCACCTCGCCCGGGGTCAGACGGACGTCTCGACCGGCGTGTCGGCGCCTTCCAGGAACAGTCGGCCGGCCTCGGCCGCCGGGACCGGGCGGGAGAAGTAGTAGCCCTGGGCGAACCCGCAGCCCATCTCCCGCAGCGCCGCCAGCTGCCCGAACTCCTCGATGCCCTCCGCGACCGTCGCCATGCCCAGGCTCTTGCCGAGCCGGACGATCGTGTCGGTCAGCGCGGTGTCGCCGGTCAGGACGCCGCCGAGGCGCTCGACGAACGAGCGGTCGATCTTCAGCGTGTCGACCGGGAAGCGGCGCAGGTAGGCCAGCGACGAGTACCCGGTGCCGAAGTCGTCGATGGCCAGGGTCAGGCCGAGGGCCTTGAGCCGGACCAGCTGCTCCAGGTTGGCCTCGGTGTCGGTCATCAGCACCGACTCGGTCATCTCCAGGCAGAGCCGGTCGGCCGGCATGCCCGTCTCGGCCAGCACGGCCGCGACCGTCTCGGCGAAGTCGGGCTGGTCGAACTGGCGGACCGACACGTTGACCGACATCTTCAGCGGCCGGCCCCCGGCGGCCGCGCTCCACTCGACCGCCTGGCGGCAGGCCTCGTGCAGGACCCAGCGGCCGAGCGGCACGATCATGCCGGTCGCCTCGGCGATCGGGATGAAGTCCAGCGGGTTGATCATGCCGCGGGTCGGGTGCGGCCAGCGGACCAGGGCCTCGAAGCCGACCACCTCACTGGTGTCCAGGTCGACGGTGGGCTGGTAGTGCAGGCGCAGGTCGTGGTTCTCCAGCGCGGCGCGCAGGTCGTTCTCCAGCTCCAGGCGCTCGACCAGGCCCTCCTGCATCTGCGCGCGGAAGCTGACGAAGGCGCTGCCACCGGCCGCCTTGGCGTGGTGCATGGCCAGGTCGGCGTTGCGCAGCAGCTGCTCCGCGTCCGGCTCGTCGAGCAGGGTCGCGTCGGCCAGGCCGATGCTTGCCCGGACGTGGATCCGCCGGGTGCCCACCTCGACCGGAGCCTCCAGATCGTCCAGGATGCGCCGGGCCACGGTCTCGGCGTCGGAGGTCTCGATCAGCACCGCGAACTCGTCGGCGCCGAACCGGGCGACCAGGTCCTCGCCCCGGACGCAGGCCTGGATCCGGTCGGCGATCTGCACCAGCAGCTGGTCGCCGGCCAGGTGGCCGAGGCTGTCGTTGACCCGCTTGAACCCGTCCAGGTCCAGGTGCAGCACGGTCAGTTCGGTGCTCCGGCGCAGCGCCGTCGCCGCCTGGTCGCGGAACAACGCCCGGTTCGCGAGCTGGGTCAGCGGGTCGTGGTACGCCTCGTGCACCAGCTGGTCCTGGAGCTCCTTGCGCTCGCTGATGTCGCGGGTGTTCAGCACGAACCCGCCCACGTGCGGGTCGTCCACCAGGTTCGTGATGATCATCTCGGAGGGACGCTTCCGGCCGTCCTGGTGGGTGTGCACCACCTCGCGGGTGGTCGTGGCGTACGGCCGGGCCGCCACCTGCCGCATCGCCTCGGCCAGCCGCATCGACACCTCGGCGTCGACGATCTCGGTGTAGTGCCGGCCGACGAACACCTCCGGCGGGTAGCCGAAGACCCGCTGCATCGACTCGCTCTGGTACGTCACCCGCCCGTCCGCGTCGATCACCGTGACCACGTCCGAGCTGTGCCGGATCAGCGCGTGGAAGTGCTGCTCCCGGGCGTAGAGCTCGGCGGTCCGGTCCTCGACCCGGGCCTCCAGGTTCCGGGTCAGTTCCCGGTTCTCCAGCAGGGTCAGCACCTGCCGCCCGATCAGCAGCAGGATCAGCAGCGAGCGGGTGTACGCCACGAACGGGCTGCTGTGCCCGGTGGTGAGGTGGAAGAGAACGCTGGCGAACAGCGCCGCCAGGACCGCCGCGTACGGCAGCAGCACCCCGCTGGTCCGCAGCCGCGGACTGAACTCGCTCTTGAGCGGCTCGGCGTCCTTGGGCCGGGCCGCGCCGATGGTGATCAGCCCGAAGCCGATCAGCCAGCCCAGGTCGATCAGGTTCCCGGCCTGGTAGTCGTGGATCATCCGCAGGTACGCGTACCCGATGTCGGAGACCGCGAAGGCGGCCACGCCGAGCCCGAAGAAGGTCAGGTCGGCCGAGCAGCGGTACAACGCCCGCCGCTGCGGCAGCATGTACCCGATCATGGTGCCGATCACGATGTCGCCGAGCGGGTAGAGCAGCGTCAGGTAGAAACCCAGGCCGTTGTCGGCCGGGTCGAGCCGGCCGTCGACCACGAAGACCCAGCTGACCAGCACCAGCGAGGCCGCGACCAGCATGCCGTCGAGCACGCTGCGCGCCCGGTTGGCCAGCGGCTGGCTGGCGCTGGGCAGGATCAGCAGACCGAGCGGAACCAGCAGCAGCAGGCCCAGGTATCCGGTGTCGGCCGGGGACGGGACCTCCGAGGTGCCGCCGGTCGGCCAGTACCGCACCAGCGTGTACCCGATGCCGAGACCCCAGCTCAGCACGCCGGCCGCGATGGTCGACCAGCCCCACCGGGCCCGGCCGGTGAACAGCCGGCCACGCCGCCAGCAGGTCGCCGCCGCGACGACGGCCCCGATGGCCAGCGCCCAGGTGGAGAGACCCGGGCTGCCGACGCCGGCGCCGATCAGCACGACGAGCACCGCGAGGACCGCGGCGACGGCGATGCAGACCCGGACCCAGGCGCGGATGTCCACCGGTCCCTCCGCGTTGTTGCGAGTCATCGCGACGCCTCCGCCCTCGATCTACTGGTCAACCGGGGCTATCGGGCCGGAACGCACCCGGTTGAGGAGGAGCCGGGGTGCAAAGCGGTTAGACGAGCCCGTCCCGGTAGGCGGCGATCACCAGCTGGACCCGGTCACGGACGCCGAGCTTGCTGATCGCCCGGGTGATGTGCGTCTTCGCGGTCAGCGGGCTGATCACCAGCTGGGCGGCGATCTCGTCGTTGGACAGGCCGGTGGCGACGAGGGCGACCACCTCGCGCTCGCGGTCGGTGAGCACGGCCAGCCGGTCGCCGGCCGGTGCCGCGGGCGGGCGGTGCGCGAACCGGCCGACGACCCGGCGGGTGACGCTCGGGGAGAGCAGCGCGTCGCCGGCGGCGACCACGCGGACCGCGGTGCGCAGGCCCTCCGGGTCGATCTCCTTGGTCAGGAAGCCGCTGGCGCCGGCGGCGAGGGCGGCGAAGACGTACTCGTCGGTCTCGAAGGTCGTCAGGATGATGATCTTGGTCGAGCTGAACTCCAGGATCTTCCCGGTGGCGGCGATGCCGTCCATCCCGGGCATCCGGATGTCCATCAGGATCACATCCGGAGAGAGGGCGCGAGCCGCCCGGACCGCCTCGTCCCCGGTGGCGGCCTCACCCACCACCTCGATGTCCCGGCCCCGCCGCAGCAGGCTACGGAACCCGGCCCGGACCAGCTGCTGGTCGTCGGCGATGAGCACGGAGATCGTCATGTCACCCTTTCAGCAGGGGCAGGCTCGCGCGTACCGAAAAGCCCTTGGCGTTGGGACCGGCGGTGAGCGCCCCGCCCAGCGCGGCCACCCGCTCGCGCATCCCGGCGATGCCGTGCCCGTCGGCGGCCGGCTCGGCGCCGGCGCCGTCGTCCTGCACGTCGACCAGCACCCCGTCCGGCGCGTACCGGACGGTCACCACGGCCCGGGTCGCCCCGGCGTGCCGGACCGCGTTGGTCAGCGCCTCCTGCACCACCCGGTAGACCGCGATGGCGACCGGCGCCGGCACCTCGACCGGGTCGCCGAACTCGTTCAGCGACACCGGCAACCCGGCCGCGCGGACCTGCTCGGCCAGCCGGCCGAGACCGGTCAGGCCGGGCACCTCGCCGCCGCGCAGCACCCCGACCAGCGCGCCCAGGTCGGCCATCGCCCGGCCGCGGACCTCCTGGGCCAGCCTCAGCGAGGCGCGGGCCTCGGCCGGGTCGTCGTCGAAGGCGTCCATCGCCACGTTCAGGTGCACGCCCACCACGGCCAGGGTGTGCGAGACGACGTCGTGCAGGTCCCGGGCGATCTCCACGTGCGCCTGCGCGGAGCGGCGCTCGTCCCGCTCGGCGCGCCAGCGGACGGTGGTCACGCCCGCGAACGCCCCGGCCAGCGCCGCGGTCAGCCACAGCCCCTCGCCACCCAGATGGGCGAACACCCAGTCGGCGGAATGCTCCTCGACCGCCCAGTCCCAGGCGACGCCGTACCAGAGGAAGCACACCGCGACCGTGACGGCGGTCCGCGGATACCCGGCCAGCACGGTCAGCACCAGGACGGCGGTGGCCGGCCAGACCCAGCCGGTCCCGATCAGCTCGGACGACCGCCAGGCCGCGACGATCAGCACCGAGAGCAGCAGCGCGCTCCGCGGCCGGCGCCGGGCCACCAGGGTCAGCCCGGCGAGAGTCACGGCGAGTGAGACAGTCATCACAGTTTGCGTATTGCCGCCGGTGAGCGCCAGCCCGGCGGGCACCCCGACGAGTGTCGCGGCGGCGGCGACGGGATAGATGAAGTTCATGCTCAGGACGCTAGGCGCGACGCCCGCTCCGGCGCGTCGTCCGGCAGTAGTCACCCGCATGGACGCCTCCCGCGTACGAGCTACATCGTTCGATGTATGCCGCCTCGCTGGTTAAGGTAATCGAGTGACCGCCGCGGAACTGCTCGCCGCCTCCGGCCGCTTCACGATCGCGCCCGGCCTGTCCGATCGTGAACTCAGCGACCTGGAGGCCGAGTTCGGCTTCACGTTCGCACCTGACCATCGCGCCTTCCTCGCCGCGGGCCTGCCCACCGGCATCGGCTGGCCGGATTGGCGGGGCGGCGACCGCTCCGCGCTGCGCTCCGCCCTGACCGCCCCGGTCGAGGGCGTGCTGTTCGACGTGGCCGAAAATGACTTCTGGTACGAGGGCTGGGGCGCCCCGTTCGGCGACCGGGTCGCGACCGCTCGCGCCGGCCTGATGATCGCGCCCCGGATGGTGCCTCTCTACGCCCACCGCTATCTGCCGGCCGCCATCCCCGGGCACCCGGTGCTCTCGATCTATCAGAGCGACGTGCTCTGCTACGGCGTCGACCTCAGCGACTGGCTGCACCGCGAGTTCGGCCTCGGCGAGCCCGCCAACCGGCGGGTCCGCCCGACCGTCCCGTTCTGGAGCGCCCTAGCCTCCTGAAGCCTCGCGTTTCGCCTTGGCCCGGCGCTTCCCCTCGTGCATGGCCTGCACCCGGGCCACCGGAATGGTGTGCCCCTCGGCCACGAGATCATCGGGAAGCACCTGGGCCGCGGGCATCGCGGCCGCCCAGGGGTCGGCCCCGCCCAGGCGCTCGACGGCGGTGTGAATGGTGAAGTCGGCCGGCGTCACGTCGTCCAGCGCCTCCCAGGCGACCGGGAACGACACCGGCACCCCGGGCCGGATCCGCGGGCTGTAGGCGGCCGCCACCGTCGCCCCGCCCGCCCGGGTGGCGTCCAGGAACACCTTCCCGTGCCGGTCCTGGCGGATGAACGCGGTGGTCGCCGACTCCGGATCGATCCGCTCGGCGCGGGCGGCGACGGCGCGCTGCGCCGCGGCCACGTCCTCCGGCGCCGGATCGCCGCCCAGCGGCACGAAGACGTGCAGCCCCTTGGACCCGCTGGTCTTCACCGCCCCGCTCAGCCCGCAGTCGGCGAGGGCCTGCCGGACGAGCCGGGCCGCCCCGACGACCACCGTGAAGTCCCGGTCCGGCGGCGGATCGAGATCCATGATCAGGTGGGTCTGCCGGTGCGGGGCGTCGATCGTGGCCAGCGCCGGATGCAACTCGACGGCCCGCTGGTTGCCGAACCACAGCAGGGTGCGCCGGTCGTTGCCGAGCGCGTAGGTCACCTCGCGGTGCGACGCCTCCGCCCACACGGTGGTCCGCGGCACCCACTCCGGGGTGTATTTCGGCAGGTTCTTCTGCATGAACTGGTCCTGGCCGCGGAGCACCCGGATCACCGAGAGCGGCCGGTCGCGCAGCACCGGGACCAGCCGGTCGGCCATCGCGTCCAGATAGTCGATCAGGTCCCGCTTGGTCGCCCCGGCCCCCGGGAAGATCTCCTGATCCAGATTGGTCAGCGGCACACCGTCGCGCTCGTCAGCCATGCCGTCCATCATCCACCGGGACAGCGGGTGTCGCCGCCGCTGCGCTCCACGCACTGCGAGATCCGCGGGGTGGGGGCGGGCGCCGGCGGTTTCCGCACGACGCCGATCCCGTCCAGCGCGCTCGGTGTCATCAGCCCGGCCAGGACCAGCCCGCCCAGGGCGAGGATCGCGCACACCGTGGCATAGATCTTCTGCTTGCCGACGACGCCGATCACGGTGGCCGTCAGCGGGGCGGTGACCAGCACGATCGCGCAGCACAGCAGGTACCACCCGCCGCGCACCGGGTTCTCCGGCTCGACGCCGGGCAGCGCGAACGAGTTGACGAAGAACCGCACGAACAACACCAGCGACCCCAGGCCCCCGGCGACCAGAACGCCGGTCATCCACCCGACGGCCCACCGCGAACCCGAGCGCACGAGGTTCACCTCGACGTGCACATGCGGATCGGTCACGGCCGCCTCTCGGTCTGCTCGACATGCGGATCACTCACGGTCGCCGCCCGTTGCGATCCATTATTGGTACGGCAGCGCACCGTCCCGTGGCTACCCGCGAGGTGTTCCCGGTGCCGGACCGCCCGGCGACCGCCGGGCTGAACCCGTGGTCACCGCCGCCGGGTCCAGGCCAGCGCCAAGGCCGCCGGTACCACCCCGGCCAGGTACCAGACGAGGTCGGCCGGGTCGAAGCTCACCCCGAGCACCAGACGAGCCACCACACTGCGTGCCGACAGGTCCGCCGGGATCGGCGTGAGTTGCAGGAACTCGACCGCCCAGCACCACCCCGCGGCGATCAGGGCGACGTACGGAACCGGCAGCCGCGGCCGGAGGAACACGACCCCGGCGAAGACCGCGCTCGCGTACAGCGCCGTCCCGGACGCCTGCTCGACCAGACCGGTGCTCAGCATCGGACTCCCGGTGACCATCCGGATCGCGAACGCCAGCAGCACGCTGCCGGCCGCCGCGGCGGCGGCCGGCAGTCGCACGGCGCCGTCGAACCGCCGCCAGGCGCCGGCACTCTCCGGATCGGTCACGCTCAGCACGCTAGGCGATCACCTCAAGGGGCGCTTCATGGCGTACGCAAAGAAGGGGTCTGTCTGTTTTTGATGGTGGTGAATTGGCACTGCGGCCACCCGGTCGGGGAATGCGATTCGCCGGGGATCGCGGGAATCATCGGATGTCGCGAAGGGAGTGAGCGATGACCGACCCGAGAGCCGCCCCGCCCGTCTCGATACCGGCTCGGGCCACGCCGGGCGCGGAGGAACGGACCGCCGGGCCGCACGATCCGGGGCCCGCCGAGCAGTACGCCGGCGAACCGGTGCCCGATCCCTGGGAGGAGGAACCCCATGGCGTCCTGGATCCTGGTCCCGTGCCTGGTCACCCTGCGGAGTGAGTTCGACGCGCTGGCGCCCGCCCGGGACAGGTCCAGCGACGGCTCGATCGGCGACGCCGCGCACGCCCGCACGCCGTCGGACCACAACCCGGACGAGACCGGGTCGACGCCCTACGAGGACGCCGACTACAGGAACGAGGTGCACGCCATCGACGTCGACGATGACCTGCACAAACCCGGCTGGACCATGCAGCGGGCGCTGGAGATCATCATCACCCGGCACCGCGACGGGCGCGACGACCGCCTGCAGAACGTCATCTACAACCGCACGATCTGGTCGCGGTCCTGGGGATGGACCGCGCGCAGCTACACCGGGAACAGTCCGCACACCGAGCACGCCCACTTCTCCGCCCGGTACACGACCGTGCAGGAGAGCGACACCAGCCCCTGGGGGCTGTTGGAGGACGACGTGACCAAGAGCGAATTCCAGGCCTGGATGACCGAGTGGGCCCGGAGCAAGGCCGGGCGGGAGGCACTCGCGCAGGCGATGCTCTGCTTCGACCCGGGCAAGGACGCGAGCGGCAAGGTCATTCCCGGCGGCGTGGCGAACCCGGGACCGGACGCCGCCACGAACCCGACGATCGCGCCGGCGACCGCGCTGAACCACGCCTCGATCGCCGCGTACGTCGGCCACGAGATCAATGCCAAGGTGGACAAGCTGCTGGCGCAGGAGGGCGGCACCGCGCAGTAACCTGCACGAGTGTTGATCAGTTTCGGATGCCCGGTGTCCGGCGCGTGGGCACGGCCGGAAACGCTGACGTCGATCGCCCAGCAGGCCGAGGAGCTCGGCTACCACGGCCTCTGGGCGTTCCAGCGACTGCTGGTCGGCCAGGAGCAGGACCTCGCCTCGATCTATCAGAGCGTGCTCGACCCGATCGTGGCGCTGACCTGGGCCGGGGCCGCCACGTCCCGGATCCGGCTGGGCGTCTCGGTGATCAACCTGCCCTACGTGTCGCCGGCCTACCTGGCGAAACAGGCGGGCACCCTGGACCTGCTCACCGGCGGCCGGTTCGAGCTGGGGCTGGGCACCGGCTGGTCGGAGCCCGAGTTCGTGGCCACCGGCTCGGACCCGCACCCGCGCGGCCGCCGCACCGAGGAGTACCTGGCCGTCCTGCGCACCCTCTTCGCCGACGACGTGTCCGCTTTTGACGGCGAGTTCTACCGGGTGCCGCCGAGCCGGATGCTGCCCCGGCCGGTGCAGCCCGGCGGCCCGCCGATCCTGCTCGGCGGGAGCGCCGAGGTCGCGTTGCGGCGGGCCGGCCGGATCGCCGCCGGATGGGTGAGCAGCAGCCGGACGAGTCTGGCGGAGATCGAGCACGGGGCGCGGGTGGTCCGCGAGGCCGCGGCCGAGGCCGGCAAGGACCCTTCTTCGGTACGCGTGGTGGTGCGCGCCGTGATGAATGCCGAGTCGTCCTGGGCCGATATGCGGGCGCAGGCGCGACGGTATGCCGACGCCGGCGCCACCGAGCTTTTCTACGAACCCAACTGGGATCCCCGGATCGGTGGGCCGGACGTGGATCCGGAAAAGGCCGCCGAACGCGGTGTCCGAATGCTCACCGAATTGGCTCCTTGAGTCATTTCGGTTCTCCATTTTAGACTCTGAACGATCTTCGATGTCCCGTCTTCACGGCTGGAAACCGGAGATCTTCCGGCGTTTCGGCCAGGTGACCGGAAATACGACGGTGCCCACCGAAACCTTCACGGACCGGAAACGACGGCGCCATCGCACCGGCACAACCATCTGCGAATAGCGCCGAAGATATGACCTGAACAATATCCCCGCCGTTATTGATTCGATGCGCAAGCGCATTTCCCGGACGCCGGGCTCCCGGCTACCTTCCCTCCACCCGAATACCTCTCACGCTCGGCGCCTGCGAGGTGTGTCGTTCTTGGAGGTGACCTTTTCGTGGAAGTGCTGGCCGAACCGAAGGCCGCGGCGCCCGCCGCGCCGGCCCAGGGCAAGTCGCCGACGCGCATCGCGCTGGCCCGGCTCCGCCGGGACCGGACCGCGATGATCTGCCTGGGGATCTTCCTGTTCTTCGTGCTGATGGCGATCTTCGCGCCGCTGCTGGCCGCGCTGGAGGGCCAGGACTCGACCACGCTGCACCAGGATCTGATCGACGACTACGGATACCCGACGATCGGCCCGACCGCGGAGCACTGGTTCGGCATCGAGCCCCGGCTGGGCCGGGACCTCTTCGCCCGCTGGGTCTACGGCGCCCGGCCGTCGCTGATCATCGGCACCCTGGCGACCGTCGTCTCCACCCTGATCGGCGTGCTGGTCGGGCTGGTGGCCGGCTTCGCCGGCGGCTGGCTCGACCGGATCCTGTCCTGGCTGATCGACTTCGTGCTGAGCCTGCCGCAGCTGCTGTTCGCCATCGCGGTGCCGGCCACCTTCGCGGCGATCTTCCTCGGCAGTGCCGAGGGCATCTCCGCCGAGCAGACGTCGACCATCCGGTTCTACTCGCTGATCTTCGTGCTCTCCGTCTTCGGCTGGGCCGGCCTGGCCCGGCTGATCCGCGGCGAGGTGCTCTCGCTGCGGGAGCGGGAGTTCGTGCAGGCCGCCCGGGTGCTGGGCGTGCCCACCTGGCAGATCCTCGGCAAGGAGCTGCTGCCCAACCTGGTCGGGCCGATCATCGTGTCGGTCTCGATGGCCCTGCCGGCGTACATGGTCACCGAGGCCGGTCTCACGGTGCTGGGTGTCGGGCTCACCGAGCCGACCCCGTCCTGGGGCGTGACCATCTCGGCCGCCACCAACTACTACCGGGCCGACCCGCTGTACCTCTGGCTGCCCGTCATCGGCATCACCCTGCTGGTGCTCGTGCTGAGCCTGCTCGGTGACTCGATCCGCGACGCATTCGACCCGCGCACGCGGCGTTAGTGCAAGCACACTCAGGAAGAGGAAATATGGCAACAGGCAAGAAGGTCGTGGTGGCCGCCGCCGCGGTCGCCCTGGGACTCGCCGGCTGCGGCAGCCCGTCGGCCAGCAACGGGTCGGCCAAGGACGACTCCGGCACGATCACCACGGCGACCCAGGCGATCGACGCCGCCGCCAAGGGGCCGGCCGCCGAGATCGCGGGCGCGGTCAAGGGCGGGACGATCACCGTGTACTCGGGTTCGACCCCGAACAACATGGATCCGACCGACATCTACTACACCGACTCCGGCGAGATCGCCAAGCTGCTCTTCCGTACGCCCACCCAGTACGACGTCCGTAACGGCACCCCGGTGCTGGTGCCGGACCTCACCGACCTGGGCACCGTCTCGGCCGACAAGCTGACCTGGACGTTCAAGCTGCAAGCCGGCCTCAAGTACGAGGACGGCTCCGCGGTCAAGGTCGAGGATCTGGCGTACGCCATCAAGCGGTCCTTCGCCCACGACGTCTTCCCGGACGGCGCGACGTACCAGCAGGCGTACTTCAAGGACGGCGACAAGTACAAGGGCCCGTACGCCGGTGGCGACAAGTTCGCCGGCGTGGAGACCCAGGGCGCCGACACCCTGATCGTCCACCTGGCCAAGCCGTTCCCCGACCTGCCGTATTACATGACCTTCCCGCTGTTCACGCCGATCCCCCAGGCGAAGGACACCAAGCAGGAGTACCAGAGCCACCCGATGGCGACCGGCCCGTACAAGTACGCGTCGTACACCCCGGGCTCGGAGCTCAAGCTGGTCCGCAACACCAACTGGGACGCGAACACCGACCCGGCGCGCCACCAGTACCCGGACGGCTTCGACTTCAAGTGGGGCCAGGACGACGTCAAGACCCAGCAGCAGGTGCTGAACAGCGCCGGCGGCGACGCGAACGCGATCAACTACGTCGACGTGGACGCTTCGCTGGTGCCGCAGGTGCTCGGCGACAAGAAGGCCCAGCTGGTGCAGGGCAACGGCCCGTGCACGTACGTCTGGCAGATGGACACCACCAAGATCCCGCTGGAGGTCCGCAAGGCGATCGCCGCCGCGTGGCCGTACGACCAGACCTGGAAGGCCGCCGGCATCTCCGATCTGATCGGGCAGAAGGCCAGCACCATCATGCCGCCGAGCGTCCCGGGTTACACCAAGTACAACCCGCTGCCCGGCCTGTCCGGCACCGGCCAGGGCGACCCGGCCGCGGCGAAGAAGATGCTGGAGGCGGCCGGCAAGGTCGGCTTCGAGGTGAGCTGGTTCTTCGACAACACCAAGCCGGTCTCGCAGCAGGTCAGCCAGGTCCGCGCGGACGCGCTCAAGGCCGCCGGCTTCAAGGTGCGCCCGGTCGGGGTGGCCACCGCCGACCTGCGCACCAAGATCTCCGACTACAAGTCCGACGTGAACATGGCCCAGGGCCCGCGCGGCTGGTGCTCCGACTGGCCGAACGGCAACAGCTGGTTCCCGGTCCTCTTCGAGTCCTCCTCGGTCGGCAACGGCCTGAGCTGGGGCATGATGCAGGACAAGGCGCTGGACAGCGAGATCGAGTCGATCGGCGCGCTGCCCGCCGAGGAAGCCGCCACGAAGTGGGGCGCCCTCGACGAGAAGATCATGGGCATGTACGTCGGCATCCCGTTCTACTACACCAAGGCCGGCGTCGTGCAGGGCACCAACGTGGGTAGCACGGTCGTCGACCCGACCCAGGGCATGCCGTTCTTCCAGAACATGTACCTGAAGAGCTGACCCGTCCCGGCCCCGGCCCGGGATCACCCGGGCCGGGGCCGGCTCTCCCGATAGGACTCCCTGCGGTGCTGCTTTACATCCTGCGGCGCGTGGCGAGCTCGGTCACCGTCGTCATCCTCGCGCTGGTCACCAGCTTTGCCCTGTTCTTCCTCGCCCCGACCGATCCGGCGGGCGTCATCTGCGGGCCCAAGTGCACGCCGGAACGGCTCGCCGACATCGAGGGCAGCCTCGACCTGGACAAGCCGGCTCTGGAGCAACTCGGCTCCTACCTCAAGGGCATCGCCGTCGGCCGGGAGTACTCCAGCGGCGGCGTCGAGCGGCACTGCGACGCGCCCTGCCTGGGGTACTCGTACACGCTCAACCAGCCGGTCACCACGCTGCTGAGGCAGGCGCTGCCGGTGACCTTCTCGATCGTGCTGGGCGGCGCGGTCATCTACTTCAGCCTGGGCGTGCTGATCGGCTCGGTGGCCGCCCGGCACCGCGGCACCTCACTGGACCGGACCGTGATCAGCGGCGCCCAGCTGATCAACTCGGTGCCGTACTTCGTGGTGGCTCTGCTCGTCGCCCTCTACGTGACGGTGCTGCCGGACAGCGAGTACCACCCGCTGTTGACGAACCCGATCGCCTGGGCCGCCGGACTGCTGGCCGCCTGGCTGACCCTCGGCGTCACGAACGCCGCCTACTACACCCGGTACGCCCGCTCGTCGATGGTCGAGTCGCTCGGCCAGGACTACGTGCGTACCGCCAGGTCCAAGGGGATCAGCGCCCGGCGGGTCGCCTATCGCCACGGCCTGCGGGCCGCGCTCACCCCGGTGGTGACGATCCTCGGCATGGACATCGCGTTCCAGCTGACCAACACCCTGTTCACCGAGACCATCTTCGGCCTGCCCGGCATCGGGCTCCTGACGCTGCGCGCGTTCGCCACCTACGACCTGCCGGTGATGCTCGGCAGCGTGCTGCTCGGCTCGATCATGTTGGTGCTGCTGAACCTGCTCGTCGACGTGCTGTACACCTTCCTCGACCCGCGGGTCCGGCTCGGATGACCACCCTAGGAACGGCTGTGGATTCTTACTTGGAGATCACCGACCTGCACGTCCGGTTCCCCACCCCGGACGGCACGGTGACCGCGGTGCGCGGGCTGAACTACTCCGTGCCGCTGGGCCGCACGCTGGCGATCGTCGGCGAGTCCGGCTCGGGCAAGAGCGTGTCCAGCATGGCCGTGCTCGGCCTGCACGATCCGAAACGCACCGAGATCTCCGGCTCGATCAAGGTCGGCGGCAGGGAACTGGTCGGGCTGCCGGAGCGCGAGTTGATGAGGTTCCGCGGCGCCGGCGCGGCGATGATCTTCCAGGACCCCCAGTCGTCACTGCATCCGTTCTTCACCATCGGCGACCAGATCGTGGAGTCGTACCGGGCGCACCACTCCGTGTCCCGCCGGGTCGCCCGGGCGCGTGCGGCCGACATGCTGGACCGGGTCGGCATCCCGAACCCCGGCCGCCGGCTCGACCAGTATCCGCACGAGTTCTCCGGCGGCATGCGGCAGCGCGCGATGATCGCGATGGCTCTGGTCAACGACCCGAAGCTGCTGATCGCCGACGAGCCGACGACGGCGCTGGACGTGACCGTGCAGGCGCAGATCCTCGACCTGATCGCCGACCTGCAACGGGACTTCGGCTCGGCGGTCGTCTTCATCACCCACGACCTCGGCGTGGTCGCCGAGATCGCCGACGAGGTGCTGGTGATGTACGCCGGCACGGCCGTCGAGCACGGCACCGTCAAGGAGGTGCTGGGCACCCCGGTGCACCCGTACAGCTGGGGGCTGCTGGAGAGCATCCCGGCGGTCTCCGGCTCGTCGGGCATGCTGCATCCGATCCCCGGCTCGCCGCCCAGCCTGCTCGCCGTGCCCAGTGGCTGCGCGTTCCACCCGCGCTGCGAGTTCCGCGACCGGGTGCCCGCCGGCCGCTGCGCCACCGACCAGCCGGAGATGACGGGCGCCGCCCACCTCTCCCGGTGCCACCTGACCGAACCCGCCCGGATCTTCGACACCGAGATCCTGCCCCGGCTGCCGTAGAGGACCCCACCGATGACCACGCTGCTCGAACTCGACGACGTGAAGATGCACTTCCGGATCAAGGGCGACGGCCTGCTGGCGCGCCGGGCGCAATGGGTCCGCGCGGTCGACGGCGTCAGCTTCTCGCTGAGCGCCGGCGAGACGCTCGGCCTGGTCGGTGAGTCCGGCTGCGGCAAGTCCACCACCGCCCAGCTGATCACCCGGCTGCTCGAACCCACCAGCGGGGCGATCCGTTACCAGGGCGCCGACCTGGCGCATCTGACCCAGCGGCAGCTGCGGCCGTACCGGCGGGAGATCCAGCTGATCTTCCAGGACCCCTATTCGTCGCTGAACCCGCGGCACACCGTCGGCACCATCGTGGGGACCGCGCTGCGGGTCCACGGGATGGCGGCGAAGGGCGACGAGCTGCGCCGGGTCCAGGAGCTGCTGGAGATGGTCGGGCTGAACCCGGAGCACTACAACCGGTACCCGCACGAGTTCTCCGGCGGCCAGCGGCAGCGGATCGGGATCGCCCGGGCGCTCGCCGCCCGGCCCCGGGTGATCGTGGCCGACGAGCCGGTCTCGGCGCTGGACGTGTCGATCCAGGCGCAGGTGATGAACCTTCTGGAGAACCTGCGCCGGGAGCTGGGCATCGCCTTCGTGTTCATCGCGCACGACCTGGGCGTGGTCCGGCACTTCTGCGACCGGGTGGCGGTCATGTACCTGGGCCGGGTGGTCGAGGAGGCCGGGCGCGACGCGTTGTACGAGCGGCCGCGGCATCCGTACACGCAGGCTCTGCTCTCCGCGGCGCCGGACATCGCGGTGGTCCGCGGCGCGGCGCCCCGGGAGCGGATCCGGCTGGTCGGCGACGTGCCCAGCCCGGTGAACCCGCCGTCCGGCTGTCACTTCCGGACCCGCTGCTGGAAGGCCGTCGACCGGTGCGCGACCGAGACGCCGGCGCTGCGGGAGCTGGCCCCGGGACAGCAGGTGGCCTGCCACTTCGCGGGGGACGAGGCTATGGCGATGGCGGGAACGGACGCTTGATTACCCTTGCCGGGTGGACCAGCCCTCACCGACCGTCTATCGGACCCGCTCCTGGACGAACCGTAACCGGGCCGTCGCCGGCCTGGCGGCGCTCGGCCTGCTGCTGATCGGCTATCTGATCGGCCGCTGGCAGGACACTCCCGCGTCCGTCACCACCCCGGCGGCGCTGACCTCCGTCGCTCCCGCGCCGTCGGTCTCACCGTCGTCCGAGTCGCCCTCGCCCGCGCCCGTCCCGGTGAAATACGGGCTGCTCCAGGCCGAGGCGGCGAACGAGCTGGCCGGGATCCAGGCGCAGGACACCGAGGACGAGGGCGGCGGGCAGAACGTCGGCTGGATCAACCGGGCCGATCACCTGCGGTTCGACAACTTCGAGTTCGGCGAGGTGCCGGCCACGAAGGCGAAGTTCCGGGTGGCGTCCGGCGCCGGGGTGAGCGGGCGGGTGCAGATCCGGCTCGACACGCTGGAGAACGCGCCGGTCGGGCAGGTGTCGGTGAGCAACACCGGTGGGTGGCAGACGTGGCGTACCGACACCGCGGTGCTCACCCCGGTGACCGGCACGCACACCGTCTACATCACGTTCGCCGCCGACGACGACAGCGAGTTCATGAACGTGAACTGGATCCAGTTCGACCACTGAGGCCTTACTTCGCGGCGACCTGGATCCTGCGGGGCTCGCGCTCCTGCAGGACCGGGATGCTCAGCGTGAGGACGCCCTGGTCGTAACCGGCCTCCAGGCGGTCGGTGTCCAGCTTGTCGGAGAGCTGGACCTGCCGGCTGAACACACCCACCGGGCGCTCGGCGACCAGGTAGCGGACACCCTCGCGGTCGGCGCGCCCGCGCTCGGCCCGCACGGTCAGCACCTTGCCGTCGACGGTGATGTCGATCGACGCGGGGTCGACACCGGGCAGGTCGATGTCGATGCAGAACGTGTCGTTCTCCCGGTACGCGTCGAGCCGCGCGCCCGCGGTCCGGGACGAGGTCTCGACGACCCGGGCGGTGAGACGCTCGAGGTCGCGCACGGTCGGGGTGGTGAGAAACATGGGTGGCTCCTCGTTCTTACTTGAGTGTGGGTGACTCAAGTCTGAGGAACCGAGAATCTCACTGTGCAATTCCCCCTCGCGGTGGTGACCGCGGCCACGCAGCGGCCCTCTCAGCGCGCCGGCGGCGTCCGGCCGAACGTCAGCCACGCGGTGAAGCCCAGCACTCCCGGGACGACGGCGGGAAAGAGGCCGACGATCGCGCCGATCAGCAGCAACCGGCGACCGGCCGGCAGCCCGCCACGGACGATGACGACCAGCGCGGCGCACATCAGGACCGCGGCGATCGCCTGGATGATGAGCGTGGTCAGCGGATACAGCCCGATCGACGACTCGACGACGATGCTGTCGCTCCCCGGCGCCCGCGTCTCCACCGTCGACGTCACCGGGGTGGCAAGCACGAAGATCAGCGACGCGAGCACCGCGAAGATCCCCAGCGCGAAACCGGCCCAGGCATTCTTCACCATCTCGGACAAATGTCCACCCTCGCTCAGCGGAACCGTCGACGACCTGCCGATTCTATCGCCACAGCGCTCGTTATTCGAACAGGTGTACTAAGCTGGCGCCGTGATCCTGCACGCGGACCTGGACTCCTTCTACGCGTCGGTCGAGCAGCGCGATGACCCCGCGCTGCGCGGGCGGCCGGTCCTGGTCGGCGGCGGCGTGGTGCTGGCCGCGTCCTATGAGGCGAAAGCCTTCGGGGTGCGCACCCCGATGAGCCTGAGCCGGGCCCGTGCGCTCTGCCCGCAGGCCGTGGTGGTGCCGCCGCGGATGAGTGCGTATTCGGCGGCCAGCAAGGCCGTCTTCGCGGTCTTCCGGGACACCACACCGATCGTCGAGCCGATCTCCATCGACGAGGCGTTCCTGGAGGTCGACGGGCTGCGGCGGATCAGCGGGACGGCCGAGCAGATCGCCCGGCGGCTGCGTGCCGAGGTGCGCGCCCGGGCCGGCCTGCCGATCACGGTCGGCGTCGCCCGCACCAAGTTCTTGGCCAAGGTCGCGAGCGGCGTCGGCAAACCCGACGGCCTGCTGGTCGTGCCGCCCGGCGCGGAGCTGGAGTTCCTGCACCCGCTCCCGGTGGAGAAACTCTGGGGCGTCGGCCCGAAAACCGCGGCCAAGCTGCGCGACCTCCAGATCCACACGGTCGGCCACGTGGCCCGGGTCGGCGAGGCCGCCCTGGTCGCGATGCTCGGGGCGAATGCCGGTCGCCACCTGCACGCCCTCGCCCACAACCACGACCCACGGCGCGTGACCACCGGCGGGCGGCGCGGCTCCATCGGGGCGCAGTGCGCCCTCGGCCGGGGCCGGTCCTTCGACGAGATCGAGGCGGTGCTGGCGGCCCTGGTCGACCGGGTCACCCACCGGATGCGCGGCGCCCACCGAGCCGGGCGGACGGTCACGCTGCGCCTGCGCTTCGCCGACTTCGAGCGGGTGACCCGATCCCGCAGCCTGCTGAAAGCGACGATGCAGACCGGTGCGATCCTCCGCACCTCGGTCGAGCTGCTGCGCGAGGCCCAGCCGTTGATCGCCCAGCGCGGGCTCACGCTGGTCGGCGTCGCGGTGAGCAACCTCGACGGCGAGGGCAACGTGCAGCTCGAGCTGCCCTTCACCCCGCCTCGCCAGGACGGCCTGGACGCCGCCGTCGACCGGGTCCGAGACCGCTTCGGTGCCTCTTCCCTACGCCGAGCCGACATGCTCAACCGCGAAATGCACCCCTCCGTCCCCATCCTCCCCGACTGACCCACCACGACCTGCGACCACTGTCCGCCCCGTGTCCCGAAGCCGCCGGCCACGACCGCAAAGCCCCGCCTCGCGACCCGGCCACCGCTCACGACCCGCCGCTCCGTCACGACCCGCGCCCGCTCACGACCCGCCGCTCCATCACGACCCGCGCTCCGTCACGACCCGCCGCTCCGTCACGACCCGCGCTCGACCACGACCCGCCACTCCGTCACGACCCGCGCCCGCTCACGACCCGCCGCTCCGTCACGACCCGCGCTCGTCCGCGACCCGCCGCTCCGTCACGACCCGCGCTCGTCCGCGACCCGCCGCTCCGTCACGACCCGCGGGCCAAGCCACCCCAGCCAACCCTTGGTCGCCTGCCACAATCCGCGCTGGGTCACGTCCCCACACGCCGAGCCACCCAACCCCCGCCACGATCCCGGCGCCGGACACGGCCGCGCCGGATTACAACTCCGCACGTCACCCGCCCCGCGCCACGACCCGGCGCCGGCAGGACCCCCAGTCGGCCATGACCCACACGCCGAACCACCCACCCCGAGCCACGGACACGGCACGCGCCGAATCACAACTCCGCACGTCACCCGCCCCGGGCCACGACCCGGCACGGGCGGGTGACGTGCGCTCGGCAACGACTCGCACGGGCGTGGTTTCCCATCCCGGATGACCATCACCGGGCCCAGCCCAACCACGGCCCTGTGCAGGTCGCAGGGCTTCCGGCCAGCCGAGGCGGCGGGGAGGCGGGGTGGGGTTCGGGGGTGGCGGTGACCCGCCACGGGCAATGAAGAGATCCCATGCGCCAGGGGTATCAAGCGGCTCGCCCCGATCCCGCGTCTGCCCAGCGCGCTGAGGCCCAGCCGAGCAGCATCCGGCTGGCCCTGATGGCCCTATTCGGGGATCGGATAGGGCGCTGAGGACCAGCCGAGGAGTCTCCAGCTGGCCATGGCCGCCCTACCCGGGAATCGGACAGGGCGCTGAGGACCAGCCGAGGAGCATCCGGCTGGTGCTGGCGGCCCTATCCGGGGATCGGATAGGGCGCTGAGGACCAGCCGAGGAGCATCCGGCTGGCCCTGACCGCCCTACCCAGGAATCGGACAGGGCGCCGAGGACCAGCCGAGGAGCATCCGGCTGGTCCTGGCGGCCCTATCCGGGGATCGGAAAGGGCGCTGGGGGCCAGCCGGGGAGTGTCCGGCTGGTGCTGGTGGCCCTATTCGGGGATCGGATAGGGCGCTGGGGGCCAGCCGGGGGTTGATCTCCGGAACCGGCCGCGGACAGTGAAGAGGGCGGCGATTGGTTTGGACGCGCCAGCGGCCAGATCGCCGCCCTCGGCCCGCGCGGGAGCGTGCGATCCGCACCCCAGCGGACGCGCGTCGATGAGGAATTTGATTTTGGTGGAGGGAGGGCGAGACGGGCCGGCGGCTGCGGGATCCGCCGAAGCGGGCTGGACGCGAGGGTGGAGGCACGCCGACGGTTGGGGGTGAGGCAGACTGCATGCGTGCGGAAGATGTACGTGATCGGCATCGGTGCGGGGGATCCGGACCACCTGACCCTGCAAGCGGCCAAGGCGATCGGGCGGACCGATGTGTTCTTCCTGCTCGACAAGGGGGAGGCCAAGCAGAGCCTGATCGATCTGCGGGAGCGGATGATCCGGGGGTATTCGCATCCGCGGAAGCGGATCGTGGAGGGGCGGGACCCTGATCGGGATCGGACGCCGGCGGATTACACCGGGACGATCGCGGACTGGCGGACTCGGCGGTCGCAGGTGATCGAGGAGCTGATCGCCGAGCATCTGAAAGAGGACGAGACCGGGGCGATCCTGGTGTGGGGCGATCCGTCGCTCTACGACTCGACGATCGCGATCCTGGAGGAGATCCTGGCTCGCGGGGCGGTCAGTTTCGAGTTCGAGGTGATTCCGGGGATCAGCAGCGTGTCGGCGCTCGCGGCCAAGCACCGGATCGGGCTGAACCGGGTGGGGCAGCCGTTCCAGGTGACCACCGGGCGGCGGTTGGCCGAGGGGTGGCCGGAGGGCGTCGACGACGTGGTGGTGATGCTCGACGCGCAGCAGGCGTTCACCGGGCATCCGGACGCGGAGATCTACTGGGGCGCCTACGTGAGCACCGAGGACGAGATCCTCGCCGCCGGGCGGGTCGCCGACGTCGCGGAGGACATCGTGGCGACCCGCGCCGAGGCTCGGGAGCGGCACGGCTGGATCATGGACACCTACCTGCTGCGGCGCCCGAACGACGGCTAGTCCAGCAGCTCGATGACGATCGACTCGTCGGGGTTCATGATCGAGTCGATCGCGATGATCCGGCCGTCGGCCACCGTGAAGCTGAGCGCGATCCGCACGCCCTGCTCGGTGCGGACGAACGCGCCGGCCGCGCCGTCGATCGTCGCCGGCACCGCGGCCTGGGCCCGCCCGGAGAAGAACCGCGCTGCCTCGTCCGCGCCGCGCAGCCCGACCGCGCCGTCGCCGCCGCGCATCACCACGTCCGGGTCGAGCAGGGTGAGCAGGCCGGCGAAGTCACCGCCGCGGGCGGCGGCCAGGAAGGCGTCGACGATCTCGCGCTGCCGTGCGGCGTCGGCGGCGCCGGCCGGGGAGCCGCCCCGCACCCGGCGCCGAGCCCGGCTGGCCAGCTGGCGCGCGGCGGCCGGGCTGCGCCCGACCACCGTCGCGATCTCCTCGAAGGAGACGGCGAACAGGTCGTGCAGCACGAACGCGAGGCGTTCGGCCGGGGTGAGCGTTTCCAGTACGACGGTGAGCGCGGCACCCACCGCATCGGCCAGCACCGCCTCCCGCTCCGGGTCCTCGGCGCTCGGCAGCTCGGTGACCGGCGGCGGATCCTCCCGGCGGGACGCCCGGGAGCGCAGCATGTCCAGGCAGACCCGGCCGAGCACGGTGGTGAGCCAGGCGGGCAGGTTGTCGACCGTGTCGCCGCCGGTCCGGCTCAGCCGCAACCAGGTCTCCTGCACCGCGTCGTCCGCCTCGGCGCCGGAACCGAGCATCCGGTAGGCCACCGCGCGCAGCCGTCCCCGGTTCGCCTCGAACTCGGCGGCCAGCAGGTCATCACCCATTTTTCGGTCCCCCTGTCACATCTGAGCGACGCGGCGCGTCACGAGTCCGACGAAGCAAGTTCACCCGATGTGACAAGGAGCCGATCATGGAGCCTCGGATCAAGAACACCGCACCGCAGCCGGACCTGACCAAGGCGGTCAACCTGCTCTACAAGACCGCGTTCTCGGCGGGCGTGCCGAAAGTCGTCCTGGAGCTGGTGCACCTGCGCGCCAGCCAGATCAACGGGTGCGCCCCGTGCGCCGACAGCGGCGCGCGCGGCATGCGGCAGGCCGGGGAGACCGACGACCGGCTGTTCGCGGTGCCGGTGTGGCGGGAGACGCCGTACTTCACCGAGCCGGAGCGGGCGGCGCTGGCGCTGTCCGAGTACGCCACCCGGATGGCCGACAACCCCGACCCCGTCCCGGACGCGATCTGGGACGAGGCCGCGAAGCACTTCACCGAGGAGCAGTTGAGCGCGATCGTGCTGTGGATCGCCACCACCAACTTCTTCAACCGGATCAACGTGACGACCCGGCAGCAGGCTCCCCAGAACTGGGACTGACGCTCTTGAGAAATCAAGCGTCTTCCAGGTCACCCTCGGTCTCGAGGTAGAGCTGCTGGAGCGCGGCCAGCGTGTCAGGCGACGGGGAGTCCCAGAGCTTGCGGTCGGCCGCCTCCAGCAGGCGCTCGGTGATGCCGTGCAGCGCCCAGGGGTTCGACTTCTTCATGAACTCCTGGTTCTCCGCGTCCAGGGCGTAGGTCGTGGCGAGCTGCTCGTACATCCAGTCGGTGACCACGCCGGCGGTCGCGTCGTACCCGAAGAGGTAGTCGACCGTGGCGGCCAGCTCGAAGGCGCCCTTGTAGCCGTGCCGCCGCATGGCGGCGATCCAGCGCGGGTTCACCACCCGGGCGCGGAAGATCCGCGCGGTCTCCTCGGTCAGGCTGCGGGTCCGCGTCGCGTCCGGGTTGGTGGAATCTCCGATGTACGCCGCCGGCGCCTTCCCGGTCAGCGCCCGGACCGTGGCGATCATCCCGCCGTGGTACTGGAAGTAGTCGTCGGAGTCGGCGATGTCGTGCTCGCGGGTGTCGATGTTCTTCGCCGCGACGTCGATCCTCCGGTACGCGTTCTCCATGTCCCCCCGAGCCGGCACCCCGTCCAGGTCCCGCCCGTACGCGAACCCGCCCCACACCGCGTAGACCTCGGCCAGGTCGGCGTCGTCCCGCCAGTTCCGGCTGTCGATCAGCGGGAGGATGCCGGCGCCGTACGCCCCCGGCCGGGACCCGAAGATGCGCGTGGTGGCCCGCCGCCAGTCGCCGTGCCCGGCCTGGTCGCGCAGCGCGTGCTCGCGGACGTAGTTGTCCGGCTCGTCCAGCCCGGCGACCAGCTGCACGGCGTCGTCGAGCATCGCCACGACGTGCGGGAACGCGTCCCGGAAGAAGCCGGAGATGCGGATCGTGACGTCGATGCGCGGGCGGCCCAGCTCCTCGCGGGCGATCGGCTCCAGCCCGGTGACGCGGCGGGAGGCCGGGTCCCAGATCGGGCGCACCCCGATCAGCGCCAGCACCTCGGCGATGTCGTCGCCGGCGGTGCGCATGGCGCTGGTGCCCCAGGCGGAGAGGCCGACCGATTTCGGCCAGTCACCGTAGTCGGCGCGGTAGCGGGCCAGCAGGGAATCGGCCATGGCCTGGCCGGTCTCCCAGGCCAGGGCACTGGGGATGGCCTTGGGGTCGACGGAGTAGAAGTTGCGGCCGGTGGGCAGGACGTTGATCAGGCCGCGGAGCGGGGAACCGCTCGGGCCGGCCGGGACGTAGCCGCCGTCGAGCGCGTGCAGGACGTGGGTCAGCTCGTCGGTGGTGCGGGCCAGCCGGGGAACGACCTCCCGGGCGGCGAACTCCAACACTCGCACGACGTCCGGGTTATCGGACAAATCCGAAATGTCGGAATCGCGCCAGCCGCGCTCCTCCATGGCGGCGACCAGCGCCCGCGCCTGTTCCTCGATCGCGTCGGTCTCGGCAGTGGAGGCGTCCTCCGCCAGGCCCAGCGCCTCCCGCAGGCCGGGCAGCGCGGCGACCTGGCCGGCCCACATCTGCCGGGCCCGGAGCATGGCCAGCACCAGGTTGATCCGGGCCTCGCCGGTCGGCGCGGCGCCGAGCACGTGCAGGCCGTCGCGGATCTGCACATCCTTGACCTCACACAGCCATCCGTCGATGTGCATGATGAAGTCGTCGAACTCTTCGTCGTCCGGCCGGTGGGCCTGGCCCAGGTCGTGGTCCATCTTGGCGGCCTGGATCAGGGTCCAGATCTGCGCCCGGATGGCCGGGAGCTTGGCCGGGTCGAGGGCGGCGATGTTCGCGTGCTCGTCGAGCAGCTGCTCCAGGCGGGCGATGTCGCCGTACGACTCGGCCCGCGCCATCGGCGGGATCAGGTGATCGACCAGCGTGGCGTGCGCCCGGCGCTTGGCCTGCGTCCCCTCCCCCGGGTCGTTGACCAGGAACGGATAGATCAGCGGCAGGTCGCCGAGCGCCGCGTCGGTGCCGTCGGACGCGGACATGCCCACGTTCTTGCCGGGGAGCCACTCCAGGTTGCCGTGCTTGCCGACGTGCACCACCGCGTGCGCGCCGAACTCGTCGGCCAGCCAGCGGTAGGCGGCGAGATAGTGGTGGCTCGGCGGGAGGTCGGGGTCGTGGTAGATGGCGACCGGGTTGGCGCCGAAGCCACGCGGGGGCTGGACCATGACCACGATGTTCTCGTCGCGCAGGGCGGCGAGGACGATGTCGCCGTTGTCCACGTAGAGCTCGCCGGGCGGCGGGCCCCAGTGCTGCTCGACGCTCTCCCGGAAGTCGCTCGGCAAGGTGTCGAACCACGACTTGTAGCGAGATGCCGGAATCCTGACGGGGTTTCCGGACAACTGCTCCTCGGTGAGCCAGTCCGGGTCCTGTCCACCGGCCGCGATCAGCGTGTGGATCAGGCCGTCGCCGTCGTAGGATCGGAAATTCCCGACTTTGTAGCCTTTTTCGTCCAGCGCCGCGAGCAGCGCCACCGTCGACGCCGGGGTGTCCAGGCCGACCGCGTTACCGATCCGCGAGTGCTTGGTCGGATAGGCCGAGAGCATCAGGGCGATCTTGCGATCCGCGGGCGGGATGTGCCGCAGCCGGGCGTGCGCGACCGCGATCCCGGCCACCCGGGACGCCCGCTCCGGGTCGGCGACGTAGACCGACAGGCCGTCCGGGTCGATCTCCTTGAACGAGAACGGCACCGTGATGATCCGGCCGTCGAACTCGGGGATCGCCACCTGGGTCGCCGCGTCGAGCGGGGTCAGGCCGTCGTCGCTCGCCTCCCAGGCGGACCGCGAGCTGGTCAGGCAGAGGCCCTGGAGGATCGGCACGTCCAGGTCGGCCAGCACGCCGACGTCCCACGCCTCGTCGTCGCCGCCGGCGCTCGCCGTGGCCGGGCGGGTGCCGCCGGCCGCGAGCACCGTCACCACCAGGGCATCCGCCTTGCGCAACTCGGCGAGCAGCTCGGGCGGGGCGGTGCGCAGCGAAGCCGTGAAGATCGGCAGCGGGCGGGCGCCCTTGGCCTCGATCGCCTGGCAGAGCGCCTCGACGAACGCGGTGTTCCCGGCCATGTGGTGGGCGCGGTAATAGAGCACCGCGACGGTCGGCTCGGCGTCGTTGTCCGTCGCGCGCGGCAGGATGCCCCACTGCGGGCTCTCGGTGGCCGGGGCGAAACCGTTGCCGGTCAGCAGCACGGTGTCGGAGAGGAAGTCGTGCAGCGCGGCGAGATTCTCCGCGCCGCCCTGCGCGAGGTAGGTGTGCGCGTCGGCGGCGATGCCGGCCGGGATGGTGGAGAGCTTCATCAGGTCGGCGTCGGGCAGCATCTCGCCGCCGAGCACCACCACCGGGATGTCACCGCCGAGCAGCGCGTCGAGGCCCTCCTCCCACGCGCGGCGGCCGCCGAGGATCCGGACCACGACCAGCTCGACCCCGTCCAGCAGGGCGGGCAGGTCGTCGACCCCGGTGCGGGCCGGGTTGCCCAGCCGCCAGGCCGAGCCGCTGGCCCGGGCACTGAGCAGGTCCGTGTCGGACGTCGACAGCAGCAAAAACACGCGTGCGCTCCCCCTCGGGGTCCGCGCCCCGGGTAGTAGAGATCAACGGCGACCGGAGTTCCTGGCTCCCGGGCATGCCCGGTGACAGTGGCGGGACCGCGCCGGACTCGCACCGGCTTCCTCCGCGGCGTCGCCGCTCGATTCACTTGTTCGGCTACACGCTATCGGACGCCCGGGGCCGCTGGTCAGTGACGCCGCTGACGATTCCGGGCCGGGGGCTCTCGATGTGACGCCGCTGACGAACTTGTGATGCTGCCGACCCGAGATGGCGTTCCTGTCGGCGGCCGCCCGTAGTATCCGGGCCGTGACAGCCCACCGACAGTCCGACACGGACGCCTGCCCCGGCGCGCTGCGGTTGCATGCCGCCGCCGACGGGCTGCTGGCGCGCGTCCGGCTGCCCGGTGGCCTGCTGACCGGCGCGCAGCTGCGCTCGCTGCGCGAGCTCGCCGAGAAGTTCGGCGATGGCCGCCTGGAGCTGACCTCCCGGGCGAATGTGCAGCTCAGAGGCTTGCAGGCGAGCGACGCGGTGCGGTTGGCCGACCGCTTGCGCGACGCCGGGCTGCTGCCGTCCTCGACCCACGATTCGGTACGCAACATTGCCGCGCCGCCGCTCGCCGACTCCCGGGTGCGGGAGTTGACCGGCGAGCTGGACGCCGCGATCTGTGGCGATCCGGGGCTGGCCCGGTTGCCGGGGAAATTCCTGTTCGCGATCGGTCAGGTGCCACTGGCGGCGGATGTGGCGGCGATCCCGGACGGGGTCCGGTTCGGGCTGCGGTTCGGCGGGTGGGACACCGGGCTGCGGGTCGAGTCCGGCCGGGTTGTCGAGGCGCTGATCGTGAGCGCGCACGCGTTTCTCGCCGAGCGCGAGGAGCAGCGGGGCGGCGGGGCGGCCGCTTGGCGGTTGCGGGAGCTGGCCGACGGCGCCGGGCGGGTTTCGGCGCGGGTCGCGGAGGCGCTCGGCATCGTGCCGGTGGATGTGCCGGTGGCGGTGCCGGTCGAGGTCGTCGACCCGGCCGCCCTGATCGGCATGGTGACCGATGGCGATCAGGCCGCGGGTCCTCCCGCGACCAGCGGCGCCCAGGCCGCGGATGCTGTCGCGACCGAGGGCGGCCAGGCCGCGGATGCTGTCGCGACCGAGGGCGGCCAGGCCGCGGATGCTGTCGCGACCGATGGCGGCCGGGCGGCGGCCGGGGCTCTGGTGCCGCTGGGGCGGCTCGAGGGCGGGCAGATGAGGGTGCTGGAGGACGCCGAGCGGCTGGTGATCACGCCGTGGCGGGGTGTCCTGGTGCCGGGTCTCACCACGGCCGCGGCGCGGGCCTGGATCGAGCGGCTGGCCGGGGCGGGGCTTGCGGTGACCGCGACCTCCCGGTGGACCGGGGTCACCGCCTGCGCGGGGCGGCCGGGTTGCGCGAGATCGCTGGCCGACGTGCGGGAGGACGCCGAGGTGGCGAGCCGGTTCGTGGACGGGTTGCCGGTGCACTGGGTGGGCTGCGCGCGAGCGTGCGGGAGTCCGGCGGGTGCACACGTTCGGGTCGAGGCGACCGGCGGCGGCTACACGGTGACCCGCCGGGCCGGCGACGGCCGGCCGGCCGATCGAGATCAGCACGGCGGCGGATCGGTGACGGGCCGGGAGCCGGGGCCGGGCAGTGCGCCGGACTCGGGGCTCGACGGGGCGACGGGCCGTGTGGAGACCTTCCCGGTGGACGTGCTGGGGGACGTGGTGGCGGGGGCGAGGAGAGGCTGATGGATTACGTACGGGACGGCGCGGAGATCTATCGGCGGTCGTTCGCCACGATTCGGGCCGAGGCGGACCTGGCCGGGCTGCCGGAGGACGTCGCGCGGGTGGTGGTCCGGATGATCCACGCCTGCGGGATGGTCGACCTGGTGCGGGACGTCCGGTTCAGCCCGGGCGTGGCGACCGCCGCACGGAAGGCGCTGCTGGACGGTGCGCCGATCCTCTGTGACGCCGAGATGGTGGCGTCCGGGGTGACCCGCTCGCGGCTGCCCGCCGGTAACGAGGTGATCTGCACGTTGCGCGAGCCGGGCGTACCGGAAATCGCCGCTCGCATCGGGAACACCCGCAGCGCCGCGGCCCTGGATCTCTGGGGCGACCGCCTCGGCGGGGCCGTGGTCGCCGTCGGCAACGCGCCGACGGCGCTGTTCCGGCTGCTGGAGATGGTCGCGGCGGGCGCGCCGCGACCGGCGGCGGTGCTCGGCATCCCGGTCGGCTTCATCGGCGCGGCCGAGTCGAAGGAGGCCCTGGCCGAGTCCGGTCTGGAATATCTGATCGTGCGCGGGCGACGAGGCGGCAGCGCGATGACAGCGGCCGCGGTGAACGCCCTGGCCTCGGAAGCGGAATAGGACACATGACGAACGACGTGGTTCGCGGGCGGCTCTACGGGGTGGGGCTCGGGCCCGGTGACCCGGAGCTGGTGACGGTCAAGGCGGCACGGCTGATCGAGGCGGCCGACGTGATCGCCTATCACGCGGCGCGGCACGGGCGGAGCAACGCGCGGGCGATCGCGGCCGGTTACCTGCGGGACGGGCAGATCGAGGAGGCGCTGATCTACCCGGTGACCACCGGGACCACCGATCACCCGGGTGGCTATCAGGGCGCCATCGACGAGTTCTACGAGCAGGCCGCGGCCCGGCTCGCCGCGCACCTGGACGCCGGGCGCGACGTGGTGGTGCTGGCCGAGGGGGATCCGTTCTTCTACGGGTCCTACATGCACATGCACAAGCGGCTCGCGCACCGCTACGAGACGACCGTGGTGCCCGGGGTGACCTCGGTGAGCGCGGCCTCGGCGGTGCTCGGGCGGCCGCTGATGGAGCGGGACGAGGTGCTCACCGTGCTGCCCGGCACGCTGCCGCCGGACGAGCTGGCGCGGCGTCTCGCCGGGACCGAGTCGGCGGCGGTGATGAAACTCGGGCGGACCTTCGACGGGGTCCGGACCGCGCTGGCGCGGGCCGGGCGGCTCGACGACGCGTTCTACGTGGAGCGCGCGACGATGGCGGCGGAGCGGGTCGGGCGGCTGGCCGAGGTGGATCCGGCGACCGTGCCGTATTTCTCGCTCGCCCTGCTGCCGAGCCCGGCGGCAACCGCGTTCGCCGAGGCCGAAGCGGCAGCGGCCGGCACCGGCGGCGCTCGGCTCGCCGGCGCTGAGACGACGGCAGCGGCCGACAGCGGCGGTACTCGGCTCGCCGGCGCTGAGACGACGGCAGCGGCAGGCACCGGCGGCGCTCGGCTCGCCGGCGCTGAGACGACGGCGGCGGCCGGCACCGGCGGCGAACCGGCGGCAGTGCCGTCCGCCGACGCCGGGACGGCGACGGCCGGTGGCGGGACCGATCCGGCGGCCGAGGCGGCGACCGGTGCGGTGACCGTGGTCGGGCTCGGGCCGGGCGCGGCCGAGTGGCTCACCCCGGAGGCACGCGCGGCGCTGGCCGAGGCTGACGACATCGTCGGCTACACCACGTATGTCAACCGGGTCCCGGCCAACCCCCGGCAGCGGCGGCACGCCTCCGACAACAAGGTGGAGGCCGAGCGCGCCGCGTTCGCCCTCGACCTGGCGAAACGCGGGCGCCGGGTCACGGTGGTCTCGTCCGGGGACCCGGGCGTCTTCGCGATGGCCGCGGCCGTCTTGGAGGTCGCCGAGGATCCGCAGTGGAAGGACGTACCGGTGCGGGTCGTGCCGGGACTGACCGCCGCGCAGGCCGTCGCCTCCCGGGCCGGTGCGCCGCTCGGGCACGACTTCTGCGTGATGTCCCTCTCCGACCGGCTCAAACCGTGGTCGATCATCGAGACCCGGCTGGCCGGGGCGGCCGCCGCCGACCTGGTCATCGCGATCTACAACCCGGCCTCGCAGACCCGCAAGCAGCAGCTGGTCCGCGCCCGGGAGGTGCTGTTGGAGCACCGCGCGGCGGGCACACCGGTGGTGGTCGGGCGGGACGTCGGCGGGCCGCAGGAGACCCTGCGGGTCACCACGCTGGGCGAGCTCGACCCGGCCACCGTAGACATGCGCTGCCTGCTGATCGTCGGCTCGTCCCAGACCAGGGCGGTGACCAGGGCGGACGGCGAGACCATCGTCTACACCCCACGGCATTACCCGGTCGCCTAGCGTCCGCACGGCGGTGGCCGACCATCGGCCACCGCTCGGGGAATGCCTCCGCCGCTCCCGAAACGCAACGAAGGGCAACCGCACTGCATCGACGAGTTACCTGATGGCAACGCGCCACCGAGCCGAATGGAGAGGCCACTGAAAGCACCTCCGTGAAGGGCTCCTCCTCAGATGACATCCGCCGCTCGACGCGTTGCCATGTTGGCCTCTTCACTCGTTCTGTCCGTTTTCGCGCAGACCGGCGCGGCCGAAGCGGCGACGCCGGCCCCGGGCAGAACCCCGGCCGCCACCAAAGCGAGCACCCCCGCGACGACCAAGCCGCCGGCTCCCGCCCCGGCGAAGACCCCGGTGAAGACCCCCGCGAAGACCCCGGCGACGGCTGCGGTCAGGGAGACCCCCAGCCTGGCCACCCGGCTCGACGCGGTCACGGTCGCCAAGACGATCAACTACTACCCGTCGAACGCCGGCTGGTCGGCCATGTGGACCAGCTTCGACGCCGCCCGGATCGAGGCGGACCTGGCCAAGGCGAAGGCTCTGGGCGCCGGCACCGTACGCGTGATCGTCTTCCCGACCGCCTTCGGCTACCCCACCCCGAAGGCCGACTACGCCGCCAAGCTGGCCAAGTTCGTCAGCATCGCGGCCGGCCAGGGCCTCACCGTCAAGTTCACCCTGTTCGACTGGTGGACCGGTTACACCGACGCGACCGGCAGCGCCAAGTGGGCGAAGGCCGTGCTCACGCCGTACGCGGACGACCCGCGCGTGCTCTCGGTCGAGGTGCAGAACGAGTTCGACCCGACCGACGCGAAGGCCGTCGCCTGGGTCAAGCAGATCGTCCCGAGCATCCGGGCCGCCGTGCCGACGATGCCGCTGACGCTCTCGGTCTCCGGCACCACCGGCTCGAGCGGGCTCACCCGGATCCGCACCGCGCTGGCCGCCACCCCGCTCGACTACCTGGACTTCCACTTCTACGGCAACTCGGAGCGGGCGCTCACCGAGATCAAGAAGGCGCAGGAGGCGGCCGCCCCGTTCCCGATCGTGATCGGGGAGACCGGCCTGAGCACGGCCGCCGGCACCGAGGGTGAGCAGGCCGCCTACCTGGCCCGGGTGTTCCAGGCGGCCCGGACCGCCGGGGTCGGCTCGGTCGCCCCGTGGACCCTGACCGACTTCAGCACCGGGGCGATCCCGGCCAACTCGGCGGTCTCCAAGATCCCCGCGCAGTACAAGTACGGCCTGTACCGGGCGGACGGTGCGGCGAAGGCCGCGGCGGCCGTGGTGCAGACCTACTGGTCCGGGCAGCCGCTCACGAACACCCTGCTGGACCTCGGCTTCGAGGCGACCCCGGGCAACTCGCCGTGGCGGCCGTACCTGGCGTCGGAGGGCGCCGCGGTGCGCTCCTCGGACGCCGCGCACACCGGTTCCTGGTCGGCGAAGTTCAGCGGCACCACCCGCGCCGACGGTGGCCTGCCGTCGATCCGGATCGCCCCGGTGGCCCCGGTGCGGCCCGGACAGACGTGGCGCGCCGAGGCCTGGGCCAAGGGCCAGAACGCGACCGGGACCAGCGAGATCGCGCTGAGCTGGTTCGACGCGAACGACAGGTGGCTGGGCCAGACCTCGTCGAAGCGGGTCGCGGCCGGCACCACCGGCTGGACCAAGCTGACCGTGACCGCGACCGCCCCGGCCGGGGCGGCCAGCGTCCAGCTTCACCTCAAGTCGGGCGACAACAGGGGCAGCGTCTGGTTCGACGACGTGACGCTCTCCTGAGTCACGCCGATCCTCGCGAAGAGGCGTTCGTACGCCTCGACGGTCCGTCCCCACGAGGACGGGTCCACGTGCCGCCGGCCGGTGAGGCCGGCGGCACTCGTGATGCCGGCGGCGAGCGCGGCCGGGTCGGCGGGCCGGACGAAGACCGTGCCGGAGTACGGCCCGGCCGCCTCGACCAGCCCGCCGACCGAGGTGACCACCACCGGCAGCCCGTGGCTCATCGCGATGTGCAGCGGCCCGCTGGCCGAGCTGCGCCGGTACGGCAGCACCACGGCGTCCGCCGCCGCGAAGTACTCGTTCACCTCGGCGTCCGGCACATACCGGTTGACGAAGGTGATCCGGTCCCGAGCCGGTGAGGCGGCGATCAGCTCGGCGGGAAGCGTCCAGCCCTCCCAGGTCTCACCCACCACGGTCAGCCGGAAGGCCGGGCCGAGCGCCGCGAACGCCTCGATCAGGTCTTCGAGCCCCTTGTACGGCCGGATCGTCCCGAAGTACAGCAGCCGCACCACCCCGTCCGGCCCGGGCACCCGCTCGGCCCCGGCCGCGTGGTGGTCGAACGGCCCGTGCAGCGCGATCTCCGCCGGCACCCCGTCCAGGTCGTACGCGGCGGCCAGCGCGTCCCGGTCGTACGCCGAGTGCACCACCACCCCGGAGGTCCGCCTCAGCAGCGGCCGGATCGCCGCCCGCACATATCGGGCCGCCCACCGGTGCCGCAGCTCCGCGGTGTCCTGCACCTCGTGGAACTCGACCACCACCCGGATGCCGAGCCGCTGGGCCGCCATCGCGAGCACCAGGTACGAGTGCAGCACCGCCCCGGTCCACCATTGCAGCACCAGCACGTCGGGCTGCTGCGCGCGGAGGAACGCGACGGCTCGGGCCAGGCTGGGCAGCGCCCACCAGTCGACGCCGTCGAAGGTGGGGACGCTCTCGGCGTACCGTAAATCGGTCAGGCGAAGCCCGACCCGGGCGCGCCCGGGGTAAAGGCGGGCCGGAAGCAGTCGCCGCATCAGGATCGCGCCGACGTCGAAGCGCTCGTCGAGCGCGTTGCTCAGCCGGCAAGTGTAATAGCTGATCCCGGACAGGAAGTGCCATCCCGATCCGACGACCATGACCCTAGGACGACGCGACGCAGGCACGGTAGACCTCCTCGATCCGGGGGACGACGCGCGCGGCGGTGAAGTCCAGGCCGCGCTGCTGGCCGGCCACGCGCAGCCGCGCGGCCAGTTCGTGGTCGGTGAGCACGCGGAGCAGGGCGGCGTGCAGCGGGTCCACCTCGCCGGGCGGCACCAGCAGCCCGCTCTCGCCGTCGCGCACCACGTCGGTGAGCCCGCCGGCGGCCGAGGCGACCAGCGGCGCGCCGGCCAGCATCGCCTCCACCGCCACCTGGCCCATCCCCTCGTTCAACGACGGGACCGCGCCGGCCGCGGCGCCCCGCCAGGCGGCCATCACCTGGGCGTGCGGCACGTCGTGCCGGATCAGCACGCCGGGCGGGGGCGGCGGGGTGTCGTCGCGGCGGGTGCCGAGGCAGACCAGGGCGGGCGCCGGTCCGGGCCCGGCCCATCCGGCGACGAGCTTCCGGTACGCCTCGAACAGCACGTGGATGCCCTTGTGCGGCCCGAGCGCCCCGACGAAGAGCAGGTAGTCGCCGGCCGGCAGCCAGTCCGGGCGGGGCGTGGTCCGGGCCAGCTCGTCGAGCCCGTCCGGGACCAGGCTGGACACCACCTGGACGGGCAGGTCACCGGGGAGCCGGGCCTGCTCCAGGGCGTGCGCCACGGAACTGGAGATGGCGGTGAGCGCGTCGATGCCGCGATGCCGGTGCGCGTGCAGGCCGGTGGTCAGGGCGAGCGAGCGGGGGCGGCCGTACTGGGCGGACGCGCAGCTCACGCAGCGGGACAGGCGCGGGCCGGGGCACGGGGCGCCGTCCCGGGCAAAGGTCTTGCGGACGCAGGTCAGCCCGAAGTCGTGCGCGGTGTGCACGTGCGGCCGCCCCAGCGGGGACCGGTGCAGCGGCAGGTAGCTGTACATCAGCCAGTCGTGGCTGTGCACCACGTCGTAGTGCTCGGCGCGCAGCAGCCGGGCGATCGCGGCGGTGGTCAGCGGGTCCGGACACGTCGGGTGGAACGGCTTGTCCGGGTTCTCGTTCATCGCCGGGAGCAGCGTGTTCGCGACGCTGCGGACCCGGTGCACGCGAACCCCGTTGAGCGTTTCGTGGCCGGGCGCGGCCGGGGTGGCCAGGGTCAGCACGGTGACCTCGTGGCCGCGCCGGACCAGTTCCTCGCTGCTGGTCGCGATGCTGCGCTCCAGCCCGCCGATCACCGGCGCGTACAGGTTGGACAGGTGCAGAATCCTCATCGGCTCTCCTTCACGCGGCGCGCGACCAGACAGAGAACGAGCAGCGCGCCCGCGGACTGCCCCACCAGCCAGGCGACGCCCGCCCCGGTCACCCCGACGCCGGGCAGCAGCAGCCAGGTCAGCGCGAGACAGCAGACGGCCCGGACCACGTTCAGCCGGCGGCAGAGGCGGAACTCGCCCCGCGACCGCCAGTGCGCCACGGCCAGGTTGGTGACCGCGTCCGGGATCGCGGCCAGCACCAGGATCTGCAGCAGCAGTCCGCCCTCGGCCGCGTAACCCGCGCTGAACAGCCCGAGGATCCGGTCCCCGGCGGCGAGCAGCAGCGCGGCCGGGGCGCCGACCATGGCGAGCACCACGAGCGCGGCCCGGCCGAGGCCGACCCGCTCGGCGTTGGTGCGCTCCGCGTACAGCGCCGCGGCGACCGCCGGCGACACCATGAACAGCATCGACGCGGTCATCCAGGCCAGGTAGAAGTGTGCGGTGGCGCCCGCACCGAGCCGTGCGGTGACCAGCACCGGCAGCAGCGCGGCCGGCCCGGCCTGGGTCAGGTTGATCAGGTGGTGGCCGGTGAGCGCGGCCCGCAGGTGCGGCAGTTCGGCGCCGAGGCCGCTGAGCCGAAGCCGGACGCCGGGCCGCAGGCGGCCCAGCCCGGCGCTCAGGGTGGCGGCGCTGACCAGCAGGATCGGCAGGGTCCAGGAGAGCACCACGGCGCCGGCCGAGTGCGCCCCCACGGCCAGCATCGCGGCTAGCGCGCCGATCTTCCCCGCGGCCAGGACCAGGTTTCGTACGAACATGCCGTGCCCGGCGCGGTGGGCCACGTAGACGTTGTCGAGCAGGGTGGTGGCGGTGACCGCGGTCGCCGCGCAGATCAGCGCGACGGCGCCGGCCGGGCGGCCCAGGAAGCCGAAGTTCGCCGCCGCCATCGGGACCAGCACCGCACCGGCCGTGGCGACCGCCGCGGTGGCCGCGCAACCGGCCAGCAGGCCGCCGCCGACGATCCGGGACCAGACGTCCGGGGCGCTGCCCGGCAGCCGCTGGATGAACATGTGCCCGGCGCCCAGATTGGCCAGCATGCTGATCGCGGTGGCCGCCGAGATCAGCGCGGTGGCGGTGCCGACCTGCGGCTGCGGCACCGCGCGCGCGGCCAGCATCCAGTAGAGGTAGCCCAGCCCGCCGTTGGCCACCGTGGTCGCCATGATCAATAGGCTGTTCCGGGCCAGCGAGTCGTCGAGCACCCGCCGGGTCGCGGTGATCAGCACGCCCGCCCCCGGACCGCGGGGGCCGGACCGGACCGGGCGTAGAAGACCGTGCTCGCCCCGCCCACGCTGATCCCGACCGGCCGCAGGCATCCGTCCGCCGGCAGGGCCGGCACCTGGACGCTGAGCGCGTAGACCTTTCCGGTCACCACGGTCACCGGCCGAGCCGCGACGAGGGCGCCGCCGACCCGCAGCCGCAGCCATTGGGTGGTGGTCGGCAGACCGGAATTGGTCACCCGCACCGGCACCGCGAGCCCACCGGCCGGCACCGCCACCGGGTGGCTGATCCCGGCCGCCCAGCCGTTCAGCGCCACGGTCAGGTACCCGGGCAGCTCGGGACGCGCGCCCCGCTCCACGGCCCGGATCGCCACCCCGCCGCCGAGCAGCGACAGCACGATCGGCACCAGCACCGCCGCCGCGGTCCGGACCGCCACCCGGCCGCCCGGCTCCGGCAGGCCGCCCCGGGACGCTCCGGCGAACGGCGCCCCCCGGAAGCCGGCACCGTCCAGCCCCGGCCACCCGTCCGGCCGGCCCGGCCCGGGCTCACGCTCGGTCCACCCCGCCCCACGGCGCAACCGCAGCAGGGCGACCAGGCCGAGCACCGTCGCCACCAGCGCCGCCCCGATGATCAGCGGCCCCGCGGCGACCCGGATGCCGAGCGGATGCAGCAGCAGCGCCACCGCCGGCAACGTGAGCAGCCCGGCCAGCACCACCAGCCCGGGCCGCACCGCCGGGATCCCGGTCTCGACCGGCGCCCCGGTGACCGCGCGCACCCACAGCTCGCCGATGGCGAGCAGGGCGAGCAGACAGGCCGGCAGCAGGACCGGCCACGGCAGTCCGGCGGCCGGGATCAGGACCGACAGGCTGGCGTACGCCACCATGAGCGGCCGCAGAATCGTTGTCATCGCTGTCCCTCGCGCCGCGGCGCCGTCACGGCCCGCCGCCCGAGGCCGGCGAAGTCGAAGCGGTAGATCGCCAGGTGCGGCCCGTCGTAGATCTTGATCAGCCACGGCAGACTGTCGAACTTGGTCAGCTGAGCCCGATCGAAAGCGGGCACCCCGTCGTGGCGCAGCGGCTCGTTCGTCTCGAAGTAGATGTTGATGTCCGGCACCTGCTCGGCCATCCGCCGATCCACCACCAGGAACTCGAACCGCCAGTCCCGCAGCTGGGCCAGCAGTTTCGGCGGCATCGGCTGCCCGGGGCGCGCACGGTAAAGGTCGTAGGCGGGGAAGCTGACCGAGCCGGTGGTCGGCTGCTGCTCGCCGTAGGACCCGAGGATCAACCCGGAGTAGCGGTCGGCGACCAGCCGGACCCCGCGTCCCTGGGTGTCGCGCAGCCAGTGCGCGGCCGCGAGCACCTCGGGCGTGGCGGCCCGGGTGTCCGAGCCGTACGCCGGCGGCCCGGGGAACCGGTAGGACGGGTTCATCCCGGCCGCGTTGTTCCCGACCAGCAGCAACGCGCAGACCGCGAGGAGCACACCCCCGACGGCCACCGGCCCCGCGCCACTTTCCAGTCCCCGCCCACCCAGGGGGCCGAGCCCAGCAGCCAGTGTGGCGCGGAAACGGGATCCCGCGCGGCCGGGCTGTGGACAACGCGCCGATGTGGATGACGCGCCACCCTGCCCCGGGACGCGACGGGAACGGTCCAGCAGCGCGACCACCAGCGGGGCCACCACGATCGCCAGGCCCAGGTAGCTGAAGGCCCAGGAGCGGCGGGCGCCCTCGGCCCCCGCCGGAGTCAGGATGAGCAGGGTGGCCGGAAAGTACAGGCCCCCGAGCAGCAGCATCGCGGTGGTGCCCGCCCGGGTCAGCGGGTCGTCGGTGTACCGCCGGCGCCACCACAGGGCCACCGCGCCGAGCAGCGCGAGCAGGGCGACGACCGGGGCGGCGTACGCCGCGTTCTGCTCCCACCAGGGCAGCACCGACTTGCTGAACAGCTCCCGGCCGCCCTCCTCCCCGCCGGCCAGCCCGCTGATCTGGTCGAGCGCCCGGCCCAGGTACGGATCCAGGTAGTCCCCGGTCCGCGGGGCCACCACGCCGAGCCAGGTCGCCACGATCAGCGCCGTGCCGGAGGTGAGCGCCCAGGCCACCCGGGCCGCGGTGACCAGCTCGCGGGCCGGGATCGAGTGGATCGTGGTGACCAGCGCGAGCAGGCCGAGCACCCCGGTCAGCCAGAGCGCGGTGAGGTGGTGGGTGGCGGTGGTCGCGGCGCCGAGCAGCAGGGTGAGCGCCGCCCAGCCGAGCCGGGCCGGCACCGTGCCGGCCCGCATCGCGCGCAGCGCCGCGACGAGCGCCCAGACCAGGATCCCGATCGCCAGGGACTCGTAGCCGAGCTGGGTGTCGAAGAACAGGAACGAGCTGTTCAGGCTGTAGCCGAGGGCTGCCGCCGCGGCGATCCGCGGGTCCGGCCAGAGCTGCCCGGCCAGCACCGCGACGCCGAGGGTGAGCAGCACGTGCGCGGTGGTCAGTACGACCAGCGCGGCCTGCCAGATGCTCAGGCCGGTGAGCGCGGCCAGCGACGCGACGCAGGCGTGCAGGCCGGGGTAGTCGCCGATCACCCGGACGATCGGGTTCATCGCGAAGAGCCGGCCGTCGAGCAGGATCTCGTGGCTCTGGCCCCAGTGCGCGTACTCGTCGTGGTACAGCGGGCCGCTCGGGTGCCGGAGCAGTTTCGGCAGGTAGGTGAAGGCGCCGTAGCCGACCAGCACGCCCAGCCGCAGCCACGGCGAGGCGGACCGGCGCAGCGCCCAGTACCCGACCGGCAGCGTGAAGATCAGCATCCCGGCCCAGAACCAGCCGAACTGCCCGCCGCTGCCCCACTCGGCCCGGTGGTAGGCGATCACGATCGCGGCCGCGCCGGCCGCCCCGGCCACCGTCAGGGTCGCCGCGCACCGGGCCGCCTCGGCGAACCGGCGGCGCGGGCCACCGGGCCGGAGCCCGGCGAGTCCCGGCGCCGGCCGGGTGGTGACCGCGCTCACCGGCCTCCCGCTCCCGCGCCGGCGGCCAACGGCATCCCGGTGATCTCCGAGTACACGTCGCGGGTCGCCGCGACCACGTCGGCCCAGGTGGGCAGCGGCGCCGGGGTGGCCGACCGGCCCGCCGCGACGGCCTCGCGCAGCGCACCGGCCAGGGCGCCGGTCTCCTCCGGGTCGGTCAGCCGCAGCCAGGCCGCGGTTCCGGCCAGCCCGGCCAGCTCCTGGTGGGCCGGGATCGGCGCGGCCACGGTCGGGATGCCGGCGGCGAGCGCGTCGGCCACGGTCATCCCGAACGCCTCGTGCGCCGAGGCGGAGACCGCCGCCGAGGCCCGGGCCACGCAGCCGGCGAACGCGGCGTCGTCGAGCCGGCCGTGGAACACCACCCGCCCGGCCACCCCGAGACGCCCGGCCAGCTGCTTGAGCGCGGCCCGGGCCGGCCCGTCGCCCACCACGTCCAGCCGGTACGCCGGACCGAGCGGCACCATCGCCCGGATCACCCGGTCGACGCGCTTGTAGTGCTCCAGCCGCCCGACGCAGAGGATGCCGCGCACCCCGCTGCGCTGCCCGGGCACCACCGGGCGCGGATCGGTCCCGTTCGGGATCACCACGATCCGGCCGGCGGTCTCCGGGAAGTCGCGCAGCACCAGGTCGCGCTCCGCGCCGGTGACACAGACGATCCGCCCGGCCCGGCTCATGATCCGCCGCCCGAACGGCCGGTAGGCCGGGTGCAGCGCGGCGCGCAGCCGGGTGTGCCCGGTCCCGTGGTAGTGCGGGGTGAAGACCAGCGGCGTGCGGTGCCGGCCGAGCGCGGCGCCCAGCGACACCAGCGCGTGATAGCTGTGCGTGTGCAGCACGTCGTAGTCCCCGCCGTGCCGGCGCAGCCACCGCCACAGCGGCAGCGAGACCCGGTAGTCGCGGGCCGGCACGGTTAGCGGGAAGCGCCGGACCAGCACGCCGTCCACGGTCGCGGTGGACCGGGCGGCGTGCTGGGTGAGCACCTCGACGTCGTCGCCGGCCGCGGCCAGCCCGGCGCACAGGCGCCGCACATGCGTCTCCACCCCGCCGATGTCGGGGTGGTACGCGTTGCTGACGACGCCGACCCTCATCGCGCCGACCGCCCGGCGAGCTGCCGGGACTCCCGCTTGCGGCCGCGCGGCCACTCCCGGGCGATGGTCCGCAGCACCCGGATGCCGTCGGTGAACGCGTTCAGGTTGCTCACCCCGTGGATCCGGTCGTGCTCGAAGCTGGACACCTCCTCGATGACCAGGCGGGCGCGGGCGGCACGCAGGTTGAGCAGGGTCTCGATCTCGAAGCCGTCGCCCCAGAGCCGGCCGTCGGCGCCGGCCGGGGCGGGCGAGGTGCTGTCCAGGTCGAAGACGTCCAGGTGGCACGACCAGAACGCGTTGTAGCCGTAGCAGAGGTCGCTGTATCGCGTACCGAAAAGGACGTTGACCAGGATGCTCAGCATCCGGTTGCCGGCCCGGCGCAGCCGGGTGATGTCGGCGCTGCCGCCACCGGGCCGGAACCGCGAGCCCTTGGCGAAGTCGGCGCCGCCGCGCAGCGCCGCGACGAAGCTGGGGATCTCCCCCGGGTCGGTCGAGCCGTCGGCGTCGATCATCACGATGATGTCGCCGGTGCACGCCGCGAAGCCGCAGGCCAGGGCGTTGCCCTTGCCGCGGCGGTTCTGGGTGACGACGCGGATGTCCGGCCGCAGCTTCCGGGCGACCGCCACGGTGTCGTCGGTGGAGCCGCCGTCGACCAGGATCACCTCGTCCACCTGGGGCAGCCGGGCGAAGACGTGCGGCAGGTTCCGGGCCTCGTTGAGCGCCGGCACGACGACGCTGACGATCGGCTCGGGATCGGGCTCCGGGTCGGGTCGGGCCGGTGGCTCGACGGTGGTCTGTTCAGTGCCGGTCTCGGTGGGGAGCACACGGTCGACCGTGGGCATGTGGTGTCTCCGATCGGGCAGGGTGGAAACGGCCTGGCGGGCCGGGCGCATGGGTGGGCGAATGTGCTGACGGGCGGCTGCGGCGCCGTCGGCGGGAGGGGGTCGGCCGGCGCCGGAACGGCGCCGGCGAGGGCGGTCACGCCGGCGGCGCGTCGACCGTCCAGTCGTAGACGTCCTGGTGGGAGACCCGGTCGCCGGTCGCGCCGGTGAAGCCGAGCCAGCCGTCGGAGACGCCGGCCCAGCGCGCCAGGTCGACCTTCTCGTCGAGCATCAGCTTCTCCCGCGCGTGCTTGTAAAGCCCCTGGACGTACACCCGCAGCCGCTGGTGGCCGCCGTCGTAGTCGATCCGGGCGAGGAACGGCTTGCCGTACAGCGGGATCGAGACCTCGGCGGTCTTGAGGTGCCGGTCCGGGTTGCCGCCGAGCACCACGGCCAGGTGGTTGCCGCTCGGGTCGGTGCTGTTCTGGTAGGTGTCGAACTCGACCGCGACGCTGTGCCGGATGCCGCGGTAGCCGAGGCCGCCGCCCCAGCCGCCGAGCGCGCGCGGCCCGTGGCCCTGTGCCAGGAACGCGATGCCGTCCGCGCCCGGCCGGTCGTGGTGCAGGAACGCCTTGAACGAGGTCGTGAAGGACCTGTTCAGGTCGACCCGCTCGGTGGACCAGGCCGACCCGATCTGCTTGTAGCCGCCGGCGGTCAGCTGAATGAGCCGCTTGCCGGTGCTGCTGCGGGTGATCATGGCGGCGGTGCCGTTGAGTTCCAGGTGCTTCCCGGAACCGTCGGTGATCGGGTGACTCTCGTGCATGGCGCGAGGTGCGGCTGCCGCGCCCGCGGCGGGCGCGGCGGCGAGTATCGACAGCACGGTGGCGGCCAGCCGACCGCCCCGCGCCAGTCTCGATGTACGAGAGAGACGCACTACATGCTCCATTTCAGTCGATTTGCCCGACTAAGACCTGGCCAAAGGTAGGGCAGACTCCGGAGCCGCGTGAGCGAGTCCTGGTTATTCACCCCAGACGGTCCCCCCGTCGTGATCACCCAGGTCCGGCGCCGGGCCCGGACCGATCGCGCCGAGCCGCCCCGATTACGCCATTCCATAAAGACGCACGTCGAATTCTTCGGTGGCGCCCCGCAGGGACGGCCGCCGATCGGCGCAGAATTGACCCGCCCGCGCCGCCGTGTCGCGGCACGTTTACTCTGCGCTGCGGGTGTGGTTGCATTAGAGCAGGTCAGCGAAATCTGGCGCGATCTCGTTGAACCACCGGCATCATCCGTTCGGAGGATGCCCGGGGTTCACGAGCCGGACCGACTTTTTCTTTAAGTTTCGATCGCGGAAACCTTAAATAATGTTCCGGAATTGCTTTCTGTGAGTGCTGCTCCTAACGTCTGCTCGTCGGCGCCACACAATGGCGAACGCCACATCACCGAAGGGCACGTCATGGGAAGCACGGGTCACCGCCGGTCCGGTCTCGCGGCCGCGGGGTCGCGCCGCACCCGGCTGCTGGCCGCCGGAGCCGCGGTCATCGCCGTGGGTGGCGCGATCGGGTTCACCCAGTTGTCGCGCGCTGACGAGACCCCGTCGACGAAGGCGGCCAGCGAGAGCGGCGCCGGCAAGATCGTCAATGGGCAGAAGATCCTCACCGACACCTGCATCGACAGCAAGCTCACCGCGCACGACGGTTTCCAGAAGGGTGACCGCTGCGTCTCCACCGAGTTCGGTGAGGTGGCCTCGGCCGCCAACGACGCCTCGCTGCTGATCACCGAGTCGCCGCGCCAGGTCGCCCCGAACACCCCGTTCACGCTCAAGGTGAGCACCCGCAACCTGATCCGCGACCGGTTCCTCGCGGCCGGCAAGGGTGGCTACTACGTCGAGTCGAGCGTCCTGCAGAACGGCATCGTCCGCGGACACTTCCACACCGCGTGCCGGATGCTGGACAGCACCCGGGAGGCGCCCAACCCCGAGCCGGTGCCGGCGTTCTTCGTCGCCACCGAGGACCAGAAGGGCGGGCGGACGCCGGACACGGTGACCATCCAGGTGCCAGGCATGCCGGCCGAGGGCACCGCGCAGTGCGCGTCGTGGGCCGGTGACGGCTCGCACCGCACGCCGATGATGGAGCGCGCCAACCAGACCCCGGCCATCGACGCCGTGCGGATCACGGTCCGCGCCGGCGCCGGACAGGGCGGCAACCAGGGCGGCAACACCGGCGGTGACCAGGGCGGCAACCAGGGCGGCGGCAACAACAACGGCGGCAACCAGGGTGGCAACAACACTGGTGGCAACACCGGCGGGAACAACACCGGCGGCAACAACAACGGTGGCAACACCGGTGGCAACAACAACGGTGGCGGGAACACCGGCGGCAACAACAACACCGGTGGCAACAACAACAACACCGGTGGCAACAACAACGGCGGTCAGGCGACCGCCACCCCGCAGGTGACCACCAAGACCACCGTCTCGCCCGGCACCACCAAGAACACCAACACCGGCACCGGCGGCGACTCCGACGAGACCACCGGCACGACGAAGAGCACCACCAAGGCGACGCCGTCCCCGTCGGCGACGACCACCAAGCCGGTGACCACCAAGTCGACGAAGTCCACCAGCGGCAACTCCTCCACCACCACGTCCGGCTCCACCGGCGACGAGGACCCGGAGGAGACCACGGCGCCGGCCACGAAGAAGCCGAAGCCGCAGGTCACCGAGAGCGAAGAGGCGCCCGCGGCGGACTACGGCGTGGACGGTGGCCAGCCCGATCAGGCGGCGCCGACCGCCACCTCCGGCGCCGACGTCCAGTTGGCCGAGCCCCCGGCCGGCGGCGGATCGAAGGGCGGGCCGCTCACGCTGCTGAGCGAGCACCCGGCCTGGTTCGGCGGCGGCGCGGTGCTGATCCTGCTCGCGGTGATCGGGTTCTCCTTCGCCCGCTCCCGCCCCCGGCGGTACTGAACCATCCCGCTGACGAGGGTGCCCCGGCCGACGCGAACTCCGCGCCGCCCGGGGCACCACCCTTTCCACGATCAAAATCCGATTTCGGTACGCCCGGAGCCGCACGCCCGTGCTCCCGGAGTCGCGCGCAACCGGACGCCCGGAATCGCACGCCCGTGACAACGGAGTCGCGCCCGGCGAAGGGACGCGGCCGCGCATCGCCGGGAACGGCGTCGCGCGCGCTGGAGGTCGTACCGTAAAACGATTACGTCTTTGGCGGCCCCGGACCTGGCAAGCGGTGTGCTGAGCAGCGGGGCATCGTCTGCCGCGGGGCCGGCTCGACCCCGGACCGCGCGTCGTGCCGCCGGAGAACGCACCTGCCGGCCGGTTCTTCGCGCAGAATAAGGGTAGCCTTACCAGCCGAAGATCCCACCGGCCAGTTGAGGTGCGAACATGTCGAACAGACCGGCGCGACCCGCCCATGAAGGCGTGGTCACGCGCGTGGAGCAGCTCACCCCGCACATGGTGCGGGTGGTGGTCGGTGGCGAGGCGATCGCCCGGATCGACGCGAGCCGCTGCACCGACCACTACATCAAGGTGCTCTTCCCGCAGCCCGGCGTCGACTATCCGGAGCCCTTCGACATGGGCCTGATCCGGGAGACGCTGCCGCGGGAGAGCTGGCCGCTGGTTCGGACCTACACGGTGCGCAAGTGGCTGCCCGAGGCCGCGGAGATGTGGGTCGACTTCGTGGTGCACGGCGACGCCGGCATCGCGGGGCCCTGGGCGGCACGGGCGCGGGCCGGCGAGCCGTTCCGGTTCATGGGCCCGGGCGGCGGCTACGCGCCGGAGGCCGGGGCGGACTGGCACCTGCTGGCCGGCGACGAGAGCGCGCTGCCGGCCATCGCCGCCGCGCTGGCCGGCATGCCGGAGGGCGCCTCGGTGCGGGCGTTCATCGAGGTCGAGGGTCCGGACGAGGAGCAGAAACTGGAGACCGCCGCGGACGCCGAGATCGTCTGGCTGCACCGCGAGGGGCGGCCGGTCGGCGCGGCGCTGGTCGAGGCGGTGCGCGGGCTGGAGTTCCCGGCCGGGCGGGTGCAGGCGTTCGTGCACGGCGAGGCCGGCTTCGTGAAGGAGTTGCGCGGACATCTGCGCCTCGACCGCGGCCTGCCCATGGACCAGCTCTCCATCTCCGGGTATTGGCGGGCCGGGATGAACGAGGACGGCTGGCAGTCCAGCAAGCGGGAGTGGAACGCGAAGGTCGAGCAGGAGCAGGAGCAGCCGACCCCCCGGTAAGGACCGAACGCCGGATGAGGCCTTCGTCTCATCCGGCGTCTCCCCAGGTCGCGGGTCCGTCACCGTCGGACGATGATGGTGGACGTGGCAGTGCTCGAAGAACAGCGGACCCGGTCCCGGCATGGCCGGGTCTTCACCCTCGTCGCCCTGGTGCTCGCCGCGGTGAACCTGCGTCTCGCGGTGACCAGCGTGGGTCCGGTGCTCACCGAGATCCGGGACGGGCTCGGGATGAGCTCGACGGTGGCCGGGCTGCTGACCTCGGTGCCGGTGGTCTGTTTCGCCTCCATCGGGCTGCTCGCGCCCCGCCTGGCCCGGCGCCTGGGCGCCGCACGGGTGATCGTCATCGGCCTGCTGCTGCTCACCGCCGGTCTGGCCGCGCGGCCGTTCGCCACCGACTCGGTGACGTTCCTGCTGCTCAGCGCCGTCTCGCTGGCGGGTATCGCGCTGGTCAACGTGCTGCTGCCGTCGATCGTCAAGGATCACTTCCCGACCCAGGTGGGCACGGTCACCGGGGTCTACTCCGTCGCGCTGAACCTCGGGGCGACGGCGGCCGCGGCCGCGACCGTGCCGCTGACCGCCGGCTTCGGGGACTGGCGGCTCGGGCTGGGCTGCTGGGCGCTCGCCGCGCTGATCGCGCTGCCGCCGTGGCTGCTGATGGCCCGGGAGCGCACCGCCGCGCCGGCACAGGCGGCGAGCACGCCGCCGGTGCGCCTGATCCGGCAGCCGATCGCCTGGGCCCTGGCCGTGTATTTCGGCATGCAGTCCACCTCGGCGTACGTGATCATCGGCTGGCTGCCGCAGATCTACCGGGACGCCGGGCTCTCGGCCGAGCTGGCCGGCGTGCTCTTCGCGACCACCTCGCTGCTCGGGGTGCCGCTGGGCCTGGCGCTCTCCGCGGTGGCCGGCAAGGTGCGCGCGCAAAGCGGTATTGCCGTCGTTTTGGGGCTTTTCGGTATTGCTGGTTATTCCGGCCTGTGGGCCGATCCGGCCGCGGCGCCGTGGCTGTGGGCCGTCCTGCTGGGCATCGTGAACACGGCGTTCCCGTTGGTGCTGACGATGATCGCGCTGCGCGGCCGGACACCGGCCACGGTGGTCAAGTTGTCCGCCTTCGCGCAGGGCGTCGGCTATCTGATCGCCATCCCCGGGCCGATCCTCATCGGCGTGCTGCACGACGCGACGGGCGGCTGGCGCGCTCCGCTGGCGGTCATGGTGGGTCTGATGGTGCCGCAGATCACTGCCGGCTTTTTCGCCGGTCGCAATCGCCAGATTTAGGTCTTGCTCCAGGTGCCGCAAACCTGAATCCGGAGACCTCAACGACGTTCGCGACTGGCCGATAGTGACCTCAGGCTATTCACAGCCGATCTCCAGGTCGACGACCCGATCTTTCAAAGGTGGATCAGGTTCACTATCCTTCCGGCGGCAGGCTGGACCCACGCCTGCCGCTTCAGTCAAGGAGTCACGCATGCCAGCGGCAACCGACCGGACCAACGGCCGTCAGCCTCTGGCAGCCGACGCACCGGACAAAAAGAAGAAGAAGGCCAAGGGCCCCAAAGCGCCGCTCTGGACCAAGCTGCTCACCGCGTTCGGCGCGGTGCTGCTGGTGACCAGCGCCGGCACCGGCGTCACCGCCAATTACCTGCTCAGCCAGGTGACCGACAACGTTCAGACGACCACCTCGGCCCTCGGCCAGTCGGGCGGGGTCGGCGCGGTGCAGACCAACGGCAAGCTGCCGGACGGCGCGATCAACCTGCTGATGCTCGGCCTGGACACCCGGACCGGCTGGGAGCAGTCCGGTGAGGGCTCCCGGTCGGACACCATCATGGTGCTGCACATCCCGGCCGCCCGGGACAAGGCCCAGATGATCTCGATCCCCCGGGACACGAACGCCGAGATCCCGGCCGACAAGGACCTCGGCTTCAACGGCAGCACCGAGAAGATCAACGGCGCGTTCTACTACGGCTCCCGGGGCAAGGGCGGCGTGGCGGGCGGCATGAAGCTCGCCGCCAAGGCCGTGCACAACCTGACCGGGATCAGCTTCAACGGCGTCATCGTGATCAACTTCAACGGCTTCAAGGACATCCTGGAAGCCCTCGGTGGCGTCTACATGTGCGTCGACCAGGACATGTGGTCCAGCCACTACGTGGTGAACAACGGCAAGATCGAGTATGCGAAGGGCGCCGACCCGACGTCCCCGCCGAGCAACGCGCTGTGGTTCAAGAAGGGCTGCCGGAACATGAAGGCCTGGGAGGCCCTGGAGTACTCCCGGATCCGGCACTCCGCCCACGGCGACTACGACCGGCAGCGGCACCAGCAGCAGCTGCTGCGCGCCATGATGAAGAAGGCGACCAGCAGCGGCGTGCTGACCGACCTCTCCAAGGTGTCGAAACTGCTCGCGGCGGCCGGCTCGTCGCTCACCCTGGACACCAACAACGTCCCGGTGTCCGACTTCTTCTTCGGGCTGAAAGGGCTGGCCAGCGCCGAGCTGCTGCCCATCCGCAGCAACAGCGGCAGCTTCTACAGCACGTCGGACGGCAAGGCCGAGCTGATCAACGACGTGACCAAGCAGCTGTTCGCGGCCGCGGCGAAGGACAAGCTGGACCCGTTCCTGCTCAGCCACCCGGAACTCGTCGTCAACAGCAACTGAGCCCCCGGCCGGTCTTTCGTCCAGCCCTCGCCGGCTCCGTCCACCACCGCCTCGGCGGTGGCGCCGAGGCCGGCGACCCCGGCGCCACCACCGGGCCGCCGGAAGCTCAGGCGGTCACCGAGTCGGTGGCGCGCAGGCGTTGCAGGACCGGGGCGAAGTCCTCCATGAACATGCCGTTCACCGCGAAGTACGAGAAGCCGCCCTCCGCACGACGCCGGCGCAGCTCCTCGGCGGCGTGGTCGGCGTCGCCGATCAGGAACGTGGCGGCGCCGGACGCGGCCATCTCCTGCGGGTCGCCGCCGACCTGGCGGGACAGCCAGTCCGGCAGGGCGAAGATGGTCGGCGCGAACGCGGTCACCCCGACCAGCAGCTCGACCTGGTCGGCCCGGTTCGCCATCGACCGGAACGCGTCCGCGGCACGGAACAGCTCGGTCGGCGTGGTGGCCGGCGGCAGGCCGAACGTCACCGTGTCCGCCTGTTCGGCGGCGAGCCGCATCATGCCCGGTTTCGACGCCGCGACGAGCACCTCCGGCGGGATCGGCAGGTCCCGGGCGGCGGCGATCACGTCAGCGGTCCGGGCCAGCCGGTCTGCCGGGGTGCCCCACATGCCGCCGAGCGCGGCGGTGTCCGCCTGGCCGTTGGGCCGGCCGCCGCCGACGCCGAGCTCGAACCGGCCGTCACTGATCGTCTGGAGGCTGCGGGTCTCCCAGGCGACGTGCGCCGGGGTGCGGTTCGCGGTGTTCAGGACATAGGTGCCGACGCGCAGCGAACTGGTCGCCGCGGCGGCCGCGGCGAGGGCCGCGAACGGCGAGAGGGTGAACAGGGTGTCCGGGATGAGCAGGATGTCATAGCCCAGCTCCTCGGCCCGCCGCGCGGTCGCTGTCCACTCCGCGCCGGTGCGAGCCTGCCCGGCGATGACTCCGAATCGAAACGCACGCTCAGTCATCCGCCCACTGTCGCGGACGCGGCCCACGACCGCGTCCGCTCCGGGACGACTTCCGGCGTACGCCCATGGTCGTACCCGAAAGCAGTCCCCTGCTCCCCCAAGCGGACCGCGCCCACCCCAGCCGTCAGGAATAGTGCTGGAGAGATGGCCACAGGGTGTGCCACGGCTCGGTCGGATGACAGACGTAGATGTGGGCGTCCTCCGTCTCCTCGTTCTCCACACCCGCCGCATTGCGCAGGGCGCCGTGCTCGGTGCAGGTGCCGAACATCTCGGCGACCCGGGCCGGTCCCGCCTGCAGCACCGCCAGCACCACGGTCTTGTCGTCCGGCGGCGGTCCGTAATGGTGCAGCTCATTGTGTCCGCTGTAGACCTCGGGCAGGCCGAGCGGCCGGCCGAACCGGTCCAGCGCCCCGGCCTCCCCGTAGTTGCTCGTGAACAGAACTGCCCGGGCCTGCTCGCCGGCGGGCAACGCGCGAAAGACCGCGGCGACCTGCGCGACATAGTCCGGCCACCCGACCTGGTCGGACACCGTCTGGTTGGCCTCGGCCGCGATCGAGCCCGCCAACCGGTCCTCCGGGATCACCGGCAGCGACATGCCGATCCCCACCACGCTGAAGATCACCACTCCGGCGACCAGCCAGCCCAGCCGGGCCCGCCGGCCGGCCAGCCAGCGCACGGTCGGCACCGCGCCGATGGCGTAGAGCGCGGCGAGCAGACCCAGTGGGTAATACGGCTGGCCGGCGATGAGCAGCAGCAGGACCAGCATCAACAGATAGGCCACCGGGAGGGCGCGGATCGGTCGCCAGGCCGGGTCGCGCAGCAGGGCGACGATCCCGGCGATCCACACCGGAGGGAGGCTGAGGAGCGCGAACTGGAACGGCAGCAGCAACACCCGGGACTCGTCGCCCTTGTCCTCGGCCAGCGCCCGGGCCATCTCCGCCTGCGGGAAGTCGTTGACCACCTGATAGATCAGGTTGGGCAGGCCGACGAGCAGCGCGACCGCGACGCCGGCCCAGAGCCACGGCGAACGCAGCACCCGGCGCGGCCCGACCAGCAGCAGGCCACCGGCCAGGCACAGCAGGAGCAGCACGACCAGGTGCTTGTTGTAGAGCCCGAGCCCGGCGACCAGGCCCGCCCCGAGCCAGGCCCGGGGCCGGTCGTGCAACAGCGCGCGCACCGCGAAGAGCAGCACCCCGAGCCAGACCAGCAGGTCGGGCGCGGCCGTCGAGCCGACGTGGGCGGCGCTGAGCGGAAACGTGCCGAAGACCACCGAGGCGGCCAGCGACTGGGCCCCCGCGCCGCCGCCGACCTCGCGCGCGAGCGCCGCGGCGAGCACCGCGGCCAGGCCGATCATCAGGGCACCGGGCACCCGGATCGCCCACACCGAGTCACCGAGGAGCTCGATCGCCAGCCGGTCGAGCAGCGGGGTGAACGGTGGCTGGTCGACATAACCCCAGGCGGGGTGGTCGCCGAGCATCCGGAAGTAGAGCTCGTCGCGGTGATAGCCATAACGCCCGGCGGTGGCCAGGAGCAGCAGGGTCGCGGCCACGGCGATCAGGCCGACCGGCACCCAGGCCATCGGCCTGCGGCCGATCTCCCCACGCGGCGTCAGCGTCTCGGTCACGGCGCCCAACTTACGCACCCCCACCGACATTTTTCGGTACGCGTCCGCGTCCGGCAGAAAACCGGCCGGACGACCCGGGCCGAAGCTCGGATTCAACCCTGGGTCTGATGTGGCGGTCGCCCGGCGATGCCACGATGGTGGCCGGAATTGTCAGGTGTCCACGAAGGACGGAAACGTGCCCGAGCCCGATGTCACCCCGCCACCCGCCGAGCGTGCCCGCGCCGGCGTGCGAGCCTGGGTGCGCGAGTCCGGCCGCCGCACCAAGCAGCGGATCCGCGGCGCCAGTCCCTATGCGATTCTGGCCTTCCTGACCGCCTCCGCGGTCGCCCCGGTGGCCGGGGCCGGGCTCGGCGCCTCGGCCGGGTTCGCGGTGGCGCTGGCCCAGCTCGGCGGCCTGGGCAGCAACTTCCTGGCCGACGCCCTGGCCGGCACGGCCCAGCGGATGCGCGGCGCCGGCCCGATCACCGAGCAGCAGTGGCGGGACGCCGTCGCCGCCGACCTGCTGCCGCTGCTCGACGCCGGTGACGAGCAGAGCCGGCAGTTGCGGGCCGAGGTCTCCGCGGTGCTGCACGAGATCGACGCGGTGGCCACCGCGCTGACCGAGGCGGCCACCGCCGACGACGAGTTGCGCCGGCAGCTGGAGCAGGTCTTCGAGGAGCTGGGCAGCGACGTCGGCGAGCTGCACTGGATGCTCATCGACGTCCGCCGCTCGATCGATGACCTGCGCCAGCAGTTCGCCGGCCAGAGCCTGCTGCTCAACCAGCAGCTCGAACAGGTGCGCCGCCAACTGCTCGCGGTCACCGGCGAGCCACCACCGGCGACCCGGGCGGTGGCCTCCTCGGTCCCGCCCTACCCCGGTCTGGCCAGCTTCGAGCCGGCCGACGCACCGCTGTTCCGGGGCCGCGAGACACAAATCGCCGAGTTGCTGGCCCGGCTCAGTGAGCAGATCGTGGGCGCGCCGCCCCTGGTCGTCACCGGCGTCTCCGGCGCCGGCAAGTCGTCCCTGCTGCGGGCCGGCCTGCTCCCGGCGATCGGGACCGGCCGATTGGGCGAGGCCGCGTCCGGGTGGCCCTGGATCCTGCTGACTCCGGGCCCCACTCCCCTGCGCACCCTGATCCAGCAGATCACCACCCTGCTCAGCACCGATCCGGCCGCGCCCAGCGTCGACCTCGTGCCGCGGGGCGGAGGCGAGCCGGGCAAGACCGACCCGGATGGGCCGGGCGAGGACGGTGACAGCGGGTCGGGTGACGGCGGTGGCGGGTCGGACGAGATCCGCGTTGGCGGGTGGGTCGGGTCCGGGGAGAACAGGGAGGCGACGCTCGACGAGCTGATCGAGGCGGTGCGGCGGGAGCCTCAGCAGATGGGCGTGCTCGCCGGGCGGGCGGCGGCCCGGGGGCGGCGGCCGGTGATCGTGGTGGATCAGTTCGAGGAGCTGTTCACCCAGGGCGCCGACCCGGCTGAGCAGCTCGCCTTCGCGGCGGCGCTGACCGCTGCGGCGCCCGCGCTCGTGGTCATCGCGGTGCGGTCCGACTTCTATCCAGCCTGTGTGGAGTTGCCGCCGCTGGCCGAGCTGCTGGCCGCGGGGCACGTGGTGCTCGGGCCCCTGGACGCCGCGGCGGTGCGCCGGGCCGTGGTCGAGCCGGCCGAGCAGTCCGGCCTGACCGTCGACCCGGGCCTGCCCGAGCTGATGCTGCGCGATCTCAGCGACGGCGACAGCTACGAGCCGGGCACCCTGCCGCTGCTGGCGCACGCGTTGCGGGCCACCTGGGAGCGGCGCGAGGGCGACCGGCTCACCGTCGAGGCCTACCGGGCCACCGGCGGGATCCGGCACGCGGTCGCGGAGACCGCCGAGCGGATCTACCTGGAGCTCGACCCGGACGACCGGTCGGCGCTGCGAGCCGAGCTTCTCTCCCTGGTCACGGTGACCGGCAACGGCACGGTCGTCCGGCGGCGCGGCGAGCGCGGCGCGGCCGGCTCCCGGGTGCTCGACCGCCTGGTCGCCGAGCGGCTGGTCACCGCCGGGACGGACACCGTGGAGATCAGCCACGAGGCGCTGCTCACCGGATGGCCGCGGCTGGCCGGCTGGGTCGCCGAGGCCCGCGCCGACCTGGAGCTGCGGCAGCGGGTGATCGAGGCCGCGGCGGACTGGGAACGCTCCGGCCGCGACCCGGACCTGTTGCTGCGCGGCGCCCGCCTGCTCGCCGCCCGCGAACGCCTCGCCGACGCGAACTCCCTGCCCGAGCCGGCCCTGGCCTTCGTGGCCTCCGGAGTCGAGGCCACCGAGGCCGCCGAGGCGGCGCGGCGCCGGGCCACCGGACGGCTGCGGAGACTCGCCGCCGGGCTCGGGGTGGCGCTCCTGCTGGCCGTCGGGGGCGGTCTGCTGGCGCTCGACAAGCAGCAGGTCGCCGCGGACAAGGAGCGGGAGGCACAGGCCGCCCGGCAGGATGCCGCCTCCCGGCAGGCCGCCGCCGAGTCGGTGAACGCGCTGGACCGGGACGAGATCACCGCGGTGCGGCGGGCACTTGACGGGTGGCAGGAGGCACATACCGCGCAGGCCCGCGGAGCGTTGCTCTCCGCGCAGATGTTCAACTCGCTCGGCACGCTGGGCACCGAAGCGGGCGGTTGGTCGGCGGCGGTCAGCCCGGACGGCACCCGGATCGCGATCGGTTACGGCGGCGGGGTGATCCGGCTCTGGGACGCCGCCACGTTCACGCCGATCGGCGAGCCACTGGTGACGCCCGCGGAGAAGGCCCGGGAAAGTGTGGTCTCCGTGGCGTTCTCGCCGGACGGCCGGTTCCTGCTCTCCAGCGCGTTCGCGGTGAACAGTCTGCAGATCTGGGACACCACCTCCGGCGCCGTCGTCCACACCCTCCCGGGTGGTGCGGCAGCCACCTGGGTGCCGGGCACCAGCACCGTCGTGGCCACCCGCACCGACACCGGCGGCTCCGGATTCCAACTCGGCCTGTGGGACGCCGGGACCGGCCGGCTGACGCGGTCGATCCCGGTCGGCGACTACTTCGCCTACGACTTGGCGATCAGCCGGGACGGGAAATACGCCGCGATCGCGAAGAATCCCGGGCGCAGCGCGCGGGTCTTCCGGCTGAGCGACGGGCGGCCGGTGACCACCATCCCCGACGCGGTCCAGGTCGCGTTCGCGCCGGACGGGACCCTGGTCGGGATGAACTGGTTCGGGCAGCTCGCTCAGTCGGCGATCCCGTCCGGGAAACAGCTCAGGACGCTCGTGGCGGATGAGAACATGCCCGGATACAGCCGGTTCGCCGTCACCGCCGACGGGATGGTGGTCGCGAACAACGGATCCCGGAGCGTCGCCATGTTCTCCCTGGCCGATGGCACCAAGACGATCCAGGACACCGGGGTCGGCGTCTCCCCGGTTGTCGCCACCTCGCCGGACGGCAGGCTGGTCGTCGTCACCGGTCAGGACGCCCCGACCGCGGTGTTCCGCCGGGCCACGACCTGGCTCCCGCATCACGGCGTGGTGTTCGACAGCAGTTTCTCGCCGGACGGGCGGCACGTGGCGGCCGGCACCGAGGGCGGGCGGATACGCATCTGGGATGTGGCCTCCCGCGACTTGACCGCCGAGGTCGGGACCGGCGGAAACCCGGTTCAGGTCGCGTTCACCTCCGGTGGCCTGCTGGTGGACGCCACCGTGAAGCCCGGGCTGGAGATCCGGGACGCGGCGACCGGCCGGCTCAGGGAGACCGTGCCGCTGGCCGGCACGCCGACGGACCTCGCCGTCTCGCCGGACGGCTCCCTGGTGGCGGTGGCAACCGGCCGGACCCCCGCGGAGGTCTTCCAGACCGGGGTCGATCCGAAGTCCCGGGAACAGATCCTGGTCTACGACCTGGTCCGCCGCGAGGTGCGCACCCGGTTGCGGCCGGAGGGGATGCCCTACACGGTGGCGTTCACCCCGGACGGCGATTCCCTGCTCGCGACGACGACCACTGCCGACGACACCACCAAGATCTTCTCCTCGGACCTGCGGACCTGGCGGACCACCGACTTCACCCCGATCAGCAGCCATCGCCTCGGCAACCATCAGGCCACCGATCTCGCGGTCGCCCCGGCCGACGGTTCGATCGCGGTGGCCGGAACGGATGGGTACGTCGAGTTCCTCAGCCCGGACGGAGCACAGCCACGCTGGCAGACGCCCCGGCAGGTGCAGCAGATCGACACCATCGCGTTCGCGCCGGACGGCCGGACGCTGGCCTCGAGCGAATTCGACGGCCGCATTCATCTCTGGGACACGATCGGCAGGGCGGAGGTCGCCACTCTGAATGGGCACCGTAGCCGGATCGCTTCGCTGAGCTTCGCACCGGGCGGCGGGCTGCTGGCGAGCTCTGAGCTCGACGGGGCGTTCGGGTTGTGGCAGCTGAATCCGGCCGAGGTCGTACCGGAGATGTGCCGGATCGCGATCATCGCGGGCCGCAACGAAGGGAGCGAACCGTCGCCCCTCTGCCGCTGAAAGCGGCATGCGAGGTCAGCGGCAGACGGCGGTGAGGATGAGGTCGCGCTCCACCAGGAAGCGGCCGGAGAGGTGCGGGATCGGGGTGTCGGGCAGCAGGATCCGGCCGACGAAGGTGCCGGTGGCCGGGTCGATGTCGAGGGAGGCGTCCTCGAAGCCGAGCCAGCGGCCGGTCAGGGGGTACCACGCTTTGTAGATCGACTCCTTGGCGCTGAACAGCAGGCGATCCCAGCAGGTCTCCGGATGGCTGACGGCGAGCCGAGCCAGCAGGTCGCGGTCGTCCGGGGTGGTCACGGCGCCGAGGACCCGTGGGGGCAGCGGGGCGTGCGGTTCGGCGTCGATGCCTACGCTCGCGACCTCGCTGATGTGCGACACCGCCGCCGCGCGGAAGCCCGCGCAGTGGGTGATGCTGCCGGCGACGCCGGATGGCCAGATCGGCTCACGGCGTGGGCCGCGGAGGATAGGGGTGGGCGCGTGGCCGAGTGCCAGGAGCGCTTCGCGGGCGCAGCGGCGGGCGGTGAGGATCTCCCGGCGGCGGCCCGGAGCGGTGCTGGCGACCAGGGCTTCCTCGCCGGGGTAACACGCCTCGTCCGGATCGTCGGAGTAGGCGACGGCGACGCGCACCGGGTGCGGCAGCAGTTGATCGAGCACCTGCGGAGTGTCCCACCTCCTCCGGGCAGCGGAGGAGGTGGGGCAACGCCTTAGGTAAGGCTGCCCTAAGTTATCACGTCGAGCCGCCGATGCGGACCTCCGCGTCACGCACGATCGGGCGAATCGCACCAGCGCCCGCCGGACGGCCACGGCAGGGCGGCGGGCACGGAACGCGCCGACCGCCGGACGGCGGCGAGTCAAAGTGATCACGCCGGCCACGGAGGATGTTCGGTACGCCACGGAGGATGTTCGGAACGCCGCGGAGGATGGTCGGTACGCCGCGGAGGATGGTCGGTACGCCCGGAGCGCCCCTGCCGACGCCGCGGCGAGGCGTGGGGCGTGGCCTTGCCTACGTCGGGGTGACCGGGGCCCCGAGCGTCAGCCGGCCGGGGCGGACCACGTCGGCGTAGACGCCGAAGCAGGCGCCCTTACCGTTTCCGAACACGTCGATCCGGTAGTGGCGGGCGAGTGTCCGGAGCACGACGGGGTCCGTGGGCAGTCCGGCCTGGGGGAGGCTGGGGATCACGCAGCGCGGGGTTCGGAACAGGACCCGGAGGAGCACGTCACCGATCGCCACCTCGGTTCCGGGGTCCGGGTCGGCGTCGGCGTCGATCAGCAGGTTGGGGCGGAAGCGTTCGGCCGGTACCGGATGGCCGGCCTTCTCCGCCAGTGCGGCCAGCGCGCCGGTGGTGACCAGGTGCACCGCCCCGAAGTCGACGAACCGGCCGGTCCGCGCGTGGCCGCCGGCTTCCTCGACGCGCTCCTGCCCCGGCCGCAGGTCGGCGAGCCAGTCCGGCACCATCCCGGCCTCCTCCGGCAGCAGCCGGTGGATCCGGGGCTCGGCGGGGGCGGTCCGGGTCAGCCGGACCGGGCGGCCGAGGTGCTCGCCGAGCGCCTTGTCCGCCTCCGCGCTGCCGGCCTCGTAGCGCGCGCCGCCGACCTCGACGATCGCGGGATCCCCGGACGCCCTGACCTGGAGCAGAGCGCCCCAGCGGCGCGGGTGCTTGGCGCTTCCGATCGTCGCGTCCTGGTCGTCGACGCACGCCCACGTCCGGTCTCCGGCCAGTCCGCCGTCCTCGACCTCGGCCTCGGCGAGGGTTTCTCCGCGGGCGCTCTTCACCGGATAACGCCAGATCCCCGCTATCTGTCCCATGACCACCGTGCCTACCAGATCCGGGCGGGAACTCGCGGCCCCGGGACGGCGCCGACGCCACGCGAGAGGTGATGGACGGACACGCAACGGGCGGGAGAGGCACGCAAGGCTGCGGGGGGAGCGTCGACACGGACCTGAAGGGGAACGGCCGGACCGCAGCCGAGTTGCCGCTGGCCGGGATCAACAGCGAGCCGGCGCACGGCCGGGTCCGCCCGTGCCGTCGGGTGCCCCGCGAATCGACCGCGATCCACTAGGGTGCGCGATCATGGAGTTCGCCCACGAGTTCACGGTCGCGGCGCCCGCCGCGCGGGTCTACGCGCACCTGATGGATCCGCGCAACTACATCGGCCTGTCCCCGCTGGTGGTCGAGGTCCGCGACATCCGGCCGGCCGGCTCCGTGGTCTCGTACGTGGCGGTCGAACGCTTCACCTTCGGCCCGTTCCACTGGAACAACCCGATCCGCGTCACGATGACTGGTGAGGTCCCCGGCCAGGCGATTGTCAGCGCGGTCCGCAGCCCCGGTTTCGTCACGCTGACCTCCCGCGTCACCCTCATCCCGGAGGTGGGCGGCACCACGGTCCGGGAGTCGATCGCGCTCACCGCGCCGGCCCCGCTCCGACGGTTCGTCCTGGGTCAGGCCCGCTCCGTCCAACTCCATCGAGCCGCCGAACTGACCCGCCGCATGGCCACCGCCTGACGACCGCTGACGTCCGCGGGACGAGATGGGCGCGGGTGCTTCGGCTGGGCTGAACATTGGTTCCGTGCGGGAGGGCTTCAGCCCGGCGGGGCGTCGCGGTCCGGACGGGCCGCCTGCGTCGCGCGGTACGGACGGGGAGTTTGCGGAGGGCGTACAAAACCGGTCGGATTCGCAGCGGACCGCGAGTCGCGGGGGTGGTTGCGTTTTTGCGGGTGGGCGGGGACACGCACGTCAGCGCGGGGCGCGGTGGCGGGTTCTTCGCCGGGGGGAACGAGGAACGCAAGCCGTTGGAAACTTGCTGGCGGCAGAATGGGGGCATGGATCTTCGCCAAGGCATCGGTCTGCGACGACTGGGCACCACCGCGGACGAGTTCCAACAGGATCTGCTCAGCAGCCTCTATTACCGGCGCGGGACGACCGTCGAGTCGGCCAGCCCGCGGGACGCCTATGAAGCGCTGGCCATGACCGTGCGCGACCGCCTCGCCGACCGCCGGGCGCGCACCGCGGCCGCGCACTTCGCCAGCAATCCGCGCTGGGTCTACTACCTTTCCGCGGAGTATCTGCTGGGCGCGCAGCTGGAGCAGAACCTGCTCTATTCCGGCACCGGCGAGGTCGCCGCCGAGGCGGTCAAGGTGCTCGGCCGCTCGCTGGAGGAGATCGAGGACCTGGACGTCGAGCCCGGCCTGGGCAACGGCGGCCTCGGCCGGCTCGCCGCCTGCCTGGTCGACTCGATGGCCACCCGGGACATCCCGGCGGTCGGCTACGGCATCCGTTACGACTTCGGCATCTTCCGGCAGACCCTGGAGGGTGGCGCGCAGGCGGAGCGTCCGGACGACTGGGCGTTCCAGGGCAATCCGTGGGAGTTCCCGGCGCCCGACGACCGGCAGACGGTCGGCTTCTACGGGCACACCGAGCCGATCGCCGGCTCGCCGACCCGCAAGCGGTGGCTGCCCGGCGAGATCGTGCTCGGCGAGCCCAGCCACATGCTGGTCCCCGGTTACGGCACCGAGACCGTCAACATCGTCCGGCTGTGGCGGGCCCGCGGCAGCGAGGCCTCGTTCGACCTGTCCCGCTTCTCCGCCGGGCAGTATGCCGAGGCCGTGCAGGAGGCGGTCCGCGCCGAGAACATCAGCAAGGTACTCTACCCCGACGACAGCACCGAGCTGGGCCGGGAGTTGCGGCTCAAGCAGCAGTATTTCCTCTGCTCCTGCTCGCTGCGGGACATCATCCGCCGGTTCCGGCTGCGCAACGAGGACTGGGACGACTTCGCCGACAAGACGGTCATCCAGCTCAACGACACGCACCCGACGATCGCCATCCCGGAGCTGATGCGGCTGCTCGTCGACGAGTACGAGGTGGACTGGGACAAGGCCTGGTCGATCACCCGGCGGACGTTCGCGTACACGTGCCACACGCTGCTCCCGGAGGCGCTGGAGACCTGGCCGGTGCACCTGTTCGAGCGGCTGCTCCCCCGGCACCTGGAGATCATCTACCTGATCAACATGCTGTTCCTGCGCGAGGTGGAGGCCCACTTCCCGGGCGACACCGACCGGATCCGCCGGATGTCGATCATCGGCGAGGAGGGTGAGCGCCGGGTCCGGATGGCGCACCTGGCGGTGGTCGGCACCGAGGCCGTCAACGGGGTCGCCGAGCTGCACTCCAAGCTGCTGCGCGAGACCGTGCTCCACGACTTCGCCGACCTCTGGCCCGCCAAGTTCCAGAACGTGACCAACGGCGTCTCCCCGCGCCGGTTCGTCAAGCTGGCCAACCCGCGGCTGTCCGACCTGATCTCGGAGGGGCTCGGCGACGACAGCTGGCTCAACGACCTGGACAAGTTGGCCGGGCTGGAGCGGCTGGCCGGGGACGCGTCGTTCGCCGAGCGGTGGCGCGCGGTGAAACGCGCCAACAAGGTGGACCTCGCGGCCGGCGACCCGGACGCGCTCACCGACGTGATGATCAAGCGGTTCCACGAGTACAAGCGGCAGCAGCTCAAGCTGCTCCACGTGATCACCATGTATCACCGGATCCGGGCGAACCCGACCGGCGACTGGGTGCCGCGCGTGGTGCTGTTCGCCGGGAAGGCGGCGCCGGCCTACCACGCGGCCAAGAGCATCATCCGGCTGATCAACGCGGTGGGCGCCACGATCGCGGCGGATCCGGTCGTCGCGCCGTACCTGAAGGTGGTCTTCGCGGAGAACTACAACGTCACGCTGGCCGAGCGGATCATCCCGGCCGCCGACCTGTCCGAGCAGATCTCGCTGGCCGGCAAGGAGGCCAGCGGCACCGGCAACATGAAGCTGGCGCTCAACGGCGCGATCACCATCGGCACGCTGGACGGCGCCAACATCGAGATCCGGGCGCGGGTCGGCGACGAGAACTTCTTCCTCTTCGGACTCGACGCCTACCAGGCGGCCGACATGCAGATCCACGGCTACCACCCGCGGGAGTTCTACGACCGGGACGCCGAGCTGAAACTGGCGCTGGACTCGATCACGGCGGGGACGTTCGCCGGGGTGGGACACGAGGTGGCCGAGTCGCTGCTGGGCTGGGACGAGTATTTGACGCTGGCCGACTTCCGGTCGTACCTGGACAGTCAGGAGGAGGTCGAGCAGACCTGGCGGGATCCGGAACGCTGGACCCGCATGTCGATCCTGAACACGGCGCACAGCGGGTTCTTCTCGGCGGACCGGACGGTGGCCGACTATGCCGCCCGGATCTGGCGGGTGGCTCCGGTCACGGTCCCCCGCGAGGACTGATCACACGATCAGAATATTTATCTACGCAGGTCCGCGCGGGTGCAGACCGCATGCTCCCGCGCGGGCCGGGCGGGCTGATCTGGCCGCTGCGCGTCCATAACGATCAGCCCACCCTTCACGGTCCGCGGGTGGTCCGGGACCCCCACGGTCCCGGCCGATGCCGCATCATGCTCATGATCATTTTCTGTGTCAGGAGCGTTGATGCGCCGTCAGGTCGAAGTTGTCATCGTGGCGGTGGTGGCCGCCCTGGTGGGCGCGCTCGTCTACCACCTCGTCATCTGGTGGCCCCACTCGGGCGGGATTCCGGAGAGCGTGACCGTGAAGGCCCCGCCGGCCTCCTCCACGATCAACAACGATCCGTTGCCGCTGACTTTCAAGGTCACCGGTGGCGGCGAGGCTGACGTGACGTACACGCCCGGCCCGGACGGAACGATGGTCCGCACCAGGGTGATGACGCCGTGGAAGGTGACGGTGATGGCGCCGAGGAACATTCCGGCCAGGGACGTCAAGATGAGCGTCACCACCACGAGCGACCGCGACGACGCCAAGATCACCTGCTGGATCGGCATCGACGTCGGATCGGAATTCGCCGGTGTGGCGATGTCCGAAGACGTCGCCTACGGCCCGCACGCCCTGGCCAACTGTCTGTGACATGCAGTTCGCCGGTGGCAGCGGGCTTTCGGAGAACTCAGCCGGCCGGGTAGAAGTTGCCGTAGACGTCGAGGGACTGGCCGCCGGCCGTGGTGGCGACCGCCTCGTAGGTGTCGCCGCCGGCGTTTCGGCCGCCCGCGGGGTAGCTGTACTTCGCGGTGAACGTGTAGGTGCCCGGGGCGATCTCGTCGGCCGAGGCGAGCGTGAACGTGTAGAGCAGCGCCTCCGATCGCTCGGTGACATCGGTGCTCACGCTGGCGCCGGGGACCGACTTGGTGCCGCCCCGCGAGGTCAGGCCCGGGGTCTTGGCGACGCGGACGGTGACCGTGAGGGCGGTCAGCTTCTCGGTGGACTTCAGGGTGATCACGCCCGCGCCCTGGGTGTCGCCGCTGGCCGGGTCGATCGAGCCGTCCGACCAGAGCGGGCCCTGCTCGACCCGGGTGTAGCCGGGCTGCCCCTTGGTCAGGGCCGGGTCCGGATCAACCGGGGTCCCGGTGGCCGCACCGGGCCCCGTCCCGGTCGCCGTCGGCGTCGCGGGTGCGCCGGTCGGGGTCGTCGACCTGATCGGGGCCGCGGTGGCCGGCTTCGTGCTCGGCCCGTTCGCCGGGGGCGACGTGGACATGCCGGAAGTCGAGGGAGTCGCGGAGGGGGTCGCGGGCGTCGAGACGCTCGGGATGGCCTGATCGTTGTCGGTCTGGCCGGCCAGGGCCCACTGGGCCGCGAAGCCACCGCCGCCGAACAGCGCGACCAGCGCCCCGACGACCGCGAGTCGCAGCCGGGAGCCGCGCTGCCGGGCCGGCGCCGGGTCGTTGATCGCGGTGGAGGTGATCCGGGCCAGCATCGCCTCCCGGTCCGGCCGGTGCGCGGCCGCCTCGGCGTGCAGCAACGACCGCAACTGATCATCCGAGAGCGAGGCCGCGGGTGGAGTCGGGACGCCGTGGTGATCGTCCGAGGGCCTCATCGGGCCGCCTCCCAGCCGTCGATCCGGGTGACCGCCCCGCCCAGCAGGCCGGCCAACTGTTTCGCACCCCGAGAGGTGGCGCTCTTCACCGCGCCGACGGAGATGCCCAGCGTCGCGGCGACCTCGCGCTCGGACAGGTCGAACGCGTACCGCAAGACTACGCATGCCCGGCGGCGATGCGGGAGTTTGCGCAGGGCGCCGCGGACGTCGAGGACCGCGGGCACGTCACTGCCGCTCGGCGCGCGGCCCGTGACACCGAAAGTGAGCAGGCGCTCCCGGCCCCGGCGGCGCACCCACTGCCGGGCCAGGTTCATCAGGATGCCGTGACCGTAAGCGGCCGGATCGTCCGCCGCCTGCACCCGCTCCCAGTGCCGCCACACCTCGGTGAGCGCGTCCGCGGCCAGGTCGTCGGCGACCGCCGACTCCCCGGTCATCAGGTAGGCCAGCCGTGACAGCGACGCATGATGCCGCTCGAAGTACGCGCGGAACGCGTCGTCGCGCATCGGCACCCTTCCCGACCATCGGCAGGTTCATTTCCTGAACTTTTTCCGGACCGGCTGACGTTAGAGATCAACTAGTCGCGCGGGCAAGGTCCGGACGGCGGATGAGACGTGAGCCGCACGGCACCCGCGGAGGGCCCGTGCGGACAACGCTTTCCCGCCGGTCCGGACATTGCTTCGTCACATTGCCGAAACGAGTTGGCGCTGTCAATGCAGCGCTGCAACGACATCCCGCCGCCACCGGACGCGGCGCGGGACCGGCCCGCGGCGCAGGGGTCAGGCCTTGATGTATTCGGCCAGGTGTTTGCCGGTGAGGGTGGTGGGGGTGGCCACCAGGTCGGCGGGGGTGCCCTGGAAGACGACGCGGCCGCCGTCGTGCCCGGCGCCCGGGCCCAGGTCGATGATCCAGTCGGCGTGGGCCATCACGGCCTGGTGGTGCTCGATGACGATGACCGAGCGGCCGGCGTCGACCAGGCGGTCGAGCAGGCCCAGCAACTGTTCCACGTCGGCCAGGTGCAGGCCGGTGGTGGGCTCGTCGAGGATGAAGACGCCGCCCTTCTCCCCCATGTGCACGGCGAGCTTGACCCGCTGGCGCTCACCGCCGGAGAGCGTGGTGAGCGGCTGGCCCAGCGTGAGGTAACCCAGGCCGACGTCGGCGAGCCGCTCCAGGATCTTGTGGGCGGCCGGGTTCCGGGCGTCGCCGGCCGCGAAGAACTCGACCGCCTCGGCGACCGGCATGGCCAGCACCTCGCTGATGTCCCGGCCACCGACCTTGTAGTCGAGGACCGACGCCTCGAAGCGGCGCCCCTCGCACACCTCGCAGGTGGTCGCGACCCCGGCCATCATCCCCAGGTCGGTGTAGATGACGCCGTTGCCGTTGCAGTTCGGGCAGGCGCCCTCCGAGTTCGCGCTGAACAGGGCCGGTTTCACCCCGTTGACCTTGGCGAACTGCTTGCGGATCGGCTCCAGCAGGCCGGTGTAGGTGGCCGGGTTGCTGCGCCGGGACCCCTTGATCGCGCCCTGGTCGACGGCCACCACGCCGTCCCGGCCGGCCACCGAGCCGTGGATGAGCGAGCTCTTGCCGGAGCCGGCGACGCCGGTGACCACGACCAGCACGCCGAGCGGGACGTCCACGTCCACGTTCCGCAGGTTGTGCCGGTCGGCGCCGCGGACCTCGAGGAAGCCGGACGGCTTGCGGAACTCGGGTTTCAGCGACGCCCGGTCGTCCAGGTGCCGCCCGGTCAGCGTGCCGCTGGCCCGCAGACCCTCCAGGGTGCCCTGGAAGACCACCTCGCCACCGGCCGCGCCGGCCCGCGGGCCGAGATCCACGACGTGGTCGGCGATCGCGATCGCCTCCGGCTTGTGCTCCACCACCAGGACCGTGTTGCCCTTGTCCCGCAGTTGCAGGAGCAGCTCGTTCATCCGCTGGATGTCGTGCGGGTGCAGGCCGATGGTGGGCTCGTCGAAGACGTAGGTGACGTCGGTCAGCGACGACCCGAGGTGCCGGATCATCTTGGTGCGCTGCGCCTCACCGCCGGACAGCGTGCCGGCCGGACGGTCCAGGGACAGGTAGCCGAGGCCGATCTCGATGAACGAGTCCAGGGTGTGCTGCAGTTTCGCCAGCAGCGGGGCGACCGACGGCTCGTCCAGTCCCCGCACCCAGGCGGCCAGGTCGCTGATCTGCATCCGGCAGGCGTCGGCGATGCTGACGCCCCTGATCTTCGAGGAGCGGGCGCCCTCGCTGAGCCGGGTGCCGTCGCACTCGGGGCAGGTGGTGAAGGTGATCGCGCGGTCCACGAAAGCCCGGATGTGCGGCTGCATCGCCTCCCGGTCCTTGGACAGGAAGGACTTCTGGATGGACGGGATGATGCCACTGTAGGTCAGGTTGATCCCGTCGACCTTGATCTTCGTGGGCTCCTTGTAGAGCAGGTCGTTCAGTTCCTTCTTGGTGTACGCCTTGATCGGCTTGTCCGGGTCGAAGTAACCGCAGCCGCGGAAGATCCGGCCGAACCAGCCCTCCATGCTGTAACCCGGGATGGTGAGCGCGCCCTCGTTGAGCGACTTCTCGTCGTCGTACAGGGCGGTGAGGTCGAAATCGGTCACCGCGCCGCGGCCCTCGCACCGGGGGCACATCCCGCCGGTGATGCTGAAGCTGCGCCGCTCCTTGGTGACGACACCGGCCTTCTCCACCTTCACGGCGCCGGCGCCGGAGATCGAGGCGACGTTGAACGAGTACGCCTGCGGGGAGCCGATGTGCGGATCGCCGAGCCGGCTGAACAGGATCCGCAGCATCGCGTTGGCGTCGGTGGCGGTGCCGACCGTGGACCGCGGGTCGGCGCCCATCCGCTCCTGGTCGACCAGGATCGCCGTGGTCAGGCCCTCCAGGACGTCCACCTCGGGGCGGGCCAGGGCCGGCATGAAGCCCTGCACGAACGCGCTGTACGTCTCGTTGATCATCCGTTGCGACTCGGCCGCGATGGTGCCGAAGACGAGCGAGCTCTTGCCCGAGCCGGAGACGCCGGTGAAGACGGTCAGCCGGCGCTTGGGGATCTCGACGCTGACATCCTTGAGATTGTTGACGCGTGCGCCGTGCACGCGGATGAGGTCGTGGCTGTCGGCTGCATGCGTCTTCTCCATGGCGGCAAGGCTAACGGCGGCCCCCAGGCGGTGCTTCTCCTTTCCTGATCAGTTCTCCGGAGCGGGCCTCAGTCCTCGGTGACGTCACTCAGCGGACTGGAGTTGCTGATGTCCGGCGGCGCGTTCCACTTCTGCAACTCGTTGCTGCTGCACACGGCCACCTTGACCTTGCTGGTGCCGTCCGCGTGGAGGTCGACGTTCTTCACACCGGTGGCGAGGTCGGTCGGCTGCAGGCACAGACCCTTGCTGTCCTCGATCCGGTAGCTCGTGGTGTAGCTGCCGGTGTTGTGCTTGACGTTCCAGATGAGCTCGGTGGGGATGCCGGTGAGGCTCGTCGTGGTGGTCTGCGGGCACCCGGTCGTCGTCACCGTCACCCAGCTGCTGGACGTCGCCACCAGCGGCGACTTGAGGCAGTACCGCTTGCCGCCGGTGCTGATGTAGATGACGCCCTTCTTCTCGAACTCCTTCGCGGAGTCGTTCGGCATCGGGTGGTACCAGGTCTGGTTCCAGTCGACGACGCCGTTCGGGTCCTGCTTGCAGAACCAGGCGATCATGTACGTCGCGGTGACCGACCGGCCGGTGACGTCCAGGCAGCGGCTGAACTGGGAGTAGTTGACCAGCTGGTTGGTGTCCTCACCGGCCATGCCGGCGCCCACCCCGGCGTCGAACCGCCAGACGTTCAGCGACGCGTTGCTGCCGCACGAGTTCAGGATCAGCGGCGTGTCCACCTTGCTGGCGGTGGTGAGGTTGATGCAGTAGTTCTCGACGCCACCCGTCGGGCTGGTCGACTTGAGCGCGCTGCTGTTGTCCAGGCTCCACTGGTAGTCGGGAACGATGGTGCCGCCGGAGGCCGGACAGGCCTGGAGCACGATGGCCTTGCCGTTGGCGTGCGCCGTGGTGCCGTACACGCACATGCCGTTCGGATAGGTGTCCGTCTCCGAGTTCACCAGCTTGATGTACAGCTCTTCGGTGTATCGGAACTGCTGGGTGCTGCTGCCGTCGCAGAGCCGCGCCTTGACCGGCGCGCCCGCCACCGGGGTCTTCGACACCGCGTCCATGCAGAGGTTGCCGACCGACGAGGTGTCGACCCGGATCGAGCCGCCGGTGGCCTTGCGGGTGTCGTTGTCGAGCGCGAAGGTGTACGTCCCTTCCAGGCTGCGGGAGGTGTACTGCGGGGCGCTGCCGGCCGGGGCGGTGTTGAGCGAACCCAGGCCCTCCGACGTCAGCTTCGCGGTCTTCGGCGCCGTCTTGAGCGGGCAGGTCAGCACGTTGCCGGACTTGTCGTAGTAGGTGACGTGGACGATGTACTCCATCTTCTCCTGGCCCACGCCGACGTCACCCGAGACGGTGCACGGCGGCAGGTCCTCGAGCAGACCGGTGGCGCCGTACGCGGCCGCGGCGATCCGGGCCATCACCACGTCCAGCCCGATCCGGGCCCCGGCGAGCGCGGTGCTGCGGTCGGCCATCGCGCGTGCGGTGGTGAACTGCCGGAGGATCATCGGCATGACCGCGATCGAGAGGACCAGTCCGGTGCTCACCACCATCATCGCGATGGGCAGCGAGCCACTGTCGTCGCCGGAGCGGCGGTGCCACCTCATGACTACGGCCTCCCTACGTTGCTGCACTGCTGGAGTGTCGGATCGATCAGGTCGGGGTTGTCGCCGTAGCCGTCGAGGTCGGTCTCCTCGCCGATGTTCTGCGTGGTGAAGCCGTTGTCGAACCGCTGCGTGACGCTGCCGACGACGACGTTGAAGTGCACCCGGGTCATCAGGTAGTTGAGGGTGAACTGGGTGCCCACCCCGGTGGTCCCGGCGCTCGCGGTCTTCCACGGCGAGTCACCCGGTTTGTAGACCTCGAACGGCTTGGCGCCGTTGTCCAGCGACACGTCGGTGGCGAGGGTGGCCGGCGTCCCCGGCGTGCCACCCAGGTCCCAGTTCCGGATGGTGAGGATCTTCTTGGCGGTGTCGAACAGCAGCTGCCGGCACCGGACCGGCGGATCGGTGAGGTCCGTCGCCGTCTTCACCCTGGGCGGGATCGCGAACTCCAGGTAGTACCGGGACGGCACCCCCGTCGGGCTGCCGGGCGCGGACACGTACGTCGCGTAGCGCAACTCCCGGTCCAGCCGGTTGAAGCTGATGTCCAGCTGGTCACCGCTGACCGAGTTCTGCTCGATCTGCTTGGTGCCGGAGTAGATCTGGATGATCGCGGTCACCGCCATCAGCGTCACGACCGACAGAATCCCCGTCGTGACCAGCATCTCCATCAGCGAGTAGCCCTGGTCGTCCCGGAGCCGGCCGGCGAGGCGGCTCACAGGACGGTCCAGACGAAGGTGTACTTGGCGGTCTGCGTGTCTTTGCCGCTGGTCGTCGCCGTCAGCGTGACGGTGTAGACGCCCGGCAGAGTCGGCTTACCGGTGATCTTGTCGCCCTTCCCGCTGAGGGTGACGCCGAGCGGCAGCCCGGTGACATCCACGTTCTTGATCTTGACGCCGATGTCGTCGGCGTTGGTGTCGACAGACAGGTTCACCGACTGCCTGGCCGTGGACGTCACCACGGCGGCCGGCGCGGTGAATTGCAGCGTGCTCGTGGGCGAACCCACCTGCATCACGAAGTTGACGGTCACCGACGCACCGGTCCCGTCCTTCACCGTGACCGTCGGCAGGAACCGGCCACCGATGAGCACCGGTCCCCCGGAGATCACGCCGCTGGTCGCGTTGATGCTCAGCTCGGTCGGCAGACCGGTCGCGGTGAACGTGTAGTTGCCGTCGCCGCCCGCGGCGGTGGTGGCCAGGTTGACCGTCGACAGCAGGTCGACCTGCTGATCGGCGACCGGCTGCAGGGTCAGCGGCTGGAGCACGGTGTGCGTGAACTTGAGGGTGAAGGGCTGGTCGATGGTGGTGGTGCTCGCGGTGACGGTGATGATGGCGGAATAGCTCGTGCTGGCCGTGCCGGTGATCGCCCCGGTGGTGTCGTCGAACGCCAGTCCGGCCGGCAGGGGAGTGTCCAGCGAGTACGTGTAGGACACCGCACTGTTGGTCTTGTCGACGACGATCGCCGGCAGGGCGACCGGGTCACCGACGTAGCTCACCGGCGCGGGCACCGCGAGACTCGGCTGGTCGATCACCTGCCACTTGGTGCCGAGCGTCTGGTCGGTGTCCGAGCGGGGGGACAGCGTGCCCACCGGCGGCGCGCTCTCCACCACCTTGATGTAGGTGCCGGTGGTGGCGTACGTCCAGACGCCGGCCTTGGTCGGCGTACCCCATACCTCACCGGTCGACGGTTTGATGGCGAGACCGTCGGGCAGTTTGACGGCGCTCCAGGTGTTGGGCAGGTTGCCGCCGGTGGCCTTCATGAAGACGGAGACGTCGCCGACCCCGCGGAAGAAGAGCCGCATGTCCGGCGGCCGGATCTTCGGGATGGCCCGCGTCGAGCTGTACTTCGCGTCGTCCTTCTTGCTGGAGATGAGGGTCGAGGCGAGGTAGGCGCACTGGCCGCCGGTCGCCGTGCAGCTCTTGTGCTGCCAGGTCTCCAGCACCACCACCCGGAAGTACTGGAGGATCGAGGTGGAGTCGGTCGGTCGCTTCGGGTCGGTCGCGGCGAGCGGCTTGACGCAGTCGTCGTCGCGGGTCACGTAGACCTCGCAGGTGCCGACGACGATGCTCTGCTGGAAGCTGATCCCACCGAGGGTCAGCGTCGTCGGCACGGTCGGGAGCGCCGCGTTCTGCCCCTCGGTGCTCCCGGAGATGCCGATCTGCGCCATGCTCGTCAGGTACGGCTTGAGCTTGTCCTGGAACGGCCCGGACTGCAGCGCCGCCCACTGCTGGTCGACGCTCGCCTGGCCACGGCCGTCGAGCAGGGCCGACCCCTCGAGGGCACGGACCTGCTCCAGCGCGTTGCTCGCCAGCCGCACCGCGTAGCGTTGATCACGCTGCTGAGCGGCGGTGAGCGCACCGTTGACGAAGAACATGCCCAGCCCGGCCATGGCGACGCTGATCACGGCGAGCGACACCAGCACCTCGAGCAGCGTGAAGCCCTCGTCCATGCGACGGTCGGACGGTTGGCCGCGCATCCCACTCCTCAACTGTTCCTCCGGCGCCCACGCGGGAGCCTCGCCACCTAGCCCCATCGGCAGGCGGGAGGGAAAGCGGAGGATTTAGTCGATTCGCAGCGCCTCGGACGACCCCGTCCAGTGGAAGCGGAGCAGCCGGTGCAGTTGCGGGGAGCAGCCGACGATCTGCAACCGGTGCGTCCCTGCCGCCGCCGGGGCCAGCAGGATCCGGGCCGCCGCCGAGTCGGCGAACCGCAACCGGCTCAGGTCCAGCGTGAGCGGCACCCGGCTCAGCGGATGATCCTCGGTCAGGTGCTCCATCATCGCCCGCAGCGCGTGCCGGTTGGAGAGGTCGGCCTCCCCCTCCAGGCGCAGGCCGAGCGGTTTGCGGCTGCGGACGCCACGCAGCAGCGGCACCCGCTCCGGATCCGTGTGCCGGGTGATCGTGGCCGGGTGGGTGCGGGTGAGCCGGCGCAACTCCGGCTCGGTGAACAGGCGCCGGTCATAGAGGCAGATGCCCATCGCATAGCCGTCGGCGAAGACCCGGTTGACCTGAGCCTCGTACCACGAGAGCTGGTCGACGTCGTCCAGGTGCCGGGCCCAGGACATGTCGCCGATGCCGCGCATGCCGCGGTATCCGGCCGCGCGGGCCTTGTCCGCCTCACCCATCCAGGCGCTCAGGCTCGCCTCGGCGTCGAACACGCCCGCGGTCAGGTACGCCGACCCCGGCCCGTCCAGCGTCAACTGCCCGCTGTGCAGGGCGGCCGTGACGTTCACCCCCTGCCCGGCCAGCACCTGCGGCAGGCGTTCGGCGCTCTGCCCGTGGTACAGGATCCGGTGGTGCTGGCGCAGACCGGCCCGGATGTACGCCGCCAGACTGCGGGCCCGGAGCGGCTCGTCGTCGAAGATGAGGCAGGCATGATCACCTGGGCTCAAGTGGTCGAGCAGGCTGGCCTCGGCCATCGTGACCCCTCGCTGCTGGAGACCCCGTGACGAATTGGTTGGGCCCCACCGTAACCACGCCCGCCCGCCCGTACTATCGCTGAATCGGGTACCCGGCAGGCCGCTGACGACGGAGGACGCATGACCCTCACCGACCCCCTCGAGCTGCTGGACATCGCCGGGCTGCTGAGCGACGAGGAACGGCAGATCCAGGAGACGGTGTCCCGGTTCGTCGCCGACCGCGTCCGGCCGTATGTCGCGGAGTGGTTCGAGGCCGGCACCTTCCCCCGCGAACTGGCCCCGGAGCTGGGCAAACTCGGCGTGCTCGGTATGCACCTGGACGGTTACGGGTGCGCCGGGACGAGCGCGGTGGCATACGGGCTGGCTTGCCTCGAGCTGGAGGCCGGCGACTCGGGGCTGCGCAGCTTCGTCTCGGTGCAGGGCTCGCTGGCGATGTTCTCCATCTGGAAGTACGGGTCGGAGGAGCAGAAGCAGGAGTGGCTGCCGCGGATGGCCGCGGGCGAGGCGATCGGCTGTTTCGGCCTCACCGAGCCGGACTTCGGCAGCGACCCGGCCAACATGCGCACCCGCGCGGTCCGCGACGGCGACGACTGGGTGCTCACCGGCACCAAGATGTGGATCACCAACGGCAGCATCGCGGACATCGCGACGGTGTGGGCGCAGACCGAGGACGGGATCCGCGGCTTCCTGGTGCCGCGCGGCACCCCCGGGTTCACCAGCCGCACCATCAAGCAGAAGCTGTCGCTGCGGGCGTCGATCACCGGCGAGCTCATCCTCGACGAGGTGCGGCTGCCCGACTCGGCGCGGCTGCCCGGGGCGCGCAGTCTGGGCGCGCCGCTGAGCTGTCTGAACGAGGCCCGCTTCGGCATCATCTTCGGGGCGGCCGGCGCGGCGCGGGACAGCCTGCGGACCGCGATCGACTACGCGAACACCCGGGTGCAGTTCGACCGGCCGATCGCGGCGTTCCAGCTCACCCAGGAGAAACTGGCGAACATGGCGGTGGACCTCAACATGTCCGCGCTGCTGGCGCTGCACCTGGGCCGGCTCAAGGACGCCGGGTCGATCAAGCCGCACCAGGTGAGCGTGGGCAAGCTGAACAACGTGCGCAAAGCGCTGGGGATCGCGCGCGAGTGCCGGACGATCCTGGGCGGCAGCGGGATCACGCTGGAGTACTCGCCGCTGCGGCATGCCAACAACCTGGAGTCGGTGCTCACCTACGAGGGCACGTCGGAGATCCACACGCTGGTCATCGGGCAGGCGCTGACCGGTCACGCCGCCTACCGCTGAGGGATTCCGGCCGCTTCCCTCAGCCCACGGAGACTTCGCAGCGTCCGGCCGGTCGCCCGTTTGAAGAGGTACTCCGCGCGTTCGTAGGAGAGGCGGCGCCGGCCGGTCTCCGGGCAGAGATCGGCCGGTGGCGGGCGGCGAGCCGGCGCGGGGCGCCGATCCGACAGGAAGAGCGGCCCCCGGGTCCGGCCCGCGATCAGCTCCGGGATCAGGGCCGCGGTCCGCTCTCCCCAGGTCACCCCGGGACCGCCGGGTCCGTCCAGGTCCTCGACGTTCAACGCCAGGACCGCGCCGATCGGTGCGCCGGACTCCTGCACCATCAGCCACAGCGTCCGCTCCCGCAGTCCCACCCCGTCCAGGTCGGGCGGCTCACCCGGCTCGCTGCCCGATCTTTCCGGCACGCTCCGATTTTTCAGGTCATCGGCGAGGCGGGGGACGCCCGCCCACGCGGTGAAGGACCGCAGCGCGGCGAGATGCCGATTCCATCCCCGCGGCGCGGCATCCGGCCAGGTGGCGGCCACCGCCGCGGCTACGCCGGCGGCATCGAGAGCACTCAAGGGAGTCCGCTCCCCCAAGGCCCGCCGCATGCGGCCAAGCGTTTTCCGGTACGCGAGAGCCGTCGCCCCGCCCAGCCCCGCAAGAAACTCGTCAGCCGCCGCCCCGAGCAGCGGCCCCGCGCCGGCCGAGCCGGTCGCCGCGCCGGCCGGGGCGGTCGACGCGCTGGGAGCGGCGGTAGCCGGGGTCACCTCGCCGGGCACCACGGTCGCGTCCACCCGGGCCCGCAGGAAGTCTCGCTCCGCCGCGTTCCGGGTCAGTGACGCCGCCCGCTCCAACTCCAGCCGCGCCTCCGCCACCCGCCCCAACCGCAGCAGCAGATCCCCGCGCACTCCCGGCAGCAGGTGATAATCCCGCAGCACCGGATCCGCCCGCAGCGCGTCCACCAGCGCCAATCCGGCCTCCGGCCCGGCCGCGAAGCCGACCGCCACGGCCCGGTTCAGCCGCACCACCGGCGTCGGCACCAGCCGTTCCAGCGCCGCGTAGAGCGCCGCGATCCGCACCCAGTCCGTCTCCTGCGAGGTCCGCGCCTGGGCGTGACAGACCGCGATCGCGGCCTGCAGCACATACGGCCCCGGCGCCGCTCCCGCACCGGCCGCCCGGGCGCGCAGCATCGCCGCGAACCCGCGGTTGATCAGCAGCCGGTCCCATCTCCCCCGGTTCTGCTCGTGCAGCTGGACCGGTTCGCCGCCGGGTCCGGTACGGGCCGCCGACCGGGACTGCTGGATCTCCATGAGCGCGACCAGGCCGTGCACCTCCGGATCGTCCGGGGCCAGCTCGGCCAGCAACCGGCCGAGCCGCAACGCCTCCAGGCACAGCCCGGGGCGCATCAGGTCGTCGCCCGAGGTGGCCGAGTAGCCCTCGTTGAAGACCAGGTAGACCACCTCGAGCACGGAGGCCAGCCGGCCGCTGAGCTCGGCGCCGCCCGGCAGGCCGTAGGCGACGCCGGACTCGGCGAGAGTGCGTTTCGCGGTGGCGATCCGCTGGGCGATCACCGGCTCGCCGACCAGGAAGGCGCGGGCGATCTCCGCGGGGCTGAGCCCGGCGACGACCCGCAGGGTCAGGGCCGCCCGCGCGTCCCGGTCCAGCACCGGATGGCACGAGATGAACATCAGACGCAGCACGTCGTCGCCGGACGACTGCTCGGGGACGTCCGGGGGCTCGACGTCCGTACCGTCGAATCTGCTCGATCTCCGCAGGTGATCGACGGCCTTGCGCCGGGCGATCGTGGTCAGCCAGGCACCCGGGTTGTCCGGGATGCCGTCGACCGGCCACTGCTCCATGGCCGCGACCAGCGCGTCCTGCGCGAGCTCCTCGGCCAGGCCGACGTCGCGAACCATCCGCAGGAGCGCCGCGACGATCCGCGCCGACTCCCGCTTCCAGACGACGCCGACCGCGGCCCGGACCTCGCTCATGCCGGCCTCGTCAGCTGTAGACCTGGTGGATCAGGCTCTCCCCGTCCCCGACGATCTTGCGGAACCGGCGGCCCAGCTCCTCCGCCTCCTCCCGCGACCGCACCTCGACCAGCGCGAACCCGCCGATCGCCTCCTTCGCCTCGGTGAACGGCCCGTCCGTCACCGTCACGTCGTCCCCACTCGAAGCGATCTTGAACCCGGCCGGGTCCAGGCCACCGGTCGCCAGCAGCACACCGGACGCCGTCATCTCCTCGATGAACGCCGCCATCTCGGCGAACAGCTTCTCGTCAGGCTGGTTGTTCTGGGTCTTCGAGAGCATCAGGTAGCGCATCGTTTCTCTCCGTTCTCGCGGTTGCTTGCACCCTGACGTCGTCCGGGCCCATGTGACAGGTAATCACGCCTGCCCCGCCCGTGACACTGCGCCTCACGGTCGATTACCTGTCACATCGGCCCGAGCGACGAAGGGGCAGACAACCGATCGAGAAGGAGCCCGAGATGACCACCACCGCCGCCGCCACCCGCACCCCCGCCGCCGCTCGCCGCACCGCCGACCGCACCACCCGGGCGCTGCTCGGGGCGCTCGCGGTCGCCGGTCCGCTGTGGGCCGCGGTCTCGCTCACCCAGGCCGCCACCCGCGACGGTTTCGACCTCACCCGGCACCCGCTGAGCCTGCTGAGCACCGGCGCCCTCGGCTGGCTGCAGATCACCAACTTCGTCCTGGCCGGCATCCTGCTGGTGACCGGCGCCACCGGCCTCCGCCGCGCGATCCCCAGCCGGTGGGCGCCGCGCCTGGTCCGGATCACCGGCCTCGGCATGTTCGCCGCCGGCGTGCTGGTGATGGACCCGGCCGACGGCTACCCGATCGGCACCCCGGCCGGCATGCCCGCCACGATGAGCTGGCACAGCATCGGCCACATGGTCGCCGGTTCGATCACCTTCACCGCCCTGATCGCCGCCTGTTACGTGCTGGCCCGCCACTTCAAGGCCGCCGGCGCCCGCGGCACCGCCCTGGCCGCCACCCTCTCCGGCACCGCCCTGCTGCTCGGCGACGCCTGGGCCATGACCGGCGGCCCGGCCGGCTCCCTCACCCTGGCCGCCGGCGCCATCACCGCGATGTGCTTCCTCACCGCCACCGCCCTCCACGTCCGCCGCTGAAACGCGCGGCTGGTCCCGGGGTGTCTCCAAACCGCCGAGCCACCCCACGAACCAGCCGCAACAACCAGACCGGCCAGCAGAGCTCTCCTCACCAGGCGCGAACAGCCGCAGCAACCAGACCGGCGGGCAGAGGCTCCTCACCGACCAGGAGACAGCACCAGCAACCCAGACCGGCGGCCAGAAGCACCTCACCAGCCACAAGACAGCACCAGCAACCCAGACCGGCGGCCAGAAGCACCTCACCAGCCACAAGACAGCACCAGCAACCCAGACCGGCGGCCAGAAGCACCTCACCAGCCACAAGACAGCACCAGCAACCCAGACCGGCGGCCAGAGGTACCCCTCACCAGCCACGAGACATCCCGAACCCGCAGCCACCGGACCGCGACGGCGACGCTCACCTGAAGCGTCGCCGTTCACGCGATGCGGATCGCTGCCACTTCGCCGGGCGCACGCTCGGTCCCGCCACGGCGACATCGTGAGACCACCCCCGCCGGAGGTAGCCGATGCCCAACATCCTCATCCGCGATCTGAGTGAGGACGCCGTCGATCGCATCGACGCCGCCGGCAACCCATGTCTGTGCCGCAAGCTTGAGCAGCGGTGCGGCCGGACAGCAGCGGTTCGCGCTCCCGCCGCTTCCTCCGATGCCGATCGACCGTCTGACTCCGGCGATCGAGGACAGAGCTTTTCAGGTGCACATGCTCCTGGCGGATCGCGGGCAGCATCGTGCGCGCTCAGCCCCGGATCCGTTGATCGCGGCCACGGCGGGGAAGACCGGCCTGACCGTTCCCGCGATCGACAAGGATTTCGCCCTGATCGCGGCTGTCACCGGCCAGGCGGTCGACACCTTGGAGGTCTGAGAAGTTCACGCAGCTCAGCGATCCGCGGCCCGGTCACGGCTCGATGCGGCAGCGCCGATCATCCGCCGCTTCCGGGTCGCTGCGGCTTTCGGTCACCCCATTTTCCGGTACGACTTGGCGTCCCGTGCCAGTCGGCTCGCGAGGCCGCGGCCACTCCGGGCCACGGCGCGTGTCGTGCGGGTTCGCTGTGGGCACGGGCGCTCGGCGCCGGCAGCGCGGCAGCGCGGAGGATGTGGGACCGTCGGCGGACGCCGCACCGACGGGTGCAGGGCGGGTGGGACCGTCAGCTGACGCCACACCGGCGGATGCGGAGCGGGACGGGACCGTCAGCGGACACCGCACCGGTGGGCGTGCGGGTGAAGGACCGTCGGTCGGCGGACGCCGCACCGGCGGGTGCAGGGCGGGACGGGACCGTCAGCGGACGCCGCACCGACGGATGCGGAGCGGGGTGGGACCGTCAGCCGACGCCACACCGGTGGGCGCGCGGGTGAAGGACCGTCGGCCGACGCCGCACCGACGGATGCGGAACGGGACGGGACCGTCAGCCGACGCCACACCGGTGGGCGCGCGTGGTGAAGGACCGTCGGCCGACGCCGCACCGACGGATGCGGAACGGGACGGGACCGTCAGCCGACGCCACACCGGTGGGCGCGCGTGGTGAAGGACCGTCGGCCGACGCCGCACCGACGGATGCGGAACGGGACGGGACCGTCAGCCGACGCCACACCGGTGGGCGCGCGTGGTGAAGGACCGTCGGCCGACGCCGCACCGACGGATGCGGAACGGGACGGGACCGTCAGCCGACGCCACACCGGTGGGCGCGCGTGGTGAAGGACCGTCGGCCGACGCCGCACCGACGGATGCGGAACGGGACGGGACCGTCGGCCGACGCCGCGCCGGTGGGTGCGCTTGGTGAGGGACCGGCGGGGGACGCCGCGTCGGTGGGGCGGGGATCGGCGGTTGAGCGTGACCGTGAGGGGCGGCGGACCCGCATGAGACGCGGGGCGGTCCGGTGGGGGCCGGGCCTGGCGAGCCGGCCGGCCGGGACCACGAGTCGTACCGGAAAAGATCCTGGAAAATCTTGGCGGAGCGTGTCGGATCGGGAGGACGGGGTTCGTCGCAGGGGTGTGAGGCGGTCCGTGGGTGGTCGCCGGGGACGGGAGATGAGCGGGATGACGCAGTATCTGATCTCTGTGCTGCACGACTCGGACGCGCGGGCCACCGATGACGAGATGGCGGCGATCGACGTGTTCAACGAGCGGCTTCAGGCTGATGGGCAGTGGGTGTTCGCGGGTGGGCTGGCCGGGCCGGACGCGGCGACCGTGATCGACGCCCGGGCGGCGGCGCCGGTGTACACCGACGGGCCCTATGTGGAGTCGAAGGAGTTCGTGATCGGCTTCTGGATCGTCGAGGCGCCGCATCTCGACGTGGCGTTGCGGCTCGCCGCGGCCGGGTCGAAGGCGTGCAACCGGCGGGTCGAGGTGCGCCCGTTCCTGGACGCGTGAGCGGCGTCGGCGACGCGCTCACCCGGGTTCACCACGAGGAGTGGGCCCGGGTGGTCGCGACCGTGGCCCGGCGGTTCGGTGATCTGGACCTGGCCGAGGAGATGGCGGCCGAGGCGTTCGCGACGGCCGTCGAGCGCTGGCCGGTCGACGGTGTCCCGCCGGCGCCCGGCGCCTGGCTGACCACCACGGCGAACCGCAAGGCCATCGACCGTCTTCGCCGCGAGGCACGGCGCGACGAGAAACACCGGGAGGCGCTGGTGCTGTCCGCTACCCCGGAGCCGCTCGGCGCGATCGACGACGACCGGCTCCGTCTCGTCTTCACCTGCTGCCACCCGGCGCTCGCCATGGAGGCCCGGGTCGCCCTGACGCTGCGACTGGTCGGCGGGCTCACCGTGGCCGAGATCGCCCATGCGTTCCTGGTCCAGGAGACCGCCATGGGCCAGCGCATCACCCGCGCCAAGGCGAAGATCAAGGCGGCCCGGATCCCGTACGGCGTGCCGCTGCGCGACGATCTCCCGGCCCGGGTCACCGGCGTGCTCGCCGTGCTGTACCTGATCTTCAACGAGGGTTATCTGGCCTCCGGTCCGGGCGCCGAGGCGGTCCGCGCCGACCTCACCGGCGAGGCGATCCGGCTGACCCGGCTGGTGCACGCGCTGCTCCCGGCCGACGGCGAGGTCGCCGGGCTGCTGGCGCTGATGCTGCTCACCGAGGCCCGCCGGGCCGCCCGGGTGTCGGCGAGCGGCGAGCTGGTCACCCTGGCCGAGCAGGACCGGGGCGCCTGGGACCGGGCGCTGATCGCCGAGGGGCACGCCCTGGTCCGCGCCCGGCTGGCCGCCGGACAGGCGCCGGGGCGCTACCAGATCCTGGCCGCGATCAACGCGGTGCACACCGACGCCCCGGACGTCCGGGACACCGACTGGTCGCAGATCCTGGCGCTTTACGATCAGTTGCTCCGGGTGGACGCGTCACCGATCGTGCGCCTGAACCGGGCGATCGCGGTGGCCGAGCTGGACGGGCCGGAGGTGGCGCTGGCCCAGGTCGCGGACCTGCCGCTGGCGGACTATCACGCGTACCACGCGGTCCGCGCCGACCTGCTGCGCCGGCTGGGCCGCAGCGGCGACTCGCGGGCGGCCTACGACCGCGCGATCGAGCTGAGCGGCAACACGGCCGAGCAGGCATACCTCACCCGCCGCCGCGACCAGCTGGCCACCTGACCCGGGCGCTCAGGTGGGTAGGTCGATGCGGGCCAGTTGTCCCCGGCTGGCCACGCCCAGTTTGGGGAAGGCCCGGTAGAGGTGGTAGCTGACTGTTTTCGGGCTGAGGAACAGGCGGGCGGCTATCTCGCGGTTGGTCAGGCCGGCGTGGGCGAGTGTGACGATCTGCAGCTCCTGCGGGGACAGGGTGGCGAGCAGGTCGACGGCGGGGGCCGTGTCGGACTGTTCGCCGGCGGCGCGCAGCTCCGCGGCGGCGCGGTCGGCCCAGGCGCGGGCCGGGAGGCGTTCGAAGGTCTCCCGGGCGGCTCGCAGGTGGCGGCGGGCCTGGTTCTTGCGGCGGTCGCGGCGCAGCCGTTCGCCGAACGCCAACTGGGTACGCGCGATCTCCCACGGCCGGGCGCCGTCGGCGTGGGCGCGCAACGCCGTGGTGAAGTGGTGTTCCGCGACGTCCGGGTCGGCGGCGAGCATGCCCTCGCAGCGGTGCGTGACGGCCCGGGCCCAGGGCTGGCCGGACTCCTCGGCCCAGATGGCGAACCGGTCGGCGGCCGCGCGGGCGCGCTCCGGCTCGCCCAGGCGGACCGCGCATTCGACCTGGTCGGCGGCGAAGTGGACGGCGTGGATCTGGTGCCGCACCGGCCCGTCCAGGGCGGCGTCGAGCCGGTCCAGCGCGTCGGCGGCGCGGCCCAGGGCCAGGTCGAGCAGGGCCCGGCCCCAGACCGCCCAGGCGAGGCCGTTGGCGATGCGGTGAGTGGTGAAGCCGTCGTGGCACTGGGCGGCGAGACGCAGGCACTCCTCCTCGTCGCCCCGCACCGCGGCGATCCAGGCCAGCACCCCCTCCAGGTATCCGGTGCGGTTCGGCTGGCCGGTGTCGGCGGCCAGTCGCAGTCCCTCGACGGCCGAGGCACCGGCGGTGCGGAACTGTCCGAGGTACAGCTCCGCGGTGGCGAGCGTGACGTGCGCGAGCGGCAGCCAGCCGACGGCGCCGGTGGCCCGGCACTCGTCGACGACCTGGCGGGCGATGCTGCTGCCGGCGGTGAAGTCGCCGACGATGCCGGCCACGAACGCGGCGTTGAGCCGTAACGCGTAGGAGCCGCCCGGCCGCAGTCCGGCGGCGACCAGCGGGCGCATGGCTCGCAGGGCGCCCGCCGGGCCGGTGGTGAGCAGGTCGGCGGCGCCGGCGACGGCCGCCACGGCTGCGGCCAGCGCGTCCGGGGCGGGGCCCAGGGCGGCCAGCCGGGCGGCGGCGTCCGCGACCCGGGACGGGTCGCTGAGCTGCCAGGCGTTGCGGGCGGCGTCGATCAGCACCGTCCGGGCGGCGACCGGATCGTGCTCGGCCAGCGCCGCCGAGGCGGCGACCAGCAGGTCGTGTGCCCGCGCGGCGTCACCGGAGTCGAAGGCGACCCGGGCCCGCAACTCGTGGTAACGGGCGGTCAGGACCGGATCGACCGGCACGTCGCCGACCCGGTCCAGCAGGGGGCGCACCCGCTGGTGCCGGCCGGCGTCGCTGGCGGCGGTCGCGGCCTCGATGAGCCGGCGGGCCCGGGTGCCGGGGTCGCGCGTCAGGTCGGCGGCGCGTTCCAGAGCGGCGGCCGCCGCGGCGTGGCCGCTGCGGCCCCGCGCGCGTTCGGCGGCCCGCTGGAGGGCGTCCGCGGCCGCGTCGTCGGGACCGGTCGCGGCGGCGGCGAGGTGCCAGGCCTGCTGGTCGGGCTCCGCCGCGAGGGCGTCCGCGAGGGACCGGTGCACGGCGAGCCGCTCGTCGAAGCCAGCCTGCTGATAGGCGGCGGCGCGCAGCAGCGGGTGGGTGAACCCGACCCGGCCGCCGGAGACCCGGAGCAGCTCGGCGGTCTCGGCCTCATGCAGGGCGCCGCGCAGCTCGTCGCGGGAGATGCCGTGGGCCGCGGCGGCGCGCAGCAGGACCCCGAGGGCGGCGGTCTCGTCGGCGGCGGCGAGGGCCAGGACGGTGCGGGCGGACGGGGTGAGCCGGGCGATACGCGTACCGAAGGCGTTCTCGATGCGGCGCGGAAGCGGCAGCGGACCCGGCAGATGAGCGTGGTCCGGCGCCACCTGCGAGAGCTCGCGCAGCGCGAGCGGATTTCCGGCGCTGTCCCGGATGATCCGGTCCCGGGCCGGACGGTCCAGGCCCGGGGCCCAGCGGTCCAGCAGCGTGTCGCAGTCGGCCGCCACGATCCCGTCCAGCCGGTGCTCGGGCAGGCCGGCCGGGTCGAACTCGGGACGGGCCGCGAAAATCATCGCGACGGCGTCGGCGTGCAGGCGGCGGGCCACGAAGCGCAGCGTGCGGGCGGACGCCTCGTCGAGCCAGTGCGCGTCGTCGACCAGGCAGAGCACCGGCTCCGTCTCGGCCAGCTCGCCGAGCAGGGTCAGCACGGCGGCGCCGACCAGCAGCGGGTCCCGGCCCTGGGCGGGCGCCATCCCCAGCGCGCCGAGCAGGGCGGCGCGCTGCAACCCGGGCAGCGCCTCGGCCCGGCCGAGCACCGGGTGCAGCAGCAGGTGCAGCGAGGCGAACGGGATCTCCGCCTCGGACTCCACGCCGGCGCAGCGCAGCACGGTCAGCCCGGGCCCGGCGGTGATGTCGCCGAGCAGCGCGGACTTGCCGATGCCGGGCTCACCGCGGACCACCAGCGCGGCGCTGTGCCCGACGCGGGCCTGCCGCACCACGTCGCGCAGCGCGGCACGGTCGGCGTCCCGGCCCAGGATCATGGGATCGGAAGCTACACCAGTCATGTGTCCGGTACCCCTGGGGAATCGCGCTTCCTAGCGTCGGAAGCATGCCTTCGGTACCCGTCGTAGACGTCAACGAGGTGACCCGGCGTTACGCCAACGGGGTCACCGCGCTGGCCGGCGTCTCGGTCAGCTTCGACACCGGCTCGTTCACCGCCGTCATGGGCCCCTCCGGCTCCGGCAAGTCCACTTTGCTGCAATGCGCCGCCGGGCTGGACCGGCCCACCTCGGGGCGGGTCAGCCTCAACGGGCAGGACCTGACCGCACTCAGCGAGCGGCGGCGCACGCTGCTGCGCCGGGACGGCATCGGCTTCGTCTTCCAGTCCTTCAACCTGATGCCCGCGCTCACCGCCGCGCAGAACGTCGCCCTGCCGCTGCGGCTCGCCGGTCGCCGCCCCCGCCGCTCCGACGTGCTCGCCAGCCTGGCCGCGGTCGGGCTCGCGGACCGCGCCGGGCACCGGCCGGGCGAGCTCTCCGGCGGCCAGCAGCAGCGCGTCGCCATCGCCCGGGCGCTGCTGACCGCGCCGGCCGTGGTCTTCGCCGACGAGCCGACCGGCGCGCTGGACCGCGGCTCGGGCGAGCAGGTGCTGCGACTGCTGCGCGAGCTGGTCGACCAGCGCCGCCAGACCGTCGTGATGGTCACCCACGACGCGCACGCCGCGGCGTTCGCCGACCGGGTGCTGTTCCTCGCCGACGGCCGGATCGACGGCGAGATCGTCGCGCCGACGGCCGAGGCCATCATGATCCACATGGCCCGGCTGGAGGCGTCGGCATGCTGATCCTCGCGCTGGCCACGCTGCGGCTGCGGTGGCGGTCGTTCGCCGGCACGCTGGTCGCCCTGGCACTGGGCTCGGCGCTGGTCGCGGCGCTCGGCCAGGTGCTGGCCACCACGGCCGGCGGACCCGACCGGGGGCCGCAGCGCTATCGCGACGTCCCGGTCGTCGTGGTCGGCACCGACGAACTGAGCGTGCCGACCTGGCGGGGCGCCGCGACCGCGCCGCTCGCCCAGCGCTCCGGAGTCCCGGCCGAGCTGGTCGCCGGCCTGCCGGGCGCGGTCGCCGACCGGGTCTTCCCGGCGACGCTCGCCGACGGGGACGGCCCGAGCGTGGGCCGGCCCTTCTCGGCGCTGCCGGCGGCCGGGCAGCGGCTGATCGCCGGGCGGGCGCCGGCCGCCGACGACGAGGTCGTGGTGAGCGCCGGCGCCCGGCCCGGGGACCGGGTGCGGGTGGTGACGGCGGCCGGTGTCCGCGAATACACCGTCACCGGGCTCTGTAGTCCCGCCCGCGAGGTGTCCCTCTTCTTCACCGACGCCCGCGCCGCGCAGCTGTCCCCGCGCGTCGACGCCCTCCTCGTCCAGCAGCCGGCGGACCGGGTCCGCGCGGTGGCCGGCGACCGGGGCCGGGTGCTGACCGGGGACGACCGGGGCCGGCTCGACCCGGACCGGGACAGCGACGACGACGCCCGCAACAACGCGAACACCATCGTCGGCATCGCGCTCGGGTTCGCCGTCTTCATCGCGATCGCCGTGGTGGCCACGACCTTCGCCTTCGCGGTCGGGCAGCGGCGCCGGGAGATGGCGCTGCTGCGGGCGGCCGGCGCCACCCCGGGCCAGATCCGCCGGATGCTGTACGCCGAGGCGCTGATCGTCGCCGCCGTCGCGGCCGCGGCCGGCGCGACGGCCGGGCCGTACGCCGCACCGGCCGTGCTGGACTGGCTGGTGGCCCGGCACCTGGCGCCGGACTGGATCCACGAGGTCAGCGAGTCCGGCGCGCCGGCACACTGGGCCTTTCTCAGTGGTGTGCTCGTCGCCCTGCTGGCCGTGCTGACCTCGGCCTGGCGGGCCAGCCGGATCCGGCCCGCCGAGGCGCTGGCCGAGAATGCCGCGCCGGCCCGGCCGATGCCCCTCCCCCGCCTGCTGATCGGCCTGGGCACGCTGGCCACCGCGCTGGTCTGCATCGCGGTCACCGCCGTCGGGGATCCCGCGTCGGGCACGAACCGGAAGACGTACATGCCGGTCCTGATGCTGCTGGTCACGGCCGCCGCGCTGCTCGCGCCCGCCGTGGTCCGGCCCACCGCCCGGCTGCTGACCTGGCCGTTGCGGCGGCGGGGCGGCGTGGTCGGCAAGCTGGTGGCGGCCGCCGCGACCAGCTCGGCGCGGCGGACCGCGGCGCTCGCGACGCCGGTGCTGATGACGGTCGCGCTGCCCGCCGCCCTGCTCACCGCCTCGGCTATGACCGACACCGCGAAGACGGTGATCCAGGCGGGCTCGGTGCGGGCCGACTACCTGGTGCTGCCGGACGGTGCCGCCGGGCTCGACGCCGAGCTGGTCGCCCGGCTGCACGCGGTGCCCGGCGCCGTCGTGTCGACGATCACCGAGACCAGCGTGTACACGCTGGAAGGCGACTCCGTGCTGATCCAGCGCCCGGCGGAAGGCACCGAGTCCATTCCGGACGACGGGATCGCGGTCGAGGGCGACTGGGGATACCGGGAGGGCGACACCGTCCGGCTGTGGCTGGCCGGCGGCACCGAGACGCGGCTGCGGGTGCTCCGGGTGCTGCCGCCCGGTGCGCCGACGGCCGCGTACCTGAGCCCGCGCAACGCCGGTGGCGGCCCGCCGGCGAAGGCGCTCGTCGAGATCCGTCCCGGCAGCGACGCGAAGGCGGTCGAGACGGCGCTGCGCCAGGCGGCCGAGGGACACCGGGCCACGGTGGTCAGCAAGCGGCAGTGGACGGCCGGGACCGCCGCCGGACGGTCCGGCGCGAGCCGCCTCGGGCTGCTGCTGGTGCTCGGGATCCTGGTGACCTACACCTTCATCGCGCTGGTCAACACGCTGGTCATGAGCGCGCCGGACCGCGCCGGGGAACGGAACACCATGCGTCTGCTCGGCGCCGGCCACGGGCAGATCCTCGGGTACGCGGTGTCCGAGTCACTGGTCTGCGTCGGCGTCGGGGTGGTACTCGCGACGGGCGTCACGGCGGCGGGCATCGCCGGGCTGTGGGTGACGCTGCTGCCGGTGACCGGGCCGCTGCCGATCGACGTGTCGTGGACCGTGCTGGGCGCGGTGATCGGGGCATGCGTGCTGGTCGCCACGGTGCTGCCGGCCGTCCTGGAGCGCGGCGCCCGATCACCGTTGCGAGCCTAGGCCGGCACGAGCATCGCCTCCGGCGGCGAGCCCCTCCGCTCGCCGCCGGACCGACGCGGGTCATTGCCTTTCCTTCGGTACGGGTGGTGCTCACGGCGTACGCGAAACTGGTCTTGATCGTGAAGTCAGGACGCGTAGATCGAGAACTTGGCGGTCCAGCGGGTGGACGTGCCGAACGTGGCCGGCCAGGTGCCGAAAGACGTCGCCGCGCTCCAGGCGCCCTGGTTGGCCGTGCCGGTGTCGTAGCTGAGGCTGTTGTCGCCGTTGGTGTTGTAGACGAGCCAGTAGGCCGTGTTCGGCGCCAGCGTCGCGGTGACCGGCCGGCTGTTCCAGGCGTTGGCGGTCAGCGTGCCCGAGGTGCTGGCGGCCACCCGGGCGCCGGGCGAGCCGCTCGCGTCGGCGTAGATCGCCACCTGGAACTGGTTGGCCGGCGTGGCCTGCACGCCCTTGAGGTACACCGAGATCTGGCTCACCGTGAGCCCGGCGGCGCCGGTGACGAACCGCGAGCCGTTCATGAAGTTCGCGTCACCGGAGTCCAGCGACGCGCCCACCTGGTCGTACCCGAGCCGCGGTGCGGCCGGGCTCGCGGTGGTGAACGAGAACTGGTGATCGGCCGCGAGCGCGTTGCCCGCCACGTCGGTCACGCCGGTCCGGACCGTCACCGTGTACGCGGTGGACGCGGTCAGCGCCGCCGACGGCGTGATCGTCGCCGCCTGGTTGGCCGCGTCGTAGGCGACGGTCCGGCCGATCAGCGTGCCACCCGGACCGCGCAGCTCCAGGTTGGCCGGCGTGATGGTGCCGGCCGCCATGCCCTCGCTGAACCGCACGGTGATCGGCGCGGTCACCGCCACCCCGGTGGCGCCGCCGGCCGGGGTCGTCGAGGTCACCGTCGGCGCGGTGGTGTCCACCCCGGTGGTCGCGTAGATCGAGAACTTCGCGTTCCACCGGCTGGCCGTGCCGAACGTCGCCGGCCAGGTGCCGAACGCGGTCGACGCGCTGCTCCAGGCGCCCTGGTTGGCCGTCCCGGCGTCGTAGCTCAGGTTGTTGTCGCCGTTGGTGTTGTACATCAGCCAGTACGCGGTGTTCGCGGCCAGCGCCGCGGTGATCGGGCGGGTGTTCCACGCGTTGGCGGTCAGGGTGCCCGTTGTGCTGGTGGCCACCCGGGCGCCCGGGGAACCGCTCGCGTCGGCGTAGATCGCCAGCTGATACTGGTTGTTCGGCGCGGACTGCACACCCTTGGCGTAGACCGACATGGACGTGACGGTCGCCGGGTCGGCCCCGGTGACGAACCGCGAGCCGTTCATGTGGTTCGCGTCGCCGCTGTCCAGCGACGCGCCGACCGCGGTGTAGCCGATCCGCTGCGACACCGGGGCGGTCGTGTAGGTCGCGGTGTACGTCGTCGCCGTCACCGGCGCGGTCACGATGTGGGTCTGCGCCCCGCCGTCGGACCAGGACGCGAACGTCGAGGCGCCCTGCGGCGACGGCGCGGACACCGAGTTGGTCGAGCCCTGGATCACCGTGCGGGTGAACGGCGTGGCGGCCGACGAGGAGCCGACCGCGAGCTGGAGCCCGGCCGGCACCGAGGTGAAGGTCAGGTCGACCGTTTTCGGGTCGAGCCGGCGCGACACGGTGTGCGTCAGGCCGCCCTGGTCGGTGGCGACCAGCCTGAGCTCCAGATAGGACGGGTACTCGTGGTCGGGCGCCTCGAACGACCCGGACGCCACCCCGGTCCACCGGCGGATGTCGTGCTCGTGGCAGGTGTCCGGCGCCGAGCAGTGGTGCATGACCAGGTCCCAGTCGAGGCGCGAGGCGGGCAGGGTGCCCTCCTGCGGGTCGGTGGCGTGGCCGGTGAAGCTGATGGTGTCGCCGACCTTCCAGGTGGTGCCCGCCGCCGGCGTGTCGATCACCCCGGTCGGCGCCTCGTTGCCGGGCGTGATGGTGACCGTGCTGGTGCCGGTCGCGTTCAGCGTGTCGGTCACGGTCAGCCGGGCGGTGTGCGTGCCCGGCGTGGTGTACGTGAAGGTCGCGGTCGGCGTGGTCGCGTCGGTGACGCCGTCGTCGGTGAAGTCCCAGGCGTACTTGAGGCGGCCCTCGTCGGCCGGGTCCGGGTCGCTGGAGGCGGCGCCGTGGAAGGTGACGGTCAGCGGCGCGGGACCCTGCGTCGGCGCGGCGTCGATGACCGCGCTCGGCGGCTGGTTGCCCGGGAAGTACCGCACCCGGCGGATGGTCCCGCCCAGGTCGGCGTAGTAGAGCTCGCCACCGGGGCCGACCTCCAGGTCGACCGGGCCGGCCGCGTCGGAGACGAACGTCCGCAGGTTGGCCGGGTCGGGCAGGCCGCCCGGGGTGGACGGCAGCGACGCCCAGATGCACCGGCGCGAGTAGTCGGCGAAGAAGACCGCGCCGTCGTACTCGTCGGGGTAGGGGCCACCGGCCGCCGGGTAGAACGCCACCCCGGTCGACGACGAGCTGCCGGTCGGGCAGGCCTCGCCGGCGATCAGCTTGCTGGAGTGGTTCCAGGTGACGAACGGCGCGGTGACGGCGCCGGCCGGCTCGGTGTAGAGGTTCTCGCAGATCGGCAGGTTGGCGCTGTCGTACCCGGACTGCCGGGCGTTGCCCTCGTAACAGGGCCAGCCGAAGTTGGTCACCCCGGCGGTCGGGTTGACCACCCGGTCGACCTCCTCCCAGGTGTTCCACCCGGTGTCGGAGATCCAGGTCTCGTTGGTGCCCGGCCGCATCGTGATCCGGTACGGGTTGCGCAGGCCGTGCGCGACGATCCGGCGGGTGTCCGGGTCGGCGGCGCCGAGGTTCGGGTTGCCGGGCGCGGCCGCGCCGGTGGCCGGGTCGAGCCGCAGCAGCGCGCCGTCCAGCTGGGTCTCGTCCGTACCGGTCCGGACGTCCTGCGAGCGCAGCGCGCCGCCCTCGTTCGCCGGGTCGGTGCACGGGTTGGTCGGTGCGCCGGAGGGGAGCTGGCCGTAGTCGACCGCGCTGAAGCTCGCCCCGTCACCGGCCGAGACGTAGAGCATCCCGTCGGCGCCGAAGGCGAGGTCGCCGATGGAGTGGCTGGGGAACTGCTGGCACCAGTCGCGCAGCAGCACCTGCTCGCCGCCGGTCATGGTGTTGCCGTCGGCGCGCAGCCGGGAGAGCTGGCCGGTGACGACGCAGCTGCCGTCGTTGGCGTTGGCGCAGACGTCGTTCCAGACCGGGGCGGTCCGGCCGGGCGGCGCGTCGTAGGTGTAGAGGACGTAGACGTACGGGTCGGCCGGGAAGTTGGGGGCCAGCGCCATGCCGAGCAGGCCCCGGTCCCACTGGTTGTGCACAGTGGACGACAGGTCGGCGAAGATCGTCGGGGTGGTGTCGGCCAGGCCGTCGAAGACCTTGATCCGGCCGCCCTTCTCGGCGACGAAGACCCGCCCGTCCTGGGCGAACTCCAGGTCGACCGGCTGGGTCAGCCCGCTGAAGACGATCTGCTCCTGGAAGCCGGTCGGCAGCGCGACAGCGGTCGCGGGCTGCGAGCCGACGAACGACGACATCGCGGCAACCGCTGCCACCGCGACCATCCCGCTCAGCGCACGCCGAAACATGGGCATCCCCCCGACGCCAAACATTCCTGACAGATTGCAAAATCCTAATTGGACGGCGTGCCGCCGAGCGGCCAGAACTGGCCGACCGTCCGGTTGATGCGCGTCGATCGAAAGTGTTTGCATGCCCCGGTGACGTTGAGCGCCCTCGGCCGTTCGTGTGCCCGCCTGCGCCGGCCGGTGCTCGGCGCCTGGCTGGTTCTGACCCTCGCCGGATCCGTCCTGGGCGGCCAGGTGTTCGACCGGCTCGCCCCCACCGCGGGCCTGCGGCCGGACGCCGAGTCGCAGCTGGCCGACCGGCGGATCGAGCAGTTGTCGCCCGAGGGCCCGGTGGTGGTCGCCGTCGTGAGTGGACGCGACGTGTACGACCCGGCGCTGGTCGCCGACGTCACGGCGGTCACCGCCGGGATCCGTGCGATGGACGGCGTCGCCGGGGTCGACGACCTGTACAGCGCGCCGGGCGGGCGGATCGGCGCCGACAACCGGAGCTCGCTGATCCGGGTCGAGCTGGCGCGGGGCCTGCCGGACGACCGGCGCGAGCGGGTGGAGGACGCGGTCGCCGCGGCGCTGCACCGCATCGACGCGCCCGAGGTGCTGGTCGGCGGCGAGAAACTGGCCGAGCGCGCGTTCGCCGACCAGGCCGTCGCCGACGCGGCCCTCGGCGAGTCGGTGGCGTTCGCCGTCCTGCTGATCCTGCTGGTGCTGATCCTCGGCGGCTTCGTGGCCGGCGCCGTCCCGCTCGCCGCCGCGCTGGCCACCGTGTCGGTGACGCTGCTCGGCCTGGTCGGGCTGACCGCGCTCACCGCGGTCAGCGAGTTCACCGTCAACGTGGTCACGCTGCTCGGCATCGGGCTGGCCGTCGACTACGCGCTGCTGATGATCGCCCGGTTCCGGGAGGAGCGCGACGCCGACCCGGAGGCGCCGGTCGCCGAGCTGCTCGCCCGGACCACCGCGACCGCCGGCCGGACCGTGCTGATCTCCGGGCTCGCCGTCGGCGCCGCCATGGCCGGGCTGTTGGCGTTCGCCGAACCGCTGCTCGGGGCGATGGCGCTGGGTGGCGCGCTCGTGGTGCTGCTGGCCACCGCGGCCGGGCTGACCGCGGTGCCGGCGCTGATCGCGGTGGCGCACCGCCGGATCCGCCCGGCCCGCGCGCCCCGGCCCGGCCTGCTCGCCCGGCTCGCCGTGCTCGCCGAGGCCCGGCCGGCACCGGTCGCGCTGGCCGTCACCGCCGGACTGCTCGTGCTGTCCCTGCCGTTCGTGGCCGGGGTCAACCTGGAGAACTCCGACGCCCGCGCGCTGCCCGCCTCGGCCGAAGCCCGCCAGGTGCAGGAGCGGGTGCAGCGCGACTTCAGCGCCGGGCAGGCCGACCCGATCGTCGTGGTGGTCGACGCCGACCCGGACCGCGACTTCCTGGACGCGCTCAACCGGCTGGACGGGGTGCTGCGGGTCGAGGCGCGTCCGGACATCCCGGCGGGCTCGGCCGTCCTGGACGTCACGCCGGAGGGCGAGACCGCCGGCCGGACCTCCCGCGACGTGGTCCGGGCGATCCGGGCGACGGATCCGCCGTTCCGGGTGCTCGTCGGCGGCGCCGCGGCGGAACTGGTCGATTACCGCGACTCGGTGGCCGGGCGCTTCCCGCTCGCTCTGCTGGTCATCCTGCTGTCCACGGCGGTGCTGCTGTTCGTGCTGACCGGCTCGGTGGTGGTGCCGGTCAAGGCGCTGGCGATGAACGCGCTCACCCTGCTCGCCACGCTCGGCGTGCTGGTCGTCGTCTTCCAGTGGGGCGTCAGCGCGTCGGGCGCCATCGACGTCACCACGCCCGTCCTGCTGTTCGTGTTCGTGTTCGGGCTGTCGATGGATTACGAGGTGTTTCTGCTCGCCCGGATCAGGGAGGAACGGTCCGTCCGCGCCGGCCTCGCGAAGTCCGGGCCGGTCGTCACCGCCGCCGCGCTCTGCATCGGCGTGGTGTTCCTCGGCTTCCTGCTCGGCGACCTGACCGCGGTCAAGGAGATCGGCTTCGGGATGGCGGTCGCGCTGCTGCTCGACGTGACGGTGGTCCGCGGCCTGCTCCTGCCGGCGGTGATGAAGCTGCTCGGCGACTGGAACTGGTGGGCGCCGCCGCGGCTGCGCCGGCTGCACGAGCGCTGGTTCACGCCCGGCACCGCCCGCGTGCCAGTCGGGAAGCTGACACATCGAGCACCACAGTTGTGACGATACGTAGCGTTACAGGCGCGTTCGGGATGTGATCAACAGGAGGCACGGGTGTCCGAGGTCGTGGTCGAGGTCAGCTTCACCCCGCTGCCGGAGGACGATGACTTCGCCCTCGACCTGCTGACCGACGAGCTCGCCGAGGACCTCAGCGACCTCGGCGAGATACACCGGCCGGAGGCGGACACCGGCCCCGACGCCAAGGGTCTCGGCGAGGTGGCGCTGAGCACGCTGTCGGTCGTCGCCGGCGCCGATCCGGGCTACGCGCAGGCTCTGGTCGACCTGGTCGTCGGCTTTCTCGGGCGCAACCGGGGACGCCGGGCGCATCTGAAGGTGGGCGACATCGAGCTCACCATCGACCAGCCGACCAAGGCACAGGCGTCCGAGATGATCGACATCGTCCGGAACGCCATCGAGCGCTCCCGCTGATGGGCCGGCACGCGCTGGTGCTGGGCACCGCCACCTATCACGCCGACCCGAAACTCGCCGCGCTGCCCGGCGTCCGCCAGGACGTCGACCAGGTGAAGACCGTGCTGGAGACCGACGGCGACTTCGACACCGTCGACGCTCGCCTCGACCTGCCCGCGGCTCACCTGGTCCAGATCGTCGAGGAGTTCTACGGCGCGCGTCGCACCGGCGATCTCGCGCTCTTCTACTTCTCCGGCCACGGCATCCGGCACGACGACCAGCATTCGCTGTTCCTCGGGGCCGCCGACACCGACCCGGCGTCGCTGCACTCGACGGCCATCGACGTCGAGGGCGTCCTGCGGCACATGCTCAACCACACCAAGGCCAGTCAGAAGGTGGTCCTTCTCGACTGCTGTTTCTCCGGCTCGTTCACCGCCCGCCATCGGCTCGGCGGCGGCGTACGCCAGGAGCCGCGCCGCCTCAAGCGGGAACGCGGCACGTTCCTGCTCACGTCGAGCAGCCACTTCAAGGCGTCGAAGGCGCAGGGCCCCGATCGCCCGTCGGTCTTCACCGAGGTCCTGCTCGACGGGCTGCGGGGCGCGGCGCAGAGCACCGGCGAGGACGGCTGGATCACCGCGAGCGACCTGTCCCGCTACGCGATGACCGAGATGTCACGCCGCCGTCAGGACAAACCGGTCGAGTCGAGCGAGGGCGTCACCGACCCGATCCCGCTCGTGGCCGGACCGGGTGACCGTCCACAACGCTCTCACCGAGCGCCCGCGGAGGAGCCGGACGACGCCCCGTTCACCACCGACCGATGGCGGCAGTTGCTCACCTACTACGTCAACTGCCTGCAACGCTCCGCGGTCCTCCAGTACTTCATCAACCCGGACGACCCGGACTCCGCCATCGCCGCGCCCGCCGGCCCGGAGATCATCCTCTCGGCCACCGGGCCGGTCCCGCTGACCGATCGCGGGCTGCGGCTGGCCCGGTCCGCCGAGGCCGGTGGCCGTTCCCTGCAATACGGCTACCCGCTGGTGGCGCTGCGGCAGAACGGCCGGCCGGTCCGGCTGGCGCCGCTGCTCGTCTGCGACCTGACGGTGGGCGACGACGGATCGGCACATCCGGCGCCGCCGCAGCCCAGCCCGGCTCTGATCGACCAGTTCCAGCTGGCCGCGGTGGAGGCCGACGAGCTGCGGCAGGCCGTGGCCGAACGGCTCAACCCCGGTGACCGCCGATCTCTCGCCGAGGTCGTCACCCTGGTGGCGACCGCGTTCGGGCTCAAGCCGGTGTCCACTCTCGACCCGGAACAGCTGGTCCGGCCGACGAGCCGAGGATCGATCAACCGCGTGCAGAACGCCGGGATGGTGTTCGCCGCCGGCAGCAAGGAGTCCCCGGAGCGGCAGCTGATCGAAGACCTGGGCGACATCGTCAAAGAGGTCGGAAAGATCGAGGCGACGGCGCTCGGCGCCCTCTCCGCCGACCTGGGGAACGCGCGGGACGAGCCGGACGCCGCGACGCTGACCGTGGCTCTCAGCTCGCTCAACGAGACCCAGGAGGAGATCATCCGGGCGGCGATGGCCCGGCCCCTGACCGTCGCACAGGGACCACCCGGCACCGGCAAGAGTCAGCTGGTCACCGCCTTGCTGGCCACCGCCACGGCGGCCGGGCAGAGCGTGCTGATCGGCTCGACCAACAACCGGGCCGTCAACGAGGTCGTCGAGCGGGTCACCGGCATGGTGGGCCCCGGGCTGGTGCTGCGCACCGGGAACAAGGAGTACCGGCAACGGGAGCCGCAATTTCTTGCCGACGTGATGCAGGCCTGGCAACCGCCGGCGCCGGACGATCGCGGCCCGTTCCAGGAGTTACGACTCGTGAAGCACGAGATCGAGCGACTGCGCGAGGATCTCGACCAGCGCCGCCGGCTGGAGCGGGATCTTGCCGACCTCGCCTTCGAACGGGACGGCGACCTCGCCGACCTCGACGACGCCGCCCTGGCCGGGCTGGTTTCGCGGACCGACCGGGCACTGCACAGCCGGTGGTTCGGGTGGTGGCACCGCCGGCGCCTGCGGTCGCAAGGGGTGTTCGACCGTCCGGCGATCGCCGCCCTCGGCGAGCGAGCAGTCATCGAGCAGTGCTGGCGGGAGCGGCGCCACGAGCTCGCGTCTCGCCCGGGCACCGCCGAGGAAGCCTGGGAACGGTTACGGACCCTGCAGAACGACGTCCGGCCGGAGCACAGCGGTCAGCTGCTCCGCGCCCAGATCACCGCCCGCGTGGCCGGCAGCACGACCTTGCTGCGGAACCGGGCCGACGAGATGGCCAAGCCGGACGGCCGGAGCTGGTCCTACCTTCCCGAGCTGCTCTCCGCCGTTCCCGGCTGGGCGACCACCGCGATGTCGGCCCGCCGGTTGAAGCCCGAGGCGGGACTCTTCGACCTGGTGATCATCGATGAGGCCGCCCAGTGCACCGTCCCGGCCATCCTGCCGATGCTCTATCGGGCCAAGCGCGCCCTGATCATCGGAGACCCCCGGCAGCTCGCCCCGGTCGTCGACCTCGCCGACACCGACGACCGGAGTGAGCAGGCCCGCGCCGGTCTCGGGCAGGAGTGGCTCACCGACCGCCGGCTCACCTATCGCGGCCACTCGGCGTACGAGGCGTTCGCCACCGCGGCCGGCGGCACGGTGCTCCTGAACGAGCACTATCGGTGCCACCCGGAGATCGTCGAGGCGCCGAACCGGGTCGTCTATCAGAACCGGTTGACCGTTCTCACCGACCCGGCCCGGCTGGCCGCACCGGCCGAGCCCGCCACCCGCTGGGTGGACGTGCCGGGCCACTTCACCCGGGGCGCGACCGGCTCCGGCCGCAACGCCGACGAGGTGCAGGCCGTGGTCGGTGAGGTACAGCGGCTCCGCAAGGACTACCCGGACGCCTCGATCGGCGTGGTGACACCCCTGGCCGAGCAGCAGCGAGCTCTGGACCGGGCGCTCCAGGACGTCGATCTCGGCGCCGACCTGCTGTGCGCGACCATTCACAAGTTCCAGGGCAGCGAGAAGGACATCATGGTCATCTCGCCGGTCGGCGCACAGGGCATCAGCGATCGCACCCGCGGCTGGCTCGTGAACGAGACGAACCTGTGGAACGTCGCGATCACCCGGGCCCGATCTCAGCTGATCGTCGTCGGCGACCGATCGTGGTGGTCCGGGCAGCGCGGCCTGATCACCGCGCTCGCCCTGCCACCGGCGCCCGAGGCCGGCGCCGCCGATCTGGGCCCGAGGCCGGTCGACCGGCTGATCCCCGGACTGCGCGAGGCCGGGCTGACGGTGCGGTGGGGCACACCCCTGCCCGGCTATCCCGTCGATCTCACGGTCGGCCTCGGCGACCGCAGTCTGGCCGTGCTGGTCGACGACCCCGAAGGTGATCCGGATGGCCGGCCGTTCCGCCGGACGCTGGGGCGGCTCGACATCATCGCCTCGGTCACCGAAGTACGGCGGATACCGGCCTGGCGGTGTCTCGCCGAACCGGAGCGGGTCGTCGCCGAGCTGGCCGGCCATCTCACCGCGCCAGAGCGGCTCCCAGCCGGCGGATGACGTCGGCCTCACCCTCGGTGAGGCCGCCCGCGGGCGCGCACTCCGTGACAGCCGCCCCCACCACGCCGTCCACCCGGCTGACCAGGTCGAACAGCCGCTCCGCGCGGACGCCGTCCGGCTCCGGATAGCAGGTGGCGCCGAAGTCGGCCGGCTCCAGGACGTCGAGGTCCACGTGGACGTACACCGGGCCGGTCAGGCCGTCGAGCACCCGCTCCAGGTCGTCGACGCCGTGCCGGCGCAGCCCGCGGCGCGCCAGGTACTCGTGCTCGACCGGGATGTTCGCCCGCTCACCGCCGATGATGATCTGCCGCGGCGTCAGCGGCTCCGCCGGGGTGAGCCCGGGCGGCCCGTCGCCGAGCAGCGCACGCACGACCATGGCGTGGAAGGCGCCGGAGGGCAGGGTGTCGACGCTGTAGACGTCCGGGTGCGCGTCGATGTACAGGACCGTCAGCGCGTCGCCGTAGCGCTCGCGGGCGGCGGCGATCGGCGCGATGTCGACCGAGCACTCACCGCCGACGGTGATGACCGGGCCGTCGATGCCCGCCAGGGCTTCCCGGATCAGTCGCTGATTTTCCACGAGCACGTCGAACGCGCGGATCCCGGCGGCCTTCTCGCCGCCGGTCTCCAGCACGGGCACGGTCACCACGGCGTCGGCGGGGATGAGCGCGGCGGCGCGGTGTGCGCCGGTCATGAGCCGCGGCGCCTGCTCGGACGCCGACCCTTGCCACTGCGGAACGCACAGCACGGTAGTCACCCAAGTGACCATAGGAGCGCCCGTCACGGGCCTCCAACCTCCGTCGAGCAGCGCGGCCCACCCATACGTCGGCCGGTGCCGCCGAGCGTCTCGCTGCAGATATCCGGCACAGCCCCCAGACTGCCTGGTGATCAGCGCCGCCACCAGCCACACGCCGCAGTCGGCGGAGGCCCACGAGATTCTGCGAGACCTCCGCGACGCCGACCGCCGAGCCATCGCCGACAAGGAGGCGGGCATCCTGCCCTCGGACACCGACCCGGAAGCGCTGGCCCACTTCTACGCCACCGTCATACAGGGCATGTCCCATCAAGCCCGCGACGGCGCCGGCCACAAAGCATTCGAACAGGTGGCCGCTAAACGTCTGACGGCACGGACGGTTCTGACGGCCTGGCTGATGGCAATCAGTACCAGGCCTTCCGGAAACCGACGACAGCGAGCGGGAGGGTTACGAGGCGAGGGGGAACTCGGCTCGCAGGCTGGTACCTGTGATCTTGAGGTCGATGGCGCCGAACCACCGTTCTGTTGTACGGACGGCTCAGCATCATGCCGGTTACGCCACCACTGCTCGATCATCTCGGTCAGCGCGGCGACGGCCTGCTGGTGATCCTCAGGACTGCCCAGTCGTTGGGGAAGATCTGCGCCTCGCAACCGGGCCGATTCGGACCCGCCACAACCTGTCAAACCTAACGGCGCAGCTCAGACGCCAGCATCTCAACGACAACCCAGCAACAGAAGAACCGCCTGTCAGACCTGACAGGCGGTTCGCATGCGAATGTCGGTGGGCGATACTGGGATCGAACCAGTGACCTCTTCCGTGTCAAGGAAGCGCGCTCCCGCTGCGCCAATCGCCCGCACTGTGATGCGAGGTGGAGACGGGATTTGAACCCGTGTACACGGCTTTGCAGGCCGTTGCCTCGCCTCTCGGCCACTCCACCGAGAAGACCGGTGCCCCATGGAACCGGCAACAGCCTCTCCGAGCGGAAGACGGGATTCGAACCCGCGACCCTCACCTTGGCAAGGTGATGCGCTACCACTGCGCCACTTCCGCATCTCACCGCCCGGTTTCCCCGGCGACGAAGGAAACATTAGCCGAGCCCCCGACCCGATGCCAAAGCGGGTCCCGGTTCTCCCCGTGATCATGGAAAAAGACCAGGTCAGACGGGCTGTTCACTCGACGCAGCGCAGGGGCACCGACAGGCCGCTGGAGAAGCCCGAGACCGGATACGACCGGGTGGAGACGTAGTCGCCGGCGGTGACCCCGCCCGATCCGGTGACGTCCACGTGGAAGCGCAGCGTGCAGCGTCCGGCGGCCTCGGCCGGCAACCGGATCTCGAACGGCACGACGCCCTCCCCGCCCGGCAACGGGACCGACTCCCGGATCGCCTCGGCGACCAGCACCGCGGGCGCGTCGGCACGGAAAGCGTCCTCGGCCCGGGTGATCACCCGGGCCGCGCAAGCCGGTCGATCCCCGGGCGGCAGCAGGATCCGCCCGCGGACCACGAACTCACCGGCCATCGGATCACCCCCGGACAGCGCCGCAAAGCGTCACCGTCAAGCCTCGCCAGCCCGAGGCCCGGATGGTCAGTCGGGTCCGTGATCCGACAGGTGATCCGTGATCAGATCAAAACCGGTTTTCGGTACGCCCTGAGCACGGCCCGCCCCGGCGGACGAGAACCGTCAGTGCGCGTCGCCCAGCAGGCGGCGCACCTCGGCGACCAGCTCCGCCTGGAACGCCGCCACGCTGCCGTCCACCACCCCGATCCGATAGTCCGGACCGGTCTCCGGGTCGTCGGCGAGCTGCGCGTCCCGTCGCCCGGCCGATCCGTCGGCGTGGCCGGCGGTGTACGCCACAAATGCTTCTTCCATCACAGGGGCCTCCTCGAACACGCGCGCCAATCTCGCATGACTACGGATCACAGGGGGCCATCCGTTCGATCGGTCCGCGCCGGTGAAACGTCCGGCCGGGTCAGCCCGCAGGGCCGGGCGGCACCGGGCGGCCGGCCGGAACCGGGCGCCGTTCAGATGATCAAGCTCGGGGACCCGCGCGGCTCGGCGAGAAGGCATGCCCGTGATCGGGCCGGTCAACCGGGATGGGTCACGCGGACGTAGCCGGTGGCCGTCGGCGGGCCGGGAGCGGGCCCCGGTTCCACCACAGGGACAGCCCGGCGCCGGTGACCACCAGCAGCGCGCCGGCCAGCACGAACCAGAAGCTGACCTCGACGTCCTCCGTGTGCAGGCCGATCTCCTTGGGCAGGTCGGCGAGCACGCCGTTCAGCTCGTCGGCGTCCTGCGCCTTGAAGTAGCGCCCGCCGGTGAGGTCGGCGACCTGGGTGAGCGCGTCCTCGTCGATCTCCTGGACCCGGCCCCGGCCACCGCCGCCCGGGAAGCCGCCGGGGAATCCGCCGCCACCCATGAACGAATCGCCGCTGACCTGGTCGGCGGTGCAGACCATCTGGGACGGCTCGGTGGTGCCGAAGCCGATCGTGAAGACCCGCACCCGACGCGCCGCCGCCTGCTCGGCGGCGGTCACCGGGTCGACGCCGGTGGTGTTCGAGCCGTCGGTGAGCACCACGATGGTGTCCGGCTCGTAGGCGCCCGGCGCGTTCGGGCCGGGCGCGGCGTCGCCCAGGTCCACCCCGGTGGTGGCGACGTCCGGGTTCATCTCCGCGATCGCGTCGATCGAGGTGAGGATGGCCTGGCCGATCGCGGTGCCGCGGGCGGTCTTCAGGGTGTCGATCGCGTCGAGCAGCTGGTCCTTGTCGGTGGTCGGGGTGACCAGCAGGCCGGCGATGCCGGAGAACGCGACCAGCCCGATCTTGGTGCCGTCGTCCTGCGACTCGACGAACTCGCGGGCCGCGTCGGTCGCCGCGGCCAGCCGGTTGGGCTGCACGTCGGTGCTGCACATCGAGCCGGAGACGTCGATGGCCAGCAGGATCGAGGTGTTGTTGGCCGGCACCGCGACCCGGGCCTGCGGCCGGGCCAGGGCGCCGGCCAGCGCCAGCAGGCCGGCCAGGAAGAGGTGGACCGGGACGCGACGGCGCCAGGCGGACCGCCCGGGCAGCGCGGCCCGGATCAGCGCCACGCTGGAGACGGTCACGGCGGTGCGTTTCCGGCGCCGGTTCAGCCACCAGCGGGCGGCCAGCAGCAGCGGGACGACCAGGAGTGCGGCCAGCGCCCACGGCCAGTGGAACGACATCACACGATCCTTCCGTGCCAGCGGGAGCCGAGCAGGCCGCCGAGCGCGAGCAGCAGCAGCGCGGCCCCGGCGAACGGGGCGGTCAGCTCCAGCGGCTCCTTCTTCGTGGTCAGGCGCAGGTCGATCGACTTGGTGGTGTCGTTGAGCGTGTCCGAGTCACCGGCCGCGTGGTACGACCCGCCGGTGACCTGCGCGACCGCGGTCAGCGTGCTCTCGTCCAGTGCGGTGTTCAGCTGGTAGCCGTCGACCTCGACGGGCACGCCGCGGGCGGTGCCGACGCCGACGGTCTGAATCCGCACCCCGGCTGCGGCGGCCAGCTCGGCGGCGGCCTCGACGTCCGGCCCGCCGGTGTTCTCGCCGTCCGAGAAGATCACGATGGTGGCCGACGGCCAGTAGCCGAGCGTGCTGGTGTCCGGCGCCGCGCCGTTCTCCGGCAGGCTGACCGGTTTGCCGGTGATGGTGCCCAGCCCGACCAGGATGGCCTGACCGAGCGAGGTGCCGCCGCTGGGCCGCACCCGCCCGATGGCGGCGGCCGCGGCGGCATGGTCGTCGGTCGGTGCCTGGGTGAGCAGCGCGGTGTCACCGAAGACCAGCACCCCGACGTCCACACTGTCCGGCTGCGCCTCGACGAACTGGGTCGCGGCGGCCTGGGCGGCGGCCAGCCGGGTCGGCGTCACGTCGGTGGCGGCCATGCTGTTCGAGATGTCGAAGGCCAGCAGCACGGTGCCGGAGACTCGTGGCACGGCGACCTGCGCCTGCGGCCGGGCCAGCCCGACCAGGAGGATGGGCAGGGCGGCGAGCAGCAGGGCGTACGGCAAATGGCGCCGCAGGCCCCCGCCCACCAGCGTGCCGAAACCGGCGGATCTCAGCGCCGCGGAGCGGCGGCGTTGCAGCGCGACGTACGCGGCGATCGCGCCGCCGGTCGCCAGCGCCGCGACCACCAGGACCAGCGGATAATGAAAGCTCATCGGCGCACCTGCCCGGCGGTCCGCACCATCTGGACCAGGGCGGAGAGCAGGTCCTGGTCGGTGGTGATCCGGTGGGCGGCGACCCCGGCCCGGCGCATCGCGTCGGCCAGCTCGGCCTCGCGGGCGTCGACCTGGCCCGCCAGGCGGCCGCGCAGCAGCGGGTCGCTGGTGTCGACCAGCAGTTGCTCGCCGGTCTCGGCGTCCTCGACCAGGATCAGCCCGAGGTCGGGCAGGTCCAGCTCGGCCGGGTCGACGATCCGGATGACCACCACCTCGTGCCGGTGGGTGAGCATGCCGAGCGGGCGGTCCCAGCCCGGGTCGCCGATGAAGTCGGACATCAGGAAGATCAGGCTGCGCCGGGTGGCGGTGGTCTTCGCGGCCAGGTGGAACATCGCGGACAGGTCGGTGGTGGCGGCCGGCCGCCCGGACCTCGCCGGCTTCGCCGCCGCCGGGGACGGTTTCAGCAGTTCCTGGGCGATGCGCAGGATCTGGTCGCGGCCGGTGCGCGGCGGGATGACCCGCTGCACGGCGTTGTCGAACAGGATCGCGCCCACCCGGTTGCCGCCCTGCGACACCAGTTTGGCCAGGCTGACCGCCAGCTCGGTGGCGACCGAGTCCTTGCCCTCGTGCGCGCCGAACCGCATCGAGGCCGACTTGTCCACCACCAGCCACGCGGTGAGCTCACGGTCCTCGGTGTACTGCCGGACGAACGGCTCGTCCAGGCGCGCCGTCACGTTCCAGTCGATGTGCCGGACGTCGTCCTCCGGCGTGTAGGCGCGCAGGTCGGTGAAGTCGATCCCGGCGCCGTGCCAGACCGTGCGGTAGCTGCCCTGCAACCGCCCGTCGAGGCGGCGGCCGAGCCGCCACTCCAGGCGCCGCAGCAGCCGTTCGGGAGGGCCGCTCATCGCGCCACCTCCGCTCCGCTCCGGCGCCGCGATGAGCTGACAACTGTGCCCATGGACTCGCTCGCAAGCTCACTCACCGGCGCCACCTCCGCTCCGCTCCGGCGCCGCGATGAGCTGACAACTGTGCCCATGGACTCGCTCGCAAGCTCACTCATCGGGCTCAGCGTCCCCGGCCGGCGGGCTCCGGGAACGGCAGGTTCGCCAAGATCTTGGAGAGGATCAGGTCGGCGGTGACGTCGTCGGAGAGCGCCTCGTAGGAGAGGACCATCCGGTGCCGCATCACATCCAGGGCCAGGTCGGAGAGGTCCTCCGGGATCACGTACTCCCGGCTGCGGATGTACGCCAGGGCGCGGGCGGCGAGCACCAGGCTGATCGAGGAGCGCGGGCTGGCGCCGAACGTGACGTAACGGGCCAGGTCGCTGAGGCCGACCCGGGCCGGGTCGCGGGAGGCGTTGGCCACCTGCACCGCGTACTCGATCAGGGAGGGATCCACGTACACCTGGTCGGCGGCCTGCTGGAGACCGGTCAGGGTGGCCGGGTCGATGATCCGCTGGATCACGGCGGGCGGGGTGAGCGCCCGCTCGACCACCACGAACTCCTCGGTCGGGCTCGGGTATCCGATCACCACCTTCATCATGAACCGGTCGATCTGCGCCTCGGGCAGCGGATAGACGCCCTCGTTCTCGATCGGGTTCTGGGTGGCCATGACCAGGAACGGGTCGGGCAGCTTGTGGGTCTCCCGGCCGATGGTGACCTGCCGCTCCTGCATCGTCTCCAGCAGCGCGCTCTGCACCTTCGCCGGCGCCCGGTTGATCTCGTCGGCCAGCAGCAGGTTGGTGAAGACCGGGCCGAGCTGCACCTGGAACTCGCCGGTGGGCTGGTGGTAGATCCGGGTGCCGACGATGTCCGCCGGCACCAGGTCGGGGGTGAACTGGACCCGGTGGAAGTCCCCGCCGATCGCGGTGGCCAGGGATTTCACGGCGAGCGTCTTGGCCAGGCCGGGCACCCCCTCGACCAGAATGTGGCCGCGGGCGAGCAGCGCCACGATCAGGCGTTCGAGCAGGATGTCCTGGCCCACGATGGTCTTCTTGACCTCGTAGAGCACCTTCTCGATCGGTCCGGCGGAGGCGGGCGGGGCGTCGGTCCAGCTCATGAGTCCGTCCCTCGGTTCGGTTGTGCTTGTCGTGCCGTCACAGCGGCGGCGCCCGGCCGGGGCCGTTGTCACCGCCGCCCAGGGCCGCGCCGATCGGCACGGCGAACCCGATGCCGATGAAGGTGCCGGCGTCGGTCGGGTTCGCCAGGGCCACCACGATGCCGACCACCTGGCCCTGGTCGTTGATCAGCGGGCCGCCGGAGCTGCCCGGGTTGACCGCCGCGTCGAACTGGATCAGCCCGGCGATGTCGTTCTGCCTGTCCCGGCTCAGCTTGCGGTCGAGGCCGGAGACGACGCCGCTGGTGGTGGACGCGGTCAGGCCGAGCGGGTTGCCGATCGCCACCACCGGGTCGCCGACCTCGACGCCGCCGCCGAGCACCGCGGGGACCAGCGTCCCGGGCAGTTTCTCCGGGGTCAGGGTGGCGATGTCCAGCGCCGGGTTCCGGGCGGTGACCTTGGCGGACGAGGTGGTGCCGTCGGTGTAGGTCAGCGTGATCGTCTCGGCGCCGTCGACCACGTGGAACGCGGTCAGCACGGAGCCGTCCTCGTTCGCGATCACGCCGGTGCCGGTGGCCGACTCGGCGGCCTGTTTCGCGTCGTGGCCGGTGGTCTGGATCAGCACCACCGACGGGAGCACCGTCTGGTAGACCTCGCTGACGGTGAGCGGGCCCGGGGACGCGGACGGGGAGGGTTTGACGGCGGCTTTCGGCTCGGTGTCGTCACCGCCGCGGGTGAACGCCACCCAGGTGATCACCACGGCCCAGACCGCGATCAGGGCGATCAGTGCCCGGCGGCGTCGCACGGGAGTGTTAAGGCTGCTCAGACGGCTTGGGGTCGGCTCCTCCACGGCCGGCTCCGGTGGGTCGGAGCCGTCCGGCCGGAGCACGGTCATCACGGCACGACCGCCACACTCAACATTTCTTGACGCTACAAGCGATTTCTAAGAATTCCCCATGAGTGCCCTAATGGTTTCCGGTACGCAAGATCCGCCATCGCCCTGCAAATCGGGTATATCGCTTCGTTATCTGTGATCCCCGGCTTTGACAGCGGACGCCTGCATCGGCGACAGGATTCCCACAGTCCGGCTGGTGACGCTGGGTTTCCCGACGAGCTGAGGAGCCATCCGATGACCAAGCCCGAGGACGCCACCGCGCCGGTCAGCACCCTTCCCCCGCGTGACCCGTGGTCCGAGCCCGCCACGGCGGCGGCCGAGCCCGCCGAGGTCGTGCCGACCGCTCCGGAATGGACGCGAACCGGCCCGATCCTGGAGATCGGCGGCGCCGCGCAGCCGGCCGGGACCTGGACGCCACCGGCCGCCACCACCGCGAAGCGCAGGAGGCCCCGTAGCCCGAGGACCATCCTGATCGCCGCGGTGCTGGCCACCGCGGTCGCCAGCTCCGGGATCACGGCCGGAGTCATGGCCGCGACCGGCGGCACCGGCTCGGCCGGTGTCACCCAGCAGCAGGGCGGCGGGCCCGGTGGCGGTGGCATGCCGGGCGGCGGCTTCGGCGGCGGCATGCCCGGCCAGGACGGCCAGAGCGACCAGTCCGGGCAGTCGGGTCGGACCGGGCCGCAGGGCGGCACCCAGGACCAGGGCAGCACGCAGGACGACGCGGCCACCGGCGCCACCGGTACGACCGGCACCTGACCGGACGCGGAGGCGCGCTCGCGGCGGGCGCGCCTCCTGGCTGTTCGACCGAGCCGAACTGGCCGTCGGGACGACCGCGAGGGGTCGAGGAGATCATTAGTCTGCTTTTTTAAACTTAAATAAATTACTGGAGTGCCGCCGTGTCCCACCCGATTCCGCCCGATGACCCGCCCCCGTACGGCGGCTACGCACCCCCGCCCGGTTACTCGCCGGCACCCGGATATCAGGCGCAGCAGTACCCGCCGCAATACGGCGCTCCCCCGGTCCCCGGGTATCCGCAGCAATACCCGCCGCAGCCGTATCCAGCACAGCACTATCCGCCGCAGCCGTATCCGGCCCAGCAGTACCCGCACCAGCCCTACCCGCCGCAGTACGCCGCGCCGGCGCCGCAGATCGTGATCCAGAACAACACCAGCGCCATGGCCTTCGCGCACGGTTACGGGCTGCGCAAACGGAACTCCGTCGGCGTGCACATCCTGTTGGCCCTGTTCACGTACGGCCTGGGGAACATCGTCTACGCCTGGTACGTCTACGACTGGAACCGCAGGCGAGGCCTCTGATCGACGGCGGGCGCCGGCGCAGGCGCGTCCACCGTGGACGCGCCTGGCGGGCGTACCGGAAACCGGTCTAACCGGCGGTGCCGACCTCCGCGAGATAGGCGGTGGCCTTCTCCGGGTCGACGAACCAGTTGAGGAAGTCGTTCGGGTCGACGAAGCCGGCCGCGAAGCGGGCGGCGATCCGCTCGTTCTGCGAGGCGGCGCCGAGCAGCTGCTGGACGTGCGGCGGGAGCGGCTGGAGCATGGCGTTGGTCCAGCCGGTGACCGCGGCGCCGTGCCCGGTCCAGAAGCCCTCGAACGTCTCGGTCATCCACTGCTCGTCGAACGGCTGCTCGCCGCGCGCCAGGATGGCCCGCAGGTAGTGGTCGGCGGCCTTGGCGGCGGTGTTGCTGCCCTGGCCGGTGATCGGGTCGTTGGCGATCACCACGTCGGCCAGGCCGAGCACCTTGCCGCCGCCGGGCAGGTGGGCGACCGGGCGGCGGACCGTCGGGGTGTAGCGGCCGTGCAGGGTCGCCTTGGCATCGGTGAGCCGCACGTTCGCCGCGCGCGCGGCGACCCAGGGCAGGTTCTCCCGGATCAGCTCGAGGGTGAGGCGCAGGTGCTGCTCGGGGTCCATCCGGCCGGGGTGCCCGGCCCAGCGGTCCAGCGGGCCGCCCGGGATCGCCTCCCAGAACAGGATGTCGCAGGGGCCGGAGTGGGTCAGGCCGGGGATCACGAACAGCTCGCCGAGACCGGGCAGCGCGTGGAAACCGACGTGCGGGTCCGGCCACTCCGGGTCCGGCTCCAGGCCGTGCACGTAGGCGACAGCCAGGCCACGCTGCGGTTCGGTGTACGGCGAGCGCTCCGGGTCCCGGTCGAACATCGCGACCAGGTCACCCTTGCCGGCCGCGACCACGGTCAGGTCGTACCGGCCGAGCTGGGTGATCGCGTCCAGGTCCTGGGTGGTGGCCGCGTTGTAGATCACCTCGACGCCGCGCTCCTCGGCGTCCTCCAGCCAGCGGGCCATCTTGATCCGCTGGTCGGTGGACTGGGCCGGGCGCTGAAGCTTCCCGTTGAAGGCCAGGGCCAGGTTCCCGGGCGGGGCGGCGAGCTGGACGCGCAGCCCGTGGATCGGCGGGGTGACGTTGTCCCAGTGGTTCAGGTCGTAGGCCCGCTCGGTGTTCAGGGCCAGGTCGAACATGGCCTGGGTCGAGGTGGGCCAGCCGGTCCGGATCTCCTCCGGGGTACGCGCGGACATCAGGGTGACGTCGTAGCCCTCGGCCCGCAGGCTGAGCGCCAGTTGGAGACCGGCCTGGCCGGCTCCCACGATGAGGATCTTGCGCATGGGGGGTGCCTCCTGTGGTGCTGTCTATCCGATGGCCTGTGCCGTCGCGTGGTTCACGACGGCCAGCAGGGCGTGGGCGACGTTGCGGGCGTCGCGGATGTCACCGGCGATCAACGGGATGTGCGCGGGCAGGGTGAGCGCCTCGCGGACCTCGGCCAGGTCGTGGGTCTGCACGCCGTGGAACAGGTTCACGCAGACGAGCCAGGGCACGTCGGCGTCGTTCTCGAAGTAGTTGACCGCGGCGAACGAGTTCTCCAGATTGTTGGTGTCGACCAGGACCAGCGCGCCGACCGCGCCCCGGACCAGGTCGTCCCACATCGGCCAGAACCGGGGCTGGCCGGGCGTGCCGAACAGGTAGAGGACGAGCGAGTCGTCGATGGTGACCCGGCCGAAGTCCATCGCGACGGTGGTGGTGACCTTGTCGATGCCGGGGTCGAGCCGGTCGATCTGAGCGGCGGCCGCGGTCATCCAGGACTCGGTGCGGATCGCGGGGATCTCCGAGATGGCCTCGACCGCGGTGGTCTTGCCCACGCCGAAGCCCCCGGCGATGACGATCTTGGCGCTGCTGACCTCGCCGTTCCGCGTGCCGTCAGGTAAGTCGGAGTAGGCCTGCACGAAGTTTCTCCAGGAGCGCCAAGTCTTGGGACGGCCGGGCCTCGTGCACGACGAGCTGACCGAGTTTGAGCAGGTCGTTGATCAGCAGCCGGGTCAGGCCGAGCGGCAGCCCGCAGGCCGCCGAGAGCTCGGCCACCGAGCACATCCGGCGGGCCTGCTCGTAGAGCGAGCGGGTGGCCGGGGCCAGACTGGCGGCGAGCACCGGGTCGTACCGGTTGCCGGTGGACACCAGGGTGTGGATCAACAGTGGGTTGCGGTTGCCGGACCGCCGGTTCGCGGTCATGTACGGGCGCACCTTCCAGTGCAGCCCCGGCCTGCGGGCCATGCGGGGCCTCCGATCAGCGAGCCGGTGCGGGCAACGTGCCCTGATGCAGGGCGTGCCGGGCCTCCGGGGTGAGCGCGTGCCCGACCGCCTGGCTGAAGGTGGTCATGGCGTACCCGAGGTGGCCGATCTGGGTCTGCGGCTGTGCCGACACCAGCAGCGCGGCGACGAACTCGCCGGCCTGGTCGTCGATCCGCAGGAACGCCAGGTGGCCGTGCGGATAGCGGATGCTCAGGTTCTCCGGGGCGCCGAGTTGCAGCAGGCCGCCGAGCTGGCCGGTGATGCCGAGGAAGCCGGCGGCGAGCGCGGCGACGCTCTCCGCGTGCTCCCGGCTGAGGTGGCCGGAGGAGGCGAGTTGCAGGCCGTCCGCGGAGACCAGGACGACCGCGGTGATGGTCGGGACCTCACGGACTAGCTGGCCGATCAGCCAGGAGACGTCCGGTTGGCCGTCAGGGTTGCGGTAGTCGGTCATCAGGGTCCTTCTGTTTCTGGAGGGCTCGTGCACGGGCGGCGTCGACGCCGGCGTTGAAGTCCGCGGCGTCGTCGTGCCAGGCGGTCCGGTGGACCTGGGTGGTGACCGGGGGCGGTGGCGGGGTGGTCCCGCGGACACTGGCCGGCACCCGGCGGGGCATCGGCGCCGGCCTGGTCTGGACCGGCAGCACCATGGTCACGTCGTTCTGATGGTTCGGCGTCGGCGCCGGCTTGGGCTCCGGCGCCGGCTGCGGCGTCTCGCAGAGCAGGTCCGCGCCGATCAGCAGCATCGCCACGGTGCCGCGGGGCTGCCGGGGCACCAGCCGCACCCGCAGCGAGCGGTGCCGGTGGGTGAGCACGGCGGCCACCGTGAGGCCCAGGTGGGCGGGGCGCAGCTCGGCGGCGTCCGGGCCGTCCGGGCCGGCCAGCAGCCGCTCCAGCCACGGGACGTGCGCCGGGTTCAGGCCGATCCCGTTGTCCTCCACCCGGATCACCACGTCACCGTCGCCGGTCAGGTGCGCGGCGATGGTGACCGGCTCGGTCGGCGGCGAGTAGCGGTCGGCGTTGTCGATCAGCTCGGTGAGGATCCGGATCACGTCGTCGGCGGCGACCGCGGCGACCGCGAGATCGACCATCGGGCCGAAGTGCAGCCGCTCGTAGTGCTCGACCGCGGCGCCGGCCGCGTGCGCCACGTCGTGCAGCGAGGTGATCTGCCGGTCCGGGTCGTCGAGCGGCTCGCCGGTGAGCACCCGCAGGTTCTCCGCGAGGCGGCGGACCCGGGTGACCGAGTGGTCGATCCGGAACAGGATGGTGCGCCGTTCGGCGTCCTGCTCGCGGAATTCGGCCTCCCCGATGTGATGAACCGCTTCCCACGTAAGAGTGAGCAGCCGGAGGGCGAACTCACCGGCGACCGGGCGCCAGGGATCCGGTTTCGCCACCGGTTCCGCGGCCGGCGCGGCCGTGGGCTCGACCGGCTGGGAGCCGCGTCGTCGCAGCCTGCTCCACCAGCGGCCTGGCTCGGGCATGGATTGCTCCCCAATCAGCCTTCTGTCCTATCGAATCGGAAGAAGATCACCGGCTACGAGGTCTGTACCGTACCTGCCCGATTGTCGGACTGGCTATCGCCTGAGTCGCGCTAGTACCTCACAGGTTTGAGTGCCCCGAAGCGCTGAAAACGACAAAGGCCCGTCCGTGACGGACGGGCCCTGATCCTGCCGAGACGGCCGGCCGAGCACAGTGACCTTGCCGGCGTCCAGGTCATACCGGGCGCCGACGACGCCCATCCGGCGCCTGGGTGTCGCGCCGCCCGCGACCTCGGGGTCCGCGGAGCCACCCACACCCCAGCGGGCAAGCCGGCCGACCTGACCTCGTACCGAAAAGTCGCGAGCGGACCGGAAGCCACGGACCGAGGGCGAAGCCCGAGTGACGGATCCCCGTCGGCGGACCCGGCGGCGGCGAACCGGCCGCGACCACCGCACCGTGGGGTTTCCGGGGGCTCGGCCCCCGGAGCAGACAAAACGAGAGGGCCCCCGGTCCGCGCAATCCGCGGACACAGGGGCCCCTGCCATCTCGTGGGCGATACTGGGATCGAACCAGTGACCTCTTCCGTGTCAAGGAAGCGCGCTCCCGCTGCGCCAATCGCCCGCACTGTGATGCGAGGTGGAGACGGGATTTGAACCCGTGTACACGGCTTTGCAGGCCGTTGCCTCGCCTCTCGGCCACTCCACCGAGTCGGCCCCGCACGGTTACCTGTGAAGGCCTCTCCGAGCGGAAGACGGGATTCGAACCCGCGACCCTCACCTTGGCAAGGTGATGCGCTACCACTGCGCCACTTCCGCGTTGTCGCCCGGTGTCCCTGGCGACGGAGAAAACCATAGCCGGTCACCTGCGCCTACGCCAAACCGGGGTCCCCCGGCGTGTCGTGACCAGGGCGGACGCGCCGTTGTCCACAGGCGGGAAAATGGGCGCGCGGGGCGGGGCGCGGGTCCGATTGGATGGAGGCATGCAGATCCGGCAGATCAGCGCCGCCGAGCGGACCGCCACCATGTTCCCGCTCCAGGCCTACGCTTGGCTCCCCTCCCCCGCCGAGCCCGAGGAGGAGGCGAGGCACCGGGCCAACGCGCCGTTCTTCGAGACCTCCACGATGCTGGTCGCCGAGGCCGGCGGCGAGACGCTGGCCTGCGCCGCGGCCCTGCCGATGCGGCAGAATGTGCGCGGCCTGGTGCAGGACATGGCCGGGATCGCGTCGGTCACCTCACACCCGCAGGCGCGGCGGCAGGGGGTGGTCCGGCAGCTGCTGGAGCGGCTGCTGCGGCAGACCCGTGCGGAGGGCGCCGCGGTCAGTGCGCTCTATCCGTTCCGGCCGAGTTTCTATGCGAGGTTCGGCTATGTCGGGATTCCCCGGGTGCGGGTGGCCCGGTTCACCCCGGCCGGGCTCGGTGACCTGCTGCGGCGGGAGCTGCCCGGCTCGGTGCGGCGGCTGCCGGGCCGCGAGGGGTTCGACGACTACGACGCGCTGACCCACCGTCTGCTGCGCGAGCGGCACGGGTTCGCCGTCTTCGACGAGACGCGCACCGGGCTGCTCCGGGAGGAGCCGGTGTGGATCGCGCTGGCCCGGGCCGGCGACGAGGTGGTCGGCGGCCTGCGATATCGGATCGACAAGCACGGCGGTGACCTCGTCGCGTCGAACCTGTTCAGCACCGGCCCGCTCGGGCGCGCGCTGCTGCTTCAGTTCCTGGCCCGGCACGTCGACCAGGTGAGCGGCATCGAGCTGCTGGTCGGCGCGGACGAGCTGCCCGAGCTGTGGGGCACCGACATGGCGGTGACGGTCACCGCCACCGTCGACAACCCGGTGAAGAACGCGCCGATGGTCCGGGTGCTCGACGTGCCCGCGCTGGCCGGCAGCGAGGCGGGCAGCGGCTCGGTGACCGTGGAGGTGACCGGCGACGAGCTGATCGGCGGCGTGTGGCAGCTGGGTGCGGACGACGGCCGGCTGACCGTGAAATCGGGCGGGACGCCGTCGGTGACGCTCACCGCGGCCGGGTTCAGTGCGCTGGCCTACGGGGTGCTGGACGCCTCCGAGGTGTTCCTGCGCGGCCTGGGCGAGTGGGAGCCGCGGCTGGACGAGCTGTTCCCGCGCCGGGTCCCCTCCATGTTCGCCGACTTCTAGGCGACCGGGAGGCCCGGCGAGGTGAAAGCGCGGCCGTCCTCGGTCACCGCCGCCGACTCGTACCCGTCGGTGACCCGCTGGGCCAGCCAGCTCAGCCCCGGCTCCCCCATCGCCAGCGCCGCGGTGGCATAGGCGTCGGCCACCGCCAGGTCCGGGCCGACCACGGTGACCGACCGCAGACCGGTCGCCGGCTGCCCGGTCCGCGGGTTCCAGACGTGCGCGCCCCGCTCATAGGTGCCGGAGGTGGCCACCGCGCCCTCCCGGACGGCGAGCACCCAGGCGAGCTTGTCCTCCTGCCACGGATGCCGGATGCCGACCCGCCACGGGCCGCCACCGGGCGCGGCGCCGCGCATCCGGATGTCACCGCCCGCGTTGATGTGGTGCCGGGTCGAGCCGGCCGCGGCCAGCCGGGCCGAGGCCACCTCGACGGACCAGCCCTTCACGTAACCGGACGGGTCGAGCGGGCCACCGGCGTACGCGTCGAAGTACCCGTCGGTCTCCCGCCACAGGTCGGCGCAGCGGTCCAGGACCAGGCGCAGGTCGCCGGAGCCCTGTGCGGGCGTCAGCTCACCCCGGCGCAGCCGGCTGACCTCGCTGTCCTCCTTGTACGTGCTGAACCGCGCGTCCACCTCGTGCAGCCACTCGCAGGTCCCGGCGATCAGCTCACGCAGCCGCTCCTCGGGCAGATCGTCGGCGATGTCGATGCTGACGACCGTACCCATGACGTGTTCGACGTGGCGCACGGTGAAGCACGTTACGCCCCGGCGGCGTCCAGGGCGGCTTGGAGGGAGGTCTTGTACGACCCGCTGGTGATGGTGGCGCCGGAGACCGTGTCCACGTCGGCGCTCTGCGCTTTCAGGGTCTCCTGGTTGAGTTTGCTCACCGCGTTCGGGTTGATCGTGCCGCTGTAGCCGTTCTTCGGGAACGTCGCGTTGGCACTGGTGACCTTCCCGCCGGCCACCTTGATGGTGACCTGGACCGTGCCGTACGGATTCTGCACGGCCTTGCCCTTGTAGGTGCCGTTCTCGAGACCGGCGGAGGACTCCTCGGTCGGCTCGGCGGTCTTCTTCTTGTCGCCGGGCTTCTTGTCCGCCGGCTTCTTCGAGGCGGACGAAGCCGGCGGGGCCGGCTCCTCGGTCACCTCCTGGGCGGCCGGCGCGGCCTCCACCGGGGCGGCCGCGGGCTGCACGCTCAGACGAACCCCGAGGATCAGGGCAGCACCGGTGAGGGTGCCCACGGCTGCTGCGGTACTACGGCGCATGGCGGAAACTCCCAAGAGTCGGGGATCAGAATTCGAACGGGTCGAGGTGGAGCTGGCTATCCGGCACGTCGAGCTGCTTCAGCGTCGCGACCGCGGCGTTCACCAGCCCGGGCGGACCGCAGAGGTACACGTCCCGCCGGTTCACGTCCGGCACCAGGCCGCGCAGCCCGTCCTCGGTGAACAGCCGCCGCGGACCCGGATCGGTCCGGGACCCGACGATGTAGCGCACCCAGGCGTCCCGCTCCTCGGCCAGCTCCTCCAGCTCGGCGCGGAACACCAGCTCGTCCGGCCGGCTGGCCCGGTAGATCACGATGGTGTCAGGCGGCATGTCCTCGAGCAGCGCCCGGATCGGCGCGATCCCGCTGCCACCGGCGATCAGCAGCGCCCGGCGCCGGGTCCGCCGCTGCGCGGTGAACGTGCCGAACGGGCCCTCCGCCCAGACCGGCGTGCCCGGCCGCAGCTCGCCCAGCTTGGCGGTGTGCCGGCCGGCCACGGTCACGGTCAGCCGCAGCCAGTCCTTGTTCGGCGCGGCGGAGAGCGAGAACGGGTGCGACTGCCACCAGCCGTTGGCGTTCAGGAACCGCCAGCGCATGAACTGGCCGGCCTGCGCGGGCAGCTTCTCCAGGTTCTTCGCGGCGATGTAGATGGAGAACGTGTTGGCCCCCTCGGCCACCACCTCGGCCACGCTGAAGCGGTGCCGGGCGTTCAGCCAGACCGGCTCGACGATCCGGCCCCAGACCAGCGCGGCCAGCACGAGCGCGCCCAGGCCGGGCCAGAAGTAGGAGGCGAACCGGCCGCTCAGGTCCGCGCCGGTGGCGACCTGGTGGCCGTAACCGAGCAGCAGGACCAGGTAACCGGTGAGGTGGATCAGGTGCCAGAACTCGTACGGCAGGTGGGTGCGCAGCCAGCGGATCGAGGTGAACGAGAGCAGCACCAGCAGGCCGGTCGCCACGGTCGCGCTGATCATCTCGGGGAACGTGGTGATCACGCTCCACGCCTGGTCGACGACCGGGGTCTCGGCGAGCAGGGCGTACCCGTAGACGATCGTGACGATGTGCGCGAGCACCGCGACCAGCAGCGAGGTGCCCAGCCAGCGGTGCCAGCGGAGCAGGTCCCGGGAGCCGACCCACTCCTCCAGCCAGGAGACCCGGCTCATCATCAGCAGCTGGATGAAGAGCAGGTAGCCGCCGACCAGGCCGGTGACCCGGCCGGTGGCCAGCATCAGCGAGGCGGTGTCGCCGACCGCGCCGGCCTGGGTGTCGAACAGCCAGAGCGCGACGCTGGTGGCCAGGCCGGAGAAGAACAGCAGCACGGTGAAGAGCCGGTTGCCCGAGGTGGCCTCGGCCGGCGGCCGGTCGTCCTCCGGCATCGGGAAGCCGGTGCCTGCTTTCCAGCCGGTCGGCGAGGTGTTCGACTCGACCACGATGGCGTCGCGCCGGTAGGGGTCGGCGGGCGCGGACAGCGGGGTGGGCTCCGGCTCCGGCCAGTCCGGCAGGTTGTCCCAGGAGGGACGTTCCGCCGCATGCGACGGCCCGTTCCAGGTCGGGCGAGCATAGGAGTTCGACGGCGAGTCCCAGTCGTTCCGGGAGTCGCGCAGGTCAGCGAAGTAGCCGTCGTCGTCGTCCGGCCGCTCGCGCTGGTCCTGGAAGGCCGGAATGGCCATCATCCTCACCCGCTCACCAGTCCACGGCGCCCGCCTTTCGGAGCCGTCAGGAATGCGTACGCACCTGGCTCCCGGATGGCTCAACCACCGACCGGAAATTTCCGGATCCCGGGACGGGATAGGTTCTCCGGGTGCGTCTCGACAACCTCCCGGTGGTCACCGTCGTCGGGATCGGCGCCGGTCAATTCCACGACCTTTCCGGTACGACCAGAGCCCTGCTCCACGACGCCGAAGTGATCTTCGGCGGCCCCCGCCAGCTGGCCCTGCTCCCGCCCGAGGTCACCGCCGAGCGGCGAGCCTGGCCGTCCCCGCTGCTCCCCGCCCTGCCGGACCTGATCGAGGCCGAGCGCGACCGCCGCGTCTGCGTCCTGGCCAGCGGCGACCCGATGTTCCACGGCATCGGCGCGACCCTGTCCCGCCTGCTCGGCCCGGACCGGCTGCGCGTCGTCCCGCACCCGTCCTCGGTGTCGCTGGCCGCCGCCCGGCTCGGCTGGGACCTGGCCCGCACCGACGTGGTCAGCCTGGTCACCGCCCCGGTCGCGGCGCTGGGCCGGGCGCTCAACCCGGGGCGCCGCCTGCTGATCCTGTCCGCGGGCGCCGGCACCCCCGCCGCCGTCGCGGCCTACCTCACCTCCCGTGGCTACCCGCAAGCGCAGCTCACCGTCCTGGAGCAGCTCGGCGGCGCGGACGAGCGCCGGCTCGTGGGCGCGGCCGGCGACTGGGCGATGCCGCCGGGCGACCCGCTGAACGTGATCGCCGTCGAGTGCGGTGCCGGTCCGCCGGTCGCGGTGGTTCCCGGCCTGCCCGACGACGCGTACGAGTCGGACGGCCAGCTGACCAAGCGCGAGGTGCGCGCGGTGACCCTGGCCGCGCTGGCGCCCACCCCGGGCGCGCTGCTCTGGGACGTGGGGGCCGGCTCCGGCAGCATCGGCATCGAGTGGCTGCGCAGCCATCCGGCCTGCCGCGCGATCGCGATCGAGCCGGACGCCGGCCGGGTCGCCACGATCACCGCGAACGCCGCCGCGCTCGGGGTGCCCGGCCTGCGGATCGTGCACGGCCGCGCCCCGGACGCCCTGGACGGCCTGCCCGCCCCGGACACCGTGTTCATCGGCGGTGGCCTGACCCGGGACGGCGTGCTGGACCGCTGCCTGGACGCGCTGCGCCCGGGCGGCCGCCTGGTGGCCAACGCGGTCACCGTGGAGTCGGAGGCGGTGCTGGCCGCGGCGTACGCGAGACTGGGCGGGGAGCTGACCCGCCTGACGGTGCAGCGCAGCTCGCCGGTGGGTGGTTTCACCGGCTGGCGATCCTTCATGCCGGTGACGATCTGGGCGGTAACCCGATGACCGTACATTTCATCGGCGCCGGTCCCGGCGCCGCCGACCTGATCACGCTGCGCGGCCACCGGTTGCTCGGCGAGGCCCCGGTCTGCCTGTACGCGGGCAGCCTGGTCCCCGCCGAGCTGCTGGACGCCTGCCCGCCCGGCGCCCGCCTGGTGGACACCGCGAACCTCACCCTCGACGAGATCATCGCCGAGATGGTCGCCGCCACCGGGCGCGGCGAGGACGTGGCCCGGCTGCACTCCGGTGACCCGTCGGTGTTCAGCGCGGTCGCCGAGCAGATGCGCCGGCTCGACGCGGCCGGGGTGCCCTACGACGTCACCCCCGGCGTACCCGCCTTCGCCGCGGCGGCCGCCGCGCTGGGCCGCGAGTTCACCGTGCCCGAGGTGGCCCAGACGGTGATCCTCACCCGGACCGCGGAACGGGCCACCGCCATGCCGCCCGGCGAGGACCTGGCCACGCTCGGCCGCAGCCGGGCCACCATGGTGCTGCACCTGGCCGTGCAGCGGATCGACGCGGTGGTCGCCGAGCTGGTCGGGGCGTACGGCGCGGACTGCCCGGTCGCCGTGGTGGCCCGGGCCAGCCGGCCGGACGAGCTGATCGTCCGGGGCACGCTCGCCGACATCGCGGAACAGGTCAAGGCCGCCGGGATCAAGCGGACCGCGGTGATCGTGGTGGGTGCCGCGCTGACCGCCGGCCAGTTCCCGGACAGCCACCTGTACTCCGCGAATCGCTGCCGGTCGTGACGGTCCTGATCCTCGGCGGCACCACCGAGGCACGCTCGTGAAGGTCCTGATCCTCGGCGGCACCACCGAGGCACGCTCGTGAAGGTCCTGATCCTCGGCGGCACCACCGAGGCACGTGAGCTGGCCGGGCTGCTGGCCGGCGAGCACACGGTGATCACCTCGCTGGCCGGTCGGACCAGCGCGCCGCGACTGCCGGCCGGGGACGTCCGGGTGGGCGGGTTCGGCGGGGCGGACGGGCTGGCCGGCTACCTCGCCGAGCAGCGGATCGACGTGCTGGTCGACGCGACGCACCCGTTCGCGGCGACGATGACCCGGCATGCGGTCACGGCGGGGGCGGCTGCCGGCGTACCGATAATGATCTTGCAAAGGCCGGCCTGGACCGCGTCGCCGGGCGATGTGTGGCACCGGGTCGCGTCCCTCGACGAGGCGGCCGCCGTGCTTCCCCGGATCGGGCGCCGGGTCTTCCTGACCACCGGGCGGCAGGGCATCGGGGCCTTCGCCGGGCTGGACGAGTGCTGGTTCCTGGCCCGCTCGGTGGAGCCGCCTGCCCCGCCCGCGCCGAGGCGGCTGGAGGTGCTGCTCGACCGGGGGCCGTTCACCGTGGCGGGCGAACGCGAGCTGCTCGACCGGCACCGGATCGACGTGCTGGTCACCAAGGACAGCGGCGGCTCGGACGCGAAACTGGTGGCGGCGCGGGAGTCGGGCGTACCGGTGCTGCTGGTGGATCGGCCGGCCGTGCCCGCGGCCGCGACCGTGACCAGCGCGGACGCCGCCGCCGCGTGGATCAGACGGCGATCGTCTCGGTGACGCCGTAACGGACCACGCGGTTCTTGCCGCCCGCCTTGGCGGCGTACATCGCCAGGTCGGCGTGGCGCAGCAGGTCGGTGACGGAGACGCCGGGCTCGGCCAGGGCGACGCCGACGCTGGCGCCGACCCGCACCGTGCCGGCCGCCAGCCCGACCGGCACGCCGAGGTCGGCGCAGAGCTCGCGGGCCTGCCGGAGCACCGCGTCCACGTCGTCGAAGCCGGTCAGCAGCAGCGCGAACTCGTCGCCGCCGAACCGCGCCGCCACCCCCTGCCGGCCGGCCGCCGCGGCGATCCGCCCGGCGATCGCGACCAGCAGTTCGTCACCGGCCGCGTGCCCGTGCTCGTCGTTGACCCGCTTGAAGCCGTCAAGGTCGATGTTGAGCAGCGCGACCGGGCCGCCGCCGGCCACCGCGGCGCCGGCCGCGCGCAGGAACTTCGCGCGGGTCGGCAGGCCGGTCAGGTGGTCGTGGTGCGCCCGGTAATCCAGCTCGACCCGGGCCTGCACCGCCTCGCCGGCGAGCATGACCTGGTAGGACAGGCTGCGGAAGGCGTCCACCACCTCGATCGGTACCGGCCGCCGGCCACCGACCACCATCAGCACCGGGGTGGTCTCCGGTTCCCCGCCGAGCCCATCGACGTGCCAGTCCCGGAAACCCGCTACCAGCGCGGACAGTTCCTCCGGGGTGGGCGCCGGGCCGGCCGGTCGCCACCCGGTCAGCTCGGCCGGGGCCCCCGGCGCGAACGAGACGGTCAGGCCGTCGGCGTCCCGGTACGCGATCAGCAGCGCCACCCCGGGGTGCATCCGGACCAGCTCGCCGGCGGTCCGCTCGCCGATCTCGCGGATCTGGGCGTCATCGGTCACGGCGAGCAGCTCCCGGCCGGCCCGGGCGAGCGTCGCGTCGCGTACGGCGGTCCGCTCCTGGCGCCGCAGGCCCACGTAGAACGCCCTGGTCAGGACGCCCATCAGGATGATCTGCGGGATCAGGCCGAGCACCGACGGGGAGTGCCAGGAGGTGGCCTGGGAGACGACGTCCGGGGAGATCGCCACGGCGGCCGGCATGGCGGCCACCGCGCCGGGCAGCCGGGCGAGCCAGCGCCGGTTCGTGTCGTAGAGCGAGCAGACGATCAGCGAGGTGACCGCGAGCGCGGTGCCGGCCAGGGGGTCCTTCAGGCCGGCGGCGGCGACGGTGACCAGCACCGGGATCACCGGCACGGACCACCAGGAGGTCCGCCCGCGCCGGTGGATCAGCACGACCAGAGCCACCAGAGTGATCAGCGCGGCCGCGGCGAGCCGGCCGAAGGCGACCGAGCGCATCGCGTTGCCGACCTGGCCGAGCTGCATGATCATGGCGAGACCGCCGATGCCCGCCGCGGCCAGGCGGGCGCGATCCACGGTCCCGGCCGGCAACGACAGCCACTCTCTGCGCACGGCCCGACGATCGGCCGGGACCCGCGCGACATGAGCGATCCAGATGCTGCGGAAACCCGACAGTTCACAACCGCCCCATCGATGCGACGCTGCAAGTATGTCGCCGGTCCGCGCGCTGCCCGCCGAACTGGCTGCCGTGCGCGCCCTGATCGCCGACGGCCTGGCCGAGATCGTCCGCGCGGCCGACGACCGCGAGCAGTTCTGGATCCGCTCGGCCATCACCCACCTGGCCACCGCCGACGCCATCCTCGCCGAGCTGCCCGGCGCACGGCGGAGCACCTCGCGGCGCTTCGCGGTGGCCACCCTGATGACGGCGGCGGTGACCGCCGGGGGCGCGGCGCTGGCCCGGGCGGCCGGAGCCGGACCGGGTGGCGTACTGGCCGTCTGCGGCGCCGCGCTGCTCCTCACGATGTATCTGGCCCGGCAGGTGCGGCCCCGGGGCGCTACGCCCACGCTGCCGTCGCCGCCGGACTCGCCCGGGCTCGGGTTGATCGCGGTGCCGGCTTCGCTGGAGCGGGCCCGCGGGCAGTTGGTCTCGGCGGCGCTGCGCCGCGCCGGATCGGCGAACTGGCCCGTCCCCGCGCTGCGCCGGGCGGTCGCGGCGGATCCGGTGCTCGGCCGCCTGGCCCACGCCGACCTGCTGCTCTGCCAGGCGATCGACTGCCTGGACCGCTACCTGGACGACCTCGAGAAACAATGGCCGTGATGCCGTCGTCATCCGTGCGGGGCGCGTCGTGAGTCGCGATGACCCGTTCGTGGGTGGGGTGGCGCCCCGCCTGCGCCATCTCGATCGGGAGCTGACCGCGACGGTCACCGACGCGCAGTGCCGGGACTGGGTGGCCGACCGCCCGGACCGGGTGGGCTTCGCCCGGCTGGGCCAGGCGCGCCAGGAGATCCGCACGGCGGCGGACCGCTACCGGGTCGCGGCTCCCATCGCCGACGGGCCGACCGCCCTGTCCGCGGTGGCCGCCGGCGCACTGGTGGTTCTCCCGTTGCTGCTCCTGGTCCCGGACCCGACCCGGCCGCTGCCACTGGCCGGGATCGCGGTGGCCGGTGTCTGGGCGACCTCCGGGCTGCGAGCCGGCCTGCGCCGCCTGCGGATCCGCTCGGCGCGGGGCACGCCGGACGGTCCCGCGCCGATCGACGACCCTTACCGGTACGCCCGGCAGCGCCGCGGCATCGAAGCCTGCGCCCTGTCCGCCCGCGCCGACCGCTCCTACCGCCGGCGCGCCGCCGCCACCGACCTCGAATACGCCCTCGACTGGCTCGCCGCCGCCCAGGAGGAACTCCCCCGCCTGCGCTGAGCCGAGGTCAGGACTTGGCCTTGAAGGCGCCGCGGTATCCCTGGGGGGTGGTGCTGAGGCGCTGGGTGAAGTGGTGTCGCAGCGTCTGCGCGCTGCCGAATCCCGCTTTCCCGGCGATCGCGTCGATGCCGAGGTCCGTCTCCTCCAGCAGCCGCCGGGCGAGCAGGATCCGCTGATTGGTCAGCCAGTCGTGCGGTGTCGCTCCGGTCTCCGCCCGGAACCGGCGGGCGAACGTGCGGGGGGCCATGTGCACCAGGTCGGCCATGGTCTCCACGGTGTGTTCCCGGTCCAGCGTCTCCAGCAGGTGGGTGAGCAGCGGCTGCATGGTCTCGCAGGAGACCGTCGGCATCGGCGTCTCGATGAACTGGGCCTGGCCGCCGTCGCGGTGCGGCGGCACCACCATCCGGCGGGCGATCTGCGCGGCGACCGCCGAGCCCTGCTCCTCGCGGATCAGGGCCAGCCCGCAGTCGATCGCGGCAGCGGTGCCGGCGCTGGTCAGCACGGTGCCGTCGGCGACGTAGAGGACGCCGGGGTCGACCTTCGCCCTCGGGAAGCGGGCGGCCAGGCGGTCGGTGTGCCGCCAGTGGGTGGTGCAGCGGCGGTCGTCGAGCAGGCCGGCCTCGCCGAGCGCGAAGGCGCCGGTGCAGACGCTCATCACCCAGGCGCCGCGCTCGTGCGCCCGGCGCAGCACGTCGATCACCTCGGCCGGGGCGTCCTGGATGTCGTTGGGCACCACGGCGACCAGGTCGGCGGTCTCGGCCGGGGTGAGGTCGTGGCTCGGGGTGATGGTGAAGCCCGAGTGGGTCGGCACCGGTACGCCGTCGACACTGCACACCGCGAAGTCGTAATGGGGCAGGCCCTCGGGGGTGCGGTCGTAACCGAACAGCTCACAGAGGACACCCAGCTCGAAGACCGCCACCTCCTGCATGGCGATCACGGCGACACTGCGCAACATGCGGCCACGGTACCGCAAGGTTGGCAGTTTTTTGAAGATGTATGGCATTACTGCCACTGGTACGGAAGCGGTGGCAGGACGAAGCTTGGTGTATGGAAATCGCAGCGCTTGTCTTCTTCGTCCTACTATTGATCGCTTCCGCCGCGGGCCTGACCGCTGACAGCCGGGACAGTGCCGATTGGAAGCCCAGCGTCGACGGTCGTCGCGCCGCATGACGCCCGAGAGGGAAAAGCCGCCGGACGGTCCACGGGAAAAGCCGCTGGACCGTCCAGTGGGAAAGGCCGCCGGGATCAGACCCCGGCCACCGCGAGGCTGCGGGTGACCACCGAGTCACGCCACTGCGGCGTGCCCATCACGGTGGCCCCGGCCCGCGCCTGGCGTGCGGTCAGCACCGCGCAGACGGTCAGGGCGCTGCTCAGCCCGACCAGCGCGGCCGCCCAGACCGCGGGCTGCCCGGTGCCCAGCCCGTAGACCAGCCATGACCCGCTGGCGCCGGCCGCCAGCCGGAACCGGGCCGGCGACAACCCGGACACGTCCCGCGCCCGGTCCCGGAGCAGGGCCAGCGGCTGCGGCAGCGCGGACACGAACGCGCCGGTCGCCAGCACCGTGCCCAGCATTCCGGCCGCCCGGGACGCGGTGACCTGCGGCAGCGCCGCGGCCGAAGCGGTCGCCACGATGGCGATCAGCACCGCACCGGCCAGCCCACCGGCGCCGCGCAGCGTCCGGGCCGAGCGCAGCCCGGGCTGGGTGGCCAGCAGGGCGACCAGCACGGCCACCCCGGCGGTCAGGTTGAGGATGTTGGTGACCTCCTGGAGCCGGTCCCCGATCAGCAGTCCGTAGGTCAGCCAGCCGACCGGCATCACCACCGCGAGCAGGCACGCGGCCGGGGACAGACCCCCGGTGCGGCGGCGTACGCAGGAGAGGAAGACCTGGGGCCAGGCGATGGACATGGACAGGGCGGCTCCGAGGAGACCGAAGGCGTGCGCAGACATGATCCGTTTCCGAGTCGGTGGTGCGGGAACACCGACCCGTTCGGCAACCGGAACGCCGCGCTGATCATCAGCACCCGGACCGCAACCGGGCGCACCGGGGAAGCAACCTGGCGAACGATTTGGCACAGTGGACTGATGCTGACCGACGTGGACCTCCCCGCGCCCGGACTGCTCTGGACCCGCTGGGCGACGCTCAGCGCCGCGATGACCGGCATCGACCGTGGTGAGCAGTGGTCCGTCGACGAGCGCGGCGCGCGACGCGACGCCCCGGGCCTCGGCTGGGCCCGGTTCGCCCTGCTCGACGGCCGCCGCGCGGTGCTGTACGGCGCCCACCGCGACCACCACGCCACCGTCACCACCGACCCCGCCGCCGACCCGCTCACCGGCGCGCCGGACTGGCTGCCCTGGGCCGACCTGACCCCGCTGGCCGAGAACGACGAGCTGGGCTTCGTGATCTGGCACGAGAGCGGCCGCTGGTCCCGGGTGCGCTATCGGCAGCCCTACGACGACGGGATGGCCGAGCTGCTGGCGCCGCTGCTGAGCGAGGAGCAGACGGTGACCGCGTTGCGCGCCACCGCTCCCCCGGCCGAGCTGCGCCCGCTCCGCGACATCGCCGCCGAGCTGCTCTACGCGGCGATCCGCGGTGAGGTGGACGCCGAGCACCTCGACGCGCTGCTCGGGGACGACGCGAACATCGACGCGGCGCTGACCGCCGCCGCCCGGGGCGGGCTCGTCCCGGGCACCCGGCCGCCGCGGATCGAGCCCGGGCGGCGGCCGCCGATGCGCCGGGTCCGCCGGCTCAGCCAGGGTGAGCACGACCGCCTGGTCTGGGCTGCCATGCAGGAGGCGGCCGAGGTGCGCCGGCCCCCGCCGCCGGACACCGTCGAGCTCGGGGCGCTGGTGCGCTGGCTCCAGGAGCACGCACCGGGCGGGGACGGGCGGTGCTCACTGCTGGCGTACGCGGACGCGACCAGCTTCAGCGCGCAGCCCGGCGAGCATCCGCCGGCCGACCCGCCGGGCGAGGAACGGTACGCCGGGTTCCGCCGCCTCACCGAGCTGGTCCGGGCGCTGAGGCGGGCCGAGTCCGACCCGCGGTACGGCCGCTGGCTGTTCCTGCGGGTGGAGACGAGCGCCACCGACGTCCGGATCGAGCGCTGCTACGACTCGTGGCCGTCCTGGTGGCACGACGACGGCGTCTCCGGCCCGTGGCGCACCAACCTCCAGGAGGAGATGGAGGCGCGGGGCCGGCAGTGGCGCCCGTCCTGGACACCACTGCTCGACCCCGAGGTGGCCTACCGGCCCGGTTAGAACGGGCTGAACGTGATCGCGGCGGTGCGCGGGTCACCGTCGTGCACCAGGGACTCCTGGTTCTGCACGTCGTCGAAGGCGAACGCGTACGCCTTGCCGTCGACCATGTTCTGGTGGATCACCTTGGCGTACAGGTTGGCCGGGTCGCCCTGGTAGAAGTCGGCCGCCGTGCCGCTCGGCTGGACGTCGAGCCGCCCCAGCGTGGTGCGCTGCAGGGCCGCGCACAGGGTCCGCGCGATCGGGCCGACCACCTGGTCGTTCGGTGCACCGAGGGCACCGTCGCAGCCCCAGACGTTCGCGGTGGACGGCTTGGTGAACGAGGCGACCGTCCTGCCGGTCGCATCGGTGAAGCTCATCACGTCGCCGCTGGTCCGGCCGGTGTACTTCACGTCCGGCCGGTCACCGAAGGGCACCACGGTCAGATTCTTCGTCGCGTACGCCGACCAGGCGCTCTTGATGTACGGGTCGAGATACGTCGGGCTCATCAGACCGGCGTCCGCCGCCTTGCCCGGCGCCAGCACCCGCAGCACCGTGCCGTCGGCCCGGGTGACCACGCTCTTGGCGAACGCCGGGCTCGCCTTGATCGCGTCGATCACCTTCTGCCGCCCGCCGGACCTGACCTCGCCGGTGGTGCTGGTCACGCCGCCGCCGCCGGTGACGCTGACGACGTGCGGCACCGCGAACATGTCCACCTGCGAGCTGTTCAGCCACAGGCCGGACGAGTTGACGGTGAACTCGCTCCAGTCGAAGAGGATGTCGTGGTTCGGGTCGCCACCGGCCCACGGCGCGGGCTGCACCAGGCCGCCGGTGGTGAGCCGGAAGTCGAGCTTGCGCCCGAACGAGAAGTAGAGCCGCCCGGAGAGGTTCCGCGGCACCCGGATCGTGGTGCTGGCGCCGTCGGCCGGGCCGGCGATCGAGACGTCCGGCGCGGACACGGGCACCGCGGCGCCGCCGGTCCAGGCGGTGAACCGGCCGGCCTTGTCGACGTAGCCGAGCTTGCCGGTCTCCAGGTTGACGCCGAGGACGTACAGGTGGACGGCGTCGCCGCGGCCGGTCTTGTTGGTGACCGTGACCGGGAGCAGGTCCTCTTTCGGCGGGACGCTCGTGGGCGTCTTCGTCGCGGTCGCCGTCGGGGCGGCGGTGGTCTTGGTGACCGTCGGGGCGGCGGTCGGGGCGACGGTCGGCGCGGTGGTGACCACCTTGGTCGGCGCGGTGGTGACGGGCGTCTCGGCGCCGCCGCCGCAGGGCTGGCCGTTCAGCTTGCAGTTGACCGGCTGCCCACCGGCGCCCACGAATCCGAAAGTCACCTTTCCACCGACCGGGACGGCGCCATTCCAGCTACTGTTCGTAAATGTCCGGTGACTGCCGGAGGCTGTCATCTGCGCATCCCAGAAACTGCCCACAGTGGCGCCGGCGGGGAGGTCGAATTCGACTTTCCAGGAGGCCATCGCGGACGTTCCGTCGTTGCTGACGACGACCTCGTCCTGCCAGCCGGTGCCCCAGTCGGACACCGTACGCAGGGTCGCCGTGGCCGAGGCGGCCGAGGCGGGCAGCGCGAACCAGGCCGTGCCGACCGCCGCGACGGTCGCCAGCGAGGTGAGCAACAGCGTTCTTTTCCGGCGCATCAGAAATCGCCTCCGGGGGGAGATGTGATCGGGGGATCCCCAGTATGGAAAAACTTCGTCGAAATCGACTGGTCGTTTAAGGTTCCTTTAACGTGACGTCTTTTCCGGACGGCGATAACAGTTTCCCCAAGATTTTTTCTTGAGCGGGACTGCGCGAACGGCGGCGGGCGGGTTATCGTACGGATTCGGTGTCCATAGACGGCCGTCGCACGTCTTCGGCTCGTCGCAGGACGGTCGCGCCACCGAATCCGCCGATGCCACCGCACCAGGAGGTCGGATGACCACCGCACTCGACGCGATGATCTCCGCGCAGCCCGCCGCCCTGGACGCTCTCGCCGATCCGGAGCTCACCGCCAAACCGGCCGAGCTCCTCGACGCGGCCGGCCGGATCTGGCTGGTCGGCACCGGCACCAGCCGGCACGCCGCCGAGCTCGGCGCGGCCGCGCTGCTCGACGCCGGGCGGGACGCCCGGTGGATCGCGGCGGCCGACTTCACCGACCGGTGGCTGCGCCCGGGCGACGCGGTCGTGGTGATCAGCCACACCGGACAGACCGCCTACGCGCAGCGGGCCCGCCGGATCGCCCGGACCGCCGGCACACCGCTGGTCTCCGTCACCGGTCCGGAGGCCGGGCCGCAGGAGTGGGCCGAGGCGATCCGCACCCCGGTGGCCGAGGCCTCGGAGACCTACACGGTCAGCTACACCACCGCGCTGGCGGTCCTGGCCCAGCTCGCGCACCACCTCGGCGCGCCCGGGTTCGGGCCGGAGGCGATCCGCGCGACCGCCACCCGGGTGCGCGCGGTGCTGGAGTTCCCCGGGCTCGCCGGGGTGCCGATCCCCGGCCGGGCGATGGCGATCACCGGCCCGGGCGCATGGTCGGTGACCGCCCGGGAGGGCGCGCTGAAGATCCGCGAGGGCGCGCGGATCCTCTGCGAGGGCTTCGACGCGGAGCACCTGCTGCACGGCGCCGCGGTGCCCTACACCGCCGCCGACTCGCTGCTGGTCCTGCAACCGGCCGCGGACCCGGACGGCCTGACCGCCGCGGTCGCCGACGCCGCCCGCCAGGAGGGCATCCCCGTCACCACCCTGGCCGAGCCACCCTCCGACCTGCCCGACCTGCTGGCCCAGATCCCGATGACGGTCCGCCTCCAGATCCTGGCCCTCCGCTTCGCCCGCATGCGAGGCCAGAACGCCGACACCGCCATCACCGGCGCCTGGACCGACCCCGCCCTCTGGCGCCTCGGCGCCCCCTAACCACTCCCGCCCGCCCAAACCACCCCCGCTGCCGCGATGCCGCTCGCCCGTTCCCAGCCGCCCAAACCACCCCCGCTGCCGCGATGCCGCTCGCCCGTTTCCAGTTCCTTCTCTTGTACGACCCGTAGCCCCGTGGCAATCGGCTCGCGACGCCGCGTCCCACTCCGGACCGCAGCGCGTGTCGTGCGGGTCCGCTCGCCGCACGCGACACTCCGGCCCACTCCCGACCGCGACGCGCCCCAGGTTCCCTGGCTGGTCCTCAGGGCCCTATCCGGGCCCGGGAAAGGGCCCTGAGCACCAGCCACCGAACTCGGGCTGGCTCCCACGGCCCCACCGCAGCACGGGAAAGGGCCCTGAGCACCAGCCGCGAAACGCTGACCCGTCACCGAGCCACGGACAACCATGAACACCAACCGCGGAACTCGGGCTGGCTCTCACGGCCCCATCGGGGCACGGGAAAGGGCCCTGAACACCAGCCACCGAACTCGGGCTGGCTCCCACGGCCCCACCGGAACACGGGAAAGGGCCCTGAACACCAGCCACGGAACTCGGGCTGGCTCCCACGGCCCCATCGGAGCACGGGGAAGGGCCCTGAGGACCAGCCACGAAACTCGGGCTGGATTCCACGGCCCCATCGGGGCACGGGGAAGGGCCGTGAGGACCAGCCAGCGAACTTGGGCTGGTGCTCAGGGGCCTTTCGGGACGCTGGATAGGGCCGTGAGGACCAGCCGGTGAGGGGCAGCGGACCCGCACGACTCGCGTGGCGGTCTGGACGGAGCGCGGTCTTGCGAGCCGATTCGCACGGGACTACGAGTCGTACGAAAGGAAGGGCATTGAGCGGACACCGAAGGGACTGCCTGGCACCGGAACGGGGCTAGGCGGAACGCGTGAGGTGGAGGGCGGTCCAGGAGACGGGGGGCAGGGACAGGGTGACGGTGGTGCCGTCGGTGGCGACCCCGCCGGCGGTGGGGCGGAGGGTGACGCGGTCCGGTTCGTCCCTGGTGTTGGAGGCGCGCACGTCGTCGTCGGTCAGCGTGACCGATTCGGCGACCGTGAGGCCGGTGCCGAAAGCGGTCAGGTCCACGGCCAGCTCGACCGGCTCGGACTGGGAGCGGTTGACCACGAAGACGGTGACCTCGCCGGTGGCCTCGTCATGGGTGGCGACCGCGTCGATCAGGGCGGCCTCGCCGTGCCGCGCCGTCTCGTAGGTCGGGCTGTCGATCCGGGTCTCCAGGACGTCGCCCTTGGCCAGCGCGGCGGTGCGGGCGAACGGGTGGAAGATGGTCTGGCGCCAGGCCGGGCCGCCGGGCTCGGTCATGATCGGGGCGATCACGTTGACCAGCTGAGCCTGGCAGGCGGCGGTGACCCGGTCGCTGTGCCGGAGCAGCGAGATCAGCAGGTTGCCGACGACCACCGCGTCGGCCACGTTGTACTGATCCTCGATGACGCGCGGGGCCACGCCCCATTCCGAAGGCAGCGGGGCGTTCTGGAACCGGGAGAGGTACCAGACGTTCCACTCGTCGAACGACAGGTTGATCTTCTTGGTGCTCTTCAGGCGTGCTCCGACGGCGTCCGCGGTGGCGACGATGCTGTTCACGAAGTGGTCCATGTCGACCGCGCTGGCCAGGAACGACCCGAGGTCGCCGTCGTGCTCCTCGTAGTACGCGTGGCAGGAGACGTAGTCGACCACGTCGTACGCGTGCTCCAGCACCGTCGACTCCCAGGCGCCGAAGGTCGGCATCGAGGAGCTGGAGCTGCCGCAGGCGACCAGCTCCAGGTCCGGCTCCGCGGACCGGAGCGCGCGAGCGGTGGACGCGGCGAGCAGGCCGTACTCCTCGGCGGTCTTGTGCCCGGTCTGCCAGGGTCCGTCCAGCTCGTTGCCGAGGCACCAGATCTTGACGCCGTACGGCTTCTCCGCCCCGTTCGCCCGCCGCCGCTCGGAGAGCGCCGTGCCCTCCGGGTGGTTGATGTACTCGTGCACGTCGAGCGCTTCCTGCACGCCGCGGGTGCCGAGGTTGACCGCGTACATGATCTCCACGCCGGCCTTCTCGGCCCACTTGGCGAACTCGTCGATGCCCACCTCGTTGGTCTCGATGCTGCGCCAGGCGAGGTCCCGGCGGCGGGGCCGCTGCTCGCGCGGCCCGACGCCGTCCTCCCAGCGGTAGCCGGAGACGAAGTTGCCACCCGGGTAGCGGACCATGCTCACGCCCAGCTCGCGGGCCAGCGCGAGCACGTCGGTACGGAAGCCGTCCTCGTCGGCGCTCGGGTGGCCCGGCTCGTAGATGCCGGTGTAGACGCAGCGGCCCATGTGCTCGACGAACGAGCCGAAGGTCCGGCGGTTGACGGGGGCCACGACGGCAGCCGGATTCAATGCGACATGCGCACGGAGCATTTGTTGTCCCTTTGAAAAGCGCGGAGAGGTCACTTGACGGCGCCGATGGTCAAACCACCGCGCCAGTAACGCTGAAGAAGGAGGAAGGCGGCGATCAGCGGCACGATGGCCACCAGGGCGCCCGTCACGATCACGTTGAACAGGGCCTCGCCGCCGTTGCCGAGGGTGGCCGACATGTACCAGGTACGCAGTCCGACCGTCAGCGGGAAGAGATGGTCGTCGCTGAGCATCACCAGCGGCAGGAAGAAGTTGTTCCACGACGCGACCATCGAGAACAGCAGCACGGTGACCAGGGCGGGCCGCATCGCGGGCAGGGCCACGCTGGTGAACACCCGCAGCTCGCCGGCGCCGTCGATGCGGGCCGCCTCGAGCATCTCGTCCGGCACCGACTCGTGCGTGTAGACACGCAGCAGGTAGACCCCGAACGGGTTGAGCAGCGACGGCAGGATCACCGCCCAGATCGAGTCGACCAGGCCGGCCTTCGACATCAGCAGGTAGGTGGGCAGCACCAGCGCCGTCGCCGGGACCATGATCAGCCCCAGGAGCAGAGCAAAAAGTTTGGTACGCCCGGGGAAGCGCAGTTTCGCGAAGGCGTACCCGGCGAGCGCCGAGACCGCGGTCGCGCCGACGCCGCTGACCACCGCGTACAGCGCGGAGTTCCGCAGCCAGACCAGGTAGATCCCGTTCTCCTGGGAGAACACCGTCTTCAGGTTGTCGACCAGGTGGAAGTCGGAGAACCACAGCGGCGCGGACAGGAACAGCCCGTCGTTGTCCTTGGTCGCGGCGACCAGCAGCCACCAGAACGGCAGCAGGAAGTAGATCGCCATCACGCCCATCACGACGTGCGGGACGATGCCGGCGCGCTCACTCTTACCGTTCACAGCGCGCTCCGTTTCCTGGTGGCGAAGAGGAAGATGTACGACCCGACGAACACCACCGCGCCGAGCAGGAACGAGATCGCGGCCGAGTAGTTGTACTGCTGGAACGAGAACGCCTGGTTGAAGGCGTACACGTTGGGCGTGTAGTGCTGGGTGATCGAGCCCGGGTTGAGCGGCTGGAGGATCAGCGGCTCGGTGAAGAACTGGAGCGTCCCCAGGATCGTGAAGAGCGTGGCCAGCACGATCGCCGAGGAGATCATCGGCGTCTTGATCCGCCAGGCGATCTGGGCCGGGCCGGCGCCGTCGATCCGCGCCGACTCGTAGACCTCCCGCGGCAGGCCCTGCAACGCCGCGTACAGGACGATCATGTTGTAGCCGGCCCACTGCCAGGTCACCACGTTGCCCAGCGACGCCAGCACCCAGGAGCTGGAGAGGAAGTCGATGTGCAGCACCGAGCCGAACGGGCCGGTGTCCTTGGAGTACAGGAAGCCCCACATCAGGGTGCCGATCACCACCGGGACGGCGTACGGGACGAACGCGGCGAGCCGGAAGATCCGGGAGAACCGCGAGGTCGCGTGGTCGATCAGGAGCGCCGCGAGCAGCGCGACGCCGATCATCACCGGCGTCTGCACCAGCCCGAACAGGATCACCCGGACCACGCCCTCGCGGACCAGCGGGTCTTTGAACGCCTGGGTGTAGTTCTCGAAGAGGGCGAAGTGCTCCCCCTCGATCAGGGTGGAGCGGTAGAGGCTGAGCTTGAACGCGTACGCCATCGGCAACAGCAGGAACGCCACCAGCAGCACCACGAACGGAGCGACGAACAGCCAGCCCGTGACTGCTTCACGTCCTCTTTTGAAGCGGGGCGCGGGACCCGCGACCGCCGGAGCGGCCGCGGACCGGGTTTCCACCTGGGTCATTACTGAACCTTGAAGCCCTGCTGAGTGGCGTACTGGGTGACGTTGGCCTGCGCCGTGTCCAGCGCCGCGGTCCACGAGGTCTTCTTCTCGATGGCGCCGTTGATCCCGGTGGTCAGCTGGTTGAAGTTGTAGCTGTTGAACGGGCTCCAGCTGAACGGGGCGATCGCCTTGTAGGCCGGGACGAAGACGTCGTTGACGGTCTGGCCGCCGAAGAAGTCGTACTTCTTCTTCAGGAACGCGTCGGACTCCAGCACCGGGGTGGCGGTCGGGAACAGGTACGCCTCGTCGATGCCGATCTTCCAGGCGGCGGTGTTCGTCGCGCCGTAGATCTCCATCGCGACCTTGGTGGCCGCCTCCGGGTTCTTCGCCTGGTCGGTCACCGCGAACGACGAGCCGCCCCAGTCGCCCTGGTCGTTGGCGCCGGCGGTCCACTGCGGCAGCGGCGCCGCGCGCCACTTGCCGGCGGTCGTCTTGGCCACGCTGGCCAGGTAGCCCGGGCCCCAGCCGGCGGCCAGGTAGGTGACGTACTTGCCGGAGCCGAGACCGTTGTAGAAATCGGTGGTGCCGTACGCCTTGGTGTCGGCCAGGCCGCCGGCGACCATGCCCTCCCAGTACGTCATGACCTTCTTGGCCGGCTCGTCGTTCACCGCGATGCCGATGGTCGACGGGTTCGACGTGTCGTACGTGTACGGCTTGCTGCCCGCCTGCCAGGTCAGGCCGGTCATGAACCCGCCGTCGTTGCCGCCGAAGTCGGTCATGAAGGCCTTGCCGGCGGACGCGGTCTTCAGCTTCTCGGCCTGCTGCTTGTACTCGTCCCAGGTCTTCGGGATGCTCAGGCCGTACTGCTTGAACAGGTCCTCGCGGTACAGCATGGCCATCGGGCCGGCGTCGACCGGGATCGCGTAGACCTTGTCGCCCTGGCTGACCTGCTTCCAGGCCCAGTCGACGTACTGCGACTTGAGGTCGTTGGCGCCGTACTTGCCCATGTCGACCAGGTGCTTGGTGAGCTGGTACGTGGGCAGCTCCTGGAACTCGAGCATGACCACGTCGGGCGCGCCCTTGCCGGCCTTGAGCGCGGTCTGGAGCTTGGTGTACTCGTCCTGGCCGGCGCCGGCGTTGGTCCACTCGATCTTGATGTCGGTGTGCGTGGAGTTGTAGAGGTCGACGACCTTCTGGAAGGACGGGTACCACGCCCAGACCTTCACGGTCACCGGGCCGCTCGGGGTGCCGGCGTCGGAGTCGCCGTCGCTGCTGCTGCTGCACGCGGCAAGAGTCAGGGCGGTCACAGCCGCGACCACGGTCGCCGCCGCGCGCCGTACACTAAACTTTCTGACGTTCACTGGTTCCTCACAAGATTAGTGATGGGTCAGAAGCCGGCCTCCGGTGCTGGCACACCGGGGGTCGGCAATCAGCTCTTCACGTTCCACGTCTCTTTGTTGCTACGCTTTTGCAGCGCTGCAAAACAGCATGCACGGACGTCCAATCGACGGCAAGGGGTAACCTGCCGGAAACTTGGCGCGGCAGAGGGGGCACCATTGCGTCGAGAAGTCACGCTACGTGACGTGGCGGAATTGGCCGGGGTTTCCAGCCGAACCGTCTCCAACGTGGTCAACGGGTATGCGAACGTGACCGAGCGGACCAAGGCCCGCGTGCAGCGTGCGGTGGATGAGCTCGGTTACCGGCCGAACGTGCTGGCCCGTAACCTGGCGCAGGGCCGGTCCGGGCAGATCGCGCTGGTGGTGCCGTACCTGGACACGCCCTACTTCTCGGAACTCTTGCAGAGCGTGATCCGGGCGGCCCGGGCCCGCGGCTATAACGTTTTGATCGACCAGACCGACGGCGACCCCGAGCACGAGCGCGCGTTCATCGCGCACGGCTCCCGGCGGCTGCTGTTCGACGGGGTCATCTTCAGTCCGCTCGGCCTCGACCAGCAGGCGCTCGCCGACCACGACCCGAACCTGCCGCTGGTCATCCTCGGCGAGCGGTCCAGCGACGGCACCTTCGACCACGTCGGCATCGACGACGTGGCCGCCTCCCGCCAGGCCACCGAGCACCTGCTCGACCTCGGCCGGCGCCGGCTCGCCGCGATCGGCGACCAGCCCTACGCCACCGGTGAGGCCGCCCAGCTGCGCACCCGCGGCTTCCGCGAGGCGCACCAGGCCCGCGGCCTGACCGCGCGCGAAGACCTGATCATCAGCACGCCCCGGTTCAACCGGAAGGACGGCGCCCAGGCGATGGCGGCCCTGCTGGACCTGCCGGAGCCGCCGGACGCCGTCTTCTGCTACTCCGACCTGGTCGCGCTCGGCGCCATCCACACCCTGATCAGTCGCGGTCTGCGGGTCCCCGAGGACGTCGCGGTGATCGGTTACGACGACATCGAGGACGGTGCGTACTCGAATCCGACGGTCACCACGATCTCCCCGGACAAGGAGATGATCGCGACGACGGCCGTCGAGCGCCTCCTGCTGCGGATCAGCAGCCCGACCCCGCCGCCGGCCGTCGAACTGCGAGCCCCGCACAAGCTGATCATCCGAGAGAGCACGGCCGGCAGGCCCGCCTGACCGGCCCGGACCGGCGCCCGGGAAAGCGCTCAGACCAGGCAGCCGGAGGGCAGACCTCGGACATGGAGCACCTCGACGGCCAGCAGCAGGCCCACGAGCAGCAGCCCGGCCGTCCAGCCCAGCAGGACGCCGGGCCACGTACCGGTGCGGCGGGCGCGCCGGAGGCCGGTCACCAACAGGACGGGGCAGGTCACCAGGCCGAGCAGGGCGGCGACGGCCCAGCCGCCGGCCGCGCCGTCTCCCCTGCCGCAGTCACCGGCAGTGTTCTCGCCGACCCAGACGAGCCCGGCCATCACGGCCACCAGAACGGCCGAGCGCCAGAGGAGGCCGAGCCCGGCGCGCAGCTGCTTCGATGTGTCGGTCACCGCGCGATCATGGCAAGACGCGGCAACACGTCACGGCTCCTTGGGGGTCTCCAGACCGGCCTTCTCGTCGCGGTCGGCCCACTCCAGCAGCGTGTCCAGCGAGTGGTGCACGTCGTCGATGGTGGCGTGCAGGTCGCCCAGCTCGGCGAAGCGGGCCGGGACGGTGCGGATCGTGAAGGCCTGCGGGTCGACGTCCGGGACCTCGTCCCAGGTGATCGGGGTCGAGACGGTGGCCTGCGGGACGCCGCGGACCGAGTACGCGCTGGCGATGGTGTGGTCTCGGGCGTTCTGGTTGTAGTCGATGAACAGGGCTTTCGGGTCGCGGTCCTTGCGCCACCAGGTGGTGGTGACGTCCTGCGGGGCGCGGCGCTCGACCTCGCGGGCGAAGGCGAGCGCCGCCCGGCGCACGTCGGTGAAGCCCCAGCGCGGCTCGATCCGCACGTAGACGTGCAGGCCCCGGCCACCGGACGTCTTCGGGAAACCCACCATGCCCAGCTCGTCGAGCACCTCCCGGACCACCGGGGCGATCCGCTGCACGGTGCCGAACGGGCAGTCCGGCATCGGGTCCAGGTCGATCCGCCACTCGTCGGGCTTCTCGGTGTCCGCCCGCCGGGAGTTCCACGGGTGGAACTCCACGGTGGACATCTGGACCGCCCAGATCACGTCGGCCGGCTTGGTCACGCAGAGCTCGTCGGCGTGCCGGTGGTATCGCGGGAACTGGACCCGGACCGTCTCCAGCCAGGGTGGCGCGCCGTTCGGCACCCGTTTCTGGTGCACCTTCTCCCCGGACAGGCCGTCCGGGAAGCGGTGCAGCATGCACGGGCGCTCGCGCAGCGCGCGGACGATCCCGTCGCTGACCGCCAGGTAGTACTCGACCAGGTCGAGCTTCGTGGCGCCGAGCTCCGGGAAGTAGATCCGGTCCGGGTTGGAGACGCGGACGTCGTGGTCGCCGACTTCGATGACGGTGGCTTTACCGGCCATCCGTCGAAACTAACCCAACCAGGCGTCCTCAAGGTCGAGAAGCAGCGTGTCACCCGAGTCGAGCAGGTCCAGCATCGGGCCGATCCGGGGCAATTCGTGAGTGATGAAGTACCTCGCGGCGAGCCGCTTGCCCTCGTAGAAGTCGCCGATCTTGCCCTCGGCCGCCGCGAGTTGCGAGAGCCACATCCAGGCGATCACCAGGTGGCCGGCGGCGTCCAGGTAGGCGGTGGCGTTGACCAGCGCGGTCGCCGGGTCGGCCCACAGCTTGGCGGTGGTCGCGGCCAGCCGGTCGCAGGCCTTCACCACCGGCTCGCCCAGCTCGCTCTTGAGCGCGGTCGCCCGGATCCGGTCCAGGAGCAGGGCCAGGCCCGCGCCACCCCGCTGGGTGACCTTGCGGCCGAGCAGGTCGAGGGCCTGGATGCCGTCGGTCCCCTCGTGGATCGAGTTCAGCCGGTTGTCCCGGTAGAACTGCTCGACCGGGTACTCCCGGGTGTAGCCGTATCCGCCGTGGATCTGGATGGCGTGGTCGTCGGCGAGCCGGCACCACTGCGACGGCCAGGCCTTCACGATCGGGGTGAGCGTGTCGAGGAGCAGGTCGTTCTCGGGTGACGGCTCGTCGAGCAGTTTCGCCGCGTAGAGGACGAGAGCGAGACCCCCTTCGACGTACGACTTGGAGGCGAGCAGCATCCGCCGTACGTCGGGGTGCTGGACGATCGGGACCGGCGGGGCGGCGGGGTCCTTGTCACCGGCCGGGCGGCCCTGCTGGCGTACCCGGGCGTATTCGAGCGCGTGCAGGTACCCCGTGTAACCGAGCGCGACCGCGCCGGAGCCGACCCCGATCCGGGCCTCGTTCATCATGTGGAACATGTACTGGAGGCCGCGCCCCTCCTCGCCGACGAGTTCGCCCTCGGCGTCGTCGAAGGCGAGCACGGTGTTGGTGGTGCCGCGATAGCCCATCTTGTGGTTGAGCCCGGCGAGGGTGACGCCGTTGCGCCTCCCGTCGATCAGCTTGGGCACGATGAACAGCGACAGGCCCTTGACGCCGGCCGGCGCGCCGGCGACCCGGGCCAGGACCAGGTGGATGATGTTCTCGCTCAGCTCATGATCGCCGCCCGAGATCCACATCTTCCCGCCGGTGAGGCGATATCTGCCGGTCTCCTCGTCGCGAACGGCCTTGGTCGTCACATCGCTCAGCGACGAGCCGGCCTGCGGCTCGGACAGGCACATGGTGCCGGTGTACCGGCCCTCGATCATCGGCAGCACGTAGGTCTGGATCTGCTCCTCGGTGCCGTGCGCCAGCAGCAGGTGCGCGTTTCCCGAGGTGAGCATCGCGTAGGCGGAGGTGGCCGTGTTGGCCGCCTGGAACCAGAGGAAGCAGGCCCGGCCCACGACCACCGGCAGCTGCGACCCGCCGCGCTCGGCGTCCAGGGTCGCGGCGAGCAACCCGGATTCGGCGAAGACCCGCAGCGCCTTCGCGACCTCCGGGATGATCGTCACCCGCTCGCCGTCGAAGGTCGGCTCGAACAGGTCGTTCTTGCGGTTGTGCGGCGCGAAGTCCCGCTCGGCGATCTGCTGCGACACGTCCAGGAACGCGTCGAACGTCTCCCGGGAGTGGTCGGCGAACCGCTCCCGGGTGGTCAGCGACTCGACGTCGAGCCATTCGTAGAGGAGGAAGTCGAGATCGCGCCGCGACAGCACCTTGGAGTTCATGCACCTAGTGTGCACTAACTTCAGTCGGCCGCGCGGTGCCTCCCTATGCTCTCCAGCACGGTGCGCAGCCCGCGGCTGCCGCCGGAGCGCTTGATCTGGTACATCGCGTGGTCGGCGGCGCGCAGCGCGGAGTCCGGATCCTCGGCCGGGCCGGCCATGTGCACGCCGACGCTGGCCCCGATGCCGATCTGCTGCCCGGCGATCCGGAACGGCATCTCCACCACGGTCCGCACCCGGTTCGCGGTGGCCGCCACGTCGTCCTGGCTGAGCACCCCGGGCATCAGCACCACGAACTCGTCCCCGCCGACCCGGGCCAGCACGTCGCCGGCCCGGATGCAGCCGCTCAGCCGCTCGGCCACCTGGCGCAGCAGCTCGTCGCCGGCCTCGTGCCCGTGCACGTCGTTGACCGGCTTGAACCCGTCCAGGTCGACGAAGAGCACGGCGACCGGGTCGCGGCGCAGCGAGCTGCTCAGCGCGTCCTGCATCCGGCGCCGGTTCGGCAGGCCGGTCAGCGGGTCGTGCTGGGCCTCGTGCGCCAGGCGCTCCTGGAACGCCCGGTTCTCCGAGATGTCCCGGGCGTTGATCACCACACCGGTCAGCGCCGGGTTGGCCATCTGGTTGGAGGCGGTGAAGTCGAACCAGCGGTAGTGCCCGCTGGACGCGCGCACCCGGCACTGCAGGCGGAGCACCCCGGCCGGGTCGCCGAGCAGCACCTCCAGCCGTTCCCGCATGGCCGGCTGGTCGTCCGGGTGGACCAGCGCGAAGACGCTCTGCCCGGTCAGCAGGCCGTGCTCGAACCCGAGGATCGCCGCCGAGCTCGGGCTCGTGAAGATCATCGTGCCCTCCCGGTCGATCACCGTGACGATGTCCGGGGCGTGCTGGAACAGCGCCTGGAACCGCTCGTCGGCACGGCGCCGCTGGATCTGGGTGCGGTACCCGAGCACCGAGATGCCGACCACGCCGATCAGCAGCATGGCGACCAGCGTGATGTTCACCGTCTGGCTGCGCCGGTGCACCGCGCCGTCGAAGTCCGACTTGGTCTGCGAGCGCACGTAGGTGTAGCCGCTCGGCAGGCCGCCGACCACGATCGCGATCATGTCGGTGCTGCCCGACCGGTACTCCACGAAGGAGGTGCCCGTCCGGCCCAGCCTCCCGATGATCGCCGCGTCGATCCGGCCGCCGACCATGTCCGGCGTGCTGCTCGCGGCGACCGTGCCGGAGCTGTCCACCACGTCGGTGCGGTGGTTGTCGCTCTGCAACTGCTGGGTGTACTTCTGCAACGAGGTGATGGCCACCTGGTTGAAGCCGATCAGGAAGGCGGCCGGCGAGCCGTGGACCACGATCGGGACGGCCACCGCGGCGATCGGGATGTGCTCCACCGTCATCACCGAGGAGAAGCCGACGTGGGCGCCGCCGGCGAACTGCTTGCGCATCGGCGCCCAGCCGGCGTCACCGGCGGCGGGCAGGCCGGCCGACCGGCTGGCGTTCAGCACCGAGCCGTCCAGCGCGGTCAGCATCATGCCGTACTGGAACGTCGAGCTCTTGGCCGCCGCGTTGACCAGCACGGCGTGGTCGGTGGCGTCGCCCTTGACCAGACTCAGCGCGTGCTCGGCCAGGACCTGCGCCAGCTCCTGCGCGGAGAGCAGCTGCAACTGCCCGGTCAGGGTGGCGTTGTTCGTGCCGAGTTCAGTGGTGTCGGCACGGTGCACCGCATCGGCCGCGCTCAGCGCACGGCGGTTCACGGCAATGGCGATCCCGCCGGCCGCCGCCAGCAGGAGCACGCTGACCACGACCGCGATCCAGTTGCGTACCCGCATCGCTTCCTCCTCACCGCATGACATCGGCAGCGAAGAGCCCGGCTGAATGAACCTGCGGCACAAAACCGTCCGAAAACGGGGCGGCGCACAACGCCATCGACCCCCGATGATGGAGGAGGTAACCGAAACCGACGTCCCCCGTCGATGATCGGAGCACCGCATGCGTCTAGCACCTGCCGTGGACGGACTCACCTCCCGGCGCGCCCGCATCCCGCGGCCCCGCGCCTCGACCGAGAAGACGACCCCGGCACACCCCCGGATCGTGCGGGCCCCGCTCAGCCTCACCGGCGCCGGGCTGGCCGCCGTCTTCTTCTGCCTGGCCTTCACCCCGTCGCTGCTGCCCCGGACCGGGATCCTCCAGGGCGTGGTCGCCGGGATCACCGCGGCCATGGGGTACGCGCTGGGCACCGCGATCGGCGCGCTGATCCGCATCCGGTTCACGTTCTCCGCCCGCGCCGTGCGGATCTGGTGGCGGGTGCTCGCCGTGCTGCTCCTCCCGATGATCGCCACCTGCCTCGTCCTCGGCGTCCGCTGGCAGCGTGAGCTGCGGCTGCGCCTCGGGATGGCGCCCGCCCAGGAGTACGACATCGTCCGCACGGTCGGCGCCGGCCTGCTCACCTTCGGGGTGCTCCTGCTGATCGCCCGGCTGCTGCGGCTCGCCACGCACGGCTGCGCCCAGGTGTTCCGGCTGATCGTGCCGGACCGGGCGGCGTACTGCGCGGGGACCGTGGTGGTGGCCGTGCTCAGCTACAGCGCGTTCGACGGCTTGCTGGTGGCGCACCTGTTCGCGGTCGCCGACCGGTCGGCCGCCGTGATCAACAGCGGCACCGAGAGCGGCATGCGCCCTCCGGAGTCCCCGCTGCGCTCGGGCAGCCCGCAGTCCCTGGTCCGGTGGGACACGCTGGGCCGGCAGGGGCGCGCCTTCGTGGCCAGCGCGCCCACCCGGCAGGAGCTGAGCGAGTTCGCCGGCCGCCCGGCCGCCGAGCCGATCCGGCTGTACGCCGGGCTGGCCTCGGCGGACACCATGCGCGAGCGGGCCGACCTGATCGTCCGGGAGATGGACCGGACCGGCGCGTTCCAGCGGCAGGTGGTGGCGCTGTTCACCCCGACCGGCACCGGGTGGGTGGACAACAAGGTGACCCAGTCGCTGGAGTACATGTACGCCGGGAACACCGCGCTGGTCTCCATGCAGTACTCGTACCTGCCCAGTTGGATCGCCTTCCTCGGTGACCGGTCCGAGGTGGTGGACGCCGCGTCGGCGCTGATCATGGCGGTGCGCGAGCGCTGGTCGGTGCTGCCCGTCGCGCACCGGCCCAAGCTGCTGCTGTTCGGCGAGAGCCTGGGGACGTACGGCATGGAGGCGACCTTCGGCACCGCCGCCGACCTGGCCGACGGGGCGGACGGGGTGCTGATGGAGGGCCCGACGTTCGCCAATCCGATCCACCAGCGGCTCACCGAGGACCGGGCGGCGCCGTCCCCGGTCTGGGACCCGGTGCACCCGGGGCTGCCGGTCGACTTCGCCGACGACGCCACCGAGCTGCGGGACCGGCCCGGCGTCCCGCCGAAGGTGGTGTATCTCCAGAACTCGTCCGACCCGATCGTCTGGTGGAACTGGGACATCCTGTGGCGCAAACCGGCCTGGCTCCAGGGCGAGCGCGGGCCGGACGTGAGCCCGGCCATGCACTGGTTCCCCTGGGTCACGTTCTGGCAGACCACGTGTGACCTGGTCTTCGCCAACCAGGCGCCGACCGGGCACGGGCACGTCTACAAGTCGGCGACGGTGGACGGGTGGGCGACGGTCGCCCCGCCGCCGGGCTGGACGGTGGCGGACACCGTCCGGCTCCGCGACCGCCTCGGCAACTAACTTGAGTTTTAACCGGTGCGGCGTGGTCTGGGGCTGCTCGAGATTCTCTTCGTCTTGTCGCTTGGGCTGGTGTTTGGGCTGGTGACGATGTGGACGTCGTGGCGGGTGGCTGGCTGGTTGTTGCGGCGGCCGGGTGGGCGTCCGGGGCCTGGCCGGGAGGGTTTCGGTGCAGCAGTAGGACTGCCGGTCCTGCTGTGCAGGTTCCGAAACCCGCGTCGGACGCGGGCGGGCGTGAGCCGTTCGGCAGGCATGGGTCGTTCCCAGGGGCGGCGTAGGTCGCTGACCGCTGCTCGGGCGAGTCGCAGTTGGGTGTAGGCCGCCAGCACGAGCCAGGCCCAGCGGTCGGCGGCCTCGGGGTCGCGTAGTTTTGGGCGGGTCCAGCCGAGGGTCTGTTTGAGCATGCGGAAGGTGTGCTCGATGTCGAACCTGCGGAGGAATGCCTGCCAGGCCAGGTTGACTTCGTGGCTGTCGGCGGTGGGGTGGGACCACCAGAGCCAGACCGGTTTCGGGTTGCCGCCGGACGGCAGTTGTTCGACGCTCAGTCTGATGACGGTGCCCTCGATGATCGGTAGCTGCCCGTTTTGGCTGATCCAGGCGGTGCGGTGAGTCAGACGCGGATGCAGCCGGTGCCAGGCTCGGGCGGTCGCGGCGCCGTAAAGGCGAGTGTCGGTCGTGGTAGCCGCGTCGGGCTCGCCCCAGCTGGCAGGGTCGCCGAAGAGGAACTCGCCGCCGTGGCGGGGCGGACGGCCGGTCGTGCCTGGCGTCCGGGCTGGTGCAGGCCGGCGCAGGACTCGGTCGGAGCGCATCCTGACCAGGATCTGCACGGGCAGGTCGGTGAGCAGGAACGCCAGTCGGGGTCCGTCGTAGCCGGCGTCGGCGACGATCCAGATGTCGGGGTCGCCGGGCTGCCAGTGTCCGGCGGCGATGAGCCGTTCGACCACGTCGCGGAGTTGCCCGGCGGTGATCGTGGCAGTGTCGTCGCCGGGTGCCAGGCGGCGGGCGTCCAGGGGTGCGGTCCACGAGCTGCGGCCGGTCTCCAGGGCGGTGACCAGTGAGTATGGCCAGCCCGGGACCATGATGTGGGTGTCCTTGCCGCGGCCGTAGGTGTGGCAGAGCACCCGTTGCCGGCTGGTGTGGGCCTCGGGTCGCAGCCAGCAGGTCACGTCCACGGCCAGGACGATCCGTCCGTCAGCGGCTCTCGGGACGGTGACCGAGGCCAAGGCGGTCCGTAGCCGGTCGACGTCGATACGGCCGCGGCTCAGGGCCGCGTACAGCGAACCATGGCCCCGCCGATGTTCACCGGTCAGTGACAGCTCGGGCAGCGAGATCACCGGGCCGTCCCCGCACAACAGTGCGTCCACCAGCTCGAACAAAGCATCCGGACGGCGGCTCAGGCAGCGGTGGAACTCCTGCCTAAACGCGGTCAGCTGCCCGACCGCGTCAGCCGGAACAGCGTCGTGCACACTGATCAACAGACAGCCCTTGATTCGGTTTTCTTCCCTAGACAAGAAGATCATCGATCAAGGGCTGTCTCCATGATCAGCCAGGGTCGATACCGCCAGGCCGCACGTTAAAACTCAAGTTAACGCCGTTTCTGCAGCCAGGGCTGGAGGACCCGGGTGATCCGCGGGAGCACCAGGTAGGTCATGATCGGGGTCAGGACCAGGGTGCTGATCATGGTGCGCAGCACCAGGTTCAGGCCGGCCAGGTGCGGCGCCAGCAGCCAGCCGGAGAGCAGGCTGACCGGGAAGAAGCCCAGCCAGATGGTGGTCGCCTGCTTCCACCGGGCCGGGGCGGCCGGCGCCTGCTGGTCGATCTGCAACTCGCGCGGCGGGTCGAACCAGCCCTCGATCCCGGTGCGTTTCTCCATCCGGGTGTGCTCGACGAAACCCTCGGCCGAGGAGAGCCACCACTGCCGCTGCGGCGACTCCTCCCAGTCGCGCAGCGCGTCGGCGTCGGCGAAGCGATAGAGCATGTGCCACTCCGGGGAGCCCGGCTCCGGGCGGACCCAGCCGGTGCCGAGGAAACCCGGGAAGGTCTCGGCCAGCGAGGCGCCGGCCCGGACCCAGGCGGCCATCTCCGCGTCCCGGGACGGATCGGCCCGCCGGGTGATGGCGACGGTGACGGCTAGCTGCTGCGGCGGCGACTTCATGTCTCACATTGTGGTAAGCCCGGATTTCCGGCGTGTGGCATCCCGCGGATCAGTGTCGTGCCCCACGCTCCGCGGGCGGGTAAGTTCTCCGGGCATGACGATCAAACGAAGGTTGTCGATAGCCTTGGTGGCGGTGGCGGCGATCGCCGTGCCCGCCCCCGCCGTGGCGGCACCGGGCACACCGCACGCCTGGCAGCTCAGCGAGACCGGCTCCACCGCGCGGTTCCGGGGGCTCGCTCCAGTCAGCGCGTCGGTGGCCTGGGTGGCCGGCAGCGCCGGGACCGTCCTGCGCACCGTCGACGGCGGCCGCAGCTGGTCCTCGGTCGGACCGGCGGACGCGGCCGCGCTCCAGTTCCGCGACATCGAGGCGTTCGACGCCCGGCACGCGGTGGCGCTGACCATCGGCTCCGGCACCGACTCGCGGATCTACACCACCGCGGACGGCGGCCGCTCCTGGACCCGGGCGTTCCAGAACGAGGACGCGACGGCGTTCTACGACTGCATCACGTTCCTCGACCGGCGGCACGGCCTGGCCCTGTCCGACCCGGTCGGCGGCAAGTTCCGGATCCTGGCCACCCGCGACGGCGGCCGGTCCTGGTCGGTGCTGCCGGACGCCGGGATGCCGGCCGCCCTGGACGGCGAGTTCGCCTTCGCGGCCAGCGGCACCTGCCTGGTCTCGGCCGGCGGGAAGGCGTTCTTCGCCACCGGTGGCGGGGCGGCCGCCCGGGTGTTCAGCTCCCGTGACTTCGGGCGGTCCTGGCAGGTCACCGGCACCCCGGTGCCGAGCGGCCCGAGCGCCGGCATCTACTCCCTGGCGTTCCGCGATCCGTGGCACGGCCTCGCGGCCGGCGGCGACTACCTGACGCCGGAGTCGGCGCCGGCCGGGGCGGCAATCACCCGGGACGGCCGCACCTGGACGACCGCCGCGGTGCCGCCGGGCGAATACCGTTCCGGGGTCGCCTGGTCCGGCCCCCGCTCGGCGATCACGGTCGGGCCGACCGGCAGCGACTACTCCCCCGACGGCGGCGTGACCTGGCGCCGCTTCGACACCGGCAGCTTCGACGCGGTGGCCTGCGTCCGGCACGCCTGCTGGGCCTCCGGCCAGGACGGGCGGGTCGCCCGGCTCGCCGGCACGCGCTGACTTCCCGGGCCGTCTCCCCGGATTCAGCCCGGCGGTCGCCGGGCGGCCCGGGGAAGCGCCTCCCTCGCGAGGTAGTACGGGAGTTGGCGCCTGCTTTTGCTGGAGGGGTAAAGCGTAGAAAATCGGGTTTATCGGTTTTCAGGTGTTGAGGTACGTGAGGACGGCCAGGACCCGGCGGTTGTCGTCGTCGGAGACGGGCAGGCCGAGCTTGGTGAAGATGTTGTTGATGTGTTTGCTGACCGCCTTCTCGCCGATGAAGAGTTTGGTGGCGATGGCGCCGTTCGAGCGGCCCTCGGCCATCTGGCCCAGGACCTCGCGCTCCCGGGCGGTCAGCGCGGACAGCGGCGACTGCCGGCGGGCCAGCAGCTGATAGACCACCTCGGGGTCCATCGCGGTGCCGCCGGAGGCGACCCGGCGGACCGCGTCGATGAACTGGGCGACGTGCGAGACGCGGTCCTTCAGCAGATAGCCGGCGCCGCCGGCCCGGTCGGAGAGCAGCTCCCGGGCATACAGCGGCTCGACGTGCTGGCTGAGGACCAGCACCGGCATGCCGGGGATCCGGGCGCGGGCGGCGATCGCGGCCTGCAGGCCCTCGTCGGTGAAGGTCGGTGGCAGCCGGACGTCGACCACGGCCACGTCCGGCCGCTGCTCGATCAGGGCGGGGAGCAGCGCCGGTCCGTTGTCGACGGCGGCCACCACCTCGCAGCCGTGTGCGGTCAGCAGGCGGGTCAGCCCGTCCCGGAGGAGGGCGTGATCTTCGGCGAGGACGACGCGCAAGGCAACTCCATGGTCACGACAGTCGGTCCGCCCGGCGGGCTGGACAGGCTCATCGTGCCATCGAAGGCGGCAAGACGACGCTCGATACCCCGCAGGCCGCTGCCACCGGACGGGTCGGCGCCGCCCAGGCCGTCGTCGCTGACCCGCATGAGCAGGGCCGAACCGGTGTGCCAGAGCTCGACCTGGGTGGTGCGGGCGAAGCTGTGGCGCGTCGCGTTCGCCAAGGCCTCGGCGACGGCGAAGTAGGCCGCCGACTCGACCGGGGTGTCCAGGCGGCCGGGCAGCGCGGTCTCCACCGTGGTCGGGATCGGCACGGCGAGCGCCAGGGCGCGGACCGCGCCGTCCAGCCCACGCTCGGCGAGCACCGGCGGGTGGATGCCGCGGACCAGGTGGCGCAGGTCGGCCAGGGCGGCGGAGCTGGTCTCCCGGGCCTCGGCGAGCAGTTTGCGGGCACCGGCCGGGTCGGCCTCGACCATCTCCTCGGCCAGCCCGATGGTCATGCCCAGCGACACCAGCCGGACCTGGGCGCCGTCGTGCAGGTCGCGCTCGATCCGGCGCAGCTCGGCGGCCTGCGCGTCGACCGTGTCGGCCCGGGTCACGGTCAGCTCGCTGACCCGCAGGCGCAGCTCGGCGTTGCGGGTCGGGCCGAGGAACAACCGGCCGAAGTGGGCGTCGAAGCGGCGCAGGTAGGGCGCGACCGCGATGCCGACGGAGAGGATCAGCGCGCCCTGCGGCAGCGACAGGAACCCCTCGCCGACGGTCTCGATCGGCCAGATCGCGCCGTAGCCGTACCAGTCCGTGCCGAGCGAGATCCACAGTGGGATGAGCAGCACACCCTCCAGCCCGTAGGCCGGGATGGCGAGGGTGAGCGCGCCGAGGACGACGCCGGCCACCGCGCCGGGCACCAGCCAGGCGAAATCCCGCCAGGTGGCCGGGTCGGTGACGATCCACTTGTAATAGCGCCAGCCGCCGGCGACGGCCCGCTCGGGCGGCGGGAGGTACGGCCGGCGGATCGGCACACCGGCCCGGCCGGCGAGCCGGCGGGCCAGGTCGGCGCGGGCGCGGACCAGCAGGGTGATCCCGGGGAACAGCAGCAGCCCGAGGCCGGGCACGATGCTCAGCACCAGGGCGGCCAGGGACAACCCGAACAGCGGCAGGTTCAGCACGGCCAGCGGGATGGCGATCAGCCCGCTGAGCACCGCCCGCAGGCCGTCGCGGATCCAGTCACGCGAGTCCATGACCCCATCCTGCCGATCCGGGCCGGGCTTGTCGGTAGGGCCAGCACTACCTCTGAGGTGCGGGCTGGCACTCCTGACCGGGCGCGCGCGTTCCGCGAGGCTGAGTCCATGACGACGACGACCGAACGACCCCGCGTCACGGGGAGCGACTTCGCCGAGCTCAACCGGCGGATCAACGCCGCCGGGCTGATGCGCCGCCGGCCCGGCTACTACGCCCTGCGCCTGAGTCTGGTCGCCCTGGCCCTGGCCGGCGGCTGGACCGCGTTCGTCCTGGTCGGCGCGTCCTGGTGGACGCTCGCCGTGGCGGCCTTCCTGGCCGTGGTGTTCGCCCAGGTGGCGCTGGTCGCGCACGATCTGGCGCACCGGCAGGTGTTCCGCACCAACAAGCCGAGCTCGCGGGCCGGGCTGCTGGCCGGCAACCTGGCGATCGGGATGTCGTACGGCTACTGGATGGACAAGCACACCAAGCACCACGCCAACCCGAACCACGACGATCTCGACCCGGACGTCGGGGCGGGCGTGCTGGTCTGGTCACCGGAGCAGGCGCGCGGCGGTGGCTTCGTGCAGAAACACCAGGCGTGGCTGTTCTTCCCGCTGCTCACGCTGCTCGGGCTGTCGCTGAAACGGGACAGTCTGCGGGCCCTGCGGAGCGGGTCGGTGAAGCAGCGCGGGCGGGAGTGGGCGCTGCTGGGGGTGCACTTCGCCGGTTACGCGGCGGCGCTGCTGCTGGTGCTGACCCCGCTCCAGGCGCTGGCCTTCCTGGTGGTGCACCAGGCGCTGTTCGGGGTGTATCTCGGGATGACCTTCGCGCCCAACCACAAGGGGATGCCGCATCCGGACGGCACCGAGGACTTCCTCCGCAAGCAGGTGCTGACGTCACGCAACGTGCGGGGCGGCCGGTTCGTCGACGTGGCGCTGGGCGGGCTGAACTACCAGATCGAGCACCACCTGTTCCCGGCGATGCCGACGCCCCACCTGCGCCGGGCGCAGCCGATCGTGCGGGAGTACTGCGCGGAGATCGGGGTGCCCTACGAGATGACCGGGCTGGTGGATTCCTATCGGCAGGCGCTGCGCCACCTGCACGAGGTGAGCGCCGTCCTGCGGTCGTGAGTCCGGTTCGGCCCGGGGCGCGCCGAGGCGCGCCCCATGGCCGTTTCCCGATCGGCGTCAGCCGATGCCGATGTTGTTGTGCGCGCTCACCGGAGCGAACCGGCGGTTGCCGAGCCAGACCGCGTCGTAGCCGTTGACCAGCAGGTTGGCCAGCGAGACGGGCGGCGGGACCGGCCCGTTCTTGCATTCGGCCCAGCCACCGAAGTCGGTGGTCGCCTCGCAGAGCGGGAACCGCTCGCCGGTGGTGGTGAACTGGATCGGCAGGCCGGCCACCGGGTGCCCGTCCCAGGTCGTGAAGTGGGCCTTGAGCCCGAGGGTCTCGCGCGCGATGACGTCGAGCGTGCCGTAGTAGGCGGTCGCGTTCATCCGGATGGGTCGGAAGTTCGGCGCGGCCTGGGCGGGGCTGGAGGCGGCGATGCCGGCCAGCGCCACGGCCGCGGCGAGCCACCGCATGGTCGTGTGCTTCATGGAGCACGAAACTAGGCGAAGCGGTCAAAATTCCCAAACCGACACACCATCGAGTGACGCGGCCGGCATCCGAACAACGTGCGAAACCGCTCGGGGGGACACGCGGTTAATACTCTCGGGTGATCCCGAGGTAAAGATCACACCGGTCGGAACGGGAGTGCTTTAGCTTTGGCAGGAAGCTGCGGAAGGTCTCGCAAAAACGCCGTTGCGGCTTCCGTGCAAAATCCCCGGCGTGGGTTAGCCTCTGCTCACAAAGCGCATCCCGTCATCGGCCTGTTCCGCGCTTTATTTGGCCGCACTCCGCGGACCTTCAGGCACGCAAGCATGGGGAACTTCATTGGACATTGCCATCGTCGGCCTATCCTGCCGTTTTCCGGGGGCGCGCGACGTGGTCGAGTTCTGGGCGAACTCACTGGCCGCCGCTCATCAATTCCGGCCCGTACCGTCGGCGCGTTGGAATCACGAGACATTCTATTCCACGAATTTCCGTGACACGCATTCCACGTACACCGACCGGGTGGCCTTTCTTGACGAGGTCGAGAAGTTCGCCGCCCTGCACCACCGCATCCCGCCGCGGCGTGCCAAAGCCATGGACCCACAGCACCGGCTGCTCGTCGACCTGGCCCGGGAGGCGGTCCAGGACGCCGGCTGGGAGCGGCGGCCGTTCGACCGGTCGACCACCGGCGTCTTCGTCGGCCTGAGCACCGCCGACTACAAGGACATGACCGGGGCCCGGCTGACCGCGAGCATGCTGGCCGACGGCTCGCTGTCGCCGAACGCCAACGACCCGGAGCTGCTCGCGGCGATCGCCGAGGCGGCCAAGGTGGCGATCGACCCGCCGCAGTCGTTCTCGATGGCCGGCTCGCTGCTCAACATGGCCCCGGCCACCGTCAGCGAGCTGCTCGACCTGGGCGGCCCGTCGTTCGCCGTGGACGCCGCCTGCTCGTCGGCGCTGGTGGCGATGCACGAGGCGGTCAACCACCTGCGGACCGGCTCGTGCAGCGCGGCCCTGGTCGGCGGGGTGTTCCTGAACCTCACCCCGAACGCGCTGGTCGGCTTCTCCCGGGTGGGCGCGCTGTCGCCGGCCGGGCTGTGCCGTCCGTTCGACGCCCGGGCCGACGGCTTCGTGCTCGGCGAGGGTGGCTCCCTCGCGGTGCTGCGGCCGCTGGACGACGCCCTGGAGGCGGGCGACCGGATCTACGCGGTGCTCAACGGCATCGGGACCGCCAACGACGGCAAGGGCGCCGGGCCGATGACGCCGCGGGCGGAGGGCCAGGAGGCGGCGATGCGGGCCGCGTACCGGGACGCGCGGGTGGAGCCGGGGGCGATCGACTTCCTGGAGGCGCACGGCACCGGCACCACGGTCGGCGACAAGGTGGAGATCGAGGCGATCCGCCGGTTGCGGGCCAAGTCGGCGGACCGGCACTGCTACCTCTCCTCCGGCAAGGCGATCATCGGGCACACCCTGCCGGCGGCCGGCGCCGCCGGCGTGCTGCGCACCGCGCTGGCCCTGCACCATCGGACCGTGCCGCCGCAGCCGGCCGTAGACTCGCACCCGGAGCTGCCGCTGGCCGAGGCGGGACTGGAGATCACCGCCGAGCCGCGGCCGTGGACGCCGCCGGCCGACGACCGGCGGCGGGCCGCGGTCAGCTCGTTCGGCTTCGGCGGGACCAACGTGCACGCGGTGCTCAGCGAGGCACCCGAGCCGGAGACCGACGACGAGGACGCGGACGGGACCCGGCCCTGGGTGGTGCTGCTGTCGGCGGACGGCGGGGAGCTGCTGGCGACGTACGCCGAGCGCCTGTCCGGCCTGGTCGCCGCCGACCCGGCGCTCACCCCGGCGGCGGTGGCCCGCACCACGGCCAGCCGCCGGCTGCTCGGCGCCCGGCTCGCGGTGATGTGCCGGACCCGGGCCGAGCTGGCCGAGCGGCTCGCCACCGCGGCCCGGGAGCTGGCCGCCGGCGCCACCGGCCGCCTCGCCCCCGGCGTGTACGCGAGCACCACCCCGCTCAGCCCGGAGCAGCGCTCGCTGGCCTTCCTCTACCCCGGCCAGGGCTCGCTGCGTCCCGGCGTGCTGCGCGACCTGGTGGCCCGCTTCCCGGCGCTGGCCGAGCATGTCCGGCCGCTCGCCGACCGGGTCGACGAGCGTACCGGCGCGCCGGTCACCGACCTGCTCTGCGACACCCCCGGCCCGGGCGCCGAGGAGCAGGTCAGCGCGACCCGGATCTGCCAGCCCGGCCTCGGCGTGGCCGGGATCGGGATGACCCAGCTGCTCGCCGAGCTCGGGGTGACCCCGCAGGTGACCCTCGGGCACAGCGTCGGCGAGCTGGCCGCCGCGGTCGCGGCCGGGGCGCTGACCCCGGACGACGGCATCGAGTTCCTGATCGAGCGCGGCGCCGCGGTCACCTCCGGCGAGGAGCCGGCGCCCGGGACGATGGCCGCGGTCCGGATCGACGCGGCCGGGTTCGAGCAGCTGCGGATCGGCATCGAGGGCGTCTGGGCGGGCTGCTACAACCACCCGACCCAGATCGTGGCGAGCGGGCACCGGGACGCGGTGGACCGGCTGGTCGAGCGGTGCCGTCACCGGGACGTGCCGGTGGTGCCGCTGCGCGTCTCGCACGCCTTCCACTCCCCGCTGATGTCCGAGGTCGACTCCCGGGTCGCCGTGCACGTGGCCGACCTGCCGGTGCGCAAGCCGATCCGGACGCTGATCTCCAGCGTGGACCCGGCGGCGCCGGTCGACCCGGAGACGCTGCGCGCGCTCTGGAGCCGGCAGGGTTCGGCGCCGGTGCTGTTCCGCGACGCGGTGGACGCGGCGGTGGACGCCGGCGCGAAGATCCTGGTGCAGGTCTCGGCCGGGGACTCGCTGCTCGGGATGGCCGCGCAGACGCCGTCGGCGCGCGGGCTGGACGCGATCGCGCTGATGCCGGCCGAGCCGGACGAGGGGTACGCCCTGCTCGAAGGACTGGGCCGGCTGGCCGTCGCGGGTGTGCCGGTGGATCTCACGCCACTCTTCGAGGGGCTCGGGGTGCCGCTGGTGACGCTGCCGCCGTCGCCGCTGGCCACGCAGCACTACTCGATCAGGCGTACCGAGAAGAAGACGGAAGCGGCCCGATTTGTCCGCAAACACGAATTGCCTTCCCCTGCCCTGCCCGACGCGCAGCCGGCAGCCGTGACCAGGAACGGAGCGCCGATTCCGGTGAATGACGTCATTTCCTTGCTGCGGGAGCAGCTCGCGGTCCTGCGCGACATCGGCGCCGAACCGGGGGCCCCGGTGGAACGGCCCGCGGTCGCGGAACGACCGGTGGTCGCGGAACGACCCGCGGTGACGGAGCGACCCGCGGTCGTGGAGCGGCCCGCGGCTCTGGAGAAGGCTCCGGAGCGGCCCGCACCGGTGCCCGCCCCCCGCAAGACCGAGGACCGGAAGGTCTTCAGCGAGGTCGCGGCCATGGTCGGCAAGATCAGCGCCTATCCGGCCGACATGGTCCGCCCGGAACAGTCGTTCGGCGGCGACCTGGGCTTCGACTCGATCATGACGGCCGAGCTGATCGCCGCGGCCAAGCGCCGCTGGCCGGATCTCGACCTCGCCCCGGAGCAGGTGTTCGGGATCGCCACGGTCGGTGAGCTGACGCAGCTGCTGAACGAGGCGCTCGGCGGCGCGCCGGCTCCGGCACCGGCGCCGGAGCCCGAACCGGTCCGCGAGCTGGTGCCCCGCGACGAGGCCCGTCACGAGGCCCGCCGCCCCGAGGTCGCCGACGTGACCAAGCTCCCCGAGATCGTCCAGTTCGAGGCGCGCGGCACCATCCTGGAGAAGGTCGGCGTCGCGAACCCGTACTACATCGTGCACGACTCGGTGATCAACAGCCGGACCTCGGTGCACGGCCGGCAGCTGATCTCCTTCTCCAGCTACAACTACCTGGGCCTGTCCGGGCACCCGATGGTCAACTACGCGGTGAAGGAGGCGGTCGAGCGGTACGGCTCCTCGGTCTCCGCCGCCCGCATCCTCTCCGGCAACCGGGCCCTGCACGACGAGCTGGACCGCGGCCTGGCCGCCCTGGTCGGCGCCGAGGACGCGATCTCGCTGCTCGGCGGCCACTCCACCAACGTCGGCATCATCGGGCACATGGTCGGCCCGGAGGACCTGATCGTGCACGACGCGCTCGCGCACGACAGCATCCTGCAGGGCTGCCGCCTCTCCGGGGCGAACCGGCAGCCGTTCCCGCACCAGGATCTGGCCGCCCTGGACGCGCTGCTCACCCGGATCCGCGACCGGTACCGCCGGGTGCTGATCATCGTCGAGGGCGTCTACAGCATGGACGGCGACATCTGTGACCTGCCGGCCCTGATCGCGCTGAAGAAGAAGCACGGCGCGCTGCTGATGGTCGACGAGGCGCACAGCATCGGCGTGCTCGGCGCCCGCGGCGGCGGCGTCGGCGAGCACTTCGGGGTGGACCGCACGGACGTCGACATCTGGATGGGCACCCTGTCCAAGTCCCTCGCCAGCTGCGGCGGCTACATCGCCGGGCGGCACGAGTTGATCGAGTACTTGCGGTACACCCTGCCCGGCTTCATCTTCAGCGCCGGGATGAGCCCGGCCAACGCGGCCGCCGCGCTGGCCGCCCTGCACCTGTTGCGCGAGGAGCCGCAGCGGCTCAAGGTGCTGCACGACCGGGCCGCGACCTTCCTGCGGCTGGCCAAGCAGGCCGGGCTGGACACCGGGCCGAGCAGCGGCACCCCGGTCATCCCGTGCATCACCGGCGACTCGGTGCAGGCCCTCAAGCTGGCCGACACGCTGCTGAAGAACGGGGTCAGCGCGAACCCGATCATGTACCCGGCGGTGAAGGAGCGGCTGGCCCGGCTGCGGTTCTTCATCACCGCCGAGCACAGCACCGAGGACATCGAGACGACCGTGGACCTGGTCGCCCGGCATCTCGACCCGGCCCGCGTGCCGCAGCCGGCCTGAGAGCGCCACCTGCGATGACCTCTCTGACTACTCGGCCACCCCGGGCCGGGGACGACCAGCCGGTCGCCCCCGGGCCGGTGGTCCGGCTGACCAGCCGCCGCCCCCGACTCGTCCTGCTCCTCGCGGTGCTGCTGGCCGGGCTGGCGATCGCGTTCAGCGGTGACGTGGTGACCGCACTGAAGACCGGCGGCTTCGACGACCCGGACTCCGATTCGGTACGCGGCCGGCAGGTGCTCTCGACGTATTTCCGCACCGCCGACCCGAACCTCGTGGTGCTGATCGGCAAGCCGGGCGGCAGCGTGGACGACCCGGACGTCCGGGCCGCCGCCCAGCGGGTGACCCAGCGGCTCGCGACCGCCGACGGCGTCACGGTGGCCGGCTCCTACTGGGTGAACCACCTGCCGCAGCTGGCCAGCCGCGCCCACGACAAGGGCATGATCCTGGTCCACGTGGACGGCGACGAGGACAGCAGCGCGGACCGCGCCCGCTCCCTGCACGACCAGCTCGCGGCCGAGGGGCCGATCGCGGTCTCCTTCGGCGGGTTCACGCAGATCAACAACGACATCAACGAGCAGGTGACCAAGGACCTGGCGACCGCCGAGTCGATCGCCATCCCGATCACCCTGGTGCTGTTGCTGCTGGTCTTCGGCACGGTCGGGGCGGCCGGGGCGCCGCTGCTGATCGGCATCTTCTCGATCGTCGGCACGCTCGGCGCGCTGCGGCTGCTGGCCGCGATCACCGACGTGTCGGTCTTCTCGGTGAACATGGCGACCGCCCTGGGGCTCGGCCTGGCGGTCGACTACAGCCTGCTCTTCGTCTCGCGGTACCGCGAGGAACGCGTCAGGTCCGAGGACCTGACGACCGCGCTGGCCGCCACCATGCGGACGGCCGGCCGCACCATCCTGTTCAGCGCCGCGACCGTGGCGGTGGCGCTGTGCAGCCTGCTCGTGTTCCCGCAGTACTTCCTGCGCTCGTTCGCCTTCGCCGGCATCGCCGTGGTGCTCACCACCGTCGGCGCGGCGCTGTTCGTGCTGCCCGCGCTGCTCACCCTGCTCGGGCACCGGATCGACAAGTGGGCGCTGTGGCGGCCCCGTCCGGAGCGTCCGGCGTTCTGGGGCCGGTTCGCCGCGTTCGTGCTGCGCCGCCCGGTGCTCACCGCGGCCCCGGTGATCCTGATCCTGCTCCTGCTGGCGCTGCCCTTCGGCCACGTGCGCTTCGGCGTGGCCGACGACCGGGTGCTGCCCAAGGAGGCGGAGAGCCGGATCGTGGCGGACACCGTCCGGACCGAGTTCGCCGACACCGGCAGTGGCGCCACCGTGGTGGTCGCCGAGCACTGGGGCACCGGGACGGACGCCCGGATCCGGGTGGCCGACTACGCCGCCCGGCTCTCCGAGGTGCCCGGCGTGACCCGGGTGGACAGCATGGTCGGCACGTACCAGCACGGGGTGATCGTGGTCGCTCCGGGCCGGCCGGACCCACGCTTCGTGGCCGGCGACGCGACCTGGTTCTCGGTGGTCAGCGAGGTGGAGCCGTACTCCGGCGAGGGCGCCGATCTGGCCCGCGGGGTCCGCGCGGTGCCGGTGCCGAGCGGGGTACCGGTGCTGGTCACCGGGCCGGCCGCGCAGCTGGTGGACATCACCGGCTCGATCGGGGCGCGCCTGCCGATCGCCGCGATCCTGATCGCGGTCAGCACGTTCGTGCTGCTCTTCCTGCTCACCGGCAGCGTGCTGCTGCCGCTCAAGGCGCTGCTGCTGAACACCCTGACGATGGGCGCGGTGTTCGGTGTGGCGGTCTGGGTGTTCCAGGACGGGAACCTGTCCGAGGTGCTCGGGCAGACCGGGGCGCCGCTCGCGGTGGCCATCCCGGTGCTGCTGTTCTGCGTGGCGTTCGGCCTCTCCATGGACTACGAGGTGTTCGTGCTGTCCCGGGTGATCGAGCGGCACGAGCAGGGCGCCGACCTGCACACCGCGGTGGTCGAGGGGATGTCGCGCAGCGTCCGGGTGATCAGCGCGGCGGCCGGCATCCTGTCGGTGTCGTTCCTGGCCATGCTCTCGTCCGGGGTGTCCCTGATCCAGTTCTTCGGGCTCTGCGCCAGCCTGGCGATCATCCTGGACGCGCTGCTGGTCCGGCCGGTGCTGGTGCCGGCGTTCATGCGGGCGGCCGGGCGGTGGAACTGGTGGGCGCCGCGGCCGCTGCGAGCCGTGCACGCCCGGCTCGGACTGCGCGAACACGGTTGATCTTTTGTGCCCATTTCGGCGGTGCGCGGCGGAGGCCGCGCACCGCCGGACGGGTATCCTGGTCCGACAATCGACTACCCGTCAACACCGGTCGTCTCACCCCTGGCAGCAACCGTGGGGCCACTTGGTGTTTTCACACAATTAGGGTCTAGAGTGCCGCCCGTGAAGGTGACCTTGCAGGAAATCCGGGAGCGCACCTACAAGCCGATCGACGCGTGGTGGACCGTGCTCCTGGTCGACCCGCTGGCATCCCGGCTGGTGCGCATCGTGGCCCCGTACCGGTGGATTACGCCCAACGTACTGACCTTGATCGCGACGATCATCGGCGTCGGCGCCATGGTCAGTTTCGCGCAGGGTGACCAGCAGTGGCTGATCGTCGGCGCCATCCTGTTCCACCTGAGCTTCGTCGTCGACTGCATGGACGGCAAGATCGCCCGGCTGAACGGGACCGGCACGGTCTTCGGCCAGTGGCTGGACTTCGTCCTCGACCGGGTCCGGGTCTTCTTCTGCGCGCTCACCCTGTTCGGCGGGCAGTACGCGCAGCACCACGACGTGAAATACCTGTGGCTGATGTCCGTGGCCATCTTCCTGGACCTGGTCCGTTACCTGAACGGAAGCCAGGTCGCCAAGGTCCGCCGCGGCATGAAGGAGAACCTGGACGCGCTGAAGTTCCCGGTCGAGGTGCACCCGGACGCGGCGCAGGACATGGCCGAGCCGGGCGACGAGGCGGCCGACGACGAGCCGGTGGCGGCAGCCCGCCCGCAGTCGCTGAAGAGCCGGATCGGCGCCACCCTCAAGCGCAACCGGATCCGCACCCACCTGTTCAGCGGCATCGAGTACGAGATGTTCGTCTACATCCTGGCCCCGCTGACCGGCCTGATCTTCCCGATCACCATCCTCTCCGGCGCCGCCATGCTGGCCTTCGAGTTCCTGCTGATCTACAAGCTGTACCGGACCACCGCGGCCTACCCGGCGAAACTGAAGGCGGCGCAGGCGCGGTACGACGAGTACCAGGAGTCCCGCGTCCGCAGCACGGTCTGAGCCCTTCCCCCGGCACCTGACGCCCCCGGCGGTTTCGCCGGGGGCGTTCCGCCGCCCCGGCCCGCGGCGCAGAATGGCGGCATGGCCGACAACGAGGCTCACCTCACCTTCCGCCGCGCCCGGGACTTCCTGCTCGACCATCGCGAGGACTACCCGGTCGCGTACGAGGAGTTCGCCTGGCCGCGGCTCGACCGGTTCAACTGGGCGCTGGACTGGTTCGACGTGATCGCCGCCGGCAACGACGAGCCGGCCCTGTGGATCGTCGAGGAGGACGGCAGCGAGCAGCGGCTCTCCTTCGCCGAGCTGTCGGAGCGCTCCAACCGGGTGGCCAACTGGCTGCGCGAGCAGGGCGTCCGCCGCGGCGACCGGATCGTGGTGATGCTCGGCAACCAGGTGGAGCTCTGGGAGACCGTGCTCGCCGGGATCAAGCTGGGCGCCGTGCTCATCCCGGCCACCCCGCTGCTCGGCCCCGCCGACGCCGCCGCCCGGGTCAGCCGGGGCGGCGCCCGGCACGTGATCGCGATGGGCGCCGCGACCGGCAAGTTCGACCAGGTGGATCCGGCCGTGACCCGGATCGCGGTGGGCTCGGCGCCGGGTTGGCGCGATTACGGTACGGCCTCCGCGTCGAGCCCCGACTTCACTCCGGACGGCCCGACCGGGGCCGGCGACACGCTGCTGCTGTACTTCACCTCGGGCACCACCGCCCAGCCCAAGCTGGTCGAGCACACCCACGTGTCCTATCCGGTGGGCCACCTCTCCACCATGTACTGGATCGGCCTGCGTCCCGGCGACGTGCACCTGAACATCTCGTCCCCCGGCTGGGCCAAGCACGCCTGGAGCAACGTGTTCGCCCCGTGGAACGCGCAGGCCTGCGTGTTCATCGTCAACTACACCCGGTTCGACGCGAGCCGGCTGATGGCCGAGATGCAGCGCTGCGGGGTGACCAGCTTCTGCGCGCCGCCGACCGTGTGGCGGATGCTGATCCAGGCCGACCTGACCGAGCTGAAGACGCCGCCACGGATCGCGGTCGGCGCCGGTGAGCCGCTCAACCCGGAGGTGATCGAGCAGGTCGCGGCGAAGTGGGGGGTGACCATCCGGGACGGGTTCGGGCAGACCGAGACGTCGGTGCAGATCGCCAACACCCCCGGGCAGCCGGTCAAGGCGGGCTCGATGGGCCGGCCGGTGCCCGGCTTCCGGATCGCGCTGCTCGACCCGGTCACCGGGGCCGAGGCGGACGAGGGGGAGATCTGCGTGGCGATGGACCCGCGGCCGGTCGGGCTGATGGTCGGTTACCACGGCGACCCGGAGCTGACCGCCGAGCGGATGGCCGACGGGTATTACCACACCGGGGACGTGGCGGCCCGGGACACGAACGGGTACATCACCTACGTGGGGCGCACCGACGACGTGTTCAAGGCGTCCGACTACCGGATCTCGCCGTTCGAGCTGGAGAGCGTGCTGATCGAGCACGAGGCGGTGGTGGAGGCCGCGGTGGTGCCGTCGCCCGACCCGGTGCGGCTCGCGGTGCCGAAGGCGTACGTGCTGCTGGCGGAGGGGTGGGCGGCGGACGAGACGACCGCGGCGGCGATCTTCGAGCACGCCCGTGCGCACATGCCGCCGTACGCCCGGATCCGCCGCCTGGAATTCGCCGAGCTGCCCAAGACGATCTCCGGGAAGATCCGGCGGGTCGAGCTGCGCGCCGCCGAACAGGACAAACACGCCGACCCGGACGCCACTGTGCCGGGCGAGTTCAGCGGCTGAGCCCACCGGCTATCTTTGCCCGATGCCGCGACGCCGACTGTTGTACCTGCTCGCCGTCGTCGCGATGATGGCCCAGATGGCGTTCGCCATGGTGACCACGGCGACGCAGCAGACCCCGACCATCGACGAGCCGGTGTACGTGGCGACCGCCGAGGTCTACACGCAGCAGCACAGCCTGCGGTACAACCCGGAGCATCCGCCGCTCGGCAAGCTGATCCTGGCGACCGGGCTGGCGTTCGGCGACGTGCACCGGCTGGACCCGGCGTACCCGGGTAGTCAGACGGCGCTCGGGCGGCACCTGCTCTACGAGAGCGGGAACAACCCGGGCCGGCTGATGCTGGCCGCCCGGCTGCCGGTCATCCTGCTCACGCTGCTGTTCGGGCTGGTGGTGCTGGCGTTCGCGCGGGATCTGGCCGGGCCGGTGGGCGGGCTGATCGCGCTCGGACTCTACGCGTTCTCGCCGGACGTGATCGCGCACGGGTCGCTGGCCACCCTGGACGTGCCGGCGGCCGGACTGCTGCTGACCGCGTTCTGGCTGGCCTGGCGGGGGCGGGAGCGGCCGTACGCCTACCTGCCGCCGGCCGGGCTGGCGCTCGGTGCGGCGCTGGCCACCCGGGCGAGCGCGCTCCCGGCCGTACCGTTGCTGGTCCTGCTCGCCGGTTTCTCGATGTGGCACGCGCAGCGCGCCGTCGAGATCCGGCGGCGGACGCTGATCAGCCTGGGCACGGTCGTCGCGACCGGGCTGATCGCGGTCGCGGTGGTCTGGGTGGTCTACCTGATCGCCGACCCGCACCTGCGCTGGACCACCCCGCCACGACTGCCGCACCCGGGCGGCCTCAAGGGCCTGGCGGTCGACTGGCTGCCGTTCCCGCAGGCCTACCGGGACGGGCTGCTGATGCAGTTCAGGTTCGAGCGGCAGACCTTCAACGGCTTCCTGCTCGGCGAGGCCTACAAGGGCAACCTCTGGTACTACCTGCCGGTGGCACTGCTGATCAAGACGCCGCTGGGGATGCTGGCGCTCTGGGCGGCCGGCGTGCTGACCATGCTGCTGCTCCCCCGGCTGCGGGTCGCCTCGCTCTACGTGCTCCCCGTCTCCGCGGTGTTGCTGCTGGTCGCGATGACCGGCGCCCGCGATTACGGCACCCGGTACGTGATCTTCCTGCCGATGTTCCTGGCGGTCGCGGCCGGCACCGTCGCGCTCGTCCGGTTCCGCTGGGCCCGGGTGGCCGCGGTGGTCCTGGTGGTGGCCACGGCCGTCAGCTCGGTACGGACCTTCCCGTATTACCTGCCGTACTCCAACGAGGCGTTCGGCGGGACCGAAAACACCCACCACAACCTGCACGACTCGAACGTCGACTGGGGGCAGGACCTGGCCCGGCTGTCGCAGAAGCTGAAGACCGACTACGCCGGGCAGCGGATCTGGCTGATCTACAAGGGCAGCGGCGTGCCGGCCTACTACGGCATCACCGCGGAGAACCCGTACTCGGTGCCGTTCGACCAGGTGCACGGCATTCTGGTGGTTTCCGACTCCCGGGTCGCCCTGGCCTCACCGAAGTTGAAACAGCTTCTCGACACCAGCACCCCAATCGACCAAGTCGGATATTCCATGACGATTTACAAGCGATAAAAATCGGGTCTGGTGGTTACCGGCCGGTAATGCTTAGGTGATGCGATGACGGATTACGACATCGTGATCGTGGGCAGCGGCTTCGGCGGCAGCGTCAGCGCACTGCGACTGTCCGAGAAGGGCTACCGGGTCGGTGTGCTCGAGGCCGGTCGCCGATTCACCCCGGACACGCTGCCGAAAACGTCATGGGATCTGAAGAACTTCCTCTGGGCGCCCAAGCTCGGGATGCGCGGCATCCAGCGGATCACCCTGCTCAAGGACATCATGGTGCTGTCCGCGGCCGGGGTCGGCGGTGGCTCGCTGGTGTACGCCAACACGCTGTACCAGCCGCCCGCCCCGTTCTTCGCCGACCCGCACTGGTCCGGGATCACCGACTGGGCGGCCGAGCTGGCGCCGCACTACGACCAGGCGTCCCGGATGCTCGGGGTGACCGAGCAGCCCACGATGACGCCGTCCGATGTGGTGATCAAGCAGGTCGCCGAGGACATGGGCGTCGGGCACACGTTCCGGAGAACCCCGGTCGGCGTCTTCTTCGGCGAGCCCGGCAAGACCGTGCCGGACCCGTATTTCGGGGGCGCCGGACCGGACCGCACCGGGTGCGTCGAGTGCGGCAACTGCATGATCGGCTGCACCGTCGGCGCCAAGAACCGGCTCGACGTCAACTACCTCTACCTCGCCGAGCGCAAGGGCGCGACGATCCACCCGGACACCGAGGTCACCGCGATCCGCCCGGACGGCGAGCGCTGGCGGGTGGAGACCCGCAACGGCACCTTCACCGCCGGCCAGGTGATCCTGTCGGCCGGGGCGCTCGGCACCCAGCGGCTGTTGCACGCCATGCGCGACACCGGGGTGCTCCCCCGGCTCTCCGCCCGGATCGGCTCGCTGACCAGGACGAACTCGGAGGCGCTGCTCGGCGCGGAGACCAAGAGGGTGCCGGCCGAGCCGTTCAGCAAGGGCGTGGCGATCACCTCGTCGTTCCACCCGGACGCGAACACCCACATCGAGCCGGTCCGATACGGCCCCGGCAGCAACTCGATGGGCCTGCTCTCCACGCTGCTGGTCGACGGCGGCGGCCGGGTGCCGCGCCCGCTCAAGTTCCTCTGGGAGTGCCTGCGCCACCCGGTGGTGCTCGCCTACTCGCTGTCCGCCCGCCGGTGGAGCGAGCGGACCATCATCGCGCTGGTCATGCAGACCCTGGACAACTCGCTGACGGTCCGCCGCACCAAGCGCGGCCGGCTGACCACCAGCCCCGGGCACGGCGACCCGAACCCGACCTGGATCCCGGTCGGGCACGAGGCGGTCCGCCGGATCGCCGACCGGATCGACGGCTTCCCCGGCGGCACCGTCGGCGACATCGTCAACATCCCGATGACCGCGCACATCCTGGGCGGGGCGACGATCGGCGCGTCCCCGGAGGCCGGGGTGATCGACCCGTACCACCGGGTCTACGGATATCCGGGACTGCACGTGGTGGACGGCTCGGCGGTGCCGGCGAACCTCGGGGTGAACCCGTCGCTGACCATCACCGCGATGGCGGAGCGGGCCATGTCGCTGTGGCCGAACAAGGGCGAGGCGGACCCGCGGCCGGCGGCCGGCACCGACTATCAGCGAGTGGAGCCGGTGCCACCGCGGTCCCCCGCCGTTCCCGCCCACGCTCCGACCGCGCTGCGCCTCGGCCCTACCCGCGTCGAAAGCTGACCGGCTAGCGTCCACATATGACGCTCACGGGGAAGACAGCGCTCGTCACCGGAGGTTCGCGGGGCATCGGGCGGGCGATCGTGCGCCGCCTGGCCGCGGACGGCGCCCGGGTGGTGTTCACCTATCGGTCCCGCACGGAGGCGGCCGACAGCCTGGTCGCCGAGTTCGGCGACCAGGCTGTCGCGGTGCGGTGCGACCAGGCCGACCCGGAGACCCTGCCGGCGATCTTCGAGCCGGTCCGGGACGGGCTGGACATCCTGGTCAACAACGCCGGGGTGGCCGACCACACGACGATCGCCGAGGTCACCCCGGCGGCGTTCGACCGGGTGCTGACGATCAACACGAAGTTCCCGCTGCTGGCGATCCGGGAGGCCGCGCCGCTGCTGCGCGACGGTGGCCGGATCGTCAACGTGTCGACGCTGAACACGGTGGTGTCCGGGCCGGGGATGGTGCTGTACTGCGCCAGCAAGGCGGCGCTGGAGCAGGTCACGGCGGTGGCGGCGAAGGAGTTCGGGCCGCGCGGGATCACCGTGAACACGGTGTCGCCCGGGGCGACCGACACCGACATGCTGCGCGGGGTGAACACCGCGGAGGGCATCGAGGGATCGGTGGCCCTCACCGCGCTCGGCCGGCTCGGGCAGCCGGCGGACGTGGCGGCGGTGGTGGCCTTCCTGGCCGGGCCGGACTCGGCGTGGGTGACCGGGCAGAACATCCGGGCCACCGGCGGCCTGCTCCTGTAGCGGATCCGGGCGCGTTCCGCGACGGGTGGCGAACATGGACGAACCGCCCCGGCACCGGAGAGTCGGCGACGAGGCGGCTCGGGTCTGATCGAGCGCCCGGTCCGCCTGGGAGCGCTCCCACGAGCCACGTTACAGGACATTCACGAGTTCGAAAAGAGTCGCTGGGCAGCCATTACCGGCCGGGGCGGCCACCCTCCGCTTACGGGTGGATGCGCAGCGGAATTGCGACATGCCAAGAGACGCAATTTGCAATAGCCATGGGGTGCGCGACACAATAATGCGACGACGACTAATCGCGGCACCCCCATCGCTCGCGTACAGCCGTCACCCGAATGACATCGCTGTAGGAGCGAACACGACATGGCCAAGCAGATAATTACCCTTCTGACCGACGACCTCGACGGCGGGGAGGCCGACCGCACTGTCGAATTCGGACTCGACGGCGTGAACTACACGATCGACCTGTCCGAGAAGAACGCCGGCAAGCTGCGCAAGGCTCTGGAGCCGTTCCTCTCCGCGGCCACCCGGCTGGGTCGTTCCGGCGTTGCTCCGACGGTTGCCCGGCGGGCCGCGCCGGCCGCCTCGAGCCGGACCAGCCGCGACCAGAATCAGGCCATTCGCGAGTGGGCGAACAAGAACGGATACTCGGTTTCCGAGCGTGGCCGGATCCCGAGCAACGTCGTCGAGGCGTACCACGCCAAGCGCTGATTGACCGCATGCCGTGAAACGGCGTCGCCGGACTGTCCGGCGGCGCCGTTTTCTCGTTCCCGTGCAGGTCAGGTGGGCGCCGGCGGTGTTCACAATCCGGGAACGGGGTGCCCGGGAACGCCCGCCGAACGATCCGGACCGCACGGTTCCCGAGATGACCATGGTCAATCCTCGGCCGGGTCAATCCCGGGCGGCGCGGCGCCGATCGGTGATCGGACCGGGTCGGCCGCGCCGGATGATCACCGGAATCGGGGGCCGCGGCATCGGGATCGACGCCACCCATTAGGTGCGGTTCCGAGCACCACGAAAATAGCCCGCGAACGCGCTGACCGGCGGGAAATCACCGGATGGTTCGGCGGGACGATGCCGTACCGGCCCGGCCGAAATGACCGATGCGCAAATCGGAACGCCGGGCCGGTACCGGTTCGGCCCGGCGGCCGGGCGTGACGGGTGATCCCGAAATCCGGGAGCGGCCGCTGCCGGGCGTACCGAAAACGGGTGGGCCGGCGGGCGTACCGAAACCGGGGAAACGGCCCGGACCGGGCGGCGGGCCCGGTGAAAAGCCGGACCGGAAACCCGGGGCCGCGGAATAGTTCCGGGAATCCGATTCGATCGTGCGACGCGGGGTACGGCTTGCGGCATGCGTGTGGTCATCGTGGGCGCGACCGGCAACGCCGGCACCGCGCTGCTGCGCCGTTTGCGCACCGAGCCGGACGTCGAGGCGATCGGCATCGCCCGGCGCACACCCCGGGACGGCGGCCCTTACGCCGACATGGAGTGGCACTCGGTCGACGTGGGGAGCGACGACGCCCTGGACCGGCTGACCCCGATCTTCGACGGCACCGACGCGGTGGTGAACCTGGCGTGGCAGATCCAGCCGAGCCACGACATCCGGCGGCTGTACCGGACGAACGTGCTGGGCAGCCGCACGGTCTTCCAGGCGGCGTTGCGCGCCGGGGTGGCCACGCTGGTGCACGCCTCCTCGGTCGGGGTGTACGCGCCGGGGCCGAAGTGGGCGTACGTGAAGGAGACCTGGCTGCGCACCGGGATCCCGGAGTCGTCCTACAGCCGGCACAAGGCGCTGGTCGAGAGGATGCTGGACGAGATCGAGTCGGATCACCCGACGCTGCGGGTGGTCCGGCTGCGCCCCGGGCTGATCTTCCAGCGGGACGCCGGGACGGAGATCGGCCGGTATTTCGCGGGGCCGCTGGTGCCGGCCCGGCTGCTGCGGTTCGGCTGGGTGCCGGTGCTGCCGGCGAACCCCGGGCTGCGGTTGCAGGCGGTGCACGCGGACGACGTGGCGGAGGCGTATCTGCGGGTGCTGCGGGCCGACGTGCGGGGCGCGTTCAACATCGCGGCCGGGCCGGTGCTCGATCCGGCGGTGCTGGCCAAGGCGTTCCACGGGGTGCCGGTGCCGGTGCCCGGGTTCGCCCTGGAGGGAGTGGCCGCGATCAGCTGGTGGCTGCGGATGCAACCGGTGGACCGGGGGTGGGTGAAGCTGGCCCTCAAGGCGCCGCTGATGTGCTGCGACCGGGCCGCTGAGGAGCTCGGGTGGGCGCCACGCAGGGACGCGGTGGAGGCGCTGCACGAGGTGGTGGCAGGGTTGGCGGAGCGGGCCGGGCGGCCGGAGAGTCCGCCGCTGGACGCGAGCGGGAGTCAGCCGGGGCGGCTCGGCGGGCTGTTGCGCGGACGGTTTCCGGGGACCGGTGACCCGTACTGATCACTTTCCGGGCACCGGAGACCCGTACTGATCACTTTCCGGGGACCGGAGACCCGTACTGATCACGCGGCGACCGTGGTGCCGGTCATCCAGGCCAGGACCTCGGTCGGGCCGAGCGGGCTGGAGAACAGGAACCCCTGCCCGAGCGGGCAGCCGAGCTGGACCAGCAGGTCCCGGTGCGCGACGTCCTCGATCCCCTCGGCCACGACCGTGAGCTGAAGGTTCCGGGCCAGGCTGACGATGCCGCTGACCAGGGCGAGCGGCTGCGGGCTGGTGACCATGTCGTCGATGAAGGTCTTGTCGATCTTCACGACGTCGATCGGGCGCTGGCGCAGGTAGCCGAGCGAGGAGTAGCCGGTGCCGAAGTCGTCGATGGCGATCCGGATGCCCATCTCGCGCAGCGTGCTCAGGTCGGACCAGACCCGCTGCTCGTCGTCCTTCATCAACAGCGTCTCGGTGATCTCCAGCATCAGCGACTGCGGCGGCACCCCGGTGTGGTGCAACGCGGTGCGCACCTGGTCGACGAATCCGGCCTCGCGGAACTGCCGGACCGAGACGTTGACCGTGACATAGGGCGCCTGGCCGGGCGGCAGGACCCGGCGCCACTCGGAGACCGTGCGCAGCGCCTCCTCCAGCACCCAGCGGCCCATCGGCACGACCAGGCCGCTCTCCTCGGCGACCTCGATGAACTGGTCCGGGGTGATCACCCCGCGCTGCGGGTGCGACCAGCGGACCAGCGCCTCGAAGCCCACCGCGACGCCCGAGGCCAGGTCCACGATCGGCTGGTAGTGCAGCAGGAAGTGGCCCTCGTTGACCGCGTGGTCGAGCGCCGAGCGCAGCTCCAGCCGCTCCACCATCTCGTCGTGCAGGTGCCGCTGATACCGCCGCCACTGGTTCTTGCCGGCCCCCTTGGCCACATACAGCGCCAGGTCGGCCTGGCGCAGCAGCTCGTCCGCGGCGCCCGCCTCCAGCGTGGTGGTGATGCCGATGCTGGCCACCGCGTGCAGCGGCTTGGCGTCGGTGACGATCGGGGCGGCCAGCGCGGCCAGGATCCGGTTCGCGGTCTCCTCCACCGCGCCCGGGTCGTTGACGTTCTCCACCAGCGCCGCGAACTCGTCGCCGCCGAGCCGGGCTGCGGTGTCGTCGGCGCGCAGCGAGCCGGCGATCCGGTGGGCCACCTCGATCAGCAGCTGGTCGCCGACCGCGTGCCCGAGCGTGTCGTTGACGATCTTGAAGTCGTCCAGGTCGATGAAGAGCACCCCGACCACCGAGCCGTCCCGGGCGCCGCGGGCCAGGGCGTGCTTCAGCCGGTCGTGGAACAGCACCCGGTTGGCCAGGCCGGTCATCGCGTCGTGGAACGCCTGGTGGGTCAGCTCGCGTTCGAGCTGCCGCTGCTCGGTGACGTCCCGCATGGTGACCACCAGGCCGGCCACGCTGTGGTCGGCGCGCAGATCCCGGCAGTGCATCTCGAGCAGCACCTCGGTACGCCCCGCCCCGACCGCCCGGAAGTCCAGCTGCCGCAGCTCGTCACCGCCCCGGACCGCCGCGAGCGCCTCGGCCAGCCGGCTCTCGTCGCCCGGGTGGATCACGTCGGGCAGCCGGTAGCCGGTCGGGTCGGCGCCGAAGACACCGAGGGCGGACGGGCTGGCGTACCGGATCCGGTCGTGCTCGTCGAGGATGGTGATCACGTCGGCGGTGTTCAGGATCAGCGTCCGGAAATACGCCTCGCTGTTGCGCTGGGTCACCTCGTGGCTGAGCGCGATCCGCTCCAGCGCCAGCGCGACCTGCCCGGCCAGCACCTCCACCGAGCGCTTCAGCTCGCGCAGCGCCCAGGCCGGCGCGCCCACGTGCAGCACGCCGACCAGCGGGTCGCCGGTCGGGCGGTCCTGCAACACCATCGGGCAGCGCAGCGTCTCGGCGAACTGGGTGAGCCGGACCGCGACCGCCCAGTCCACGTCCCGGGTCTGCACCAGCCGCGCCGCGGTGCCGGTGGCCCGGTCCACCGCGGCCTGCGCGGCCGCCTCCGGCGACAGCGGCTCGGACTGGGCGATGCTGATCGCCAGCACCACGCCGTGCGGCACGTCACCGGGCAGCAACTGGGCCACCGTGGTGCGGACCGCCAGCCCGACCGCCTCGGCGTCGGCCGCCGAGACCAGCGCCGCCGACGCCTCGCGCAGCGCACGCTCCCGGGCCATCGCCTGCCGGTGGCTGGCCATGATCCCGGACATCCGGGCCAGCACCAGCATCAGCATCAGCAGGCTCAGCACCGCCACCAGGAACAGGCCGGCGACCTGGCTGTCCTGGAACATCTTGACCATCAGCACGGTCGGCGCGGCCAGCGCGGCGACCGCGAGCAGGGCGAGCCGGCCCCGGCTGGTCTCGGCGGCCGGCGCCGACGACGCCCGGGTCAGCTCGGCCATCGACGGGATCAGCGCGGCCGTCCCGGCGGTGGCGTACAGGGCGAGCTGGCCGTACGCCGAGGTCCGGAACACGTCGGCCACCAGCATCGCGCCGGTCCCCGCGCCCAGCCAGTACCCGGAGGCCACCAGGCGGCCGGGCACCGTGGCCAGCCGGATCAGCAGGCCGAGGCAGAGCAGGTCGGCGACCGGGAGCAGCTGCTCCAGCCCGTTGACCGTCACGTCGGACATCCGCGGGCCGATCACGAACGTCCAGATCAGCAGCGCCACCCCGGAGGTGACGATGGCCGCGTCCAGCAGGCCCGGCACGTCCCGCGACGAGCCGGTGCGGCGGCGGACGAAACCGGCCAGCGCGACCGCCAGCACCAGGTAGGAGCAGAGCAGCAGGCCGGTGCCGACCGCCTCCAGCCAGAGCAGCCAGTTGGTGATGAACGAGGGTGCGTTGCCGATCGCGGCGCCCAGCCCGGAGAGCCCGGCCGCGCCGGCCAGCAGCCACCAGGGCACCCGGTCGTCGGGCGCGCTGCGGTAGGTCCCGATCAGGACGGCGACCAGCGCGGACAGACCGCCGGCCAGGATCAGCCAGCCGTGCAGGGCGGGCTCCAGCGAGTAGACGACGCCGAGAACCACGATCCAGGCGCCGAAGAGGGCGGCCGGCCACCGCGTCGGCATCCGTTTCCCTCCCGCCGTCTCCGTCGCCTCACTGTTCGGCTCCGGGATCACCGTTCTGAGGGAAAGGGCACAATCGTCGGGTGCTACTCGATTTCGTACGCGCCCACACGCTCCTGGCGCCGGTCCCGTTCGTCCCGGAGATCAACCTCCGGCAGGCCGAGGAGCCGATCGCGCTCTGGGAGGCCACCGAGGCCGGCGGCGCCGAGCAGCCGCCGCCGTTCTGGGCGTTCGCCTGGGCCGGTGGGCAGGCCCTCGCCCGGCACCTCCTGGACGAGCCGGACCTGGTCGCCGGGCGCAGCGTGCTCGACCTGGCCACCGGGTCCGGGCTGGTCGCGGTCGCGGCGGCGAAAGCGGGGGCGCGGCCGGTGGTGGCCAACGACATCGACCCGCTGTCGCTGGCCGCGGCGGCCGCCAACGCCGCGGACAACGGGGTGACGGTGGAGACGGTCGAGGCCGACCTGCTGGACACCGACGACCGGTACGGCGTGGTGCTGGCCGGCGACGTGTTCTACAGCCGGGAGATGGCCGGGCGGGTGCTGCCGTATCTGCGGCGGGCGGCCGGGCGGGGCTCGCTGGTGCTGGTCGGGGACCCGGGGCGGGCGTACCTGCCGGAGGGGCTGGTGCTGCGGGCCACCTATGACGTGCCGGTGATCGAGGCGCTGGAGAGCTGTGCGGTCCGGCGTACCTCGGTCTGGCAGGTGGTCAGCTGAGCAGGGCGGCGAGGGCGTGACCGTCCTCGACGACCACGTCCGGCTCGCCGTGCTCACCGGGGCTGTCGGAGCGGCCCGACGGCATCAGGATCGCCCGCGCGATGTCGGCCCGGCGCGCGCAGACGACGTCCCGCTGCCGGCTGTCCCCGACGAACCAGCAGTCGGCGGGCGCCACCCCCAGCGCGTCGGTGGCCCGCCAGATCATCTGCGGGTTGGGTTTCCGGACGCCGGCCTCGTCGCTGTAGACCTGCGCCGCGAAGTAGTGACCGACCCCGGCCTCGGCCAGGAAGTCGCGGTGCGCGGCGCCGCTGAGCGTGTTGCTGACCACGGCCATCGGGACGCCGGCCGCGGAATACGCCGCCAGCGCCTCCGGGATGCCGGGACGCAGCTTCCAGTCGTCGCGCCGGGCCCAGTCGTAGCTGAGCCTGGTGACCGCGCCGCGGACCGGCACCGCCGCGGCCGGCGGCCAGCCCGCGATCACGAAACGCTCCCAGACCTCGGCCTGGGGCAGCTCGTCCGGGTGGTCCTCGTCGCGCCAGCGGGCGTACGCGGCGGCGCCGTCGACGAGCGCCCGCTGGATCTGCCCCGGTTGCAGCGCACCCTTGGTCAGGTTGTAGATCCGCAGGACCAGCTCGGGCGGCGCGGCCCGGAACGGTCCCGTCCCGTCGGCCAGCACCCCGCCGAAATCGAGGAGCAGCGCAGCCGGGATCACCGTTGCCCCAGCGTCCACGCGCGCACACCCCCCACGATGCCGGCCGTGTTCGGCACCACCACCACGTCGTCGCCCATCCGGGCCAGCTGGGTCGGCGTGATCAGCCGCGAGTTGCCACCGCCGAGATAGACCCGGTCCCAGAGGAAGACCGGCCGCAAGCCGTCGACCACGTTACGCACACGGCGGGACCAGAGCGCGTCACCCAGCCGGCGGCGCTCGTGCTCCCCGATGTACGTGTCGTAGGACATCCCCCAGCGCACCGGGGCCTGCGACATCTCCAGGTGCGGAGCCAGCTCGCCGCCGTCGAACAGCGCGCAGCCCAGCCCGGTCCCGAGGGTCAGCACCAGCTCGCAGCCGGTGCCGGCGACCACCCCGGCGCCGTGCACCTCGGCGTCGTTGAGCACCAGCGTGGGCAGCCCGAACGCCTCGGCCAGCGCGGTCCGGGCGTCGAACCCGCGCCACGCCTCGACCAGCTCCGGATCCACCCTGGTGCGCGGGCCGCTCCGGGTCACGTAGTGCGGGGTCGCCACCACCACGCCGTGCCGGATCATCCCCGGCATGCCGACGGTGACCCGGTCGGCGGTCGGCAACTGGGTGCCGAGATCGACCAGGGTCTTGACGAACAGATCGGGCGGCAATGGGTACGGCGTGGGGACCCGGATCGGGTGGGCCCGCATCGTGCCCGCGTCATCCAGCACGGATCCCTTGATCCCGCCGCCGCCACAGTCGATCGTCAGGGTGAAAGTCACGCCGCCAGTCTGCATCTCGACCACCTCCCGGCACCGCAATTGTGCCGGGACACACGGCTATCCCGCTTCTTCCGCCCAGACGCGCCAGTTGTCCAGAACGCCGTGCAGAGCCGGCGTCAGCCAGCCCGGCGCGGACCGCCGGAAGACGCCGGGGTCCATCGATCCGGCGCCGGCCGGCAGCGCGCCGACCAGGTGCGGGACCAGCTCGCTCAGGTTCGCCCAGTGCACCAGCTCGGGCTCGGCGGGCCAGGCGCCGAGGATGACCTTGGCCGGGACGCCGCGGCGGTCCAGCGCCTCCAGCGTCAGCGCCGTGTGGTTCAGCGTGCCGAGGCCGGCGCGGGCCACCACCAGCACGTTCGCCCCCAGCGTGGTGGCCAGGTCGGCGAACGTCCACGCCTCGCCGGACGGCCGCAGCCCCATCGGGACCAGCAGGCCGCCGGCGCCCTCGACCAGCACCAGGTCGTGCTTGTCGGCCTCGGCGCGGATCGCGTCGACCACCTCGTAGAGCTCCAGCGCGGGCAGCTCGGCGACCTTGGCGGCGGCCAGCGGGGCGAGCGGCTCCGGGTACTCGGCGAGGGTTTTCACGGTGTCCGGGCCGGCCAGGCGGCTGACCACCTCGGCATCGGTCGGCGCGCCGGTGATGGTGCCGGTCTGTCCCGGTTTGAGGACCGCGACGCGCAGACCGGCCGCCTGGGCGGCGGCCGCGACCGCGGCGGTGGTGATGGTCTTGCCGACCTCGGTGTCGGTGCCGGTGACCAAGACGATCCCGTGCCACTCCCGGGGGTCGGCGGCGCGCCGCGGCTGCGCCGTCTTGTCGGTTTCCGCCGCTGGTTTCGGGCCGGCCTCCGCCGGCGAGTGCGGGCCGGTGTCCGCCCGCGGCGCCAGGTCAGTGTCCGCCTGCGGCGCTCTGTCGGCTTCCGCCTGCGGCGTCGCATCGGGATCGGCGGTGGCCGGGGCCGGCTCCTCTGCTGCCGGCTCGGCGGGCGGCACGGTCACATCCGCTGACGGTACGCCCTCAGCCCGGCCCGTGGCAGTGTCCGGCGCTGGTCCGCCCTCGGTGGCATCTCGCTCTCGCCCGCCCTCGCCAGGGCCCGCGGCAGCACCCGACTCACGACCGCTCTCAGCCGCGCCCGACTCTCGGCCGCCCTCGCCCGGGCCCGTGGCCGCGCCCGGATCACGACCGCCCTCAGCGGGACCCGCGGCAGCCTCCGGCGCCCTCCCACCCGTGGCCGCTTCTGTCCCGGACCCGCCCGCGCCCGAATCCGCCGCGACCTCTGGCGTGTGATGTCCGCCACCATGCGCGTGCAACGGGTCCGCGGCCGGGCCGAGCTGCCGGGCCGGCGGCGCGGCGGGCAGCCCGTGCCCCCCGCTGCGCCAGCCGCGCGGCAACGGGGTGACCGCGATGCCCGGGTAGGCGGCGGTCCGGAGAGAGTCGGCGTTCATGGTGCGCACTCCACGATCACATCCACGGCCCGGGCGAAGTCCGCCTCGGGCACACCCGCGTTGAGGGTCAACCGCAGCCGCGAGCTCCCGTCCGGGGTCGACGGCGGCCGGAAGCAGCCGACCGCCACCCCCCGATCCTGGCAGTCCGCGGCCCAGCCGACCGCGGCCTCCGGGCCCGGGGCGGGCACCGAGAGCACCCCGGCAGCCGGGTCGGCCACCGGGAAGCCGGCCGCGCGCAGCCGCGTGGCGATCCGGGCGCCCCGCTCGACCAGCGTCGCGCGCCGGTCGTCGGCGGCCCGGGCCAGCCCGACCGCGGCGTGCACGCCGGCCACCACGGCCGGCGGCGGAGCGGTGTCATAGATGAAGGTGCGGCCGGTGTCGACCAGGTGGCGGATCACCGGCTCGGCGCCGGCGATCACCCCGCCCGCGCCACCCAACGACTTGGAGAGCGTCGCGGTGACGATCACGTCCGGCTGCCCGGCCAGGCCGGCCGCCGGCACGCCACCGCCGCCGGCCGGGCCGAGCAGGCCGAGCGCGTGCGCGTCGTCGACGATCAGCAGGGCGCCGCGGGCCGAGGTGACCGCGTGCAGCTCGGCGAGTGGGGCGAGGTCGCCGTCGACCGAGAAGACCGACTCGGTGACGACGGCCGCCGTCCGGCCGGGGTGGGCGTCCAGGACGGCGGCGACGGCGGCCGGATCGTTGTGCGGCGCGACCGTCACCGGCAGTCCGGAGATCTTGCAACCGTCGATCAGCGAGGCGTGGTTGAACGCGTCCGAGACGACCAGGTCGCAGACCGTGGCGGCGAGCCGGACGGCAGCCAGGTTCGCCAAGTAGCCCGAGGAGAAGACCAGCGCGCTCTCGGCCCCGAGCCAGTCGGCCAGCGCCGACTCCAGAGCCGTGTGGGCGTCGGTGCTGCCCCGGACCAGCCGGGAGCCGGTGGCGCCCAGGCCGTACTCCTCCAGCGCGGTCACCGCGGCCGCGACCACCGCGGGATGATCGGACAACCCGAGATAGTCGTTGCCGGCCAGGTCGACGACCTGGTCGCCGGCCGGCCGCGGCCGGAGCCGGCGGGTGAGCCCCGCCTTGGCCCGCTCACGGGCCAGGCGATCGAGCGACCCCAACCAGTCCACGAAGCCCCCAGAGATCACGAGAACCGGAAACTACCACCCACGTCCGACAGTCCCTGCCGGGCAGCGAAGTCTGTAGGGTACGGACATGCCTCAGATCCTCGACCGGGCACGTACCCGGGTCCTCGACAGCGGCGTCGGCCTCGATCAGGCCGAGATCCTGGAGATCCTGCGACTGCCCGACGAGGATTTGCCCGAGCTGCTCCAGCTCGCTCACGACGTGCGGATGAAGTGGTGCGGCCCGGAGGTCGAGGTCGAGGGGATCGTCTCCCTGAAGACCGGCGGCTGCCCGGAGGACTGCCACTTCTGCTCCCAGTCGGGGCTGTTCGCGTCCCCGGTCCGCGCCGTCTGGCTGGACATCCCGTCCCTGGTGGAGGCCGCTCGGCAGACCGCCGCGACGGGCGCGACCGAGTTCTGCATCGTGGCCGCCGTGCGCGGTCCGGATCAGCGGCTGATGGACCAGATGCGCCAGGGCGTCAAGGCGATCAAGGAGGCGGTCGACATCCAGGTCGCCGCCAGCCTCGGCATGCTCACCCAGGAGCAGGTCGACGATCTGGTCGACATGGGCGTGCATCGCTACAACCACAATCTCGAGACCTGCGAGTCCTACTTCCCGAACGTGGTAACCACCCATTCGTGGGACGAGCGCTGGTCCACGCTGAAGATGGTCCGCGAGTCCGGGATGGAGGTCTGCTGCGGCGGCATCCTGGGCCTGGGCGAGACCGTCGAGCAGCGGGCGGAGTTCGCCGCGCAACTGGCCGAGCTCGACCCGCACGAGGTCCCGCTGAACTTCCTGAACCCGCGGCCCGGCACCCCGCTCGGCGACCGCCCGGTGGTGGAGGGCAAGGACGCGCTGCGCGCGATCGCCGCCTTCCGGCTGGCCATGCCCAAGACCATCCTTCGGTACGCCGGTGGCCGCGAAATCACGCTCGGTGACCTCGGCACCCGCGAGGGCCTGCTCGGCGGCATCAACGCCGTGATCGTCGGGAATTACCTGACCACCCTGGGCCGCCCGGCCACCGCGGACCTGGAGCTGCTCCAGGACCTGAAGATGCCGGTCAAGTCCCTGTCGGCGACGTTCTGATGCCGACCACGATGAAGACCTACTGCGACCGCTGCGGCGACCCGGCCGACTCCGGCGACCACACCCCGTGCGCGGCGGCCCGCGAGCTGGAGCCACCCCGCTACTGCCCCGATTGCCGCCGCCGCATGAAGGTCCAGGTCGTCCCCACCGGCTGGACCGCCACCTGCGTCGAACACGGCCTCCACCACAGCTGACCCCTCCGGCCCGCCGCAGCCCCGACCGCCATCCCAGCAACCGGCAGGCCACGATCTTCACCGCCAGGCCAGCAGCCAGCGGCCCACGGTCGCGGCCGCCACCAACGGCCCGACACTGGCCGCGGTCTTGACCGCCAGGCCAGCAGCCAGCGGCCCCCAGTCGCGGCCGCCACCAACGGCCCGACACCGGTCACGGTTTTGGTCGCCAGGCCAAGGGGCGGTGGGTCACGGCCGCGGCCGCCACCAACGGCTCGACACCGGTCACGGTCTTGGTTGCCAGGCCAAGGGGCGGTGGGTCACGGCCGCGGCCGCCACCAACGGCTCGACACTGGTCACGGTCTTGACCGCCAGGCCAGCAGCCGGCAGCCCCCGGCCGCAGCCGCCACCAACGGCCCGACACCGGTCACGGTTTGACCGCCAGGCCAAGGGGCCAGCGGGTCACCGTCGCGGCCGCCGCTCGCGGTCCGCGACTGGGCGCGTTCGCCCTGGCTTGCCCTGAGGGCCCCGAAAGCGGACGGATGACAGCCCTCGACACAGGCCAAAACCTGGGCTGGTGCTGGTGGCCCTATCAACACGCGGGATAGGGCCCTGAGCACCAGCCCGACACTGCCCGGCTGGCCGTCGCGGCCCTATCAAGACGCGGGATAGGGCCCTGAACACCAGCCCGACACTGCCCGGCTGGCCGTCACAGCCCTACCAAGACCCGAGACAGGACCCTGAACACCAGCCCGACACTGCCCGGCTGGCCCTCACAGCCCTACCAAGACCCGAGACAGGACCCTCAACACCAGCCCGACACTGCCCGGTCACGTCCACCGAAGTGGTGTATGACCTGGTCTTTCCCGGTGTATGAAGGCGGCCATCGCAGATCCTTCGGATTGTCTGAAGATCACGAAGGAGAGACCTGCGATGGCCGCAGAACCGAGTCTGAACGTCGCGAACCTGTTGCGCGAGCATCTTCAATCGGCGAGCCCTGATCTGCTGCGGGCGATGGTGAAAACCTTCGCTGACGTGCTGATGTCCGCCGAAGTCGACGCGCTGTGTGGCGCCGAGTACGGCGAACGCAGCGATGAGCGCACCAACTCCCGTAACGGCTACCGCCACCGCGACTGGGACACCCGCGCCGGCACCGTCGAACTGGCCATCCCCAAACTGCGGCAAGGCTCCTACTTCCCGGACTGGCTACTGCAACACCGCCGCCGCGCCGAACAAGCCCTCGTCAGCGTCGTCGCGACCAGCTACCTGCTCGGCGTCTCCACCCGCCGGGTCGAGAAACTGGTCGAGCAACTCGGCATCAAGCAGCTGTCCAAAAGCCAGGTCAGCGAGATGGCCCGCCATCTCGACGCCCAGGTCGAAGCGTTCCGCCAACGCCCGCTCGACGCCGGCCCCTACACGTTCGTCTGGGTCGACGCCCTGGTCATCAAGGTCCGCGAGCACGGCCGCACGATCAACGTGCACGCGCTGATCGCGGTCGGGGTCAACGCCGACGGCGGCCGCGAAGTCCTCGGCCTGGAGATCAGCTCCGACGAAGACGGCGCCGGCTGGCTCGCCTTCCTCCGATCACTGACCGCCCGCGGCCTGGCCGGCGTCCGGCTGGTCGTCTCCGACGCCCACCGCGGCCTGGTCTCCGCGATCGGGGCTGCACTACCCGGCGCGTCCTGGCAACGCTGCCGCACCCACTACCTGCGCAACCTGCTCGCCAAAGTCCCCAAAACAGCGCAGCCCTGGGTCGCCACCCTGGTCCGCACCGTCTTCGACCAACCCGACACCGACGAAGTCCACGCCCAGTTCGCCCGCGTGCTCGACACCATCGCCGAGAAGTTCCCCGACGCCGCCGAACACCTCGACGACGCCCAAGCTGACCTGCTCGCCTTCACCGCGTTCCCACGCGAGCTCTGGCGCCAAATCTGGTCCAACAACCCCCAAGAACGCCTCAACAAGGAGATCCGGCGGCGCACCGACGTCGTCGGGATCTTCCCGAACCGGGCCGCGATCATCCGCCTCGTCGGCGCCGTACTCGCCGAACAAACCGACGAATGGGTCGAAGGACGCCGCTACATGAGCCTGGACCTACTCCGCAAAGCCCGCCTCACACCCATCACCACCAGCCAAGACACCGAACCCGACCAACCCGCCGAGATCGCCGCATAGCATCAACCCACACGGATCAGCGATGGCCGACTCTTACACCACGCCAGCGGACGCGGCCCACTGCCCGGCTGGCCCTGACGGCCCTATCAAGACGCGGGATAGGGCCACCAGGGCCAGCCCGGGTTTGATCTCCGGAACCACCCGCGGACAGCAAAGGGCGGGCTGATCGTTCTGGACGCGTCAGCGGCCAGATCAGCCCGCCCGGCCCGCGCGGGAGCATGCGATCCGCACCCCGCCGGGCCTGCGTAAATGAAGATCTTCGCAGGCCGCGAGACGGGCACCGCAGAGAGAGCCCGAAGCGACCCGGCGGGAACCCGAAATTACCCTGGGCGGCGGGCCCGAACCGGTACCCGCCGCCCCTCTCACCCGCTACCCCGAAGTAGCAGGAGTCTCGTCGCCGACCGGCTGGGCGGCGGTCGGGAGGGTGACGCTCACCAGGGAACCGTCGCGCTCCAGCGGCCCGTGACCGAGGCGGCGCAGGGTGCGGAGCATCGCCACGTTGTCCGCGCTGGTGTGGGCGACCAGGGCGGCGAAGCCGGCGCGCTCGGCGTGGGCGCGCAGGCGGCGGAGCAGGGCGGTGCCGAGGCCCCGGCGCTGCCAGTCGTCCTCGATCAGGACGGCGACCTCGCCCAGGTCGCCCTCGGCGCAGAGGCTGGCCGTCGCGACGACGCGGCCGCCGGGGGCGATCGCGAGCAGCGTGACGCCGCCGGGCGGCTCGAGCAGGCGGCGCAGGCGGGAGTCGCCGGGGACCACGCCCAGGTAACGCCGGCGCAGGGTGGCGGTGGAGCAGTGGTCGTGCAGCTCGCGGACGGCGGGCAGGTCGTCCGGGCCGGCCGGGCGCAGGGTCACCTCGGCGCCGTCCGGCAGCATCAGGGTGACGGTCTCGCGCTGGTGGCGGGTGACACCGGCGGCGAGCTCGACCAGGGCCTGCGCCCGGGCGAACTCGGCCGGGGTGAAGGCGGGCAGGGCCCGGAGCACCTCATAGGAACCACCGGCCGGGTCGGTCAGGGTCATCCGGCCGCCGTGCACGCCGGGCTGCTCGGCCGACGGCCGCGGGCGCCAGCGCACGTCCGTCGCGTCGAGCAGGGCGACCAGGGTCTCGCCCAGCGCCTCCGGCTCGTGCACCAGGCGGCCGGCCAGGGCCAGCGCGCGGGTGGGCTGATCGGCCAAGCCCTGCGCCTCGGCGCGGGCCACGAACGCGTCCCGCCCCCGGCCCTTGGTCACCGCGGCCAGCAGGTCGGCCTCGGTCATCGTCTCCGGGGCGTCGACCAGGAAGTCGTCGACCGCGCCGGCCTCGGTGGTGTGCACCTGGACGGCCAGGATGTTGATCGATTTCAGGGCGAGACTCGCGGTCAGCACGGACAGGTAGCCGGGACGGTCGTCGACCGTGGCCCGGACACGCCACAACGCCATGCGGGGCACTCCTTTCGCTCTGCCTCAAGAGTGCCCCGGCCTTGTTGCCGTGTTATTGCCTGAGCTGCGATTTTCCGGGTTAGGACGGTCACACCTTGGCGATCGTGGCGGGCGTCACGGCGTCCAGCCGGTCGCCCAGGATCACCGCGGCGGCGCGCACCAGCTGGGCCACCCGGTCCACCTCGGTCACGTGGAACGCGGCGGCCGGCAGGTCGTCCTCGTCGGTCCGGGCGACCAGCAGGACCAGCCCGCCACGGCCGAACGGGGCGACCGCGTACCGGGCGCCACCCGGGTCGGCGAACGGGCGGGCCCGCAGCGGGGTGACCTCGGGCAGGTGCAGCGGGGACGGGGCGCGCCAGCTCGCGTACGCCACCCGGGGCTGGTGACCGACCCCGTTGGCGCCGTTGCGCGCGGCCCAGTCGGCCGGGACCGTCGCCGCTGCCGCCCAGTCGGCAGCGAGCAGCCCCGGGACCGCGTCGACCAGGGTGGCCAGCCCGTCCGCCGGGTTCGCCGCGACCTGGGCGAGCAGCTCGGCGTCGTGTCCACCGTTCACCGGGGCGCCGATCGCCTTCCACACCCCGTCGACCTGGACTCCGGGGATCGCGGCCAGCCCGGCCAGCAGACGCTCCACGCGGGCCGCGCCCGGCCAGACGACGGTGAAGTCGTCGACCGCCCGGCCACCGAGCCGCTCCAGCACCACGACCTGCACGATGTCCGCGCCGGCCACGCCGAGAGTGCGCGCGACCTGGCCGAGAGCGCCGGGACGGTCCGGCAGGGTGACTCGAACCCGCAGCAACATGTGACTCCTCCCGTCGCGGACGACCGGTGCCGCCGCCCTAGGTGAACACCCTGCCCATCCGGCGTTTCGGACCCGTTGCACGGTCGTGTCCCGGCCATCAAGCCGGGCAAGATATGCCGTAAGTCACAACTCAGCGTAGGCAGATCCCGCTCCGGGATTCCGCACGGTTGTCAGCTGTCTGACACCTTCGGGTATCGGCCGGGCGCCGCGGCCGTACCACAAATGCACCGGAAGCGGACCGTGCGTCCTAGAGTCGAAACATGATCTGCGAGTCTTGCCGGGATCGGCGGCACGAGGACTGCAAGGGCGGATCGTGGTGCGACTGCCAGCACCGCGAGCCCGGTCCGGTCCCGCCGGTGACCGGCCCGCCCGGGCCATGATCCCGCTTCCGGAGGACCGGGACGGGCTGGTCGCCCGTTATCCGCGGCACGAGCGGCCCACCCTGCGGGCGAACTTCATCGCCAGCGCCGACGGGGCGGTCTCCGTCGACGGCCTCTCCGCCGGGCTGCAGGGGCCCGGTGACAAGGAGGTCTTCGACACCCTGCGGATGGTCTGCGACGCGCTGGTCGTGGCGGCCGGCACGGTGCGCGCCGAACGTTACGACGCGCTGCGGCTGACCGCGGACGATCGCGCCTGGCGCCGGGCGCAGGGGCTGCCGGAGTTCCCGCTCATGGTGATCGTCTCCGGGTCGCTGGACCTGGACCCGGCCCAGCTGATCTTCTCGGACGCGCCGGTCCGGCCGATCGTCCTGACCCACCGGGCCGCGCCGGTCGCGCCGATCGGCGAGGTGGCCGAGGTGATCGCGGTCGGTGACGAGCGGGTCGACCTGGCCGCCGGGGTGCGGCTGCTGCACGAGCGCGGCGCCACCCAGTTGCTCTGCGAGGGCGGTCCGGCGCTGCTCGGCTCGATGATCGCGGCGGACCTGGTCGACGAGTTGTGCCTGACGGTGGCGCCGCTGCTGATCGGCGGCCGGGCCGGCCGCATCGCGACCGGTCCGCCTTCGCCGCCGCGGCGGATGTCGCTGCGGCACGCACTGACCAGGGACGACATGCTTTTCTTACGGTACGCCCGGAGTTAGTCCCGGCCGACGTCGGTGCCAACCGGTGTGATGTCAGGCGCGCCTCCTTCGGGTGATCAAGATCTTGTGCATAACTCTGTGGATGGACCCCAGAAGTTGTGGACAACCCCGGGAACAAGCGTTTTGTCGTACCTCTGAGGCACCATGATCTCCGTGTCTGACGAAACTTCCCCCGTCGGGCGGGTGTTGGGTACCGCCGATGCCACCCCGTTGCAGTTCTGGACGGCCGTCGCCCCCGGCAGCTACCTCCAGCTCGACGACGTCGTGGTGACCCAGCGTGAGCTGCCGGACCGCGAGCCGGTGACGATCGCCGGGGTGGTCACCCAGGTCCGGGCGCGGCACGAGGGCGCGCAGTTCGACTCGGACGTGTTCGCCATCGCCGACGGCACGCTGCCGGCCATGGTTCAGGAGGCGGCCGAGATCACCACCACCCGCGTCGACCCGGAGCTCTACGTGCCACCGGCCCCCGGCGCGATCGTGCACCGGGCCTCCGGCGAGGACCGCGACGCCGCCCTGCACTTCGACCGGATGGAGCGCCGCGTCCCGATGGGCACCGGCCGCGACGGCGTCCCCGTGTTCCTGAACGCGGACTTTCTGGACGGCACCCGCGGCGCGCACGTCTCCATCTCCGGCATCTCCGGCGTGGCCACCAAGACCAGCTTCGCCACGTTCCTGCTCTACTCGGTGTTCCGCTCCGGGCAGCTGGGCGCCGACGGGGCGAACGCACGGGCGCTGATCTTCAACGTCAAGGGTGAGGACCTGCTCTTCCTCGACCACCCGAACACGAAGCTGGACGAGCAGACCCGGGCGTATTACAAGCTGCTCGACCTGCCGGACACCCCGTTCACCGACGTCCGGGTCTACGCGCCGCCCCGCCCCGGCGACCCGTCCGGCGCCCCCGACGTGAGCGGCCGGCTGACCGGCGTCGACGCGTTCTACTGGACGCTCGACGAGTTCTGCTCCGGCAAGCTCCTGCCTTACGTGTTCGCCGACGCCGACGACGAGCGCCAGCAGTACACGATGGTGGTCCACTCGGTCACCGCCCACCTGCACCGGTTCGCGGTCCCGGCCGAGGGCGGGATCAGCATCGACGGCCGCCGCATCGGGTCCTATGGCGACCTGGTCGATCACATCGTCGACCAGCTCACCGACGACGAGACCCGGTCGATCTGGGCCGGCAGCGCGATCAACATGGGCACGGTGAACGCGTTCGCCCGCCGGCTGATCGGCAGCAAGCGGGACCTGTCCCGACTGATCCGGGGCGACCTGGCGCAGCGCCGCCCGCACCAGATCAAGACCGCGGACAGCGCCCAGGTCACCGTCGTCGACCTGCACAACCTGCCGGACCGGGCGCAGCGGTTCGTGGTCGGCGTGACGCTGAAGTCGGAGTTCGAGGAGAAGGAGAAGTCCGGCACCGGCCGCCCGCTGCTCTTCGTCGTCCTCGACGAGCTGAACAAGTACGCGCCGCGCGAGGGTTCCTCCCCGATCAAGGAGGTGCTGCTCGACATCGCCGAGCGCGGCCGCTCGCTGGGCGTGATCCTGATCGGCGCGCAGCAGACCGCCAGCGAGGTGGAGCGCCGGATCGTCACCAACTCGGCGATCCGGGTGGTCGGCCGGCTCGACCCGGCCGAGGCCTCCCGGCCGGAGTACGGCTTCCTGCCCCCGGCCATGCGCCAGCGCGCCCTGCTGGCCCGGCCCGGCACGATGTTCGTCAACCAGCCGGACATCCCGGTCCCGCTCTGCGTGGAGTTCCCGTTCCCGGCCTGGGCCACCCGCAAGTCGGAGTCCGGTCCCCCGCCCGCCGAGTCGCTGCGCTCGATCGTGCAGTCCGCCGACCCGTTCGCCGTGATCGGCGGCCGGGCCGGTGGCGACGACGACATTCCGTTCTAAGGTTCTGCGATGCGCATCCTGCACACGTCCGACTGGCACGTCGGCAAGGTTCTCAAGGGTCGCGACCGGCGTGAGGAGCACACCAAGGTGCTCGCCCAGGTGATCGAGATCGCCCGGGCGGAGAAACCGGACCTGATCATCATCGCCGGTGACCTCTACGACACCGCGGCACCCACCGCCGAGTCGACGCGTCTCGTGACGCGGGCGCTCTCTGCGCTGCGCAACACCGGGGCGAGGGTGGTGGCGATCGGCGGCAACCACGACAACGGTCAGGCTCTGGACGCGCTGCGGCCGTGGGCCGACGCGGCCGGCATCGAGTTGCGCGGTTCCGTCCGGGAGAGCCTCGGCGACCTGGTGATCGAGGGCACCACCGAGGGCGGCGAGCGGTGGCGACTGATCGCGCTGCCGTTCCTCTCCCAGCGATATGCGATCCGCGCCGCGGAGATGTACGACCTCACCGAGGCCGAGGCGAATCAGACGTATGCCGATCTGATGGCACGGCTGATCGGCAAGCTGAGCGAGTCCTTCGCGGAGCCGGGGGTGGTCAATCTGATCACCGCGCACCTGACCCTGGTCGGGGCGAGCACCGGCGGCGGCGAGCGCGAGGCGCACACGATCATGGGCTACGCCGTGCCGTCCACGGTCTTCCCGCAGAACACGCACTACGTCGCGCTCGGCCACCTGCACCGCTCGCAGCGGGTGATCGGCCCCTGCCCGGTGCGGTACAGCGGCAGCCCGCTCGCCATCGACTTCGGCGAGGAGGAGAACGTCTGCTCGGTGGCGATCGTCGAGGTCGGCGTGGACAAGGCGGCCCAGGTCCGGGACGTGCCGGTCACCGAGGCGCTCACGTTGCGCACCGTCCGGGGGACCCTGGAACAGCTCGCCACGGTGAACCTTCCGGATGCCTGGCTGCGTGTCCTGGTGCGTGAGGCGCCCCGCCCCGGCCTGCGCGAGGACGTGCAGGAGCTGCTGCCGAACGCTCTGGAGGTCCGCATCGACCCGGACATGCTGCCCGACCGCGCGGGCGCCCGATCGGCGGAACGCGCCGGCCGCTCCCCGCGCGAGCTCTTCGGCGACTACCTGGACAGTCGCGGCAACGCCGAGGAGGGCGTCCGCGAGCTCTTCGACGAGCTGTACGACGAGGTGAGCAGCACCCAATGAGGCCCATTCGGCTGGACATGTCCGGGTTCACGGTGTTCCGTGACCAGACCACGGTGGACTTCACCGACGCCGACTACTTCGCCCTGGTCGGCCCGACCGGCTCGGGCAAGTCGACGGTGCTCGACGCGATCTGCTTCGTGCTCTACGGCCAGGTCCCGCGCTGGGGCGGCGCCCGGGGCATCGGCAACGCGCTCGCCCCGTCCGCCGCCGAGGCCCGGGTCCGCCTGGTCTTCGAGTCGGCCGGTGACCGCTACGTGGCGACCCGGGTGGTCCGGCGTGACGGGCGGGGCAACGTCAAGACCTCCGGCGCCGGCCTCCAGCTGATGCCGCCCGGCTTCGATGTGAGCAAGCTCGACACCGGGATGGACCTGGACGACCTCGGCGAGGTGCTGGCCGGCGTCCCGGCCGAGATGGACGACGCGGTGCTGCACGCCGTCGGCCTGCCCTATGAACAGTTCACCAGCTGCGTGGTGCTGCCGCAGGGCCAGTTCGCCGACTTCCTGCACGCCAAACCGGCCACCCGCCAGCAGATCCTGGTCAACCTGCTGGGCCTGCAGATGTACGAGCAGGTGCAGGTCAAGGCGGCCGAGCGGGGCAAGGCCGCGGAGGCCAAGCTGACCGTGGTCGACCAGGCGCTGGCCGCCCTGGAGGACGCCACCGACGAGGCGGTCGAGGAGGCCGCGGGCCACCTCGCCCGGATGCGGGAGCTGACCGCCGCGGTCGAGGCCGCGGTGCCGGCGCTGCGGGCGGCCCGGGCGGCCGAGGACGCGGCGCGGAGCACCCGGGACACCCTGGACACGGAGCTGCGGCTGCTGACCTCGGTGCGCACCCCGGCGAACCTGGCCGAGGCGACCACCGCGATCACCGCGGCCCGTGCCGAGGCCGAGCGGGCGGCCGAGGCGGTGCACGCGGCCGAGGAGGCCGAGGAGAAGGTGCGCGGCGAGCTGGCCGCGGCCGGCGACGCCGGTTCGCTGCGGCTGGCCCTGGACCGGCACACCGAGCTGGAGCGGCTCACGGAGCAGGAGGGCTGGTTCGCCGGCAAGGTGTCGGTCGCCGAGGTGGAGTGCCGGGACGCGCGCGCCGCGGCCGACCTGGCCGAGTCCGAGCACATCGGCGCCCAGCAACTGCTCGAACAGGCCCGGCAGGACTACCGCGACGCCCAGCAGCGGGACCGCGCCACCGCGCTGCGCGGGCACCTGACCCCCGGTGACGACTGCCCGGTCTGCGAGCAGCCGGTCACCGTGGTGCCGGAGGTTCCGCGGGAGTCGGCGGTGCGGCTGGCCGAGGCGGCCGGGACCGCCGCCCGGCAGGCCGCCGAGCAGGCCACCGCCCGCTGGCAGGAGCGCGACGCGGTGGCCCGCAACCTGGAGTCCGACCTGGAGCGCAAGCGCGGGCAGTACGAGCACCACCTGACCCGGCTCGCCGAGGTGCGCAAGGCGGTGCAGGGCCTGCCCGGGGTGGCCGCGATCCAGCAGCAGCTCGCCGAGTTCGGGCGGTTGCAGGGCAGGCTGGAGGACGCCACCTCGGCCGTCCGGACGGCCCGTGACCAGCTGCGCTCCGCTCAGGCCGCGGTCCGGGCCGCCGAGGAGCAGCAGCGCACCGCGTGGCGCCGGTTCGACGAGGTCCGTGACGGCCTGGCCCGGTTCGTGCCGCCGCCGGCCGATCGGGACGACCTGGCCGGCGCCTGGCAGACCCTGGTCGGCTGGGCCCGGGACGAGCACGCCGCCCGCTCCGCGGCCCGGACCGAGGCGGACGCCACGGTCACCGCCGCGCACGAGGCCACGGCCGGCGCCCAGTCGGCGATCGCGACGCTGTTCACCGACGCCGGGGTGCAGCCGCCCACGGTCGCGCCGGCCGACGCCGAGGCCACCCTGATCCGGGCCGCCGCGGTCACCGCCGAGCGGGCCGAGGCGGCCTGGCAGCGCCTGGTCGAGCGGCTCGAGCAGGCGCGCGAGATGCAGGACCAGCGGATGGCCCTGCAACAGGCCGGCCGGGTGGCGAAATCGCTGGCCGGGCACCTGCGGGCGAACAACTTCGAGCGCTGGCTGCTGGAGGAGGCACTGGACCTGCTGGTCGACGGTGCCTCCCGGATCCTGCGCGAGCTCACCGGCGGGCAGTACGAACTGATGCACGACAAGGGCGAGTTCTTCGTGATCGACCATCACGACGCGGGACTGCGGCGGGGCGTGCGCACGCTCTCCGGCGGCGAGACGTTCCAGGCGTCGCTGGCGCTGGCCCTCGCCCTCTCCGAGCAGCTCGCCGGGATGAGCACCACGGCGGCCAGCCTGGAGTCGATCGTGCTGGACGAGGGCTTCGGCACGCTGGACGCGGCGACCCTCGACGTGGTCGCCGCGACGCTGGAAAATCTGGCCGCCCGCGGCGACCGGATGGTCGGACTGGTCACCCACGTGCACGCGCTCGCCGAGCGGGTGCCGGTCCGGTTCGAGGTACGCAAGGACGCCCGCACCGCACACGTCGAGAGGATCGGCCTGTGACCCGGATGTACGTCGACGCGTGGGACCCGGCGTACGGGGCCTCCTTCGAGGGCGGGGACGGCGAGGGGCCGGCCTCGCCCAGCAGCGCGCAGGTGGACGTCGACGTGGAGGTGCCGGCCGCCGAGTGGGCCCCGGTCGACGTGCCGGCCGGCGCCCGAGCGCCGGACGTGGTGTTCCTGGTCGACGGGGTCCGCCGCAACGACGCCCAGATCTGGACCGCGGAGGAGGACGGCACCTCGTTCGCCGGGCTGGCCGCCTCGTTCGCGGCCGGCGTCGTCCGGTGCGACCTGGCGCACGGCGCGGCCGAGCTGGTCGCCGCCCGGGTCGGCCGGGGCCTGTTCACCGCCAGCCCGTCGGTCGACGGCGTGCAGGCCGGTTCGGTGCACTACGAGATCCACCGGATCGCCGGCGCCGGCGAGGCGAGCAAGCTGCAAGCCGCCGTGCAGGGGCCGCTCACCGCGCTGGAGATCGACATCTCGTCGGAGGCGCGGGCCCGCGGCACGGACGGCGCCGACCTGCTGATCGTGGACGGGCCGCTGCGGGACCGGCGGCAGCTGCCGCGCACGATCGGATACATCAAGACGCAGAAGAGCCGCTATCTGCCCGCGGCCCAGGAGGCGGTCGTGCCCCGGTTGCGGGCCGGCCAGCGGACCCCGGTCTTCCATCTCGGCACCCGGTGGGGCGGCTGGTCGTGGTACCTGCGGCTGCCGAACGGGACCGGCGCGCCGTGGTCCGGCATCGTCCGGGTGGAGTGCTCGCCGGAGCTGACCGTGGACCAGGCGATCGAGTTGGCCGGGCTGTCCGGGGCGACGCTGCCCCGGTTCGCGTCGGCGTCGTACAAGGATCCCCGGGCGCCGCAGAACCTCGTGCCGATCGCCGGGCTGGAGCGGCGGCTGCGCGGCATGCTCGGGGACTCGCGCGTGCTGCATCGGGCACTCGCGCTCGCCTCGGCACGTTCCCGCTGATCGGGCGCTCACTGGCATCCTCCGCAGGTTTCCCATTTTCCGGGAGTTGGTACCGCATATCGGTACAGGAGGGGCCGTCCCGAAAAAATCGTCGAAGCGCCCGTGTCACAGGTCCGGACCATCCGGGACAGGCCCGGATCACCCCATTCGTTCTCCACGCAGAGCCACGCGGTAAACACGCGTTTACTACAAAGCCGCGCGCCGGAGCAGCAAGATCAAGGAATGGGAGCGCTCCCTACCGGGTGTCGCCCGAAAGAGTCCAAGAGATATCCGAGCATCCCCCGAACGGTCTCGGGACCCCGCCATTCACCACACAATACTCATCCACCGACACCCAGCGGAATTGCTCGCTCACGGAGCGGGATCACGCTCTCCCGCGACGGGCGAAATTATTTCCAGAGCCATGTCTCGCACCGGGGCGACTGAGTATCATTCCGCCTTACCTGGCGTCCGAATCGGCGTAGATCAATCCCCCCATGATCCGCGACCGGCACGCCGTCACGATCGTCACCACAAGCGGAGGACCCTTGAGACCGAGTGTCCCGGAAAATCTCGCGCCGGCTTTGATCCCGGCCGGGCCCCCCAGCCGTATCTCAGGCGACGGGGAAAGGTCCGGGCGGAGGTATCGATGCATGCGGTGGCCGAGAAGCGGCTCTCGCCGGAGAGGGTGCGTGTGATGGCGCGACACTCCGGAAGCAGGTGGCAGGCACTCGACGGAGGCCGTGGTGCACAGGATGACGGTTCGGTGATCCCCCGCCAGTCGGCCCGCCACGAGGCGCCGAACACCAGCGCCAGTCACGAGGACACACTGGTCAAGCTGCTCTACGAAGAGCACGCCGGACCGTTGCTGATGTTCGTGCTGCGCCTGACCGGCGGCGACCGGCAGCGCGCCGAGGACATCGTGCAGGAGACCCTGCTGCGGGCCTGGCGCAACGCGCACCGGCTCGGCGCGCAGGGACAGCAGTCGCTGCGCCCGTGGCTGGTCACGGTCGCCCGCCGGATCGCCATCGACGAGCACCGCAGCGCCAACGCGCGGCCGGCCGAGACGTACGACCGGGAGCTGGAGAGCTTCCCGACCACCTCGGACGAGACCGACAAGGTCCTGCAGTCCATGACGGTGTCGGACGCGCTCCGGCAGTTGAGCCACTCGCACCGGGAGATCCTGATCGAGACGTACTTCCGCGGTCGCACGGTGCCCGAGGCGGCCGAGGTTCTCAACCTTCCGTTGGGTACGGCCAAGTCCCGGGTGTACTACGCTCTGCGTGCGCTGCGTACCGCTCTGCAGCAGCGGGGGGTGACGGAATGACTCAGGAAGACCACTACGACGTCGCGTCGTACGCCCTCGGCGTGCTCGACGACCGCGACGCCGCCCGGTTCGAGGACCACCTGATCGAGTGCCCGCAGTGTGCGTTCGAGCTGGAGTCCTTCGTCCAGGTCGCGGACGCGCTGGCCGACGTCGACGCGGAGGCGCTGCTCGCCGCGGAGAAGTCCGAGCAGGACGGCGTCCTGCTGAACAAGATGTTCCGCGAGGTGAAGGTCGAACGCCAGCGGGCCAACAGCCGCCGGCTCTACTCGCTCGCCGCCGCCGTGGTCGTCTTCGCGATGCTCTCCATCGGCTCGCTCTTCCTGGGCCCCAAGCTGCTCGGCACGGACACCACGACGCGGAACCCGGGCACCACCGCCAGCGACAAGCTCGACCCGCTGCCGGACAGCGACGGCGTCGGCATCGGCGGCCTGCCCCTGCCCGGGCAGAACTACAACGGCACGGACACCCGGACCGGTGTGGCCACCGCGGTCGGCCTGGAGAAAAAGGACTGGGGCACCCAGATCTCCTTCGCGGTCTCCAACATCAAGGGGCCGAAGACGTGCGGCCTGGTCCTGGTGCACCGCGACGGCACCTCGGAGCGGGTGGCCACCTGGACGATCGGGGAGAAGGGCTGGGGCACCCCGGCCAACCCGTCCCCGCTGCTGCTCCAGGCGGTGACCGGCACCCCGCGCGACGACATCGCCCACGTGCAGGTGCAGGAACTCACCGCGACCGGGACCGGGGAGACGCTGATCAGCGTTCCGTAATCATTCGAACACGAATAGGGCTCAGCCGCCTCGGCTGGGCCCTTTTTCGCCGTGTGGGCCTTTTCTATACGCACCGCACCCGGCCCGCGGTTCAAACAAAAATTCCCCAATTTGATCGAGCCAAATGTTCAACCGCCACCGCGCAGGTCCCGTACTACTGCGCGGAAATGGCAGTGGGTATCGATCAGCTGGAGGACCCAGTGGTACCGGAGAAGCGCAAGTTGATGGTCGCCGGAGTGGCGCTGGCTGCGATGGTCGCACTACCCGGCTGCGCTCCGGCCGGACTCGACAACACGGCCGACTACGGCAACGCGGCGGAGCCCGCCGCGGCCGACGTGGCGGCCACCCCGGGCGCCGAGGCGACCGGCGGCGCGGTCGACCCGAACGCGGCCGACCCGGCCTCCACCGCCGAGCCGGCCCCGGGCGACACCGGGTCCGAGGTCGCGGACGATCTGGTCACCACGTCGCTCACCGGCACCTCGGTGCCGCGGATGGGCAAGGTCGTCGAGGACCAGGACGGGTTCGTCATGTACCGGTTCGACGACGACGGCGACGACCCGGCGAAGTCGAACTGCAACGGTGACTGCGCGAAGGTCTGGCCGCCGGCCCTGACCAACGACGGCAAGCCGACCCTCAAGGGCGTGGACCAGAAGCTGGTCGGCACGGTCACCCGGGCGGACGGCACCAAGCAGCTGACCCTCAAGGGCTGGCCGCTCTACCGCTACGTCGGCGACAAGAAGCCGCACCAGTGGAAGGGCCAGAACGTCAACGGCAAGTGGTTCGTGATCACGCCGACCGGTACCAAGAACCTCACCTGCCTTCCGAAGATCTCGAAGCCGGTGGCGCCACCCGCGGACGCCTCCGGCGGTGACTCCGGCGCCGGTGGCTCCGGCAGCGACTACAGCTACTGAGGAAACGGCAGGTGACGACGATGAAGTCCTGGCTGGTGGGTGCCGCGGCCGTGACGTTGGCTTTCATGCTGACGCCGGCCAGTGCGGCCCGGGCCGACGACGCGGTGCCGGTGCCCCCGAACACCGGGCTCACCGACACCGCGAAAGGCTCGCTCAGCGCCGCTGATCAAGACTTCGTGATCAAGGTACGACTCGCCGGCCTCTGGGAGATCCCGGCCGGAAACATGGCCCAGGAGAAGTCGAACGACCCGAACGTCGTCAAGATCGGCAAGTCGATCGCGGCGCAGCACGTGGCCCTCGACAGCCTGGACCGGGCGGCGGCCAAGAAACTCGGCATCGACCTGCCCAACCAGCCCAACGACGATCAGCAGGGCTGGCTGAACGAGATGAAGAACGCCTCGGGGGCACAGTTCGACCAGATCTTCGTCGACCGGCTCCGCGCCGCGCACGGCAAGATCTTCCCGGCGATCGCCAGCATCCGGGCCGGGACGCGCAACGACACCGTCCGGAAGCTGGCCCAGCAGGCCAACCAGTTCGTCATGACGCACATGACCCTGCTGGAGAGCAGCGGCATCGTCGATTACGGCGCGCTGCCCACCGTGGCCGCGCCCACCGCCGGCCAGAAGGGCCCGGTGCCGATCGACAACCAGATGATCGTCGCCGCCAGCAACGGCGGCGGAGTGCCGGGTCTCAGCAACACCGTAATCCTGCTCGTCCTTGCTGCCGCGCTGGTGATCGGCGTGATCACCACCATGCGCATCTTCCGATCGCGGTAGCCCCGAGAGACATCGCCCCGACGGCGACGAAGAAAGGTGTCACCCATGCGAAGGTCCAAGTACCGGCGCCCCACTAACCCGACGTGGTTCAGCGGGCGTCGCCGGATCATCGCCGTGGCGGCCACGCTCGCGGCGTTCGGCGGCATCGTGACGGTCACGCAGATCTCCAGCGCCAGCACCAACGACAACACCAAGTCGGCGCTCGCGGCCTGCGACAACCTGAAGGCCGGCGGTCAGACGAAACTGTCCACGCAGACCCGGCGCGGCACGTACACCACCAACAACGGCACGGTCACCCAGCACCCGGACGACGGGGCCGGGGACGTGGCGACCACCGAGCAGGTGCGCGCCCGCTGCCGCGACTGGGTGATGAACAACGTCGCCAACACGCAGAACCAGACCAACCGGCGCCGTAACCGGGGCAACGGCGGCAACAACAACACCGGCGGCAACAACAACGGCGGCAACAACGGCGGTGCCGCGAGCAGCGCGCCGACCAGCGCCCCCGCGACGGGCCAGGCCTCCGACGGTGCCTCCGCTCCCGCCACCACCGAGCCGACCGACAACCAGAACAACACCGGCGGCAACAACAACGGCGGTGGGAACAACAACACCGGCGGCAACAACAATGGTGGCAACAACACCGGCGGCAACAACAACGGTGGGAACAACAACGGCGGCGGCGACAACGGCGGGAACAACAACGGCGGCGGCGCGACCGCGGCGCCCAGCACCCCGCCGCCCGGCGCCGGCCTCGGCATCCTGACCAACAGCTGCGACACCAGCAACCTGCCGCGGCACGACGGTTTCCAGAAGGGCGACCGGTGCGTCTCCACCGAGTTCGGTGAGGTCGGCTCGGCCGCCAACAACCCGTCGCTGCTGATCACCCAGGCGCCGCGACAGGTGAACCGGAACACCGCGTTCACCCTCCAGGTCAGCACCCGCAACCTGATCCGCGACCGGTTCCTCGCGGCCGGTCAGGGCGGCTACTACGTGGAGTCCAGCGTTCTCCAGAACGGCCTGGTCCGCGGCCACTTCCACACCGCCTGCCGGATGCTCGCCAGCACCAACGAGGCGCCGACCCCGGAAGGCGTCCCGGCGTTCTTCGTCGCCACCGAGGACAGCAAGGGCGGCCGCACGCCGGACACGGTCACCATCCAGGTGCCGGGCCTGCCGCAGGCCGGACTCGCGCAGTGCGCGTCCTGGGCCGGTGACGGCTCGCACCGGATCCCGATGATGGAGCGCGCCAACCAGACCCCGGCCTTCGACGTGGTCCGGATCCGGGTGCGCTGATCCCGGCCGGCCCTCGGCCGGCCCTTCCCGAACACGCTCGCGGAGCACAGTCGCCCGGCGGGCCCGAACCGGAGAGGCACATTCCCACGGTGTCTCGCCGGGACCCCCCTTCGGGCCCGCCGGCCGTCCTTCCCCTGCCGGACGCGAACCGCGACTGCCCGGCCTCCACCCGGGGCACCGCTCCGCAACCGGGTGATCGATCCGATCACCGTCCGATGGCCCTGACCCCAGCACCGGGGACAGGGCCATCGGCTTGCTCGTCAAACGGCGCCGGGCGTGGCACAGTTTCCGGATGACCGCCGAGGTGAGCCGCCGCCTGACACCGCCGGAGCGGTATCAGTTCGCCGCCTCGGTGCGCTCGCTGCTGGTGCCCAAGCACGACCCGTGCGGCGTGCTGCGCGACGGTGAGCTGTGGCTCGCGGTCCGCTCCCCCGCCGGCCCGGCGACCCTGCGGCTGGCCCGGGAGGCCGGCGAGCTGGTCGCGACCGGGCACGGGCCCGGGGCGGGCTGGGTGATCGAGCGGGCCGACGCGATCGCCGGGCTGCGCGACGACGTGAGCGGCTTCGCCGACCTGTCCCGCCGGCATCCGCTGGTCGCCCGGCTGGCCACGACGTTCGCCGGGGTGCGGATGCCGGCCACCGGGCAGGTGTTCCCGCGGCTGCTGAGGGCGATCCTGGAGCAGAAGGTGACCGGCACCGAGGCGCACCGGTCGTACCGAAAGATCTGTCGTCATCTCGGCGAGCCCGCACCCGGGCCGGTCCCCCTGGTGCTGCCGCCCGATCCGGCCGCCGTGGCGGCCCGGCCCTACTGGGAGTTCCATCCGCTCGGCGTCGAGCAGCGGCGCACCCAGGCGCTGTTGCGCGCCGCGCAGGTGGCCGCACGGCTGGAGGAGTGCGCCGACTCGGCCGAGGCCACCCGGCGGATGACCGCGCTGCCCGGGATCGGGCCGTGGACCGCGGCCGAGGTGGTCCGGACCGCCTTCGGCGACCCGGACGCGGTCAGTGTCGGCGACTATCACATTCCCAACACCGTTGCGTACGCCCTGGCCGGCGAGCCCCGCGGCACCGACGAGCGGATGCTGGAGCTGCTCGAGCCGTTCCGGGGGCACCGGGGCCGGGTCTGCGATCTGCTCGCCATGGGCGGCCTGATGGCCCCCCGCTACGGCCCGCGGATGCCGGTGCGCTCGTTCGCCCGGTTCTGAGTTAATCGATCTTCACGATGGGGCAATAGGCCCTCGCCGGTGGTTGGAAGAGCTCCGGTTCGGGTAACGGCGGCGACATGCGAACCCCCCGCAGAGTCGCCGTCGTTGCCCACAAGAAGAAGACCCTCGGTGGCGGGCTGGACGAGCTGCGCCGCCGGCTCACCGACCACGACATCAAAGACCTTTTCTGGTACGAGGTGCCGAAGAGCCGCAAGGCGCCGGCCCGAGTCCGCGAAGCCCTCGCCGAGAAGCCGGACCTGCTCGTGGTCTGGGGCGGTGACGGCATGGTGCAGCGCACCCTGGACGTGGTCGCGGCCGACGGCTCGCCCGTGCCGGTCGCGATCATGCCGGCCGGCACCGGCAACCTGCTGGCCGGCAACCTGGGCATCCCGACCGACCTGGAGCAGGCCGTCCAGATCGCCTTCACCGGCGACCGGCGGCGGCTCGACCTCGGCAAACTCGGTGGCGAGCACTTCGCCGTGATGGCCGGGGTCGGCTTCGACGGCGCGATGATCAAGGACGCCGACGGTGCCCTGAAGGACCGGCTGGGCAAGCTCGCGTATGTCTGGACCGGCATCCGGCACGTCAGCGGCGAGGCCCCGCGCACGAAGATCAAGGTGGACGGTGTCCCCTGGTTCGACGACGAGGCCAGCTGCGTGCTGATCGGGAACGTCGGGACGATCACCGGCGGCATCCAGGCCTTCGACGACGCGGCGCCGGACGACGGGTGGCTCGACGTCGGGGTGGCGACCGCGCAGGGTGCGCTCCAGTGGGCGCGGGCGCTCGGCACCATGGCGGTCAAGCGCTCCGACAGCTCACCGTTCGTCCGGACCACCCGGGCCCGCAAGGTCTCGGTCCGGCTGAAGTCGAAGCTGGAGTACGAGCTCGACGGCGGCGCCCGGGCCCGGACGAAGAGCTTCACGGCGTCGATCGTCCCGGGCGCCGTGGAGATCTGCGTCCCCGCGGCGGAGGAACGGTCCGAGGATTCGAGTGACCGATAGGCGACAGAAGACTTCGTCGCCGTCCGTCCCGCCCCGCGCGGTTATTGCCCGGATAGGCCCAGGAATCCTCTGGATTGACCATGCTTGCGGCCCCCAGACTGGCGGTTCACCCATCGACACGAGAGGTCCGCCATGTCGCCACTGCTCCTGGGCACCCTGCTGGCCGTCGCCACCGTCCCGGTGATCGCTTACCGCCTCGGCCGCACCCACGCGGCCTGGCAGGACGCCCGCTCGTCGAAGCGCTCGTTCCGCCAGGACCGCCGCACCGCCTGGTCGCACACCGCCCGATTAGCCGCCGGCGCTGCCCTGGTCCTGCTGGGCCTCACCGCCGCCGCGTACGACCTGGCCCGCTGAGCGTGGTCAGGCGATCTGCTGCCACCAGCCGTCGACCGGGGGCGGGTTGTCGACGTCGACGCGCTCGCCGGGGCGCGGGATCGACAGCCGCACGCCCCTGGCCTTGGCCTCGCGCCAGGTGCGGTCGGCCGGCTCGGACCAGTCGTGCAGGGCCAGGTTGAAGGTGGCCCAGTGGACCGGGATCATCAGGCCGCCGCGGACGTCGACGTGCACCGAGACGCCGTCCTCCGGGACCATGTGGATGTCCGGCCAGGCGTCGCCGTACGCACCGACCTGGACCAGGGTGACGTCGAACGGGCCGTGCTCCTCGCCGATCTCGGCGAAGCCGGGGAAGTAACCGGTGTCGCCGGAGTAGAACGCGCGGCGGGTCGGTCCCTTCAGCACCCAGCTGGCCCAGAGGGTCTCGTCACGGTTGAAGCCGCGGCCGGAGAAGTGCCGGGCCGCGGTGGCGGTCAGCTCCAGCGTGCCGACCTTGTGCGACTCGTCCCAGTCCAGCTCGACGATGCGGGACTCGGGGACGCCCCAGCGCTCCAGGTGGGCACCCACGCCGAGCGGGACCAGGAACGGTGCGGCCTGGAGGTCGACCAGGGTCTGGATGCTGACCATGTCGAGGTGGTCGTAGTGGTCGTGGGAGATCACGATCGCGTCCAGCGGGGGCAGCTCGCGCAGCGGGACCGGCGGCTCGTGGAGCCGGCGCGGGCCGGTCAGCCGGGACGGGGAGCAGCGGTCGCTCCAGACCGGGTCCAGCAGGACGCGGTGACCCTCGATCTCGACCAGCGCGGAGGAGTGCCCGTACCAGGTGACGTGCAGGCCGTCGGCGGGGGCCGAGGGCGGGGTGACCACCGGGACCGGCAGGTGCGGCCGGCGGGCGTCGCGGTCGGTCATCGCGGCGACGAACAGCCGCGGCATGGACGCCGCGGCGACCTCGGTGGCCGGGACCGTGTTGCGGAATTTTCCACCGGAGAACTGCGGGGAGGCCTCCATCCGGGCGCGGCGTGCGCCGCGCGCTTTCGCGCCCATCTGGGCGGGGAGGTCGCGGGCGGCCCAGACCGCCGCGGCGCCGAGTGCCAGAGCCACTACCGTACGGGTACGAACACGCTTCGCCATGTGCTCCAGTCTGACCTGATCGAGCCCGCCACGCCCAGCGCCTCCCTGAGGCGACGCTGAGAAAGCGCCTGCTCCGGACCCTCACCGGCATTCCGAGCGGGCCTATGAGGCGTATGACACACTGCCGCGGTGACGATCGACATTCTTCAGGCTCAGCAACAGCTCATCGTGCGTCAGCGCGTGCGTTTGATGGTCAATCAGTACGAGGTGCACGCCTCCACCCCGGACGGCCAGGAAGCCGGCATGCTGGCGTTCGCCCAGCAGAAGCGGCTGGCGTTCAAGGAGCAGGTCACCCTCTACACCGACGACACCAAGCAGGTGCCGGTGCTGGGCTTCAAGGCCCGTCAGGTGATCGACCTGGGCGCGACCTACGACGTGGTGGACGCGGCCGGCGCCCCGATCGGCCTGTTCCGCAAGAAGTTCGGCGCGTCCCTGCTGCGCTCCACCTGGGTGCTGGAGCAGCCGGGTTACGCCGAGTTGGTCGGCCAGGAGCGGAACTTCTTCGTGGCGCTGTGCCGCCGGTTCATCGACTACCTGTCCTGGCTGCCGTACCACTTCGACTTCGAGATCAACGGGCACGTCGGGTTCTCGGTGGAGCGCAAGTGGGGCTTCCGGGACACCTACAACGTGACCATCCACGACCCGAACCTGGACCGTCGCCTGGTGATCGCGATGGCCGTCGCGCTGGACGCGCTCCAGTCCCGGTAATTTGCTCCCCATGGACGATCCGCGTACCCAGCGACTCTTCGGCGACAGCACGGTGGCCCCCGGCGACCTCGCGTTCAGCCCGTTCCGCGTCGACCGGGACCGGATCGTCAGCTCGCCGTTCTTCGCCCGCCTCGCCGGGGTCACCCAGGTGATCAGCCCCGGCGGGGCCGGGCTGCTGGTGCACAACCGGCTCACCCACAGCCTCAAGGTCGCCCAGGTGGCCCGGGCGATCGCCGAGCGGATCCAGGCCCGGGACACCGACCTGGCGGAGAAACTGGGCGGCTGCGACCCGGACGTGGTGGAGGCCGCCGCGCTCGCTCACGACCTGGGGCACCCGCCGTTCGGGCACCTCGGCGAGCGGGTGCTGGACCGGCTGGCCCGGCAGCGGCTCGGGCTGCGCGACGGGTTCGAGGGGAACGCCCAGTCGTACCGGATCGTCACCAGCACCGAGATCCGCGGGCAGGCCACCATCGGGCTGAACCTGACGAACGCGGTGCGGGCCGCGATCCTGAAGTACCCGTGGACCCGGCACGGGCATCCGGCGCCGCACCCGCGGTTCATGGACCCGCCGCCGCGCGGGGCGGCCGCCCACCCGGACGATCCGGAGGGCGGCTCGGGCAAGTTCGGGGCGTATTCCACCGAGGTCAACGACGTGCGGGCGGCACGGGCGCCGTTCGCCGGGCGGGTGGCGGACTGGCAGCAGACCGTCGAGGCCTCGGTGATGGACACCGCCGACGACATCGCGTACGCCATTCACGACCTGGAGGACGTGCACCGGGTCGGCGTGCTCCAGCAGGGCGCGGTCGCCGCCGAGCTGCTGGCCTGGCAGCGCTGGGGCACCGCGACCGACCTGCGGCGGGCCGGCGGCGCGATCGAGTCGCTGCGCCGCAGCCTGCATCGCAAGGAGGACTGGATCGCCGACGACGACGCGTTCGCCGACGCGGTCGAGCTGGTCCGGGCCGAGCTGGTGGACGGGCTGCTGGCCCAGCCGTTCGACGGGTCGGTGCAGGCCGAGGCCCGGGTCGCGGCGTTCTCGGCGACCTGGACCCGGCGGCTGGTCGACTCGGTGGAGCTGACCGAGCAGGCGGCGATCCGCAGCGGGCACGCGCAGCTGTCCGTGGCGCAGTGGCACGAGGTGCAGATCCTCAAGTTCGTGCAGAACAGGTTCGTGCTGGCCCGGCCGGACCTGGCGCTGCACCAGCGCGGTCAGGGCCGGCTGCTGGCCACCCTGGTGGAGGCGCTGCTGGCCTGGCTGACCGACCCCGACGAGGAGGACCGCCTGCCGCGCCGGCTGCGGGACCTGGTCGAGCTGGCCGAGGCGGAGCTGCCCGAGGGCACACCGGAACGGCTGGGCCGGGCCCGCGGGCGCGCGGTGATCGACTTCGTGGCGGGTCTGACCGACGGGCAGGCGGTCGGCCTGATGGAGGCGCTCTCCGGGCGCTCGCGGCAGCTCTGGACCGACGCGTTCGTGCTCTGACTACCTCTTCCCGGCCTTCTTGATCCGGGAGCGCAGCACCCGGGTGGCCAGCGGGCCGAGCTCGTCCATCACCTCGACCAGCACGGCGAGCTGGTCGATGGCCTCCATCGCCCGGCGGCCGCCGTCCGGGTCGATGCCCTCGAACAGCTCCAGCCCGACGAACGCCGACGAGATCGCCTGCGCCAGCCCGGGCACGTCGGCGACCTCGGCGATCGGCGAGCCGGCCAGCACCCGGCGCAGCACCGCCTCGATCTCGGTGGTCCAGAGCTGGAAGGTGGCCCGGATCGGCTCGGCCAGCCGCGCGTTGCTCTGCGCCGCGGCCAGGGTCTGCGCCAGCACCGACACGTTGCCCTGGGCCAGCTCGCTGGCGTGCAGCTCGCGGCCCACCTGGAGCAGCTCGCGCAGCGAGGTGACCGCGGCGAACCGGTCCGAGTAGTGCGCCACCCGCTGCTCGGTGGCCTGTCGGCAGGCCGCGCCGACCAGCTCGTCGACCGAGCCGTAGTGGTAGAAGACGAGCGCCTGGTTGACCCCGGCCGCGGCGGCGATGGTGCGGGCCGAGGTGCCGGTCACCCCGTGGTCGCGCAGGGCGTCCAGGGCGCCGTCCAGCAGGCGTTGCTTCGTGTCGCTCACCGTTGTCCTCCGGCGGGGTGGGGTGGTGCGATCTGGGCGTCGGTGATCAGTTGCGCGAGCTGGTGCACCGCCGGGAGGCGGAGGAACCAGCCGAGGTACGCCCAGCCGATGCCCAGATGATCGAACGCGGACGCGACGGCCACCACCCCCGTAGCGGAGTATCCGTCGGCGGTCGCGTACTTCGCGCGCCACAGGGTGGTCGGGTGAGTCGCGGCGGGCACGAGATCCAACCGTACGGGCGTGCGCGCCGCCATGAGGTCCCGGGTCGCGGCGCACGGGCCGCAGTCGTCGTCCAGCCAGATCCGGGCCGGCTCGATCGCCCGGTAGGGCCGGGCCCGGGGCAGCCAGTCGCGCACCTGGTGGCGGTACGCGAGCCAGCCGTCGCCGTGACGGTCGCCCAGGTCACCACGCTCGTGCGGGGCGGCGACCGCGGCCGAGAAGGCGACCGCGCCGAGGGCGGCGGCAGCCAGGGCCGGGCTGCGCGCGACGACGGCCAGCAGGGTCAGCTCGGCGACCATGCTGAGCTGCATCGGGTTGGCGACGTAGGCGTACGGGCCGGTGGTAACCAGCCGGCGCGGCGGGTCCCAGGGGAACGGGGTGCCGCCGCCGCGCACCGCGAACTCCCGGACCGCCGCCACCGCCGGCAGCCCCAGCACCGCCGCGACCTGGGCGACCACGGTCAACGCGGGACCGGGCAGCCGTGGCCAGGCGCCCCCGGCGAGGGTGAGGACGGCCGTCGGCAGCAGCCACAGGATCAGGCCGGTGAACAGGATCATCTGGAGCACGACCCGGGCGTACAGCTGCCGGTCGGCGGCGGTCCAGCGGCCGAGCAACTGGGCCGGCAGGGCGACGGCGAGCAGGCCGAGGAACTCGCCGCGCAGCCAGTGCGGGCCGAGGGTGAGCAGCGGCTCGAGCCGGGGCATCGCGAGCAGGTCGATCCAGAGCAGCACGCCGAGCGTCACCGGGAGCCGCAGGCGGCGGTGCAGCAGGACCGGGATCGGCCCCCAGAGGGCGGCCCAGCCCAGCCAGAGGTCGATCGGCATGCCGCGGTAGGCGCCGTCCACGGCGGCGAACCCCCACCAGGCGCCGAGCCCGGCCAGCTCGTGCAGCGCCGCGACGCCGAGGGCGGCGGCCAGGAAGGCCAGGAAGGCCCCGGCCCGAGTGGCTCGATCGGTGCCGCGGACGGCGCCGAGCAGGGCCGCGGCGGGCAGCAGCAGCGACAGGTAGCGGACGAGGGTCATCGCAGCGCGAGCATGTCGAGGACGTGGCCGGCGCCGGCGTGCATGAGCCCGTCCTGGAGCGGACCGAAATACCACGACGGGTCGAGCCCGCGGCGGTAGCCGACGTGCAGCGTGACCGCGGTCCCGCCGGGGACGGTGTGCCAGCTGAGCGTGGCGTCCCGCATGCCGACCCAGCGGTTGGTGATCGACGTGTCCTCGACCACCGCCCAGGTCACCCGGGCCGGGCCGGCGTCGCGGACCTCGGTCACGATGTCGCCGCCCGGGCCGTGCGAGCTGCCGTGGTAGGCGAACGTCCAGCGGTCGCCGGGTGCCAGCCCCGCGCCGTGCACGTGCTCCGGCATCGGGACGCCGAGCAGGCGCAGCGGCAGCGAGCGGACGCCGGTCGGCTGCGGGCCGGCCTCCAGTGTCGCCCGCACCTGCTCCGGGCCGAGCGCGACCACGCGGGTGACCTCGACCGACTGGTCGGGGTGCACGCGCCAGTCGGCACTGGTCCCCTCGGCGCTGCCGACCAGCAGCAGCGGCAGGGGCAGCACCGCCAGGGCGGAGCGGCCACCGCGCCGGGCCAGCCGGACCAGCCCGGTCACCGCGTGCGCCACCAGGTAGACCAGCGGCGCGGCCAGCAGCACGCAGATGGCGCCCTCGTGCAGGACGACCGCGGCCAGCAGCAGGGCGATGGTGGTCAGCCGGAACACCCGGCCGTGCGTGGTCCGGCCCGGAGTGAGAGCCAGACCGACGGCCAGCGCGGCCGGGAGCGCGACGAAGAACAGCGCACTGTCGGCCCGCCCGGTCGCCACGGCGACGACGAAGCTCACCACGCCGATCACCGCGACCAGGCCGGCCAGAAACAGGTTCGGCGTCCGGACAACTCTGCTGTGCACGCTCATCCTCCCAGGTCATGAAGCGGCCGCCCCCCGTTTGAGCGACCGCTCAAAACGCAGCCTAGACGGATTTGAGCGGTCGCTCAAGTGGGGATACTGGCGGCTTACGGGATTGCGGTGTAAGAATGTAATCACTGCAATGACCGAGGAGGTCGTCATGCGTTTTCGTCCCGCCCCACCCGGGGCACGCACCGAGCCGCCACCCGCTGACGACGCCGCCGCCTGGGTGACCGGGGCGGTGCCGGACGGGTGGTTCGTCGAGCCGCCCGAGGTCGTGGTGGACCGCGACGAGATCATCATCTGGGGCCGGCTGCCCGAGCCGGACCTGCCGGCCGAGGCCACCGACGCGGACCGGGCCGCCGCGCAGTCCGGCCGGATCACCCAGTTCCGGGAGAACACGCGGGACGACCGGATCCGGGTCGCCCGCCAGGTCGAGCACCGTTATCAGCGCAAGGTCGCCTGGGGCACGCGCTGCGGCGACAGCTCGGAGCTCTGGACGCACCTGGCCGCCCCGGTGATGACCCGGCTGCGCCAGCCCGAGCGTCAGGTGCTGGACACCCTGGTGGACGCGGGCGTCGCCCGGTCCCGGTCGGACGCGCTGGCCTGGTGCGTCCGGCTGGTCGGGCAGCACACCGAGGAGTGGCTGGCCGACCTGCGCACCGCCATGACAAAGGTGGACGAGCTGCGGAAGCAGGGCCCGCTGTAGGCCCTGTCCGGTGCTCACGTGAGCACCGGACAGGGCCTAGGGTGATCAGGTGCTCCGTGATGTCACCGCGATCCGCTATGTCACCCCGCTGAGAGAGGGTGGCTCACTTCCCGGGGTCGTCGAGGCCGACGACCTCGGGACGTACGTGGTGAAGTTCCGCGGCGCCGGCCAGGGCCCGAAAGCGCTGGTCGCCGAGGTGATCGCCGGTGAGCTGGCGCGCCGGCTGGACCTGCCGGTGCCGGAGCTGGCCCGGGTCGAGCTGGACCCGGTGGTAGCCCGCGCCGAGCCGGACGAGGAGGTCCAGGAGCTGATCAAGGCGAGCGCCGGCGGCAACCTGGGGATGGACTTCCTGCCCGGCGCCCTGGGCTACGACCCGAACGCGCACCCGGTCGAGGCCGGCCTGGCCAGCCGGGTGCTCGCCTTCGACGCGTTCGTGGAGAACGTGGACCGCAGCTGGCGCAACCCGAACCTGCTGATCTGGCACGGCGCCCTGTGGCTGATCGACCACGGCGCCACGCTGTACTTCCACCACAACTGGGCGCGGGCGGAGAACGTGGTGCACCGGCCGTACAAAGGGGACGACCACGTGCTCAAGCCGTACGCCTCCGCGCTCGCCACCGAGGGCCCGGCACTGGCCGCCCGGATCACGCCGGAGCTGCTCGCCGAGGTGGTCGCACTGGTCCCGGCGGACTGGCTGGACGACGGCGACCGGGACGCGTATCAGGACCATCTCGCGCGCCGGGCCGCGCGGCCGGAGGCGTGGCTGCCATGACCAGAACCCCTTATGAGTACGCGGTGATCCAGGCCGTGCCCCGGATCGAGCGCGGCGAGCTGATCAACGTCGGGGTGCTGCTGTACGCCCAGCGCCACGACTTCCTGAAAGCGCGCACCCACCTGGACGAGACCCGGCTGCTCTGCCTGGACCCGGCGGCCGACGTGACCGCCGTCCGAGCCGCCCTGGAGTCCTGGGAGGCGACCTGCCTGGGCGGCGGCGCCTCGGCCGGGATGAAGCTGGGCGAGCGCTTCCGCTGGCTGGTCGCCCCGCGCAGCACCATCCTGCGGGCCGGCCCGGTCCACATGGGGCTGGCCGCGGATCCGGCGGCTGAGCTGGAAAGACTTGTCGAACTGCTGGTGCACTGATACAAACCTCCGACCGACGAGGTTGCGAGGTTGCCATGGACAAGATGGATGAAAATGCCGCGAAGAAGGCGGACCGGCCGGTCCTACTGGGCGCCGGCCGCGGGCTGCTGCCGCGGTCAGAGGCCGACCTCGTAGCGAGCGCCACGCGGCGAGACACAGAAGACACTGCTACCGGGATGTAGCCGGGCATCCTCGGCGTATCGGGCGGCCAGTTTGCCCTCGGCCGCCCGGTCGCCGTCGTCGGCGGCGAGCAGCAGGCCGGCGACCTCGTCCAGGTAACCGAGATCGCCGGGCAGTTCCTCCGGCATCTCGGACCAGTCCCGGTCGGCGAACGGGATGGCCGCCTCGCCGAACAGGTCCCAGAGCAGCAGCTCGTCGCCCATCCGGTGGGCCAGCTCCAAGGTCAGGTACTGAAGGAGCATCCACGGGCCGCCGATCGGCTGACCGGGGCCCACACCGTACGTCGAAGGGTCGATCTCGCCGCGCCGGAAAGCGCGCCAGGACTGCGCCGCGGTCCGCAACCCGGCCGGGCCGAGCGTGATCTCCGGCAGGTCGGGCTGGACGTCCATGGCGATCCATCGGGTGCCGTCGTGATACTCGGTGACCACATGGTCGACGTGATAGTCCGGGATCAGATAACCGGCGAAGCCGACCCGGGTGCGGGCCGGGATCCGGTGGGCACGCAGCGCGGCGACGGCGAGCAGGGCCGCGTCCCGGCAACAGCCGACCAGACGCTGCTCGACCGGCCGCGGCGCGTCCAGCGGCGCACCGCCGAACCGCTCCTCGTCGAGGTCGAGCATCCGGCTCACCCAGCGGGTGTCGATGTCGGTCAGCCGCTCCGGCGGGAAGTCGATGCCGGAACCGCGATAGTGCACGTGCAGGTTGCGGACGACGGCACCGATCGCGGCCGGGTCGGCGGGCAGGGCCGCGAGACGGTCGTGGTGCCGGCCCGGATCGGAGAAGCGGGTCTGTCGAGTGTGGTCCATGCGTTCGATGGTGCGGCCTCCAGTAGGGGGAGGGTAAAGGGCATCGCCGCGCCTTTTTCCGGGGCACACTGAGCGGATGCAGTTGCCGATCCAGCACCCGGTCAAGCCGATGCTCGCCAAACCCGTCGCGGAGATCCCACCGGGGCAGATCTATGAGCCGAAATGGGACGGTTTCCGGTCGATCATCTTCCGGGACGGGGACGAGGTGGAGATCGGCAGCCGCAACGAGAAGCCGATGACCCGGTATTTCCCCGAGGTCGTCGAGGCGGTGCTGGCCAACTTCCCGGAGCGGGCGGTGATCGACGGCGAGGTGATCGTCGCCGACACGGAGCGCAACACCCTCGACTTCGAGGCGCTCCAGCAGCGGATCCATCCCGCGGCCAGCCGGGTCAAGCTGCTCGCCGAGCAGACCCCGGCCGCCTTCGTCGCCTTCGACCTGCTGGCCCTGGGTGACGAGGATCTCACCGAGCTGCCCTTCGAGCAGCGACGGGAACGCTTGCGGCAGGCGCTGGCCGGGGCCAAGGCGCCGGTGTACGTCACTCCCGCCACCGACGACCTGGAGACCGCCCGGCGCTGGTTCGCCGAGTTCGAGGGCGCCGGGCTGGACGGGCTGATCGCCAAGCCCCGCGACCTCACCTACCAGCCCGACAAACGGGTCATGTTCAAGATCAAGCACAAGCGCACCGCGGACTGCGTGGTGGCCGGCTACCGCGTGCACAAGTCCGCGGAGAACCGGATCGGCTCGCTGCTGCTCGGCCTCTACGACGAGCGGGGCGTGCTGGCCTCGGTCGGGGTGATCGGCGCATTCCCGATCGCGGTGCGCGAGGAGCTGTTCGAGGAGCTCCAGCCCCTGGTGACCGGGTTCGAGGGGCACCCGTGGGACTGGGCGGCGCACATGCAGGGCGAGCGCACCCCGCGCAAGAACGAGGTGAGCCGGTGGAACAACGGCAAGGACCTGTCGTTCACCCCGCTGCGCCCGGAGCGCGTGGTCGAGGTCCGCTACGACTACATGGAGGGCGCCCGGTTCCGGCACACCGCCCAGTTCGAGCGCTGGCGGCCCGACCGCGACCCCCGCACCTGTACGTACGAGCAGTTGGAACGGCCGGTGCGGTTCGATCTGGCCGAGGTGCTCACCAGCCGCTGACCGCGGGTGCCGGAGGGACCGGCTAGCCTGGGTCCCCTGCCGTCGAAAGGTCCGAGCCGTGCCCCGTCGTCCGCGTTCGGTGATCGCCCTCCTGGCCGCGCTGGTCCTGACCGCGCTGGTCCTGACAACCGGAGGCTGCACCCTGCCCGCGTTCGCGCCGGACGGCGCCGACTCGCCGGCCGATCCGGGCGCCGGGGCCGGCACGCCGGACACCGCCTCGACGCCCGGCGCGGCCGCCCAGTGGCGGCCCTGCGCCGCCGTGCCGGAGAAACTGGTCGGCCGCGGCGCCGCCGGGATGACGTATGACTGCGCCACGGTCGCGGTCCCCCGCGACTGGGCGAAACCGGACAGCGGCGCGACGTACGACGTCGCCATGATCCGCGTGCACTCGAAGTCGCAGAAAAACCGGATCGGCTCGCTGCTGATCAACCCGGGCGGCCCCGGCGGCTCCGGCATCGACTACGCGGTCTATCTCTCGTTCGGCCCGCAGATGGGCGGCCTGCCCACCGAGATCACCGACAAGTTCGACCTGATCGGTTTCGACCCGCGCGGGGTGGGCCGGTCCAGCCCGCTCAAGTGCATCAGCGACCGCGACCAGGACGCCAACTTCGGCTCCGACCCGGACCCGGTCAGCCAGGCCGAGTTCGACGAGGTCGCCGCGCTGAACAAGAAGATCGCCGACGGCTGCGGGCAGAAGTACGGCGATCAGCTGCCGTTCTTCTCCACCGAGCAGGCGGCCCGGGACATCGACGCGCTGCGCGCCGCGGTCGGCGATCAGAAACTGACCTACCTCGGCTACTCCTACGGCACCCTGCTCGGCGCGACCTACGCCCAGCTGTTCCCGCAGAACGTGCGGGCCCTGGTGCTGGACGGGGCGATCGACCCGACCGAGACCTACGTCAAGGGCTCGGAGACGCAGGCCAAGGGCTTCGAGCGGGCGTTCGGCAACTTCACCAAGTGGTGCAAGGCGCACCCCGGCACCTGCCCGATCTCGGCCGACCCGCGGGGCGCGGTCACCGACGCGATGGCCAAGGCCGAGGTCTCCCCGGTGGCGTACTCGGACGGCCGCAAGGCCACCTCGGGCTGGATCTTCTACGGGCTGATCTCGTCGCTGTACACCGAGAGCGGCTGGACCAGCCTGGCCCGGGCGATCGACGACCTCCAGGCCGGGGACGCCAAGGGCATCATGGACCTGGCCGACCAGTACGCGGAGCGTGAGCAGGACGGCACCTACTCCAACCTGTTCGACGCCAACCTCGCGGTGAACTGCGCGGACACCGACGCGGCGCCGACCGTCCAGCGGGTGCGGCAGCTCCAGTCGCAGTGGCGGAAGAAGTACCCGATCTTCGGGGCGCCGCTGGCGATCGGCATGCTGCCGTGCGTGTACTGGCCGGGCAAGCGGGATCCGTACCCGGCCGGCAAGGCGAACGGCGCTCCGCCGATCGTGGTGGTCGGCACCACCGGCGACCCGGCCACGCCCTATGAGAACACCGCCGACCTGGCCGCCATGCTGGGCACCGGGCACGTGCTGACCTGGGAGGGCGAGGGGCACACGGCGTACCCGTCGACCCCCTGCGTCGTCCAGGCCGTGGACGGTTACCTCATCGATCTGAAGGTGCCGCAGGAGGGCCTGCGCTGTCCGGCGAAATGACGCCCTCCCGGGCGGCCAGTTCCTCCAGCAGCTTGCGGACCTGACGCAGGTTGGTCTTCAGCTCCTCCTGCTCCTCGTGCCGGAACGCGTCGTGGTCCACGATCAGCTTGCTGGCGAAGTGCGCGGTGATCAGCGGGATCACCAGTAGCACCATGACCGAGATGAGCAGGACCGCCATGATCCGGGCCGGCCAGCTCTCCGGGGAGATGTCGCCGTAACCCACCGTGGACGCGGTGACGACGGCCCACCAGAGCGAGTCGCCGATCGACGCGCCCTCCTCGAACTGGGAGTAGAGGAAACCGCAGACCAGGATCAGGATCGCGTACGCGAGGACCAGCGTCTTCGGCGAGTTGGCCAACCAGATCATTCCGCGGTAAACCGCCCGCGGCACCCTGAGCAGCACGTTCATCTGGTCATCGTGCCCGGCACCGGTGGCTTTCAAAAGGGCTGCCAGACTGGCGATCATGGAGTTCCGGATCGCTACCCGTGACGACGTCCCCGCCGTTCTCGCTCTGCTCGCCGACGACGACCTCAGCCGGGAGCGCGGGTTCGGCGAGGTGCCGGCCGAGATCGGCCCGGGGATCTGGGCCGCCTTCGCGGCGATCGAGGCCGACCCGAACAACGAGCTGATCGTCGCGGTCCGGGACGGCGCCGTGGTGGGCACCTGCCAGCTCACCTACCTGCCCGGGCTGAGCCGGGGCGGCGCGTGGCGGATGCAGGTCGAGGCGGTCCGGATCCACGCCGCGCTGCGCGGGCAGGGGCTGGGCGCCCAGATGATGCGCTGGACGATCGAGCGGGCCCGCGAGCGCGGCTGCCGGATGGTCCAGCTCACCTCCGACAAGGTGCGGGTCGACGCGCACCGCTTCTACGCCCAGCTCGGCTTCGCCCTCTCGCACGAGGGCATGAAGCTGAACCTGGAGAGGTAACGAGCCGCCGGTCGCGCTGGTGACGAGGCCCCGACAAGGCTGGCGATTGCTGGCAGTTCGGGCGCGAACACGTTGCCGCGGGAGCGGGTTGCCACGACCATCGGCGTCGCTCCTTCCCGGTCCCGACGCAGAAAGGACACGGCATCCGTGCAGCCGTCCCTCTCCATGAACGGCCCCCGCTCCCTCCCCGAGGAGCCCCGCACCGTGGACCTGAGCGGCCGGTGCGTCGGTAATTCGTACGTCCTGGTCTGTCCGGTGGGCCAGGGCGCCACCGGGACGGTGTGGCGGGGCATCGACCGGACCACCGGGGAACAGGTCGCCGTCAAGCTGCTGCACGAGGGCCTGCTGCGGCAGCCGAAGCTGGTCACCCGCTTCGTCCAGGAGCGGACCATCCTGATGATGGTCCGGCACGAGCACATCGTCGGGGTGCGTGACCTGTTCAGCGTCGGCGAATCGATCGGCCTGGTGATGGACTTCGTGGCCGGCGGCAGCCTGCGCGACCGGCTGCGCGAGCGGGGCACCCTGCCGCCCGCCGAGGCGGCGCGGCTGTCCGCCCAGGTCGCGGCGGCGCTCACCGAGACGCACGCGCTCGGCGTCGTGCACCGCGACGTGAAGCCGGACAACGTCCTGCTCAGTGGCGGCGACGAGAACCTGCGGACCCGGCTGACCGATTTCGGCATCGCCCGGGTCCTGGACGCGGCCGGGCTGACCACCCCGCACGCGATCATCGGCACGCCGCGGTACATGGCGCCCGAGACGATCAGTGGCGGCGAGGCCACCCCGGCGGCCGACGTCTACGCGCTCGGGATCATGCTCTACGAGCTGGTCTGCGGGTATCCGCCCTACGACGGCGAGCCGTTCGCGGTGCTGCACGGCCACCTGGAGCAGGCCGCCCCGCGGCCGGCCGGGATGCCCGACCCGGTGTGGTCGGTGGTGCGGGACTGCCTCGACAAGGATCCGGAACGGCGACCGTCCGCCGACCGGCTCCAGGAGGCCCTGCGCGACCTGGCCCGGGACACGGCGGGGATCCCCGCCCTGCCCGCCCCGCCGGTGCCGCCCGGCGACGACGGCCCGCCGGTGACCCCACCACCCGCCCCGGCCCGTCCGGTCCGCCGGGTGCCGCGCAACCGGCCCCGGAGCTGGGTGTGGGGCCGGCACGGCCTGGTGGTCGCCGCCATCGGCGGCATGCTGGCCGCCACCGGCTGGGGCGGCTACAGCGCCTGGCAACTGCGGGACGCGATCGGGCAGAAGCCGGCCGCGGCGCAGCCCGCGCCGGAGAAGGGGATCGCCGCCGGTCCGGCGCCCTCCATGGCGGGCGTCCCGCCGGTTCCGCCGGCCGACGCGGCCGCCGGCGCAGCGGTCACCGGCGTCACCACGCCCGGCACCGTCGAGCACACCGGCTCCGGCAGCACCGCGCTACGAGTCACCACCGCGCCGATCGACACCTCCGCCAGGATCGGCGCGTCGGCCGGGCCGGCGGGGATCGGCGCGTCGGCCGGACCGGGCCGGGTCGGCGGCGCGGTGGCGTTCCGGCCGTGGGTCTGCGGCGACAAGTACGCCTTCGACCTCGGGCATCCGATGCTGGTCCAGCCGTGCCACGCGCTCGGCCCGGCGATCCGCGCGCTGGGCCAGATGGAGGCGGTGCCGGGCGTGCAGGCCGACATCACGCTGACCGTCCGCGACGCCGCGACCGACGAGATCGTGGCCGGGCCGCACACCTGCTCGGGGCTGATGTTCACCGACGCGGCCATCAAGCACAGCTGCGGGCCGGTCGACTTCCAGGCGCCGCACGGCGGCCACTACGTCGTCGAGCAGAGCTGGGAGTACACCGACCGGCCGCTGCTGCCCGGCGGATCGGTCCGCGGGCCCGCCTTCACCTGGTGAGCCGTCAGGACTCCCAGTTGGCGTGGTTCATCTTGCTCGGCTGGACCCGGGGCGGCTCGCCCGGCATCTTGGGGTGGTCCGGCGGGTAGGGCATGTCGCCGAGGCCGGCTTTCTCGTCCCGCTCCACCCACTCCAGCAGCGGCGTCAGATCGTGCGCCACGTCGTCGATCGCGGCGTGCGCGTCGCCGGTCGCGGCGATCCGTTCCGGCACCGTGCGCAGGTCGAAGTCGTCCGGTTCGACCCGGGTCAGCTCGTCCCAGGTGACCGGCGTGGAGACGGTGGCCCGCGGGTTGGCCCGCAACGAGTACGCGCAGGCGATGGTCCGGTCCCGGGCCATCTGGTTGAAGTCCAGGAACACCCGGTCGCCGCGCTCCTCCTTCCACCAGGCCGTGGTGATCGCCGCCGGGTTGCGCCGCTCCACCTCCCGGGCCAGCGCGATCGCGGCCCGGCGCACCTGGACGAAGTCCCAGCGCGGGGCGATCCGGACGTAGACGTGCACCCCGCGGCCGCCGGACGTCTTGGGGAACCCGACCCAGCCCAGCTCGTCGAGCACCTCACGGACCACGCCGGCGGCCGCGGTGACGTCGCCGAAGCCGAGGCCGGGCTGCGGGTCCAGGTCGATGCGCAGCTCGTCGGGATGGTCCGGGGCGGCGGCGCGCACCGGCCAGGGGTGGAAGACCACGGTGCCCATCTGCGCGGCCCAGGCCACGTGCGCGAGGTCGGCGGGGCAGAGCTCGTCCGCCGTACGCATGCTCGGGAACTTGATTGTCGCGGTCGTGATCCAGTCGGGCACGCCGCGGGTGGGGATGCGTTTCTGGAAGAACGCCTCGCCGGCCAGGCCGTCCGGGAAGCGCTGGAGCGTGGTGGGCCGGTCCCGGAGGGCGCGCAGGATGCCGTCGCCGACCGCCAGGTAGTACTCGAAGACGTCGCGTTTGGTGAAGCCGCGCTCGGCGAAGACGACCTTGTCGGGGCTGCTCAGGCGGACGGTGTGACCGGCGATCTGATGCTCTTCCGCGGCGGCTTTCGGCATGCCCTGAGGTTATGCCAAAACACGAGGGTCACCCGACAAAGTCGGGTGACCCTCACAAATCGGACACAGCGCGAATCAGGCGGTCTTCCGCCGGCGGGTGTACCAGAGCGCACCCGCGCCACCGGCGACCAGCACCGCGCCGACCGCGACGGTCGCGCCGACCGGCCCGCCGGTCAGCGGCAGGTTGCCGGAGCTGACACCGCCACCCTTGGTGGTGACCGGCGCCGGCGCGGTCGCCGAGCTGACGCCGCCGGGCACCGTCTTGGCACCGCCGGTCGGCACGCTGGGGCTGGTGGCCGGGCTCTCCCCGCCGTAACCGGCGTGCCCGCGGGTCCCGCCGGTGGGGGCCGGGCTCGCGGTGGCGGTGGTCACGGCGACCGGCGGCGTGGTGGCGGTCGCCGGTGCGGTGGTCGCGGCCGGCTGCTCGGCGCCGTAGCCGGCGTTGCCCCGGTCCGGGCTGGCCATCACGACCGGGTGCCCGGCCTGCGCGGCGCCGGCGGTCGCGAGAACCGGCGACGAGATGGCGAGCGCGGCGAAAACGGTGACGCCGGCCGCGGGCAGTCCCACGGCCAGTCGGCGAACAAAGCTCATGAGGAGTATCCGTTCTGTTGCGGTTGCGTACGGTTGCATGGTCGCACGGGAGCTTAGCGGGAATTGCCCGTTTTACCCGAAAAGCACGCTCGGCGCGTCATCAACTCGGAAGTCCACCGAAACGGTGACTACGCCACAAATGCGACAAAGCGAACACCTTGAGCTCGAACTGCGGGTCGGCCGCGAAAAGACCCCCGCTGTACGGGGCGTGCAGCTGCACGCTGGCCCCCGAGTCCAGGTAGACCGAGACCACGTTGCGCCGCCCGCGCCGCTCGGCGCGCAGGTCCACCACCCGCGCCCAGGGCGCCTCGCCCTCGCCGAGCAGCGACGACGTGCGGATCCCCCGGTCGCCCACCTCGACCCCGGTACGCCGCCCGGACATGATCCCCAGCACGATGCCGAGCAGCAGCGGCGCCAGCGCCAGCAGGGCCCACGACCACCCCGGCGGCCCGACCGGCCCGGGCCAGAGCAGGGTCGCGATCACCCCCGTCGTGACACTCGCCACCGCGCTGAGCGCGCCGAGATAGAGGCCGTGGCCGAGCGCTTGCTGGAAGGTCGGCCGGAACGTCGGGGATGCAGCTTCCATAGACGGCTCAACGGCCCAGCCGTGCGCCGCGCCGCACCCTCGGTGCGACGTACTTTTATAGGCATGGCAACCGACGAGACCACGCTGCCCACCACCGAGGACGAGTGGCGGATCCGGCTGAACCCGGAGGAGTTCCGGGTGCTCCGCCAGGCCGGCACCGAGGCGCCCTGGAGCGGGGAGTATGTGAGCACCAAGACCGAGGGGATGTACCGGTGCCGCGGGTGTGGCGCGGAGCTCTACCCGAGTGACACCAAATTCGACTCGCACTGCGGCTGGCCGTCGTTCGACGACGCCATCCCGGGGGCGGTCACCGAGATCGAGGACCGCAGCCACGGGATGGTGCGGGTGGAGATCCGGTGCGCGCGCTGCGACGGGCACCTGGGCCACGTGTTCCGGGGCGAGGGCTTCACCCCGAAGAACACGCGGCACTGCGTGAACAGCCTGTCGATCAGGCTCGACCCGAAGTAAAGACCGGGACCTCGGCGCCCGTGTCGAAAGCGATCAGGTACTGGGGCCGGTTCTGCGTGGCGGCGTAGATCCGGCCCACGTACTCGCCGAGCATGCCGAGGCAGATCAGCTGGACCGCGCCGAGCAGCAGCATCGCGATGTAGAGCGAGGTCCAGCCGGGCACCACCACGCCGAACGCCCAGGCCGCCAGACCGCTGACCACGAGACCCAGGCAGACCACGAAGGTGATCAGTCCGAGCCAGGTGGCGAGCTTCAGCGGCGCGGCCGAGAAACTCGTCACGCTGTCCAGGCTCAGCTTGATCATCTTGTGCAGCGGATACTTCGTCTCGCCGGCCACCCGCTCGGCCCGGACGTAGGTGACCTCGCCGGCCGGGAAGCCCAGCGACGGCACCACCAGGCGATAGACCGGCCGCTGCTCGGGCAGCTGGTTCAGCGTGTCCACCACCGAGCGGCTCATCAGCCGGAAATCGCCGGCCTGGCCGCTCACCCACGGGCCGACCAGCTTGCGCATCAGCCAGTAGTAGGCGCCGGCGGTCCGCCGCTTGAACACGGTGTCGGTGCTGCGGTCGCTGCGCACGCCGTAGACCACGTCGAGATCCTCCGCGGTGGCCTTGGCCAGCATCTCGCCGATGACCTCGGGCGGATCCTGGAGGTCGGCGTCGATGCTGACCACGTAGTCGCCGGCGGCCGCGCGCAGACCGGCCGCCAGGGCGGACTGGTGTCCCACGTTGCGGCGCAGCTTCACCACCCGCAGCCGGGGCCAGGCGGCGCGCAGTTCGAGCAGGCGCGACACGGTGCCGTCCGCGCTGCCGTCGTCGACCGCGACGACCTCGTAGGTGACCTTCAAATCGTCCAGCACCGGCCGGAGCCGGGCCACGAAGTGGTCCACCGCCGCACGCTCGTTGTACATCGGCGTGACGACGGAAAGGGTGACCATCATCGTCCCCCACAAGAACGATAAGCGCGAATGTGTCGGCAAACGACGCTAGTCACCGCTGGTGAAGGTCACGTGTCCTGGCGCTGTGCCCCCGGGGAACAAACGAGATCCTGAACCTCGAATCGGACACCGTTCGTCGCGGTCTGCCAGCCGCTGGAGGTGCTCACCTTCCACTCCGGACCGAGTTCCGGAGCGAAGACGTCACCGGCGACGTCCAGATCGATCACGGTGCGTACGATATGGCGGGCCCGCGGCAGGAATGCCGCATAGATCGCCGCACCACCCATCACCCAGAATTCATCGTCCAGGACCTTGTCCGGATCGTGGACGACCTCCGCCCCCTCGGCGCGCCAGGACGGATCGCGGGTGAGCACCACGTTGCGCCGGCCGGGCAGCGGGCGCCTCGGCAGCGAGTCCCAGGTGGCCCGCCCCATCACCACGGTGGCGCCCATCGTGCGTTCCTTGAAGATCGACTGCTCGCCGGGCACCCGCCAGGGGATGTCGCCGCCGGCGCCGATCACCCGGCCGTGCGCCTCGGCCCAGATCATGTGCACGGTCATACCGCGACCGGGGCCTTGATCGCCGGGTGGTGCCGGTAGTCGACGACCTGGAAGTCCTCGAAGCGGTAGGAGAACAGGTCGGGCGCGGCGGCGATCTCCAGCGACGGGAACGGGTACGGCTCCCGGGTGAGCTGCTCACGCACCTGGTCGACGTGGTTGTCGTAGATGTGGCAGTCGCCGCCGACCCAGATGAAGTCGCCCGGGATCAGCCCGACCTGGTCGGCGATCATCCGGGTGAGCAGGGCGTAGGAGGCGATGTTGAACGGGACGCCGAGGAAGAGGTCGGCGCTGCGCTGGTACAGCTGGCAGGAGAGCTTGCCGTCGGCGACGTAGAACTGGAACATCGCGTGGCACGGCATGAGCGCCATCTCGTCCAGCTGGCCGACGTTCCAGGCCGAAACCAACATGCGCCGCGAGTCCGGATTTTTCCGGAGAGTATCCAGAATTTCGGAAATCTGGTCGATCGAGCCGTCCGGTGTGGGCCACGATCGCCACTGGTACCCGTAGACCGGGCCCAGCGAGCCGTCAGCGGCGGCCCACTCGTCCCAGATCGTCACACCCTGCTCCCGCAGCCACTGCACGTTGGTGTCCCCGCGCAGGAACCAGAGCAGCTCGACCGCGATCGACTTGAAGTGCACCCGCTTCGTGGTGATCAGCGGGAAGCCCTGGGACAGGTCGTAGCGCAGCCGCTCGCCGAAGAGGCTGCGGGTGCCGGTCCCGGTCCGGTCGCTTTTCGGGGTACCGGTCTCCAGCACCCGCCGGAGCAGTTCTTCGTATTGGGTGTCAACGGCCATGCAGAGAACCTACTAGCCCCGCAGCTTGCCGCCGATGGTGACGACCCGGCGCGCCAGGTGATCCAGGGCGGCGTACTGCACGTCGGTGAGCGGGGCGTCGTTCGACCCGCCGGTGACGTGCGAGACCCCGTACGGGTTGCCGTCCGCGAACTTCAGCGGGTCGGTGTACCCGGGCGCCACCACGACCCCGCCGAAGTGGTAGATCGTGTTGTAGAGCGCCAGCAGCGTCGACTCCTGCCCGCCGTGCTCGGTCATCGACGCGGTGAACCCGGCGTACGCCTTGTTCGCCAGCAGACCCTGCGCCCACTGCGGGCCGAGCGTGTCGATGAACTGCTTGAGCTGGCTGGCCACGTTGCCGTACCGGGTCGGTGTGCCGAGCAGCACCGCGTCCGCCCAGACCACGTCGTCCGCGGTCGCCCGCGGCTCGTCCTTGGTGGTGTCGAAGTGCTGGCTCCACGCCGCGTTCGAGGCGATCGCCTCGGGCGGGGCCAGCTCGGCGACCTGCCGCAGCCGGACCTCGGCGCCGACCTTCTCGGCCGCCTCCCGCAGCCGCTGCGCCATCTTGTGCAGGGTGCCGGTCGCCGAGTAGTAGATGATCGCAAGTTTGACGTCTGTCACGACCACAGCAAATCCCCCGCGATGACCCGGTGAAACGCTTATAGGCGCAATTCATTGCCTTCCGGATCGTCGAACCAGACGCCGCCGGTCGCGAGGTAGCGGAACTGGTAGTCGCCCGGTTCCAGCGGCACGCTGACCGTGCGGGTGCCGTTCTTGCGCACCTGCATCTCGTGTGTGCCGGGCTGCCAGTCGTTGAAGGTGCCCACCACGCTGACCACGCCGGACGGCTCGTCGGCGGGGATGCTGAAGGTCACCCGGGTCTTGGTGCCGAACAACTTACTGCGCTTGATCATGGCGTCCTCCACAGGCCGTGGCCTCATCACTACAACGGCGGGACCGGAAGCGGGGTGACGACGCGCCGCATACGCTGTGCCGATGCACCCGCTACCGCACGACGAGTTCCGCGTGGCCTCGTTCCGCGACCTCCCCAGCCCGACGCTGTACGACATCCTGCGCCTGCGCAGCGAGGTGTTCGTGGTGGAGCAGAAGAGCATCTATCTCGACCTGGACGGTCGCGACACCGAGCCCGGTACCCGACACCTATGGTTCTCCCGTGATCGGGAAGTTCGGGCCTATCTGCGGATTCTCGATGACCATGGGGCAGAACGGATCGGCCGGGTGGTGACGTCACCCAAGGCGCGCGGCGAGGGAATGGCCGGTCGGCTGATGGGGCACGCGCTCGAGATCATCGGCCACCGGCACGCGGTCCTGGACGCTCAGTCGTACCTTGTCGGCTTTTATCGGAAATATGGGTTCGAGCCGACCGGACCCGAGTACGTGGAGGACGGCATCCCCCACGTACCCATGGCCCGCGAAATCACGGCAGCGTAGCGACGATTTCGCTCACCGAACGACGCCGCCCGGTGTAGAACGGCACCTCCTCGCGCACGTGCCGCCGCGCCCGCGAGGCCCGCAGGTCCCGCATCAGGTCGACGATCCGGTGCAGCTCGTCGGCCTCGAACGCCAGCATCCACTCGTAGTCGCCGAGCGCGAACGACGCCACCGTGTTGGCCCGCACGTCCGGGTAGCCCCGGGCCTGGCGGCCGTGCTCGGCCAGCATGTCCCGGCGCTCCTCGTCGGGCAGCAGGTACCACTCGTAGGAGCGGACGAACGGATACACGCAGATGTACGGCCGTGCCTCCTCCCCGGCCAGGAACGCCGGCAGGTGGCTCTTGTTGAACTCGGCCGGCCGGTGCAGCGCCATCTGCGACCAGACCGGGGTCAGGTGCCGGCCCAGCGCGGTACGCCGGAACAGCGAATACGCCTCCTGCAGCGCGTCCGGGTCGCCGGAGTGCCACCAGATCATCAGGTCCGCGTCGGCGCGCAGCCCGGACACGTCGTAGGTGCCGCGGATCGTCACATCTTTCGCCGCCAGCTGCTCGAACAGCGCGTCGACCTCACCGGCCACCCCGTCCCGCAGCGCCGGCAGCTCGCGCGACGCCCGGAACACCGACCACATCGTGTACCGGATGGTGGCGTTCAGCTCGTTGATCCGGGCCGCGTTGGTCTGCTCGCTCATGCACTCGCCTCCAGGTAATCACTCACATCGTCCGCCGCGCGCTCGCCGCTGGCCACACAGACCGGGATGCCGACACCGTCCAGGGCCGCGCCGGCCAGCGCGATCCCCGGGGGCAGCGCCGCCCGGGCGGCCGCCACCCGGTCCGGATGCCCCGGCGAGTACTGCGGCAGGCCGCCGCCCCAGCGCTGGATCCAGACCGCGGCCGGCGGCGGCAGCTCGCCACCGGTCAGCTCACCCAGCTCCCGGTGCGCGATCGCCAGCAGCGCCTGATCGCTGTGCTGCAAGCGCTCCTGTTCACCGGCCCGGCCCAGCGAGGCCCGGACGATGACCGGACCCTCCGGCCCGGCCAGGTGCGGCCATTTCCGGGTGAAGAAGGTGGCCGCCTTGACCAGGGTGCCCTCGCCCGGCGGGACCAGGAAGCCGGACAGCTCGGGCAGCGGGGTGCCGGGCGGCAGCGCCAGCCCGGCCAGGGCGACGCTCGCGTAGTCGAGCCCGCCGATCTCCCGCGCGGCCTCCGGCGCGGCGTCGGCGAGCAGGCGGGCGGCCGGTCTCGCGGGCACGGCCAGGATCACGGCGTCGACGTCGTCGGTCTGCGGCTCGGGGGCGGGGCCCAGCACGAGGTGCCACCGGCGCCCGGCCCGGACCAGCTCGCGCACCGGCAGGCCGAGACTGATCCGCGCCCGCGCCGCCGTGGCGGCCGCCCCGATCAGCCGGGTCATCCCGCCGTCCACGGCCGCGAAGATCGGCCGGCCGGGGGTCCGCTTGCTCAGCGCCTGGGCGGCCCGGACCGCCCCGCGCAGCGTGTGCTCGGTCTCCGCGGTGCGGGCCAGCTGCGGCATCGTGGCGCGCAGCGAGAGCTGGTCGGCGCGGCCCGCGTAGACCCCGCCGAGCATCGGGTCGACCAGCCGGTCGACGACCTCGGCGCCGTATCGCGAGCGGACCAGCTCGCCGACCGCGATGTCCTGGCCCGGGGCGAGCAGCGGCGCGCCGGTGTCCCGGTCGGAGTCCGCGTCCGGGAGGGCCACACCGTCCAGCGTCGACAGGTCACCGGGCACGCCGACCAGGGTGCCGGCCGGGATCCGGGCGAGCCGGCCGCCGATCGCCAGCGCGGCCGGCTGGGCGGCCGGGTGCACCAGGGCGTCGCCGAGGCCGACCCGGCGGGCGAAGGTCACCGCCGCGGAGTCGCCGCCGTCCGGCGATCCGTGCAGGAAGGACTCGGCGCCGCGCTCGACCGGGATGCCGGCCAGCTCGCCGGTGCGCAGTTTGCCGCCCAGGGCGCCGCTCTGCTCGTACACGATGATCTCGGTGTCCGGCGGGCAGACGTCCCGCAGGCGCACGGCGGCCGCCAGGCCGGCGATGCCGCCGCCGATGACCGCGATCCGCTTCCGCACTGTGCCACCCTCCCAGGCCGCGCTCCCGGCCGCCCGGCGGGGTCGGCCGGTGTGAGCTATCGGGCCGAGGCCTCGTGCACCAGCGCGGTCAGCCGGGTGAGGATCTCGGGATCGGTCTCCGGCATGACGCCGTGCCCGAGGTTGAACACGTGCCCCGGCGCCGCCTGTCCCTGCGCCAGCACCCGCCGCGCCTCCCGCTCCACCACGTCCCACCCGGCGAACAGGATGGCCGGGTCCAGGTTGCCCTGCACCGCGCGGTCCGGGCCGATCCGCTTGGCCGCCACGTCCAGCGGGGTCCGCCAGTCGACGCCGACCACGTCCGCGCCGGCCTCGCCCATGGCCTCCAGCAGCACGCCGGTGCCGACGCCGAAGTGGATCCGCGGCACCCCGGCGTCCTGGAGCCCGCGCAGCACCCGCGCCGAGTGCGGCATCACGAACGAGCGGTAGTCGGCCTCGGAGAGCGCGCCGGCCCACGAGTCGAACAGCTGCACCGCGCTGACCCCGGCGTCGACCTGCGTCCGCAGGAACGTGAGGGTGATCTCGGCGAGCCGGGACAGCAGCGCGTGCCACAGCTCGGGCTGGGCGTACATCATCGCCTTGGTCTTCAGGTACGTCCGCGACGGGCCACCCTCGATCAGGTAGCTGGCCAGCGTGAACGGCGCGCCGGCGAACCCGATCAGCGGCGTCTGCCCGAGCTCGGCGACCAGCAGCCGCACCGACTCGGCGACGAAGTCCACGTCGTCCGCGGTGATCGGCCGCAGCCGCTCCAGGTCGGCCGCGGTCCGCACCGGCGCGGCGACGACCGGGCCGGTGCCGGCCACGATGTCCAGGTCGATGCCGGCCGCGGCGATCGGCACCACGATGTCGCTGAACAGGATCGCGGCGTCGACGCCGTGCCGGCGCACCGGCTGGAGGGTGATCTCGGTGACCAGATCGGGCCGCCGGCACGACTCCAGCATGCCGATCCCCTCCCGGATCTTGCGGTACTCGGGCAGCGAGCGCCCGGCCTGCCGCATGAACCAGACCGGCGTGTGCGGACCGGGCAGGCCGCGACACGCACGAACGAACGGGGAATCCTCGAGAACGGTCACCGGGTCATGGTGCCACGTGAGTGAAGACGCCCGGCGGCGCGGCGACGGCTACCGGGGCGTAGATCGGCATACGCTTCCCCCATGGCGTCCCCCTCCGCTGTTCCCGAGCCGTTCACCCACGCGGTGGCCGGGTTGCGCGCGGACTCGCCCCGGCCGGAGATCCTGCTCGAGGAGATCGCCGCGCCGCAGAAGCTCGCGCCGTACTCGTTCGCGCTCAGCGCCACCGTCCTGCGTTCCGGCGACGAGGTGGCCAGCGGTCGGCTCATCCTGCTGCACGATCCGGCCGGTCACGACGCCTGGCGCGGCGACCTGCGGCTGGTGACGCTCGTCACCGCCGAGCTCGAACCGGACCTGGCCACCGACCCGCTGCTGCCCGCGGTCGCCTGGACCTGGCTCACCGACGGCCTCGACCAGCACGCGGCCGCCTACACCGCGATCGGCGGCACGGTCACCCAGACCGCGTCCACCCGCTTCGGCGAGTTGTCCGGCCCGCAACCCACCGCCGACCTGGAGGTCCGCGCCTCCTGGACCCCGACCTCCGACGACTTCGCCGCCCACCTGCACGGCTGGTGCGCCATGCTCGCCTCGACGGCCGGCCTCCCCCCGCCCGGAGTGAGTTCTCTGGACCGCCACCGCGCTTCCGCTACCTGACCCGCGGCCCCTTCTCACACCACCCCCGCTGCCGCGATGCCGCCCGCCCGTTTCAGGATCCCTTTCCTGTACGACTCGTAGTCCCGCGGCATCGGCCCGCGACGCTGCGGCCCACCCCAGACCGCCACGCGTGTCGTGCGGGTCCGCTCGCCGCCCGCGACCCCCCGGCCCACTCCCGACCGCCCCGCGCCCCGGCCCCCAGCTGGCACCCACGGCCCTATCCAGCGTCCGAATAGGGCCGTAACGACCAGCCCCAAAACCCGAGCTGGCACTCACGGCCCTATCCAGCGCCCGGATAGGGCCGTCACGACCAGCCCCAAAACCCGAGCTGGCACTCACGGCCCTATCCAGCGCCCGGAGAGGGCCGTCACGACCAGCCCCAAAACCCGAGCTGGCACTCACGGCCCTATCCAGCGCCCGGAGAGGGCCGTCACGACCAGCCACAGAACCCGAGCTGGCGCTCATGGCCCTAACCGGGCAGCGGATAGGGCCGTGACGACCAGCCGGAGAACCTGGGCTGGCGCTCATGGCCCTATCTGGCGTCCGGATAGGGCCGTGAGGGCCAGCCGGTGAGGGACAGCGGGCCCGCACGACACGCGCCGCGGCCCGGAGTGGCCGCGGCCTCGCGAGCCGATGCCACGGTGCTCCGAGTCGTACCGGAAATGGTGGAGCGAAAGCCGAAGCGGACCGGAACCGATCAGCAGACGTTGAACGTGGAGCAGGCGGTGGCGATCGGGATGGCCAGGCCGATGCCTTCGGCGTCGCGGGCCTTGGCGGTGGCCAGGCCGACCACCTTCCGGCTGGTGTTGACCACCGGGCCGCCGGAGTTGCCGGGGTTGATCGGTGCGTCGAACTGGATGGTCGGGCCGTCCGCGTCGTCCTCGCGGAACGCGCTGATCACGCCGGTGGTGACGGTGTCGTCGAGGCCCAGCGGGTTGCCCAGCACGACCACCGGCTGACCGGCTTTGACCTTGCCCAGGAAGACGCCGAGCGGCTTGATGACCTTCTTCGCCACGAGCAGAGCCAGGTCCTTGGCCTCGCTGACTTTGACGATCCTGGCGTCGATCCGGGTCTTTCCCTGCTCCAGGGTGACCGCGCGGTCGCCGGCCTTCCAGACGGACTCGACGACGTGGAAGTTGGTGAACAGGTTCGCGGTGCCGTCGGCGGCCTTGGTGCCGACCGAGAACGCGGTGCCGGTGAAGTCGCCGGCGCGCACCCGGAAGACGCTGGGCAGGGCCGCCGCCGAGATGCCCTCCGGGTCGAAGACGTTGGTGAGCGCCTTCTCCAGGTCGGCGCTGCGGTTCTGCGCGGTGGAGACGGCGGAGGCCAGGTCGTTGCTGCTCTTGATCACCGACTCGATCCGGTAGGCCTGCCAGCCGGTCACCCCGAGCAGGACCGCTACCAGGGCGATGACCAGCGGCTTGACCTTGCCTCTCGCCGGACGCCGCTCGTCGAGGGCCGGCGCGGGCGGCGCGTGCTGTCCGGACCCGGGCTGCTCCTCGTAGCGAGGCTGGTCATAGCGGGGCTGGTCATAGGCGGGCTGGTCATAGGCGGGCTGGTCGTATCGAGGTTGCTGCGGCTCGGCGAAGCTCGTCTCGGCCCAGACCGGCCCCGACTCCCAGGACCGCTGCTGCTGGCCGGCCCACGGGTCCTCCGGCCGGCGGTACCCGTCGTCGTACCGGTCGTCCGCGTACCGATCGGTGTAGCGGCTCCGGCGCGGCTCGGGGGAACCGGCTGGGGTGAAGGGCTCGTAGGTGGCGGTCATGCGGCACGGCCTCCCGGGTGGCTTCGGCGTGGCACCCGGGTATACGGAGCAAACCGCGCAATGGTTGAACCCGGAAGTCGATCGAGAATCGACGCGCCGGGACCCGGCTGCGCGCGGCAGGGGGGCGACCCCCGTACGGTTACGGAGTGACCGACGAAACACCCCTGCGCCGTCGGGACACGCCAGAGCCAGCAGGGGACGGACCGCACGCCGTGCCGCCCGACCCGAGTTCTGGCGGTCCCGAGGCTGTTCCCCTGACGGCGCCCCGCGATGGCACGCCGGCTCCGGTGGAGAGCGCTGCCGACCTGGCGGAGCTCGTCGCCCGGATGGCCGCGGGCACCGGGCCGGTGGCCGTGGACGCCGAGCGCGCTTCCGGCTACCGCTACACCCAGCGGGCCTACCTGGTGCAACTGCGCCGGGCCGGGGCCGGCACCGTGCTGATCGACCCGTTGCCGCTGGACGACCTGCGCACCCTGGACGCGGCGCTGGCCGACACCGAGTGGGTGCTGCACGCCGCCAGCCAGGACCTGCCCTGCCTGGCCGAGCTCGGGATGAAACCGCGCCGGCTGTTCGACACCGAGCTGGCCGCCCGGCTGGCCGGGTTCGAGCGGGTCGGCCTGGCCGCGCTCACCGAGCAGCTGCTCGGCTACTCGCTGGAGAAACATCACTCGGCGGCGGACTGGTCGACCCGGCCGCTGCCGGAGTCCTGGCTCACCTACGCCGCGCTCGACGTGGAGCTGCTCACCGACCTGCGGGACATCCTCGCCGCCGAGCTGGACCGGCAGGGCAAGGCGGCCTGGGCGGCGGAGGAGTTCGCCTCCCTGGTGGCCAGCGCGGACCGGCCGCCCCGGGTCCGGCCCGACCCGTGGCGCCGCACCTCGGGCATCCACCGGGTGCGCGGCGCGCGGGCCCAGTCCCGGGTCCGCGCCCTCTGGTATGCGCGGGACGGCGTGGCCGCCCGCCGCGACTCGGCGCCCGGCCGGGTGCTGCCCGACTCGGCGATCGTGGCCGCGGCCGAGGCCGATCCGAAGGACGAGCGGACCCTGCTCGGCATTCCCGGGTTCGGCGGCCGTTCGGTGCGCCGGCTCGCCAAGATCTGGCTGGACGCGCTGGACCAGGCCCGTGCGCTGCCGGACGACGCGCTGCCGGTGAACCAGCCGGTGGAGGGCCCGCCCCCGCCGCACCGCTGGGCCGAGCGGGACCCGGTGGCCGCGGCCCGGCTGGCCCGCTGCCGGCAGGTGGTGGTGGGCACCGCGGAGACGCATCGGCTGCCCCCGGAGAACCTGATCAGCCCGGACTTCATCCGCCGGCTGGCCTGGTCGCCGCCGGACGACATCACCGCGCAGACGGTGAGTGACACGCTGCGCGGTTTCGGCGCGCGCAACTGGCAGGTCGGCCTGATCGCCGGCCAGCTGGCGGCGGTGCTGCCGGCTCCTGATCCGGCTTAGGTCCGCGGCTCCGGGGGTGCCTCAGGCGCTCCCGGAGCTCAGAACGGGACCGCGGGTCCCGGCGGGGCCTGATCCTTGCCGCACCGGGCGCACTCCCGGTACCGATCGCCGTCCGGCGCGGACCGGCGCACCCATCTGTGCCAGCCGAGCCGGCACGCGAACGGTTTCCTCATGGACCGACGCTAGTCCTGCGGTTTGCCTCAGGTCGAGTCCCGGACCGTCGATCGAGAGCCTCCGGCCAGCCCGGTTGTGAGGTTTTTCGGAGGGTCTGGCAGCGGCTAGTTACTGGCGAGTAGCATGGCCGACACATTTGGGTTCACGCCCGCATTGGAGGCTTGCTGTGCCCCGTGAAGTACGCGAGGTCGTCTTCGTCGACGGCGTCCGCACCCCGTTCGGCAAGGCGGGCGGCATGTACGCCGAGACCCGCGCCGACGACCTGGTGATCCGCTGCATCCGAGAGCTGATCAAGCGGAATCCCCAGCTCCCCACCGACCGGGTGGACGAGGTCGCGATCGCGGCCACCACTCAGACCGGCGACCAGGGCCTGACCATCGGCCGGACCGCCGCCCTGCTGGCCGGCCTGCCCAAGACGGTGCCGGGTTATGCCGTCGACCGGATGTGCGCCGGCGCGATGACCGCGGTGACCAACGTCGCCGGCGGCATCGCCATGGGTGCGTACGACATCGCCGTTGCCGGTGGCGTCGAGCACATGGGCCGGCACCCGATGGGCGAGGGCGCCGACCCGAACCCGCGGATCCTGACCGAGAAGCTGGTCGACCCGTCCGCGCTGGTGATGGGCGCGACCGCGGAGAACCTGCACGACCGGCTGCCGCACATCACCAAGGAGCGGACCGACCTTTTCGCGCTCAACTCGCAGATCAAGGTCGCGAAGGCGTACGCCAACGGCAAGCTCCAGCCGGACATGGTCCCGGTCGCCATCCGCAGCTCCGAGCTGGGCTGGGGCCTGGCCACCGTGGACGAGGCGCCGCGCGAGACCTCGCTGGAGAAGCTCGCCACCCTGAAGACCCCGTTCCGCCCGCACGGCCGGATCACCGCGGGCAACGCGGCCGGCCTCAACGACGGCGCCACCGCGGCCCTGCTGGCCGACGAGGCGACCGCCCGTGAGCTGGGCCTGCCGGTCGCCATGCGGCTGGTGTCGTTCGCCTACGCCGGCGTCGAGCCGGAGATCATGGGTTACGGCCCCATCCCGTCGACCGAGAAGGCCCTGAAGAAGGCCGGCCTCACCATCGACGACATCGGCCTGTTCGAGCTGAACGAGGCCTTCGCCGTGCAGGTGCTGGCCCTGCTCGACCACTACGGCATCGCCGACGACGACCCGCGGGTCAACCCGTGGGGCGGCGCGATCGCCATCGGCCACCCGCTGGCCTCCTCCGGCGTGCGCCTGATGACCCAGCTCGCCCGGCACTTCGAGGAGCACCCCGAGGTCCGGTACGGCATGAACGCGATGTGCATCGGTATCGGCATGGGTGGCACCGTGATCTGGGAGAACCCGAACTGGGAAGGCTTCGACAAGTGATCGAGAACCCGAACGAGGTAGTAACGAAGGCGCTGCTCCGCTCGGTCAAGGTCCCGGGCCTGGACAAGCCGGTCGCGCTGATCACCCTGGACAACGGTTTCGACCACAAGAAGCCGAACAGCTTCGGCCCGGCCGGCCTGAAGTCGCTGGACGACGCGATCACCGCGGCCACCGAGGCGGACCCGGCGTTCATCGCGATCACCGGTAAGCCGTACATCTTCTGCGTCGGCGCGGACATCACCGGCATGCCGCTGATCGCGTCCCGCGACCAGGCCGTCGAGCTGGGCGAGCTGGGCCACAAGGTCTTCGCCCGGCTGAAGAACAGCGCGATCCCGACCTTCGCGTTCGTCAACGGCGCCGCCCTCGGCGGTGGCCTCGAGGTGGCCCTGCACTGCCACTACCGCACCGTCTCCTCCGGCGCGGCCGCCCTCGGCCTGCCCGAGGTCGCGATCGGCCTGATCCCCGGCTGGGGCGGCTCCCAGCTGCTGCCGAACCTGATCGGCATCGCCGGCGCCGCGCAGGTCATCCTGCAGAACCCGCTCACCCAGAAGGTGCTGCGCCCAAAGCAGGCCAAGGAGCTGGGCGTCGCCGACGCGCTCTTCGAGGCCGCCGACTTCCTCGAGGACTCGCTGGCCTGGGCGGCCGGCGTGGTCAAGGGTGAGGTCACGGTGGAGCGCCCGGAGATCGACCGGGACATGTGGGACGGCGTGCTCTGGTTCGCCAAGCAGCAGCTCGACGAGAAGCTGCACGGCGCGGTCCCGTCCGCCAACAAGGCCCTGGAGCTGCTCGCCCTGGCCAAGGAGGCGAGCTTCGAGGACGGCACCGCGGCCGAGACCGAGGCCCTCGCCGACCTGATCATGGGCGACGAGGCGCGCGCCAGCCTGTACGCGTTCGACCTGGTCCAGCGCCGCGCCAAGCGCCCGGTCGGGGTCCCGGACAAGTCGCTGGCCCGCAAGGTCACCAAGGTCGGCATCGTCGGCGCCGGTCTGATGGCGTCCCAGCTGGCCCTGCTCTTCCTGCGCCGCCTCCAGGTCCCGGTGGTGCTCACCGACCTGGACCAGGAGCGGGTGGACAAGGGCGTCGCCTACGTCACCGGCGAGATCGACAAGCTGGTCGGCAAGCGCCGCCTGGACGAGGGCACCGCGGCCAAGCTGCGTGGCCTGATCAGCGGCTCGGTCGACAAGTCGGTCTTCGCCGACGCCGACTTCGTGATCGAGGCGGTCTTCGAGAACCTCGAGCTCAAGAAGAAGATCTGGGCCGAGTTCGAGACGATCGTCAAGCCGGAGGCGATCCTCGCCACCAACACCAGCTCGCTGTCGATCACCGACATGGCGGCCGACCTGGCGCACCCGGAGCGGGTCGTCGGCTTCCACTTCTTCAACCCGGTCGCGGTCCTCCCGCTCCTCGAGATCATCAAGGGCGAGAAGACCGACGACGCCACCCTGGCCACCGCGTTCGCCGTGGGCCGGGAGCTGAAGAAGTCCTCGGTGCTGGTCAAGGACGCCCCGGCGTTCGTGGTCAACCGGGTGCTGACCCGGTTCACCAGCGAGGTCTTCAAGGCCGTCGACGCCGGCACCCCGCTGGACGTGGTGAACGAGGCGTTCGACCCGATGGGCCTGCCGATGCGGCCGATCGCGCTGCTCCAGCTGGTCGGCCCGGCGGTCGCCTACCACGTCGGCGAGACGCTGCACCGCGCCTTCCCGGAGCGGTACGTGGACAGCCCCAACCTCAAGCGCATCGTCGACGCCGGCCTCCCGCTGCTGGTCGACGACGAGATCAACGCCGAGGTGGTGAAGCTGCTCGAGGTCGGCGACACCGTGCTCACCGGCGACGAGGTGCGGGCCAAGGCCCTCGCCGCGCTGGCCGAGGAGGTCCGGATCATGCTGGACGAGGGCGTGGTCGCGGAGGCGCAGGACATCGACCTGTGCATGATCCTCGGCGCCGGATACCCGTTCCACCTGGGCGGGATCACGCCGTACCTGGACCGCAGCGGCATCGCGGAGCAGGTCACCGGCAAGCGGTTCCTGCCGTCCGGCCTGGCGAACGTGCGCCGCGGCTGATAACGGTTCACCGACGCCCCCGCCCGGATGCCGGGCGGGGGCGTCTTTTTGTCACACCACGCGGATAAGCTGCCCCGCACTACTTCTGATCGTGGAGCCCGTCGATGTCGCAGGACCCTTACTCCGGCCAGCCCTTCCCCGGCGTGCCGAACCCGGACGTTCCGGGCTCGGTGCCGCCGGCTTACGGCGCGCCGCCGCCCGGCTGGGGCCCGGCCCCGGACCAGCCGCCCACCCAGCCCTTCACGCCGGGTTACGCCCAGCCGGGCTACCCGCCGGCCGGTTACCCGCAGCCGCCCTTCGGCCAGCCCGGCTACCCGCCTCCGCCGCCGAAGAAGTCGCGGGTCGTCCCGATCGTGCTGCTCTCCATCGCGATCGTGCTGGTGCTCTGCGTCGGCGGCCTGGTGACGATCGGCCTGCTGGCCGAGAAGGACGACACCGGCGACGACAAGGACGGCAAGACGCCGACCGCCGCGGACATCACCGTGGTCGAGCCGGAAACCTTGGGCGGCCGGCCGAAACTGACCACCTCGGAGTTCGGCGACATCACCAAGACGATGGAGGACGGCCTGCTCACCGGTTACCCGGGGGCCACCACCTCGTTCGGCGCGTTCTACGGCACCCCGGCGAAGAAGAACATGGTGATGGCGATCGGCGTCGCCGCCCCGATCCCGAACCCGGAGCTCGAGCTCAGCAAGAACATCACCAGCATGAGCCTGACCGGCATCTCGGTCGACGACATCGTCGCGGTCGACACCGGCTCCTACGGCGGCGCGGCCAAGTGCGGCAGCGGCGAGACCGCCGGCGTCGACCTGGCCGTCTGCATCTGGAGCGACAAGGGCAGCGTCGGCATGCTGGTGTGGTATTACACGTCGGTCAGCAAGGCGAAAACCGAACTGCCCGCGCTCCGCAAGCAGATCGAGCAGGTCAGTTAGGGCCCGTCCGGCCGATCAGACGGGGCACGCTCGCGGTCGCCGCCACCACCGGTGTGGTGTCGGCGGCCGGCAGCGAGACGGTGACCTCCAGGCCGCCGTCGGCCAGCGCGATCGCCGAGACCGTGCCGCCGTGCGCGTCGCACACCGCCCGGACGATGGAGAGCCCCAGCCCGGACCCGCGGGACCCGGTCCGCTCCCAGCCACCCCGGCGGAACGGTTCGAACAGCCCCGGCACCTCGGTCTGCTCGACCTCGTGCCCGGTGTTGCCGACGATCAGCCGGACCTGCCCGTCCACCGACGAGGTCCGCAGCCAGAGCCGGCCGAGCAGGTGGTTGTACCGGATCGCGTTCTCGATCAGGTTGCCGGCCAGCCGGTCCAGCAGGCTCGGGTCGCCGACCACCGGCGCCGCGACCAGGTCGGTGGTCACCTCCAGCTTCATCCGCTCGGCCTCGGTCCGCACCGCGGACAGCGCGTTGTAGACGCTGGTGGCCAGGTCGGCCGGCACCTTGCGGACCAGCCGCCGGCCGGACTGCGCCTCCGAGCGGGCCAGCACCAGCAGCGCGTCGACCAGGCCGTTCGCCCGGGTCGAGGCGTCCCGGACGACCCGGGCCATCCGCCGGTACTCGGCGACGTCGGCCTCCGGGTCGCTGAGCGTCACGTCGATCTCGGTACGCATCACGGCGAGCGGGGTGCGCAGCTCGTGCGACGCGTTCGCGACGAACCGTTTCTGCGACTCGAACGCGCCGGCCAGCCGGTCCAGCATCGCGTCGAACGTCCGGGCCAGCTCGGCCACCTCGTCGTCCGCGCCGGCGTACCGGATCCGCTGGTCCAGGGTCTCCTCGCCGAGCCGCTGCGCGGTCTGGGTGACGGTGTGCAGCGGGCGCAGCGCCCGCCGGGTCACCAGGTATCCCCCGGCGGTCCCGATGATGCCGATCGCGACCAGCGCGCTCAGCCCCTTGATCAGCAACTGGTCGGAGGCCTGGTCGACCATCTTGGTCTGCCAGACCCGCGCCTCCTCGACGGTGCCGTCGTTCAGCGTGACCGTCGAGCCGGCCCGCAGCTCGTCGGCCGGGTGCAGCGACTCGTCGACCAGCAGCCAGGCCAGCACCACCAGCACCGCGCCCGCGGCGACCAGCAGGATCCCGTTCAGCAGGGTGAGCCGCAGCCGCAGGGTGGGCCGCGTCAGCCGGCGGAGCAGACCGGTGTGCTGCACACCCGGCTGCTGTCCCTGATAGATCGTCACGTGGTCACGACCCGGTAACCGGCCCCGACCACGGTGTCGATCAGCGGCGGATCACCGAGCTTCTTCCGCAGGGTCATCACGGTCACCCGGACCGTGGTGGTGAACGGATCGGTGTTCGCGTCCCAGACCCGCTCCAGCAGCTCCTCGCTGGAGACCACCGCGCCGCTCGCCTTGAGCAGCACCTCCAGCACGCCGAACTCCTTGTTGGTCAGGTCGACCGGCAGGCCGCCGCGGGTCACCGCGCGCTTGGCCGGGTCCAGCACCAGGTTGCCCACGCTGAACACCGGCGGGGCGGGCGGGGTGGCCCGCCGGCCCAGCGCCTGCACCCGGGCCACCAGCTCGTCGAAGGCGAACGGCTTGGGCAGGTAGTCGTCGGCGCCCAGCTGGAGGCCCTCGACCCGCTCGGCGACCGAGCCGCTGGCGGTCAGCATCAGCACCCGGGTCAGCGCGCCGGACTCGACCAGCGCCGCGCAGATCTCGTCACCGTGCATGCCGGGCAGGTCCCGGTCCAGCACCACCACGTCGTAGCGGGTCACGTACGCCATCTCGTGGCCCTGCAAGCCGTCGTACGCCACGTCGACCGCCATCCCGTGCCGCCGCAGCCCGCGAGCGATCGCGTCGGCCATCGTCCGCTCGTCCTCCACCACCAACACGCGCACCGCAGTTCCTCCGTCAAGCAGCCGGTAGGTGCAGGCTACTTCAGCCGCCACACCCCGACGTCGGCGTCGATCCGGCGGCAGACCAGCGCCCCCGTCGCGAACACGCAGTCACCGGTGACCCGGTCGGCGGCCCCGAGCAGGCCGACCCGGCGGCGGCCCGGGTCGAGGACGCCGTACCAGATCCGGTCCTCCCCCGGCACGCTGCGGGTCACGTAGGCCCCGGCCCCGGCCGACCGCCACAGCCCCGCCGAGCCCAGCACGTCCCCGGTCTCGGCCCGCACCACCATCAGCTCCGGCTGGGCCGCGTCCGGGCGGCCGACCAGCAGGTAGTCGCCGAGCCGGGTGGCGTACTCCCAGCGGTCCGAGGACCAGCGCTCCCGCCCGGTCCGCGGGTCGATCACCAGGATCCCCCGCTGCGGCAGGTAGGCGCAGATCAGGTCCCCGCACGCGGCCGGCCCGCGGTACCAGCTCAGGTTCAGCCCGCTGTGCCAGATCGGGGCCAGCCCGGCCACCGTGTCGTAACCGGTGGTCCCGGACGGCCCGGCGCTGATCAGCACCAGGTCGCCGGCCGGCCAGAGGCTGGTGGTCACCCCCGCGCGCCGCTCCGGCACCAGGGCTCGCGCGGTCTGCTGCCCGGTCCGGGTCAGGTACGCCGCCAGCACCCCGCCCGAGGTCAGCGCGTACAGGCGTTCCGGGAAGGCGTTGCCGCTGTCGCCGACCGCCACGTCGTCCCCGGCCGGCTGGTGCAGCGTCCACCGCGGCCGCCCGGTCACCAGGTCGATGCCGTGCCAGTCGGCGTCCCGGAACGTCGCGGACTCCTCCCGGACCAGGGCCAGCCCGGCCACCGGGTCGACGCCGAAGATCTGCGCCGGGCGCTCCCAGAGCGGCTCCGGCACCCCGGCGCGCAGCGCGATCGTGGTGAACGTGGCGGTCCGCTCGTCCTGGTAGTTCACCAGCAGCCGGTCCGCCCCGGCGGCCAGCACCGCGCGAACCTCGCCGTGCACCCGGACGGTGTTGCTGGCCAGCAGGGTGGCCGCGGGCAGCGCGTAGGTCCGGATGGTCTGCTCCCGGACCGGGGCGCCGATCGGCTGGCCGGCGCTCACCACGTACAGCCGGTCGCCGGCCACCGCCATGAGATAGCCCAGCCCGGCCGGGACGATCACCGGCGGCGCCGGCGGACGGGCATGGGCCGCCCCGCCGAGCAGCACCGTGAGCACCCCGGTGAGCAGCGCGAGCAGGACCCGGTCACGGGCCGGCGGCGCCGGGTCGGTCACCCGGTCACCGGTCCGCACGTCGCCCAGGTCGATCAGGACATCCCGCACGCCGCGCCCCCTTGTGGGACACCCTCAGTGTGCGCGCGGTGACTCAGATGCGGTATGCCCAGATCCGCAGATCGCCGCCGCCGGCGGACCGGCAGACCAGGTAGTGCCCGTCCGCGTCGCAGTCGCCCAGCCCGGCGCCGGCCACCCCGAGCCGCCGGACCTCGGCGTGCCCGGGCACCACCACGGCGAACGCCTGCCCGCCCCGGCCCTCCTCCCGGCGCAGCAGCAGCGGCTGGTCGGCGGCCCCGGCCACCTCCGCGGTCCAGCCGGTCAGGTCCACCCGGGACGCCCCGGTGTGCGGGTCGGTCAGCCGCACCGGCTCGCCGGACGCCGCGTCGGTCTCCAGCACGTACCCGGCGCGCAGCGCGAGGTCGACGTCCTCCCGCACCCGCCAGCGGGCCGCGCCGGTGCCCGGGTCGAGCACCCGCAGGTCGCCGTGCCCGCCGTCGCAGAGCACGCCCTGGCAGTCGGCCGGGTCGGCGAGCAGTTCGGCGTCCCGGGTGGCCCGGCTCCACAGCTGCCGCAGGGTGTGCGCCTGGAACGCCACCTGCCGGCTCGGCTCCCGGTAACTGACCAGGGCGACGTCGCCGAGCAGCGACGAACTGGCCGGGCCGTGCCCGCCGAGCTGCGGCAGCGCGGTCTCCCGCAGCACCTCCCCGGTGCGCCCGGAGACCAGGGTGAGCAGCCGCGACGAGGTGATCAGCACGGCCGGCTCGTCGCCGGCCGGCACGTCGACGGTGACCGAGCCGCCCGGCGTGACGGTCCACAGCGTCCGCCCGTCGGCCAGGTCCAGGCCGCGCACCTCGGTGCGCAGCGGCGGCTCGGTGTGCGGCTCGCCGGTGGCCGAGAAGTAGAGCGGGCCGGGATCGCCGGACTCCTGGTCGTACTCGGTGCCGGCCCGGAACACCCGGTCCACCGTGACCCCGGCGCCGCTGCCCGGCAGCACGCTCACCGCGATCGGCGACGACCAGCGGATCCGGCCGGTGGCGGCGTCCACGGCGGTGGTGGCCACCCCGGCGGTCAGCAGCACCACCTCGCCGGCCTGCCGGATGGTGACCGAGCCGGCCGGGACCACGCCCGGGTCGTCGCCGACCGGCACCCGGGTGGTCCACAGCCGGGCCGGCGGGCGGTCCGGGCTCCAGGCGGTGACCGCGGGCCGCGTGCCGGTGGTGTCCACCGTGTAGAGCCGGCCGCCGGCCAGCGCGATCGGCCCGTCCGGGGCGGCCGCGGCGGGCACCGCGCCGAGGTATCGCCAGCCGAGTCCGGCGGCCGGCGCCGCGCCGCCCAGGACCGCGAGCAGGACCAGGGTGATCAGGAGGCCGGCGCGGCGATAGGCCGCGAGCGGCGGGCGCGAGGCAGGGTGCGGGTCGAGCGGCGCGTCGCGGTCCAGCTCGATCACCGTCAAAGCCACACCCTTTTCGGTACGGCGGTCAGCTCCGCCTTTTCGGTACGGCGGTCGGCTCCGCCTTTTTCGGTACGGCGGTCAGCTCCCGCCCGCCGCCTCGTCGTACGCCCACACCACCAGGTCGCCGGAGACCGAGCGGCAGACCAGCCGGCTCGGTGCCGCCTCGCACTCGGTGACGCCGGCGGGCAGCTCGGCGATCGGGCGGAGCCGGCCGGTGCCCGGGTCGGCGACCGCGACCATGGTACGCGCGCCGTCGCGCACCACCCGGGAGACCAGCATCCGGCCGGACCCGTTCATCCCGGCGAGTGGCCGCCACCCGGTCAGGCCGACCAGCACCCGGCCGCTCGCCGGGTCCACCAGCGCGGACGGCTTGCCGGTGTCGGTGGCGTCCGGGAAGGTCAGCAGGGCGTCGCCGCGCTCCTCGACCGCCTGCCAGCCGGTGCGCGCCCAGCGGTCGTCGCCGGTCGCCGGGTCGACGGCGCGCACCCAGCCCGAGCCGACGAAGCAGGCGAGCAGGCCGCAGGCGTACACCTGAAGGGTCCCCTCGGCGGGCTCGGTCCAGAGCGGGCGGAGCGTCGCCGGGTCGTACGCGGAGACCTCCATGCCGTCCGCGCCGGGATGCCGCAGCACCAGCGCGCCCCCGGCGACCACCGGGTTGTCCGGCGCGTAGTTCGCCCCGGGCAGCGTCCGGGTGGCCAGTTGCCGGCCGTCGGCCAGGTCGTACAGGACGGCGGTGCGGTCGTCGCGGATCAGCAGCATCCGGGCGCCGGTGTCGGCCGGGCCGGGCACGCCCAGCACCACCGCGGTGGACGGCACCCGGACCTGCCAGCGGGCCAGGCCGGTGACCGGGTCGAGCACCTCGACGGTGCCGCGCACCCGGCGGTCGGCGCCGGACGGGCTGCGGGTGCCGCTCACCGCGAGAAGCGCGTCGCCGCCGGCGATGGTGATCACGCTGCGCGGGTTCCGCCACTCCCGGGTGCCGGTGCCGACCGCGAACGCCGTGGTGCCCGGCTCGGCGAAACCGGTGGTCCACGGGCGCATCAGCACCAGCCCGCGGGAGGTGCGCAGCCGGAACACCGGGATCGACTCGGCGGCCCGCCAGCGCAGCGCCCCGCTGCCCAGGTCGTACGCGGTCAGCCGCCCGTAGGACTGGGCGAGCAGCTCGCCACCGGTGAGCAGGTAGGGGTCGGCCGGGCTCATCCGGACCCGGAGCAGCTCGGTGAAGGGCGGCCTCGGCGGCGCCGCCGAGGCGGCCGAGCTGATCAGCAGGACGACCGCCAGGACGACCGGGGCGAACCACGCCGGAACGGTCGACCGGCGTGGCCGCTCGTAGGACTCCGGCTCTCCCCGGTCGAGGCCGAGGTCGATGACGACCGTCTCCGCACCCATCCGTCAAAGGTAACGGTTGGATAACGGAGACGCTCGTCACTCAGAGCGCGGGCTCCCGCACCGCGTCACCGGCGTCCAGGCGGGACACCCACTCGGTCACGTCCCGGGCGATGTCCTGCGCGGTCAGGCCGAGCGACGCGAGGATCTCGGCCCGGGAGCCGTGCGGGTGGAAGCCGGCCGGCACGCCGAAGTCACGCAGCGGCTTGATCAGCCCGGCGTCGCGCAGCGCGGCGGCCACCGCGTCACCCACGCCACCGGCCCGGATGCCGTCCTCCAGGGTCACCACCAGGCGGTGCTCGGCGGCCAGCCCGGTCAGCTCGGCGGGCACCGGGCGGATCCAGCGCGGGTCGACGACGGTCACGCCGTACCCCTGCTCGGCGAGCCGCTCGGCGGCGTCCAGGCCGAGCCCGGCGAACGAGCCGACCGCGACCAGCAGGATGTCCTTCTTGCCGGCCTCGCGCAGCACGTCGACCGGGCCGACCCGGCGCAGCGCCGGGGTGTCCGGGGCGACCGCGCCGGTCGGGAACCGGACGATGGTCGGGGCGTCGCCGACCGCGATCGCCTCGCGCAGCTCCTCGCGCAGGGTGGCGGCGTCCCGCGGCGCGGCGACCCGCAGGCCGGGGACCACGCCGAAGACGCTCATGTCCCAGATGCCGTAGTGGCTCGGGCCGTCCGGGCCGGTGATGCCGGCCCGGTCCAGCACGAAGGTGACGCCCAGCTTGTGCATCGCGACGTCGAGCAGGACCTGGTCGAAGGCGCGGTTGAGGAACGTGGCGTACACCGCGACAACCGGGTGCAGGCCACCCATCGCCAGGCCGGCGGCGCTGGTGGCGGCGTGCTGCTCGGCGATGCCGACGTCGTACGTCCGCTCGGGGTACTTCTTGGCCAGCGCGGCGATGCCGGTCGGCTCCGCCATCGCGGCGGTGATGCCGACCACGTCCGGGCGCTCGTCGGCGACCTTCACCAGCTCCTCGGCGAAGACCTTGGTCCACTTCAGCGTCGGCGCGGCCAGCAGCTTGCCGGTCTCCACGTCGAAGGCGCTGCCCGGGCCGTGCAGGCAGTCCGCCTCGTCCTGCTCGGCGGGGCGGTAGCCGTAGCCCTTGCGGGTCACCGCGTGCACGATGACCGGGGCATTGAAGCCCTTGGCCCGGCGCAGCGCGGACTCCATCGCCTGCTGGTCGTGCCCGTCGACCGGGCCGATGTATTTCAGGCCGAGGTCCTCGAACATCGGCTGCGGGCTGATCGCGTCCTTGATCCCGCGCTTGACCGCGTGCAGCACCTCGAAGACCGGCTTGCCGACCACCGGGGTCGAGCCGAGCGCGTCCTTGACCAGGTCCAGCACCTTCTCGTAGCCCGGGTTGAGCCGCAGGGTGGAGAGGTGGTCGGCCAGGCCGCCGATCGTCGGCGCGTACGACCGGCCGTTGTCGTTGACCACGATGACCAGCTTGTTCTTCGTGGCCGCGATGTTGTTGAGCGCCTCCCAGCACATGCCGCCGGTGAGCGCGCCGTCGCCGACCACGGCCACCACGTGCCGGTCCTCGCCGCGCAGCGCGAACGCCTTGGCCAGGCCGTCGGCATAGGACAGCGCGGTGGAGGCGTGCGAGTTCTCGATCAGGTCGTGCTCGCTCTCCGCCTGGCTCGGGTAACCGGTGAGGCCACCGCGCTGGCGGAGCTGGTCGAAGCCCTCCTGCCGGCCGGTCACGATCTTGTGCACGTACGCCTGATGGCCGGTGTCGAAGAGGATCTTGTCGCGTGGGGAGTCGAAGACCCGGTGCATGGCGAGGGTCATCTCGACCACACCGAGGTTCGGACCGAGGTGACCCCCGGTCCGCGACACCTTGGCCACCAGGAAGTCACGGATCTCGGCCGCGAGCAGGGTCAGCTGCTCCGCGGTCAGTCGCTTGAGGGCACCGGGGTCGGTGACGCTCGCCAGCAGGCCGGCCGGGGTCGAGGGGGAGTCGCTCATAGGCGACGAGTCTATCGGGACACCGCGTGTAGGCGACCTGGAGCGAACGGTCAACCCGGATTCCTCCACAGCTCCTCCACATTCCGCCCTTCCGGTGAAACCATGTGATTCGCTTCACAGGTTTGGGTAAGAACGGCGCATGTCCGTCGATGCCGAGGCGCCGCGACGCCGCGACCGCAGCCACTTCCTCTACCTCGCCGTGCTGCTCGCGATGATCCTCGGGATCACCGTGGGCTTCGTCTTCCCGGACTTCGCGGTCAAGCTGAAGCCCCTGGGCACCGGATTCGTCGACCTGATCAAGATGATGATCGCCCCGGTGATCTTCTGCACTCTGGTGCTCGGCGTCGGCTCGGTCCGGCGCGCCGCCCAGGTCGGCCGGGTCGGCGGGCTCGCCCTCGTCTACTTCCTGATCATGTCGACGGTGGCGCTGGCGATCGGCCTGGTCGTCGGCAACCTGCTGCACCCCGGCTCCGGACTGCACCTGAGCGACGAACTCGCGAAGACCGGCGCGGCCCAGGTCAGCAAGCAGGCCGAGGGCGGCGTCGACTTCGTGCTCGGGATCATCCCGGACACCCTGTTCTCCGCGCTGACCAGCACCCAGGTGTTGCAGACCCTGCTGGTGGCGCTGCTGGTCGGGTTCGCCGTCCAGTCGCTGGGCGATCGGGGCGAACCGGTGATCCGGGCGATCGGCCTGCTCCAGCGGATCGTCTTCAAGATCCTCATGATGATCATGTGGCTGGCCCCGATCGGCGCGTTCGGTGCGATGGCGGCGCTGGTCGGCGCCACCGGATTCGACGCGCTGAAGAGCCTGGCCGGCATCATGCTCGGCTTCTACACCACCTGCGTGCTCTTCATCTTCGTGGTGCTCGGCCTGCTGCTCCGGCTGGCCGCCGGGATGTCGATCTTCCGGCTCTTCCGGTATCTGGCCCGGGAGTTCCTGCTGATCCTCTCCACCTCGTCGTCCGAGTCGGCCCTCCCCCGGCTGATCGCCAAGATGGGTCACCTGGGCGTGAGAAAACCGGTCGTCGGCATCGTGGTGCCCACCGGTTACTCGTTCAACCTCGACGGCACGGCGATCTACCTGACCATGGCGTCGCTGTTCATCGCGGACGCCATGGACCAGCCGCTCTCCGTCGGCCAGCAGATCGGCCTGCTGCTCTTCATGATCATCGCGTCCAAGGGCGCGGCCGGGGTCACCGGCGCCGGGCTGGCCACGCTGGCCGGCGGGCTGCAGAGCCACCGCCCCGACCTGGTGCCCGGCGTCGGCATGATCGTCGGCATCGACCGCCTGATGTCCGAGGCCCGCGCCCTGACCAACTTTGCCGGCAACGCCGTCGCCACGGTCCTGATCGGCACGTGGACCCACGAGATCGACCGCGAACAGGCCGGCCTGGTCCTCTCCGGCGCGGCACCGTTCGACGAGTCCAGCTTCGACGACGACCCCCACGACGCCCACTCCCCCGAACCCGCCGAAGCCCACCCGGCACCCCGCCCGGATTCCGCATGAGCCCCGAGGCATTCCCCGCCCCATCCGGGGGCAGACCACCCACGAACCAGACTGCCGAAAATCCGCGCACCCCGCTCCCCCGGCTGTGGAAAACCCGCGGCTGTGGACAACCGAGACCACGATGCGATGCGCCTCATCGGGTCTTGATCTCCGGAACCACCCGCGGACAGTGAAGAGGGCGGCGATCGCCCTGGACGCGCCAGCGGCCAGATCGCCGCCCTCGGCCCGCGCGGGAGCATGCGGTCCGCACCCCGGCGGACGCGCGTCAATGAAGATCTTGAACTTGATCCGGCTCTTCGTCCGAAACCGCCCCCGCCGACGGGCACGCCTCATCCGTCAGGCATTCTGGAGGGCAAGCAGCGACTGGCGGCACGAGGATGGTCGAAACCATCGGGGAGCTCGTCACGGGAGTCGTCCGCCTGGGCTCCCCGGCCGAGGAGCAGACAGCATGACCACCGAAACCACCGGCGCCCGCCTCCTGCCCGGAGCGCCCGTCGCCGAGGCCGTCCTGGCCGACGTCCGCGACCGGGTCGGCAAGCTCAAGGAGCGCGGCATCCAGCCGAGCCTGGCCACCATCCTGGTCGGCGACGACGACGCCAGCGCCGGCTACATCCGGATCAAGCAGAAGCAGGCCGCCGAGCTCGGCTTCGAGTCCCCGCACCGGCACCTGTCCGGCGACGTCGGCCAGGCCGACCTGCTCAAGGTGATCGCCGAGTTCAACGACGACAAGTCGGTGCACGGCGTCCTGATCCAGTACCCGATCCCGGCCCACCTGGACTACGACGCCGCCCTGCAGACCCTCGACCCGGACAAGGACGTCGACGGGATGCACCCGCTCAACATGGGCCGGCTCGCGGTCGGCCTGCCCGGCCCGCTGCCCTGCACCCCGGCCGGCATCGAGGCGCTGCTGGCCCACCACGGCATCGAGGTGGCCGGCCGCGAGGTGGTCATTCTCGGTCGCGGCGCCACCCTGGGCCGCCCGCTCGCGATGCTGCTCGCGCAGAAGCGCCCGACCGCGAACGCCGCCGTCACCGTGGTGCACACCGGCGTCAAGGACTGGCCGCGCTACACCAAGCGCGCCGAGATCCTGATCGCCGCCGTCGGCGTCCCGCACATCATCCAGCCGGAACACGTCAAGCCCGGCGCCACCGTCATCGGCGCCGGCGTCCGCTACGAGGGCCGCCGCCTCCTCCCAGACGTCGACGAGTCCTGCGCCGAGGTCGCCGGCGCCATCACCCCGCGCGTCGGCGGCGTCGGCCCCACCACGGTGGCCATGCTCTTCCGCAACGCCGTCGCCGCCGCCGAGCGCGCCAACCCGTAACGGCCACGCCCGGCGCCACCGGCAGGAAAACCATCCTGCCGGCGCCGGGCCGCCCATCCCCGAGCCCCATTTCCGGTACGCCCGGAGCCCGCCCGTGCCCGCTCGGCTACGGCCCGTCCAACCCATTCGTACGCCCGCCGCTCCCGTACCCAGGCAACCGCCCCACCCAAGCTGATGCTCATGCCCCTGCCCCGAGCACCAGCCGAACACCCCCAGCTGGCCGTGGTGGCCCTATCCAGGCTCGGGATAGGGCCATAAGCACCAGCCGAACAACCCCAGCTGGCCATGGTGGCCCTAACGGGGCTCGGGATAGGGCCGTGAGCACCAGCTCGATCGGTCCGGCACCTCGGCAGCCCCTGATCCTGCCCCGGAATGACTGCTCCGCGCACCAACCGGGGCAACTAGGGCGCACTACGGCCCGCCGGAAAGGAACACCGTCCTGGCCAGCACCCATTTCGGGCGACGCGCTAAACCGATCCCCCCAGGCGGCGGGTGGATCTGGACCCCTTCCAAGATCGGGAGGGTGTTGAGCGCGGAGGAGCTGGGCGAAGATGCGCCGGTTTGCATCGGGCTGAGGGGATGCCGATCAAGGCGATCGTCCGCAGGCTCGGGGTCGGGCGGAACACGGTGCGGCGGGCGTTGGCCACGGATGAGGCCGCCGTCGTATTCGCGGCCGGTGAAGCCGTCGATCCTTGATCCGGTGGGGCCGCAGGTCCGGGCGACTAGGGAGCGGGGCGTGGGTGGTCAGGCGGGCAGGAGCAGGGCTACGCACTCCACGTGCTGGGTCATCGGGAAGCAGTCGAAGGCTCGCAGCTCGGCCAGCTCCCACCCCAGCGAGCGGAACGTCTTCACGTCCCGGGCCAGGGCCGCCGGATCGCAGGCCACGTAGGCGACCGCGCGCGGGCCGGCCGCCACGATGTCCCGGACCACCCTGGCGCCGGCGCCGGCGCGGGGCGGGTCCAGCACCACCAGGTCCACCGGCCCGGTGATCCGGCGGCGGCTCAGCGCCGTCTCGACCTTCGCCGCGACCACCTCGACCTGCGGCAGGCCGGCCAGGTCGGCGCGGGCCGCGGCGACGCCGAGCGGGGACGACTCGACGATCGTCGTCCGGGCGCCGGTGCGCTCGGCGACGGCGGCGGCGAACAGGCCCGCGCCGCCGTACAGGTCCCAGGCGACCTCACCCGGCTCGGGGCGCAGCATCGCCAGCACCGCCTCGGTCAGCGTCGCGGCGGCCGCCGGGTGCACCTGCCAGAAGCCCTCCGGCGCGATCTCCCAGGATCGCCCACCGACGGCCTCAGTGATCTTTTCCGGACCGGAGCGGCGGATCAGGCCGGCGCCGCCCAGGTCCTCGGTGGGGTCGTCGGTGGCCGTTCCGGACGTTCCGGCGGGACGGTCCAGGACGGCGACGTCGCCGCCGGTGGAGGCGACCGCCTGCACGGCGTTGCTCTCCGGCCAGGGGTGCCGGAGCAGGTCGAGCTCCTGGATCGCCGGGTGGGCGATCAGGCAGCGGTCGATCGGGACGACCTGGTGCGAGCGGTGCTGGAGCAGGCCCGGGCGGCCGGCCGCGTCGATCGCGTACCGGACCCGGGTGCGCCAGCCGAGCAGGCCGGCGTCGCCCTCGGCGAGCGGCTCCACGCGTACCGAAAGCCGGTCTTGATCTTCGGGGGTCAGTCCGGCCAGGCGGCCGAGCTGTTCCCGGACCACCTCCGTCTTCCACCGCAGTTGCGCGTCGGCCGCGACATGTTGCAGGTCGCAGCCGCCGCAGCCGCCCGGGTGGGCGAAGCGGCAGGGCGCCGTGACCCGGTCGGGCGACGCCTCGTGGATCTCCACGGCGTCGGCCCGCAGGTATCCCCGGTGCCGCTCGGTGATCTCCGCGGTGACGCGTTCGCCGGGCAGGGCGTGCCGGACGAAGACCACCCGGCCGTGCGGGCCGCCGAACCGGGCCACGCAGTGCCCGCCGTGCGCCGGCGCGCCGACGGTGAGCTCGATCCGGTCCCCTTCGACGAGGTCATCCTCGGGGGCGGTCAAGACTTCTCCTCCACCGGCTGATCAGCATCGGACGTCGGCTCCGTGGGGTGGAAGCGCGGGCCACGCGCCGGCGCCCGGCTCAGGCCACGGTCCAGCCGCTCCAGGTCGCGGTCCTGGCTGGAGCGCAGCTGCCAGGGCACGCTGGTCACCATCACCCCGGGTTCGAAGAGCAGCCGCCCCTTGATCCGCAGCGCGCTCTGGTTGTGCAGCAGGTTCTCCCACCAGCGGCCGACGACGTACTCCGGGACGAAGACGGTGACCACGTCGCGGGGCGAGGCGCGGCGCACGCTCTTGACGAAGTCGATGATCGGCTTGGTGATCTCCCGGTACGGCGAGTCCACCACGGTCAGCGGGACCGGCAGCTCCCGGCGCTCCCACTCGGCCTGGATGTTGCGGGTGTCCTTGTCGTCGACGTTGACCGTCACCGCCGTGATCGTGTCCGGCCGGGTCGCCTGCGCGTAGGCGACCGCCCGCAGCGTCGGCATGTGCACCTTGCTGACCAGCACCACCGCGTGGTTGCGCGACGGCAGCACCGGGCGCTCCTCGGTGGGCAGCAACTCCTCGGCGACCCGGGTGTAGTGCTTGTGGATGGCCAGCATCAACCCGTAGATCACGATCATCGCGGCGATGGCGATCCACGCGCCGAGCAGGAACTTGGTGATCAGCACGACGATCAGCACGGCGCCGGTCAGGCCCATGCCGAACGCGTTGATCGCCCGGGAGCGGATCATCCGGCGCCGGCGTTCCGGATCTCGCTGGACCTTCAGCAGCCTGTTCCAGTGCCGGATCATGCCGCCCTGGGAGAGCGTGAACGAGACGAACACGCCGACGATGTAGAGCTGGATCAGCCGGGTGGTCTCCGCCTGGAACGCGACGATCAGCACGATCGCGGCGGCGGCCAGGAAGACGATGCCGTTGCTGAACGCCAGCCGGTCGCCCCGGGTGTGGAACTGGCGGGGCAGATACCGGTCCTGGGCCAGGATCGAGCCGAGCACCGGGAACCCGTTGAACGCGGTGTTCGCGGCCAGGAACAGGATCAGCGCGGTGATCGCGCCGACCAGCACGACCAGCCAGGAGCCGTGGCCGAAGACGGTCTCGGCGAGCTGCGCCGTCACCGTCTTCTGCTCGTAGTTCGGCGGGCCGGCGAGGATCTGGGTGGTCGGGTCCTCGACGTACTGGAGGTGGGTCAGCCGGGCCAGCGAGATGATGCCGAACAGCATCACGATCGCGATGGCGCCGAGCAGCAGCAGCGTGGTCGCGGCGTTCTTGCTTTTCGGCGGCTTGAACGCGGGCACGCCGTTGGAGATCGCCTCGACGCCGGTCAGCGCCGCACAGCCGGACGAGAACGTCCGTAACAGCAGGAAGACGAAGGCGAAGCTGGTGAGGTGACTCTCCTCGGCGGTGATGGTCAGCCCGGCGCTGGGCGCCAGCAGGTCCTGGCCGAGGACGAAGACCCGGAACAGACCCGTCAAGATCATCCCGACCATGACGAAGATGAACAGGTACGTCGGGACCGCGAACGCCGTGCCGGACTCCCGCAGCCCGCGCAGGTTGAGCGCGGTCAGCAGCAGCACCGCCCCGACCGCGATCTCGACCTTGTACTCGCCGATCGAGTCCCAGGGCAGCACCGAGGCGAGGTTGCTGACCCCCGAGGAGATCGACACCGCGACGGTCAGGATGTAGTCGACCAGCAGCGCGCTGGCCACTCCGAGGCCGGCCCGGGGGCCGATGTTGACGGTGGCCACTTCGTAGTCACCGCCGCCGGACGGGTAGGCGTGCACGTTCTGCCGGTAGCTGGCGACCACGGTCACCATCACCACCGCGACCGCGAGCGTCACCCAGGGCGAGATCGCGAAGGCGCTGGCCCCGGCGATCGAGAGGGTCAGCAGGATCTCGTCCGGCGCGTAAGCCACGCTGGACAGGGCGTCGCTGGCGAACACCGGCAGGGCGATCCGTTTCGGCAGCAGCGTGTGTTGCAGCTTGTCCGAACGGAACGGCCGGCCGAGAAGCAGCCGCTTGGCTAGGGAGGTGGTACTTGCCACGAGTGCCAAGAGTACGACCGGACGTGATCGAGCGTTGCCCGCCCCGGACACAGTGCGGCAGAGGGGCATGGCAGGCTCATCAAGGACGGTAGCGATTCGGGAGGGCACGTAGCCGTGCACGTGGTGATCATGGGGTGTGGCCGGCTCGGTTCCACGCTGGCACAGAACCTCGACGCGCGGGGCCATCAGGTCGCCGTGATCGATCAGAACGCCGACGCGTTCCGTCGGCTGGGCTCGGACTTCGGCGGGATCACGGTCAACGGCATCGGCTTCGACCGGGACGTGCTGCGGGCCGCCGGCATCGAGCGGGCCGACGCGTTCGCCGCGGTCTCCAGCGGCGACAACTCGAACATCATCTCGGCCCGGCTGGCCCGCGAGACCTTCGGCGTCTCCCGGGTGGTGGCCCGGATCTACGACGCCAAGCGCGCCCAGGTGTACGAGCGGCTCGGCATCCCCACCGTGGCGACCATCCGCTGGGCCGCCGACCGGATGTTCCGGTACCTGGCGCCCGAGGAGCGCTTCGAGGTCTTCCGCGACCCGACCAGCGTGGTCAGCATCGTCGAGGCGCCGCTGCACCGGGACTGGGTGGGCCGCACGGTCAAGAGCCTGGAGGAGGGCACCGGCGCCCGGGTGGCGTACCTGATGCGTTTCGGGATGGGCTCGCTGGCCCAGCCGTCCACCGTGCTCCAGGACGGCGACCAGGTGTTCATGCTCGTCACCGACGAGACTGTGGGCAAGGTACTGGACATCGCCGGGCGCGCCGGAAACGAAGGGCACTGACATGCGCATCGCCATCGCGGGAGCCGGCAACGTGGGCCGGTCGATCGCTCAGGAACTGATCGGCAACGGGCACGAGGTCATGCTGATCGAGCGGCAGCCGCGCCAGCTCTGCCCGGAGCGGGTGCCCGAGGCGCAGTGGATCCTGGCCGACGCCTGCGAGCTGAGCAGCCTGGAGGAGGCCGACGTCGCGTCCTGCGACGTGGTGGTCGCGGCGACCGGCGACGACAAGGCCAACCTGGTGGTCTCGCTGCTGGCCAAGACCGAGTTCGCGGTCGGCCGGGTGGTGGCCCGGGTGAACCGGGCGGAGAACGAGTGGCTGTTCACCGAGCAGTGGGGCGTCGACGTCTCGGTCAGCAAGCCGCGCCTGATGGCCGCCCTGGTCGAGGAGGCGGTGACGGTCGGCGACCTGGTCCGGCTGATGACGTTCCGGCAGGGCGAGGCCAACCTCGTGGAGATCACCCTGCCGAAGAACGCGCCGTACGAGGGTCAGCCGCTGCGGGCGGTGCCGATGCCGCGGGACGCCGCGCTGGTCGCCATCCTGCGCGGCAAGCGCGTGGTGGTGCCGACCCCGGACGACCCGCTGGAGGCCGGCGACGAGCTGATCTTCGTGTGCACCGCCGAGGTGGAGGAGCAGATCCGCGCGGTGGTGCTCGGCCCCGCTTAGGCGTCCGCCGGATCGGTCCGCTGGGCGGCGGTGATCCGGTGGATGGCCCAGGCGGTGAAGGCGAACGTCGCGGCGTAGATCGGCCAGCTGATCAGGATCCGGACGATGCCCAGAGCGTTCGCCTCGCCGAGCTGCCACAGGTAGAACTGGATCCCGGCCCGCACCGCCAGCGAGGCCACCCAGAGCAGGGTGAGCCACTGGAAGGCGCGGAACAGCCGCGCGTTGCCGAACCAGTCCTGCCGGCCCTTGTTGGCCATGATGCCCCAGGCGTAACCGATCAACGGTTTCCGGAACACCACCGAGAGCAGCAGCACCGCCGCCTGCCCGAAGGTGAGCAGGATGCCGGGCAGGTAGAAGTTTTTCGCGTCGCCGCTGCGCCAGGCGAAGTACGCCCCGAGGGCGATGCCGAAGAGTCCGTTGACCGCGTGCCGGACCGGCTGCTTGCGAGCCAGCCGGACGCCGCCGATGGCGAGCGCCGAGCCGACCGACCCGATGATCGCCCAGAGCAGGGCGGTCTCCTTGTCGAAGCCGGCCACCGACTCGCCCAGCAGCACGTTGAACAGCACGAAGGCGAGCACCGGGATGCTCGACTCGATCAGGCCCCGCACCCCGCCGAGCTGCTCGGCGATCTGCTCGCTGAGCGGTGGGAGCGGCTCCTCCTCGTCCTGCTCCGGCGGCACCGGGTGCAGGTCGAGCTCCTCGACGATGTCCTCGGCGAGCCGCTCCTCCACGCTTTCGTGCGCCACGTGGCGCGGCTCGTTGCCGGGTGTCACCGGGGCGCCTCCAGCTCGTAGAACGGGTTGTAGATGACCTTGCGGTCGTCCCGGATCGCGATCCGGCCGCGCGCGGTCAGCTGGCGCCCGGGCTCGATGCCGGCGATCGACCGGCGGCCCAGGAAGACCAGCGTCACCACGTCGCTGCCGTCCCAGAGGTCGGCCTCCAGGGTGGGCAGGTTGGTCCGTGGAGTGTACGCCACGGTCCGCAGTCGTCCGGACACCGAAACGACCTGACCCCGCCGGCACTGGCCGGCGGGCATCGCGCCACATTTCGCCGAGTCCCGCTGCAACTCCCGAGCATCGAGCTCGGAGTCGGTCGCGGTCAGCCGGTCCAGGAACCGGCGCAGGCCGGTCCGCTCCTCCGTGGTCATGATTTCACGGTAACCCTATCCGGTCTCAAACTTCCTGCCCGGGGCCCTGCTCGGCCATCTCGCGCGGCAACCGCAGCGGGAGCGGCTCGCGGACCGGCCGCGGCTCGTTGTCCCGGACCACGACCAGACCCTCCAGGGCAACGCCCAGCACGCCCTCGCGGGCCGCGTCGGCGGCCGCGGCGCCCTGGAACAGCGCCCGGACCATCCAGCGCGGGCCGTCCACGCCGACGAAGCGCACGTCGGCCGGGCCCTCCGGGGTGTTCACCCGGGCCAGCAGCTCGGTGCCGTACCGGCCGGTGAGCTCACGGGCCTGGACGCCGTCGGCGGTCATCGCGGTGGCGATCTCCTCGCGCACCTCGTCCCAGATGCCCTCGGTCTTCGGCGCCGCGAACACCCCGAGCTGGAGCGCGCTCTCGCCGTCCACCAGGACGACCTGCTCGACGCCACCGTCCGGGTTGGCCTGCACCCGCACCTCGACGCCCTCGATCGCCGGGATCTGGAGGCTGCCCAGGTCGAGCCGCTGCACGTCGGACGGGGCGTGCCGGAGGTCCCAGGGGCCGAACTCGGGCGCCGGGGCCTCACCGTCGGCCGCCAGGCTCTTGGCGAGCGCCTTCGAGGGCGGCGCGTCGGCCGCGCGTACGTGCTTGGCGCCCTCGCGCTTACGGGAGAACATCACTGCCAGCCTTTCCTTCACCAAAGCCACCGGTCGAACCGTGCCCGCCGGCGCCCCGCGAGGTGTCGTCGAGGGTGTCCACCAGGTGGAACACCGCTCGCTCCACCCGCTGGACGACGAGCTGGGCGATGCGGTCGCCGCGCGAGATCTTCACGGTCTGCGCCGGGTCATGATTGATCAGATTGACGAGAATCTCACCGCGGTAACCGGCGTCGACCGTACCGGGCGCGTTGAGCACCGTCACCCCGAGGCGAGCGGCCAGCCCGGAACGCGGGTGGACCAGCCCCACGAAGCCGTCCGGGATGGCGACCGCGATGCCGGTCCGGACCTTGACCCGCGCACCCGGGGCGATCTCCGCCTCCTCGGCCGCGACCAGGTCGGCGCCGGCGTCACCGGGGTGCGCGTAGGCCGGCAGCGGCAGGTCCGGGTCGATCAGGCGAACCTGGATGACTACGTCGCTCAACGGAAGATTCCTTCACTGGAGTACGGCCCCGGGCGGTGCCTACCCTGCCATCCTGCCGTGCCCCGCATCGGAGGCGCGCCGTACCCTTCGAGGGTGACACCCCAGCCCCCGGCCCGCACCACCGAGGCCCATCAGGAGCGTCTCGGCCTGCCCTGGTGGGCCTGGCCCACCACACTGCTGGTCGGCGCGATCGTGGCCACCGAGCTGACCCTGGGATTCCCCGAGCTCCCCGCCTGGTTGCCCTATTCGGTGCTGCTCCCGCTCTCGATCCTGCTGCTGCTCCCGCTGGGCCGGCTGCGGGTCGCGGTGCGCGACGGCGAGTTCCTGGTCGACGACGCCCGGCTGCCGGTCGAGTTCATCGCCGACGTGGTGGCCCTGGACGCGGCGGGCAAGCGGGAGGCGCTCGGCGTCGGCGCGCACCCCACGGCCTTCGTGGTGCAGCGCCCGTGGATCGGCGGCGCCGTGCAGGTGCTGCTCGACGACCCGGCCGACCCGACGCCGTACTGGGTGGTCAGCACCCGGCGGCCGGTCGAGCTGGCCACCACCCTGCTGGCGGTCAGTCGTCGAGCTCGCGCCGCTTCGGACTCTTCAGCATCTGCTTCTTGAGGTCGTCCCGCACGCGCTCGCCGACCGCGATGGTGGCCCGCCGGTTCAGATAACTGGCGACCGCGGCGCCGGTCAGCATCGGGCCGAACGAGGTGAGGTTGCGCCCGAACCGGTGCAGCAGCCGCTTCTGGAGGTCGCGCCGGGTGGCCGTGCTCAGCACGCTGGCCGCGGCGACCCCGGGCAGCATCGGGTTGACCCCGCGCTGGCCGGCCCAGGACTGGATCAGGGTGAACGCGCGCTCGGTGCCGTTGCCGGCGATCGTGTCGCCGTACAGCTCGTGCAGCTCGCCGATCAGCTTCAACTCGATCGCCACCACGGTGATCGTCTCGGCGGAGAGCAGCACCGGCGCGGAGAGCAGGGTGGGCGCCGCGGCCCACTCGATCGACGCGATGCCGCCGCCGGCCGCGCCCACGCCGGCCGTCGCCCGGGCGGCGTTGCGGATCAGGCGCTCGGCGAGGGCGTCGTCGTCCATGCCGGGGAAATGCCGGCGCAGCGTCTCCCGGCTGCGCACCGGGACGTGCGGAGCCACGTCGGCGACCACGTCGGCCATCCAACGCAGGGCGGCGCGCGGTTTGAAGGCCTGGCTCAGCCCACGGCGGCGCACGTCGCCGACCAGGCGGCCGAGCAGCCGTCGCCGGCCGGCCGGCTCCAGGTCGTCGCCGGTGAGGGCCGCGACGGTGCGGCCCAGCTCCTCGTCGGCCTGCGCCTGCGCCGGGGTCTCCAGCGGGTCGGCGCCGGAGACCGCGGAGTCGGGTACGCGGTCCGGTTGACTCATCGTCGTCCTCCCCGTCGTCGTCACCGGCTCAAGTGCCCGGTTCCGTCCCTGGGTCAAACCCCGTGAATGTGTGAAACGCGCTGCGCGCGAGCACGCCCTCTCAGGCGCACTCGCGGCAGATCAGCTCCCCGTTCCGCTCCGCGGCCAGCTGGCTGCGGTGGTGCACGAGGAAGCAGCGGGAGCAGCGGAACTCGTCGGTCTGCATCGGCAGCACCTTGACGGTCAGCTCCTCGTCGGCGAGGTCGGCGCCGGGCAGCTCGAAGCTCTCCGCCACCTCGACCTCGTCGACGTCCACAGATCCCGACTGCGAGTCGGTACGACGGGACTTGAGCTCCTCGAGGCTGTCCTCGCCGAGGTCGACCTCATCGCGACGCGGGGCGTCGTAGTCGGTGGCCATCGGTTTTCACTCTCCTGTATCGATGTGTCACTTGGCGTTAGTAACGCCGATGACGTGGTTTCGGTTCCCGGTTCCGCCAGACGATTTCTGACACTCGTTCGGACACCGAGTAAGGGCCCGGCGAGCGCGGAACCTTACCGCTGTCGCGGCAGAGTTGTACGCCCACTGGCGGCACATTGTTCCCGATGTGACTGAGGCGACATCAAAGTAGGGGTCCCGACCTCTGGATCATCGTCGGCGCGCCGGAAGCATTCCCTGTTTCCGCGCGCCTGGCGGACAGACGCTAACCTCTCGACAGGCCCGGCGACCTCACCGGGGCCGGTCGTTCGATCCTGGAGCCAACCCCATGAGCTTTGCGCGCGTCCGAGCGCTCGTCGTCGTCGGCGTGCTCGCCGTGGCCGCGATCGTGTTCGTCATCGTCGCGCTGGTCCGCGACAAGCAGACGGACATCGCGAACGGTGCCAACTGCCCCAAAGGCGCCCCGCTCGCCGACGTGCAGTTGCCGGACGATCCCGCCGAGGTCACCCTCAAGGTGCTCAACGGCACCAAGCGAGCCGGCCTGGCGGACCAGGTGACCACGGAGTTCAAGAACCGCCGGTTCACCGTACAGCCCTCCGGGAAGAGCAAGACCAAGTTCGACGGGGTCGCCGAGATCCGGTTCGGCCCGGACGCCGTGGGCCGGGCGCAGCTGGTCCGGGCGTACTTCCTCGCCCAGTCGAAGATGGTCTACAACGAGAAGCGCAAGGGCGCGGTCATCGAGATCGTCATCGGGGACAACTTCCAGCAGCTCGCCACCACCACCGAGGTGAACCAGTCGCTGGTCGAGATCGGCGAGCCGGAGCTGCCCCCGGGCGCCTGCGTCAAGCCGGTCACCAAGAAGCCCGACGCCGACAGCTGACCACCCGCCTAGGCACCGCCCGCGGCGTCCAGCTCGACCAGCAGGTCGTGCAGCACCGGGAAGAGCGCGGGCGGGGCCAGGAGCACCATCTCCGATCCCGCCGGCGCGCCGTTCAGCCCGGCGACCACCATCCCGGCCTCGGCGGCGATCAGGCCGCCGGCCGCGTGATCCCACGGGTTGAGACCTTTCTCGAAGAACGCGTCCAGCTTGCCCTCGGCGGCCAGGCACAGGTCGAGGGACGCCGCGCCGAAGCGCCGGACGTCACGCACCCGGGTGATCAACTCGGCGAACACCCGGCCCTGGTGCGCCCGGCGGCGCGGGTCGTAACCGAACCCGGTGCCGATCAGCGCCTGGCCCAGCACGGTCTCGGTGGAGCAGGCCAGCCGCCGGCCGGCCCGCCACGCGCCGCCGCCGCGGGTCGCGGTCCACTCGTCGCCGGTGGCCGCGTTCACCACCACGCCGGCCAGCACCTCGCCGTCCACCTCGGCGGCCAGCGAGACCGCGTACTGCGGCAGGCCGTACAGGTAGTTCACGGTGCCGTCGATCGGGTCGAGGATCCAGCGGACCGCGCCCGGCTCGGTGGTGCCGGCGTCGCCGTACTCCTCGCCGAGCACCCCGTCGCCCGGCCGCCCGGCCCGCAGCGCCTCCACCACCTGACGCTCGACCGCCTTGTCCGCCGCGGTGACGACGTCCGTGTCGGTGCTCTTGGTCTGCACGTCACCGATCGCCTCGTCGCGCATCCGGCGCGCGGTGGCCGCCGCCTCCCGGGCCACCCGGACGGCGATCGCCAGCAACTCACCGGGCGACGTGCCCGAAGAAATCTCGCTCACGTATGGGTCCTTTCCGCCGATACGATTCTCGCCCGGAGCGTCTCCGACGAGGTCGTCGGCCCCCGGCGGCGTGCTGCGGGGGGAGGATCTCGTGAGACGGCGCTACAATTCACCCCTGCCCACGCTTCACGGACGCTCACACCGGGACCATCCGTGAACCGGGGGCTCCCAAAATCGACTCCGGCGAGACTCGCCCCCGCGTGCTGCGCTGGACCACGGCCGTGCCCAAACTCATCGCCTCCGGAAGGTCATTCGTGACAGAAGCCCACCAGAACGGTGCCGACGTTCGCTCTATCACCGAGGCCTTGGTCACCCATGCTCAGGGTGCGGGCGGGCAGCTCACTTCGGCCCAGGTCGCGCACACGCTCGAGTCCGCCGGCGTCAACCCGGCGCAGGCGAAGAAGATCCTGCGCGGCCTGGTGGACGCCAACATCACCGTCGTGGTCGACGGGTCGGCCAGCACCCGCCGCAAGGTGGCCGCCGCCCGCTCCGCCACCCCCGCGTCGAAGGCGACCACCGCCAAGACGGCTCCGGTGAAGAAGGCCGCGCCCGCCCCGAAACAGGCTGCGCCCGCCGCCGACCCCGCCGCCGTCGCGAAAAAGGCGGCCCCGGCCGTCAAGAAGGTCGCTCCGGCCAAGAAGGCGGTCACCGCCAAGGCCGCGCCCGCCAAGGCCGCGAAGCCCGGTGAGGAGGGTCCCGAGGGCGAGGAGATCGACCCCGAGGAGCTCGCCGCCGAGATCGAGGACGTGGTGGTCGAGGAGCCCGCGGCGATGGTCGCGGCCGCCGCGACCGACGCCGCCAGCTCCGCCACCGACGGCGACTTCGAGTGGGACGACGAGGAGTCCGAGGCTCTCAAGCAGGCGCGTCGTGACGCCGAGCTGACCGCTTCGGCCGACTCCGTCCGGGCCTACCTCAAGCAGATCGGCAAGGTCCCGCTGCTCAACGCGGAGCAGGAGGTCGAGCTCGCCAAGCGGATCGAGGCCGGCCTCTACGCCGCGGAGCGCCTGCGGGCCGCCGAGGAGGGCGAGGAGACGCTCGAGCGCAACTTCGAGCGTGACCTCAAGTGGATCAACCGGGACGGCGAGCGGGCTAAGAACCACCTGCTCGAGGCGAACCTGCGGCTCGTGGTCTCGCTGGCCAAGCGCTACACCGGTCGCGGCATGGCGTTCCTGGACCTGATCCAGGAGGGCAACCTCGGCCTGATCCGCGCGGTCGAGAAGTTCGACTACACCAAGGGCTACAAGTTCTCGACCTACGCGACGTGGTGGATCCGCCAGGCGATCACCCGCGCCATGGCCGACCAGGCCCGCACCATCCGCATCCCGGTGCACATGGTCGAGGTCATCAACAAGCTCGGCCGCATCCAGCGCGAGCTGCTCCAGGACCTGGGCCGCGAGCCCACCCCGGAGGAGCTGGCCAAGGAAATGGACATCACGCCGGAGAAGGTGCTGGAGATCCAGCAGTACGCGCGTGAGCCCATCTCGCTGGACCAGACGATCGGCGACGAGGGCGACAGCCAGCTCGGTGACTTCATCGAGGACTCCGAGGCGGTCGTCGCGGTCGACGCGGTCTCCTTCTCGCTGCTCCAGGACCAGCTCCAGCAGGTCCTCCAGACGCTCTCCGAGCGGGAGGCGGGCGTGGTCCGGCTCCGGTTCGGCCTGACCGACGGCCAGCCGCGCACGCTGGACGAGATCGGGCAGGTCTACGGCGTCACCCGCGAGCGGATCCGCCAGATCGAGTCCAAGACGATGTCGAAGCTGCGGCACCCGTCGCGGTCCCAGGTTCTGCGCGACTACCTGGACTAAGACTTTCAGTCAACATTGCGTGTCCGTTTGGTCACCACCCGTACATCAACGGGTGGTGATCAGACCGTTGTGCAGAAGTGATCGTTGACGTGGCACCCTGGGATCACGGCACACTAGTCGGAACCGGTGTGACCTCGGTCCCCCCGGGGCACTCTGGGAAGGCTGCAACGGCGCAGGGTGTTGCACGATGTGTGAGCAGTAGCCGAGGAACATGTTCATCGGTGACGAACAGAGGAGGAAGGCGATGACCCCGACCCTCACGCCGCCGGCGGGAAACCTGGCCGGCCTAGCAGCCGATGAACGGTGCGACCGCTGCAATGCAGCCGGGAAGCTCCGTTTGACACTGGCGGGCGGTGGCGATCTGGTCTTCTGCGGCCACCACGCCAACCGTTACGCCGAGGACCTGGTGAAGATCGCGGTGCAGTTCTCCGCCGATCCGGAGTTCACCTGGCGAGGCGCGAACATGATGTCGAACTCCAGCAACTAACAGCGAACAGCGGTCCCCCAACTACAGACGCGTGACAAAGGGGCGCCTCCTGCGGGGCGCCCCTTCCGCGTGCTGATTTTCCGGGCCTCACGGACGACGGCAGGCGTCTCCGGCCCGAGGACCGTTCGGCCCACGCCTGGCCCGCAAGATCAAATTCGGCGTTCAAGACCTTCCTTGACGCAGGTCCGCTCGGGTACGGACCGCATGCTCCCGCGCGGGCCGGGCCCGGCGATCTGGCCGCTGGCGCGTCCAGAACGATCGCCGGCCCCTTCACTGTCCGCGGCTGGTTCCGGAGATCAAACCCCAGCTGGTCCTCAGCGCCCTATCCCGTTCTTGAATAGGGCCACCGGGGCCAGCCGAACTCTCCCGGCTGGTCCTCAGCGCCCTATCCCGGTCCTGGATAGGGCCATCAGGGCCAGCCGGACACTTTTCGGCTGGGCCTCAGCGCCCTGGGCAGACGTGGGATCGGGCCAAGCCGCTTGACACTCATGGCACAAGAGATGTCTTCACTGTCCGCGGGTGGTTCCGGAGATCAAAACCCGGCTGGTCCTCAGCGCCCTATCCCGGTCCTGGATAGGGCCACCAGGGCCAGCCGAACTCTCCCAGCTGGTCCTCAGCGCCCTATCCCGGTCCTGGATAGGGCCACCAGGGCCAGCCGAACTCTCCCAGCTGGTCCTCAGCGCCCTATCCCGGTCCTGGATAGGGCCATCAGGGTCAGCCGGACTCTCCCGGCTGGGCCTCAGCGCCCTATCCCGGTCCTGGATAGGGCCATCAGGGCCAGCTGGACACTTTTCGGCTGGGCCTCAGCGCCCTGGGCAGACGCGGGATCGGGCCAAGCCACTCGACACCCCCGGCACGTGGGATGTCTTCACTGTCCGCGGGTGGTCACCGAAAACCCCTGCCGGTACCGATGACCGGCCCGAACCACCGAGCCGGCACCCACCGCGACCGGCAACCCCATGGCCTGGCACGCGAACCCCGGCCAACCACCTACTGCAACCGGCGGCAGCGCCGTGATCGGCAGCCCCATGGCCGGTCACGGCAGGACCAGCGAGTCAGGCGGCAGCCCGGAAACCCGCCTCAGCGGCTGTCTCGACGGCGTCGCCGCCCTGGCGCTTGGCGCGGTACATCGCCGCGTCCGCGCGGCACACGGAGTCGCTCAGGGCCGCTGCCGGGCCCACCGCGACGCCGATGCTGACCGTGGCGATGCAGTCCGGGATCTCGCGGACCGCGAGGACCATCCGGGCCGCCACCGCGGCGGCCTCGGACGGCGCCGCCGCCGGCCCGGTCAGCAGGGCGGCGAACTCGTCCCCGCCGAGCCGCGCCACCAGATCACCGGCGCCCACCTGGGCCGCCAGCGCCGCCGCGATCGCCCGCAGCGCCTCGTCCCCGGCCGCATGTCCCCGAGTGTCGTTGATCACCTTGAATTTGTCGGTGTCCACCAGCAGCACCGCGACGTTCCCCGGCCGGCTCTGGGCCGACTGCACCGCGCTGTCGAAGGCCCGCCGGTTGGGGATCCCGGTCAGCGGGTCGACCTCGGCCGCCCGGGCCACCTGCTCGTGCCTGGCCCGCAACTGCTCCAGGTCGTACCGGGTGCGGGCGGCGTGCAGGGTGCTCAGCCGCTGGCGCCACAGGGCGGCGGCCAGGCTGTCGCCGTAGGCCAGGGTGGCCTCGGCGTCCGCGGAACCGAGGTGGGCCATCAGGACCGCCCGGGTGCGGTGGGTGCTCGCCACCACCAGCCAGTCCGCGTCCGGCTGGAGCTCGGCGGCCGCCTCGGCCATCACCTCCAGGGCCTCGGCGGGACGGCCGGAACGGAGCAGCGCCACCGCCTGGAACGGCCGGCTGATGGCCAGCGTGTCGGAGGGGAAGCCACGGTCACGCAGCCGCTGGAGGTAACGCGCGATGTCCGCCGCGGCGCCGGCCGGGTCGTGCCGGTCGGCGCGCGAGCAGGCGGCGTACAGCAGCGCGTTCTCCCGCCAGCTGGCCGCGTCGTCGCCGGAGACCTCGGCGGCGGCCCGGGTGGCGTACCGCTCGGCCTCGGCGCTGTGGCCCTCCGCCTCGGTGACCCGGTGGATCTGGTAGAGCTCCAGGGCCCAGCGCAGGTGCATCTCGGCGAGGTTGAGCAGCCACATGGCACGGTTGCCGTTCTGCTCGCCGTCCGCGCTGCTCATCTCGTACGCGCTCTGGAACTGTGGCTCGACCAGCTCGTACAGGCGCAGCTCGTACCAGCCGATGGCGACCGCGACCCGGGAGTTGACCGCGGCCACCGGGTCCGGCTCACCCTCGGCCAGCATCTCGGCGGCGACCAGGTCGCGCAGCACCTCGTCGGCGTCGTAGTCGGCGGCCGGCTCGCCGGCGCTCCCGCCCGGAGCGGTCAGCCGGAGCCGCTGCCAGGCCCGGCTGGCCAGGGCGGCGGCCTGCCAGCCCCGGCTGCCCTCCCGCTCGGCGGCGCACAGCATCGGCCCGGCCGCCTCGATCGCGGCCCGCGGGTCGGCCTGGGCGATGTACGCCACCATCCGGACGAAGTGCATGCAGGCCGGCCCGTCGGCGAGTTCGCCGGTGGCCGCCCGGAGAACCGCTTCCGCCTCGGCCAGCACGGCGACCGCGTCGCCGGTCTGCGCCCGCTCCAGCAGGCGCACGGCGTGCAGTGTGTTCTCCCGCATAACCACCCCTCCGGTGGCACTGATCGGCCGCCGGCGCGACGAGCAGAGGAAACCAGCGGACTCAGAACGTCTGGATGGTGGCGATCCGCTCCTCGAGCTGTTCGATGGTGGCCTGCGCGCTGGGCGGCCCGCCACACAGCCGGCGCAACTCGGCGTGAATCTTTCCATGCGGCAGGTTGGTCCGGTGGTGATGCGCCGCGACCAGGGTGTTCAGCTGGCGGCGCAGGGTGGCCCGCCGCTCCCCCGCGCTCATCTGCACGACCGGCTCGCGCGGCGGCGGCTCCGGCGCGTTCCGGGCCGCCTCCTGCTCCAGCTTCTTCTGCACGGCGAGCTGCTCGGTCTGCCGCTTGTTCAGCAGCATGGTGACCTCGTCCGGGGTGAGCAGGCCGGGCAGGCCGAGGTAATCGGCCTCCTCGGCGGTGCCGGTCCGGGCCGGCATGCCGAACGACGCACCGTCGTAGATGACCTCTTGCAGCTCGGCGGTCGCGGACAGCGCCTCGAACTGTTTCTCCAGGTCGCCGATCGCGTCCTCGGACTTCTGCGCCCGCTCCAGCAGCTCGTCGTCGAGGCCGTCCTTCTCCTTGGGCGCGCCGAGGACGTGGTTGCGCTCCGCCTCCATCTCGCTGGCCAGCCCGAGCAGGTGCGGCACGCTGGGCAGGAAGACGGTGGCGGTCTCGCCGGGCTGCCGGGACCGCACGAAGCGCCCGATCGCCTGGGCGAAGTAGAGCGGGGTGGACGCGCTGGTGGCGTAGACGCCGACGGCCAGGCGGGGGATGTCGACGCCCTCGGACACCATCCGGACGGCGACCATCCAGTGCTTGTCCGAGGCGGCGAACTCGGCGATCCGGCCGGAGGCGCCGTCGTCGTCGGAGAGGACCACGGTGGGCGCCTCGCCGGTGAGGTCGTGCAGCAGTTTCGCGTACGCCCGAGCCGCCGTCTGGTCACTCGCGATGACCAGCCCACCGGCGTCCGGCATCCCCTCCCGCACCCGCAGCAGCCGGTTGTGGGCGGCCGTCATCACCTGCGGCATCCACTCGCCCCGGTGGTCCAGGGCGGTACGCCACGCCTGCGCGATCAGGTCCTTGGTCATCGGCTCGCCGAGCCGGGCGGCCAGCTCGTCACCGGCGTTCGTCCGCCACCGGGTCTCGCCCGAGTACGCCATGAACATGACCGGCCGCACGACCCGGTCCCGCAGCGCGTCCGCGTACCCGTAGACCGAGTCGGCCTTGGAGCGCTGGATGCCGTCCATGCCCCGCTCGTACTGCACGAAGGGGATCGGGTTCTCGTCGGAGCGGAACGGGGTCCCGGTCAGCAGCAGCCGCCGCTCGGCCGGCTCGAACGCGTCCTTGACCCCGTCGCCCCAGCTCCGCGAGTCGCCGGCGTGGTGGATCTCATCCAGGATGACCATGGTGCGCCTGGTGATGGTGCGCCGCTTGTGCACCTGGGGGGCCATGCCGACCTGGGCGTACGTCACGACCGCCCCGTGGAAGTCCCGCGACGAGTGGATCTCCGAGTTGCGGAACCTGTGGTCGAGCTGGATGCCGACCCGGGCCGCCGCCTGTGCCCACTGGGTCTTGAGGTGCTCGGTCGGGCAGACCACGGTCACCGCGTCCACCGTGCCGTCGTTCAGCATCTCGGCGGCGAGCCGCAGCGCGAACGTGGTCTTGCCGGCGCCGGGCGTCGCCACGGCCATGAAGTCCTCGGAACGGCGGCGAAGGTACTCCACCATCGCCTTGCGCTGCCATGCCCGCAGGGGCGGGAAGATCTCCAGGTTCGGCGCAGACGGGCTCAAGCTCCGGTGATCCCTTCATCCACGGAAAAACCCCCGCGGCGTAGGTCGCGGAGGCGAGGTATCAGCATAGCCGCGGCCCCGGTCGATCCGGGGGTTACGGCACGGCGCCGGGCACACCGGCGATCCGCGGCGACGCGGCCGTGACCAGCGGAAGCAGACCGGCGGCGCGCGGCCGCCGCCGAAAGGTGACAAGAATCGCCTCACCGCGGCGATGCCGGGGCCGGGCCGACCGGCAGCACCCCGGCGGCCGATGAGGGCGCCGGGTCACGCGGGATGCCCGAGGGCGGCCGGTCAGGCCTTCATGGCCTCGTAGATCTCCTTGCACGCCGGACACACCGGAGAACCCGGCTTCGGCGACTTGGTGACCGGGAACGTCTCCCCGCACAGCGCGATCACGTGGGTGCCCATCACGGCACTCTCCGCGATCTTCTCCTTGCGCACGTAGTGGAACATCTCCGGACCGGTGTCGGCGTCCTTGGTCTCCGGACGCTCGAGGATCTGGGTGCTCACAGGTATCTGCCCTTCGAAGATCACTAAGTCGATGGAGGGAAAGCTCCAGCCGACAAGTCTTGCACCTCACGCCTGGTCGGTCCAACGACCGACCAGCAGCCCAGCCCCGTACGGTAGCGGGCGTGACTGACTTCGCTATTCGCTTCGGTGACCACGTGACCCGTGCGCGCCGTGACGGCCGGCCGGTGGTGGCCCTGGAGAGCACCATCATCTCGCACGGGCTGCCGCACCCGGACAACCTGCGGGTGGCCCGGGAGATCGAGCAGACCGTCCGGGACAACGGCGCCGTGCCCGCCACGATCGGCATGATCGGCGGGGAACTGATCGCCGGCCTCGACGACGCCCAGATCGAGCACCTGGCGCTCGCCGGGGACGTGGCCAAGCTCTCGGTCCGCGACCTGGCCATCGCCGCGGCCAAGCGGGCGGACGGCGCCACCACGGTCGCCGCGACCAGCGCGGTCGCCGCCGCGGCCGGGATCGGCGTGTTCGCCACTGGCGGCCTGGGCGGGGTGCACCGGGAGGCGAACCTAACGTTCGACGAGTCGGCCGACCTGACCGCGCTGGCCCGCACCCCGATCGTGGTGGTCTGCGCCGGGGTCAAGTCGATCCTCGACGTGGGCGCCACCCTGGAGCGGCTGGAGACGCTCGGCGTCTCGGTGGCCGGTTACGGCACCCGGCGCTTCCCGGGGTTCTTCATCACCGACGGCGGCTTCGACGTGGACTGGCAGCTCGACTCGCCGGAGCAGGTGGCCGACTTCATCCGGGCCCGGCGCGACCAGGAGGTCAGCGAGGGCGCGCTGGTGCTGGCCAACCCGCTGCCGGCCGACGAGCAGCTGGACCCGGAGCTGCACGACCGCACGCTGGCCTCGGGGCTGGCGCTGCTCGCCGAGGAGGGCGTCACCGGCAAGGCGGTCACCCCGTTCCTGCTGGCGCACTTCCACGCCAGCACGCAGGGGCAGAGCCTGGCCACCAACGTCCGGATCATCCTGCGCAACGCCGCCCTGGCCGCCCGGATCGCGGTGGCGGAGAACAGCGGGACGGCCGCGCCGGTCGGGTTCGCGGCGCCGGCCTGAGATGACCCGGGTGATCGTCGTCGGGGATCTGGTGACCGACGTGCTGGTGGAACACGACGGGCCGATCCAGCCGGGTTCGGACACCGCGGCGGCCATCCGCGTCGCCGGCGGCGGCCAGGCGGCCAACACGGCTGCCTGGCTGGCCTCGGCCGGGCAGCCGGTCACCCTGGTCGCGGCGGTCGGCGACGACCGGGCCGGCCGGGACCGGGTGGCCGAGCTGGCGACGGCCGGGGTGCGCGACGCGATCCAGGTGCGCGCGGGCGCGGCCACCGGCAGCGTGGTGGTGCTGACCGGCGCCGGCGAGCGCACGATGATCACCGATCGGGGCGCCTGCCTGCTGCTCGACCCGGCGCACGTGACCGCGGCGATCGCCGGCGTCCCGGGCGCCCACCTGCACCTCTCCGGCTACCCGCTGCTGCACGCCGGGTCGCGTCCGGCGGGCCTGGCGGCCCTGGCCGCGGCGCGGGACCACGGACTCACGGTGAGCGTCGACGCGGCGTCCGCCGCCCCGTTGCGCGCCGCCGGGCCCGAGGCCTTCCTTGCTTGGGTACGCGGTGCCGACCTGTTGCTGTGCAACGCCGATGAGGCCGACGTGCTGGCCGGGCCCGGAAGTCCGGCGGCGCAGGCGGCCCGTCTGACCGATTTCGTTCAGCACGCCGTGGTGAAGCGGGGCGCCGGCGGAGCCGTCTGGGCGACCCGGGACGGCGGGTCGTGGTCCGCCCCGGCCGTCCCGGTGCCGGTGAAGGACCCGACCGGCGCGGGTGACGCCTTCGCGGCCGGCCTGCTCAAGTCCTGGCTGGCCGGCGACCCGCCGGACACGGCGCTGGCGGCCGGCGCCGCGCTCGGCGCGACAGCGGTCCAGCTCCTCGGAGCCCGCCCGGCGTCATAGCACCGCGCAGGCAGCGTCCGTAGCACCGCGCAGGCAGCGTCCGTAGCACCGCGCAGGCGGCATCCGTAGCAACCGCGCAGGCGGCATCCGTAGCAACCGCGCACGCGGCATCCGTAGCAACGCCCAGCCGGATGCCGTAGCGACGCCCGACGGGTGTCGTCCCGTGGCAGCCGTGCGAGGACAACCGCCCACGGCGGTTCAGCGCGGCAGCCGTGCAGCGGTCGCCACGCCAGGCCTCCGGAACCACCCGCGGACCGTGAAGACATCCCATATGCCAGGTGCGTCAAGCGGCTTGACCCGATCTCGCGTCCGCCAGGGCGCTGACGACCAGCCAAGGAGTGTCCGGCTGGCCCTGACGGCCCTATCCGGCAACGAGATAGGGCGCTGAAGGCCAGCCCGGAATACCCAGCTGGCCCAGCTGGCCCTACCCGAGAACCAGATAGGGCCCTGGAGGCCAGCCCGGAGCGGCCGGCTGGTCCTGGTGGCCCTACCCGGGAACCGGATAGGGCGCTGGAGGCCAGCTGGGTTTGATCTCCGGAACCAGCCGCGGACAGTGAAGAGGGCGGCGATTGGTTTGGACGCGCCAGCGGCCAGATCGCCGGCCTCGGCCCGCGCGGGAGCATGCGATCCGCACCCGAGCGGACCTGCGTCAATGAAGATCTTAAGGGGTTTTGTCGGTGTCCCGCGGATCGACGATCTCGGCGTCGATCGTGACCGGCTCGTCCTGGATCGGCGCCGCCTCGCTGAGCGCCATCTGCTGCCGCTCCCGCGCCGCCGCGTCCGCCGCCCGCTCCGCCTTCGTCTTCGGCGCCCGGTCGTTGGCGATCAGCACCGCGGCCCAGGGCAGGAACACCATGCCGGCCGCGCACAGCACCAGCCAGAGCGGCAGCAACGGCACCCGTGCGCTGATCAGCACGGCGCCGAGGATGAGGCAGCCGACCCGGGCGCTCATCATCGCGACATAGCGGATCTCCCGGCTGCGGAGCTGGTCGCCAGGACTGCGCGCGGCATCGGTGATCAGTACCGAGGGCTGCTTCTTCACAGGGGTCTCCGTCCGACCCCGCCATCCTCGCACCGGCCGCCCCGCCATGGCCAACCAGACTAACTTTTAGCGGCCTTCGCCTCCGCCTTGGCGGCCTTCTTGTACTCGCGGACCTTGGCCAGCGACTCGTCGTCGACGATGTCGGCGACCGACCGGTACGCCCCGGCCTCGCCGTAACCACCGGCGGCCTCCCGCCACCCGGCCGGCTCGACCCCGATCTGCTTGCCGAGCAGCGCCACGAAGATCTGCGCCTTCTGCTTGCCGAACCCGGGCAGCGCGAAGATCCGCCGGTAGAGCTCGGCGCCGGTCGGCACGTCCCGCCAGAGCGCCGCGACGTCGCCGTCGTACTGATCGGCGATCACCCGGCAGACCTCCTGCACCCGGGCCGCCATCGCTTTCGGGAAGCGGTGCAGCGCGGGCGGGGTCGCGAAGATCTCCAGCAACGCCTCCGGGTCGAAGTCGGCGAGCTCGGTCGCGGTCGGCTCGTGCCCCAGCCGCTGGGCCAGCACGAGCGGCGAGGTGAACGCCTTCTCCATGGTGATCTGCTGGTCCAGGACCAGGCCGAGCAGGACCGCGAGCGGGTCGCGGTCGAGCAGCGCGTTCGCCTCGGCGGGAATGGGCAGGGAGAAACTCATGGGGTCATGATGCCCGGTCGGCGTGCTCCTCGATGCGCCGGACCGTCTCGTCGGCCATCCCGGCCAGGTAGGCGAGGTCGGCCTCGGCGAACTGCCGGGGCTGCACGTCCAGCGCGCACAGGCCGCCCACCACGTGCCCGTTGGTGGAGATCAGCGGCGCGCCGATGTAGGACCGCACCCCCTCCACCCGCACCAGTGGGTTGTCCCGATGCTCCGGGTCCTGCGCGGTGTCGGGGATGAACAGCGGCTTGCCGCCGGTCAGCAACCGGGTGCAGAACGCCCACTCGACCGGGGTGCCACCCACCTCGCCGGCCCATGCCGGGATCGGCCCGCAGCCGGCCAGGAACACCTGGGAATCGTCGAGCAGCGCGTCCAGCACCGCGAACGGAGTGCCGATCCGGCCGGACACCTCCTCGACCATGCCGGCCAGGTACTCCCGGGGCGCCTCCCGGTCGAGCCCGAGCCGGGCCACCTCACGCAGCCGGGCCGTGTCGTGCAACTGCGGGTATTGCGGCAACCTCACGACGGAACCGTCCGGGCCAGCGCCTCGTAGGTGATCAGCCGAACCTTCAGCGACCGGCCGGCCACCCGGCTCAGCTCCCCGATCTCCATCACGTGCTCGGCCACCCGTCGCATGTCGGCCGGGTTGGTGACGGGTCGTTGCAGGCCGAGGGACTGGACCGCAAGGCCCCACAGTCCCTCCGCCATCTTCGGGCCGAGGAGGTCCGCGAAGGCCTTCACCGCGTCGTGCTCGGTCGGCCGCTCGTGGCCGTAGTCCTCCATGCGAGGCATGGCGCTGACCTCTTCCCTGCTCAGAACAACTCGATCAACGGTTCGTTCGCGGCCTCGGCCTCGGAGCCGGTCTGCGCGGCGTGCGTGAACCGCTGGCGGGCCATCACGTGCTTGGCCCGCAGGTCTTCGACGTTGATGCCCTGTTCCCTGATCTCGTCGGCGCTGAGCTCACCCCGGGCATACCCGGCCACCGCCGTGGCCTGCCGGCTCACGTCAGCGACGGCTTCAGCCACATGTTCCAACATCTGGCGGCTGATGTCCTGGAACTGCACATGTCCGACCGCCCCGGTGGTCTCTCCGACCAGTTCGTCGGAGCTGCGCTGGACCTGCCGGGCCGCGTCGATGGTGTCCCGCAGGATGCCGCTGACCATCTCCGACATCTCCCGCTGGGCGTTCGCGATGCCGCTCAACCGGCGGGTCATCGCGGTGTCCTCCGTCGCCGCCGGGAAGTCCTGGGCCCGGTCGAACTGCGTGTCGTCGGAGAGCACCGCGTCCAGCCTGGCGGTCAGGTCGGCGATGTTGCTGCCGATGCCGTGCGCCGCCTCCGACGACCGGTGCGCCAGCTTGCGCACCTCGTCGGCGACGACCGAGAAGCCCTCGCCGGCGTCGCCGGCCCGGACCGCCTCGATCATCGCGTTCAGAGCCAGGATGTTGGTCGCCCGGCTCACCTCTTCGATCTGCTTGACGTGCTCGTTGAGGTCACGCATCTGATCGACCAGCGCCCGGATCTGGTGGTCCCGGTACAGGAAGTACGCGATCAGGCGCCCGACCAGCTGGTCGTTGGACGCGCCGACCTGGCTCAGCTCCTGTTCGGTGCGGCTGAGGGTGCCGGCGAGCTGCGACACGTCGCCGGCCATCACCTCCGCGAGCGAATCCACCTTCACCAGCTGCTGGATGATCGCGTGCGCGGCCTCCCCGGTCTGCTCGATGACGTCGTTGACATGTCCGTCGACCACGTCGCAGTACGCCGGGATCGGCTCCAGCGCCTCGGCCACGACGTCCCCCCGTACGCCCTGCTGCTCCGGTTGTTCCGAAGAGGACGAGAGCCTGCGGAGAAGGCTGGCCATCCGATACCTCCGATGCGAAACGAACTGGGCCCTCAGGCCCCGGGCAGCACCTGCTTGATCACGCCGAGCAGCTGGTCCGGTCCGACCGGCTTGACCAGCCAGCCGGTGGCGCCGGCGTTCTTCGCCTCGGCCCGCTTGGCCTGGTCCGACTCGGTGGTCAGCATGAGGATCGGGGTGAAACGCATGCCGGGGGCCTTGCGGGCCTCCTTGGCGAAGGTGATCCCGTCCATCTGCGGCATGTTCACGTCGCTGATGATCAGGTTCGGCTTGACTCCCTTGCCGAGCTTGTCCAGGGCCTCCTTGCCGTGGGCGGCGGTCTCCACCGCATACCCGGCCTTGGTCAGGATCGACTTCAGGCTCATCAGCATGGTGGCGGAGTCGTCGACGAGCATCACGGTGGTCATGGTGTTTCGGTCCCCTGTCGGCCGGTGTCCCCGTAGCTCCCGGTGAGCAACGGCAGCACCTGTTCCGCCAGGAAGGCGTCTTTCGGTGCCGAGGTAATCTTCGGACGGAAAAGCAGCATGGCCTGGAGTGCGCCGGTGTGCAGATGGTTGCATCTGCGCAGGCTGACCTTGGGCCGCTGGCAGGTCCGCAACCAGCCGACCAGCTGTTCCACCTCATCGACGGTGACCACCCCGACCAGCGAGATGCTCTCGTCACGCAACTCGAGCGGCAAGGCCGAGCACCTCCTTCAGGTTCAGCACCAGCAGCACCAGGCCGTCGCCGAGCAGCGCGGTGCCGGAGAACTCCGCGGCGTACGCGAGCAGCCCCTCCATCGGTTTCAGGATCACGTCCACCTCGCGGTGGAACTGCTCGACCAGCAGGCCGATCCGCTGCCCGTTCACCGACACCACGAGCACCGCGAGGTCCCGGGCCGAGTCGGGTTCCCAGGGCATCTCCAGCGCCCGGGCCAGGTCGATCACCGGGACCACCTCGCCCCGCATCACCACCACGTCCTGGTGCAGCACCCGGCCCATCTCGGCGGCCGGCACCCGGACCGTCTCCACCACCAGGTCGACCGGCACGCCGAAGCGCTGCCCGGCCACGCTCACCACCATCACCTGGGTGACCGCCATGGAGAGCGGCAGCCGCAGCCGGGTGGTGGTGCCGCTGCCCCACTCGGAGCGCATGGTCACCGAGCCGCCGAGCTTCTCCACGCTGGCCCGGACCGCGTCCATCCCGACACCGCGGCCGGACAGGTCGGAGATCTGGTCGGCGGTCGAGAAGCCGGGGCGGAAGACCAGATCGACCGCCTCGCTGTCGCTGAGCGACTCCAGCTCCTCCTCGGTGATCAGACCCTTTTCGTACGCCTTCCGCTTGACCCGCACCGGGTCAACGCCCCGCCCGTCGTCCGACACCTCGACCAGTACCGCGTCGCCGTCGGCCACCGCCGCGAGGGTGAGCCGGGCGGCCGGCGCCTTGCCCGCGGCCACCCGCTCGTCGGAGGTCTCGATCCCGTGGTCCAGGCTGTTGCGCACCAGGTGCACCAGCGGGTCGCCGAGCGCCTCGATGACGTCCTTGTCGGCCATCGTGTCCTCGCCCTCGGTGACCAGCTCGATGGTCTTGCCGAGTCGCCGGCTCAGGTCCCGGACCAGCCGCGGGAACCGGCCGAAGGCGACCGAGAGCGGCAGCATCCGGACGTCCATCACGGCCGCCTGGAGCTCCTCGGCGATCCGGTGCAGGCCGGCGTACTGGTCCTTGATCCGGCGGCTGAGCGCGCGGCTGCCGAACTCCTCCTCGGCCGCCGCGGCCAGAAAGGTGAGGCCGTTCTTGGCCACGTTCAGCTCGCCGACCAGCTCCATCAGCCGGTCCACCTTCTCCTGGTCGACCTTGAGCACCCGGGTGCCGACCTGCCCGCCCGGGTCGTCGGCCCGGCCGGTCGGCTCGGCCGGGACCGGGGCCGGTGGCGCGACCAGCGCCGGGATCACCGGGTGGTCGACGGCCGGCGGCTCGGCGGCGGGCTCCACCGGCGCGCGGCCGAGCAGGCCCTCGATCGCGGCGTTCACCGCTTCCTGGTCGGCGCCGGTCAGGTCCAGCGGCACGCCCAGGGCGTGCGCGGCCGCGGTGACCGAGGCGGACAGGGCGGCGAGCTGGGTGCCGGCCGGCTCGCCGACCGCCAGGGTGCGGTGCGCGGCGGTGAGCACGGCCCGCGCGTCGGCGGCCAGCTCGGGGTCCACGTGCAGGGCGTCCGGGCGGGGCGGCGGAGCCGGTACGGCGAACTCCGCCTCGTCCTCGCCCTCCAGGTGCCGGTGGATCGCGGCGGCGTCCAGCTCGACGACGGTGACCTGGTCCGGGACGTAGCGGAACAGGTAGTCCAGCTCGCCGACGGCGGCCCGGGTGGCGACCACGAAGGAGAGCAGGCAGGCGTACTCGTCGTACTCCTCCGCCGCCGGCCAGCTCTCCGGCGGGATCACCGCGAGCCGGTCCAGGCCGGGCACCTGGCGGACCAGGTGCAGCGGGTCCTCGGCGCGGAAGAAGCAGTCCTGGTCCGGCAGGTAGCGGACGAAACGCAGGGTGGAGGAGGTGGTGCCGAGCCAGGTGGCGGTGTCGATCAGCCACTCGGTGCCGAGATGGGCCAGCCACTGCGGGGGCGGGTCGATCGGGCGTACCGAAAGCGGGGTCTCCTGATCGGCGGCCGCCGCCTCGCCGCCGCCGAGCGGGGCCCGCAACTTGGTGATCAACCCGGCGGCGTCCTGGCCGGCCGTGGCCGGCAGGCGCTCGTGCGCGGTGACGTGCGCGAGCCAGCCGCGGATCAGGTCGAACGCGGCCAGCAGGTCGTCGGTCATCCCCGAGTCGAGCGCCAGCCGGCCGCCGCGGACCGCGTCGAGCAGGTCCTCGGCGGCGTGGGTGAGCCGGGTCAGTTCCGGGAAGTCGAAGAGGCCGGACGAGCCCTTGAAGGTGTGCGCGGCCCGGAAGACCTCGTTGACCAGCTCCGGGTCGCCGGGGTTGCGCTCCAGCTGGAGCAGGCCGTCGTCGACCGACGCGAGCAGGTCGTTGGCCTCGGCGAGGAACTGAGCCAGCAACGGGTTCATGCTTCGGGGTCCTTCCCCGCGGTCAGCATGGTGGCGACCCGGACCAGGCGCTCGGCGGCGACCGGTTTGACCAGGTACAGGTTCGCCCCGGCCTGATAGGCCCGGTCCGCGTCGCCGGGGCGGTCCTCGGTGCTGATCATCAGCACCGGGGCGGCCGTCCCGACCGTCTCCGAGCGCAGCGTCTCCACGCAGGCATAACCGTTCATCTTCGGCATGTTCACGTCCACCACGAACAGGTCGAAGGGCGTGGTCATCGCGGCCTCCACGGCCTCCAGGCCGTTCGCCGCCTCGGCGACCTCGAACCCGGCCTCCTGGAGCAGGCTGGTGTGGTAGAGCCGCACGGTCGCGGCGTCGTCGACTACTAAAACCCGGGTCATCACTTCGCTCCGGTCGGTCGCTGGTAGACGATGCCCTCCGGCAGGCGGGCCGGGGTGAAGATCGGCGAGATCCGGCTCATCGACTCGGAGTGCCCGAGGAAGAGGTAGCCGCCCGGGCGCAGCGCGCCGTACAGGTTCTCGGCGGCCCGGCGGCTGGACAGCTCGTCGAAGTAGATCAGCACGTTGCGGCAGAAGATCACGTCGAAGTCGCGGAAGGCGCGCATCGCCGCGGTGTCGCAGACGTTCATCTTGTGCAGGGTGACCGCGCTGCGGATGCCCTCGTCGATCTGGTAGCGGCCGCCGCCGACCGGGGCGAAGTACTTGTTCACCCAGGCCTTGGGCACCCGGGCCAGGGACCGCTCGCCGTAACTGGCGTGTGCCGCCTTGGCCAGCACCTCACTGTCGATGTCGGCGCCATGGATCTCCACGTCCACGTGGTCGATGTGCTCCCACTCCTCCAGCAGGCGCAGCGCGATCGAGTACGGCTCCTCGCCGGTCGAGCAGGGCAGCGAGAGGATCTTGACGGGGCCGACGATCCGGTTCGGGCCACCACGGGCGGCCAGCACGTTCGGCAGCACCGTGCTGAGCATCGCGTCGAACTGGTAGTCCTCGCGCAGGAAGTACGTCTCGTTGACGGTGAGCTGGTTGATCAGCTCCTGGAGCATCTCCTGGTCGTTCATCCGGAGCGCGGCGAACCAGCTCGCGAACGTCTCGTACCGGGAGTTGCGGATGCAGGCGTCGATCCGCTTGTCGACGAAGTACCGCTTGCCCGGGCTGAAGTGGATGCCGGTCCGCTTGTAGAAGTACTCGGTGAATCGTTCGAAGTCGGCGTCGGACAGGACCGAGCCGCTCGTGGTCGCGCCCGCCATCACGCCGTACCGGAGAGCCGGGGCAGGGCCGCGCGGACCGTGAAGGTCAGGAACGGGTCGTCGGGGAACCGCAGCACGGCCGCCTCCAGGACTCCGATGTGCTCGGCCGAGGCGGCCGGCAGCAGGGCGTCGATCGCGGCGGTCACCACGTTCGGGTGCGGGTCGTCGGTGATCATCCGGACCAGCCACGACTTCGCCTCCGGGTGCGGGAGGTCGGCCAGGACCATCGCGGTCATCACCCGGACGTCGTGGTCCGGCGCCGCCAGCAGGTTGGGCAGCAGCGACGGCACCGAGCCCGGCATGGTCGCCAGCGCCTCCGCCACCGCGGTCCGCAGCCCGGCCTCGTCGCTGGCCAGGTGCACGGCCAGGCCGGCCGCCACCGCCTCCGAGTCGTGCCCGGCCAGCGTGGTGAGCACCGCGTCCCGGACCCGGGGCTCGGTCTCCAGCCCGACCCGGGCCAGCAGCTCGGGCACCGCCTCGGGCGTACCGGCCAGCTCCAGCGCGGCCTCCCGGCGGCGCTCCGGATCCGGGTCGTCGAGCCGGCGGATCAGCTCGTCGGTGTCGAGAAGCTGTGGCACCTCAGGTTCAGGGGTCTGTTTCCGGACCAGTCCCATAATGATCAACCCTTCTCAGCGCACCCAGTCGGCAAGCCGGTCGGCGATCTCGTACGCCGGCAGCACCTCGGTGGCCCCGCCCCGGCGGGCGAGCTCGCCCGGCATGCCCCAGACCACCGCGGTCTCCTCGGCCTCGGCGATGGTCCGCCCACCGGCCGCCTTGACCGCGGCCATCTCCTTGGCGCCGTCGTCGCCCATCCCGGTCAGCAGCACGCAGACCAGCCGCGCCGGGTCCAGGTAACGACTGGCCGACGCCACCATCCGATCCACGCTGGGATGCCAGCGGTACTCCTCGGCGGCCGGCACACTCTTGACGATCAGCCCGTCGCTGCGCCGGGCCACCACGACGTCGGCGCCACCCCGGCCGATGTAGATGTTGCCGGGCCGGACCGTCATGATCCGGTCCACCTCGTGCACCCGCAGCCGGCACTCGTCGTCCAGCCGGCGGGCCAGCGGACCGGTGAACGACGCCGGGATGTGCTGGGCCAGCACCACCGGGGCGCCCAGCGTGGCGGGCAGTTGCGGGAGCACCTCGGAGAGCAGCGCCGGGCCGCCGGTGGACGACCCGATCAGCACCAGGTCGACGGTGCCCACCGCGCCCGGCTTCCGGCGCGGTGGCGCCGCGGCGGCCTTCTCGCTCTGCGCCCGGATCCGGGCGCTCAGGCCGCCGGCCTTCTTCACCTTCGCCTTCGCCGCGCCGCGCACCTTGCGGACCAGCTCGCCGGAGACCTCGTCGATGTTGAGCGACACGGTGCCGCCCGGCTTCGGCACGTAGTCGATCGCGCCCAGCTCCAGTGCCTCCAGGGTGACCAGCGCGTTGTGCTCGGTCAGCGAGGAGACCATCACCACCGGGGTGGGCCGCTCCTCCATGATCTTGGCGAGGCAGGTGAGCCCGTCCATCTCCGGCATGTTGATGTCCAGCGTCACCACGTCCGGGCGGACGCGGTCCAGTTGTTCCAGCGCGTCCACCCCGTTGCGGGCGGTGTGCACGTCGAAGTCGCCGGCATCGGTGAGCATGCCCTTGAGCGCCCGGCGCATCAGCGCCGAGTCGTCGACCACCAGGACCGAGGTTGGCACGTCCTCAAACCCCGGCGAGAGCCTCGTCGACGACGGCCTCGCACAGCTCGGCCGCCACCTCGGCCTGACTGGCCTCCAGCAGCTGGTCCACCTGGACCAGCAGCAGCATGCGCTGCTGGTCGGGCAGGTTGGCGACCCGGGAGACCACCCGGGCCTGCTCGGCGGAGAGCTCCGGAGCCGGCTCCAGCACGTTGCGGCCGACCCGGGCGACCTCGGCGACCGAGTCGACGATGAACCCGGTCCGGGCCCCGCCGATGATCAGCACCACGATCCGCTGCCGTTCGTCCCGCTCCACCCGGCCCAGACCGAGGCGGGTGCGCAGGTCGACCACCGGCAGCACGGTCCCGCGCAGATTCACCAGACCTTCGACGAAATCAAAGGATTTCGGTACGCGGATCAGCGCCTCGGGCACCCGGATGATCTCCTGGACCGTGTCGACGTCGACCGCGTACTCCTCGTCGTCCAGCCGGAACACCACGAACAGTTCCTCGTCGCCCCGGCTGTCGTCCGACTGCACCGCTCGGTCCGTGGTCATCTCCGTGTCGTCCTCCCGGTAGTCGGCGATCTCGTCGCGCACCTCGGGCGAGTCGAACATCCGGTTCACGCTCAGCACCGAGACCAGCCGCTTTCCGTCCTCCAGCCGGACCACCGACTCCACCTCGGTGGCCCGCCCGTCGCCGGTCACCACGCTGGGCAGCGGGGCGACCAGCTGGTGCGGCACCCGCAGCACCTCGCGCACGGTGTCCATCACCACGCCGACCACGCTGTCGTCCAGCGAGACCACGACGATCCGGTTCTGCGGCTCCAGCGGGGTCACCGGAAGCCCGAAGACCTGGCGCATGCTGACCACCGGCAGCAGCCGGCCGCGCAGGTCGATCACGCCGAGCACCCGGCTGCCCGCGTTCGGCACGTGGCTGACCGACTCGGGCGCCTGGACGATCTCCTGCACCTGATCGATCGGCAGGGCGTACTCCTGGCCCTCGACCGCGAAGCTGACCAGCTCCAGGGTGTCGTCCGACTCGCCCTCGTGGTCCTCGCCACCGGGCATCCGGGCGGCCGCCGCGTCCCGGCCGCCGCCGGCCCGCTGCTGCGCCAGCCGGGTGAACTGGCTGCCGATCAGCCGGTCCACGTCGAGCACCGTGGTCATCTCGCCGTCACCCGACTTGATCACCCCGACCAGCACGTCGGAGCGGACCGTGGCCTGCACCGCGTCGGCCGGCTCCAGCGCCTGCGGGTCGATGCTGATCACGCTGGCCACCCGGTCCACTACGAAGCCGAGCGGCACGCCGCCGTCGACCACGATCACCCGGGTGGTCTCGTCGTGCTCGGCCGCCGCCATCGAGCAGCACTGCCGCAGGTTGACCACCGGCAGGACCCGGCCGCGCAGGTTGGCCAGCCCCTCCAGGGACGGCGGCCCGAGCGGCACCTTCACCACGGCCGGCATCCGGATGATCTCCTGCACCCGGCGCATCGGGAAGGCGTAGCGCTCTCCCAGCATGTCGAAGGTGACATAGTCCGCGTTGTCCTCGTCGAGGTCCGCCGTGGCGGCCTCGTCCATGTCCACGCTCATCGACGTTCCTCCCCGGCCGGCTCAGCCGGCGTTCTGCAGTTCGTCGGCGAGCGCGGCGATCTCCTCCACCGCGGCGGCCAGTTCCTCGGCGCCCTGCGCCTGCTCGCGGGCCGCGGTCGAGGCCTGCCCGGCGAGCTGCTCGGCCTGGTTCGCGGACGAGGAGATCTGCTCCAGGCCGATCTTGACCTCGCCGAGCACCTTGGCGATCTGGTCGGCGCCCTCCTGGACCTCGCTGTTGCCGCCCCGGACCTGCTGCATGTCCCGCTCGATCTCCTCGAGCCGGGCGGTGGTGGCCTTCGCCGACTCCACCTCGGCCAGCGACAGCCGGCTGGTCTCCTCCAGGTCGCCGCGGACCTCGACGATCCGGTCCTGCACCGACTTGACCAGGTCCTTGATCCGGTCGGCGTTCTCCGCCGAGTCGCGCGCCAGGTTACGGATGTCGGTGGAGACCACGGCGAAGCCCTTGCCGAACTCGCCGGCCCGGGCCGACTCGACCGAACCGTTCACGGCGAGCATGTTGGTCTGGATCGAGACGTTCGCGATGGCGTCGACGATCTTGTCGATCCGGCGGGAGATCTGCTCCAGCTCGGTCACCTTGCGGACGTTCTCGATGCCCTCGCGGGCCGCCTGGCCGATCGCGTTGATCATCGAGTCGACCGCCTCCTTGTTGGTGGCCAGCAGCTCCAGGATCGCGTCCGAGCGCTCCACCGCGGCGCCGCCGCGCTCCGACGAGAGCTGGGCGCCCCGCTCGATCTCGGACACCGCCGCGGCGGTCTGCTCACCCTTCTCGGCAGCGGTCCGTGCCCCGGTGTTGATCTCGTTGATCGCCACGTTGATCTGCGTGGCCGCCCGGTTGATCTCCTCGACCGCCGCGGACAACTGCTCGGCGGTCGAGGCCACGTCCTCGGCGCTCTTCGCGATGTCGGTGCTGCTGCGCAGCGTCTCGGCCACCTCGGCCAGCGCCTCGGCCGCCTGCTCGCTCTGCCGCAGCGCCTGGGACTGCTGGCTGACCGTCTGGAGCGACTCCTCGCACGCCGCGGACTGCTGCTCGGCGGCCGCGGCGATCTCCTCGGACCGCTGCTTGGCGTTGCCCGCCGACTGCTTGGCACGCTCGGCCGCGGTGGCCATCTCCACCGCACCGGCCATGATCGTGCTCATGTCGGCCCGGATCGTCTCCAGCTGCGAGGTGATCGTCTTGCCCTTCTCGACCTCGCTGCGCGCCGTCTCCGCGGAGGTCTGCACCGCTCCGGCGATCTCGGTCACCGAGCTGCGGACCTCGTCGATCAGGTCGCGGATCTGCCGGGCGCTGCGCTCGCTGGTCTCGGCCAGCGTGCGCACCTCGTCGGCGACCACCGCGAAGCCCTTGCCGTGCTGCCGGGCCCGGGCCGCCTCGATCGCGGCGTTGAGCGCCAGCAGGTTGGTCTGGTCGGCGATGTGCGCCACCGTCTTGACGATCTCGCCGATCTCGTCGGCCTGCTTCTCCAGCTCGGTGATCGTGGCCACCGACGCGGTCTGCCGGGTGGACGCGCTGTCCACGTTCGCCAGCAGGTTGCTGATCCCGGTCCGGGTCTCGTTCAGCAGGCCCTGCAGGGCCTGGCTGAGCTCGGCGACCTGGGTGGTGGTCTGCTGCTGGCGGTTGACCCGGTCCTCGATCTGGTTCATCGCGGCAAGGCTCTGCTGGGTCGCGCCGGACGCCTGCTCAGCGCCCGCGGCGATCTGCTGCATCGACTCGGTGAGCTGGCGCGACGCCTCGGCGGCCTCGGCGTTCTGCGCGGAGATCTCCGCGGTGGCGGTGGCGATCCGCTCGGCCGCCTGTTGCTGCTTGGCCACCGAGCGGGCCTGCCGCCGGTTGGCGTCGCCGTCCGCGCCGGACCGGGCGGGCCGCGCGGCGGTGGTCGTGGCCACCGGCCGGGCAGGCCGCGCTTCGGTGGTACGCCCGCCGGTGGTGCTGGTGAGGGGCATGGGTACTTCTCCCGTCTGGGTACGGTCGGTCCGGCGCACGACAGCGCACGGTTCCGGGTCCACCTCGGTCGCGGGGGCGCGCACCCAGCCGGGTGCCGGGCTCCACACCGCCTCCGACCTGCCAAATCCTGGCATCGATCGGTCGACCACCGGTGCGCTATTGATGGACTTCAGTGGAATCGAACCGGCGTTTGACCCGGGGCCCCGTGGGCATTCCGGGACCACCCGACACGGAGGTGGACGATGAGCGACCCGAACCCCGAGCTGTCCAGCACCATCCCGGCCGGCACCGATGCGGAGGAGCTGCGCAACGGCGGACCGGCGACCGAGGGAGTGATGACCACGACGGGCGGCACCGCCGGACCCGCCAGCTTCCCGGACCGGCCGCGGACCGGCCCCGGCGTGGCGAACACCACCACCGGCGACGCCACCACCGGCGCGCTGCGGACCCCGGCCGACGAGTACACCAGCGACGCGGCCGGCTGAGCGGTTCGATACCGTCCGTACCCGGATCGCCGCGAGCCGCGCGGCGGCCGGATGGTGGGAGCGGCATGCGGGCACTGGTGCAGACGGTCAGCCGGGCGAGCGTCACGGTCGACGACGAGATCGTCGGCAAGATCGTCGATGGCCTGCTGGTGCTGGTCGGGGTCACCCACGACGACACCCTGGCGAAGGCGGCCGAGCTCGCCCGCAAGACCTACGAGCTGCGCATCCTGGACGAGGACCGGTCCGCGTCGGACGTCGCCGCGCCGCTGCTGGTGGTCAGCCAGTTCACCCTGTACGGCGACGCGCGCAAGGGGCGCCGGCCGACCTGGAACGCGGCCGCGCCCGCCGAGGTCGCCGAGCCGCTGATCATCGCGTACGTGGAAGCGCTGCGCGCCCGGGGAGCGACCGTGGAGACCGGCCGCTTCCGGGCGCACATGCTGGTGGAGAGCGTGAACGTGGGACCGCGCTCGGTCCTGCTGGAGCTCTAGCTCGGCGCGATCTTGCCGCTGCAGGTGTCCCGGCCTTGTAGAAATTGGTCAGGTACTGCCGGTGGATGGCCGCGTCGCGCACCCGGACGATCGTCTCGTCCGCGTTGCGCAGCGACGAGTACGCGTAATTGGCGCTGCCGGTGAAGACGCGCGGGGTCTGGTCGGTGCTGTACTTGCCGTCGATCAGCATGTACTTGCTGTGCGGCTTGAGGACGCGCCCGTCGGGCATCGGCACGCCGCAGGACGTCACGCCGATGGTCACCCCGCCGTTCTTGAGCGCGTCGACCACGGCTTTGCTGGTGTAGCGATACGGGTCCGAGGCGATCCCGTACGCGTACACCACGTCCACCCAGCAGCCCGCCTTGACCAGCGCGTTCAGCTTCTTGGCCAGCTCGACCCGGGTGAAGCCCCAGACCACGACCCGGATGTCGGTCTGGTGGGTCCGGTGGTCCGTCTCCCCGACGTACGAACACGACACCGAGTTCAGCACGGAGATCATCGTGTCGGTGCGTCCCAGGGCGTCAGGTTGCCGGACGACTGGAACACCACGTTGCTCCGCGACGTGCCGTCGTCGAGCACCACCCGCGACGCGAGCAGGAACTTGTTGTGGTTGTACGCCTTCACGTCGTAGACCGACCGCTTCGCGATGCACCCCGCCCCGTCCCGGCAGAACATCAGGAACGACGACGCCGCCGCGTGAAGTCCAGCCAGGACATCCGGATCGTCTCGCTGGACGGCACCCGGTCGACCAGCTCGGCGATCTGCCGATAGATCGCATACTGCTCGGCCTGCGCGCCGGCCGGGTTGTTGAAGACGGCGCCGCCGATCACCGGGTCGAGCTCGCCGGCCGTCGCCGGGGACGGCGCCACGGCGATCACCCCGGCGACCGCCAGCGACACGAACGCGGTCAGGACCCTCCGCATTGACGCATTTTCCCTCGTGAATAGAGCAGGGGAGGAATGCTAAATGATCAGAAGATGCCGCGGCGGCGGGCCGACTGCTGAAGCCAGTTGTTCAGCTGGGCGGTCCAGTCCACCTGATCCACCGTCGCGTAGTCCACGTCGAAACTGCCGAACGCGTCGTGCCCCTCGGTGAACAACCCGCCGCGCTTGTCCAGCTCCAGCACCACCTGAAGCTTGCGCGGCGTGGGCAGGAAGGTCAGCTCCAGCTGGTTGATCCCGTGCGCGAACTGCGCCGGCGGGTAGAACTCGATCTCCTGGTAGAACGGCAGCTCCTGCTCGACGCCGTACACCCGGCCGCGCTCCACGTCCGCCTTGTGGAACCGGAAGCCGAGCCGCAGCAGCGCCTCCAGGATCCGCTCCTGGGCGGGCAGCGGGTGCACCTGCACCGCGTCCAGGTCGGACTTGTCCACCGCGCGGGCCACCTCCAGCTCGGTGGCCAGGCCCATCGTCATGCCGTGCAGGTGCTGGCCGTACACCTCGGTGATCGGCGTCTGCCACGGCACCTCGAAGCGGAACGGCACGTCGTGCCGGGCGCCGGCCTCCAGCCGGAACGAGCCGGTCAGCCGCTGACGGTGGAACTCCTGGTTCGTCTGGTACTCGTTGTCGCCGCTCTCCACCTCGACCCGGGTCATCAGGCCGACCGCGACATATTCGACGTCGACCGCGTGGTCGCCGCCGACGATGTGCACCTGGCCTTCCAGGAAACCGCCGGGACGGCAGTTCGGGTTGGTCAGCACGGTGTCGACGGACGGTCCGCCCACGCCGAGCGCCTGGAGCATCTTCTTGAAGACCACGGTTCCACCCTTCTCCGGTCCAGCACATTATCGCCGCGTGGCAAGGCTGATCGTCCGTTTCACCCGAGCTTGTCGGCTTGCCGACGTCAGGGTTCTCCCCGATTCATGCCACCTGGACGCTGGCCTCACCTCCGCTTAACGCGCATGCGACGAAGCTTCTCGTCACCGGCACGGATGCGGCTGGTAGGCACGAGAACGGGGAGGGGACTCAAGTGGTCCTGCAGACTAAGGCGACGGTTGAGGACATCATGACCGACGAGGTCGAGCCGCTGGCGGACCTCGACGCGACGGACGAGCGGGGCGTCTCCGCCGACCTGGTCCGGGCCTACCTGAACGGCATCGGCCGGACGCGCCTGCTCACCGCCGTCGAGGAGGTCACTCTCTCGAAGCGGATCGAGGCGGGCCTGTACGCCGAGGAGAAGCTCCCGGCGGCCGGCGCCGAGCTGGCCCCGCTGCTGCGGGTCGTCATCGCCGAGGGCCGGGCCGCCAAGAACCACCTGCTCGAGGCCAACCTGCGGCTCGTGGTCAGCATCGCGAAGCGGTACACCGGTCGCGGCATGGCGTTCCTGGACCTGATCCAGGAGGGCAACCTCGGCCTGATCCGCGCGGTCGAGAAGTTCGACTACACCAAGGGCTACAAGTTCTCCACGTACGCCACCTGGTGGATCCGCCAGGCGATCACCCGCGCCATGGCCGACCAGGCCCGCACCATCCGGATCCCGGTGCACATGGTCGAGCAGGTCAACCGCATGGTCCGCGCCCGCCGCGACCTGGCCACCCAGCTCGGCCGCGAGCCCAGCGTCGCGGAGATCGCGGTCGCGATGGCGGTGCCGGAGTTCCAGGTCATCGAGCTCATCTCGTACGACCGGGAGCCGGTCAGCCTGGACCAGGCGGTCGGCGAGGACGGCGAGAGCGCCCTCGGTGACTTCGTCGCCGCGGTCGACCCGAACCAGCCGGGCGAGGGCGTCGCCCAGGGCGAGCTGCGCGGCCAGGTCGAGATCGTGCTGGCCACCCTCTCCGAGCGCGAGTCCGCGGTGATCCGGCTGCGCTTCGGCCTGGACGACGGCCGTCAGCGCACCCTCGACGAGGTGGGCCGCGAGTTCGGCCTCAGCCGCGAGCGGATCCGCCAGATCGAGAAGGTGACGATGCTCAAGCTGCGCGACCCGGAGCGGGCCTCCCGCCTCGAGGCCTACGCGGTCTGATCCGTCTGCGACGGCCCCGGCTTCCCGCCGGGGCCGTTTCTTTCTCAGCGCAGGCGGCGGGGACCGGTGTCCGGGCGCACACCCGGATCGCCGACCTCGATCGCGGCGTGCAGCACCGAGAATCCGTCCGGCCGCGCCAGCACCGGGTTGAGCAGCAGCGACCGCACCCGCGGATGCTCGTCGGCGAGCCGGCCCACCCGCAGCAGCAGGTCGATCAGCGCTTGCCGGTCGACCGGGGTGGAGCCCCGGTAACCGTGCAGCAGCGGCGCCGCCCGCGGCTCGTCGACCAGCGCCTCGGCCGCCCGGTCGGTCAGCGGGGCGGCCCGCCACGCCAGGTCGCCGAGCAGCTCACTGGCCACCCCGCCGAGGCCGAACCCGACCACCGGCCCGAACGCCGGGTCCTCCACCACCTCGACCACGCACGCCACGCCCGGCGGGACCATGGATTGCACGAGCACCTCCGGACCGAACGCGGTGTCCAGCTCGCGATAGGCCGTACGCAAGGAATCCTCGTCGGCCAGAGCGAGCCGCACCGCGCCGAGATCGATCCGGTGGCGCAAGCCACCGCCCGCGGCCTTGAGCGCGACCGGATAGCCGAGCGCCGCCGCGGCCGCGACCGCCTCGTCCGCGGAGCGGGCGGCCGTCGACGGCACCACCGAGATCCCGTAGGCGGTCAGCAGGCCGGTCGCCGACTCGGCGGCCTCGGCGGCGGCCGGATCCACCCCGGACAGCTCCGGCATGATCCCCGGCGGCCGCCGCAGCCACTCCGCGTAGGTGACCACCCGCGCCAGCGCGCGGACCGCCTCCTCGACCGAGGGGTAGACCGGGACGCGCGGCGGCACCCGGCCGAACACCAGCGTCGCCACGGTCGGTTTCTCCCCGGCGAGCGCCACGCTGGCCAGCGCCGCCGCGAAGTCCGCGTCCTCCCCGGACAGCTGCTGGCCGGGCACCACCGGCGCGAAGACCACCACCAGCGCGTCCACCCGGTCGTCGACCGCGGCGTCGGCGAGCGCGTCGGCCAGGTCGTGCGCGGACGCCATCGGGCTCAGGTCGTGCGGGTAGCCCTCGGCCACCACCAGGCCGGCCGCCCGGCAGGCCACCTCGGCGAGCGCGGCCAGCGCCGACGAGTTGCCGACCACGGCGACCCGCCGGCCGGCCGGCAGCGGCTGGTGGGCCAGCAGCATGCCGACGTCGAAGAGCTCCTGCACGGTGTCCACCCGGATCACCCCGGACCGGGCGAACAGGGCGGTCACCGCGTGCGCGTCCGGACCGGGCAGGTCGCCGGCCAATCCTTTCGGGCGGGTCGCCGAGGCCACCGCGACCACCGGCTTGACCCGGCTCATCCGGCGGGCCAGCCGGGCGAACTTGCGCGGGTTGCCGAACGTCTCCAGATAGAGCAGCACCACGTCGGTGCCGGGATCGTCCCGCCAGTACTGCAACAGGTCGTTGCCGGAGACGTCGGCCCGGTTGCCGGCCGAGACGAAGCTGGACAGCCCCAGGCCGCGCCGGTCCGCCTCGGCCAGCAGCGCCACCCCGAGCGCGCCGCTCTGCGCGAAGAAGCCGACCCGGCCGGCGGCCGGCAGCCGCGGCGCCATGGTCGCGTTCAGCCGGATCTCCGGGTCGGTGTTGGCGATCCCGAAGCTGCTCGGGCCGATCACCCGCAGGCCGGCCGCGTGCGCCGTCTCGATCAGGGCGCGCTGCCGGCTCGCGCCCTCGGCGCCCGCCTCGGCGAACCCGGCCGAGCCGATCACCACGCCGCCGGCGCCCGCCGCCGCCGCGTCGGCCAGGGCCTCCGCGACGTTCTCCGCCGGGACCGCGATCACGGCCAGGTCGATGGGGGTGCCGGCATCGGACGCCTTCCGGTACGCCCGCAGGCCGGCGATCCGCTCGGCGGTGGGATGCACCGGAACCACCGCGCCGGTGTACCCGCCGTCGCGCAGATTGCCGAGCATCGCCGCGCCGATGCCGTGGCCGCTGGCGCTCGCGCCGTAGATGGCGATGCCCCGCGGGGCGATCAGCCGGGCGATCGACCGGGCCTCGGTCAGGTGCTCCCGGGACTCCTGCACCTCACGGGACCGCTCGGTGGGCGCGATCGGGAAGCTCAGGTGCACCACGCCGTCCGCGTAGCGGCGCTGCACCTGGTAGCCCGAGTCGCCGAAGACCCGCAGCATCCCGCCGTTCTCCGGGAGCACCTCGGCGACGAACCGGGAGATGCCGTGATCGCGGGCCGCGTCGGCCAGGTGCTCCAGCAGCACCGAGCCGATCCCCCGGCCCTGCTGCGCGTCCTCCACCACGAAGGCGACCTCGGCCTCGGGCGAGTCCAGGCCGAGCCGCTCGTACCGGCCGACCGAGGTGATCCGGCCGTCGGCCGCGACCGTGACGAACGCCTCCCGGTCCCGGTGGTCGACGTTGACGAACCGGTGCAGGTCGCGCTCCGGGATCCGCGGGTAGGGCGAGAAGTACCGCAGGTAGCGGGTGCGGTCGCTCATCCGGGAGTGGAACTCCACGATGGCCGGCGCGTCCTCCGGGTGGATCTGCCGCAGGTGCACGGCGGTGCCGTCGGCGAGCAGGACGTCTGCGCTGCGCTCCATGTCAGTCGCGTGGGTCGTGCGGGTCGAGGCCGTGCAGCGGGAAGACCGCGAGCCGGGCGGCCAGGACGGCCCGGTCGACCGGGTCGTTCTCGGTCCCCGGGGACCAGGGCTCGACCGGCGGCTCGGCGCCGTCGGTCATCGTCTCCGGGACGGTGACGCCCGGGCGGCGCTCGGCGGCCAGCCGGCGCCAGCTCTTCGGCGTCGGGGTGCCCGGGTCCAGGGGCCGGCCGGTGGCCACCGCGAGCAGGTGGGTCCAGGCCCGGGGCACCACCTCGACCAGTGCGTATCCACCGCCACCCAGGGCCACCCAGCGACCCTCGCACAGCTCGTCGGCGAGCGAGCGCATCGCCAGGTAGGCCGCGCGCTGGCCGTCGACCGAGAGCTTGAGGTCGGCGAGCGGGTCGAGCCGGTGCGCGTCGGCGCCGCACTGGCTCACGATGATCTCCGGGGCGAACGCCCGGACCACCGACGGGACCACCGCGTGATAGGCCCGCAGCCAGCCGGCGTCGCCGGTGCCCGGGGGCAGCGGCACGTTCACCGCGGTGCCCTCGGCGCCCGGGCCACCGGTCTCGTCGCAGAACCCGGTGCCCGGGAAGAGCGCCAGCGGCGTCTCGTGCAGGCTGACCGTCAGCACCCGCGGATCGTCGTAGAACATCGCCTGCACCCCGTCGCCGTGGTGCACGTCGACGTCGATGTACGCCACCCGCTGGGCGCCGTGGTCGAGCAGCCAGGCGATCGCGACCGCCGGGTCGTTGTAGACACAGAAGCCGGCCGCCCGGGCCGGCATGGCGTGGTGCAGGCCACCGGCCACATTCACCGCGCGCCGGGCGACGCCGTGCCAGACCGCCTCGGCGGCCGCGATGCTGGCGCCGCAGATCCGCGCCGAGGAGTCGTGCATGCCGTCGAAGACCGGGTTGTCCGGCGTGTTCAGCCCCCAGCCCAGGAAGAACGGGTCGATCGGCGCCTGGCGCACGGCGTCCAGGTAATCCGGCCGGTGCACCCGGGTCAGCTCCGCGTCGCCGGCCGGTCGCGGCGTGATCAACTGCACACCCGGACGATCGAGGACGCCCAGCTCCCGGGCGAGCGCCATGGTCAGCTCGACGCGCACCGGGTTGAGCGGGTGATCGCCCATGTCGTAGTCGAGCAGGGCCCTGTCCCAGACCACCGCCGTCGTCTCGTCCGCCATCCGGACATGCTCCCACGGGGTGGCGGATGGGGCACTCGTCCCGCCACCTCCGGTAGGGTCTCCTGGCACTTGCTCGGGGCGGATGTCAACCCCCCGCCGCGCGGTAACATCGCTGCTGGGAGGACCGCATCGTGAACGACCTTGTCGACACCACCGAGATGTATCTCCGGACCATTCTCGAACTCGAAGAAGAAGGCGTGCCTCCGCTTCGGGCTCGCATCGCCGAGCGCCTGCATCAGAGCGGCCCCACGGTCAGTCAGACGGTGGCCCGCATGGAGCGGGACGGTCTGCTCACCGTCGAGGGTGACCGTCACCTGGTGCTCACCGAGGAGGGGCGCACCACCGCCGTCTCCGTCATGCGTAAGCACCGGCTCGCGGAGCTGCTGCTGGTCAACGTCATCGGCATGCCGTGGGAGGAAGCCCACGAGGAGGCCTGCCGGTGGGAGCACGTGATGAGCGACTCGGTCGAGCGCCGGGTCTACGAGCTGCTGAACAAGCCGACGCGCTCGCCGTACGGAAATCCGATCCCGGGTCTGGAACAGCTCGGCATGCCGGAGGACGACGTCACCGAGCAGGTCGGCCAGGGCGAGCGCAACCTGGCGTTCCCCGGCCTGACCGGCAGTGTCGTGGTCCGGCGGATCTGCGAGAGCGTCCAGACCAACGCGGACGTGCTGCGTCAGCTGCACGCCGCCGGCATCGATCCGGGGACGACCGTGACGGTCGCGCAGGAGCGGGACGGGGTCACCATCGACAAGTCGGGTGACAAGATCCGGCTGCCGCGTGAGGTGGCGTCCCGGGTGTTCGTCGCCGCCCGCTGAGGATCGTCGCCAGGGGGTCCCGCGGTCCGCGGGGCCCCGTTGTCAGCTGTCCGTGGTGTCCATCGCCTTGGCCAGCTCGAGCAGCCCGGCGTTCATCCTGGTCACCGAGTCGGCCGGCGCGCCCTTGGCGAAGGTGAACTTCAGCGTCTGCAGCTGCGCGGCCTCGCTCAGCCAGCCGATCTCCACGGACGGGCCGTGGCCGCCACTCGCCGCGGCGTTCAACCGGTACGCCGCCTTGCCGAGGCCCTTGAGCTTGACCGCCTTCTTCGGCATCCGCTCGGCCAGGAAGATCTTGCCGTCCGCCTTGGTCTGCTCGACCACGGACAGTGACAGGTCGGGCCACGCAGCGCTCTCGGTCTGCACCACGCAGGTGGACGTGTCGTCGACCTGGTCCGAGGCGGCCACGGTGAACCTGACGCCGATCTTCTCCTGGATGAACTTCCAGTCCCACAGGATGCAGGCGCCACCCGCGGAGGCGGCCGGCACCTCGGCGACCTTGACCGGGGGCAGCGAGGCGGGTGCGTCGTCGCGCTCGTTGCAGCCGGCGACGGCGAGCAACGCGACGACGCCGAGCGCGGCGGAAACCGTACGCACCAGTGATCCTCCCGGGGTCGCGCCACACCCTATTGCGCCGTGGCCGGGAGCGGAAGTGGCGGGGCGGCCATATACGCGGAGTAGCCTTTCGGATGCTTGACATCGCCTGTCAAGTAGCGGCACGATGAGGGACATGACCGGATCCGACGCGTTGGCCGAGCAGCTCATCCGGCTGCTCGACGCGCGGCTCACCGATCCGCTGGAGATCCTTCTCGACGGCGACGGCAGCGTGGACGTGGTGCGCGCACGGCTGCACCGGCGGGCGCTGGACTGGGCGTTCGTCATCGAGCACGGCTCCGAGCCGGAGGCGGTGGGCATGCTCGCCCGGCTGATCGCGACGCTCTATCCGGACGATCACGCGTTCGCGCCGCCGGTGCAGTGGTGGCGCACGCCGCTCGGGCAGGCGGTGGCGCGGCGGATGGGGCATCCGTTCGTCACGTCGGTGTCCTATGCGATGGCCGGCGCCATGCTGGGGATCACCCGGCAGGGGGTGCACGACCTGGTGCGGCGGGGCAGGTTGCCGCGGCATCCGGACGGCGGGGTGCCGGTGCGGGCGGTGCGCGACCGCCTGCTCGCCGCCGGCCCCGGGGCAAGCGACTCCGGTCCGGACCCGCAGACACGTGATGACTCCGGTCCGGACCCGCAGACACGTGATGACGAGGAGCAACCATGATCCACGACAGCCTGGTCGACGCGGGGAACGTGCAGATCGCCGTCCGCGACTTCGGCGGTGACGCGCCGCCGCTGCTCCTGCTGCACGGCGCCGGCGGCAACCTGGCACAGCTGACCACGCTGGCTCGCGCGCTCCGCCCGCACTTCCGGGTGGTCACGCTCGACCTGCGCGGGCACGGCCGGTCCGCGGACGGCCCGTGGAGCTGGGACGCCGCGCTGGGCGACCTGGCGGCCGTCTGCGTGCAGCTCGAGCTGGAGCGCCCGGCGGTGGTCGGTCACTCGCTGGGTGGCATGCTGGCCGCGCTCTGGGGTGCCCGGCACCCGGAGTCACCCGGTGTGGTCAGCCTCGACGGCAACCCGCCGCCCACCCGCCCCGAGCAGCTCCCCGGCCTGGATCCGGCCAAGGCCGAGGCCGAGCTGGAGCGGCTGACCGCGATCTTCGACATGACGCAGGCCGCGGCCGGCCAGACCGTCGAGGCCGCCGAGCTGGCCGACCTGGTGGAGCGGCAGCGGATGGCCGCCCGTGACATGGGCGCCAACGAGAAGGTGTGGATCGAGGGCTTCCGCCGCAACCTGGTCCACGCCCGCGAGGGCCAGACCACCTTCCGCCCGTCCTTCGAGACCGTCTCCCAGCTGCGCACCCTGATGACCGAGCTGGACCTGGCCCCGGTCTACGCCGCCACCACCTGCCCCGCGCTCCTGGTGCTGGCGACCCGGGACCTGCCGGAGCAGGAGCCGTTCGCCGATCTGTACGCGGCGCACCGCCGCTACCTGCTGGCCCAGGCCCAGGCCGCCCCGCACCTGAGTCACCTCCAGCTCGCCGACGCCTCCCACGCCATGGTGATCGAGCAGCCCGCCCTGCTCGCCTCGGTGATCACCGACTTCCTCACCGGGCCTCGCTGACCACCTCGGTCACCCGGCGGGGAGCGGCTTGGCGGCGTGCGCGGCGGCCAGGCCGACGAGCAGAGCGGCGAAAGCGCAGAGCAGGGCGTGGCGGACGCCCAGGTGCGCGGCCAGGAATCCGATCAGCGGCGGCCCGGCCAGGAAGGCGGCATATCCGATGGAGCCGGCCACCGAGACGCGCATGGCGGCTCGGATCGGGTCGTCGGCGGCGGCGCTCATGCCGATCGGGAAGCCGAGGGAGGCTCCGACGCCCCAGAGCATGGCGCCGGCCAGGGCGAGCGGGATCGTGCCGCCGAAAACGACCAGGAGCAGACCGGCCGCGGCCGAGACGGCGGTGAGGCGCAGGACCGCGACGCGGCCCCAGCGGTCGGTGGCGGGGCCGCCGTACATCCGGCCCACGGTCATCGCGGTGACGAAGACCCCGAACCCGATCGCGCCGACCGTGTCCCCGGCGTCGTAACCGTCGACCAGGCTGATCGCCAGCCAGTCGTTGGCGGAGCCCTCGGTGAAGCCGAAACCGAGCAGGATCAGGCCGATCAGGATGGTCCGCGGCTCCCGCCAGGCCTGGCCCGCGGTCATCGCCGGTTTCGCGCCGGGCTCCGGGCCGGCGTGCGGCAGGAAGCGGCGGACCACCGCGATCTGGACCGCGACGACGACCGCGGTGGTCAGGTACAGCTGCGCCCAGACCGGCAGGCCGGTCGCCGCGGTGATCGCGCCGACGCCGGCGCCGGCGACCGTGCCGAGGCTGAAGCCGGCATGAAAGCGAGGCATGATCGTCCGCCCCAGCCGGCGCTCCACGTCGGCCGCCTCGACGTTCATCGCGACGTCCCAGGTGCTGGTGCCGAACCCGCAGAAGAGCAGCGCCAGGCCGGCCAGCACGACCGAGCCGAGCAGCGTCGCCGTGCCCAGCACCGCCAGGCCGAGAGCCATCGACATGCTGGCCCCGAGCACCGCCCGGGCCGGCCCGAAGCGCTGCACCAGCGGACCGGCGAGCGGGATGGACGCGACCGAGGTGCCGGACATGCAGAGCAGCAGCAACCCGAACCCGGCGACCGAGAGGTCCAGCCCGTCCCGCACCGCGGGTGCCCGGGCCAGCCAGCCGGCGAGCGCCAGCCCGTTCATCCCGAAGGTGACGCCAACCGCGATCTTGGCCGTGTTCACCCGCGCGGGCAGGACGTCGATGCTGGTCACGACCTCAACTTACACGTTAAAGCTGGCGCGGTCACCGAGGTCGGCCTCGGACCGGATCGGAGCACGTCCCACAATGGGCGTCTACCGAGAAACGGAGGGAAAGCGACATGGGACGGCCCGAGGAACTGCAAGCGGAGGCACGCTCCGTGCTCGCGCTGCTGGAACCGCTGGGACCGCTCACCCCGACCGGCAGCTTCGTGTCCGGGCTGATGGTCCGGCGCGAGGTCGACGTGATGCTGCTCGGCGGCCCGGATTTCGGCCCGGCCGACGTGCTCGCGCTGCTCGGCAAGGCGGTCGAGATCCCCGGACTCACCGGTTTCTCCTGCACCGACGAGCGCGGCGACCGTTCACCCACCGGCGAGAAGCGCGACGAACGCTTTCACGTGCTGCTGACCGTGGGCGAGTGGCAGGCCGACCTCTCCGTCTGGCTGCACGACGACCACGCGAACGTCAGCGAGTGGCACCGGGAGCTGGTCACCCGGCTCACCGACGAGGAGCGGCAGGCCATCCTCGCGATCAAGAACGTGTGGCACGAGCGCCCGGAGTATCCCGGCGCCTTCGAGGTCTACACCGCCGTCCTGGAGCACGGCGTCCGGACCGCAGTGGAGTTCGGCGTCTGGCTCCGCTCAGGCGGTTAGGCCGGCCACGAGGCGGCCCGGTAGGCGACCAGGCGGATACCAGCCCCGGGCATGCCCCCGGTTCGACGCGCTCCCCCAGTGCCACCGCGGCCGGACCGGCATGCCGGCCGCCACGCTCAGCTCGCCGCCCGGCGTGGTCGCGGGATCCCGATCCCACGCATCGCCCGCCCCTGCGACGCCGAACCGCCCGACCCCATCCGGAATCGGGCGGTCCGTGGTGCGATCGTCAGCTGTTCCTGGGAAGTTTGGGAGTGTCTCCAGCATCGCGCTGCCTCCCACCCGCCCCCGACGACCCTACCCAGCTTCTCATATTCTGAGAACCATCGGGTATGTCAGTCACCGCCCGAAGCGGCGGCAGTTTCCCTACACGAGCGCCTTGTTGATGTCGGCGAGAAGCTTCGTAACGCCGGCCTGCTCAGCTCCGGACAGGTCTGAGATCTCATTTGCGGCCAACCAGCGGATGAACGCCCGGACAAGCTTGTACTTCGAGAAGCCGCTGATTTCCTTCTTGAAAATCTCGATGATCGGCCGAGCGGGTTGGGCAGCTGCCGTGGCCGTAACATCCCAGCCGAGGTCATCCTTGGCGACATGAACGAGGGTTTCTCGAAGGAGGTCTTCGATCTCGGGGCGGCTCGCTCCAGGATCGCAGTAGTCCTTGGTGCGCAGGATTTTCCGGCTGCCAAGGAGCTGCACGAGTTCATCCTGCTTAGCGGCGTTGTCGCCGGCTTGATCAGAGTCCAGAAGCGCTGCCACCTTGAGGTTCTGACTGGTCAGCAGCGTTACGTAGTAGATCACCTTGCTCGCGCTGGAAGCCGGGACGAGGCTGATGCTGGCTTTCAGGCCTTTCCCGACATCGGTGAAGGCGGTGTTCAGGGCCTCCACGTACATCATGTCGGTCAGCCCTTCGCAAACGAGGTTCCGCGATTGGCCGAAGAGGCTTTGAGCCAACTCGTACCCAAGGGCGGCCTGCAGCGGGTAAATCGATCGGGGATCGTCGACGACCAGCCGTGTATGAACCTTGGTGCCTGCCTCGCGACTCGTCATCTCAACGATCCGGACCAGGTCGAGTTCGTCGGTGCCGACCATGAACGGCGAGTGCGTGGTGTAGATGACCTGGTTCTTCTCGGCGAGACGAGCGACCGTCTTGCGGAACTCCTGCTGCTTGAGTGCATGGAGACTCAGCCCAGGCTCATCAAGGAGCAGGATTGCGTTTTTCAACTCTCCCTGGGCCTGCGCCTTGAACACGACGAAGAAGGAAACCAACCAGCGAAAACCTTCGCTGCGCTGATCGAGCTCCACTTCAACACCGATGTCATCGACTACCACAACCTTGAGGTATTGCCCATCGCACACCAGCCGTAGCTGTACGTTGTCGTCGCCCCAAACTTCGCGGATAGACCTAGTCAAGTCAACGCTAGCCGAGTTGAGCCGGTACTGACGGTCGTCGAGTTTGGCCTGATAAGCCTTGACCGCGTTCAAGAAATCGTCGCTTGCTGCTCCACCGCCATAGTGCTGGGGCTGCGGTTCACCGGATGCCAGCTCAGACAATTCCTTCGCGGTCAGTCCAAGAAGCTGAAGCAGGCAGAGGTTGCCGAAGTCATAATCAGGGTCGATGTCTCCAGACGCTTCCCGGGCAGCAAGCGATGCGAGATTGATACTCGGCCTGACGGTGAAGTACGTCGAGTAGTAGACGAAGAGCGGGAGTCGAGCACGGATCCTCGCTCCCGCTTCCGTGACACAGGCGTCAAGCTCGAGAGCAACTTTAATCCTGTCGTGACGATTCTCTTCGCGCTCGTCATCTTCGTCAATTAAGGGCAGCGCCGTTTCCAACCAAGCCAGGAACTTCCTGGCAAACTCACCTCGCAGCGCGATATGGGGTTTGCGGCCAGCAGTAAGAGCGTCCAAGCCGGCGAGAACTTCGGCACTGCCCTCCCGCTTCACCAAGTATGCGCGGAGCCGCGTGAGGTCTTTCTCGATATCACCAAAGGTTCGCCAAAGTTCAGCTCCGCCGAAGTTCCAACGCAGTGTGTTATCAAGGTAGCGCTTGATAACGATTTCCGTCACGCCCGTGGATTCTGGCGACTCCTCAAGGACGATCTTCTTCTCGACGTCCGTCAGAACGAACGTCGCCTCAGCGACCAGCACATCGCTGGGGTCGCGGTCGCCGCGCTGCACCTCGGTGTAATTGGCCCGAGGGTAATCCCGGAGCGGACTGAATCCGTCGGCACCCTTCGGCGCGTTGATTTGCTGAAGAGCCTTGAGCAGCGCTGTCTTGCCCGCCTCGTTTACACCGACAAGAAGGGTCCTCTCTTGATCGATATCGATCTCACCGCTATCGCGCACCGATCGATAGTCTCGGATATGCGCCCTGCTCAAATACATTGCGGATCCCCTCAATACAAAGCCAAGTCATCCTATACTCGGCAAGGGCTGAGATTCACTGAATTTTGGGTGCGATCGCAGCCGCTACTCTTCGTCTTGCCGGAGCGCCGAGACTGGCCTGAGGTGGCGGACCTTCTCTTGCCTTTCGCGAGCAATCTCCTCGAACTCTGGGCGGAGCCGTTCGTGCAGGTCGCGGGCATAGGCGAGGGCGGTGTTGCGTTCACGGCGGGCAGTCTTGAGTTCGGCGCGGAGTTCCCGGATGGTCTCGTCGCGCTCGCGGACCTGGTCGAACAGTTCGGCGGCGTTCGGCGTCTCGCCGAGGATGGCGAGTTGTGCGCGGACGAGGACCGGGATGTTCTCTCGGATGCTCGCCATCGCGACCTTGTGGTGGTTGTAGGCGGATCCGCGGGATACGCCGGCTACCTGGCAGAGGCTGACGATGGAGACGGGTTTGTCGGCAGCCGCGAGGATCGCCGCAGCGAGCACGAGCCGCATCGGAACCGGGATATCGCCGAGATGCTCACCCAAGGCGGCAGGACCAGCACCGTCGCGCAGCGCCTCTGCGTAGGCGGCCGCAGCCAGGTGCAAAGTCTCCAGGCTGTCGACGTCGCTCATTCCGCCAGCCCCAGCGCCTCAGCAACGTATTCGTCGAGTTCCGTGGCGATGATCCGGGCGAGTTCGTCGTCGCTGACCTCTGCGAACTCGGCCACAATCTCGGGCATCGCCTCGCCGATCTTGCGGGCGCTGCGATGCAACGCGGGGTGCATCCGGAGTTCTAGGCGGCGGCGAAGCTCGACGCGGGCGCGTTGACCGGGCGTCATGGCCGAGTTGCGGCACTCGAAAGGTCTGCATAGCCGGAAGTCGGCGGCCCCCTCGCCACCGCAAAGTGCACCTTCAGCAGCGTGAACGCAAATCGTGTACGGCCCAACCGCGATGTTGGGATTGCGCTTGCCGACCACCTTGAGCCGGGCAGAGCTGAGCGGTGCAGGGTTGGACAGGGCAGGACCTTGCCTTTCGACCGCCTGCCGCATGCGGGTAACGCCCTTGCCGCGGAGGGCGTCGGGATTTTGAGCGGCTCGGCGCATGACTCGCCCGATGTGCTCGTGCTGCAGTTCCAAGGCGTCCAGGGGATCCGCCAGATGGATGATCTTGTAGACGTCGGCGTGGTAGCCCATGGCGACCGACTGGTGGTTCCACTGTCCGAACTGCGCGGCGAGGGCGTTGCCAAGATCTCGGGAGGCGTACGCCTGGATCGCGGTAATCCGGATCTGCGAGATGTTCACCCTGGTGACGTCAGCAAGGTCGGCGGGTGAGACGCCGCGGTGGTGGAGACGCTTGGCACCCTTGATCAGCCAGTCCATGAAGCTGAGGTCTAGATGGATCGTGTCTCTCACGGTGCGGGCGCTCGCAGTGATGAGTTGGGCGTCGAACAGCAGCGGCTCGCCGGTGATGGTGCTGGTCGCCGGCGTGATCCCGTGGATTCGGTGCAGTTCCTCGATCACCTCGATGATGCGCGCGATCCGATGGTTGACCTTCCAAGTGGTGCGCTGAGGCGCCATCCGGTTCTTGGTCTTGTAGCCACGCATGGTGACCACTTCGTAGGTCTCGCCGTTGGGCCGAGTCTTGGTCTCGCGCTTGACGCAGCCTGGGGTGAGGCAGGCGAGGTCCTTGTCTCGCAATCCGCAGGTTGCCGCGAGGTAGTACATCGCGTAGTAGACCAGCGCGCTTTGCCAGAAACGAAGTTCGTCGCGGACGGGCAGAAGCCGATGGGTCCAGGCCGAGTTGCCGGTGCCGCCGCGCTGTAGAAACTCAGTAACCGGCAGGTTACAGGGATTGCCGCCACCTTCGTCGAGATCCTCGTCTCGGAAGCGGCGCATGGCGTAGCGACCCCACAGGAACGCCTCGTCAGCGTCGGGAGCGCCGCAGAGCAGGCCGAGCGCGATGTGGGCCAGAGTGAGACCGCCAGTGCTGTTGCGACGGCCGGGCAGCTTCCCGACGCGGCTATGTACCTCTCGGGCCACGTCGAACATCGCGTCATAGCCCTCTTGCTGGGTGGTCGGGCCATCTTCCGGGGCAACCGTATGCTCGGCCCACCAGCGGGAGTGCGCGAGGATGTCGTCGGCAATGTGGTCGAACGCCCAGGCCACGAAGCCAAGACAGCGTCCGACGTCCTCGTGCGGGCGTCGCAGGTTGCGCTTCGGGCGGTGGCCGCTGCCAAACAGGCTGGTGGTCTCCTCGCCGTCGAAAGGTTCGGAGCCGAGCAGGTTCGGCCGGCCAACGATGCTGCGGATGGACCAGAGCGACTGCATCTGCTGGGCGCGACCGCGCAGCGTGCCGGCGGCGAGTTGAGCTCCACTGAGTTTTTCTGCCCGGTTCTGCGGCTGCTGCATCAGGACGCGGACGCGGGCCCAGTCTTCGGACGTCGGCGTGATGATGTGGTGGGCATCGAGCACGGCGAGCACGAGACGCAGCTGCTTAAGATTGCCTTGGGCTGTCACCAGTTTGGTGGGCTCTTGGATGGTCGGCCAAGACACGGCGATCGGGTCCTGGGGCGACCAACGAGGGGCGAGGTCGGGATCCAGTTGCAACAAGATCCATTCCTTGGCTGCAGTACGCCAATGCACCGGGACGCCGCTAAAGTCCAACGCGGTCTGCGAGCCGTGTTTGCTGGTCCAACTGGGGTGGCCGGCGGTGTCCCAGCGGTCGTGCATGAAGTAAACGGGCCGGTCGATGTCGTAGCCGAGCGGGATCAGGGCGCGCACGTCGGTGTCATCGGCGACGACCTTGCTGTTCTCGTCTTCGGATGGCGGGCGTAGTCGTAGGACGTTGGCGTAGCCGGCGGCTGAGGTCATCGACGTAGCTCCGTGTAGAGGCCGTTGACGTTGAGGATGTGCGGGGTCAGGTCGGTAGCCGACCTGACGGTTTCCACGAGTGCGGCGGGGAACTGGGCGAGGGACTCGCCGGCGTAGAAGTGCAGCAGGCTCGCGTCGCCGTTCTCCCATTCGTCGGGATCGTTATCGCGGATGATCTCGGTGAACGCGACGGTGGCGAGCAGCCCAGGGACGTGGTCGGCGGTGCGGTAGCCCCTTGGACAGACGAAGCATGCCGCAAGACCCAGAGAGCACGGCGTGTCGGTGTCGTCGGGGTCGTTGCCGCCGGTGGTGCAGACGCCGACGACCACGTCGAGCATCTCCTGCTCGTCGACGTCGGCCAACTCTTTGGCGGTGCCGTCCGTCGCGGCGCTGACAGGTGTCGCGAAGCGAGCGAGCGCCTGCTCGACGATATCGTCCTGGGCCGCGGTGGCGTGCGCGACGAGCGTGTGCTCTGGGAGTACGTGGGCGAGGTAGTGCAGGCGGGTGCGGCGGCCGTGGCCGTGCACGTCGGCATCGGGGTTCTTCTTGATGCCACGTTCCAGCGACTTGTTGCGTAACGCCCGGAAGCGCAGTCCGTGGTTCAGACGGGTGATGTCGGGGTTCTTCCAGTGCTGGTCGAAGGCGGCGTAGCGCCACCCGTGGTGGATCCGGTTGTTGGTAAGGATCTCGGCGCGCCGGCAATCGCGCCAGTGCTCGACATAGATCTTGTTGGCCACGTCAGGAACGTCGCCCGCGTCAACGTCGGTGAGGCGGACTGCCCTGTAGTGCCGGTTGAACCGGGTGAGGGCGGTGAGCGTGGCGACCATACCTCCCGCCGAGAACATGGACTCGGTGGTGACGGGCAGGTTTTCTTCGCTGTGGTTGCGGGCCTTGGCAGTCAGGAGCAGGCCGTGCTCTTCGCCGGTGTAGATCAGGTCGGTGGGTTCGGTGCGCAGCATGGTGGCCTGGTTGAGCCCGGTGTCGTCCGCGAGGCACTGGAGGATCAGCCCAGCAACCAGGACATCGTTGCGTGGGTGTAAGGCGATCCCGATGTCGGTAATGGCGGCGCTGAGCGGATTGAGCTGCCGACGTCCGTCAGTGTGGCCGAAGACTTCTGGATGCAGCAGGCACCAGGCGATAAGTTCGGCACGGGACGCACCGTAGCCAGGCGGCCTTTCGGTGCGTGCGTCCGGGAACCGATGAAGGGCGTCATCGATGATCTCTGCGGCGGGAACGGTCATCCATCCCCGCCCGGCGATGTCGAGCCCAAAGTCGGCCAGCACTTGGCGCTGTGCAATGTATGCCTCGGCGAACCGGCCACGTGCCGCCTGTTCGATCGCGTCGGCGACGTCGTCATCGTAGGGTTCGGTCGCGGAGTCCTTCACCATGTAGGCGGTGTTGGCAAGGGCGTAGGCCAGCGGTCCGCCCTTGGGGTGGTGCTTACGAAGCACCCTGCCGAGCAGCTTGTTCAGCGTCCGCTTCGTGCTGTCGTCGAAGTCGGCGAGCGTCTCCCGGAGGACTTCGAGGGTGAGAACCTCGGCGGCAAAGTCGGTGATCCCTCGCTGCGACAGCGCTGCAAGGAGGCGAGTGCAACTCCGGGAACAGCCGTAGAGCACCTTCGACGACTCCCAATCGCCGTCGCCGTAGACGCGCAGGCTGTTGACCATGCCATCGAGTAATTGCCGCCCCGCCTGCGTGACAGGACCGGGATCGAGTCTTGCGGTCTGCGGAGCTGCATGCGCAGCGTCGGTGTAGACGATGGCCAGGGCGTCGTAGTCGACGCTGAGGACCTTCTTGATGTCGAAGGTATGGCTGGTGAAGCCGCGGGTGCGGTGGGCCATCAGCGTCGCCCCAGGAACTCGTCGAGCGGGATGTTGAGGAACTTGTGGGCGTTGCGGGTGTAGAGCCGGGTCGAGTCGTCGCTGGCGTGTCCGAGGCTCATCTTGGCTACCTCAACCGCGTCGCCGACGCGATGCGGCGTGTAGGCGTCGACCATCGACGGGGCGACGAACTCCGCGAGCGCCTGTTTGAAGATGCAGACGGTCAGGTGCGTGGCGTACGAGTGTCGCAGGTCGTGAGTCCGGAAGGACGCCGGGAACTTCGGGTTCAAGTGCTCACGAGTCCAGTCGCGGGCTCGCGCGGTGATTCGTCCACAGGTGTCGTAGCCGACCGGGGCGCCGGTGCGCGGGTCGAGCCACGCGAGTGGGCTGGACCGGCCGTCGAGGTCAACAAGGCGTAGCCGGGTCGCAGCGTCCGTCTCCACCCAGCGCCGACGGACCGTCTTGCCATCGACAACAGCGGTCCAGATGTCGTCATCAGCGCTGGTCAGGTGCAGCGGCTCGGCGGGGCGATAGGGACGGCCATCTTCGACGAGTTCCGCGCGGTGCCCGGTGAGGTAGTGGTGCACGGGCACGAGGCGGTGGGAGAAGACGAAAGCATCGCCGCCGGCATCGTTCTTCGTGATGAAGTCAGGCACCCGGATGGTGGTAAAGTCGTTGCTGCTCAGAGGCGGTATCTCGTACCGGGATATGTAAGTAAGCGTCTCGCGGCGCAGTCCTGCGGCGAGCCCGAGGCTGACCAGAGCGGCGTCGCGGTCGACGGTTCGCACGTCGTGCTGGCGGCCGTTCCGGTCGATTCGCATCGCACCTTGGATGAGCAGGTCGGCGAAGCCTGGGGTGATCGGGGTGCCACGGCTGCCGGTACGGCGACGCGGTCGTAAACCGGCGATGGCCTGGACGCTGCGGCCGTCGGGCAGGTTGATGCGTTCGAGGTCGAAGGGCAACGGCACGTTGTAAGAGCGGTGCAGGAACTCGTGGAACTGCTTGAGGGTGGAGCGCTGCGCTTGCCAGGTCGATGAGGAGACCTGGGTGTCCTGGTCGTACTGGCGGGCGCGGTAGTAGGCGAGCAGGTCTTCCTCATCGGCGACGAACACGTCGCTGCGGTGCTCGGCAGGGTCGATGCGGTGCCGCACCACGCGGAGGTACTCGATCCAGGCTGCAAGCCGGCGTGCATGGGCGACGGTCGTGTCCATCACCGGCCGCCGCTGGTGCTTGCGACGCAGCCAGTGCGACGCTGCCGTGTGATAGCGACCGTCGACAAGGATGGACGGGCTGTCCACGTGCTCGACCCGCAGCGCCGGCTCGCCGAGCATCTGCCCGAGCAGGTCGTAATCGACGGAACGCGGAGGCACGACGCTCACTGACACGGTCACCGCTCCCCTCGTACGTCCAAAAGCAGATGCCTCCCACCCGCAATCGGGTGGGAGGCATCTGTTGTAGGCCTTCACCAGGATCTATGTCAACCAGTGATTCCTCTTAGGAGTTACTCACAGGAGACATGCATAAACTTCCCGGTTTCAGCTGCAACCCGACGTGGAGCCGCAGCCCTCACAGACGTAGCAGCTGCCGGCGCGGCGCATCTTCGTGCCGCAGGTGAAGCAGAGCGGCGCGTCCGCTGCGTGCCCGGTGACCAGCTCGAGGAGCTCGGTCGACGAGCCCGCCGGCTTCTCCGGGACGGCCGAGGCCTTCACCTCGGCGACCGTGACGGTCGGCGTGACCGGCGTGGCGGCCGGGGCCGACTCCGCCATGTTGGTGACCGCCAGGTCGGCGGCGGCAGCCTCGGCGGCGGCCTCCGCCTGTGCCTGCGCGGTGCGCTCCTTGGCGGTGAAGATGCCCAGCTCGGCGCGGGTGTCGTAGGGCAGGAAGTCCAGCGCCAGGCGACGGAAGATGTAGTCCATCACCGAGGACGCCATGCGCACGTCCGGGTCGTCGGTCATGCCGGCCGGCTCGAAGCGCATGTTGGTGAACTTGCTGACGTACGTCTCCAGCGGGACGCCGTACTGAAGGCCTATCGAGATGGCCACCGAGAAGGCGTCCATCACACCGGCCAGGGTGGAGCCCTGCTTCGACATCTTCAGGAAGACCTCGCCGAGGCCGTCGTCCGGGTAGGACGACGCGGTGAGGTAGCCCTCGGCGCCGCCGACCGAGAAGGAGACCGTCTCGGAGGGACGCTTCTTCGGCAGGCGCTTGCGGATCGGGCGGTACTCGACCACCTTCTCCACGACCTTCTCGACCGCTTTTTCCTCGACGGCGGCCGGGGCGGCGGCCTTGGCGGTCTTGCCCGCCGACAGCGGCTGGCCGACCTTGCAGTTGTCGCGGTAGATCGCGAGCGCCTTCAGGCCGAGCTTCCAGCCCTGGTAGTGGATCTCCTCGATCTCCTCGACGGTCGCCGACTCGGGCATGTTGACCGTCTTGGAGATGGCGCCGGAGATGAACGGCTGCACCGCGGCCATCATCCGGACGTGGCCGATCGGGGCGATCGACCGGTCGCCCATGGCGCAGTCGAAGACCGCGTAGTGCTCCGGCTTGAGGCCGGGGGCGTCCACCACGTTGCCGTGCTCGCCGATGTGCTCGACGATCGCCTCGACCTGCTCCTCGGGGTAGCCGAGGCTGCGCAGCGCGCGCGGCACGGTCTGGTTGACGATCTGCATGGAGCCGCCGCCGACCAGCTTCTTGAACTTGACCAGGGCCAGGTCGGGCTCGATGCCGGTGGTGTCGCAGTCCATCATCAGGCCGATGGTGCCGGTCGGGGCGAGCACCGACGCCTGGGCGTTGCGCCAGCCGTTCTTCTCACCGATCTTGTTGCCGTTCTTCCACTGGCGGGTGGCCTCACGGAGGATCTCGGTGGCGACCGGGCCCTGGGCGCGGACCTCGTCGTTGGCGGCGGCGTGCTTGCGCATCACCCGCTGGTGGGCGTCGGCGTTGCGGGCGTACCCGTCGTACGCGCCGACCACGCCGGCCAGCTCGGCCGAGCGCCGGTACGCCGTACCGGTCATCAGCGAGGTGATCGCCGCGGCCACGCTGCGCCCGCCGTCCGAGTCGTACGGCAGGCCGGAGGCCATCAGCAGCGCGCCCAGGTTCGCGTACCCGATGCCGAGCTGCCGGTACGCCCGGGTGGTGATCCCGATCTTCTCGGTCGGGAAGTCGGCGAAGCAGATCGAGATGTCCATCGCGGTGATGATGAACTCGACGCTCTTGACGAACTTCTCCACCTCGAAGCCACCGTCGGCCGTGAGGAACTTCATCAGGTTCAGCGAGGCCAGGTTGCAGGACGAGTCGTCCAGCGACATGTACTCCGAGCACGGGTTGGACGCGGTGATCCGGCCGGTCTCGGGGTTGGTGTGCCAGTCGTTGATGGTGTCGTCGTACTGCAGGCCGGGGTCGGCGCACTCCCAGGCGGCCTGGGCGATGTCACGGAACAGCTTCTTGGCGTCGATGGTCTCGATGACCTCGCCGTTGAGCCGGCCGCGGAGACCGAACTCGGTGCCGTTCTCGTACGCCGTCATGAACTCGTCGGAGACCCGCACCGAGTTGTTGGCGTTCTGGTACTGCACCGAGACGATGTCGGCGCCGCCCAGGTCCATGTCGAAGCCGGCGTCCCGCAGCGCGCGGATCTTGTCCTCTTCGCGCGCCTTGGTGGAGACGAACTCCTCGATGTCCGGGTGGTCCACGTCGAGGATGACCATCTTGGCCGCGCGCCGGGTGGCGCCGCCGGACTTGATGGTGCCCGCGCTGGCGTCCGCGCCCCGCATGAAGCTGACCGGGCCGCTTGCCGTCCCCCCCGACGACAGCAGCTCCTTGGACGAGCGGATGCGGGACAGGTTGACGCCCGAGCCGGAGCCGCCCTTGAAGATCAGGCCCTCCTCCTTGTACCACTCGAGGATCGAGTCCATCGAGTCGTCCACGGAGAGGATGAAGCAGGCGCTGACCTGCTGCGGCGACTTGGTGCCGACGTTGAACCAGACCGGCGAGTTGAAGCTGAACACCTGGTGCAGCAGCATCCAGGTGAGCTCGTGGTCGAACACCTCGGCGTCCGCCGGGGTGGCGAAGTACCCGTGCTCCTCGCCGGCCTTGCGGTACGTCTGGACGACCCGGTCGATCAACTGCCGCAGCGACGTCTCCCGCTCGGGCGTCCCGACCGCGCCCCGGAAGTACTTGGTCGTCACGATGTTCGCGGCGTTGACGCTCCAGAAACCCGGGAACTCCACGCCACGCTGCTCGAAGTTGATCGAGCCGTCTCGCCAGTTCGTCATGACGACGTCGCGGCGTTCCCACTCGACCTCGTCGTACGGGTGGACGCCCGCCGTCGTCCACACCCGCTCCACGCGCAGCCCCCCGGCCGCCGCGCCGCCGCCGCCGCTGGTGTTGGTCCGGCTGCGCTGGCGACCTGCGGTGATGCCGTCTCCGGCCATACTGATGTGCTCCCCCTCGTAGATACCGCGGAAAAGGTGTGGCTGGTCTCAGCCGTTGATCTTGGGCACGCGTGCCGTTCCGGACCGCGGCGCGACGGCATGTCGCGTCCCGGCGTCCCGGACAGCCGGCGCCTCCCGGAGCGAGGCGATCTCCTTCTCGAACTCGTCGAGCGAGTCGAAGGACTTGTAGACGCTGGCGAACCGCAGGTAGGCCACCTGGTCGAGTTCACGCAACGGCGTGAGGATCGCCAGTCCGACCTCGTGGCTCGGGATCTCGGCAGCGCCCCGCGCCCGGACGGTCTCCTCGACCCGCTGCGCGAGCAACGCGATCGAGTCCTCGTCGACGGGCCGGCCCTGGCAGGCCTTGCGGACCCCGCTCATGATCTTGGTCCGGCTGAAGGGCTCGGTGACGCCACTGCGCTTGACCACCGCGAGCACCGCCTCCTCGACCGTGGTGAAGCGTTTGCCGCACTCGGGGCACGAGCGGCGCCGACGGATCAACTGACCGTCGTCGGCCTCGCGCGAGTCCACGACACGCGAATCAGCGTGCCGGCAGTACGGGCACCGCACCGCGATCTCCCCTCTCGCCCCTCGCCCGGGCACGCCGAAGCACAGCCTCGCCTGGTGAGAGACATCGGCGCGACTGTGAACGAACCTGTGGAAAACCGGGGAGGAGAAACCCAACCTGTGGATGGCTTAGATCTTTGTAACCACTAGATGTTGGGGAAGACGCTATGCCGCGGCGGACGCCGACGCAAGTTTGACGACGTGCCGACGCGCCGTATTTTGCGCCTCAACACGCGGGAGTGACGGCATGATCACGCGGCGCGTCGGGAAACCGGTTGCCCGCCCGTCAGCCCTGCGAGGCAGTCATGAACAGGACAACGCTTGACAACGCCGCCATGACGAGGAAGAGACCGAACAGCACCACCCGGCCGCGCCGAGTCAGCCGCAGGGGCGGCGCTACGTGTCGCGTGCCACCGGTGACGACCATGACATGACCCCTCTCGGACACCCGTTCGATAGAACGCCCGTACGACGGTCTATCAGAACGGGAGTACGAAAATCCAGTCCTGACGGGCGACACGCCGAGAGAATCTCGTACAGATGTTTGAATACTTCGCACCCGCCCACTACGGTTTCCTGTCAAGAGGGGTCAGCCGGACAAACGCCATCCCCACGGCAGGTCCGGCTCCGCGACGCACCACGTGCCGACAGGCACTGGCCGACAGGGAGGGCGGACGTGTCGACCGACGACCGCACGAGCCAGCAGCAACCGATGAGGAAGCCGGATGCCGGCGGCGCCGCGGCCGCCATGCGGCGCCGCACACCGAGCCGGGCCCGGTCCGCGGACGCCCCGCAGCTGCGTTCGGTGACCGCGGTGGGCAACCTGAGCGAGCCGGTCGCCACCGACCTCACCGCCCGCCAGCGGCGCATCCTCGAGTTCATCCGCGAGTGGGGCGAGAAATACGGTTACCCGCCCAGCGTCCGGGAGATCGGCGAGGCCGTCGGCCTGGTCTCCCCGTCCAGCGTGGCCTACCAGTTGAAGGCCCTGGAGACCAAGGGCTACCTGCGCCGCGACCCGAACCGGCCACGCGCCGTCGACGTCCGCTCCCCCGGCGAGCTGGTCGACGACGAGGCGCTGCGCGCCGCCCGCCCGCAGCCGGCCTACGTGCCGCTGGTCGGCCGGATCGCCGCCGGTGGCCCGATCCTCGCCGAGCAGGCGGTGGAGGACTTCTTCCCGCTGCCGCGCGAGCTGGTCGGCGAGGGCGAGGTCTTCATGCTGGAGGTCAAGGGCGACTCGATGATCGACGCCGCGATCTGCAACGGCGACTGGGTGGTGGTCCGCCAGCAGCCGACCGCCGAGGTCGGCGACATCGTGGCCGCCATGATCGACGGCGAGGCCACGGTCAAGAGCTACCGCCAGCGCGACGGCCACGTCTGGCTGATGCCGGCCAACCCGGCCTTCGACCCGATCCCCGGCGACGACGCCACCATCATGGGCCGCGTGGTCGCGGTCCTGCGCCGCGTCTGACCGATCCTTTTCGGTACACCATGAGCAAAGGGCCGGCACCCCCACGGGGTGCCGGCCCTCCTCACGATCACTCAGCGGCGGTCGTAGCCGCCCTCGTCGCGCCCCTGCGGCGGACGGCCACCGCCGTACACCCCGGGCTGGCGCTGCGGCTGTCCACCACCCTGCGGCGGCCGTGGCTGCCCCTGGCCCTGCGGGCGCTGCTGACCCTGCCCCTGCGGGCGCGGCTGGCCCTGCCCCTGCGGGCGCGGCTGGCCCTGGCCCTGCGGACGCGGCTGCCCACCGCCCTGCGGACGCTGCTGGCCGCCACCCTGCGGACGCTGACCACCCTGCGGCGGCCGCGGCTGACCGCCACCCTGCTGCCCGCCGTAGACCCCGGCGCCACCCCCGGCGCCACCGCGGCCCGGCTGCTGCGGACCCCGCTGCGGCTGCTGCGGACCGCGGCCCGGCTGCTGCTGCGGCGGCCGAGGCTGCTGCCCACCGCCCTGCGGACGCTGCTGCGGTCCCTGCGGACCGCGCGGCCCCTGCGGCGGCTGCGCGGCCGGCCGGGCGTACTGCGGGCCGCCACCCTGCGGGCGCTGCGGCGCACCGGACTTCGCGCCGTACACCGGCCCGTTCCCGACGCCACCGCCGAGCCCGCCGGCGGCCCGCGGCGGCATGCCGCCGCTGCCCACGCCGATCAGCTCGGTCGCCGGCTCGCCCTTCTCGATCCCGCCGCTCGGCGCGTCGTCGACGGTCGCGCCCCGCGGGTGCTGTTTGCGGAACCGGACGATGCCGAACACGCCCGCCCCGACCAGGATCAGGCCGAGCAGGCCGACCCCGGCGACCGCGTTCGTGATGTCACTCACGTCCAGGTCCGAATACCACGACTTGGACGCGGCCCCGCCGGACTGCTTCTTGGAGACCGCCGCGACCGTGGTGGCCGGCTCGTACGACCGGATGTAGTTCGGGTCGTCCTTGTTTCCGTTCATGTCCGAGACGGTGAAGAAGCTCTTGCCGTCGGCGCTGTACGCGATCGCCTCACCGAACGGCTCGTCCGGCAGCCCGGTGGTGCGCGGCTTGCCCTTGAGGGCGCCGACGATGTCGCCGCCCTTGACGTCCCACTCGAACGCGTCGGTATAGGTGCGCAGCACCACCTTCGACCCGTCCGCGTTGACCGCGCCACCGGTGATCACCCGGTTGAACGTCTTGGCGAACGCGTTGCTCTTGGTCTCGGTGGCCGGAACGGCGACCTCGCCGACCCTGGTCAGCGGGACCGGAGTCTTGTTGTCCGCCTTCAGCGGTCCGGACGGCTTGTAGATGAACGCCGGCCCGGACACCTCTTTGGTCACGAGGTAGGGCGTGCCGTCCGGCGCCATCAGCAGCGCCTCGGCGTCGTGCTTGTCCCCGTCCGGGTAGCTGACCCGGTGGATCACCGGCGCCTTCTTCCCGTTGGCCGCCATGCTCCAGAGCGCGACGTGCGGGCGCGGGTCGTCGCCCTTGAGGATGGCGTTGTCGCCGGTGTCGGCGATCCAGACGGTGCCGTCCTTCGGCGAGACGATCATGTCCTCGGTGTCGAGGGGGTTGCTCGGGAAGGAGCGCGGGTCGCCCTTGATGGCACAGTCGGAGCCCAGGAAGAAGACCTTCTTCTTGGACTCGTCGGTCGTGCTGTCGTCGACGGCGATGAAGCCTCCGCTCTTCGTCGCCACCAGACCGGAGACCTCGTCGAGCAGAGGGTCCTTGACCTTGCAAACCTTCTTACCGGGCGTCGCCTTGGCGCTGACCGTCGCCGTGGGGGTCGGGTCAGCGGCAGACGCGCCGGTGCCACCGACCGTCACCAGGCCGAGACCCAGCACGATCGAGAACACGAGACGCCGCATCCGCACAGTGTCGCATGCGGCGTCCCCCATCGGTGTAACGCGTGGATCAACCCTGGTCAAAGCTCACCAGGTGTCTGTTTCCCACCCGCTCACATGTAACTCTCAGCAACGGAACTGTTCCAGGTCGGCCGCCAGCCGCTCGTCCACCAGGACCCGCAGCTCGGTGCCGTCGTCCAGGTGCCGGGACTGGAGCACCTGCCCGGTCCGGTGCACCCGGGCGACGAGATCACCCCGGTCGTACGGCAGCAGGATCCGCAGATCCACCGCCGGCCGGGGCAGCCGCGCCGCGATGGCCTCCTTCAGCTCCTGGATGCCCGAGCCGGAGCGCGCCGAGACGAACACCGCCTCCGGCCAGGTCCGCTTGAGCCGGAGCACGGTCTCCTCGTCGGCCGCGTCCATCTTGTTGATCACCAGCAGCTCGGGGACCCGGTCGGCCTCGACCTCGCCGAGCACCTCGCGGACCGCGCTGACCTGACCCTCCGGGTCCGGGTGCGAGCCGTCGACGACGTGCACCAGCAGGTCGGCGTCGGCCACCTCCTCCAGCGTCGAGCGGAACGCCTCGACGATCTGGTGCGGCAGGTGCCGGACGAACCCGACGGTGTCGGAGAGCGTGTAGACCCGGCCGTCCTCCGCGGAGGTCCGCCGGGTGGTCGGGTCCAGGGTGGCGAACAGCGCGTTCTCCACCAGGACGCCGGCCTCGGTGATCCGGTTCAGCAGGCTGGACTTGCCGGCGTTGGTGTAACCGGCGATGGCCACCGCGGGCGTGCCGCTGGCCTGCCGGCGGGACCGCTTGGTGTCCCGGGCGGTCCGCATCGCCTTGATCTCGCGGCGCAGCTTGGCGATCCGCTGGTTGATCCGCCGGCGGTCGGTCTCCAGCTTGGTCTCACCGGGACCACGCGTGCCCACGCCACCGCCGCCGGAGCCGCCGCCACCGGCGCCACCGCCCTGCCGGGAGAGCGACTCACCCCAGCCGCGCAGTCGCGGCAAGAGGTACTGCAGCTGGGCCAGCTCGACCTGAGCCTTACCCTCTTTGCTTTTCGCGTGCTGGGCGAAGATGTCCAGGATCAGCGCGGTCCGGTCGACCACCTTCACCTTGACCTGCTGCTCCAGGTTACGCAGTTGGGACGGGGACAGCTCGCCGTCGCAGATGACGGTGTCGGCGCCCGAGGCGACGACCGCGTCCCGCAGCTCGTCGACCTTGCCCCGGCCGATGAACGTCGCGGCGTCCGGCTGCTTGCGCCGCTGGATCAGGCCCTCCAGGACCTGGGAACCGGCGGTCTCGGCCAGCTGGGCGAGCTCGGTCAGCGAGTTCTCCGCGTCGTCGACGCTGCCCTCGGTCCAGACGCCGACCAGCACGACTCGCTCGAGTCGCAACTGGCGGTACTCAACCTCGGTGATGTCGGTCAGCTCGGTGGAGAGTCCGGCCACCCGCCTGAGCGAGTGCCGCTCCTCCAGCTCGAGCTCACCGGTCGTGAAGTCCGGCTCGTCAAGGACGGGTGTCTGGTACGTGTTTCGCAAAAGTGACCTCCTCGACCCGATCGTGGCACGTCACGGGAGCGAGCGCATCCACATAACCGGGGCTGACTCACCAGTAACTACCGCAGAGGTATCGAACATTCCGAGCGAGCGACAATTCGAGTGCTCACCCCACCAACGTCGGAGGGACAACCGTGGTGACCACCCGCCTGCCCAGTGCAGGATTCTCGATCACGATCCGCATCGCTGTTACCGCGGACGCCTCGTCCATCGGCCGGCTCACCACCTGCGTGGGTGAGGCCGGGGCGGTCGTGACCGCGCTGGACGTGGTGGACTCCGACCCCACCCAGGTGGTCGTCGACCTGACCTGTGACACCGCCGACTCCGCGCACGCCGACCAGGTCGTCAAGCAGCTCGAGGACCAGGACGGCGTGGACGTCCGGAAGGTCTCCGACCGCACCTTCCTGCTGCACTTGGGCGGCAAGATCGAGGTCAGCTCCAAGGTCGCGCTGCGCAACCGGGACGAGCTGTCCCGGGCGTACACGCCGGGTGTGGCCCGGGTCTGCATGGCCATCGCGGAGAACCCGGCGGACGCCCGCCGGCTCACCATCAAGCGCAACACCGTGGCCGTGGTCAGCGACGGCTCCGCGGTGCTCGGCCTGGGCAACATCGGCCCGGCCGCGGCGATGCCGGTGATGGAGGGCAAGGCCGCGCTGTTCAAGCGGTTCGGCGGCGTCGACGCCTGGCCGGTGGTCCTGGACACCCAGGACACCGACGAGATCGTCAAGATCGTCAAGGCCATCGCCCCGGCCTACGGCGGCATCAACCTGGAGGACATCGCCGCCCCGCGCTGCTTCGAGATCGAGGCCCGGCTGCGCGAGCAGCTGGACATCCCGGTCTTCCACGACGACCAGCACGGCACCGCGATCTGCGTGCTGGCCGCGCTCACCAACGCGCTGCGGGTGGTCGGCAAGCGGATGGAGGACGTGAAGGTCGTCGTCTCCGGCGCCGGCGCGGCCGGCACCGCGATCATGAAACTGCTGATGCGCCAGGGCGTCGGCGACATCATCGCCTACGACCGGAAGGGCGCGCTGCACCGCGGCATGCCCGGCCTGAACGAGTCGATGCAGTGGCTGGCCGACCACACCAACAAGACCAACTACTCCGGCGACCTGCCCGGCGCGATCGTCGGCGCCGACGTCTTCATCGGCGTCTCCGCGCCGAACCTGCTGACCGGCGACGACATCGCCAAGATGGCCGACAAGTCGATCGTCTTCGCGATGGCCAACCCGGACCCGGAGGTCGACCCGCGCGAGGCCCGCAAGCACGCCGCGGTCGTCGCCACCGGCCGCTCCGACCAGCCCAACCAGATCAACAACGTGCTGGCCTTCCCCGGCGTCTTCCGCGGCATGCTGGACGCCAGCGCCGAGGAGTTCACCGAGGAGATGGCCCTCGCGGCGGCCCGCGCCATCGCCGACGTGGTCGGCGAGGACAAGCTCAACCCCACAGTGATCATCCCCAGCGTCTTCGACCCCCGGGTGACGCCGGCGGTCGCGGCCGCGATCCGCGCGGTCGTCCGCGGCGGCCCCGCGCCCGCCAATCCGGCCGCCGCCCCGGAGTCCGAGCTGGATCAGGCTCCCGAAGGCATCTTCTAACCCCGCAATCAAGATCAAATTCATCATTCACGCAGGTCCGCGCGGGTTCAGATCGCATGCTCCCGCGCGGGCCGGGCGGGCTGATCTGGCCGCTGACGCGTCCAAAACGATCACCCCACCCTTCACGGCCCGTGGGTGGTCACCGAACCCCCACCGGAGCCAAGCCCCTCAGCACAAGTCAAACCCCCACCCAGTGCCCAGCGCCCCCACCCCGGCCGAAATCCCCGAGCCGCAAGCCAAGCCCTCAGCGCCTCTAACCGCTGGATAAGGGCCCACAGCGCAAGTCAAACCCCGGGCTGGCACTCACGGCCCTATTTCGCCTCGGGATAGGGCCATAGGGACCAGCCGAGACCACCGGGCTGGCACTCACAGCCCTATGCCGGGCCGGGACAGGGCCATGGGGGACCAGCCGAGACTGCCGCCGGGCTGGCACTCACGGCCCTATGCCAAGCCAAGACCCCTCAGCGCCTCTAGCCCGGCTGGATAAGGGCCCGCAGCGCAAGTCAAAACCCGGGCTGGCACTCATGGCCCTATTTCGCCTCGGGACAGGGCCATGGAGACCAGCCGAGACTGACGGGCTGGCACTCACGGCCCTATGCCGGGCCGAGACAGGGCCATGGAGACCAGCCGAGACTGACGGGCTGGCACCCACGGCCCTATGCCGGGCTCTGGCAGGGCCATGAGGACCAGCCGAGACCACCGGGCTGGCACCCACGGCCCTATGCCGGGCCGAGACAGGGCCATAAGGACCAGCCGAGACCACCGGGCTGGCACCCACGGCCCTATGCCGGGCCGAGACAGGGCCATGAGGACCAGCCGAGACTGACGGGCTGGCACTCACAGCCCTATGCCGGGCTGCGGCAGGGCCATGGCGACCAGCCGAGACCACCGGGCTGGCACTCACAGCCCTATGCCGGGCTGCGGCAGGGCCATGGCGACCAGCCGAGACCACCGGGCTGGCACTCACAGCCCTATGCCGGGCTGCGGCAGGGCCATGGCGACCAGCCGAGACTGACGGGCTGGCACCCACGGCCCTATGCCGGGCTGCGGCAGGGCCATGGGGACCAGCCGCGACTGATGGGTGGGACTCGTGGCCCTGTGCCGGGTCGGGAGAGGGCCATGGGGAGCAGCTGGACGGCACGCGGTGGGGTGGAGGGGCGTCGACGGGTTCGGGCTGTTGGCGTACCGGAAATTTGGGGGTTTGTCGGAAAGGGGGGTCACGTCCACCGAAGTGGTGTATGACCTGGTCTTTCCCGGTGTATGAAGGCGGCCATCGCAGATCCTTCGGATTGTCTGAAGATCACGAAGGAGAGACCTGCGATGGCCGCAGAACCGAGTCTGAACGTCGCGAACCTGTTGCGCGAGCATCTTCAATCGGCGAGCCCTGATCTGCTGCGGGCGATGGTGAAAACCTTCGCTGACGTGCTGATGTCCGCCGAAGTCGACGCGCTGTGTGGCGCCGAGTACGGCGAACGCAGCGATGAGCGCACCAACTCCCGTAACGGCTACCGCCACCGCGACTGGGACACCCGCGCCGGCACCGTCGAACTGGCCATCCCCAAACTGCGGCAAGGCTCCTACTTCCCGGACTGGCTACTGCAACACCGCCGCCGCGCCGAACAAGCCCTCGTCAGCGTCGTCGCGACCAGCTACCTGCTCGGCGTCTCCACCCGCCGGGTCGAGAAACTGGTCGAGCAACTCGGCATCAAGCAGCTGTCCAAAAGCCAGGTCAGCGAGATGGCCCGCCACCTGGACGCCCAGGTCGAAGCGTTCCGCCAACGCCCGCTCGACGCCGGCCCCTACACCTTCGTCTGGGTCGACGCCCTGGCCATCAAGGTCCGCGAAGCAGGCCGCACCATCAATGTTCACGCCTTGATCGCCGTCGGGGTCAACGCTGACGGCGGCCGAGAAGTCCTCGGCCTGGAAGTCACCTCAGATGAAGACGGCGCCGGCTGGCTGGCCTTCCTCCGATCGCTGACGGCCCGCGGTCTGGCCGGGGTCCGGCTGGTCGTCTCCGACGCCCACCGCGGCCTGGTCTCCGCGATCGGGGCTGCCCTGCCGGGCGCGTCCTGGCAACGCTGCCGCACCCACTACCTGCGCAACCTGCTCGCCAAAGTCCCCAAAACAGCGCAGCCCTGGGTCGCCACCCTGGTCCGCACCGTCTTCGACCAACCCGACACCGACGAAGTCCACGCCCAGTTCGCCCGCGTGCTCGACACCATCGCCGAGAAGTTCCCCGACGCCGCCGAACACCTCGACGACGCCCAAGCTGACCTGCTGGCCTTCACCGCGTTCCCACGCGAGCTCTGGCGCCAAATCTGGTCCAACAACCCCCAAGAACGCCTCAACAAGGAGATCCGGCGGCGCACCGACGTCGTCGGGATCTTCCCGAACCGGGCCGCGATCATCCGCCTCGTCGGCGCCGTACTCGCCGAACAAACCGACGAATGGGTCGAAGGACGCCGCTACATGGGCCTGGACCTACTCCGCAAAGCCCGCCTCACACCCATCACCACCAGCCAAGACACCGAACCCGACCAACCCGCCGAGATCGCCGCATAGCATCAACCCACACGGATCAGCGATGGCCGACTCTTACACCACGCCAGCGGACGCGGCCGAAAGGGGTCGGCGGACCGGAACTGGCTGCGTGCCTCGGTCTGACCGGGGCATCGGTGGACCGCAAGTGGCGGCCGCAGCAGGGACCAGCAACTGCGTAGCCTGGCACGCGGACAGTAACCCGCCGCCGACCACGACCGGAGGCTGGGCAGTGACCGGGTGCAGGTCTGGTGGAGCGGGTGGCTGGGGGTCAGGCGGCGGACCAGCCGGCCAGTTCGCCGACGTAATCGGTGATCAGGCCGGCGACGCCGGCGTCGGCCAGCGGGCGCCACTGGGCCATGTCGTTGGCGGTCCAGGGCATGACGCCGACGCCGATCCCGGTGAGGTCGGCCATCGTCGCCGGGCCGTTCAGGACGTCCGCGACCGACGGGTTGCAGTAGGTGACGCCGAGTTCGCGGCAGAGTTCGACGGTTTCCGCGTCGAAGCGGAACAGCAGCAGGCCGCGGCGGACCTCCGGGGCGAGCTGGCGGGCCTTGCGGACCACGTCGGCCTCGAAGCTCTGCACCACGGTGCGGTCCAGCAGGTCGTACTCGGCGAGGGCGGCGATCACCGCCTTGACCTCGTCCAGGGTGGCCGGGGGCTTGATCTCCAGCAGGATCTCGGCGCCGGTCGGCTGGAGCACGGCGAGGGCCTCGGTCAGCGCCGGCACCCGCAGACCGGCGTGCCCGGGGCCGAACCAGGAGCCGGCGTCCAGCGCAGCGATCTCGTCGGCGCGCAGGTCCCAGACCCGGCCGGAGCCGGAGGTGGTGCGATCCACGGTCCGGTCGTGGATCACCACCGGGACGCCGTCGGCGGTGCACCGCACGTCGAACTCGACGAACGTGGCGCCGGCCCGCGCGGCGGCGGCCAGGGCGGGCAGGGTGTTCTCCGGGGCCACCGCGGAGTAGCCGCGATGGGCGACACGATGCAGCATCAGCCGGACACCGCCGGAGCGGCGGCCGCGGCGAACACCGCCGGGTCGACCTCGCCCGACGCGACCAGCACGGCCGGGCCGGCCAGCCACCACGCGCCCCGCTCGTCGCAGGTGATCACGAGCCGGCCGCCGAGCACGTCGACGGCGACCGAGCCGCGCTCCAGCCCGGCCTCGCGCAGCGCCACGGCGCCGACCGCGAGCGCGCCGGTGCCACAGGACTGGGTCTCGCCCGAGCCGCGCTCGTGCACCCGCATCCGGACGTGCCGGTCCACCCCGGTGACGGCCGCGGCGGGCTCGACGAACTCCACGTTCACCCCGGCGGTGAACAGCGCGGTGTCGACCAGCGGGGCGACGGTGAGGTCCAGGCCGCCCAGCTCGACCCCGTCGTGCAGGCCGCAGACCAGGTGCGGGTTGCCGCAGTCGACGGCGAGGCCGGGGACGGTGAGCGCCCCCACGGTGGCGGTGCTCGCCGCGTAGACACGGGGGGTGCTCATGCGTACCGAAATCGTGTCGGTCCGCACCACGGCGAGCATGACGCCGGCCCGGGTCGCGACCGGCAGGCCCGCGGGGTCTGCCGTGGCGAGACCGTTCTCGACCAGGTAGCGGGCGAAGACACGGACGCCGTTGCCGCACATCTCGGCGATCGAGCCGTCACTGTTCCAGTAGTCCATGAACCACTCGGCCTCGGCGGCGTGCGCGGCACCCTCCGGGTGTTTCGCGGCGCGCACCACCCGCAGCACGCCGTCACCGCCGATCCCGCGCCGCCGGTCGCAGAGCGCGGCGACCAGCGCCGGCGTCAGCTCCAGCTCGCCGTCGGGGTCGGGAAGGATGACGAAGTCGTTCGCGGTGCCGTGGCCCTTGGTGAAAAACACGCCGTCCATCATCGCGCAACGGCGAGCGCGTCGGCCAGGAGCGTCGGGGCGGCCCCGTCCAGCCAGGTGATGGCCGGGTCCCGGCGGAACCAGGAGCGCTGCCGCCGGACGAATCGCCGGGTGCCGCGAACCGTGTCGTCCTTCGCCGCCGACTCGGTCATCGTGCCGTCCAACTGGGCGATGGCCTGCTGGTAACCGAGCGCCCGGGAAGCGGTCCGTCCGTCCCGGATCCCGGCCGCGTCCAGCGCGCGCACCTCGTCGAGCAGCCCGGCCGCCCACATCTGGTCGACCCGCAGCGCGATCCGCTCGTCCAGCTCGGCGACGTCCCGGTCCACGCCGATCTGCACCGACGGGTAATGCGGTTTCGGATCCGGCAGAGCCGCGGTGAACGGCCGGCCGGTCAGCTCGATGACCTCCAGGGCGCGGACGATCCGCCGGCCGTTGGAGGGCAGGATCCGGCCGGCCGCGACCGGGTCGCGCTCGGCCAGCCGGGCGAACAGCGGCGCCGGGCCGGTCTCGGCCAGCTCCGCCTCCAGCCGGGCCCGGATCACCGGGTCGGTGCCGGGGAACTCGAACTCCTCCAGCACCGCGCGCACGTAGAGCCCGGAGCCGCCGACCAGCAGCGGCACCCGGCCGCGGGCCAGGATGTCGTCGATCGCGGCCCGGGCCAGCGCTTGGTACTCGGCGACGGCCGCGGTGACCGTGACGTCCCAGATGTCGAGCAGATGGTGCGGCACGCCCTCGCGCTCCGGCACGCCGAGTTTCGCGGTCCCGATGTCCATCCCGCGATACAGCTGCATCGAGTCGGCGTTGACCACCTCGCCACCCAGAGCGTGGGCGAGTGCGATGCTCAAGGCGGACTTACCGGCCGCTGTCGGCCCGACGACGGTGACCACGCGAGGACCCGGACTCAACGACACGGAGCAACCGTAGGACAAGGTTGTGTCACGGTCGTCGGCGGGAGCTTTCCCCTAACCGGGTTGGACCTGTGACAATGCGCGAGAAAGAATGCCCCTGAGAAGGGTGGCATTCCACTGCGCTGTGGCGGTGGCCGGGGACCGGGCTGGTCCTTCGGCGCCGGGAGAACGAGGATGAGCTCATGAACGACTGGACGGCCTTCGGGCGCGTGGATGCCGACGGCACCGTGTACGTGAAGACCGCCGAGGGCGACCGGGTGGTCGGCTCGTGGCAGGCCGGGACCCCGGAGGAGGGCTTGGCCCACTTCGCCCGGCGATTCGAGGACCTGGTGACCGAGGTCGACCTCGTCGAGGCTCGCCTCAAGTCGGGCGCGGCGGACGCGTCCCACTCGCTGAGCAGCGTCAAGCGGCTTCGCACGCAGCTGGACGAGGCGCACGTGGTGGGCGACATCGACGGTCTCGCCGCCCGGCTCGAGAAGCTGGCCGCCCTCGCCGAGGAGAAGGCCGGCGAGGCCCGCGCGGCCCGCGAGGTCGCCCGGACCGAGGCCCTCGCGCGCAAGACCGCGCTGGTCGAGGAGGCGGAGACGATCGCCGCCGAGGCCACCGGCTGGAAGTCGGCCGGCGACCGGCTCAAGGAGATCCTCGACGAGTGGAAGACCATCCGCGGCGTCGACAAGAAGACCGACGGTGAGCTGTGGAAGCGGTTCGCCGCCGCCCGGGACGGCTTCACCCGGCGCCGGGGCGCTCACTTCGCCACCCTGGACGGGCAGCGCAAGCAGGCGCAGACCGCCAAGGAGGAGCTGGTCAAGGAGGCCGAGGCGATCTCGGGCTCGGACGAGTGGAACACCACGGCGAACCGGCTCAAGGAGCTGATGGCCGAGTGGAAGGCGGCGCCGCGCGCCGCCAAGGAGGCCGAGCAGCGTCTGTGGGAACGCTTCCGGGCCGCTCAGGACGCGTTCTTCACCCGCCGCAGCGCGGTCTTCTCCGCCCGCGACGCGGAGTACCAGGGCAACCTGGAGCGCAAGCAGGCGATCCTGGCCGAGCTCGAGGCCATCGACGTCGACGCCGACGCCCGCGGCGCCCAGAACAAGCTCCGCGACGCGCAGGCCGCCTGGCACGACGCCGGCCGGGTGCCCCGCGAGGCCGCCGCCGGCCTGGACCGCCGCTGGCGGGCCGCCGAGGAGCGCATCCGGGTCGCCATGGACTCGGCGTGGCGCAAGACCAGCCCGCAGGACAACCCGCTGCTGCGCCAGATGCGCGACCAGGTCGCCGAGGCCGAGCAGCGGCTGGAGCGGGCCAAGGCGGCCGGCGACAGCCGCCGGATCAAGGAGGCCGAGCAGGCCCTCGCCTCGAAGAAGCAGTTCCTGGCCCTGGCCGAGCAGGCCAGCTGAGTTTCACTCGATCGGGGGCGGTGGTCCGGGTGGACCGCCGCCCTTCGGCGTTTCCTGACCCGTGCGCCACCATGGACCTATTGGCCGATCCACGGAGATGGTGGTGGCACCGGTGCGGATGGAACCACGGCAGCACCTGCTGGAAACCTGGAAAGTCACCGTCAATACCTGTTGGCGCGACGGCGCCTGGGACTGGGACGGCCGCGACGGATCCCATTCGATCAGTGACGCCGAGCAGCTGCTGTGCCTGCTGAGGCCGGCGACGCAGCTCCCGCCGTTCGCACTGGACCGTCCAAACCTCACTGCCGAACACATCTTGGAAGTGCTGGCACCGCTCGGCAACGAAAAGACGATTCCCCTGCGGTTGGTGGACATCGCCACAGAGTTCTTCACCCGACATGTTGATGGAACGGGGCGGCCGATTTTCTCCGGCGGCGGCTACCTCAGCGCCCGTGACGATGACCGGCTGCCCGACGTCCAGCGGGATCGCGACATCGTGGAGTCGTTCGCCGTCTCGGTGACGCTCTGCCTGGCGACGATCGGCTTCGTCCGTGTCTTTCGGCAGGCGGTCACTCGGAGGGAGATCCTCGAGCGGCTGCGTGTCCTGGAGCAGCTGGCGAGCGCCCGGCTCACCGCCGCCCTCATCGGCCTGCTGCGTAGCTTCGCCCTATACGTCTTCGATGCCGATGACGACCCGGGGCGGATCCTGATCGGGACGATCAACAAGTCCGGCCTGCCCGCCAAGCAGGTGGTCGGGCAGTTCCGGGACGCTCTCCAGGAGACGATCGCCTCGTTCGAAGAGGTGCTCATCGGCTCGGGCCAGACCAGGGAACTGTCGTACGACAACCGCCTCTTCGAGTGTGGCTGGTCCTGGGGGATCGTCGCGGACGCACCCCGGGTCGAGACGGCGACCGCCGAGGACATCGGTGAGCAGCCGGACGGTGTCGCCGACAACCGGCCGAACCTGTACTTCACCGTCGTCGCGGTCGACGCGATCGAGGAACTGCTCACCGAACGGACCCGGGTGCTGGGCCTGCTGAACGAGGAGCAGCAGCGGCTCACCCGGGCGCTCCAGCTGCGCTGGGATCTGACCGTCGGCTACTGGGCGACGGTGGCGACGTTCGGCGGCGGACCGGTGTGGCCGCTGGAGGATCCACCCTGGACGACCACCGACGGACTGAGCAGTGAGTACCACACGCTGCTGCTGACCTCGATCACGGTGAAGGACCTGGTCCGGCGACGCGGCTCGGACGCCGAGCTGGCCCGGATCGGCACGTTGCTCGCCGACCTGGCGAACGAGGCCCGGGTGACTCGCCGGCATCGCCCCGGCGACTCCGGGATCCGGCTGCACGCACCCGGCCTGCCGATAGCGTTGGAGAGCCGGGCCGGCGGCGACGAGGTGCGAGCGGTCTGGGTGGTGCAGGATTTCGCCCCGCAGCTGATGGAGCGCTGCCTGGTGATCGCCGGGCTGCTGCGCGACGTCGACGAGCGCGCCCGCCTGGTGCACCTGGCCGACCGCATCTGGGACCACCTGGTGCGCCGTCGGCAGGACCGTGGCCTGTGGGACCGGCCGGACCGGGTGTTCGAGGAGCTACCCGAGCATGCCGGCGTGTCGTGGCGCCTCACCGAGCGGGCGATCCGGTGCATGGTCGGCGCGGCGCACCTGGTCAGCGCGGAGCCGCCGGTCAACGATCGCCTCGTGGTCCAGGCGCGCGATCTGCTCCACGAGGCCGAACACCGCTACGACATGGAGTTGATGCACGGTAACGACCGCGTCAGTCCCGGGGTGCACGACGTGCTGGTCCGGGCCCGGGCCTCATTGGAGCGGGCGCGGCGCTGCGCCCGGACCCGGCCCGGTACCGCCGTGGCGCTCGCCTCCACGGTCCTGGTCCTGCTCGACCAGCTCGACGCCGTCCGGGCGAACGACAGCACGGTGTTCTGATGCTCGTCTTCGCCGCGTCCGACAAGGGTGGCGCCGGCCGCTCGGTGACCAGCAGCAACGTCGCCTACCGCGCCGCATTGCGCGGGGATGACGTCGCCTACCTGGATTTCGACCTCGGTTCGCCGACGGCGGGCGCGATCTTCGGCATCGATCGGGCGGAGACCGGCACGACCGGCGGAGCAGGGCTGCACAGGTACCTGATGCGCCAGGTGGCGGCACCCGATCCGATCGAGGTCTGGCAGCAGGCGGCCCGGCAGGCCATCCGGCACCGGCCACCGGGGACCGGACGCCTGACCTTGTTCCCCGGCGACGTGGGCGGAGGTGAGTTCCTGACCAACACGAATCTCATCGACCCGTGCCTGGACCTCTTCCTGCGGCTCAACGAGCAGTTCGGCATCTGTTTCGTCGATCTCAGCGCCGGGCGCAGCCTCGCCGTGGAACTGATGCTGCGGGTGACCGCGTTGCCCCAGATGCGGACCATCACCTGCCGCTGGCTGGTCTTCCACCGCTGGACGGTGCAGCATGTGATCGCCGCGGGCGGGCTGGTCCACGGACCCCGAGGACTGCTGGAGACGGCACGACGGTACAAACACGATCCCGAACACTTCACGGGCAACCTGCGATACGTCCGGACGGCGGTGATCGACCCGAGCTCGCTGACGCACCGGGGCCTGAGCGCCGAGCAGGGTTCGTGGATCAACGACCGTAACCAGCGCCTGAACCAGCTCGCCGGCGAGTATCAGGTCGGACGGAGCCGCCTCCTGGGATCGGTGCCCCTGGACCCGATGCTGCAATGGCAGGAACAGCTGGTCACCGACGAGGACGTGGTGCGGGGCGTCGCGAACGTGGCGACCCGCAACGCCTTCGACGACCTGGCTCGGCGGCTTGTCGACGACGCCGCCTGGGAGACGCTGTGACGGGCGGTGCGGTGTCCGGCGGGTTCGACTATCGGGAAGCCGGTCCGGAGGCGGCGACGTCGTCGGTGGCCCTGTCGCATCTCTCCGTCGAGCTGGGCCACCTCTTCCCGGAGGACCTGGCCGAGGGCACCCTGACCGGCCATTTCGCCGTGGTGGCACCGTGGGTGCAGGCCACCGCCGCGCTCGCTCGCCGCCGAGCCACCAAAGCCCGGATCAGCACCTGCCTCCTGATCGTGGACCACGCCGACGGATCCGGCAGCCCGCGGGACGTCATCCCGCGGATCCAGGCGGCCGCGAAGCACAGCGGTCTCGCCGTCGACTACGTCGCCCGGGAGTCGGCCCTGACCGACGGCCCGGCCCGCGAGGTGTTCGACCGCATCGTGCCGGAGCCGCACCCCGGCACCACCGGCACCCGGCCGCCGCTCGACCGGAGCGGCTGGCTGTGCAACGGGCAGCGGTCGCCCACGGCCGGCGCCGCACCGGCGATGACCGGATCGGCGTGGCAGCCGCCGGCGCAGACCGGCGCCCGCCAATCGATCTTTGTCGACGTCGAGCTCCGGGACAGCGACGGCGGAGGATGGTCGGTCACGCTGCTCCGGGCGGTGTGGCAGCTGCTCCGGCTCGGCCTGCTCCGTCCGGAGGATGCCCGCCTGACCGCGCCGGAACCGGCCGGCACGCTTCCGGAGAGCTGGGCCGAGTTGCCGCCGGTGGTCCGGCTGACGGAACGCCCGGCGCCGCTCTGCGCGTACCAAAACTTCTCGGTCCTGCCCACCCGCTTCCTGGAGGTGGAGGTGGCCGCGGGTCTGGTCTTGTCGATGGTCCGGCTCACTCCGGGGATCGACGATCAGGTGATCATGCGGGCTCGGCGGGAAGGCATCAGGCTGCCGGCCGCACCGCAGGACCGCGTCGACCGCGCCTTTCTCACCACGGACCTGCGATGACGCACGCAGGACTCGGGCTGGCGTTCGGCGAGGTGCGCACCGCTCTGCTGCAGAACTCCCGGCCGCTGTCCGCGGACCGGGCCGCCGAGATCCTCGACCTGGTTGCCGGCGAGCGGGTCCGCCGGATCCACCGGCCGATCGACCGGGCGATCTCCGCGGACCGGTGGGAGGGCGTCGACTGCCGGTTGCCGTCGTCCCGCGGGGCGCACACGCGCGGGGTCGGCACCCTGGCCTCGCACGCGATCGTCACCGGCGGCCACGTCGCGCAGGGCTCCACCCACGCTGACCTGATCGCCGCGCCCTCCACCCGGCGGCAGCCGTGGTCGCACTACCTGGCCACGCCGGGGCGGCTCGAGATCATCGGCAAGTACCGGCCCGACGAGATCGCCGGCGGTCTCCTCCGGGACGGCACGGATCCGGGCGTTCTCGACGTCGGCGCGATCGCCGACCGGGGTCTCGACATCGTTCAGCGAGACGCCCGGCTCGACCACCTGCCCCCGCTGCGCGCGCCACGAACAGCGTTCCGCTGGGTGGCGTACCTGGGCGCGGAGACGCTCACCGGCGCCTACACGATCGAGTCCGAGCGGCTCCGGACGCTGCGCCTGACCGTGCCCGGCCAGGAGTTGCCCGCGGTCGTCCGGCTCTGCGAGGACCTGGCGCTGCACGACTGGCTGCTCACCGCGCTGACGGCGATCGTCGAGGCAGCGCTGACCGGCGACCACGATCAGGCCGAACGGGTCCGGCGGCTGCGGCCGGCGATCGAGCATCTGGCGCATCTGTGGATGCCGGGAGCACAGGTGGACGAGGAGCTGATGCCGGTCTGGACCGCCCTGAACCGGCGGCCCGGGTTCGACCGGCAGTGGACCGCCACTGTCACCCGGGTTCGCGATCTTCTGACGCTGACCGCGGCTCGGGACCGGGTGTCGCGGCCTCCAGGGGACGACTGATCCGCCACAGGTGCTCGAAGATGTTCGCCAGCTCCTTGACCCGGCGTTCGCGCATGATCAGGCGAGTCTGGGCCAGGACCGGGCGGGCGTCCGGCTCGGTGGTCGAGGCGGACATCGTCTCGTAGCCGACCGCGGCGTCGAAGATGATGAAGTCGACGATGGACGGCTTCATCGCATGCGGGATGTCGTCGTGGTCCAGGACTCGCACGTCGATGCCCATCTTGCCCTGGTACCGGCAGGCGTCGACGAAGTCCTGCTGGCTGGCCATCTCCGGGTGGGGCAACAGGAAGATCCGGCGAATCCGCACCCCGCGCTCCACGGCCTGCCGCTGGTACTCCAGATAGTGCCGGCCGATGTCGCTGTTCCAGAAACCGCGGTCCACGCCGTCGGTGCTGATCGCGTCGAGGCTGGTGGTGGTGTGCTGGGCCAGGCCGAGCAGCCAGTCGCGGTCCTCGCCGTAATAGGTCGTCTCGCCGCCCTCGGACAGCTCACCCATGAACTCGCCGAGTTCCCGGAGGCGGGACTCGGCGAGGTTGTGGATGATCGGCGGCGAGCTCGGCAGGATCCCGGTGGACTGGCGGACCAGCTGCGCCAGCACGTCGTGCTGCATGGCCGAACTCTCGATCAGGTGGAACAGCTCGGTGGCCTTGTTGATCTCGGAGAACTTGCGGTCGACCAGCACGTTGATCTCGCGCAGCGACTCCAGCTGGCGGCTCTCCACCACGGTCAGCCGCTCCTCGAACATGATCAGAAAGCGAACGATGAGCACGATGCCACCGATCAGCACGGAGAGCAGGAGGCTGATCTCCAACGGCTGATTCAGCGCATTGGTCAGCAGAAACGTCACGCCACCCGAGGCGATGGTGGCAAGGGTCAGACGAAGGACATCGGTCTTGGTGCCCGCTGCGGCCATGTCTTCATTGGACCCCATCACCGCCACAGATTCGACCTGCGCCGATACGCTCAGGTGATGGCCGCTAATCAGCAACCTCTCCTGGTGATCGGCGCGGGTGTCATCGGGCTGACCACGGCGCTGCGACTGGCCGAGGCGGGCCTGCCCGTTCGCGTGCTGGCCGACGAGCCACCCGCCCGGACCACCTCGGCCGCCGCCGGCGCGATGTGGGAGCCCTACCTCACCGAGCATCCGGACATGGACCGCTGGAGCCGGGTGACCTATGAGCGGCTGCTGGCCGAGGCGGACGATCCCCGGACCGGCGTACGGGTGGTGCGCGGGGTGGAGGCGACCCGCGACCGGATCGACGTGCCGGACTGGGCGCGGGAGCTACCGGAGCACACCGAGGTCGACCCGGGCACCCTGCCCCCGGGCTTCGCGACCGGCTGGGGGTTCACCACCGCTCTGATCGACATGCCGGTCTACCTCGCCCGGCTGGCCGAGCGGCTGGAGCGGCACGGGGTGCGGATCGAACGGGCGCACGTGACCGACGTGACCTCGCTGACCGGCACGGCGCCGGTGGTGGTCAACTGCACCGGCCACCGGGCAGCCCAGCTGCTCGGGGACGAGGCCGTGGAGCCGATCCGGGGGCAGCTGGTGGCGGTCCGCAACCCGGGGATCACCGAGTTCTTCTGCGAGCACACCGACGACCCGACCGCGGTGATCTATCTGCTGCCGCACGGCGACACGCTGATCCTGGGCGGCAGTGCCGAGAAGGGGTACGAGCGTCCCGAGCCGGACCCGCGGATCACCCGGGAGATCCTGCAGCGGGCGGTCGCGCTTTTCCCCGCGCTCGCCGGGGCGGAGGTGCTCGGCGAGCGGGTCGGGTTCCGGCCGTACCGGGCGCCGGTCCGGGTGGAGGCCGAGGGCCGGGTGATCCACAACTACGGGCACGGCGGGGCCGGGGTGACCCTGTCCTGGGGATCGGCCGGGGACGTCGTCGCCATGGCGTGGGAGATCATCGGCCGGCGCTGAGTGGCGTCTCGCGCCGATATGCTCGCCGGCATGGCCGCTGAGCAGACGCCCGTCCTGGTGGTCGGGGCCGGGATCATCGGGTTGACCAGCGCGGTGCGCCTGGCCGAGCAGGGCGTTCCGGTGCGGATCGTGGCCGACCTGCCGCCGGCCCGCACCACCTCCGCGGTGGCCGGCGCGTTGTGGGAGCCGTACCTGGTGGAGCATCCGGACCAGGACCGGTGGGGCCGGGTGGCGTACCGGCGGTTCGTGGCGGAGGCGACCGATCCGGCCACCGGGGTGCGGATCGTGAGCGGGGTGGACGCGATCCGGGACCCGCGCCCGGTCCCGGACTGGGCCCGGGCGATGCCCGATTTCGCGGAGATCGATCCGGCCGGGCTGCCGGACGGCTTCGTGGGTGGCTGGCGGTTCAGCACCGCCCTCATCGACATGCCGGTCTACCTCGGTTTCCTGACCGACCGGCTGGCCGCCCTCGGGGTGCCGGTCGAGCACGCGCACGTCGACGACCTGGCCGAGGCGGCCGGTACGGCCCCGGTGGTGGTCAACTGCACCGGGCACCGGGCCGGCACGCTGACCGGCGACGACGTGGTGCAGCCGGTCCGCGGGCAGATCGTCGTGGTGCGCAATCCGGGGATCACCGAGTTCTTCACCGGCACCGGCGACTCGGGCACGATGACCTACCTGCTGCCGCACGGCGACCGGCTGCTGGTCGGGGGCAGTGCGGAGAAGGGCGCCGACCGGCCGGAACCGGACGAGCGGCTCGGCCGGGAGATCCTGGCCCGGGCGGTCGCCATGTTTCCGGAGCTCGCCGGGGCTCAGGTGCTCGGGCAGCGGGTCGGGTTCCGGCCGTACCGGACGCCGATCCGGGTGGAGCACGAGGAGCTGGGCGGCGGACACGTGATCCACAACTACGGGCACGGAGGGGCCGGGGTCACCCTCTCCTGGGGATCGGCCGAGGACGTGGCCGGCCTGGTGCGGGAGCTGCTCAGCCGACCGGGAGCGGGACGGGGCTGAGGGCGCTGCGGCGGGCGCCGGCCGGCCAGACCCGGCGGACCTGTTTGCCGTGGGCGACCGCCCAGGCGACCGTCTCGGCGGTGCCGCCGCGCAGGCCGACGCCGCTGCCGTCCCAGACCGCGATCAGCAGGTCGCAGCGCTCGACCACCTCGCGGCTGGCCGCCTCGTAAGACCCCTCCGGCGGCCCGGGCACGGTCAGCCGGGTCACGTCGGTGGCGTGCCGGAGCAGGCCGCACAGGTCGCGATCGTTCTCCGGGGCGGCGGAGTGCTCCGGCACCGGGAGCACCGCCTCGAACGTGCCGCGGCAGGCCCGGACCGCCTCCGCGAAGATCCGGTCGGCGCCCTCGGCCAGGCAGGTGACGCCGTGCACGCCCTTGTGCTCGCGCAACTCCTTGACGAGTTCGCGGTAGATCAACCGGCGAGCGGATGGCTCGAGCCGGATGTGGCCCGTCACCCCGATGCGCTTCATCGTGTCCCCCTCGCCCCTGCGCTGTCCGATCATGCCGGGAAGAGTGCCCGGTTTGCTCCAGTGTCCGACAAACGGACGACTTGGAAGCCCGCCTCGCCCAGAATTTCCGGAATGTCGCGAATTGCCGCCCGGCAGCGTTCCTTGCCATCCGGCGGAATCTCGTCCCATTCCCCCAGGTAGGGCTGGTATCGCGAGGCCGGTGGCACCCCCGTCGCCCGGGACTCGGCGAGCGTGGCGGCGACCCACCGCCGCGACTCCCGTCGCGCCAGCTCCTCGATCTCGTCCTCGGTGAACCGGAAATCCCCGCCACCGGCGTCGCGCGGCACGATCGCGCAGTGCGCCTGGTGCAGTTTCGGCCCGATGTCGGCGGCCTGGAGCAGGTTGGCCCGGCGCAGCGACTCGTCCAGTTCGGACCAGGGAGCCATGGCGTCGCCGGAGCCCATCGCGTCGCCGCCGGCCAGCCGGGCCACCAGGTACCGCTCATGGATCAGGCGGGCGAGGCGCTCGGACAGGTCCTCGGTGATCAGCGCCGGGTCGCAGCCGGCCACCACCGGGGAGAACAGCCGGAGCCGCCCGTTGAGCGGGTCGAGCAGCGGCGGCGACTGCTCCGGCCGGAACGCGTCGGCCAGCTCCGCCAGCCCGTCCACGGCGACCACCAGGTCACCGTCGACCGCGTGCCAGAGGCGGTGCTCGGAGAGGGCGAGCTGGAGGCCGTACTTCTCGTCGGTGAAGCAGAGGAAGGCGTGGTCGTACCGGGGCTCGGCGGCGGTGAACAGGTCACCGACCGTGCCGTCGTACGGCGTGATCCGGCACGCGTCGAGCAGCACCGGGCGGCGCCGGGCGAGCCGCTCCAGCAGCCGGGTGGCGTTCGGGGCAACCAGGTCCACCTCGACCCGGGCCTCCGGGTGCGGCCGGTGCAGCCGCCAGTGCCGGGCCAGCTCACCCAGCAGCGCCCGGGCCAGCGTCGAGTCGCCGGCCAGCAGCACCCGGGGTGCCGCGCCGTCCGGCCCGGCCACCAGCGGCTGCTGGGCGAGCAGCACCCGGACGGCGAGGTCGTCGAGGTGGAAGAAATCGAGCCGGTGCACGGTCGCCTCCGGCACGCTGAGCCGGCGCGCCTGGAGGGTCAGCGCCCAGTCCGGCTCGTGGATCTGGGCGTAGACGGCCAGCCCCTGCCGGCCCGGCGGGGCCAGGCGGGCGACCGCGGCGGCGATGGTCAGGTTGGCCGCGCTCTCGCCGGTGCAGGCGTAGACCACGGCGGCGTGACCGGCGGCGGCGCCGCGCAGCACGTCCGGGTCGCGCGGGTCGCCCTGCACCCCGAGCAGGGCCCGGCGGCGCAGCTCCAGCGGGCCGATCGGCCGGCTGCGCACCCAGACCACCCGCTGTCCGTCCTGATACAGCCGGTCGGCGAGGGTCCGGGCCGCCGAGGTGTCGCCGCAGATCACCACGTGCCCCCGGGAACGGCGGGCGCGCCACCGCCGCCACTCGGTGGCCAGCAGCAGGCGGCCCGCCTCGAAGAGGGCGTAGAGGGTGACCGCGGGCGCGACGAACCGGGCGATCTGCAGCGACGGCGGCAGCCGCACCGCCTCCTGGAGCGGGTCGGCGCCGAGCACGAACAGCTGGAGCGTGTGGTAGGTCAGGTTGAGCGGATCCCGGGTGTGCGGGTCCGGGGCGGCGGCGAGGTACTGATCGAAACCCAGGTAACCCAGCACCAGCGCGGCCAGGCCGGCCAGGGCGAACAGCAGCCGGGTGGCGGTGACCGCGGGCTGCGACGCGCGGGACATGGTGACCATCGACGCCTCTCGACGAGTCCGACGGCCCCAGTGTGGCACGCCGGCTAAACGACCAGCGTCTCCAGCTCAGCCGGGACGGCGTTGCCGCCGGTGCAGACCACCGCCACCGAGCGCCCGGCGAACAGGTCGGGGCGGCTCAGCACGGCGGCCAGCCCGGCCGCGCCGGCGCCCTCGGCCAGGGTGTGCGCTGCGGTCGCCAGCAGCCGCCGGGCCGCGCCGATCTCCTCGTCGGTGACCAGCAGGAAGTCGGCCAGCCCGGCCCGCATCACCCGTTGCGGCAGGGCGAAGCCGCGGCCGGTGGCCAGTCCGGCCACCGTGGTCCGGTTGGGCCGGGACAGCAGGTCGCCGGCCCGCCACGAGTCGTGCGCGGCCGGCGAGGCGGCCGACTGCACGCCGATCACCGCGCAGCCCGGCGCCAGGGCCGCGGCCACCAGACAGGCCGCGGCCGCCCCGGTGCCGCTGCCCACCGGTACGACGATCACGTCCAGCCCCGGCCGATCCGTCAGGATCTCCAGGTACAGCGTGCCCACCCCGGCCAGCAGCTCCGGCGTGTCCCCCGGGCTGACCAGCCGCGCCCCGGACGTGCCGGCCAGCTCCTCGGCCCGCCGCTGGGCGTCCTCCAGGGTGCTCCCGGCCGGCACCGCCCGGGCGCCCCACGCCTCGACCGCGTCCACCCGGCCCTGGTCGGTGCCGCCGGGCATCACCACGGTGCACGGCGCGTCGTACCGGTGGCTGGCGTACGCCAGCGACTGCGCGTGGTTCCCGGTCGACCAGGTGACCGTGCCGCGGGCCCGCTCCGCCTCGGTCATGGCGGCCAGCAGGGTCAGCCCGCCGCGTACCTTGAACGCGCCGACCGGCTGGGTGTTCTCGTGCTTGACCAGCACCGGCGTGCCGGCCGCCCGGTCCAGCAGCGGATAGCTCCAGAGCGGCGTCGGCGGCAGGTGTCGGCGGACGACGTCGTGTGCGGCCCGGATGTCCGCGAAGGTCAGCTCCATGCCGCCGATCGTCGGCCGGGCCGCACCCATCGGTCCAATGCCGAATCCCGGGGACACCGATAGGCCGGATTGATAGGTTGCCCGCATGCTGGACGTTTCCCGGTTGCGGGTGCTGGTCGCGGTGGCCCGGCACGGCTCGGTGACCGCCGCCGCGCAGGCCCTGCACTACGCACAGCCCTCGGTCAGCCACCACCTGGCCCGGCTGGAGGCGGAGACCGGCAGCCGGCTCGTGCAGCGGGCCGGTCGCGGCATCCGGCTCACCGACGCCGGCCGGATGCTGGCCGAGCGGGCCGAGGAGATCCTGGGCCGGCTCGACGCCGCGGAGGCGGAGCTGGCCGCGCACACCGGGCTGCGCTCGGGCCGGGTCCGGCTGGCGGCGTTCCCGTCCGCGCTGGGCACCTTCGTGCCGGCCGCCGCGGCCGCCTTCACGGCCGACCATCCCGGGATCGACCTGCTGTTCACCGAGGCCGGTCCGCCCGCCGCGGTGCGCCTGCTGCGCAGCGGCGAGGTGGAGGCGGCCGTGCTGTTCACCTATCCGGGCGAGGCCGCGCCCGACCTGGACGGCCTGCGCCACGAACTGCTGCTCCAGGAGCCGATCCACCTGGTGACGCCGGTCGGCCGGGCCGGCGATGCGCTCGCCGAGCACCGGGACCGGCCGTGGATCAGCGGCTGCGAACGCTGCCGCGCGGAGCTGGTGCGGGTCTGCGCGGAGGCCGGCTTCGCGCCGGACATCCGATTCACCACGGACGACTTCGTCGCCGTGCAGGCGCTGGTCGCGGCGGGCTTGGGAGTCACGGTCCTGCCCGGGCTGGCGCTTCTCGCACACCAGAACCCTGACGTACGCACGGTCGCGCTGGACAGTCGCCGCAACGTGTACGTGGCCGTTTACGGCGACCCACCGGACCCACCCGCGACGACGGCCTTGCTGGCCCACCTGCGAACGGCCAGCCGTCCCGCTTAGCAGATCCACCGCCCACCCGCCCGTTGTCCACAGCGGCAAGCTGTCCACAACCCGCACCCCGACCCCCGCCCCACTCCCCCACACTGATCAGCGGGGGTCCCCCTGGGAGGGCGGGACTGCGAGCGGGACTCCGAGCGGGACTGCGAGCGGGACTGCGAGCGGGTGACGGAGGCGCGGCGCGGATTGGGGTGACCGTGCGGGACAGCCAGCCCCGCACGACGCGCGTGGCGGTCGTGCGGGGGCCGGGCCTCGCGAGCCGATCGGCACGGGACGGCGAGTCGTACCGGAAAAGGGACCGGAAACGGGTCGGCGGTGTCGCGGCAGCGAGTGTGGTTTGCGAGCGCGCGGTGTCCAGCAGCGAGGAGTGGTTGCGGGACGGCAGGTCAGAGGGCGCATCCGTCGGCGGCCGGCGGCAGCGGAGCCGGGACGCCGATCGTGGGCAGGCCGAGCGAGACGCCTTTCAGCTTCGGGGTCCGCCCCGCCTCGAACGCGTCCCCGGCCCGGGTCCGGCGGTGCGACAGCGGGGCGCCGTCGGCGTTCAGGTGGTGCGGGGCGGCGTAGGTGATCACCGTCTCGACGATGTCGCCGGGGCGCGGGGCCCGGTCGCCGGTCAGCTCACCGGTGGCGAAGTGGACCAGGCGGCCGTCGCGGGCGCGGCCGCTCATCCGGCCGGTGCGCTCGTCCTTGCGGCCCTCGCCGACCGCCACCAGGACCTCGACCTTCTCCCCGACGAGCTTCTTGTTCTCGTCCCAGGTGATCTCTTCGAGGGTGCTGATCAGGCGGTCGTAGCGCTCCTGGACGACCTTTTTCGGCACCTGCTCGTCCATGGTGGCGGCCGGGGTGCCGGGACGCTTCGAGTACTGGAACGTGAAGGCGCTGGAGAAGCGGGCCTGGCGGACCACCTCGAGGGTCTGCTCGAAGTCCTCGTCGGTCTCGCCGGGGAAGCCGACGATGATGTCGGTGGTGATCGCGGCGTCCGGCATGGCGGCCCGTACCTTCTCGATGATGCCGAGGTATTTCTCCTGGCGGTAGCTGCGGCGCATCGCCTTGAGCACCCGGTCGGAACCGCTCTGCAGCGGCATGTGCAGCGAGTGGCAGACATTCGGCGTCTCGGCCATCGCGGCGATCACGTCGTCGGTGAAGTCCTTGGGGTGCGGGCTGGTGAACCGGACCCGCTCCAGGCCCTCCACCTCGCCGCAGGCGCGCAGCAGCTTGCCGAAGGCGAGCTTGTCGCCGAACTCGACGCCGTACGAGTTCACGTTCTGCCCGAGCAGGGTGACCTCCAGGACGCCCTCGGCGACCAGGGCGCGGACCTCGGCCAGGACGTCGCCGGGACGGCGGTCCTTCTCCTTGCCGCGCAGCGACGGGACGATGCAGAACGTGCAGGTGTTGTTGCACCCCACCGAGATGGAGACCCAGCCGGCGTAGGTCGACTCGCGCTTGGTCGGCAGCGTCGACGGGAAGACCTCGAGCGACTCGAGGATCTCGACCTCGGCGGCCTCGTTGTGCCGGGCGCGCTCCAGCAGCGCCGGCAGCGAGCCGATGTTGTGCGTGCCGAAGACCACGTCGACCCAGGGCGCCTTCTTGACGATGTCGCCCTTGTCCTTCTGCGCCAGGCAGCCGCCGACGGCGATCTGCATGCCCGGGTTCTTCAGCTTGGTCGGGCGCAGGTGGCCGAGGTTGCCGTAGAGGCGGTTGTCCGCGTTCTCCCGGACGGCGCAGGTGTTGAAGACCACGACGTCGGCCGCCTCGGGATCGGCGGCGCGCACATAGCCCGCGTCCTCCATCAGGCCGGAGATCCGCTCGCTGTCGTGCACGTTCATCTGGCAGCCGTAGGTGCGCACGTCGTAGGTGCGGGAGGCGCCCGGGATTTCAACAGTCATGGCAATTGACCAGGGTACTGCTTACGCGGCGGCGGGTCGCTCGGGCGTCGGGTCAGGTTTCCAGCGCGACCGGTGGCATCCGGGGTGTGCCGCGCAGGCCGGGTCGTCGCCGGTGCACGGGCGCAGGTGCCGCCGCTCGGCGCCGTCGTCGGTCTCCACCTCGTCCACGTGCACGGGGCGCAGGGTGCCGTCGGGTTCGGCACAGACGTACCGGGAAGGGTTGAGGGTGTCGTCGGGGACCAGGACCGCGGCCGCCAGCCGGACCGCGACGGCGCTCGCGATGGTCTCCTCGTCCAGCTCGTCCGGGGCCAGGTAGACGTCGACGAGTGTCGGAAAGTCGCCACCGACGTGATAGACGTCGCACAGCAGCGCGCCGGGGTCGGCCACCCCGATCCCGGCCACCGGCCGTTCCAGGGCTCCGGCCAGCGCTTTCTGCACGTGACCGGGGTCGATCCGGGCGCCGACGGACCAGTTCCAGAGGCCAGTCATACCCACCATGGTGTCCGTCCCTTTCGACCCGGCGCGGCTGCGTTACCGCTCCGTGACCATTCTCGTCACTATCCGATACCTATGTCCCCCTAGGGTGTCTCCCATCGAGTGACCGGACGAGCGGATGGACACGGGGTGGCAGGCGAGGATCTCATCGTTCTGGAGAACGTGAACAAGTGGTTCGGCCCGCTGCACGTGCTGCAAGACGTGGATCTGTCGGTCGCGCGCGGCGAGGTGGTCGTCGTGATCGGACCATCCGGGTCGGGCAAGTCCACGCTGTGCCGGGCGATCAACCGGCTGGAGCCGATCGACTCCGGGACGATCACTTTCGACGGTCAGCCGTTGCCGGCCGAGGGGCGCCCGCTCGCCCGGCTGCGCAGCGAGGTCGGCATGGTCTTCCAGTCGTTCAACCTGTTCGCGCACAAGACCATCCTGCAGAACGTGATGCTCGGCCCGGTGAAGGTGCGCAAGGAGAAGGCGGCCGTCGCCAGGGACCGCGCCATGGCGCTGCTGGAGCGGGTCGGCATCGCCAGCCAGGCGGACAAGCTCCCGGCCCAGCTCTCCGGCGGTCAGCAGCAGCGGGTGGCGATCGCCCGGGCGCTCGCGATGCAGCCCAAGGCGCTGCTGTTCGACGAGCCGACCAGCGCGCTCGACCCGGAGATGGTCGGTGAGGTGCTGGACGTGATGACCTCGCTGGCCAAAGAGGGCATGACCATGGTGGTCGTCACTCACGAGATGGGCTTCGCCCGGCACGCGGCGAACCGGGTGGTCTTCATGGCCGACGGCCAGCTCGTCGAGCAGGCCCCGCCCGCCGAGTTCTTCGCGAATCCGAAGAGCGATCGGGCCAAGGACTTCCTTTCCAAGATCTTGACGCACTGAACAAAGATTTTGACGGACCGAACACACCCCAATGACCGGCCCCCAAGCCAATTCCAGGGTCTGAACTGGAGCAGAGGAGAGAGTTGATCATGGGTATGAAGCGGGTAGCGGTGTTCGCCGCCACGGCGGCGTTCGCCTTCACGCTGACCGCATGTGGCGAGGAGGGCACGCCGACCCCGAGTGGCGCCGGCAACGGCAGCGGCGCGGCTCCGGCCTCGGACACCTGCAAGTCGTCGGGCACCACGTTCACCGCGGACACCGCTGCCGCGGTGAAGGGCAGCCCGACCTTCGACAAGATCAAGTCGGCCGGCAAGGTCGTCGTCGGGGTCAAGTACGACCAGCCGAACCTGGGCTACAAGGACACCTCCGGCACCCGGTGCGGCTTCGACATCGAGACCGCTCAGTACATCGCCTCCAAGCTGGGCGTCGACCCGGCGAAGATCGAGTACAAGGAGATCCCGTCGGCCAACCGGGAGACCGCGATCAAGGGTGGGGAGATCGACTACTACGTCGGCACCTACTCGATCACCGACAAGCGCAAGGCGGACGTCTCGTTCGCCGGGCCGTACTTCATCGCCGGCCAGGACCTGCTGGTCCGCAAGGACGAGTCGACGATCACCGGCAAGGACACCCTGAAGGGCAAGAAGGTCTGCTCGGCCACCGGCTCCACGCCGATCCAGCGGGTCCGTGACGAGGGCCTGACCGAGCCGGAGAACATCGTCGAGTTCAAGACCTACTCGGAGTGCGTGTCGCAGCTGCTGGACAAGAAGGTCGACGCCGTCACGACCGACGACGCGATCCTCAAGGGCTACGCCGCGCAGAACCCGACCGACCTCAAGGTCGTCGGCAAGCCGTTCAGCACCGAGAAGTACGGCATCGGCCTGCCGCACGACGACAAGGCCCTGCGCGACTACGTCAACAACCAGCTGGACGCCGCCTTCAAGGACGGCACCTGGCAGAAGATCTACGACGGCACGCTGGGCAAGTCGGGCTCGCCGGCCACCCCGCCGGCGCTCGAGCGCTACTGATCCACATCTGCTGAATCCGAGGCCGGGCGGACCATCCGCCCGGCCTCGGCCGGTACGGCCGAGGACGGGGAATGACGGAGTTCCTGCACGTACTGACCGACCACTGGGACCTGTTCCTCAAGGGCTTCGGGAACACGGTGAAGCTGTTCCTGGTCGCCGCGGTCGGGAGCCTGCTGCTGGGCACGCTGCTCGGCGCGTTCCGGGTGTCGCCGATCCCGGCGCTGCGCTGGTTCGGCGCTGTCTACGTCAACATCGTGCGCAACACGCCGCTGACGCTGGTCTTCGCGTTCCTGGTCTTCGCCGTCCCGAAACTGGACATCAACCTGGAGTACCAGACCGCCGCCTTCACCGCGCTGACCGTCTACACCGCGGCGTTCATCTGTGAGGTGGTCCGGGCCGGCGTCAACACGGTCGCTCCCGGGCAGGCCGAGGCGGCGCGGGCGCTCGGTCTCACCTTCGACCAGGTGCTGCTGCAGATCGTGCTGCCGCAGGCGCTGCGCTCGATGGTGCCGCCGATGATGAGCGTGCTGATCGCGATGCTGAAGAACACCACGGTCGCGGCGGGCTTCTCGGTGCTGGAGGCCGGGGCGATCCCGTCTTACATGGCCGAGTTCGGCGAGCCGCAGTTCTACGTGCTCATCTGGATCGTCATCGGCTTCCTGATCCTGATCACGCCCCTGGTGGTGCTCCAGCGGTTCCTCGAGCGGAAGGTGACGGTGGCCCGATGACCTCGGTGCTCTATGACCTGCCGGGGCCGCGCGGCCGCCGGCGCAACCTGATCATCGGCATCCTGGCCACGCTGGCGATCCTCGGGCTGGTCGCCTGGGTGATCTACCGGTTCTACAAGACCGGTCAGTTCGAGGCGCGGCGCTGGGACCAGTTCAAGTTCAAGGCCGTCCAGATGGAGATCGTCCGGGGCCTGCTCGCCACGCTGAAGGCGGCCGGGATCGCGGCGGTGCTGGCGCTGCTGTTCGGGGCGATCTTCGCGGCCGGCCGGCTCAGTGAGCACCGGATCCTGCGGGCGCCGTCCAGCTGGGTGGTCGAGCTGTTCCGGGCCATCCCGCTGCTCATCCTGATCTTCTTCGGCTACTACGTCCCCCTCCAGTACGGCTGGTCGATCAGCAACCTGTGGGCGCTGGTGATCGGCCTGACCCTGTACAACGGGTCGGTGCTGGCCGAGATCTTCCGGGCCGGGGTCAACGCGGTGCCACGCGGGCAGTCCGAGGCCGCCTACGCGATCGGCCTGCGCAAGAACCAGGTGCTCCGGCTGATCCTGTTGCCGCAGGCGGTGCGCTCGATGCTGCCGGCGATCGTGAGCCAGCTCGTGGTGCTGCTCAAGGACACCGCGCTCGGGTTCATCATCACCTACCCGGAGCTGCTGACGGTCGGCAAGACGATCGGCGGGCGCCTCGCGTTCGGGTTCCCCTACGTCCCGGCCTACCTGGTGATCGGCGCGATCTACATCAGCATCTGCGGGCTGCTGTCGCTGTTCGCCTGGTGGCTGCAGCGGCGGATGTCCCGGGTGCGGACCACGGCCGCCAAGCCGCTGCCGCTGACCGATGTGAACCGACAGGTCTGACGCTGGTCACGACCGCCGCTTTACGGTACGGGGGGCAGCTCCCCCGTGCCGTCGGCTCGGCACGGGTGCTCCGGGCGTACGCAAAGCGGTCTTGATCTTGATCTTTCAGCGGGCCAATTCGGTGACGCGGGACTCGCGGACGACGGTGACGCGGATCTGACCGGGGTAGGTGAGCTCCTCCTCGATCTGCTTGGCGACGTCGCGGGCCAGGACGGCGGCGCCGATGTCGTCGATGTCATCGGGGCGGACCATCACGCGGATCTCGCGGCCGGCCTGCATGGCGAAGACCTTCTCGACGCCGAGCTTGCCGCCGGCGATCTCCTCGATCCGCTCCAGCCGCTTGACGTACGCCTCCAGGCTCTCCCGCCGGGCACCCGGCCGGCCGCCCGAGCAGGCGTCCGAGGCCTGGGTGAGGACCGCCTCGATGGTCTGCGGCGGCACCTCGTTGTGATGCGCCTCGATCGCGTGGACGATGTCCTCGTGCTCGCCGTACTTGCGTGCCACGTCGGCGCCGATCAGCGCGTGGCTGCCCTCCACCTCGTGGGTCAGCGCCTTGCCGATGTCGTGCAGGAACGCCGCGCGCTTCATGGTCGGCACGTCCAGACCCAGCTCGGCGGCCATGATCCCGGCGATGTGCGCAGTCTCGACCAGGTGCTTGAGCACGTTCTGGCCGTAGCTGGTGCGGTAGCGCAGCCGGCCCAGCAACTTCACCAGCTCCGGGTGGATGCTGGTGATCCCGACGTCGACCAGCGCCTCCTCGGCGGCACGGTCGCAGAGGCGCTCCACCTCGTTCTTCGCCGAGTCGAACACCTCCTCGATCCGGTGCGGGTGGATCCGGCCGTCCAGCACCAGCTTCTCCAGCGTCAACCGGCCCACCTCGCGGCGCACCGGGTCGAAGCAGGAGAGCAGCACCGCCTCCGGGGTGTCGTCGATGATCAGGTTGACCCCGGTGGTCGACTCGAAGGCCCGGATGTTGCGGCCCTCCCGGCCGATGATCCGCCCCTTCATCTCGTCGCTGGGCAGGTGCAGCACGCTGACCACGCTCTCCGCGGTCTGCTCGGAGGCGATCCGCTGGATGGCGTCGACCACGATGTGCCGGGCCCGGGTGTCCGCGGTGCTCCGCGCGTCCTGCTCGATGTCCCGGATCAGGATCGCGGCCTCGCGTTTCGCCTGGCCCTCGATCGCGTCGATCAGTTCACTCTTCGCGGTGTCGGCGGAGAGGCCGGCGATCCGCTCCAGCTCGCGGCGCTTCGTCTCCTCGGCTGCCTTGACCTCGGACTCGCGGCTGCGCAGGCTCGTCTCCCTCTTGGTCAGCTCGGCCTCCAGTGCGACGAGCCGGCGCTCCCGCTCGACCAGGCGCTCGACCTCCTCGGAGTGCAGGCGCTCCCGCTCGTCGATCCGGGCGGCGCGCCGCTCCACCTCCGCCGACTGCTCCTTCACCGTGGCGTTGAGCAGGGCGATCTCCCGCTCGCCGGAGCGGCGGGCGGCGGTGCGCAGCTGCTCGACGTCCGCCTCGGCCTGGCGGTGGGCGTGCTCCAGGATGGTGTCGGCCTCGCTGTGCGCGTTCTCCAGCACCCGGCGGGCCTCGGCGCGGGCGGCCGCGGCCTCGGCCTTCGCGGCGGCGGCCTCGGCACGCACCGAGGCGGCCTTGGCGTTCGCGTCGGCCACCTTCGCCTGGGCGTCGCCGACCTCCTGCTCGTGCCGATCGTGGGCATCCTGCCGTTCGGTCCGCAGCTGACGGAGCGCACGGGCGCCCAGCGTCAGTCCGACGATCACCGACACGGCGAGCACGACGATCGCTACTACGAGCACCCAGTACTGGGGGGCCATCTCGCCGCGTCTCCCTTCGCCGCCGGCGCGGTGTGCACGCGCGCGGGCTCTCTGCGGGATGCCCGACCAAGGCAGATGACCACAGGCGGCACCGGGCCCCGGCTCACACGCTCCGCCGTACGGCTACCAGCTTCGCCTTTCGGGAAGGCTGGACGCCGCTTGTTCCGGCTTCCTGACCTTTCCTAGCCGGGAATCGGGGTGGCTTTCGGCCTCCCGGTCCGGTTCGTCGGTTCTCTGCTCCGGGCCGGGCGGCTGAGGGCCGTGGGTTCGGCTCGGGCCCGGCCCTGGCGGGTCGGGTCCGGTGGGCTCGCCTCTCGGGTCGGCGGTCTCGCCGTGCCTCGGGTCGGCGGTCTCGCCTCGCCTCAGGTCGGCGGTCTCGCCTCGCCTCAGGTCGGCGGTCTCGCCTCGCCTCGGATTGGCGTCTCACCTCGCCTCGGGTCGGCGGTCTCGGCCGGGCTCGGGTCTGCGGCGGCTGGGTGACCTGGGATTCGGCCGGCTCCCCGCGGAACTTCGCATCGCCGGTCGGGCCCTGGTCCGCGTGGTCGCGCCACATGCCTTTCGCCATGGCCGCTCCGGGTGCCGAAGTCGGCTCGCGAATGTCGACGGAGTGTGACAACGCCTTGAACGATTTCTCGTCCGCAAGGCTCTGTCGGACCCCGCCGGCGGTGCGGGCGGCTTCCGCGTCCGGGTCAGCTGCCGGTGGCTCGGATCAGAGTGTGTGGAGTTGTGGGGTCGACCGCAGCTATGTCACGTCGCCCACCGCGCGGTCAGCGGTCGGCGAAGCTGTGACGGGTGGATCCCGTCAAGTGATGCCGTAATGTAATGCGATCTATGTTGTGTGTGTTGCTTGCGATGGTCGAGCAAACCTTGTGTAACGCGAGGCTAGGTCGCGAGTGCCGCTTCGGTCAAGGACTCATGATTCGGCAGCGGATGGGACGTAGGGCACAGACGTGCTTACGCCCAGCTCACGATATCGCCCGGATATTTCCGACGTGCCGGACCATCGAGAGCTTTCGTCCCCGCCCATCGTCCGTCGCCCGGAGGCGCTCGCCCATTATTCCGTGCGTCGACAACCGGACAGCTGGGGCACTGAGCGTGATGATGACCGGTTCGGGGTGGGCTGATCCGGAGGTTCCCGTCGAATGGGTGAAGTTCGCCACATCAGGACTATATCGGGGCCAGTGCCTGCGATCGGGGCCAATGCCACCAGGCGTTCCTGGTTCTCGGCGCGCCCACGCCGGAGGCCGGAGGCGGTCGACCGGGACGGCTCGCCGGGGCTGGGCGAATCGGAGGCGGCTTCGGTCCGTTCTTTGGCACTTGTTACAAAGCGCAACCGTGAGCGAGGTGCGCGGGCCGCTCCGGAACGGGCTGTAGCCGGGTGGCCCCTCGGGGCCCCGCGGGCTTTCCAGCGCGGCAACCCGGGGTCGGGGCTCCCCTCGCCGAGGCGTGACTGCGGCTCAGGTCGAGGTGTCGTTTGCCTGGTCGGCCAAGGCGTCCGCGTCCACGCCGTCGGCGAACTCGGCGGCTCAGGTCGAGGTGTCGTTTGCCTGGTCGGCCAAGGCGTCCGCGTCCACGCCGTCGGCGAACTCGGCGGCTTCCGCGTCGCGGGCGGCCAAGGCATCCTTGACGGCGCGGATGGCCACGCCGGCGGGGTAGCCCTTGCGGGCGAGCATCGCGACCAGCCGCCGGAAGACGGCCTCCGGCGTGCCGTTGGCCGTGCGCAGCTTGCGGTCGACCAGGGAACGGGCGGCCTCCGCCTCGGCCTCCTCGTCGACGGCCTCCAGGGCCTCGCTCGCCACCTCGGCGTCCACCCCGCGCTGCCGCAGCTCGTTGGCCAGGGCACGGCGAGCCAGGCCACGACCGTGATGCCGGCTGGACACCCACGCCCGGGCGAACGCCGCGTCGTCGATGATGCCGACCTCGTCATACCGGTCCAGGACCTCGGCGATGACCTCCTCGGAGATCTCTTTCCGGGCCAGGACCTTGGCCAGCTCGGCCCGGGTCCGCGGCCGAACCGCGAGCTGCCGCAGACAGATCTCCCGCGCCCGCTCGGACTCACTCTGCTGAGCCGCCGCCGACCGCCGTCCACCGGCACCGTCGTCGTCGCCGAACCCACCGCTCGAGCCACCCCGACCGGCCCGGCCCCCCGAATCGTCCCCGCCTTGCCGACCGGCCCGGCCACCCGGGCGGTCCGAGGCTTCCCAGCCGGCCCGGCCACCCGACCGGTCCCCGCTTTCGCGACCGGCCCGGCCAGCCGGAGGGTCCGAGGCTTCCCAGCCCAGCCGGTCCCCGCTTTCGCGACCAGCCCGGCCACCCGGACGGTCCGAGGCTCCCCAGTCGGCGGAGTTGCCTCGGCCGGCGGGGCGGGCCGTGGATCCCCGGGCGCCGGTGGCGCCCGGATGCCGTTCGTCGGGTGGGTCGGTCGGGCCGTCGGGATCAGGAGCGTCCGACGGGGCTTCGCTGGAGGAGCCGAAGGTCTGCCAGAGGCCCTCGTCGGACTCGGGGTGACGGCGTGCGTAACCGGCCCGGCGGCTGCCGCGGCGAGCGGGGCGGCTGCCCGGGGTGTCGTCGTCCGGTCCGTCGGTGCCGGTCCGGGGCGGGATGGCATCCCATCCGCGCCCGGACCGGGCACCACGTCGTCCGGCCATGGCGGCTTACCGGATCAGAAGTCGACCGGCGGCAGCTCGGGGCCACCGGCGGCGTCCCCGGTGGTCTGACCGACGCCGAGTTTCTCCAGGATCTTCTTCTCGATCTCGGCGGCGACGTCCGGGTTCTCCTTGAGGAACTCGCGCGCCTTCTCCTTGCCCTGGCCGAGCTGGTCGCCGTCATACGTGTACCAGGCGCCGGACTTGCGGATGATGCTCTGCTCGACACCGACGTCGATCAGCGAGCCCTCGCGGGAGATGCCCTTGCCGTACATGATGTCGAACTCGGCCTGCTTGAACGGGGCCGCGACCTTGTTCTTCACCACCTTGACCCGGGTGCGGTTACCGACGACGTCGGTGCCGTCCTTCAGGCTCTCGATGCGGCGCACGTCGAGCCGGACCGACGCGTAGAACTTCAGCGCGCGACCACCGGTCGTGGTCTCCGGCGAGCCGAACATGACGCCGATCTTCTCGCGGAGCTGGTTGATGAAGATCGCGGTGGTGCCGGTGTTGTTGAGGACACCGGTGATCTTGCGGAGGGCCTGGCTCATCAGGCGGGCCTGGAGGCCGACGTGGCTGTCGCCCATCTCGCCCTCGATCTCGGCGCGCGGCACCAGGGCGGCCACCGAGTCGATGACGATGATGTCCAGCGCGCCGGAGCGGATCAGCATGTCCGCGATCTCCAGCGCCTGCTCGCCGGTGTCCGGCTGGGACACCAGCAGCGCGTCGGTGTCGACGCCCAGCGCCCGGGCGTACTCCGGGTCGAGGGCGTGCTCGGCGTCGATGAAGGCGGCGACGCCGCCGGCTTTCTGCGCGTTGGCCACCGCGTGCAGTGCGACGGTGGTCTTACCGCTGGACTCGGGGCCGTAGACCTCGATGACCCGGCCGCGCGGCAGGCCGCCGACGCCGAGGGCCACGTCCAGCGCGATGGAGCTGGTCGGGATGACAGCGGTCTGCACGACCGGCCGCTCCCCGAGCCGCATCACGGAGCCCTTGCCGAACTGCTTGTCGATCTGTGCCAGCGCCAGTTCGAGCGCCTTTTCCCGGTCCGGTGCTGCCACCATTGCTGTCACCCCTGTATTGGACTTCGCGTTCTTCGCCACGGCCGACACGGTATGCGGTGGGTATGACAAAAATCCTCCGCCCTACCAAGGGCTGTGGATAGCCGAGCCGCTGTGGACAATAGCCGAACACTTGTACGACATCGAGCGACACGCCAGAACAAGCGTACGAAAAATGGCTCAGTGCAGCTGAGAGGGCACCCGATCGGGGTACGTGGCCACCACGGCGCGCCAGATGGTAGCCGTGTCGACACCCTGCGCGATCGCCTGGTCGATGGTCCGGCCGCCCAGGGCCGCGAAGGCGTGGTCGGCCGCGATGCTGCGGGCGTACGCCGCCCCGAACGCCTGCTCCAAGCGTCCCCAGAAGTCCGTCAATCGCACGTCACGAGGGTACCCACGCGGCATCGGAACGATCCCTCCGCGAAGCGGCGACGGCGGACGGAAATCGCTTTGTGACGTGCGGCACGGGCGGTGGGCGTACCGAAGAGAACTGTCAGGCCGCGATCGCCGCGGCCGCAACCTTCAGGTCGTCCACCAGGCCCTGATAGGCGACCTCACGGTTGTCCGCGCGCAGCACGGCCGAGGGGTGGATGGTGGCCAGCGCGCGGATCTCGGCGACCGGGAAGTCCTCCGGGTGCTCGGCCGAGGCCGGCCAGGGCATCAACTGCCCGCGGGACCGGGTGACCCGGAACGACGGGCCCAGCAGCGCCTTGCCCGCGGTCGCCCCGAGCAGCACCACCAGCTCCGGTTGCAGCAGCGCGAACTCGGCGACCAGCCAGGGCCGGCAGGCGGTGATGTGCGCCGGGCCGGGCGTCTGGTGGATCCGGCGGGACCCGCGCATCTCGAAACGGAAGTGCTTCACCGAGTTCGTGATGTAGAGGTCGGCCGGATCGATGCCGGCGTCGTCCACGGCGTCGCGCAGCAGCCGGCCGGCTGGACCGACGAACGGCAGGCCTTTCTGGTCCTCGACGTCGCCGGGCTGCTCGCCGACGAAGACGACTCGGGCGTGCGGGGCGCCCCGGCCGAAGACCGTCTGGGTGGCGTTCTCGTGGAGATCGCAGCCCTGGCACCCGGCAGCGGCCTGCTTGAGCTCGTCGATGCTGTGCGGCTGCGCCGGCACCCACTGCTGCGCGCCCGGCGGCACCTCAGTCCCTGGCATGCCTACGTTGTACCCGTGGGCACGGCCGTCACGCGGACCGGGGCCACTCTCCCGGGGGACACGCCCTCACCTCGCCACCCCGGCGGCACGGGGACGGGTCGCGGACACCACCGCCGCGGCGAGCACCGGCAGGTCCGGCTCGTCGAGTGTGCTGACGGTGATCCGGATGCCGGGCGGCGAGGCGACCCGGAACAGCGTGCCGGGCGCCACCGCATAACCCGCGTCGCGGAGCACGGCGACCGCGTGGGTCTCGTCGGGGACCGGGACCCAGACATTGATGCCGGTGTCACCGACGGCCGGGATCCCATACGCCCGGAGCGCGTCACGCAGCGCCGTGCGGCGCACCCCGTAGGACCGGGCGGCGGCCGTGACCAGCGCGGTGACCTCGGGATCGCGCCAGAGGTGGAGCAGCAGTCGCTGCGCCAGGGTGGAGACCCAGCCCATGCCGATCCGCATCCGGCCGGTGACCCGGGCGACCGAGATCTCGTCGCCGGCCAGCACGGCGATGCGCAGATCCGGCCCGAAGGGCTTGGAGGCGGAGCGGATGAACGCCCACCACCGGGTCACCGGGCCGACGCAGTGCGGTGGCTGCTCGGCCAGCTCGGCGGCGTGGTCGTCCTCCATCAGCAGCACCTCGGGGTGGGCGGCGAGCAGCTCGCGCAGGGTGCCGGCGCGAGCGGCGCTGACCGCGGCGCCGGTCGGATTCTGCGCGCGCACGGTGATCACAACGGCGCGCGCCCCGGCCCGCAGGGCGGTGGCGAGCGACTCCGGGTCGGGGCCCTCCTCGTCCATCGCGACCGGAAGTGGCCGCATGCCGAGGGCGGCGATCAGATCCAGCAGGTTGGCCCAGCCCGGGTCCTCGACGGCGACCGCGTCGCCCGGCCTGAGGTGGGCGACCAGCAGGCGCTCGATCGAGTCGAGCGTGCCGGCGGTGACGGCGATCGCCGCGTCCTCGACCGGGACGCCCTGGGCGAGCAGGCGCGGGCGTGCCGCCTCGATCAGCTCCGGCATGGTCACCGCCGAGGTGTAGCCCTGCGGCGGGCCGACCCGCTCGGCGACCGCCCGCAACGCCGGGCCGAGCGGCGGCAGGAACTCGAGGTCGGGCTCGCCGGTGGAGAGATCCCGGAGACCGGCCGGCACCGGGAGCCGCAGCGCGGATCGGGAGAGGGCCACCGGGGGACGGGACCGGATCCGGGTGCCGCGCCGGCCCTCGGTCTCGACCACGCCCCGCTGCCGCAGCTCCTGATATGCCTTCGCCACCGTGGCGGGGCTGACGTGCAGCGCCCCGGCGAGGATCCGCACCGGCGGCAGCGCCGCGCCGAAGTCCCAGTCGCCCCGCATCACGCCGGCCTCGATGCTCGCGGAAATCGCGGCGGCGGTCTCACCGGTGACCTGATATTGTTCTGCCACAGCGTCGATTCTGTACTAGTACAGGATCATGCGCAACCCGAAAGGCGCCACCGGGGAGGCCCTGATGACCGACGTCTACACCACGACCGACCGCACCACCGCGACCCGCACCCGCCACCGCATGCACTACGACCGGGACAAGGCGCACGCCGTCCTCGACGAGGCGTTCGACTGCGCGGTGGCGTTCGTGGTGGACGGCGAGCCCCGCCTGCTGCCCACCCTGCACGTCCGGGTCGGCGAGACGCTCTACCTGCACGGTTCCACCGGCGGCCGGATGGCGCTGGCGGCCCGGGCCGACGGCGTCCCGGTCTGCGTGAGCGTGACCCTGCTCGACGGTCTGGTCTTCGGACGCTCCCAGTTCCACCACAGCGCCAACTACCGCTCGGTGGTCGCCCACGGCGTCGCCCGGCCGGTCACCGACCCCGCGGAGAAGGCGGAGGCCATGCACGCCCTGGTGGAGAAGGTGGGCGTCAGCCGGGCCGCAGACAGCCGGCCACCGACCCGACAGGAGATGGCGCAGACCAGCGTGCTGGCGCTGCCGCTGGTCGAGGTGTCGGTCCGGATCCGGGAGGGCGGGGTGCTGGACGCTCCGGAGGATCTCGGCCTGCCGCACTGGGCCGGGGTGCTGCCGCTGCGCCGGGTCGCCGGCCCGCCGGAGACCGACGCCGGCGTCCCGGTCCCGCCGCCGGCCTACCTGCCGGGCCGCACGTCGGCCGAGTGGCAGACCCCGGTCCTGCTCGAGGGCCGGCACGTCCGGCTGGAGCCGCTCGCCCCGTCGCACGCCGAGGGCATGTTCGAGGCGCTGGACGACGAGGAGGTCTGGCGGCACATCCCGCTGCCGCGTCCGCGCACCGTGGCGGACATGGCCGCGGACATCGCCGAGGTGATCCGCGGGCAGTGGCGCGGCGACCGGTCCGGGTGGGCCCAGGTGGACCCGATCTCCGGCGCCGTGATGGGGATGACGACGTATCACGACGTCGATCCCGACCGGCGCTCGGTCGGGATCGGGCACACCATGCTGGGCCGCAAGTGGTGGCGGACCGGGGTGAACACCGAGGCGAAGCTGCTGCTGCTGGAGCGGGCGTTCGACGTGCTCGGCGCGGCCAAGGTGTTCTGGTACACGGACATTCGCAACGAGCGTTCCCAGGCCGCGATCGCCCGGCTCGGGGCCAGCCGGGACGGGGTGATCCGGCGGCAGCGGTTGCGGCCCGACGGCACCTGGCGCGACACCGTACTGTTCGCGCTGACGGCGGACGAGTGGCCGGCCGCGGCGCAACGCCTGCGGGACCGCCTGGCCGCCGGATGATCGTGGAAAGGGTCGACCATGCTGGGGATCACTGACTTCTGGACCTACGTGCTCGGCGTGGTGGCCATCATCCTGCTCCCCGGGCCGAATTCGATCTTCGTGCTCTCGGTCGGCGCCCGGCGGGGCGTGCGCGCCGGTTACCAGGCGGCGTTCGGCGTCTTCCTGGGCGACGCGGTGCTCATGGTGCTGTCGGCGACCGGGGTGTCCTCGCTGCTGGGGACGTACCCACCACTGTTCCTGGTGCTGAAGTACGCGGGCGCCGGCTACCTCGCCTGGGTCGGGGTGAACATCCTCCGCGGCGCCTGGGGACGCTGGCGCAGCCGGGGCGAGCTCGCCGCGACGGTCGAGGAGACGCCGGCCGAGATGCGGCGGCCGTTCCGCCGGGCCGCGGTGATCAGCCTGCTGAACCCGAAGGCGATCCTGTTCTTCGTCTCGTTCTTCATCCAGTTCGTCCAGCCGGGGTATCCGCATCCCGCGCTGTCGTTCGTGGTGCTCGGGGCGGTGGTGCAGTTCTTCAGCGCGCTGTACCTGACGGCGCTGATCTTCGGAGGCCGGTTCCTGGCCGGGCAGTTCCAGCGGCGGCGCCGGCTGGCCGCCGGCGCGGCGACCGGGGTGGGCGCGCTGTTCGTCGGCTTCAGCATCAAGCTCGCCACGGCCGGCATCAGTTGATCAGCCGCGGCGAGCCGCGGTGGAGCCGGCGGCGGTGTCGGCGTAAAAGGTGCCCCGCACCATCTGGATCCTGCTGAACTCGGTGGCCCAGTCGACGTCCGGGGTGGACCAGCCGAGGGCGTAGGCGTGCCCGCCGGCCGCGAACCAGCGGGTGGTGGCCCGGCGGAGCACGCCCGCCTCGCCGCGGTATCGGTAATCCCAGTCGGCGGCCTTGTGCAGCAGCGTGACCGGGGTGATCGCGATCAGGGCATAATCCCGGACCCGGCCGCTCAGCCGCAGCCGCCGGTCCTCGGCCCGGCAGCCCTTGACCGGGTCGGTCCGGGTCGTACGACCCACGTCCAGGCTCAGCACCCGGGCCGTGCGCGGGTCGCGGAAACAGTAGGTGCTGCCCATCCGCTGGTACGTCCAGCCGTCCGGGACCGGCAGGTGGAAACCGGTCCCGTCGGTGAAGTAGGACCACCCGGCCTGGAGGGTCCAGCCGTTGACGCCACGAGCCGCCCCCTTCTGCGGGGCGACCGGCACGCCGGCGGGCGGCGGCGCGTCACAGACGATCGGCGAGAAACCACCGGGCCGGGACACCGCCGGCATCACCGGCGAGGCCCGGGACGAGGACGGGGCCACCGCCGGCGGGCGGACCACCTCCGGCACCGAGGCGCTGCGCCGGACCAGGTGGACGCCGAGCAGGGTCCCGCCGAGCACCGCGGCCAGCAGCAGGACCGCGATCGCCAGACGGGTCCGGGCACGGCCCGGCCCCGGCGGCCGCACGACCCATCGGGGGGACGGCCCGTGGTCGGCGATCAGGCGGCCGGAGAGCGGCCGTCGCTGGGCCGGGATCGGCCGGGCCGGCGCCTGGTTGCCGCGCCGCAGCGACCGGCTGGCCGCGGGGGCGCCGGCGGCGGCCGGTGAGCGGTTCGGGCGGGGCCGGGAGGAGTCCGGATCGGCCGGGGGACGGTTGTCGTCGAAGCCGCCGCGCGGGGTGGCGACATGGCCGCGGCCCGCGGGGACCGGTTCGTCGTCGGTGGTGAAGGTGCCCTCGATGTAGCCGGGGTTCGTGGCCGATCCGGCCTGCGGCCAGGGCGTCGCGTCCGGGTCCGGGTCCGCGCCGCCGCCGGACGGCCAATGCCCGGACGGGTGCCACCACCCGCCGGAGTCCTCGGTGTCCCCGTCCTCGTCGCCGCCCTTGTCCTCGCCCACGACGGCCGGGACCGGCGCGGTGTTGATCAGCTCGGCCAGGTTCGGGGTGTCCTCCTCCTCCGCCATCGGTGGCGGCGGTGGGACGGTGCCGGTGGCCGCGGGGCCGCGTCGCTGCGCGGGTACGACCGGCTCGGCGTCCTCGATGATCAGCCGGAGTTGCCGCTCCGCCTCCTCCGCGGTCAGGCGCGCCCGCGGTTCGTACCGGAGAAGGCCCTCCAGGACCGGGCCGAGCGGACCGGCGCGGGCCGGCGCGTCCGGAGGCTCGGTGGCCAGCGCGGCGAGCGTCGCCATCGCGCTGTCCCGGGCATAAGGCGACTGGCCCTCGACCGTCGCGTACAGGGTCGCGCCGAACGACCACAGGTCCGACTCCACGGTGGAGGCGCCGTCGCGGGCGCGTTCCGGCGACACGTACTGCGGTGAGCCGACGATCAGGCCGGGCGTGGTGACCAGGCCGTCGTCGACGAAGGTGGCCAGGCCGAAATCGGTCAGCAGCACGCGGCCGTCGGAGCCGATCAGCACGTTGTGCGGCTTCACGTCGCGGTGCAGCACGCCGGCTCGGTGCGCGGCGGTCAGCGCGTCCAGCACGGCCAGGCCGATCCGGGCGGCCTCGACCGGCGGGTACGGCCCCTTGGTCAGGAGCACCTGGTAGAGCGAGCGGGAGGCGACGTACTCCATGACGATCCAGGACAGGCCCTCGGCGTGGATCACGTCGTAGACCCGGACCACGTGCGGATGCGTCAGCCGGGCCGCGCTGCGGGCCTCGCGCAGGGTCCGGTTGTGCAGCCGGTCCTTCTCCGCGTCGGTCATCCAGTCCGGCGGGACGATCTCCTTGATCGCGACGTCCCGGTCCAGCATCTGATCCCGGGCCAGCCAGACCCGTCCCATCCCACCTGCGCCGACCGGTTCCAGAAGACGGTACCGGCCGGCGACGAGCATCTGCCTGACCGCCATCGGCACCCACCCATCACGTCGGCTATCAGGATAATCATGGACAGAGCGCCCAGGGAACGACGATCACCCGGGCCCCGCGCGCGGGTTTTTGTCGTACCCCCGGGGAAGGATGGATGGCGTGCGAGAGGTGCTCGAGAGTTTCGGTCCGGCCACCAGGGCGTGGTTCACGGCCGCGTTCGCCGTGCCCACCGCCGCCCAGGACGGGGCGTGGCGGGCGATCGGCGCCGGCCGGCACGCGCTCGTGGTCGCGCCCACCGGTTCCGGCAAGACGCTGGCCGCCTTCCTCTGGTCGCTCGACCGGCTGGCCCGCGAGCCGGCGCCCGAGGAGGTCCGGCGGCGCTGCCGGGTGCTTTACGTGAGCCCGCTGAAGGCGCTGGCCGTCGACGTCGAGCGCAACCTGCGGGCGCCGCTGACCGGCATCCGGCAGGCGGCGGGCCGGCTCGGCCTGCCACCGCCGGAGATCACCGTGGGCATGCGGACCGGGGACACTCCCGCCGACGAGCGGCGCGGGTTCGCCCGCACCCCGCCGGACATCCTGATCACCACGCCGGAGTCGCTGTTCCTGCTGCTCACCTCGGCGGCGCGGGAGTCGCTGCGGGGTGTCGAGACGGTGATCATCGACGAGGTGCACGCGGTCGCGGCCACCAAGCGGGGGGCGCACCTGGCGCTCTCCCTGGAGCGGCTGGACGCGCTGCTGGAGCGGCCGGCGCAGCGGATCGGGCTGTCCGCGACGGTGCGGCCGATCGAGGAGACGGCGCGGTTCCTCGGCGGGGCACAGCCCGTCGAGATCGTCCGGCCGCCGAGCGCCAAGACGATCGAGGTGTCGGTCGAGGTGCCGGTGGAGGACATGACCCGGCTCGACGAGGCGCCGGCCGACGACGATCTGGAGGGCGGGCGGCACACGCCGTCGATCTGGCCGGCGGTCGAGGAGCGGGTGCTCGACCTGATCGAGGGGCATCGGTCGACGATCGTCTTCACCAACTCGCGGCGGGGGGCGGAGCGGCTGTGCGCCCGGCTCAACGAGTTGGCGGCGGAGCGGGCCGAGCTGGCCCGGGTCAACGAGCAGGCCGCGGAGCTGGGGCAGCCGGTCTGGCGCGGCGATGCGGCGGGCGCGGGACAGGAGGAGCCCGGCGACTCGGGCTTCCGGCGTACCCAAAAAGGCGGAGACCCGGCGGCGATCGGCGATCTGCTGGCCGGCGGACCGCCGGGGTTCGCCCGGCGAGCGGCCGGGACACGGGCGAACGGCGACGGCGGCATGCCGGCCGCGATCATGGCGCAGTCCGGGGCGGCTTCGGGGGCGCCGGCGGTGATCGCGCGGGCGCACCACGGCAGCGTCTCGCGGGAGGAGCGCAAGCAGATCGAGGAGGCGCTGAAGTCCGGGCGGCTGCCGGCCGTGGTCGCCACCTCCAGCCTGGAGCTGGGCATCGACATGGGCGCGGTCGATCTGGTGGTGCAGATCGAGGCGCCGCCCACGGTCGCGGCCGGGCTCCAGCGGATCGGCCGGGCCGGGCACCAGGTCGGCGCGGTCTCGCGCGGGGTGGTCTTCCCCAAGCATCGCGGTGACCTGCTCTCCTGCGCGGTGGTCGCGGAGCGGATGGCCGACGGCGCGATCGAGGAGCTGCGCTACCCGCGGAATCCGCTCGACGTGCTGGCCCAGCACGTGGTGGCGATGGTGGCGCTGGATCCCTGGCCGGTCGACGAGCTGGCCGCGCTGGTCCGGCGGGCCGCGCCGTTCGGCGAGTTGCCGGAGTCGGCGCTGCACGCGGTGCTGGACATGTTGTCCGGGCGCTACCCGTCGACCGCCTTCGCCGAGCTGCGGCCCCGGCTCGTCTGGGACCGTGGCACCGACCTGCTGACCGGCCGGCCGGGTGCGCAGCGGCTGGCCGTGACCAGCGGCGGCACCATCCCGGACCGGGGCATGTTCGGCGTGTTCCTGGCCGGCGCCGAGCGTGCCTCCCGGGTCGGTGAGCTGGACGAGGAGATGGTCTACGAGTCGCGGGTCGGTGACGTCTTCCTGCTCGGCTCGACCTCGTGGCGGATCGAGGACATCACTCCGGACCGGGTGCTGGTCTCCCCCGCGCCGGGCGCGCCGGCCCGGATGCCGTTCTGGAAAGGCGACTCCCCCGGCCGGCCGATCGAGCTGGGCCGGGCGATCGGTGCCCGGCTGCGCGCGCTGGCCAAGGCCGGTGACGAGCAGGCCGTCGCCGCGTTGCGCGCCTCCGGCCTGGACGAGTGGGCCGCCGGCAACCTGGTGAGTTACCTGCGCGAGCAGCGCGAGTCGACCCGGCACCTGCCCGACGACCGGACGATCGTGGTGGAGAAGTTCCGCGACGAGCTCGGCGACTGGCGGATGACCGTGCACTGCGTGCTCGGCGCCCGGGTGAACGCGCCGTGGGCGCTGGCGATCGCCCGCCGGCTCAGCGAGCGCTACGGCGTGGACGGGCAGGTGATGCCCTCCGACGACGGCATCGTGGTGCGCCTGCCGGACACCGCGGACGAGCCGCCCGGCGCCGACCTGGTCGCCTTCGACCCGGAGGAGATCGCCCAGCTGGTCGAGGAGTCGGTGGGCACGTCGGCGCTGTTCGCCTCCCGGTTCCGGGAGTGCGCGGCCCGGTCGCTGCTGCTGCCCCGCCGCGACCCGCGCCGCCGGCAGCCGCTCTGGCAGCAGCGGCAGCGCTCGGCGCAGCTGCTCGACGTGGCCCGCGAGTTCGCCGACTTCCCGGTCACCCTGGAGGCGGCGCGCGAGTGCCTCCAGGACGTCTTCGACGTCCCCGGCCTGGCCGGCCTGATGCGGGAGATCTCCGGGCGCAAGGTTCGCCTGGTCGAGGCGGAGACCCAGCGCCCCTCCCCGTTCGCCCGTTCGCTGCTCTTCGGCTACGTGGGCGCTTTTCTGTACGAAGGGGACGCTCCCCTGGCCGAGCGCCGCGCCGCCGCGCTGGCCCTGGACGCCACCCTGCTCGGCGAGCTGCTCGGCCGGGTCGACCTGCGGGAGCTGCTCGACCCGGCGGTGGTGACCGAGACCGAGGCGCAGCTGCAATGGCGTACCACGCAGCGCACCCCGCGCGACGCCGAGGACGCCGCCGAGCTGCTCCGGCTGCTCGGTGACCTCTCCGCCGCCGAGCTGGCCGAGCGCGGCGTGCCGGAGGACTGGGCGCGGACACTGGAGTCGGCCCGCCGGGCGATCCGGGTGCGGGTGGCCGGCGAGGAGCGCTGGATCGGCATCGACGACGCGGGGCGCTATCGCGACGCGCTCGGCGTGGCGTTGCCGGTCGGCGTGCCGGAGGCGTACCTGGAGCCGGTCACCGATCCGCTCGGTGACCTGGTCGCCCGCTACGCGCGCACGCACGGGCCGTTCCTGGCGGCGACCTGCGCCGCCCGGTTCGGGCTGGGCGTCTTCGTGGTGGAGCAGGCGCTCAAGCGGCTGAGCGCGACCGGACGGGTCAGCTCGGGCGAGTTCTCCCCGGACGGCGCCGGCACCGAGTGGTGCGACGCCGAGGTGCTGCGCATGCTGCGCCGGCGGTCGCTGGCCGCGCTGCGCCGGGAGATCGAGCCGGTCCCGCCGCGGGTGCTGGCCGCGTTCCTGCCCCGGTGGCACCAGGTGGGCGGCAACGCCCGCGGGGTGGACGCCCTGGCCGCCACGATCGAGCAGGTCCAGGGCGTGGCGGTGCCGGCCTCGGCGTGGGAGCGGCTGGTGCTGCCGGCCCGGGTGGCCGACTTCACGCCGCCGCAGCTCGACGAGTTGTGTGCCAGTGGTGAGGTGCTGTGGGCCGGGTCCGGTTCGATCGCGGGCGGCGACGGGTGGGTGACGCTGGCGTACGCGGACAGCGCTCCCCTGCTGCTGCCCCCGCCGGACGAGGAGTTCGCGCTGACCCCGGCACATCAGGCGGTGCTGGACGCGCTCGACGGCGGCCAGGCGCTGTTCTTCCGGTCGCTCTCCGACCGGATCGGTGCGACCGACGACACCGAGCTGGCCGCGGTCGTGTGGGACCTGGTCTGGGCCGGGCATCTGACCAACGACACGTTCGCCCCGCTGCGGGCGCTGCTCGGCGGGGCCGGCGCGCACCGGGCGAAAGCCGCACCGGCGCGCACGCGGTACCGGCGACCGGGACGCCCGACCATGCCGTCCCGGACCGGTCCGCTGCACATGGCCGGCCGCTGGTCCCGGCTGCCGGAGCGGGACCTGGACCCGACCCGGCGGGCCGCGGCGCTCGCCGACCTGCTGCTGGAGCGGCACGGGGTGGTGACCCGCGGGGCGGTGCTGGCGGAAGGCGTGACCGGGGGCTTCGCCGCGGTCTATCCGGTGCTCAGCGCGCTGGAGGAGCGCGGGGCGGCGCGGCGTGGCTATTTCGTGGAGGGGCTCGGCGCGGCGCAGTTCGCGGTGCCCGGGGCGGTGGATCGGTTGCGGGCTCTGGCCGAGCCGGCTGAGCTGGCCAAACGAACCGGGGCGGGTGCGCTGGTGCTGGCCGCGGCGGATCCCGCCAATCCGTACGGGGCGGCGCTGCCGTGGCCGGAACGGATCGTGGACAGCGGGGACGGGGAGCCGGTCGCCAAGGCCGGGCACCGGGCCGGGCGCAAGGCCGGGGCACTGGTCGTGCTGGTCGGCGGGGAGCTGGTGCTCTACGTGGAGCGGGGCGGGCGGACGCTGCTGTCGTTCGCGGACGATGCGGAGGCGCTGACCGCGGCCGGGCAGGCGCTGGCGGGCTCGGTGCGGTCCGGTGCGCTGGGGGCGATGTCGGTGGAGCGGGCGGACGGTGAGTCGGTGCACGCTTCGCCGTTGCGGGAGGCGCTGACGGCGGCGGGGTTCCGGGCCACACCGCGGGGTCTGCGACTGCGGGGGTGAAACGGGTCCCGGGGCGAGGTGGGCCGGCAGCGGCCGCCGCTGGGGGGCGGCCGCTGGCCGGGCGGTCAGAGCTGGGGCAGGACGTCCGAGGCGACCAGATTCACGTGATCGATGTCGGACAGGTCGAGGGCCTGGAGGAAGAGCCGCGACGCGCCCGTCTCGGCATACCGGCCGATCGTCTCGACCACCTCCGCGGGCGTTCCGACGATGCCGCCGTTCTCCCGCATCTCCTCGACCTCGCGCCCGATCGCCGCGGCCCGGCGGCGCACCTCGGCATCGTCGCGACCCACGCAGAGCACCGCCGCCGCGGAGAACGCCGGCGGCTCGGCGCGACCGACGGCCTCGCTGGCGGCGCGGACCCGCGCGAACTGGGCCGAGATGTCCTCGATCTTGGAGAACGGGACGTTGAACTCGGCGGCGAACCGGGCCGCCAGGTCCGGCGTGCGCTTCTTGCCCTTGCCGCCGACGATCACCGGGATCGGCGACTGCACCGGTTTCGGCAGCGCCGGCGAGTCGCTGACCTGGTAGAACTTCCCGTCGAAGTCGAAGGTCGAGCCGACCGGGGTCTGCCACAGCCCGGTGATGATCTCGAGCTGCTCCTCCAGCCGGTCGAAGCGCTCACCGACCGCCGGGAACGGGATGCCGTAAGCCTTGTGCTCGGCGTCGAACCAGCCGCCGCCGAGGCCGAACTCGATCCGCCCGCCGCTCATCGCGTCCACCTGCGCGACCGCGACGGCCAGCGGCCCGGGCAGCCGGAACGTCGCCGAGCTGACCAGCGTGCCGAGCCGGATCCGGGAGGTCTGCACGGCCAGCGCGGCCAGGGTGATCCAGGCGTCCGTGGGGCCGGGCAGGCCGGACACGTCGCCCATCTTGAGGTAATGGTCGGAACGGAAGAACCCGTCGAAACCGCCGTCCTCGGCGGCCTTGGCGACCCGCAGCAGGTCATCGTGGCTGGCACCCTGCTGGGGTTCGGTGAAGATCACGAGACGCATGCGATCAACCCTGCCAGATCGGCGCGGCGCGCCCGGTCCGCATCCGGAGACGACTGGCAGTAACGTTGGCCACCATGGGCGGCTATGGATGGGTCAGCTTCACCACCGATTACGGCACCTTCGACGGCTTCGTCGCGGCCTGCCACGGCTCGATCGCCCGGATCGCGCCGGACCTCCGGGTGATCGACGTCACGCACCACGTGCCGCCTGCCGACGTGACCCGGGGCGCGGCCGTGCTGGCCCAGACCGCGCCGTACCTGCCACCCGCGGTGCATCTGGCGGTGGTCGACCCGGGCGTCGGCACGGCCCGCCGCGGCGTCGTCCTGAGCACGCCGAACGGGCTGCTCGTCGGCCCGGACAACGGCCTGCTGATCTGGGCGGCCGAGGCGCTGGGCGGGATCACCGCGGCTCACGAGCTGAGCAACAAGGACTGGCTGCTGGGCGACGTGTCGCGCACCTTCCACGGGCGGGACGTGTTCGCCCCGGCCGCGGCCCGGCTGGCGGCCGGAGCGGATCCGGCCGAGGCCGGCCCGGCGGTCGACCCGGCCTCGCTGGTCCGCCTGCCCGACCCGGTGGCCGCGGTCGGCGACGGCTGGCTCGAGGCCGAGGTGCTGACCGTGGACCGTTTCGGCAACGTGCAGCTGGCCGCCGACGGCACGATGCTCACCGGTCTCGGGCCGGAGCTGATGGTCAACGGCACGGTCCGGGCCCGCCGGGGCGGCACGTTCGCCGACGTGAACGCCGGTGAGCTGCTGGTGTACGCGGACTCCGCGGACCGGGTGGCGATCGCCGTCAACAACGGCCGCGCCGTGGTCGTCCTGTCCGTCGTCCCCGGCGACGTGGTCCGGATCGCCGAACGCCGCTAGACCCCGCGGATCCGCTCGCACGCGTTGCGGTACGTCCGGTCGCCGAACAACCGCCAGATCACCCGCACAGGCGCCGGCATCACGGCGAGAAATCGCTCCTTCTCGGCGGGCGTGGCCTCCTCGAAGATCGCCCCGAGGAAGACCAGCGCCAGTTTCCCCTTGGGGAGCGCCTCCTGCCCGCGCCGCCCCAGCGCGTCCCACTCGGCGTGCGTGAGGAACCGGGGCACCAGTGGCAGCAACTGCTGCTCCTCGTCGGCGAGGTGCTCGTCGAGCGCCACCGACGCCTGCGCGATCACCGCGGCCAGTTCCTCCCGGTCGGCCACCGCGGCCCGGGCCCGCCAGCGGGGGTTGAGCTCCTCGATCCGGGCCAGCGGCTCGTGCAGGCGCTCGTGCTGCGCCTCCATCCGGTGGATGAGGCCGGCGTGCATCCCGGCCCGCTCCAGCAGCAGCGGCCAGAGCAGCTCGTCCTCGCCGGTGTGATGGTGGTGCAGGGCGGTGGCCACGTTGGCCAGGTGGTCGCCGACGATCTCGGCGCGGACGGTGTCGCCGGCCGGCACCGCCCGGACCAGGCCGGGCAGCAGCCGGAACTCGCGGCGGAAGACCCGGTGCACCAGCACCATCTCCCAGGTGTCGACCGGTTCGGTCGTCGTCACGGTAGTCATGGCTCACACCGTGCCCGGGTCGGCTTGCAGACTGCCTGCAAGCGCCCTGCACCCCTATGCTCGACCGGTGTTGATCGCCCGCGTGCTCGGCCCGACCGAGGTCGAGGCGGACGGCGCGCCGATCGATCTCGGCGGACCGCTGCCGCGCCGCCTGGTGACCGCGCTGGTCGCCGCCGACGGGCGGGCACTCAGCGACGACACGCTGGCCGAGGCGCTCTGGTCGGGCGCGCCGCCGGCCAGCCCGGCGGTCTCGCTCCAGGCCTACGTCTCCCGGCTGCGCCGGTCGCTCGGCCCGGCCCGGGAGGCCTTGCAACGGGCCGGCGGCGGATACCGGCTCGTGGTCGACGGGACCGATGCGGATCAGTTCGCGGCGGCGGCCGAGCGGGGCCGGGCGTTGCTCGCCGAGGAGCGGCCGGCCGAGGCACTGCGCGCCTTCGACGCGGCCCTGGCCCGGTGGCGCGGCGAGGCCTTCGCCGACCTGCCGGAGTTCGCGGCTCCGGCCCGCGCCCGGCTCGCCGAGCTGCGCGCGGTCACGGTCGAGGAGCGGCTGGCGGCCCGGATCGCGGCCGGCGACTCCCCCGGCGCGGTGGGCGAGCTGGAGCTCGCGGTCCACGCCGAGCCCTACCGGGAACGCCGCTGGGAACTGCTCGGGCTGGCGCTGTACCGTACCGGCCGCCAGGCGGACGCGCTCGCCACACTCCGCCGGGTCCGCGCCCTGCTCGCCGACGACCTCGGCATCGACCCGGGTCCGGCCCTCCAGCAGCTGGAGAGCCGCCTGCTCGCCCAGGACCCGAGGTTGCTGCTGCCCACGCCGCCGGCGCCCGCGGTCCGTCCGCTCTCCGCGTTCCTCGGCCGGACCGCCGAGCTGGCCGCGCTCCGCGAGCTGGACGGCACCGCACGACTGGTCACTCTGGTCGGCCCGGGCGGCGCCGGCAAGACCCGGCTGGCGATCGAGCACGCCGAGGCCCCGTGGTTCGTGCGGCTGGCCGACGTCCGTGCCGCCGCGTCGGTGGCGCCCGCCGTGGCCGTCGTGGTCGGGGTGCGCGGCTCCACGCCGGACGCGATCGCGACCGCCCTGGCCGACCGCCCCGGCCTGCTCCTGCTGGACAACTGCGAGCACCTCACCGCGCCGGTCGCCGATCTGGTGCTGCACCTGCTCACCCGGTGTCCCCGGCTGCGGGTGCTGGCCACCAGCCGGGAGCCGCTCGGGGTGGACGGCGAGCGCCTGGTTCCGGTCGCCCCGCTCCCGCCCGGCGACGCGGTCGCCCTGCTCACCGACCGGGTCACGGCGATCCGCCCGGGCTGGCGGCCGACCGCTGCCGAGGCCACCGACCTGCACCGGATCGCGACCGCGCTGGACGGCATCCCGCTCGCCCTGGAGCTCGCCGCCGCCCGGGCCCGGGTGCTCAGCCTGACCGAGCTGGCCGAGCTGCTGGTCCGGGAGAAGCTCGCGCTCGGCGAGGTGGCCCGCGGCGCGCTCGCCCCGCATCAGACGCTGGAGGCGGCGATCGCCTGGAGCGTCGACCTGCTCCCGCCCGCCGACCGGGCGCTGCTGCTGCGGCTCTGGCCGTTCGAGGGCGGTTTCCCGCTGACCGCGGCGGGCGCCGATCTGGACGCGCTGTCCGGGCTGGTGGCCCGCTCGGTGGTGGTCGCCGAGACCGGAGTGACGCCGACCCGGTACCGGCTGCTGGAGATCATCCGGGCGTACTGCCGGGGCCGTGACCCGGATCCGGCGGGCAGCCGGGACGCGCACGCGCGCTGGGTGCGGGACCTGGTCGAGCACTGGACGCCGGCGCTGAGCGGGCCCCGCTCGGCGCACGCCATCCGGATCCTGAACCGGGAACTGCCGAACCTGCGGGCCGCCATCGAGCACCAGCTGACCGCCGCGCCCGCCGACGCGTTGCGCATCGCCGGGCTGCTGGAGTGGTTCTGGTATCGCGGCGGTCACGTCGCCGAGGGCCTCCGGCTCCTCGGCGCGGCGCTGGCCGGCGCCCCGGACGCGCCGGCGGCGGACCGGGCCCGTGCCTGGGCCGGGGTGGGGACGCTGCGTTTCATCGCCGGTGATCTGCACGGAGCGCACCAGGCGCTGGAGACGGTCTACCGGGTGCTGCTGCCGCCCGCCGACCGGGAGAGCCGCATCCTGCACGCCCAGGCGCTCTACTACGACTCGCTGTTCCACGGCGCGACCGGCGACTTCGCCACCGCGGCCGACCGGGCCCGGGAGTCGATGGCCGCGGCCCGGGACTACGGCGAGGAGTGGATGGTCCCGACCGGGCTGGGCTGCCTGGGCAACGCGCTCGCCGGGCTCGGCCGGCTCGACGAGGGCCGCCGGGTGCTGACCGAGGCGATCGCCGCGACCACCGCGCTCGGCCAGGGCTGGGCCGCCGCACTGGGCGAACTCGGTCTCGCCCGGGCGACGCTGCCCACGGACCCGCACACCGCGCTGGCCGCGGTCCGCCGGGCGATCCGGGAGTTCCGCACCCAGGACGACATCAACAACGTGCTCACCGCGCTGCACACGGCCAGCCAGGCGCTCGCTCTGGCCGGTCGGCCGCGGGACGGCGCCACGCTGCTCGCCGCGGTCCGCCGGCACGCCCAGCGCCGGGGGCTGGACCTGGACCAGGCCAACCCGGCCGTCGCCGCGGGCCTGCGGGAGGTGTTCGCCGGGGTGGATCTGGACGCGGCGGGGCCGGCACTCGACGAGGAGGCGATGATCGCGATCCTCGACACCGATCAAGATCATCATTTACGCAGGTAGGCGGGGGTTCGGATCGCATGCTCCCGCGCGGGCCGGGCACGGAGATCTGGCCGCTGGCGCGTCCAGGACGATCTCCGCGCCCTTCACGGTCCGTGGGTGGTTCCGGAGATCAAAATCCGGTGCTCCGCACCTGCCGCGTATGGCTGATACAGATCAGGGCCGTCGAGGTTGGGCTGAGGCCGGGCGTCCTGGGCTGTTGGAGATCAGGCCCGGCGGGGATGAGCTGTTAGAGATCAGGGCCGGCGGGGCACGATGGAACCATGCCGGAAGGGGACACCGTCTGGAACACCGCGCGGGTGGTGGAGCGTGCGCTCACCGGCGAGGTGCTGACCGGCTCCGACTTCCGGGTGCCCCGGCTGGCCACGACCGACCTGACCGGCTGGACCGTCGCCGAGTCCGCGAGCCGCGGCAAGCACCTCCTGCTCCGCCTCACCCGCGACGGGGAGAAGCCGCTCACCCTGCATTCGCACCTGCGGATGGACGGGGCATGGCGGACCTACGCGCCCGGCGAGCGATGGAGCGGCCGGCCCGCGCACCTGATCCGGGTGGTGCTGCGGACCGCGCGGTCGGTCGCCGTCGGGTATCACCTGCACGACCTGACACTGGTCCCCACCGAGCAGGAGGAGCAGTTGGTCGGGCATCTGGGACCGGACCTGCTCGGCGCCGACTGGGATCCGGGCGAGGCCACACGCCGGATCGCCGCCCACCCGGACGTCACCATCGCCGACGCGCTGCTCGACCAGCGGAACCTGGCCGGGGTCGGCAACCTCTACAAGGCGGAGACGCTCTTCCTCCGCGGGCTCTGGCCGTGGACCCGGGTGGCCGACGTCCCCGACCTCACCGCGACCGTGGAGCTGGCGCAGCGCCTGGTCGCCTCCAACCGGGGCCGCTGGACCCAGACCACCACCGGCTCGTTACGGCGCGGCGAGACGAATTACGTCTACGGCCGGCGCGCCCAGCCCTGCCGCCGCTGCGGGACCCCGGTCCGAAAGGTCGAACGCGACCCGACCCGTGCCCGCGCCGAAGTGGAGGACCGGATCACCTACTGGTGTCCCCGCTGCCAGCCCGAACCGGCCGCCTGAGGGCACCCCGCACCGCCAGGAGACCGCAAGCGTGGCGGCCGCCGCCCGGAGAACAACGCCCGGCAGGAAACGGAAACAGGCAGAGCGACGCCGCCGGGGGTGAGCCAGAGGTCGAGCGAGTCGACGCCGATCAGGCAGCCGGGTCAGCGGCCCGCCGGGTCGGCCGGAGGACAAGCGAGCCGACACCGATCAGGCAGCCGAGTCAGCCGCCCACCAGGGGTCGGCCGGAGGACAAGCGAGCCGACACCGATCAGGCAGCCGAGTCAGCCGCCCACCAGGGGTCGGCCGAAGGTCAAGCGAGCCGACGCCGATCAAGCAGCCGGGTCGGTGGCCTGGCGTGGTGGGACGGAGGTGAAGCGGGCCGTCTGGTCGCGCAGCTCGGCCAGCCCCTCGGCGATCCCGCGCAACCGCTCGGTCGCCTCGACCAGGCTGAAATAGGCCGGGTGCCGGGTATCGGTCATCGGCTGGCCGTCCTCGGCCACATAGCCCGCGGCGGCCGCGACCAGTTCCTCGAAGGCGGTGACGCCCTCGGTGAACTGCTCGACCAGCGCGGCGTGCGACTGCTCCAGGGCGGCCCGCCGGTCGGGCTGACCGAGCGGGATGGCACGCTCCACACTGGCCACCCGCTGGCCGAGGTCGCGCAGCCACTGCTCGGCGGTGGCCGCCTCCAGCGCCGCGGTCTCCCCGGCGCCGCTGAGCCGGCCAGCCAGCCCGGTCATCGTGGCCGAGGCCCGCTCCAGCCGGTCCCACGCGGTCACGATCACCGAGCCGCGCAGGGCGTAGCGATTCTTCTGCCGGCGGACCTCGTGGAGCACCGTGCGACCCACCTCGGAGCGCTCCAGCGCCTTGGCGAACCGCGGGACGGGCAGGGCCGGCGCCGGGGTGGGCTGCGCGTCCAGCTCCCGGTAGTCCCGCCAGCGCCAGCGGGCCAGGACCACCGAGGCGCCCGCCCCGGCGGCCCAGACCGCGTCCGCGATGCCGAGACCCGAATACGGCACGAGCACGACCGTGGCCGCGGCCAGTCCGCCGCCCAGAACGCTCCACCGGCGCGCTGACCCGCGCAGCCGGTTCAGCCGGCGCAGGTACCTACCGCGTTCGTCCACGTCGCGTCTCCCGCCGCTGGTCGAAGGGGATCAGCCGGCGGCCGTGGTGTCGCCGCGCTTCTGGTTCATGCTGGCGCGGATCTCGTCGAGCCGGGCCACGCTGGCCGGGTCGGCGGCCGGCGTCGCGGAACCCTGGCCGACGGCGGGCTGCGCCGGGCTGCCGCCCAGTTTCTCCCCCGCCATGCTGGCCCGGATCTGCTCCAGCCGGGACGCGCCCGCCAGGTCCAGACTGGACTTCTGCACCTCGAGCATGCGGCCCTCGACCGAGTTGGAGGCCAGCTCGGCGCGACCCATCGCGTTCGCATACCGCTGCTCGATCTTGTCGCGGACCTGGTCCAGCGACGGCGTGTTGCCGGGCGCCGCGAGCTCCGACATGGACTCCAGCGACTTGGCCACGGTCTCCTGCATCTTGGCCTGCTCGAGCTGGCTGAGCAGGCGGGACCGCTCGGCGATGCGCTGCTGGAGCACCATCGCGTTGTTCTCCACCGCCTTGCGGGCCTGGCCGGCGGCGGCGAGGGCCTGGTCGTGCAGGGTCTTCAGGTCCTCCATCGACTGCTCGCCGGAGACCAGCTGGGTGGCGAGCGTGGTCGCGGTCTGCTCGTACTTCTGGGCCTCGGCCTCGTCGCCGGCGGCGCGGGCCCGGTCGGCCAGCACCAGCGCCTGCCGCGCCATGCCCTGGAGTTTCTCGACCTCGGACATCTGCCGGGACAGCTTCATCTCGAGCTGCCGCTGGTTGCCGATGACGGCGGCAGCCTGCTGCACGAGCGCCTGGTGCTGTCGCTGGGCGTCCTCGATGGCCTGCTGAATCTGCACCTTCGGGTCGGCGTACTCGTCGATTTTCGCGCCGAAGAGCGCCATCATGTAATGCCAGCCCTTGACGAACGGGTTCGCCATCTCGCGGTATCCCCTCAATGTCGCTCGGTCGGACGCGTCGTTGCCGAGGCGCCGACGCGAAACCATCGTGTCAGCCCGACGCCAGCGGCGTCACGTGACCTACGGGGGATCTCAGGGTCTCCCCTGGCATCGAGCCTGAGAACGAGGCTACGCCCCGGAGGGGTACAGCCGCGAGGGCACACGGCCCGTCGGCGGCACCCATGACGGCACCGATGACGGAAAAGCCCGGAACCGACCGGCACACTGCGGTCGAATCCGGGCCATCGGCCGTCAGATCGTCACGTGATAACGGAACTGCGGCTGGTCATGCCGCGTAGACCACGTCACGTTTCTTGTTGCGGGTGGCGTGCAGGGTCGCCTTGAGCGGCGAGTCCTGGCGCACCGACACCGAGACGCTGCCGTCGGTGGCGACCTGCCGGGCGGCCTCGGCCGGCTGGTCGTCGACCGGGACGAGCACGCCCGCCATGTTCTCCGCCAGGGAGAGGGTGTTGCTCACCTCACCGAGCAGCTCGGAGAGACGGGCGCCGAGCGCGTCGCAGATGGCCGCGAGCAGCTCGCTGGAGGCCTCTTTCTGACCACGCTCGATCTCGGACAGATAACCCAGGCTGACGTTCGCGGCGGTCGACACCTCGCGCAGCGTGCGGTGCTGTCCCTGCCGGCGCGCGCGAAGTGCGTCGCCGATAACCCGGCGTAGCAGGACCATGGCACCTCCTCCTGCGGGCGGGGCCGCCGGCACACGCCGGAGGCTTCCCGCAACCGTACCTGCCGCGAGCGAGAGCGACATCCCGCCCCGCCGAATTCCTCGGCCGGCCGGCTCGCGGCACATGTCGACAAGTGTCCCAGCCTCACCGATATTCCCAGCTCACACCGGAGCCGGTGCGGCACGGAGAACATCGGTCAGCAATCGCAGGACGGCGGTCACACTTTCGATACGGATTGCCGCCCGGTTACCGGTCAGTGTCAGTTCCCGCACCTGCGTCCCGTCCGGCCCTGCGACCGCCACATAGACCAGGCCGACGGGTTTGTCGTCCTGCGGCTCCGGGCCCGCGACGCCGGTGGTGGCCAGGCCCCAGTCCGCCTGGCAGCGGTCCCGGGCGCCCTCGGCGAGGCGCGCGGCGACCTCCCGGTCCACCGGGCCACGCCGGGCGAGCAGATCTTCCGGTACGCCGGCCAGCACCGCCTTGAGCTCGGTCGCGTACACCACCAGGCCACCCCGGTAGACCGCGCTCACGCCGGGGATCTCGACGATCGTGGCGGCCACCAGTCCCCCGGTGAGCGACTCCGCGGTCGCCAGCGTCTGCCGCCGGTCCACCAGGGCATGCACCGCCGCCGCGGCGGCCACCGCCATCTCCACGGAATCTCCTCAGGAGCGGGCGCCGCGCCGCAGCCTCAGCGCCTGGAACAGATAGTCGAACCCGGTGACCACGGTCACCACCAGAGCGGCGCCCATCAGCCATGGGCCGACCGCGTCCAGCGGCTCCGGGAAGGGCCACAGGTACCACGCGATCGCGGCGGTCTGCAGCCCCGTCTTGAGCTTGCCACCCCGGGAGGCCGGAATCACGCCGTATCGGATCACCCAGAACCGGAGCGCGGTGACGCCCCACTCGCGGACCAGGATCACCAGCGTGACCCACCAGGGCAGCTGGTCGTACGCGGAGAGCAGGATCAGCGCGGTGCCGGTCAGCGCCTTGTCCGCGATCGGGTCGGCGATCTTGCCGAACGACGTGACCAGGTGCCACCGGCGGGCGATCCAGCCGTCCACGAAGTCGGTCGCGGAGGCCACGCAGAACGCCACGCAGGCGCCGATCCGCCAGTCGTGATCGGTCATCCCGGAGGCGACCACCATGGCCAGGAAGACCGGGACGAGAACGAGCCGGAGCACGGTCAGCGCGTTTGCCGCGTTGTAGAGCGACACCACGCGGGGTGCGGCCACCGGAACCGGCTCGTCCGTCACCGGTCGACCCGCGCTGCGGAAATCATCTCGATCGGCACGGCGATCAGGTCGACGCCCTCCGTGCCGGTCACGCGGGCACGGACGAGGTCGCCGGGGCGCAGGGCGGCCAGGTCGACCCCCTGCTCGCCGGCGACGAGCGTGGTGGAGCCGTCGACCTCGGGGGCCTGGTGCTCGGCGCGTCCCTCGATCTCGCCGTCCTCGATCGTGTCGACCAGCACCTCGACGGTGCTGCCCAGACGGTCCTCGGCGCGCTGGGCGCAGAGTTCCTCGGCGAGCGCGACCACCTTGTCGTACCGTCGCTTGATGGTCTCCGGGCGGACCTTGCCGGTCAGGCCGGCGGCCTCGGTGCCGTCCTCGTCGGAGTAGTCGAAGATGCCGATCGCGTCCAGCCGGGCCTCGCTCAGGAAGCGGATCAGCTCGTCCACGTCCTGCCGGGTCTCGCCGGGGAAGCCGACGATGAAGTTGCTCCGGGCGCCGGCCTCCGGCGCCAGCTTGCGGGCCGACTCGAGCAGCTCCAGGAAGCGCTCGGTGGAGCCGAAGCGGCGCATCCGGCGCAGCACCGGCTCGCTGGAGTGCTGGAAGCTCAGGTCGTAGTAGGCCGCGACGCCGGGCGTGGTGGCGATCGCCTCGACCAGGCCGGGCCGGGTCTCGGCGGGCTGGAGGTAGCTCGCGCGCACCCGCACGATGCCGTCGACCGCGGCCAGCTGCGGGAGCAGTTTCTCCAGCAGGCGCGGATCGCCCAGATCCTTTCCGTACGACGTCGAGTTCTCACTGACCAGCACGAGCTCACGCACGCCGGTCTTGGCCAGCCACTCGGCCTCGGCGAGCAGCTCCTGCGGGTCGCGGGAGACGAACGCGCCGCGGAACGCCGGGATCGCGCAGAACGCGCAGCGCCGGTCGCACCCGCTGGCCAGTTTCAGCGAGGCCACCGGGCCGGAGTCGAGCCGGCGGCGCAGCACCTTCCGCAGGTGGGCGGGGGTGTGCTCGTCGACGGTGGCGTGGCCGGGGACGACCACCTTGCTGGTGTGCCGCTGCACCGGGGTGATCGGGAGCAGCTCGCGGCGGTCCCGCGGGGTGTGCGCGTCGAATTTCTCGCCCCGCAGCACGCCGTTCAGCCGGTCGCCGATGTCGGTGTAGTCGTCGAAGCCCAGGACGGCGTCGGCCTCGGGCAGGTTCTCCGCGAGCTCCTTGCCGTACCGCTCGGCCATGCAGCCGGCGGCGACCACCTTGGCGCCGGTGTCGGCCGCGGCGAGCAGGGTGTCGATCGAGTCCTGTTTCGCCTTCTCCACGAAGCCGCAGGTGTTGACGAGGACCACGTCGGCCTGGGCCGCGTCGGTGCCCACCTCCCAGCCGTCGGCGTCGAGGCGGGCGGCGAGCTCCTCCGAGTCGACCTCGTTACGGGCGCAGCCCAGGGTGAGGAGAGCGACACGGCGAGAAGAGGGAGTTACAGACACCATGCAAGGTTAGCGGCCTCCGCCGGAAGGGCGTTCCTCCGCATGGCTCGACAGTACTTCGCGACGGGGCCGAAAGTTCACATGGAGTTTGGGACGGACGCATATCTTTCGTCAGTGCTGACGCGCTTCAAGATCGATAAACGGCTGGTGTTCGAGGCGCTCCTGATAGTCGCCCTGCTCGCCGTCGCCGGGCTGGCCCGCTATGCCGGCCGCCGCGAGTGGACCGCCGACATGCGGATCTTCGTGGTCTGGTACCAGAAGTTGCAGGCGTCCGGGGGCTGGAGCGGGCTGGGCGAGGAGATCGGCAATTACAACGCGCCGTTCCTCTATCTGCTGCAGTTCTCGTCGGTACTGCCGGGCGCGGTGATCTTCAAGATCAAGATGGTGTACACGGCGTTCGACGTCCTGCTCGGGTTCTTCACCTACAAGCTGGTGGATCTGCGCTGGGGCCGGCGGGCCGGCATCGCCGGCGCGCTGCTCATGGTGCTGCTGCCCACCGTGGTGATCAACGCCTCGTTCTACGGCCAGATGGACGCCATGTGGGCCTCGTTCGCGGTCGGCGGGGTGTATTTCCTCATCCGGCGGCGGCCCTGGCTCGGCGTCGCCTTCTGCACCGTCGCGCTGGCTTTCAAGCCGCAGGGCATCTTCATCTTCCCGCTGCTCGGCGTGCTGGTCGTCCTCGGCGTGCTGCGGCTGCGGCACCTGCTGATCGCCCCGGCGGTGTGGGTGCTGCTGGACCTGCCGGCGCTGCTGCTGGGCCGGGACCCGTGGGAGCTGTTCACCATCTACTCCCTCGGCCGCCAGTCGGTGAACGTGCCGGCCCTGACCCAGAACGCGCCGTCGGTCTTCGTCTTCTTCCCGATCAGCACCCGGATCGACTCGGTGCGGCCGCTCGGCTACGTGTTCACCGCCGCGCTGGTGCTCGGCCTGACCTACGTGTTGCTGGTCCGGCGGGTGCGGATGACGGCCACCCAGATCGTCACGGTCGGCGCATTGTTCGCGATCCTGGTCCCGTTCTTCCTGCCCGGCATGCACGAGCGCTACTTCTTCCTGGCCGACGTGCTGACCGTGCTCCTGGCGATCTACCGGCCCCGGCTCTGGTACGTGCCGATTCTGGTCCAGGCCGGGTCGCTGCTGGCGTACGAGCCGTTCCTGTTCGGCCCGTCGGCTCGGCAGATCGACAAGATGATCCCGGCCACGCTGATGCTGGTCGCGCTGATCGCGACGGCGTACACCCTGCTCCGCGAGGCATGCGACGAGACCGGAACGTTCACCGAGCCGGCAACGGCCGAGCGAGCCGAACCGGAGCGGATGCCGGCCGGTTCGGCGGCGCCGGTGACTCCCCGGCCGCGCACCGCGCCCGGGACGGCCGGCCTGCCCGGGACCGTGGAGGAGCCGCTGACCTCGACGCGTCTCTAGCGACAAGCAGGATTGGCAATACGATTGCCGGGTGACGACTTCGGAGGACCTGGACGACCTGGACGCCCTCACCGCCCTCGCCGACGGGGTGCGGCGGCGGGCGTACCGGGTGGTGGCGGACGGCAACGGGCCGGTCGGGCGGGACGAGGTGGCCGAGGTGCTCGGCATCGGCCGCACGCTCGCCGCGTTCCACCTGGACAAGCTGGTCGCCGCCGGGCTGCTCGCCACGTCGTACGCGAGACGGTCCGGCCGGAGCGGGCCGGGCGCCGGGCGTCCGGCGAAGCTGTACCAGCTCGCCGCGGCGGAGCACGCGGTCAGCGTGCCGCCGCGGGCCTACCGCACCGCGGCCGAGCTGCTCGCCGAGGCGCTCGACGAGACCGGCGCGGAGAACGTGCTGAACGACGTGGCCCGGCGGCACGGGCAGCGGGCCGGCGCCGGGGAGGACGTGCACGAGCTGCTGGCCGGGCACGGGTACGCGCCGGTGGCGGACGGGCCGGACCGGATCGAGCTGCGCAACTGCCCGTTCCACCGGCTCGCCGAGCAGTTCCCGCCGGTGATCTGCGGGATGAACCTGGCGCTGGTCAGCGGCCTGCTGACCGGCGCCGGCCAGGACACGGCCTGGACCGCGCGGATGGACGCCGCCCCGGGCCGCTGCTGCGTCAGCCTCTCTAAAACAAACGACGATTGACATTAGAGCCGGGAGTTGGTGTGCTGGTCTCATGAGCGCCTTCCATCTCGCCCAGATCAACACCGCCCGCCTGAAAGCGCCGCTGGACGACCCGTCGATGGCCGAGTTCGTGGCCGGCCTCACCCTGATGAACGAGCTGGCCGACCGCTCGCCCGGCTTCGTCTGGCGGTTGCCCGAGGACGGGGACGGCGCCGTCACCGAGGACGCCGCCGACCCCAGCCGGATCTACACGCTGTCGGTCTGGGAGTCGCTCGAGCACCTGCGCGCCTACGCCTACCAGAGCGGGCACCTCGACTACCTGCGCCGCCGCCGCGAGTGGTTCCACCCGAACGGGCCGGCGGCCGCCCTGGTCCTCTGGTGGCTCCCGGCCGGCCGGATCCCGACCCTGAGCGAGGGCATCACCCGGCTGGACCGCCTGCGCGCCGACGGCCCCGGCCCGGAGGGCTTCACCTTCCGTGATCCGTTCCCGGCGCCGGCGTCGGTCGCCGCCTGAGGACCGTCAGTCGACGCGCAGGGCCGCGAGCGACTCCTCCAGCTCGTCCGGTTTGATCAGGACGTCCCGCGCCTTGCTGCCCTCGGACGGCCCGACGATGCCGCGGGTCTCCATCAGGTCCATCAGGCGGCCGGCCTTGGCGAACCCGACCCGCAGCTTGCGCTGGAGCATCGAGGTCGAGCCGAACTGGCTGGTCACCACCAGCTCGATGGCCTGGATCAACAGCTGGAGGTCGTCGCCGATCTCCTCGTCGATCTCCTTCTTCTTGCTCGGCGGCGCGTCGGTGACGCCCTCCTGGAACTCCGGCTCGCGCTGGTCCTTGCAGTACTTGACGACCGCCGCGATCTCCTTCTCGTCCACCCAGGCGCCCTGGATACGCGTCGGTTTCGAGGCGCCCATCGGGAGGAAGAGGCCGTCGCCGCGGCCGAGCAGTTTCTCGGCGCCGGGCTGATCCAGGATGACCCGGGAGTCGGCCAGCGACGACGTGGCGAAGGCCAGGCGGGACGGCACGTTCGCCTTGATCAGGCCGGTGACCACGTCGACCGACGGGCGCTGGGTGGCCAGGACCAGGTGGATGCCGGCGGCACGGGCCAGCTGGGTGATCCGGACGACCGAGTCCTCGACGTCGCGCGGCGCCACCATCATCAGGTCGGCGAGCTCGTCGATGATCACCAGGAGGTACGGGTACGGCTTCATCACGCGCTCGCTGCCCGGCGGGGCCACGATCTCGCCGTTGCGGACCTTGCGGTTGAAGTCGTCGATGTGCCGGACCCCATTGGCGGCCAGGTCGTCGTACCGCATGTCCATCTCGCGGACCACCCACTCCAGGGCGTCCGCGGCCTTCTTCGGGTTGGTGATGATCGGGGTGACGAGGTGCGGAATCCCCTCGTACGCCGTCATCTCCACCCGTTTCGGGTCGACCAGCATCAGCCGCACCTGCTCCGGCGTCGCCCGGGTGAGCAGACTCACCAGCAGGGAGTTCAGGCAGCTGGACTTACCGGCGCCGGTCGCGCCGGCGATCAGGATGTGCGGCATCTTCGCGAGGTTCGCCACGACGAACCCGCCCTCGATGTCCTTGCCGAGCGCGACGACCATCGGGTGGTGATCGTGGGCGGCGACCGGCGACCGCAGCACGTCGCCGAGCGACACGTTCTCCGGGTCGGTGTTCGGGATCTCCACGCCGACCGCCGACTTGCCCGGGATCGGCGAGAGGATCCGGACATCGGGGGACTTCACCGCGTACGCGATGTTCCGCGACAACTGGGTGATCCGCTCGACCTTGGTGCCCGGGCCGATCTCCACCTCGTAACGCGTCACGGTCGGGCCGCGGGTGAAGCCGGTGACCAGCGCGTCCACGTTGAACTGTTCGAACACGCCGGTGAGCGCCGCCATGATCTCGTCGTTGGCGCGACTGCGGGCCTTGGCCGGGGCGCCGGTGGCGAGGAGCTTGAACGGCGCCGGTTTGTAGTCGCCGCTCTCCACCGAGGAGATGTCCAGCTGCTCGGCGCGCATCGGCGGCTCGGAATGCTCCGGCGGTTGCTTCTTGCGGGTGGCCGGCACCTTCGGCAGCGCGATGGTGTCGTGCAGGACCAGGTCCTCTTCGAACTCCTCCGGCTCGGCCTCCGGGTCCGGCGGCGGCGGGATCGGGGACGGCCGGCGCCGGCGCGGCTTGACCGGCGCGGCCGCCGTCTCCTCCTCGTCGTCCAGGCTGTCCTGCGGCAGGTCGACCGGGGCGCGCTGGGCGGTCCGGCCGAGGACCAGGTCGCCGAGGAGCGCGAACCGCTCCGGGATCTTCGCGATCGGGGTCGCCGTGATCACCAGAAGACCGAAGACGAAGAGCAGGATCAGCAACGGTACGGCCACCCAGGCGCTCACCGCGCGCTCCAGCACCGAGCCGACGCCGTAGCCGAGCAGGCCACCGTTGCCGGTCAGCGCGACGTCCGGGGTCCGGTCGTCGGAGAGGTAGAGCAGGCTGGCGGTGGCGATGATGACCGCCGACCAGCCGACCGGGTTGCGCCCGCGGTGCTCCGGGTCGACCGGCTCGCGCATCAGCCGCACCGCGCCGTAGAAGAACAGCAGCGGCAGGAACACGCCGAGCCCACCGAAGAACAGGTGGATCGCGTCGGCCAGCCGCTGCCCGAGCGGGCCGGCGCTGTGCGCCCAGACGGCGACCGCGGTCAGGATCGAGAAGCCGAGCATGAGCAGCCCGGCGCCGTCGCGGCGGTGCTCCGGGCCGATGTTGCGGGCGTTGCGCCCGGCGCCCCGGGCCACCCAGCCGACGCTGTGCGCCAGGCCCATCCAGAGCGCGCCGACGCCCCGGGCGACACCGGGCCCGATCGCGGGCGGCGGCTTGCGCGCCGCTGGACGCTTACGGGCGGCCGGTTTGGCGGCCGCCTTCTTGACCGGCCGGGCCGGTTGCCGGGCACGCGAGGTCGCGGCGCCGCGCGACGTGGACGCGGCACGGCCCCGGCTCGCCGGAGGAGTTCGGCCCGCCATGGATGACACCGTATCTGTCCGCGCCCAGCGCATCGAGAAGGCGCACCGTGACCCATCCTCGCTTTTCCGCCTCGCCCGGCGCTTAAGCTCACCGAGTGCAACCACTCGACACCGAGATGATCAAAGCGGCGCTGGACGCCCGTGAGTTCGCGTACTTCGTCGACGAGGACGGTGACATCGCCGGGAACTTTCAGGGGAACCTGATCTATTTCCTCCAGCACGGAGCGAACCGGGAGATGTTGCAGATCCGGGCCATGATGCAGCACGTCTTCACGATCGAGGACGTGCCGAGGCTCTACGAGTTCTGCAACACGTGGAACCGGGATCAGCTCTGGCCGAAAGCGTATGTGCAGGTCACCGACGACGGGGCGGCGATCGTGATCGGCGAGGTGTCGACCGACTGGGAGCGCGGCGTGACGCCGGAACAGCTCGACCAGGTGATGATCTGCGGGATCGCCACCGCCTGCCGGCTCGGCGAGACGCTGGGCGAGCTCAAGAGCTGAGACGCGAGAAGGACCGGGCCGCTTTCCGGTCCCGGTCCTTCTCGCGTACGCCGTGCCGACTACTGCACGTTGAAGCCGAGCGAGTAGGCGCCGCTGCCGGAGGTCGCGACCACCACGTACCGGAAGGTGCCGGAGCGCTGCTCGACGCTGAGCGTCTTGACGCCGTCCCCGGTGGCCTGGGCCACCGTCCGGAAGCCACGGTTGGTCAGCCGCTGGAGGACCAGGTCGAAGTCGGCGCCGTCCGGCGCCTGGAGGCAGGCGGTGTGCGTGCCGGCGCGGGCCCGGAAGGTGCCGCCGTTCGGCTGGGCCTGGGCCTTGCCGGTCCGGTTGATCGTGCCGTCCCGCTGCACCGCCAGGTCACCGCAGGCGGCCGCACCGTCGGCGGGCGGTGCCGTCTCGTCGGCCGGCGGAGCGCTCGCCGACTCGGTCGGGGCCGCGGTCGCGTCACCCTGGTCCGCCCCGCCGCTGGTCACCAGCGTCAGGTTGTTCGCCGCCAGGATCTCGTTGACCGGCTGGAAGAACGTCTCGCCACCGGCCGTGCAGTCGCCGGAGCCACCCGAGGTGACGCCCTGGGCCTGGTCGCCGGAGAGCCACGGGCCGCCCGAGTCGCCGCCCTCGGCGCAGACGTCGGTGCGGGTCAGGCCGGTCACCGCGCCCTCCGGGTACCGGACGGTCTGGTTCTTGGCCAGGATGGTGCCGCAGAAGGTGCCGGTGGTGGAGCCGGAGCGGCAGACCGCGGCGCCGACCGGGGCCTCGGTGTTGCCGGCCACCGGCAGCTCGTTGCCCTTGAAGTCGTTGACCACCGGGCGCGGCGTCCAGTCGCCGTTCACCTCGACGAAGCCCATGTCGGCGTTGCCCGGGAAGACCGAGGCCTTCACCACGCCCTGGGCCTCGTTGTTGAAGCCGGTGGTGGTGGTGCCCGGGGTGCCGCAGTGGCCGGCGGTGACGAAGCCGCCCTCCACCGAGAAGCCGATCGAGCAGCGGGCGGTGCCACCGTCCACCGAGATGAAGTACGGGTCGGCGCCGCGGACGTCGAAGAGCGGCTTCGGCTGCTGCTTGCTGATCTTCACGGTGACCGCGTCGGCGGCGACACCGGCCCTGCGGGCGAACGTCGCCGGGTCGGTCGCGGCGTCCGGCGTCGCGACGATGACCAGCTTGTTGGTCGGGGCGTCGACGTACCAGCCGGTCAGGCCGCTGGCCGACTTCACCTTCGCGTCCAGCTTGCTCTTGGCCGCGTCCAGCTCGGACTCGCTGCGCTTGACCAGCACCGGTACGGCGCCGGCGGCCTTCACCTCGGCAGCCGCGTCGGCATCGGTCACCGCGACCTTCAGCGTGGTGCCGTCCTTGGCGAGCCACGCGCCGGCGTAGCTGTCACCGGTGGCCGCGGCCAGGGTCGCGGTGACCCCGCCGGCCCACTTCGACCGGTTCAGCCGGGTGGTCGCCTGGTCCGCGTCGAGGCCCAGGTCACGCTTCATCGCCGCGAGCAGCTGCGGGGACACGCCCCCGGCCACGCCCGCCTTCGTCGTGCCGCTGTCACTCTCCGGCGTGGTGCCGGCCAGTGACGGCAGAGTGAAGGCGACCGCCGCCGCGGTCGCCGCCACTACCGCCGCAGCTACGGCGATCGATCTGCGCTGCATCTGGAGTACTCCCTCCGCCACGGGTGCCGTGGGGGCGGCACCGTGCCTGGGAGTACGGGGCGAGTCCGAAAATGGTTGAGTTCTATGCCGTTTTCACAGGTTTTTAGGGTTGCCTTAAACCTCGACCACGGTGGGAACGATCATCGGACGGCGCCGGTACGCGTCGTTCACCCAGCGGCCGACCGTGCGGCGGACCACCTGTTGCAGCTGGTGGGTGTCGGTGATGCCGTCCTCGGCGGAGCGGTGCAGAGCCGCAGTGAGCAGCGGGATCACCGGGTTGAACGCGTCCGGGTCCTCGGAGAAGCCCTTGGCCGAGATGCTGGGCTCGCCGACCACCTTGCCGGTCACCGAGTCGATCACCACGGTGGCCGCGATGAACCCGCCGTCGCCGAGGATCCGGCGTTCGGTCAGCAGCGACTCGCTGACGTCGCCGACCGCCAGGCCGTCGACGTACACGTACCGGCTGCGGACCTTGCCGACCACCCGGGCGTGGCCCTCGACCAGGTCGACCACGTCGCCGTCCTCGCAGAGCACCACGCGGTCCGGGGCGACGCCGGTCTCGATGCCGAGCTGGGCGTGGGCGCGCAGGTGCCGCCACTCGCCGTGCACCGGCATCAGGTTGCTGGGCCGGGTGACGTTCAGCAGGTAGCGCAGCTCGCCGGCCGGGGCGTGGCCGGAGACGTGCACCTTCGCCGTCTCCTTGTGGATCACCGTGGCGCCGGCCCGGGACAGCTGGTTGATCACCCGGTAGACCGAGGTCTCGTTGCCCGGCACCAGCGAGCTGGCCAGCACGACGGTGTCGCCCGGCGCGATGGTGATGTGCCGGTGGTCACCGGTGGACATCCGGCCCAGGGCGCTCATCGGCTCGCCCTGCGACCCGGTGGACATGAAGACGATCTCGTCGGGCGGCAGGTGGGTGGCCTCGTCCAGGCCGACCAGCAGGCCGTCCGGGATGCGCAGCAGTCCCAGGTCCCGGGCGATGCCCATGTTGCGGACCATGGAACGGCCGATCAGGGCGACCTTGCGCTCGTACTCCCAGGCGGCGTCCATGACCTGCTGGACGCGGTGCACGTGGGAGGCGAAGCTGGCCACGATGATCCGGCCCTTGGCCTTGCCGAAGATCGAGCTGAGCACCGGGCCGATGTCCCGCTCCGGCGCCACGAACCCGGGCACCTCGGCGTTCGTCGAGTCGGAGAGCAGCAGGTCGATGCCCTCCGCGCCGAGCCGGGCGAACCCGGCCAGGTCGGTGATCCGGCCGTCCAGCGGGACCTGGTCCATCTTGAAGTCGCCGGTGTGCAGGAGCAACCCGGCCGGGGTGCGCACGGCGACGGCCAGCGCGTCCGGGATCGAGTGGTTCACCGCGAAGAACTCGCACTCGAACGGGCCGAGCCGCTCGATGCCGCCCTCCCGGACGGTCAGCGTGTACGGGTCCAGCCGGCGCTCGGCCAGTTTCGCCTCGACCAGCGCCAGGGTGAACTCCGAGCCGACCAGCGGGATGTCCGCCTTGTGCGCGAGCAGGTAGGGCACCGCGCCGATGTGGTCCTCGTGCCCGTGGGTCAGCACGATCGCCTGGATGTCGTCGAGCCGGTCCAGGATGGGCGCGAAGTCGGGCAGGATCAGGTCGACGCCGGGCTGCTCGACGTCGGGGAAGAGCACCCCGCAGTCGATCACCAGCAGCTTGCCGTCGAACTCCAGCACTGTCATGTTGCGGCCGATGGCGCCGAGCCCGCCGAGCGGAACGACGCGCAGGGCGCCCTCCGGCAGCGGGGGCGGCGGACCCAGCTCCACGTGAGCGTTAGTCATTCGCCTCTTCCTGTCAGAGCACGATGCCGGCCGCTGCGGCGTCCTGGCGCAATTGGTTCAGTTCGTCGTCACTCGCGTCGACCAGCGGGGACCGGACCGGGCCCGCGGGCAGGCCGGACGCGTTCAACCCGGCTTTCACCAGGATCGTCCCGGGCGACCGGAAGATGCCGGTGAACAGCGGCAGAGCCTGGCGGTGCAGGCGCAGCGCCTCGGCCGTGTCGCCGCCCGCATAGGCCTCGATCATGCTTTTCGCCAGCACGCCGGTGAAGTGCGAGGAGGTGCCGACCAGGCCGACGCCGCCGATCGACAGCAGCGGCAGGGTGGCCGCGTCGTCGCCGGAGTAATAGGCCAAGCCGGTCCGGCTCAGCACCCAGGAGCTGGCGATCAGGTCGCCCTTGGCGTCCTTGACCGCGACGATCCGGTCGTGCTCGGCCAGCCGGACCAGGGTCTCGGTGGCGATCGCGGTGCCGGCCCGGTGGGGGATGTCATACGCCATGATCGGCAGGCCGGACGCGTCGGCCACGGCCAGGAAGTGCCGCAGCACGCCGGCCTGCGGGGGCTTGTTGTAATACGGCGTCACGACGAGCAGGCCGTGTGCCCCGGCTTTCTCCGCGGTGTGAGCGAGCTCGATGGTGTGCGCGGTGTTGTTGGTGCCGACCCCGGCGACCACCTTGGCCCGGTCGCCGACCGCCTCCACCACGGCGCGCAGGAGCGTCTCCTTCTCCGCGTCGGTCGTGGTCGGGGACTCGCCGGTGGTGCCGCTGATCACCAGAGCGTCGTTGCGCTGCTCGTCGACGAGGTGAACGGCCAGGCGGGCCGCGCCCTCGATGTCCAGGGCGCCGTCCCGGGTGAACGGGGTCACCATGGCGGTCAGCAGCCGGCCGAAGGGCCGCGGGTCGTGCGTCATACCTGACAACCTATCGGACGCCTCGGTCACACGTAGAAAGCGGTGAACGGGGCCCAGGGCAGGTTACGCAGGATGCTCCAGACGGCCCAGACCGCCATGAATGTGATCATGACGGCCGGACTGATCGTGAGTTGCCGAATCCGCCACCGGAACATCTTGCGGCCGGCCCAGGCGACATACATGTACAGCAGGAAGGGCACCGCGAAGACGAAGACGGCGTGGTGCCGGGCGGCCGCCGGCAGGTCGCCGTGCAACAGGTACCACGCGGCGCGGGTGCCACCGCAGCCCGGGCAGACGAAACCGGTGACATATTTCAGCAGGCAGGTGGGCTCGGCGCCGGCCTCGGCGGTGGCCGGGTCGGTGACCAGCGTGTAGCCCACCGCGCCGCCCATGCAGGCGAGCACCGCGAGCGGGGCGAGCCAGACCGGCGAGCGGGTGGCCAGCCGGTCGAAGAAGCGAGTCAGCCGGTCCGGGTGGGTGGCCGGATAATGCCGGTAGGCCGGCCAGTCGGGGGGCACCGGCGGACCCTGCAACGGCTGGTCCGCCAGCCACGGCGGGAGGGTGTCGCCGACTGCGGTGCTCATGGGCGCCACGGTACACCTCAGAGGCTTTTGAGAGCCGTGGTGAGCGGGCCGGCGAAGTCCCCCGCGACCGGGGTGGCGATGGTGTCCAGGCCGAGCCAGCCGGCCAGCCGGCGCAGCTCCGCGGCCAGCGCCTCGGCGGTCTCGTCCTGGTCGGCGGCCGGCTCCAGCCAGGCGGCCGGCACCTCCAGCACGCCGGTCTGCCGGTTGGCCTTGAGGTCGAGCCGGGCGGCGAACCGATCGCCGAGCAGGAACGGCAGCACGTAGTAGCCGTAGAGCCGCTGCGGCTTCGGCACGTAGATCTCGATCCGATACGCCATGTCGAAGAGCCGCTCGGTGCGCTCGCGCTGCCAGATCAGCGGGTCGAACGGGCTGATCAGGGTCGCCACGTCGACGCGGCGCGGGAGTTTGGCCTCGTGGTGCAGGTAGGCCACCGGTTTCCACCCGGGGACGGCCACCGGGCGCAGCACGCCGGCCTCGACCAGCTCGGCGATCGCCACCCGGCACTCCTTGGTGGGCAGCCGGAAATAGTCGCGCAGCTCGGGCTCGGCGGCGACGCCGAGCGCCCGGGCGGACAGGTCGACCAGCGTGCGGAACGCCTCCTCGGGGGCCGGGGTGGGCGCCTCGAGCACCGCGGCCGGCAGGACCCGCTCGGTCAGGTCGTAACGCCGGGCGAACGAGGTGGTCCGCTCGGCGGCGGTGACCTGGCCGGTGTAGAACAACCACTCCAGCGCCTGCTTGACGACCGACCAGTTCCACCCCCAGTGGTCCTTGCGCCGGGGGACGTCGTGCTCGATCTCGGCGGCCGTGATCGGCCCCCGGCCGCGGACCTCGTCGAGCACCCAGGAGACCAGGTCGGGCTGCTCGGCGGCGACCCGGCGCATGCCGCCCCACGCATACTGCTCCGCGCGGGCCATCCGCCAGCGGAACAGCGGCTGGAGGTCGACCCGGATCAGCGAGGCCTCGTGGCCCCAGAACTCGAACAGCTCCCGCGGCCGGCGATAGGCCGCGCGCTCCAGCAGAGCGGGCGGATAGGGGCCGAGGCGGCTGTAGAGCGGCATGAAGTGGGCGCGCTGCAACACATTCACCGAGTCCATCTGGATCAGGTGCAGGCGGCGCAGCACCCGGCGCAGGTGGCGCAGGTCGGTGGCGCCGCCCGGCTTGGGGTCGGTGAAACCCTGCGCGGCCAGGGTGATCCGGCGGGCCTGAGCGACGGAGAGCGTCTCGAGACTGGTCATCGATCAGCAGAGTAGGACAGGGGTATGACAAAGTCGGTGGGATGGGGACGGTGATCCGGGCAGAAACGGCCACCGACGTCGACGCCGTCGCCGCGGTGCACGTGCGCGCCACCCGGGCGAGCTACGCCGGGATCATGCCGGACGAGCACCTGGCGGCCCTGGACCCGGCGGTCTTCGCGGCGCGGCGCCGGAGCGTGCGGGCCGACCCGGAACGGCAGACCCTGGTGGCCGAGCGGGACGGCCGGATCGTGGGTTTCGCCAGCTTCGGCCCGGATCGGGAGGAGCCGGCGCTCGGCGAGCTCTACGCCATCTACGTCGACCCGGACGAGTGGGGAGGCGATGCGGGGCGGCTGCTGTTCACGGCGGTGCGACAGTCTCTTCATGACCGGAAATATCCGGAAATGCGATTGTGGGTGCTGGCCGGGAACGAGCGTGCCCGGCGGTTCTACGAGCGTTCCGGGATGACCACCGACGGGGTGCCGGCGACGCACCGGGCGGGAGCCGGGATCGAGCTGCCGAAGCTGCGCTACCGGCGTCCTCTGTAGGCTGCCGCCATGGCTCTCGGCTTCGTCCGTCCCGCGCGTCCCGGAGACGCCCCGGAGATCGCTCGCATCCAGCTGACCACCTGGCGCAGCGCCTATCGGCGCATGTTCCCGGCGCACGTGCTGGCCCAGCTCGACGAGGCGATGCTCGCCGCCGGCTGGACCGAGGCCATCACCGCGCCGCCGTCCGCCCGGCACCGCGTGCTGATCGCCGTGGAGCAGGGTGAGACGGCCGAGCACGTGGTCGGGTTCGCGGCCGCCGGTCCGGCCGACGAGCAGGCGCTGGCGCCGGAGGAGCCGCCGCTGCCGCCCTCGGTCGCGGCCGTCACCGACCTGCTGGTGGAGCCGCGCTGGGGACGTCGCGGGCACGGCAGCCGGCTGCTCGCGGCGGCCGTCGACCTGTGGCGCGAGGACGGCTTCACGTCGGCGGTGGCCTGGGCCTACGACACGGACACGGTGATGCGCAAGTTCCTGGAGTCGGCGGGCTGGGAACCGGACGGCGCGGGCCGCGCCCTGGACGTCGAGGACCTCCTGGTCCCCCAGCTCCGCCTGCACGTCGACCTGGCTCAGTAACCGACCGCACCCGTGCCGGAAACGCGCCACCCCGCGCTCACGGCCCGCCCTCCCAAGGGGGACCTTCCTCCGACAGTGTGGCGGATTTCGAAGGACGCTGACGGGCGGGCTGTGGACAACGCGTCGCTGTGGACAACGCGAGGCCCGATTGACGCGGAGCGGGACAGCGGGGTTTCGGTGACCGACAGCGGACCGTGAAGACATCCCATGTGCCAGGGGCGTCAAGCGGCTCGGCCCGATCTCGCGTCTGCTTAGGGCGCTGAGGATCAGCCGGCGAGTGTCGGGCTGGTCCTGATGGCCCTACCCGAGAGCCGGATAGGGCGCTGAAGGCCAGCCGGGAGTGTCGGGCTGGTCCTGATGGCCCTACCCGAGAGCCGGATAGGGCGCTGAAGGCCAGCCGGGAGTGCCGGGCTGGCCCTGACGGCCCTACCCGAGAGCCGGACAGGGCGCTGAAGGCCAGCCGGGAGTGCCGGGCTGGCCCTGACGGCCCTACCCGAGAGCCGGACAGGGCGCTGAAGGCCAGCCGGGAGTGCCGGGCTGGCCCTGACGGCCCTACCCGAGAGCCGGACAGGGCGCTGAAGGCCAGCCGGGAGTGCCGGGCTGGCCCTGACGGCCCTACCCGAGAGCCGGACAGGGCGCTGAAGGCCAGCCGGGGTTTGATCTCCGGAACCACCCGCGGACAATGAAGGGCGGGCTGATCGTTCTGGACGCGCCAGCGGCCAGATCAGCCCGCCCGGCCCGCGCGGGAGCATGCGATCCGCACCCGAGCGGACCTGCGTAAATAAAGATCGTGAAAGTCAGTCGAGCAGTTCGTCGAGGCCGAGGGTGAGGCCCGGGCGCTTCACGACCTCGCGGACCGCGAGCAGCACGCCCGGCATGAACGACGAGCGGTCCAGCGAGTCGTGCCGGATGGTCAGCGTCTCGCCGGCCGTGCCGAACAGGACCTCCTGGTGGGCCACGAGGCCGGACGCGCGGACCGCGTGGACCCGGACGCCGTCGATGTCGGTGCCGCGCGCGCCGGCGAACTCCTCCTCGGTGGCGTCCGGCATCGGCGGGCACTTCGCCGCCTTGCGGGCGTCGGCGATCAGGCGGGCCGTGTGCATCGCGGTGCCGCTGGGCGCGTCCAGCTTGCGCGGGTGGTGCTGCTCGATGATCTCGACCGACTCGAAGTAACGGGCGGCGCGGGCGGCGAACTGCATCATCAGGACGGCGCCGATCCCGAAGTTCGGCGCGATCACGACGCCGACCTCGGGCTTGTCCGCCAGCCAGCCGCGGACCTGGTCCAGGCGCTCGGTGGTGAACCCGGAGGTGCCGACCACCACGTTGATGCCCTGGTCGATGGCCCAGCGCAGGTTCTCCATCACCACGCCGGGGTTGGTGAAGTCGACCAGCACGCGGGCGCCGGCCTCGACCGCGGAGGCGCGGGTGTCGTCGTGGTCGAGCAGCGCGACCAGGTCGAGATCGGGGGCGGCGTCGACCGCCTTGCACACCTCGAGGCCCATGCGGCCCCGAGCACCGAGAACACCGACACGGATGGGTTCAGTCGTCACCCGCTGAACCTAACCTAGCCGCCCACCAGCGCTCGGCTCGGCCCACGACGAGGAACACCGCCGCGACGTAGAGCCAGCCGACCAGGACGTCGATCACGTAGTGCTCGCCGGTGTAGACGAGCGTGAACGTCATCGCCAGCGGGTACGCCAGCAGCAGCGGCCACCACCGGCGGCGCACCATCGGCAGGAAGAACGCGACCGCCATCATCGCCCAGGCGGTGTGCAGCGAGGGCATCGCGGCGACCGGGTTGGACTGCTCGACCTGGAGGGCGTTCAGCGTGTTGCCGGCGCCGTGCAGGCCGAGCACGTCCCAGCCGTTGGTGGAGATCCGGGTCACCGGCTCGGCCAGCGCACCGTGCTCGTAGGCCCACCACGGCGGGGCGGCCGGGTAGAGGAAGTAGGTGACCAGGCCGAACACGCAGAGGGTGAACCACCGGCGCATGAACCGGGCCCACGGCGCCCGGGCCCGCACCCACAGGATCACCGCGATGGTCGGCACGGTCAGGAAGTGCGAGACGTAGACCAGCGTGACGATCGCCAGCCACCACGGGGTCTCACCGGGGTGGTAGAGGTGCTGCTGGAGCCAGGTGGTCGGCACCTGGCCGCCGGTCAGCCGGCCGAACATCGCCTTGTCGGCGTCGATCAGCGGGGTCACGTGCGGGGCGAAGAAGTCGTCGGCCCAGCTGCGCGAGACGTTGTAGACCACCAGCAGCAGCGCGATCGGCAACCAGTCGCGCAGGAAGAGCAGGTGGGTCCGCCACGGCTCGTGGTTGCGCCAGGCGATGGTGGCCAGCCACAGCCAGCCGAACGCGATCAGCGGGTCACTGGTCGGCACGCCGACGAAGTAGACCCCGACGGCGAAGACCACCCCCCAGACCAGCATGCCGACGGTCCGTCGCCGTCGGAGCGAAGAGGAAGGGGGGTGGTCCAGCGCTGTCACGGATCCCAAGGTTAACCAGGGGGAAACGCGCCCTCGTCGAACGGCCCGACGACTGCCAGCGAGTGTCTATGTGCAAGGAGGTCGCCGGCCACCTTCTCGACATCGGCGATCGTCACCGCGTCGACCCGGCCGAGCAACTCGTCCACGCTCATCAGGTGGCCGTGCAGCAGCTCGGACTTGGCCAGCCGGCTCATCCGGGAGCCGGTGTCCTCCAGGCCCAGCACGTACGACCCCTTGACCATTCCCTTGCCACGGACGAGTTCCTCGGCGGTGATGCCGCTCGACGCCACTCGTTCGAGTTCCTGGCGGATCAGGTCGAGGACCTCGCCGGCCTTGCCCGGGGCGCAGCCGGCGTAGACGCCGAACAGGCCGGAGTCGGCGTACTGGGCGGCGTACGAGTACACCGAGTAGGCCAGGCCCCGCTTCTCCCGGATCTCCTGGAAGAGGCGGCTGGACATGCCGCCGCCGAGGATGTTGTTGAGCACGCCCAGAGCGAAACGGCGGTCGTCGTACCTGCTCAGGCCGACGCCGCCGAGCACGATGTGCGCCTGCTCGGTGTCCCGGTGCAGGACCACGGTGTGCGGTTTCTGCACCCGGACCCGCTTGTCCCCGGCCCGCGGCTGCGCCGGGCCGGCCGCGCCGGTGTCCAGCGGGGTGCCGGCCAGCGCCTTGCGCACCAGCCGGACCACGGTCGCGTGGTCCAGGTTGCCGGCCGCCGCGATCACGATCTCCGGCGCCTTGTACCGCTTCCGGTAGAAGTTGTTGATCTGGGTCCGGGTCATCGGGGTGACCGACTCCGGGGTGCCGGAGATCAACCGGCCCAGCGGGTGGTTGCCGTAGATCGCCTCGGCGAAGACGTCGTGCACCTCGTCGCCCGGCTCGTCCTCGTGCATGGCGATCTCCTCGAGGATCACGCCACGCTCGGTCTCCACGTCCGCCGGGTCGAGGATCGAGTCGGCCACCGCGTCCACCAGCACGTCCACCGCCAGCGGCAGGTCGCTGTCCAGCACCCGCGCGTAGTAGCAGGTGTATTCCTTGGTGGTGAAGGCGTTGGTCTCGCCGCCCACCGCCTCGATCTCCGCGGAGATCTGCAGGGCGGTGCGCTTGTGGGTGCCCTTGAAGAGCAGGTGCTCCAGGAAGTGCGAGGCGCCGGACATGGCCGGGGCCTCGTCCCGGGAGCCGATCCCCACCCAGACGCCGAGGGCGGCGCTGCGGGTGGTCGGGATCGCCTCGGTGATCACGCGCAAACCGGACGGCAGCGTGGTGCGACGCACACCGTCCGGCAAGGTCTGGGTAAGGGAACGGGCCGGCCGACCGGCCGGCCCGTTCACCACACGAGCTGTCACTTAGTCGCGGCGCTCGCCACGGTCACCGGACGGACGGGACCGGCGGCGACGGGGCTCGCCACCCTCCCGGTTCTCCCGGGGGGCGCGCTCCTCACGCGGCTTGCCCTCGGAGGCGGCCGGCGCGGCCGGGGCCTCCTCGCCCTCCGGGCGGACCTTGTCCAGGTAGATCTTGCCGCGCGCGTCGATGTCCGCGATCTGGACCTCGACCTTGTCGCCGACGTTGAGGAAGTCCTCGACCTTCTCCACCCGCTTGCCGTCGCCCACCTTGGAGATGTGCAGCAGGCCGTCGCGGCCGGGGAGCAGCGAGATGAAGGCGCCGAAGGCGGCCGTCTTCACCACGGTGCCGAGGAACTTGTCGCCCATCTTCGGCAGGGTCGGGTTGGCGATCGCGTTGATCCGCTCGACCGCGGCCTCGGCGGCCGGGCCGTTGGTCGCACCGACGTAGATCGTGCCGTCGTCCTCGATGGAGATGTCGGCGCCGGTCTCGTCCTGGATCGCGTTGATGGTCTGACCCTTGGGGCCGATCACCATGCCGATCTTGTCGACCGGGATCTTCACGGTGGTGACCCGCGGAGCGTGCTCGCTCATCGCGGCCGGGGCCTCGATCGCCGCGTTCATCACCGAGAGGATGGTCGCCCGGGCCTCGTGCGCCTGCTGGAGCGCGCCGGCCAGCACGTCCGACGGGATGCCGTCGAGCTTGGTGTCCAGCTGGAGGGCGGTGACGAACTCGCTGGTGCCGGCGACCTTGAAGTCCATGTCGCCGAACGCGTCCTCGGCGCCCAGGATGTCGGTCAGCGCGATGTACTGCGTCTTGCCGTCGACCTCGTCCGAGATCAGGCCCATCGCGATACCGGCGACCGGGGCCTTCAGCGGCACACCGGCGGCGAGCAGGGCCAGCGTCGAGGCGCAGACCGAGCCCATCGAGGTGGAGCCGTTGGAGCCGAGGGCCTCGGAGACCTGGCGGATCGCGTACGGGAACTCCTCGCGCGACGGCAGCACCGGCACCAGCGCCCGCTCGGCCAGCGCACCGTGGCCGATCTCGCGCCGCTTCGGCGAGCCGACCCGGCCGGTCTCACCGGTCGAGTACGGCGGGAAGTTGTAGTTGTGCATGTAGCGCTTGGTCTTCTCCGGGGAGAGAGTGTCCAGCGCCTGCTCCATGCGCAGCATGTTCAGCGTGGTGACGCCCAGGATCTGGGTCTCGCCGCGCTCGAACAGCGCCGAGCCGTGCACCCGCGGGAGCACGCCGATCTGCGCGGTCAGCGGGCGGATGTCGCGCGGGCCGCGGCCGTCGATGCGGATCTGCTCGCGCAGCACCCGCTGCCGGACCTCGGACTTGGTGATCGAGCGGAACGCCGCGCTGATCTCCTTCTCCCGGCCCTCGAACCGCTCGTCGAGCAGCTCGTGTGCCTTCGCCTTGACCAGGTCGAGGGCTTCCTCGCGCTCCTGCTTGCCGGCGATCTTCAGCGCCTCGGCGACCTCGCCCCGGACGGCCTCGCTGACCGCGGAGAGGACGTCGTCCTGGTAGTCCAGGAAGACCGGGAACTCGGCGACCGGCTTGGCGGCGACGTCGGCCAGCTCGCTCTGCGCGCGGCACAGCTCGCGGATCGCCGGCTTCGCGGCCTCCAGACCGCTGGCCACGACCTCCTCGGTCGGCGCGGTGGCACCGGCGGCGATCAGCTTGACCGCCTGCGGGGTGGCCTCGGCCTCGACCATCATGATCGCGACGTCGCCCTCGGCGGTGACGCGACCGGCCACGACCATGTCGAAGGTGGCCCGCTCGAGCTCCTCGATGGTCGGGAAGGCGACCCACTGGCCGTCGATGTGCGCGACCCGGGTCGAGCCGACCGGGCCGCTGAACGGCAGGCCGGAGAGCTTGGTGGACATCGACGCGGCGTTCATCGCGACCACGTCGTACGGGTGGGCCGGGTCGAGCGCCAGCACGGTCTCGACGACCTGGACCTCGTTGCGCAGGCCCTTGGTGAACGACGGGCGCAGCGGCCGGTCGATCAGGCGGCAGGTGAGGATGGCGTCCTCGCTGGGACGGCCCTCGCGCCGGAAGAACGAGCCGGGGATGCGACCCGCGGCGTACATCCGCTCCTCGACGTCGACGGTCAGCGGGAAGAAGTCGAAGTGCTCCTTCGGCGCCTTGCTGGCCGTGGTCGCGGAGAGAACAGTCGTGTCGCCCAGCTGGACGATCACGGAACCGGCGGCCTGCTTGGCCAGCCGGCCGGTGGAGAAGACGATCTCGCGGGTGCCGAACGACCCGTTGTCGATGACGGCGGTGCGAGATTCGGTGCCGAGAGCGGTCTGCTCTGTCAAGTGAGGTACTCCTCTTCGTCGAGGACCCGGCGGTCTACAAGCGCGGTTCAGAAGGCCGGTCTTCGATCGAAGTACCCAGGAGAGAGCCTGGGAACCACTACCGGAGACCGGTGCTGACGGTGTGAGCCGCGCGGGTCCGTGGGGTGGTGTTACGCGGGGAGCGACCGAAGCCGCTCCCCGGTCAAACTATCGGCGCAGGCCGAGACGCTCGATGAGCGTCCGGTAGCGGGCGATGTCCTTCTTCTGAACGTAGTTCAGCAGGCGGCGGCGCTGGCCGACGAGCAGCAGCAGACCACGACGGCTGTGGTGGTCGTGCTTGTGCTGCTTCAGGTGCTCGGTCAGGTCGGCGATCCGCTTGGTGAGCATCGCGACCTGAACCTCGGGCGAACCGGTGTCGCCCTCCTTCGTCGCGTACTCCGCCATGATCTTGTTCTTGGTGTCTTGGTCGAGCGCCATATTCTCCGAACTTCTGTGTTGCCGATTCAACGGATTTCCTGCGACCCGCGGCGTCGGGCAGGCGTGGCAGGACCGGTGTCGCCCGATTCAGACGACACAGAAACCCTACCAGGGGGTTATCGCAGCAACACGCGGGTCTCTTCGACGTCGGCCCGGATCTGCGCGACGAGCGGCTCGATGCCGTCGTATGTGCGCTGCTCACGGAGGTGCGCCACGAAGTCGAGGCTGACCCGCTCGCCGTACAGGTCACCCGAGAAGTCGAGAGCGTACGCCTCCACCCGGCGCTCCCGCCCGGAGAACGTGGGATTGGTGCCGATCGACACGCTGGCCGCCCAGCGACCGGCGTTCTCACCGCTGCGGGTGAGCCACGCGGCATAGACGCCGTCGGCCGGCACCGCCGCGTATCGATGGGTCATCAGATTGGCGGTCGGGAAGCCCAGCTCCCGCCCGCGCTGGTCACCGCGGACCACCACGCCGTCGAGCCGGTGCGGGCGGCCCAGCGCCGCGGCCGCGGCGTGCACGTCCCCGGCGTCGACGCAACTGCGGATGTACGTCGAGCTGAAGACCACCCCGTCCGCCGACACCAGCGGCGCCTCCTCGACGGTGAAGCCGAACGTCCGCCCGAGGCTCTCCAGCAGCGGCACGTCCCCGGCCGCCTTGTGCCCGAACCGGAAGTTGTCACCGACCACCACGTCGGCGGCGTGCAGTTTCTCCACCAGCACGTCGTGCACGAACTCGTTCGGGTCGAGCTGGGAGAACGCCGGGGTGAACGGGACCACGCAGAGCGCGTCCACCCCGAGCTGCTCGATCAGCTCGGCCTTGCGCACCGGCTCGGTGAGCACCGCCGGGTGCGAGCCCGGGCGCACCACCTCGGCCGGATGCGGATCGAAGGTCAGCACCACCGACTGCAAGCCCATGTCCCGGGCGCGCTTCACCGCGTGCCCGATGATCGCCTGGTGCCCGCGGTGCACGCCGTCGAAGACGCCGATGGTCACAACGGACCGGCCCCAGCCACCGGGAACCGATTCCAATCCCCGCCACCGCTGCATCGAAAAGCTCCTCAGCCTCGTCGTCAGGGCCTAGCGTATCGATCGCGTATCCCACCTGTGACGCGCCCGGATCGGTACGATTGACACCGATATGAGCGTCGAGTGGACCCGCCTCGTCCTGCTCGCCGCGGAGATCACCTTCGCGGTGCTCTTCCTGCGCGCGCTGCTCGGCCACCTCCGCTCCCGGGACCCGCTGCAACGCGACGTGACCCTGGTGTTCGCGCCGTGTGCGCTGGTCTTCGGGCTCGACGTGCTGTGGCAGACCATCGGCGACCGACCGGCCTGGACCGGGGCGGTGACCGCCGTGCCGCTGATGGCCCAGCCCTACCTGACGATGCGCCTGGCCGCCCGGCTCCGGCGGGTCACGCCGCTGGTGAGGCTCGCCACGCTGGGCGGCTTCGTGCTGCTGGCCGTCCCGCTCGCGGTGCTGCCCCGCCCGCTGCCGCTTCCGCTGATCACCGCCGCGGTGACCTACTTCCTGGCCGCCGAGATGGCCGCCGCCGCGCTGCTGTTCGACAAGGCCCGCACCCGCACCGGCGCGAACCGGCTCCGGCTGATGACCGCGGCCGCGGCCACCCTCACCTTCGGCGTGATGATCATGACGATCGGCGCGGCGACCGGCGGGCACCAGGGCCTGCGCGCCGCCAGCCGGGTGCTGGCCCTGCTCAGCGGTCTCGGTTACCTGATCGCGTTCGCGCCGCCGCGCTGGCTGCGCCGGCTCTCCTCGGCCGCCGCCGCGCAGTCGATCACCGAGCGGATGCTGCGGGCGCCGGCCGAGTCGCCGGAGCAGATCTGGCAGGCGTACACCGACATCATGCGGGTGCAGACCGGCGCCGACGCGGTCGCGGTGCTGCTGCCCCGCGCGGACGGTTCGCTGGAGCAGGCCGCGTACGCCGGTCCGCCGCTCGACCTGCCGGACGAGCCGATCGCCGCCGACCCGGCCGGGCTGATCCGCCGCGGCCGCCCGGCCCGGCTGCGCGAGGGCGACCCGGCGCTGCTCCGGCACTTCGGTGACGACCTGCGCGACGACTTCGTCACCGTGCTGCGGATGCCGGTGCCGCCCGACGTCGAGGGCTGGGTGCTGCTGCTCAACCGGTACCGCAACCTGTTCAGCGACGACGACCTGAGCCTGCTGGCCGAACTCGGCGGGCAGGCCGGGCTGCTCGCCGAACGGCAGGCCGCGATGGTCCGCGAGCGCCGGCTGGCCACCGAGCTGAGCAACTCGGTCGACGCGCTGACCCGGGCGAACGAGGCGAAGAGCAACTTCCTGGCGAACATGAGCCACGAGTTGCGTACCCCGCTCAACGCGATCATCGGGTTCAGCGACCTGATGCGCCTGGAGGAGCCGGAGGGCGACCGCCGCCGGGTGCCGGCCGACTGGGTCGACCACATCCACGGCAGCGGCCGGCACCTGCTCGGGCTGATCAACGACATCCTGGACCTGGCCAAGGTCGAGGCCGGCCGGATGGACCTGCGGGTCACCCCGGTCCGGGTGGACACCGCGATCGAGGAGCTGCTCACCGGGCTGGCCCCGCTCTTCGCCGACAAGCGGCTGACCGTGATGACCGAGCTGGCCCCGGTGACCGCGCTCGCCGACCGGCTCCGGCTGCGGCAGATCGTGGAGAACCTGCTGTCCAACGCGATCAAGTTCACCCCGTCCGAGGGCACCATCTCGATCACCGTGACCGGGTCGGACACCGACGTGACGGTGACCGTCGCGGACACCGGGGTGGGCATCGCCGACGCCGACGCGGAACGCGTCTTCGAGGAGTTTCAGCAGGTCGGCGATCCGGACCGGCACCGGGCCGGCACCGGCCTGGGCCTGGCACTGACCCGCCGGCTGGTCGAGGCCCAGCGCGGCGAGATCACCCTGCGCTCCGCTCCGGGCCAGGGCAGCACCTTTTCGGTACGCCTGCCCGCCGCCCCGGTCGCCCGGTCCAGTGCCGCCGGCGCCGCGAACGCCCCGTACGTCCTGCTCGTCGAGGACGACCCGCACTCGGCCGAGCTGATGCAGACCCAGCTGAGCAACGCCGGTTACCGGGTGGAGGTGGCCGGCACCGGGGAGAGCGGCCTGGCCGTGGCCCGCACGCACAAGCCGGACGCCATCGTCCTGGACGTGGAGCTGCCCGGCATCTCCGGCTGGGAGGTGATCCGCCGGCTCAAGGCGGACGCCGCGCTGGCCACCGTACCGGTCTTCTTCGCCAGCATCCTGGACGAGGCGCCGGCCGGCCTGGCGCTCGGCGCGCACGACTACTTCGTCAAGCCGGTCGACCAGCCGGCCCTGCTCAGCGCCCTGTCCAACGCGATCGCCGCCCGGCCCGCCCCGCGCGTGCTGGTGGTCGACCACGACGACGCGATCCGCCAGGCGATCGAGGACGGCCTGCGGGCCGGCGGCGCCGACGTGGTGGCCTGCGCCGACGGCCGGGACGGCCTGGCCCGCAGCCGGGCGGAGAACTTCGACCTGATCGTCTGCGACATGCAGTCCCCGTCCGCGGACGGCTTCAGCCTGCTCGCCGAACTCGAACAGGACCCGTCCGGACGCCACACCCCGGTGCTCGGGCTGAGCGCGGCGGCCCTGGCCGAACGCGCGCCCGGCGACGCCGCGCCGCTGATCGCCACCGCGATGGCCGGCGGGGTGGTCGCCGAGGCGATGGCCGGCGGCGCCGGATGGGACAGCCTGGCCCCGCTGCTCGGTCACCACCCGGCGGCACACCTGGGGCTCCCGCATCACCCGGCGCATCCGGCGGCCCGGCGGACCGCCGGCGGCGCCCACCCGCCGGCCGGCACCGTCCAGCTCCGCAGCGCCGTCCCGTCCTTGGAGGACCAGTGACACACCGCATCCTTCTGGTGGAGGACGAGGAACTGAACCGGATGCTGGTCAAGGCCGTGCTCTCCCGGGCCGGCGTGGACACGGTCCGCGACGCCGAACTGGTCGACGCCACCACGCTGGCCGAGGCCCGGGACAGCCTGCGCGCCGGCGGCTACGACCTGATCCTGCTCGACCTCAACCTGCCCGACGGCAACGGGCTCAGCCTGGCCCGCGAGCTGAAGACCGGCGAGCCGCCGGCGGACCGCCCGAAACCCGTGGTGGTCGCGGTGACCGCCTCGGTGCTGCCGCAGGATCAGAAGGCCGCGCTGGACGCCGGCTGCGACGACTTCCTGGACAAGCCCTACGCCGCCGCGGACCTGATCGCCACCGTCGCGCGGCACCTCAAATAGGTCACGCCGGCGACAGCACGATCTCCGCCCGGGCCCGGCCGCCCCGCTCGCTCACGATCGCCAGGACCTCACCCGCCTGGTCGAACACCGCGTAGGGCCCGTCGATCCCGACCGTCGCCAGCGGGCCGCCGTGCCGCAGCACCCGGGTCTCCTCCTCGGTCGCCACCCGCTGCGGGAACGCCCGCCGGGCCGCCTCCGCCATCGGCAGGTCGACCACCTCCGGGGCGCGCTCCTCCAGCTGCTCCAGGGTGGACGCCACGTCCAGCGTCATCTCACCGACCGCGGTCCGCCGCAGCGCGGTGAGGTGCCCGCCGACCTGGAGGGCCGCGCCCAGATCCCGGGCGATGGCCCGGATGTAGGTCCCCGACGAGCAGCTCACGTCGACGTCCACGTCGATCACGTCACGACCCTCCGGCCGCCGGATGTCCAGCACGTCGAGCCGGTGCACGGTCACCCGCCGAGCCGGGATCTCCACCGCCTCACCGTCGCGCACCCGCTTGTAGGCCCGCTGCCCGTTGATCTTGATAGCGCTGACCGCGCTCGGCACCTGGTCGATCTCCCCGACCTGCGTCCCCAGCTGGGCCCGGATCGCCTCGTCACGCACCGCGGCGACCGAGGCGGTCGCGGTGACCTCGCCCTCGGCGTCGTCGGTCACGGTCGACTCACCCAGCCGGATGGTCGCGGTGTAACTTTTCGCCGCACCGATCACGTAGGTCAGCAGGCGGGTGGCCCGATTCACCCCGATGATCAGCACCCCGGTCGCCATCGGATCCAGCGTCCCCCCATGCCCGACCCGCCGAGTCCCGGCCAGCCGCCGAATCCGCGCCACCACGTCGTGCGACGTCATCCCCGCCGGCTTGTCCACCACAATCAACCCATCCACCAGGCGAGCCTAGACGCCACCCACCCCACGATCACCGCAGGCCGGTCGCCGCATCTCAAGATCAAATTCAAGGGCTTCCTATACGCGCGTCCGCTGGAGTACGGACCGCATGCTCCCGCGCGGGCCGGGCGCGGAGATCTGGCCGCTGACGCGTCCAAACCAATCTCCGCCCCCTTCAATGCCCGCGCCTGGTCACCGAACCCCCGTCCCCCGTCACCCGACACGTCTCAGCACCCCGAACTCCCCCAGCCCTCAGCCCTCAGCCCTCAGCCCTCAGCCCTCAGCCGCACCATCCCAGCCAGGTCACGTCCGCTGGCGTGGTGTAAGAGTCGGCCATCGCTGATCCGTGTGGGTTGATGCTATGCGGCGATCTCGGCTGGTTCGGGTGCTTCGGTGTCTTGGCTGGTGGTGATGGGTGTGAGGCGGGCTTTGCGGAGTAGGTCCAGGCCCATGTAGCGGCGTCCTTCGACCCATTCGTCGGTTTGTTCGGCGAGTACGGCGCCGACGAGGCGGATGATCGCGGCCCGGTTCGGGAAGATCCCGACGACGTCGGTGCGGCGGCGGATTTCCTTGTTCAGGCGTTCTTGCGGGTTGTTCGACCAGATCTGGCGCCACAGTTCGCGCGGGAATCCGGTGAAGGCGAGCAGGTCGGCTTGGGCGTCGTCGAGGTGTTCGGCGGCGTCAGGGAATTTCTCGGCGATGGTGTCGAGCACGCGGGCGAACTGGGCGTGGACTTCGTCGGTGTCGGGTTGGTCGAAGACGGTGCGGACCAGGGTGGCGACCCAGGGCTGCGCTGTTTTGGGGACTTTGGCGAGCAGGTTGCGCAGGTAGTGGGTGCGGCAGCGTTGCCAGGACGCGCCCGGCAGGGCAGCCCCGATCGCGGAGACCAGGCCGCGGTGGGCGTCGGAGACGACCAGCCGGACCCCGGCCAGACCGCGGGCCGTCAGCGATCGGAGGAAGGCCAGCCAGCCGGCGCCGTCTTCGTCGGAGCTGATCTCCAGGCCGAGGACTTCGCGGCCGCCGTCGGCGTTGACCCCGACCGCGATCAGCGCGTGCACGTTGATCGTGCGGCCGTGCTCGCGGACCTTGATGACCAGGGCGTCGACCCAGACGAACGTGTAGGGGCCGGCGTCGAGCGGGCGTTGGCGGAACGCTTCGACCTGGGCGTCGAGATGGCGGGCCATCTCGCTGACCTGGCTTTTGGACAGCTGCTTGATGCCGAGTTGCTCGACCAGTTTCTCGACCCGGCGGGTGGAGACGCCGAGCAGGTAGCTGGTCGCGACGACGCTGACGAGGGCTTGTTCGGCGCGGCGGCGGTGTTGCAGTAGCCAGTCCGGGAAGTAGGAGCCTTGCCGCAGTTTGGGGATGGCCAGTTCGACGGTGCCGGCGCGGGTGTCCCAGTCGCGGTGGCGGTAGCCGTTACGGGAGTTGGTGCGCTCATCGCTGCGTTCGCCGTACTCGGCGCCACACAGCGCGTCGACTTCGGCGGACATCAGCACGTCAGCGAAGGTTTTCACCATCGCCCGCAGCAGATCAGGGCTCGCCGATTGAAGATGCTCGCGCAACAGGTTCGCGACGTTCAGACTCGGTTCTGCGGCCATCGCAGGTCTCTCCTTCGTGATCTTCAGACAATCCGAAGGATCTGCGATGGCCGCCTTCATACACCGGGAAAGACCAGGTCATACACCACTTCGGTGGACGTGACCCCCAGCCACCGCCCAGCCCCCACGAAGTCGCCCCCAGTCCCCAGCCGCAGGCGACAGCCCAACGTTCGCAGGCGTGTCCCCCGACCCCGCCTCATCCACACCCCCGCACCGTCCAAACCCGCCCGCCAAGCCCCTCAAACTCACCGCCCCGGCCCACGCCCAAACCCGAGCTGGCCCTCACCGCCCTATCCCGTAGCCCGATAGGGCCCTGAGCACCAGCCCGAGACCGCCCAGCTGGCCCTGGTAGCCCTAACCGCGAATCGGATAGGGCGCTGAGCACCAGCCGCACTGTCCGGCTGGCCCTGGTAGCCCTAACCGCGAATCGGATAGGGCGCTGAGCACCAGCCGGAGACCGTCCGGCTGGCACTGGTAGCCCTAACCGGGAATGGCATAGGGCGCTGAGCACCAGCCCGAGACCGTCCAGCTGGCCCTGGCAGCCCTATTCGCGAATCGGATAGGGCCCTGAGCACCAGCCGGTGATCGTCCGGCTGGCGCTGGTAGCCCTATCCCGTGACCCGATAGGGCCCTGAGCACCAGCCCGAGACCGTCCAGCTGGCACTGGTGGCCCTACCCGCGAATCGGATAGGGCGCTGAGCACCAGCCGGACTGTCCGGCTGGCCCTGGTGGCCCTGACCGGGAATGGCATAGGGCGCTGAGCACCAGCCCGAGACCGCCCGGCTGGTGCTGGTGGCCCCATCCGGCAATCGGATAGGGCGCTGAGCACCAGCCCGAGAGTGTCCGGCTGGTGCTGGTGGCCCTACCCGCGAATCGGATAGGGCGCTGAGCACCAGCCGGAGACTGTCGGGCTGGCGCTGGTGGCCCTATCCGGGGATGGGATAGGGCGCTGGGCGCCAGCTGGGGGTTGATCTCCGGAACCACCCGCGGACAGTGAAGGAGGCAGCGATCGGTTTGGACGCGCCAGCGGCCAGATCGCTGCCTCCGGCCCGCGCGGGAGCATGCGATCCGCACCCCAGCGGACCCGCGTATATGAAGATCTTGAAGTCCTGAGCGGATCGAGACCGCGCGGCGGCCCGAGCGGGTCAGCGGGTCGCGCCGACAACCGCCCAGCGTGGCGAGCGCCACCGGGAGACAGTGGCCGCCAGGCGGGCGAAGGTGAACAGCGCCAGACCCGCCCAGACCCCGCCGAGGCCGAGATCGAGGGCGTAGGCCAGCCAGATCATCGGGAGGAAACCCAGGAGGGCGGCCAGGATCGTGGTGGTGCGCAGATACGCCACGTCGCCTGCGCCGATCAGGACGCCGTCCAGGGCGTAGACCACGCCGGCGAACGGGAGGAGCGCGACGAACCACGGCCAGACGATCGCGGCCTGGTCGAGGACCGAGGGGTCGTCGGTGAACAGCGCGGGGATCACCGAGGCGCCCGCGCCGACCAGCGCCGCGAAGACGACCGCGGCCACCCCGCCGGCGATGGTCACCCGGCGGGCCACGTCCCGGGCCTGGTCCGCGTCGCCGGCCCCGAGCGCCGCGCCGACCAGCGACTGCGCGGCGATGGCGACCGCGTCCAGGGCGAGCGCGGCGAAGAACCAGAGTTGCAGCGCGATCTGGTGCGCACCGACCGCGGCCACCCCGAAGCGGGACGCCACCGCGGTGGCCGACAGGAAGCACGCCTGGAACGCCGCGCCGCGGATCAGCAGGTCCCGGCCGAGCACCACCTGCCGGACGATCACCGACGGCGCCGGGCGCAGCCGCCGGGTCTCCCGGACCAGTGCCAGCAGGAACAGCCCGCCGCCGGCCGACTGCGCGGTCACGTTGGCGATGGCCGACCCGGTCAGGCCGAGCCCGAGCGGATAGACCAGCAGCGGGCAGAGGATCGCCGAGAGCACGTTGGCGCCGAGCACGATGAACAGCGGCCGGCGGGTGTCCTGCACGCCGCGCATCCAGCCGTTGCCGGCGGCGGCGAGCAGCAGCCCGGGCACGCCGAGCGCGGCGATCCGCAACCAGCCGGCGGCCGCGTCCGCGGTCTCCGGGTTGCCGGCCAGCGCGTGCGCCAGCGGGCCGGCCAGGAGAACGCCGAGCAGGCCGAGCGTCAGGCCGACCCCGAGGGCCAGCCAGGACGCCTGGACGCCCTCGGCGACGGCGGCCGGGCGGTCACCCGCGCCGAAGCGGCGGGCGGCGCGTCCGGTCGTCCCGTACGCCATCAGCGTCCCGAACCAGACCGCGACCGACATCACGGTGCCACCGACGGCGACCGCGGCCAGCGGGACCGGCCCGAGATGGCCGACCACCGCGGTGTCCACCAGAACGTAGAGCGGCTCGGCGGCGAGCACCACGAGGGCGGGCAGGGCGAGCTTGGCGATCTGGGCGGACTGGCTCATGGTCTCCCATGATGCCCGCCCAGAGGTAAGGGTTACAACACCGGTCGGTGCCTTACACCGACCGAGCTCTCACTGACGCGTGTCCAGCGAGGTCTGCAGCGCGCGGCGCGCCTGCTCGCGGGCGTCTTCGGAGGGCTGGGGCTTCGGCTTGGCAGCCATGAGAGGTTCCTTCCACGGTGTGGTTTGGGCGCTCGCGCCTGCGGAGCGCCCGGAAGCGGTCGAGCGGGGCGTCACTGGCCGGTCCGGGATCGCCGAACACATGGCAGAGGTGACGCGACCCGGGGCGGTGGACCCGGGCGGCTCGCGGTCTCACGGGAGGCGGAGGTGTCAGCCGCGCAAAACCAAATCACCGTTCAGCACTCAAACTAACGTTCAGTCAGTGCCCCGCACCGGGGGATCCCGGGATCCGAGACGAAAAGAAGGGGGCCACCCTTTCGGATGACCCCCGGTGAGCTGTTGAAACAGCGTCAATTCCGATAATCGTCAAGAAGCCGACGCACGGTGTCCACCACGTCGCTCGGCTCCCCAAATCCGGTGAAACCGGCCGCCAGACGGTGACCCCCGCCACCCTGAGAGATGGCCAGACGGCTCACGTCGACCGCGCCCTTGCTGCGCAGCGACACCGCCCACTCCCCCTCGGCGACCTGTTTCACCAGCACCGTCACGTCGGCCTCGGCGACCGAGCGGACCGGGTCGATCAGGGTGTCCAGCACGTAGGGCGGCTGCTCGTGCCGGTCCAGGTCGGCCAGCGTGGCGTAGGTCCAGACGAGGCCGAGCCCGCCGGCCGCGGCCGGCTCCAGCACCGCCCGGCCGAGCACCTCGCCGGCCAGTTTCATCGCGCCGAACGGCCGGGTGTCGAAGATCCGGCGGGAGATGTCACCCGGCCGCAGCCCGGTGGCGATCAGCCGGGCGGCCAACTCGTGCACCGCCACCGTGGTCGCGTCGAACTTGAACGACCCGGTGTCGGTGGCCAGCGCCACGTAGAAGCACTCGGCGATCTCCGCGTCCAGCGGCACCCCGAGCCGGGCGATCAGCTGCTCGGCGAGCACCGAGGTGGCCGCCGCGCGCGGGTCGACCAGGCGGATCGTGCCGAACCCGGTGTTCGACGCGTGGTGGTCGAGGACCACGCTGACCGGCGCGGCCGCGACCCGGGCGGCCAGGCCGCCCAGCCGTGACTCACTGGCCACGTCGAAGACCAGGACCAGATCCGGCTCGTCGAACGCCTCGTGCTCCGGCACCAGCAGATCCATGCCGGGCAGGTCCGCATAGGGCGTCGGGACCCGGAACTCGCCGGGGAAGGTGGCCCGCACCCGGGTGTGCCCGAGGCGGCGCAGCCCGAGACCGAACCCGAGCATGCTGCCCAGCGCGTCCCCGTCCGGGCTGACATGACAGATCAGCTGGATCTCGGCCGCACCGCCGAGCGCGCGGACCGCCGCGACGGCGGCGTCCCACTGCTCGGCGGCGGGCCCGATAGACGGCAGCGTCACCCGAGGTCCTCGCGGGCACCCACCCGCTCGGCCTCGTCGTCGTCCTCGTCGTCCGGCTCCTCGGACTTGTACGGATCCGGGTCACCGGCGTATTTCTTGCCCGCCGCGAGCCGCTGGACCTCCTCGTCCCGGTGCCGCGCGGCGGCCAGCAGGTCGTCGATCTCCTTCACGTTGTCCTGCACGCTGTCGAGCTTGAACGCCAGGCTCGGCGAGTGCCGCAGCCCCAGCGCGTGCCCGACCCGGCTGCGCAGCATGCCCTTGGCGCTCTCCAGCGCCGCCGCCGTGGAGGACTGCTCGGTCGCGTCGCCCAGCACGGTGTAGAAGACGGTCGCCTCCCGGAGGTCACCGGTGATCCGGGCGTCCGTGACCGTCACCATGCCCAAACGGGGATCCTTGATCTCCCGCACCAGCGAGGCCACCAGCTCACGGACACGCTCAGCGTGCCGACGCGTCTTGGCCGGATCTGACATCTCGCCCACCTCCGACTGTGTAACCCGCGGGTCAACGTTGCCCCCGCCCAACTTGGTGAAGCGTACCCAGGCGCTATGACAGAACCACCATGCGTCAGTCGTCGTCGCCGTAGAGACGGCGCTTGACCGACAACAACTCGGTCTCCGGGCGCCCGGCCACCTGATTCTCACAGGTGTCGATCACGGCGCGCGCCTGTGCCGGATCGGGTGCCACCACGGCCACCCCGATCTGTGCCCGGCCGTGCAGGTCGTGGAAGCCCACCTCGGCGACGCTGACCTCGAACTTCTTGAGCATCGCGATGATCGGGCGAACGTACGAACGCTTCTGCTTCAGCGAGCGGGAGTCACCGGGCAGAAGCAGGTCGAAGACTGCGGTCTCGGTATACATCAGCGAGCAAGGCTACGCCCCGTTCCGCCGCTGGTCAGCCCCTTTTCCGCGCGACCACGACGTCGCGCTCGATGCCCTGGTCGACCCGGTGCGACAGGTCCGCGTGCTCGACGATCTCCAGACCGGCGGCGAGCAGGATGTCCTCGGCCAGCTCGCGCCGGGCCACCTTGGTGTTCCAGGACAGGCCGATCGCGCCGCCGGGACGCAGCAGCGGCAGCCACTCCGGCACGGCCCGCTCCAGCAGGTCCAGCGGGCGGCGGGAGATCCCACCGGCGTCGTCGTAGGAGCCGTGGGCCACCCCGTACGGCAGGTCGGCCACCAGCACGTCCGCCACGTTGCCCCGGATCAGCCCGTCCAGCGCCGTGGTGTCGGCGTGCAGCACGGTCACCCTCTGCACCGCGCCGGCCTTGTGGTCGTCCTTGCTGGCGGCCAGGGTCACCTCCAGGCGGCGGGCGGCCCGGCGGCCCTGCCGGCGCATCGGCACCAGCTCGGCGGTGTGCTTGAGCCGCTTGCGCTTGAGCCAGGTCTGCAGGAACAGCTTGTACGCCTCCACGTCCTTCCCGTCGATCTCCACGCCGAGCGCGTCGTAGCCGTACATCAGCGCCTGGTTGAGCGTGGTGCCCCGCCCGCACAGCGGGTCGAGCACGGTGAGCTGGCCGTCCAGCATCCGGTCCGCGGAGGCCGACGCGAGCAGCGTGAGGTTCAGCACCAGCTTGGTGAACTGCTCGTTGGTCTTGCCCGCGTACTTCGGGATGGTGATCAGGTCGCTGTCGTAACGCGCCAGCGGGCTCAGGCCCACCGGCCGCAGCAGGTCACCCTCGACCAGTTCGAACAGGGCGTAGGCGGCGGACAGGTTGGAGAGGTAGGCGATGTCCCGCGCACTCAGGTCGGCGGTGAACGTCAGGTATTCCACACCGCCGATCGCGGCCGTCCCGATCTCCGCCGGCGGGCCGGAGAGCACCGGGGCGAACGCGGCCAGCTCCGCCTGGGACATGCGGGACGCCTGGTCGGCGTAGACGCGGTTGGCGGACGGGGCGAGCAGCATGGCGTAGCGGGACATGCCCCCAATCCTCCCAGCGCGGAAAAGCAGCGGCCCCGGCGGGTAACCCGCCGGGGCCGCTGACCATCAGCCGGGGATCACGCCCGCGGCTTCTCGCGCATCTCGAAGGTCTCGATGATGTCGCCGATCTGCGGCGTGCCGAAGCCACCGAAGGTCAGACCACACTCGAAGCCCTCGCGCACCTCGGTCGCGTCGTCCTTGAACCGCTTGAGCGAGCTGATCGTGACGTTCTCCGCCACGACCGTGCCCTCGCGGATGATCCGCGCCTTGGTGTTGCGGCGGATGAGACCGGTCCGGACGATACAGCCGGCGATCAGACCGATCTTGGACGAGCGGAAGACCTCGCGGATCTCCGCCGTGCCCAGCTCGACCTCTTCGTACTCCGGCTTGAGCAGGCCCTTGAGCGCCGCCTCGATCTCCTCGATGGCCTGGTAGATCACGCTGTAGTAGCGGATCTCCACGCCGGCGCGGTCGGCCATCTCCTTGACCTTGTTCGAGGCCCGGACATTGAAGCCGATGATCGTCGCGGTCTGCTCCGACGAGGCCGACGCCAGGTTGACGTCGCTCTCGGTGATCGCACCGACGCCGCGGTGGATGACCTTGAGCTGGATCTCGTCCGGAATCTCGATCTTGAACAGCGCGTCCTCGAGAGCCTCGACCGAACCCGAGCTGTCGCCCTTGATGACCAGCGTGAGCGAGGTCTTCTCGCCCTCCTTGAGCTGGGCCATGAGCGTCTCGAGCGTGGCCTTGGCGCCGGAGTTGGCGAAGGCGGCCGCACGACGGCGCGCCTGACGCTGCTCGGCGATCTGGCGGACCGTGCGGTCGTCCTCGGCGGCCAGGAACGTGTCGCCGGCGCTGGGCACCGACGTCAGACCCAGGACCAGCACCGGACGGGCCGGACCGGCCTCGGCGACCTGCTTGCCGTTCTCGTCGAGCATGGCGCGGACGCGGCCGTGCGCGCCACCCGCCACGATCGAGTCGCCGGCCCGCAGCGTGCCCTTCTGCACCAGGACGGTCGCGACGGCGCCGCGGCCCTTGTCGAGGTGAGCCTCGACCGCGACACCCTGAGCGGGGCCGTCGATCGGGGCGGTCAGCTCCAGCGACGCGTCGGCGGTCAGCAGGATGGCCTCGAGGAGGTCGTCGATGCCGATGCCGGGCTTCGCCGCGACGTTGACGAACATCGTGTCGCCGCCGTACTCCTCGGCGAGCAGGCCGTAGTCCGTCAGCTGCTGCCGGACCTTGTCCGGGTTGGCGTCCGGCTTGTCGACCTTGTTCACCGCGACCACGATCGGCACCTCGGCGGCCTTGGCGTGGTTGAGCGCCTCGACCGTCTGCGGCATCACGCCGTCGTCCGCCGCCACCACGAGGATGACGATGTCGGTGACCTGGGCACCACGGGCACGCATGGCGGTGAACGCCTCGTGACCCGGGGTGTCGATGAAGGTGATCGCCCGCTCCTCCCCCTGGTGGGGGACGACGACCTGGTAGGCGCCGATGTGCTGGGTGATGCCACCCGCCTCGCCGGCGACCACGTTGGTCTTGCGGATCGCGTCGAGCAGCTTCGTCTTACCGTGGTCGACGTGACCCATCACCGTCACCACCGGGGGACGGGTGACCAGACGGTCCTCCGCCACCTCGGCGTCGAGGTTGATGTTGAACTGCGCGAGCAGCTCACGGTCCTCGTCCTCGGGGCTGACGATCTTGACGTCGAAGCCGAGGTGCTCACCGAGCAGCAGCAGCGTGTCGTCGGAGACCGACTGCGTCGCCGTGACCATCTCACCCAGGTTGAACATCTCCTGGACGAGCGAGCCCGGGTTCGCGTTGATCTTGTCGGCGAAGTCGGACAGCGAGGCGCCACGCGACAGCCGGATCTCCTGACCCTGACCGCGCGGAGCACCCGAGCTCATCTGCGGAGCCGACAGGTTGTCGAACTCTTGACGCCGCTGCTTCTTCGACTTGCGGCCACGGGTCGGCCGGCCGCCGGGACGCCCGAAGGCACCCGCCGCGCCACCGCCACGACCGCGACCACCGGCACCGCCGGGACGACCCGGAGCACCAGCGCCGACGGGACCGCCGCCACCGGCACCGGGGCCACCGCCACCGGGACGGAAACCGCCACCGCCGCCACCACCGGGACGGAAGCCGCCACCGCCGCCGCCCCCACCGGGACCGCCACGGAAGCCGCCGCCACCGCCGCCGCCACCGGGACGGAAGCCACCGCCGCCGCCACCGGGGCCGCCACGGCCGCCACCGGGACCGCCGGGACGACCGGCGCCACCGCCGGGGCCGCCACGGCCGCCGCCGGGACCGGCGGGACGCTGCGAGGGCATGGACGCGGGGCTGGGCCGCGGCGGCATCGACGCCGGGCTCGGCCGCGGCGGCATGCCGGGCTGGTTGGGACGCGGCATCGAGGCCGGCGACGGACGCGGACCGGCCGCGGCGTTACCGGAGACACCGAACGGGTTGTTGCCGGGACCACGCGCGGGCGGCCGCGGCGAGCCGCCGGCCGGACCCGGACGGGGACCGCCGTGACCCTGACCACCCTGGTTGCCACCGGTGCGACCCGCGGCCGGGGAACCCGGACGCGGCGGCATGCCACCCGGACCCGGACGAGGACCACGGGGGCCACCCTCGGTCGGGTTCTGCGGGCTGGGCCGGCGTTCGGCGTCCCGCGCGCGGGCTGCCTGAGCGGCCTGCGCAGCCTTGACGGCGGCCTCCTGCTCGGCCTTCAGCGCCTGGGCGCGTGCCTCGGCGGCCGCCACCTCGATGTCGTGCGCGCTGGCCGGCTTGGCGACCGGGCCGGGCCGCGGGCCCGGACGACCGGGCACCGGGTTCGGCCGGGCGGTGGGCCCGGGCGAGGGAGCCGGCGAAGTCGGGGCAGCCGACGGGCCGGGGCCGGGCGTGGGCCCGGGACGGCGCGGGGGCTGCGGACGGACCGACGGCGGGCCGGGACGCGGCGCCGAAGTCGGAGTAGGGGCACCGCCGGTCGGGGCGGAAGCGGGCGCGGCCGAAGCGGACGGAGCCGCCGGGACGCTGCCGCTCGCCTCGAGGGCGCCACGCAGCCGCCGGGCCACCGGGGCCTCGACGGTGCTGGATGCGGACTTAACGAACTCGCCCATGTCCTTCAATGTGGCGAGCACGGTCTTGCTGTCGACCCCGAGCTCTTTCGCGAGCTCGTGTACGCGGGCCTTGCCTGGCACTGCACTCCTCATCTCGAGGTCGTGCGAGCAGTACCCGCAGCGACCTCACTCGTGCACTAGAAGCCTGGTCATTTCAGGGACTTCATCGAGTGCTCATCTGGGTCGTCCTACCTTGCTGGGTCGTGACGGGGCGGCAACGCCTCGTCATCGGTGGTTCCGCACGGCACGGAGACCGTGCGGATGTGCTCGGCAAGCAGTCCGGCGTCAGCAACACCGGTGAGACGCAACGCACGCCCGAAGGCGCGACGTCGCTCCGCCTGCGCGAAGCAGGCCGGATCGGGATGCAGGTGCGCTCCCCGGCCCGGCAGTCGGCGGCGCGGATCGGGCAGAAGCCGGAGGTCATCCCCGGATCCGGCCGCGACGAACCGCAGCAATGAAGCGGCCGGCGCGCGGTTGCGGCAGCCGACGCAGGTTCGCGTCGGGCCGACCAAGGGCAAGTCTACCCCTCGATCGCGGCGACCGCGTATCCGGTCAGTTCCCCGCCTCGGCCGCATCACGGTCCGCGACTGGAGCGGGTTCGTTGTCCGGGCGGATGTCGATGCGCCAGCCGGTGAGCCGGGCGGCGAGCCGAGCGTTCTGCCCCTCCCGGCCGATGGCCAGGGACAACTGGAAATCGGGCACGGTCACCCTGGCCGTCCGGGTGGCCGCGTCGACAACCTCCACACGCAGGGCTTTCGCCGGGGAGAGCGCGTTGCCGACGAAGTGAGCCGGGTCGTCCGACCAGTCGATGATGTCGATTTTCTCGCCGTGCAGCTCGCTCATCACCGCGCGGACCCGCTGGCCCATCGGGCCGATGCAGGCGCCCTTGGCGTTCACACCCTGGACCGTGGAGCGGACCGCGATCTTCGTACGGTGACCTGCCTCACGTGCGATCGCGGCGATCTCGACGGTGCCGTCGGCGATCTCCGGAACCTCCAGCGCGAACAGCTTCTTGACCAGGGCCGGGTGCGAGCGGGACAGGGTGATCTGCGGCCCGCGGAACCCCTTGGCGACGTGTACCACGATGCAGCGGATCCGGGACCCGTGCTCGTAGGACTCCCCGGGGACCTGCTCGGACTGCGGCAGCACCGCCTCCAGCTTGCCCAGGTCGACGATCACGATGCCTTTCTCGGCACGCGCGGCGTCGGCCTGCACCACGCCGGTGACCAGGTCGCCGTCGCGGCCCGCGTACTCACCGAAGTGCTGCTCGTCGGTGGCCTCCCGGAGCCGCTGGAGGATCACCTGCTTGGCGGTCATGGCGGCGATCCGGCCGAAGTCGTGCGGAGTGTCGTCCCACTCCCGGACCACCGTGCCGTCCGCGTCCAGCTCCTGCGCCAGCACCGAGGCGACGCCGGTCTTGCGGTCGATCTCCACCCGGGCGTGGCTCTCCGCGCCGTCGGTGTGCCGGTACGCGGTCAGCAGCGCGGTCTCGATGGCCGCGAGAATCGTCTCGAACGGGATCTCCCGCTCGCGCTCCAGGGCGCGCAGCGCCGCGAGGTCGATGTTCACTCCTCGCCCTCCCCTTCGTCGTCGTCATCTTCGTCTTCGTCGCCGAAATCGGCCTCGTCCATGCGCTTGAACTCGATCTGGACCCGGCCGGGTCCGAGATCGGCCCACGGCACCTCGCGCGGGGCGCCGTCCACCTCCAGCGTCACGCCGCTGTCGGCGGTGCTCAGCACCCGGCCGGTCAGTCCGTTCACCGCGACCAGGCGGCCGGTGTTGCGGCGCCAGTGCCGTGGCTCGGTCAGCGGCCGGTCCACCCCGGGCGAGCCGACCTCCAGCTGATACTCCCCCGCCAGCAGCTCGCCGCCCTGCTCCTCGGCGCTGTCCAGCGCCTCGGAGACCTCCCGGGAGACGGTCGCCACATCGTCCAGGCTGATCCCGCCGTCGGTGTCGATCAGCACCCGGACCACGAACCGGCGGCCGGCCCGGGTCAGGGTGAGGTCCTCCAGGTCGTATCCGGCCTTGGTGATCACCGGCTCGACCACCTCGCGGAGCCGGGCGCGGGCCGCGGTCAGATCGATCCGCGGGGCGACGGGAGTGCTCCGGGTCTCCGGCTGGGTCCGCCGGCCACCGGGGCGACCACCGGGCCGGGCCCCGGCGCGACCACGCTGCGTCATCGGGCTCGACCTCTCGCTAGTTTTTGTGCTGCAACGACTATATGCCGCCGGGCAGTCCTCGGCCCCGCGGCTGACGCAGAGCGTAACGCGCGGACTCCCCGGACGGCGCGGCGCCGCACCAAAACCACCTGATCCGCAGGTCAGCGCTCCCGGACATCATCCGGTAGAGGGGATGGTGTTGACTGGCGCGGTGCGGATGAGCGATGGCGGACACACCCGCCGCCGGGTGCTGGGCACGGCCGGTGGGCTGGCCGGCCTGGTCACGCTGGGCGGTTGCGGGCTCTTCGACGACGAGCCGGAGCCGGCCCCGGCGCCGGACCCGTTGCAGCCGGTGCTGGACGAGGCGGTGGCGCTCGCCGGGTCGTATCAGCGGCTCGCGGTGACCCAGCCGGCACTCGCGGCGTTCGCCACGGCGCACCGCGCGCACGCCGCCGAGCTGGCCAAGGTGATCGGCACCACGCTCCCGTCCGGCTCGGCCGCGCCCTCGGCCGCCACCGGGGCCGGGGACACCGTGGCCGCGCTGCGCCAGGCCGAGCTCGCCGCGCAGAAGACCGCGGTGGCCGCGTGCAAGGCGGCGCCGGCCGAGCGGGCCGCGCTGATCGGATCGATCGCCGCCGCTCGGGCGACGCACGCGGAAGCCCTGCGCTAGGTTTCCCGACCATGAAAGAGCAACTGGCCGGGGCCCTGACCGCCGAGGAGGCGGCCATCTGGGCGTACGGGCTGATCGGCGTGCACCTGCGGGACGGCGCCGAGCAGGACCAGGCACGGGCCGCCGAGGACGTGCACCGGCTGCGCCGGGACTACCTGGTCGGCCGGCTGGCCGCGCTGCGAGCGAGCGCCGCGCCCACCCCGGCCGGCTACCAGCTGCCGTTCCCGGTCGAGGACCGCGGCTCGGCGCTGAAACTGGCCGTGCGGATCGAGGACGGGGTGGCACAGGCCTGGCGCGTGGTGCTGCCGGTCACCGAGAGCACCGAGCGGGTCGACGCACTGTCGGCTTTGACCGACTCCGCAGTTCGTGCGACGAAGTGGCGCAAAATCGCCCAGGTCACGCCGCTCACCCTGATCTTTCCGGGCCGCCCGACCCCCTGATCGGGACAGAATGAGGTGGTGATCGACGAGATCGACACCACTTCCCTGCGAGGCGCCCTGGCCGACCGGCTCGCCGACGCGATCCAGCACCGGTGGGCGGCCGAGGTGCAGGCGATCGGCGTGGCCGGTTCGATCGCGCACGGCGACGACACCGACAGCAGCGACGTCAACCTGGTGGTGGTCACCTACCGCCCGCGGACCGGGCCGCGATCGACCCTGCGCAAGGTCGACGGCGTCCCGGTCGATCTGCGTGTGCTGGCCGCCGAGGAGGCGCTGGCCGAGGCCCGGCTGCTGACCGCGCGCTGGCCGCTGCACGCCGACCGGTACATGCACACGTTCCCGCTGCACGATCCCAAGGACTTCTTCAAGGAGCTGCGCGAGGCGCACCAGAACCTGCTGACCGAGGCCCGGCCGGCCGAGTTCAGCCAGCTGGCCCGGCACAACTGGGCGATCGCGAACAGCGCCCGGCAGCGGGCCGTCCGGCTCACCCAGTGGTACGACACGGACGCCGCGCTGGTGACGATCGCCGAGGCCCGGGTGCACGCCGCGCTGGTCGCCGGCTTCCTCACCCGCACCTGGTTCCGCAACCAGGCCGACGCGGTGAAACGGACCGGGGTGGCCGCCGCCGACATGCTGGAGCTGGGCGCGATCCTGAAATACCAGGCGGACGAGCTGGCCGCCCGCGGCCGTCCGGTGGACGGCACGCTGGGCGCGCTCTTCGACTGACGATCAACACCCGATTTCGGTACGCCCGGAGCCCCGCTCAGGCGACGTTGACCCCGATCACCGCGCCCACGCCGTAGGTGAGCACCGCCGCGAGCAGCCCGAGCAGCAACTGCCGCAGCCCGCCGAGCCACCACGGCCGGGCCGTCAGCCGGGAGACGATCGCCCCCGCGGCGAACAGGCCCAGTCCCCCGACGGCCAGGGCGGCCCACAGATCGTCGTACCCCAGAAGGAGCGTGAGCAGCGGGATCACCGCGCCCACCGCGAAACAGACGAACGAGGACGCCGCCGCGGTCCACGGGCTGGCCAGCTCGTCCGGCACCACGCCGAGCTCCTCCTGGGCGTGCACCCGCAGCGCCTGCTCCGGATGTGCCTTGAGCACCTCGGCGACCTGCCGGGCCAGGTCCGGCGGCAGGCCGCGGGCGGTCCACGTCTCGACCAGCTCGTCGGCCTCGCCGTCCGGGTTGACCCGCAGCTCGTACAGCTCCTTGTCGAGCTCCGCGGCGATCTGCTCGTTCTGCGTGCGGACGCTGGTCCACTCGCCGATGCCCATCGAGATCGCGCCGGCCACCAGGCCGGCCATCCCGGTCAGCACCAGCAGGTGCCGGTCGGTGCTGGCGCCGCCCACGCCGGCGATCAGCGCGATGTTGGTCACCAGGCCGTCCATCGCGCCGAACGTCGCGGCCCGCAGCCAGCCGCCGGAGACGTCGGCGTGGTGGTGCTCGACGATCGTGGTCACGGCAGCGTCAGGATCTCGACGCCGTCGTCGGTCACCACCAGGGTGTGCTCGAACTGGGCGGTCCACTTGCGGTCCTTGGTGACGACCGTCCAGCCGTCCTTCCAGATCTCGTACTCATGGGTGCCGAGGGTGATCATCGGCTCGATGGTGAACGTCATCCCCGGCTCCATCACGGTGTCCAGCCGGGGGTTGTCGTAGTGCGGCACGTAGAGGCCGGAGTGGAACGTCTCGCCGATGCCGTGCCCGGTGAAGTCGCGGACCACGCCGTAACCGAACCGGCGGGCATAGGCCTCGATCACCCGGCCGATCGCGTTGATCGGGCGGCCCGGGGCGACCGCGCGGATGCCCCGCATCATCGCCTCGTGGGTCCGCTCGACCAGTAGCCGGGCCTGTTCGCTGACCTCGCCCACGCAGAACGTGGCGTCGGTGTCACCGTGTACCCCGTTCAGGTACGCCGTGACGTCGACGTTGATGATGTCGCCGTCCTCCAGCACGGTGGAGTCCGGGATGCCGTGACAGATCACCTCGTTCAGCGAGGTGCAGCAGGACTTGGGAAAGCCCTTGTAACCCAGGGTGGACGGGTAGGCCCCGTGGTCCAGGATGAACTCGTGCACCACCCGGTCGATCTCGTCGGTGGTCACGCCCGGCTTGCAGTGCTCGCCGGCGAGCTGGGTGGCCTGGGCGGCGATCCGACCGGCGACCCGCATCTTCTCGATGGTCTCCGCGGTCTGCACGTGCGAGCCCTGCCACTGTTTGGGGCGCTTCTTTCCGACATATTCGGGGCGGACGATGTCGGCCGGGACCGATCGCCAGGGTGACTGCTTTCCCGGCACTAGGGGCGCACGAACGGTCATGGCAACAGCCTATCCGCCGGGTGAACCGGCGATCGGCCCCGTCCTTGCCGCTCCTGTGGCTCTGTGAAATCGTGTTCTGGTGGATCAAGATGGCCAGGACCCGACATTCTCGGCGAACGGCGCTGTCTCCGGCGACCGAGTCACCGTCACGGTGACCGGCGAGGTGGACATGGCTACGGCCGACGCGCTCTTCGCGGCCGCCACCCCGGCCGGTGTCACCGGCGCGACGCTCGACCTGCGCGCGGTCACCTTCTTCGACTCGGCCGCGATCCACGCGCTGATCCGGCTGGCCGAGCGGTTCCCGGGCACCCTGGAGGTCCTGCCGTCCGGCCGGGTCCGCCGGGTGCTGGACATCTCCGGGCTCAGCGACCAGCCCTGGCTCAAGCAGGACCGGGGCTGATCGGCCGCCGCAGGGTGACCGCCGTCCCGGTCGGCGACCGGTGCACGGCCAGCTCGGTCAGCGCCCCGATCAGCGCCAGCCCGCGCCCGCGGAACCCGGCGTCGGTGGCCGGCCGCCAGCGCCCGGTGTCCCGCACGGTGACCACGATCGTGTCCGCCTCGACCGAGGTCTCCACCGTGATCACCGGCTCGACCGGGTCGATCGGGTGCTCGATCGCGTTCGCCGCCGCCTCGGAGACCGCCACCGTGAGGTCGAACACGTCCGGCTCCGGCACGCCGTGCGCGGCCAGGAAGTCCTCCAGCCGTTTGCGCAGCACGCTGAGCCGGTTCGGGTCGGCGGGCAGCCGCATGACGAACTCGCGCGGCTCGGTCACCTCGAGCGCGATCAGCGCGATGTCGTCCCGGTGGGCCTGCCGGGTGGCCTTGGCCAGCAGCGCGTCCAGCAGATCCTCGACGTGCTCGGTGGGCTTGGCCACCTCGGTGGTCAGCTCGGCCAGGCCGGCGTCGATGCCCTGCTTGCGGTCCTCGACCAGCCCGTCGGTGTACAGCAGCAGCCGGTCGCCGGGCTCCAGCCGGGCCTCCCGGGTCGGATAGGGCACCTCGCCCAGCGCCCCGATCGGCGGCCCGAGCGCCGCGCGGTACAGGAACGAGCCCGGCTCCCCCGGGGTGACCCGGATCGGTGACGGGTGGCCGGCCGAGGAGTAGCGCAGCACCCGGGTGTCCGGATCGAAGCGCACCACCAGCACCGTGGCGAACTGCCGCCGGCCCAGCGTGTCGACCAGGCGGTTGAGGCGGCTCAGGGCCGGACCGCAATCGAAACCCTCCAAGACGTACGCCCGGAGCGCGTTGCGCAGCTGCCCCATGGTGGCGGCGGCCTGCACGCCCTTGCCCACCACGTCCCCGATCACCAGGTAGAGGCGGCCGTCCGGGCCGGCGATGACGTCGTACCAGTCGCCGCCCACCCGGGCCTCGCTGCTGCCGGCCACGTACCGGCTGGCCACCACGGCGCCGGGGACCCGGGGCAGGGACTGCGGGAGCAGGCTGTGCTGCAACGTCCGGGCGATCCGGTGCTCGCTCTCGTAGAGCCGCGCGTTGGCCAGCCGCAAGCCGACCAGCCGGGCCAGCTGGGTGAGCAGCTCCGGCTCGACCGGTCCGCCCGGCCCGGACCAGACCCGCAGCTCGCCGAGCGAGGCGCCGGCCGTGTCCGGCAGCGGCAGCACCAGGTCCGGCTCGGCGGCCGCCTCGGCGCCGCCGTCCCGCTCGGCCCGGGCGTCCGGGGCGGTCACCACCACCCGGCCGGCCGAGGTCATCGCCAGCACGTGCCGGGCGGCGACGTCGAGCACCTCGGCGGTGCCGGCCACCGCGTTCAACGCGACCGCGGCGTCGACCAGCCCGCCGAGCCGGCTGACCGTCTGCTGGCGCAGCTGGCCGAGCTCCAGGTTGGCCCGCACCCGGGCGGTCAGCTCCCGGGTCGAGAACGGTTTCACCAGGTAGTCGTCGGCGCCGGCGGCCAGCCCCTCGACCGCGGACTCCTCGCCGGCCCGGGCGGAGAGCACCACGATCGGCACGTCCCGGGTCCGCGGGTCGGCGCGCAGCGCGGCGATCAGCCCGAAGCCGTCCAGCCGGGGCATCATGATGTCGGTCAGCACCAGGTCGAACGGCCGGTCCCGGGCCAGCTCCAGGGCCGACGCCCCGTCCACCGCGCCGACCACCTCCCAGTACGGACTGAGCAGCCGGGTGACGTGTTCCCGCAGGTCGGCGTTGTCGTCGGCGAGCAGGATCCGGCCGCCGGCGCTCGGCGGGACCGCATCGGCGCGGCCGCCCTCCCCGGTCCACCAGACCGCCTCGTCCACCCAGAGCCGCGGGTCGGCGGCGCCGGACGGGACCGGGTCGTCGCTGACCCGGTCGGGCGGCAGGTGCCCGGCGCCGAACGGGATCCGGACCTGGAACTCGCTGCCGGCCTCCGGCTCGCTGCGCACCGCGACCGTGCCGCCGTGCAGTTCGGCCAGCTCGCGGACCAGGGCCAGCCCGATGCCGGTGCCCTCGTGGCTGCGCGACCAGGCGCCGGTGACCCGGTGGAAACGGTCGAACAGCCGGGGCTGCTCGCGGGCCGGGATGCCCACGCCGGTGTCCCGCACGACCAGCTCGGCGTGGCCGCCGGTCACCCGGACGTGCACCTCGATGGTCCCCTCACGGGTGAACTTCACCGCGTTGGAGAGCAGGTTGAGGACGATCTTCTCCCACAGTTCGGGGTCGACGTACACCCGCACCGGCGACGACGGCGTCGTGATCACCAGGTCCAGCCCGGCCCGCTCGGTGGCCGGCCGGAACGAGGTGGCCAGCCGCGCGGTGTGCGCGGCCAGGTCGGTGGGGCGGTAGACGGCACGGATCCGGCCGGACTCCAGCCGGGAGAAGTCCAGCACCGTGTTGACCAGCTTGAGCAGGCGCAGGCCGTTGCGGTGCACCGGGAGCAGCCGGTCGCGCACGGCGCCGTCCACCGCCGAGTCCACGAGCAGGTCCTCCAGCGGACCCAGGATCAGCGTCAGCGGGGTACGGAACTCGTGGCTCACGTTCGAGAAGAACGCGGTCTTGGCCTCGTCTAGGGCGGCCAGTTCGGCGGCCCGGCGGCGTTCCAGCTCGTAGGCCCGCGCGTTGGCCACCGCCCGGGAGATCTGGGCCGCGGCCACCTCCAGGAAGTCCCGGTAATCGCCCTCCAGCCGGAGCAGCTTGCTGACCCCGAGGACCAGCGCGCCGACCGTGCCGGTGCCGTCCCCGATCGGCAGCACCAGCGCCTCCTCCCGGGCGCCCGCCGGCGGGTCGGCAAGCTCCCGCAGCGGGATCCGGTCCCGCTCCGGCGCCTCGCCCAGCACCAACCGGGCGAACGGCACGTCCCCCGGGTTCTCCGCGAGCACCGCGACCGCCTCGGCGGCCAGCGCGGCCGGGTCGGACAGATCGGCCAGCCGCCGGCCGAGCGCGGCGAGGGTGCGCACCCGCCGCTCGCCGAGCACCCGCCCGGTGGTCTCGGTGACGATGCACATCGCCCCGGAGACCGTCCCGTCCCCGGCACGCAACGGGTCGTACGAGATGTCGAAGTACGTCTCCTCCAGGAAGCCGTGCCGGTCCAGGGTGAACAGCAGGTCGTCGGCGTAGAACGCCTCGTCGCTCTCGGCCACCCGGCGCAACAGCTCGCCGACCAGGTCCCACGTCTCGGCCCACATCTCGCGGCCGGGCCGGCCCAGGTACGCCGGATGCTTGGCGCCGGCCACCGGGATGTACGCGTCGTTGTAGAGCACCACGTGCTCGGGGCCCCAGAAGATGCAGATCTGCGTCTTCGAGGCGAGCGCCGTGACCACCGCGTCGACCAGCTCCGGCGGCCACCGCGCCGGATCACCGGCCGGCGAGGCGGACCAGTCCACTTCGGCCATCCGGCGGCCCATCTCGCCGCCGCGCTCGAAAGCGGTGCGCAGGCGGGCCGGCAGGGCGCCCATCGAAGCCTCCCGTGGGGGGTCGGTGGCCGGGAAGCCCGGCCCGGAGGCACGTTAACACCGGCCCGGCCGGGCCGCCGCGCTACACCGCCGCGGCGATTTCCCGGTTCAGGGCGGCGGCCTCGGTCAGAGCGGCGAACGCCCGCAGGTCCGTGGTCCGCTCCGGATGCCACTGCACGCCCAGCGCGAAGGTGTGCCCGGGATGTTCGATGATCTCCACCACCCGGTCGTCCGGGCACCAGCCGGTCGCCACGAACTCACCCGGATCGGCGACCGCCTGATGGTGGAACGAGTTCACCGTGGTCTGCCGGCCGAACAGGTCGTGCGCCAGGGACCCGGCGGCGGTCACCACGTCGTGCCGGCCGTAGTCGCCGGCCCCGGCCGCGAGCGGATCGGTGCCGGTCGCGCCCCGGTGCCGGTCGTGCCCGATCAGGTCCGGCAGGTGCTGGTGCAGCGAGCCACCGGTGGCCACCGCCATCACCTGGTGTCCCCGGCAGACCCCGAGCACCGGCAGGTCGGCGTCGAGGGCGGCGCGCATCAGCATCAGCTCGGCGGCGTCGCGCCCGGCGTCCGCCTCGGTCTCCGGGTGCGGTCTCTCCCCCCAGTGCGCCGGATCCACGTCGCCGCCTCCGGTGAACACGATGCCGTCCAGCGACTCGAGCACGTCGGTGCCGGGGTCGTCCGGGGTGATCAGCACCGCTCGCCCTCCGCTGGCGTGCACCGCTTTGACATAGGTCATCGGCAGCATGCCGGCGTAGAGGTCGTTGCGGCCGTACCGCACCTGCTCCGCGTACGCGGTAAGGCCGATCAGCGGTCTGCGCATGGGGGTGTGGTCCTCCTAGCTCCGTTCGGCTGCCGCCGCCACCAGGGCGCCGAAGATCCGTTTGTCCCGGCCGACCTCGGGATGCCACTGCACGCCGAGCACGAAGCTCCGGTCCAGGTCCTCGACCGCCTCCGGCAGGCCGTCCTCGGCCCGGCCGGTGACGACCAGTTTCCCGGGATCGGCGACGCCCTGATGGTGGAAGCAGTTGATGGTGACGTCCTCGCCCATCAGGCCGGCGATCCGGCTGCCGGGGGTGAAGACGGCGTCGTGCCGCCCGTACACCGCCGGGGCGGGGCGGTGCCGCTCGTGGCCGAGCACATCGGGCAGATGCTGGTGCAGTGCCCCACCGGCGGCGGCGACCAGCAGCTGCATGCCCCGGCAGACGCCGAGGACCGGCAGGTCCCGGTCGAGGGCCGCCCGGAGCAGCAGAAGTTCGGCTTCGTCCCGTTCCGGGTGGGTCACGGTGTGGATCCCCGGTTCCGCGCCGTACAAACCCGGGGAGATGTCCGGACCGCCGGAGAACAGCAGGCCGTCCAGCATCCGGAGCACATCGGTGTCCCGGTCGTCGGGCGGCAGCAGCACCGCCCGGCCGCCGGCCAGGGTGACCGCGGCGGCGTAGTCGCTCGGAACGAGGGTGGTGGGAAGATCACGCCACACGCCCCAGGACGCGGGCAACTCGTACGTCGTTATCCCGATGATCGGACGCATCGCACCACCGTAGCCACCGCCCGCCCACGCTCCTCACACAGGCGCGCGGCGCCGGTGATCCGGCGCCGCGCGACGGGCCCCTTCAGACCTGCTTCAGACGGGGACCAAGACCCGACTGAACAGGGATTCGACCCCTGTAGTAAAGATCCCGTTCCCCGGCCGGCGGGTGACTAAACGTTTACAGCGGAGTTACATACGCACCGGTGATCCCGCCGTCGACGACGAACTGCGAGGCGGTCATGAACGAGGCGTCGTCACTGGCCAGGAACGCCACCGCGGCGGCGATCTCCTCCGGTTCGGCGAACCGGCCCATCGGCACGTGCACCAGGCGGCGGGCGGCCCGCTCCGGGTCCTTGGCGAACAGCTCCATCAGCAGCGGGGTGGCCACCGGGCCGGGGCAGAGCGCGTTGATCCGGATGCCCTCCCGGGCGAACTGCACGCCCAGCTCCCGGGTCATCGCCAGCACCCCGCCCTTGCTGGCGGTGTAAGCGATCTGCGAGGTGGCCGCGCCGAGCAGCGCCACGAACGACGCGGTGTTGATGATCGAGCCCTTGCCCTGCCGTTGCATGTGCGGGATCGCGTACTTGCAGCAGAAGAAGACGCTGGTCGTGTTGACCTTGAGCACCCGCTCCCACGCGTCCAGCCCGGTGACCAGGATCGAGTCGTCGTCGGGCGGGGAGATGCCGGCGTTGTTGAACGCGATGTCGACCCGCCCGTGCCGCTCGGCGACCCCGTCGAAGAGCGCCTTGACCTGCTCCTCGTCGCTGACGTCGCAGGCCACGAACTCCCCGCCGACCTCGGCGGCGACCGCCTTGCCGGCGTCCTCGGAGATGTCGACGGCCACCACCTTGGCGCCCTCGGCGGCGAACCGCCGGGCGGTGGCCAGCCCGATCCCGCTCCCGGCGCCGGTGATCACGGCCACCCGGTCCTGCAAGCGCTCCACTCAAGCCCCCATCGAGATAAAGACGTTCTTCACGTCGGTGAACGACAGCAGCGCGTCCGGACCCAGTTCGCGGCCGAGGCCGGACTGCTTCATCCCGCCGAACGGGGTCCAGTACCGCACCGACGAGTTGCTGTTGACGCTCAGCGCGCCGGTCTCCACCGCACGGGAGACCCGCAGGGCGCGGCCGACGTCACGGGTCCAGATCGAGCCGGAGAGGCCGTACTCGGTGTCGTTGGCGAGACGGATCGCCTCGGCCTCGTCGCGGAACGGGAGCACGCTGACGACCGGGCCGAAGATCTCCTCGCGCCAGTGCCGGTCCGCCGCGCCGGAAGCGAGCAGCACGGTCGGCGGGAACCACCAGCCGTCACTGTCCGGGGCGGAACCACGGAACGCGACGTCGGCACCGTCCACGTACGACGCCACGGTGTCCCGTTGACCGGAAGAGATCAGTGGGCCCATTTCCGACATCTCACTGGACGGGTCTGCTACCCGAAATTTCGTGACGGCTGGTTCGAGGAGGGCGAGGAACTTGTCGTACACCGAAGCCTCGACCAGCAACCGTGACCTCGCGCAACAGTCCTGACCCGCGTTGTCGAAGACCGCGCCCGGCGCGGCCGCCGCCGCGGCCTCGAGATCGGCATCCGCGAAGACGACGTTGGCGCTCTTCCCGCCGAGTTCCAGAGTGACCCTTTTGACCTGCTCGGCACAGCCCGCCATGATCGATTTTCCGACCGCGGTGGAGCCGGTGAAGCAGACCTTGCGGACCGCCGGATGCGTGACGAACCGCTGCCCGACCACGCTCCCCTTGCCCGGCAGCACCTGGAAGACGTCCTCCGGCAGCCCCGCCTCCAGGGCCAGCTCGCCGAGCCGGATCGCGGTCAGCGGGGTGAGCTCGGCCGGCTTGAGCACGACCGTGTTGCCGGCCGCCAGCGCCGGGGCGAACCCCCAGCCGGCGATCGGCATCGGGAAGTTCCACGGCACGATGATCCCGACCACGCCGAGCGGCTCGTGGAAGGTCACGTCGAGACCGCCGGGCACCGGGATCTGCCGGCCGGACAGCCGCTCCGGCGCGCCGGCGTAGTAGTTCAGCACGTCACGGACGTTGCCGGCCTCCCAGCGGGCGTTGCCGATGGTGTGCCCCGCGTTGCGCACCTCCACCTGCGCCAGCTCCTCCAGGTGGTCCTCGACCACCGTGGCGAAGCGGCGCAGCAGCCGCGCCCGGTCACCGGGCGCGACCGCGCGCCATCGGTCGAAAGCCTTCTGGGCACGGTCGATGGCCGCGTCGGTGGCGGCCAGGTCCAGCGACGGCACGGTCGTGAAGACCGCGCCCGTCGCCGGGTTGATCACATCAGTAGTCCCCACGCCAAGATCCTCACACTCAGAGGCGTTCGAATCCACGACGCAGTTCCCAGTCGGTCACCGCGGCGTCGAAAGCCGCCAGTTCCACCCGGCCCATGTTGGCGTAGTGCGCGACCACATCGGCCCCGAACGCCGCTTCCGCAACCTCCGAGGAGGCCCACAGGTCGGTCGCCTCGCGCAGCGTCCCCGGCACCCGCCCGGCGGTCGCGTCCAGGTAGGCGTTCCCGGCGAACTCGTCCTCGAGCGGCAGCTCCGCCTCGATGCCGTGCACCGCCCCGGCCACCAGGGCGGCGATCGCCAGGTACGGGTTCACGTCCCCGCCGGGCACCCGGTTCTCCACCCGCATCCCCTGCCCGTGCCCGGCGATCCGCAGCGCGCAGGTCCGGTTGTCCACCCCCCAGCGCAGCGCCGTCGGCGCGAACGACCCGGGCTGGTACCGCTTGTACGAGTTGATGTTCGGCGCGAACAGCAGGCTGAACTCGCGCATCGTGGCGAGCAGCCCGGCGATCGCCCGCTGCCCGATCTCGCTCAGATGCGCCGGCCCGTCGCCGAGCATCGCCGACCGGTCGTCCGCGCCGCGCAGCGAGAAGTGGATGTGGCAGGAGTTGCCCTCGCGCTCGTTCGGCTTGGCCATGAAGGTGAGCGCCATCCCCTCCTGGGCGGCGATCTCCTTGGCCCCGTTCTTGTAGATGACGTGGTTGTCGGCGCAGGTGAGCGCGTCGGCGTACCGGAACGCGATCTCGTGCTGACCGAAATTGCACTCGCCCTTGGCGCTCTCCGGGAGCAGGCCGGCGCCGTACATGTCGTTCCTGATCCGGCGCAGCAGCGGCTCGACCCGCGCGGTGCCGAGCAGCGAGTAGTCCACGTTGTACTGGTTCGCCGGGGTCAAGCCGCGGTAGCCGAGCGCGTGCGCGTGCTCATAGCTGTCCCGGTACAGGACGAACTCCAGCTCGGTCCCGGCGAACGCCGTCAGGCCGTGCGCCGCCAGCCGGTCCAGCTGGCGGCGCAGGATCTGCCGCGGTGACGCCGGCACCGGCTCTCCCGCGGTGTCGAACAGGTCGGCCAGCACCAGCGCGGTGCCCGGCTGCCACGGCACCGGGCGCAACGTGCGGAAGTCCGGCCGCATCACGAAGTCGCCGTACCCGGTGGACCAGGAGGACATCTCGTACCCGTCCACGGTGTTCATGTCGACGTCGACCGCGAGCAGGTAGTTGCACCCCTCGCTGCCGCCGCTCGCCACCTCGTCCATGAAATACCGGCCGTGCAGCCGCTTGCCCTGCAAACGGCCCTGCATGTCGGTGAGCGCCAGCAGCACCGTGTCGATGCTGCCGTTGCCGACCGCGACGTCGAGGTCCTCGAGATCCATGGGTCCAGTCCTATCAGTCGTTGGCCGTCGGCATGGTCTGCTCGCCGTGTGCCGCCTTCTCCAGCAGGTTCGATCGGGGTCCGGTGAACCACTTCCGGGCGCCCGCGAACCACCAGATCGTCGCCCCACCGAGCACCACGGCCACCGCGAAGATCGTGTAGTTGAAGTTCTTCGCGGTGATCGGACCGGCCGTCGGCAGCACGAACAGCACGCAGATGACACCTACCCAGACGATCGCGGTCCAACCGATCACCGCGCTCCACCGGCCGAGCTGCCACGGGCCGGGCTCGAACTCCGCGTTGCGGCGGCGCAGGAAGACCGGGCCGACGTACGCGATGTACAACCCGATCACCGCGATCGAGGTGGCCGCCAGGTACGCCGTGGTGTTCCAGAGCGACGGCAGCACCAGGATCGTGGAGATGGTCACGCACAGCCAGATCGAGTTGGTCGGGGTGCCGGTCCGCGGGTTGACCTGCTTCCACAGCCGGGAGCCGGGCAGCGCGCCGTCCCGGGCGAACGCGTAGGACATCCGCGAGTTCGCGGTGACCGAGGCCATCCCGCAGAACCACTGCGCGACCATGCAGATGAACAGCAGGAACGTGCCCACGTCGTGCCCGGCCGCGTCGATGAAGATCTGCGCCGGTGGCAGCCCCAGCGAGGTGGTCGCCGACCCGTCGTAGTCCTGGATGGACCAGGTGATCGCGAACAGCAGCACGAACCCGGCGATCACCGACACCACCACCGACATCACGATGCCCCGCGGCGCCGCGTTCGCCGCGTCGTGCGTCTCCTCGGCGACGTGCGCGGAGGCGTCGTACCCGGTGTAGGTGTACTGCGCCATCAGCAGTCCGATCAGGACGGCGTACACGGTCGCCCCGGTGAAGTCGAACCCGGTCGCGTTCTTCACCTCGAAGAACACCTCGGAGATCGGCTTGTGCTGGTCCGGCAGCACGGCCAGCAGCACCACGATCACGCCGACGCCGATCAGGTGCCACCACGCGCTGACGTCGGAGAGCACCCGCACCAGGTTCACGCCGAACGTGTTCAGCAAGCCGTGCACCACGATGATGACCAGGAAGATCAGGAAGGTCCGCGGCGTGGTGACCTCCATGTCGAAGGTCAGGCTCAGGAACGCCGCCGTGGTGATCGCCGCCCCGAAGTCGATCGCCGCGGTCACCGCGACCTCGCCGAGGAAGTTGAACCAGCCGATGAACCAGGCCCAGGCGGCCTTGTTCCGTTTGGCCAGCGCCGCGGCCCACCAGTACAGCGCGCCGGCCGTCGGATAGGCCGAGCAGACCTCGGCCATGGCCAGCGCCACCAGGGTGACCATGCCACCCACGAAGAGCCAGCCGAGCGTGATCGCCATGGGGCCGCCGGCGTTCATCGCGATCCCGTAGGAGGTGATCGCACCGGCCAGAATCGAAATGATCGAGAAGGAGACGGCGAAGTTGGAGAAGCCGGACAACCGGCGGTGAAGTTCCTGTTTGTACCCGAGTTGCGCTAGTCGTTCTTCATCGGTTCCGGTGACGGCTGGTTCACTGCTCATGCGCGAGCTCCCTTGCCGAAGGTGTGACCTGAGCCACGGGTTTCGGTGATGATCGCTCCGCTGTGTTACGGCCGTCAATGATCAGCGTTAATTGCGTTGCCGGTTGTCCTGCCCGGTGCGAACCTTGCTCTCACCGGACGTTCGGGAAGCCCTCGGCAAGCTCCTCACGTCCCGGTTGTCGACAACCTTCCCGCGGTGGTGCGGGGCGCGGTCACTCTCTCTTCCCGCACGCGGCCTGTGCCGCGAGCGCCCGCCCCGCACCACCGCCCACCTTTCTCGTCCCGACCCCCAACCTTTTCCCGCGACTTATCGTCTTGGCTGGTATGTCACCTCCAGTTCGGTCGGGAAGGGGCGGATGTGGACGCTCTCGCACCTGACTTCGACGCATTCATCCGGGCCAGAACACCGGCGTTGCTGCGGTCGGCGTACCTGCTGACCGGTGACCAGCACCTGGCCGAGGATCTCGTGCAGAGCGCGCTGGGCCAGACCCACCGCGCCTGGCGCCGGCTGTACGCCAGCGGCAACGCCGAGGCGTACACCCGCAAGACCATGTATCACCTGCAGGTCTCTCGCTGGCGACGCCGGCGGGTGGCCGAAACGCCGGCCGGTGACCTGCCGGACCTGCCCGGCGGACAACCCGACCACGCCGACCAGACGGTGCTGCGACTGTCGTTGCGCAGCGCGCTGGACCGGCTCACCCGCAAGCAGCGCGCGGTGATCGTCCTGCGGTTCTTCGACGACCTGACCGAGGCCCAGGCGGCGGACGTCCTGGGGGTCAGCGTCGGCACCGTCAAGAGTCAGACCGCGAAGGCGCTCGAGCGGCTGCGGGTCCTCGCGCCGGAACTCAGCGATGTGGTGACGGGAGACGCACGATGATCGAGATCGACAACCTGCGCCGGGGACTGAGCGCGATGGCCGAGCAGGCGGAACCCGTCGACCTGCGGGACCGGGCCCTGGCCACCTCCCGGCGCATCCGGGTCCGCCGCACCGCCGCGACCGCCGCGGCCGGGATCGCCGCCGTGGTCGTCGCGCTGAGCGCCGCGGTCGCGGTCCGCACCGACCGGCCACCCGCGCCGGCCGACACCCCGGCGCCCACCGCACCGGCGCCGACCGCGCTGCCGGCCGAGCCGGGAGACGCCCAACCGGACCTCGGCCCGTTCGACACGGCCACCGTCACGGTGCCGTCCTGGGGCTCCGCCGCCGACCCCACCTGCCCCACCGGCCGGATCACGCTGACCGGCGGCCAGTACCAGCGGAACGGGGCGGGCCGGACGGTGAACGTGCTGTCCTCGGTCGCGGTCGACGTCGACCGGGACGGCGTCAAGGACTACGTGGCACACCTGATGTGCGGTGAGGGGCCGGAAGCGGGCGGCAGCCAGATCGTCGCGTTCCGGCGCGACGGCCGGGAGCTGAAGCCGATCGGCCGGGTGGTCGGGACCCAGGACGGCATCGCCATGATGGATTACGTCGAGGCTCGTGACGGCGGCCGGATCGCGGTGCTGGTCTCGGCGGAGTACACCGACGGCGGGCAGAACAGCGTGCCGAACCAGTGGCGCACCTATGCCTGGCGGGACGGCCGGTTCCGGCAGGTGGACGGGCCGCGGACGTTCCCGCCGGCGCCGCCCGCGGCCCGGCTGACCGTCGCCGCCTCCCCACTCGCCTTCCAGACGGCCGGCGACGGGTACACCGGCCGGCTGACGGTGACGGTGCGCAACGCCGGCGCCGTCGACGTGGACCGGCTCGAAATCCTGCTCGTGCTGCCGGTCCAGGTCCGGCCGACGGGTGCGGGCTGGGCGGGCTGCGTCACCCGGCCCGGCGGCGACGACACGGCGCTGGTCTGCACCGTCGCCGGCCCGCGGGCGCGGTCGAGTGTCGCGGTCCCGTTCGCCTTCGTCGCGGCCGGCAAGCCGGTGGTGGCCGACGATCCGGTGAACCTCGGCAACCACTACGTGTCGATCTCGCAGCCACCGCCGTACGACGGGCAGGTTCTGATCAACGAACCGGAGGCGATCATCCCGATCACCGTGCCGTGAGCCGGGCGCGGTGACGGCGAAGCGCCCGCCCCGGTGCGCGACCGGGGCGGGCGTTCGGGCGTACCGAAGCAATCAGGCCTTGCGGAGAGCGGCCAGGAACGACGTCTTGACCTGGGTGCGCAGCAGGGAACCGGAGTAGATCCGGGCACCCACCGCGAGCAGCGCCACCGCCGTGACCGCGAGGATCAGCAGGGCCACCACCGGCTCCCAGAGGGCCACGTCGCCGTGGAACAGGCGGATCGGCATGGCCAGCGGGGACGAGAAGGGCACATAGGACAGCACCGTCATCGCCACGCCGTCCTTCGGGACGCTGACGGCCAGGAAGAACGGGATCAGGACCAGCATCTGGGCGGGCATCGTGGTGCTGGCCAGTTCCTCCTGGCGGGAGGCGAGAGCGCCGACCCCGGCCCACAGCGAGGCCAGCATCACGAAGCCGAGGACGAAGAACGGGACGAACCAGCCGATCGCCGGAACGACCGCGTTGAGCAGGCCGGGCGCCGCCTCGGTGACCGACATGCCGACCACGGCGACCACCGCGAGCAGCGCCACCTGGGCGAACGCCAGCAGGGTCAGGGCTGCCACCTTGCCGGCCAGCAGGGCCCGGATCGGCACACTGGAGACCAGGATCTCCACGATCCGGGTCTGTTTCTCCTCGACGACGCTCTGCGCGATCTGCATGCCGAAGCTGAACGAGGTGAAGAAGAACAGCATCGCGAACGCCAGCGGCACCAGGACCCGGGCGACCTCCTCCACCTCGCTGGGTTCGAGGAGTTTGACCTGCGGTTCGACGCTGAGGGCGCGGACCACCTGGTCCGGCTCCTCGTCCAGGCCGATCACCACCGGGCCGGGCAGCACCGCGGCGTCCACCTCGCCGTCGCGGACCAGCTGCTCCGCGGTGGCGGTGTCCGGGACCGTGCGCACCTCCATGCCGTGTTGCTGGAGCACGCTGACCGAGGCGGGGTCGGCGACCGCGACCTTGGTCGGGCCGCCGTTGATCAGGGCCGGCAGGACGATCGACGCGATCACGATGAGCAGGAAGATCAGGGTGCCGTAGAGGAAGGCCTTGTCGCGCAGCTTGACCCGGATCTCCCGGGCGGCGACCAGTTTGACGGCGTCGAGGGTGCTCACTGGATGACCTCTCGGAAGATCTCGGCGAGGGACGGGCGGACCGGGCCGAACGCGTGCACCGGGCCCCGGGCCAGCGCGGCCTGGAGCACAGCCTGGTCACCGGTCCCGGCGTCCAGGTCGAAGGTCGCGTGCCGGCCGTCCAGGTCGATCAGGGTGACGCCGGGTTCGTCGCGCAGCCAGCCGGCGTCGCCGCCGACCTCGATCCGGTACCGCGGCAGCGTGTACTGGTCGCGCAGCCCGGCCCGGTCGCCGGCCGCCCGGATGGTGCCGTCGGCGATGATCACCAGGTCGTCGCAGAGGCGTTCCACCAGGTCGAGCTGGTGACTGGAGAAGAGCACCGCGGCGCCGGCGGCGGCCCGCTCACGCAGCACCCCGAGCACGTTCTCCACGGCGAGCGGGTCGAGGCCGGAGAACGGCTCGTCCAGCACCAGCAGCTCCGGGTCGTGCACCAGCGCGGCTGCGATCTGCGCCCGCTGCTGGTTGCCCAGCGACAGCTTCTGCACGTGGTCGTTCGCGCGCTCGCCCAGCTCCAGGCGCTCGAGCAGGGTCATCGTCCGGCGGCGGGCCTCGGCGGCGCCCAACCCGTGCAGCCGGCCCAGATAGACGATCTGCTCCAGCACGCTCATCTTCGGGTAGAGCCCGCGCTCCTCGGGCATGTAGCCGAACCGCTGCCGGATCTCCCGGGTCAGCGGCTCGCCCCGCCAGGTCACCGTGCCCGCGTCGGCGGCCAGGACTCCGAGGATGATCCGCATGGTGGTGGTCTTGCCGGCGCCGTTGGCGCCGACGAATCCGGTCAGCCGACCGGCCGCGACGGTGAACGACACGTCCTTGAGGACCTGCCGCTCCCCGAACGACCGGTTGACCGCGTCGACGGTGAGGACGGTGTTCATGGGGTAAACGCTAGAGATCGCGACGACGTGAGGCGTCCGGCGCGCGACGGACAGCGGCGGGTCATTCCCGCGAAGGACGGACGACCCCCAGCTCGTACGCGAGGACCACGGCCTGGGTGCGGTCGCGCGCGCCGAGTTTCATCAGCACCCGGCTCACGTGCGTCTTCACCGTCGTCTCGCCGAGGTGCAGCGCGGCGGCGATCTCCGCGTTGGTGGCCCCGCCGGCCAGCTCGACCAGCACCTCGTGCTCGCGCGGGGTGAGCTCGCCGAGCCGCACACCCGGCTCCGGCGCCCGCTGCCGGGGCGCGCTGAACTCGGCGATCACCCGCCGGGTCACCGCCGGGGCGAGCAGCGCGTCACCGGCCGCGATCACCCGGACCGCCTCGGTCAGCGCCTCCGGGGTGCCGTTCTTCAGCAGGAAGCCGCTGGCCCCGGCCTGCAACGCGGCGAACAGGTAGTCGTCTCGGTCGAAGGTGGTCAGGATCAGCACCGACGGGCCGCCCTCGGCCGCGATCCGGCGGGTCGCCTCCAGGCCGTCCATCACCGGCATCTCGACGTCCATCAGCACGACGTCGGGCCGCAGCCGCAGCGCCAGCTCGACCGCCTGGGCGCCGTCCGCGGCCTCGCCGACCACCGTGAGGTCGTCCTCCATCTCGAGGATGACCCGGAACCCGGACCGGACCAGCAGGTGATCATCCGCGAGGAGGACCTGGATCGTCACGCGGCGCTCCCGATCGTCATCGAGCCGTACGGCAGCCGGGCCCGGACCCGGTACCCACCTCCGCTGCGCCGCCCGGCCTCCAGGGTCCCGTCGTGCACCGCCACCCGCTCCCGCATCCCGATCAGTCCCATCCCGCTGCCCCCCGCTCCGGCGCCGCCGTGCCCGTCGTCGGCCACGTCGAGTTCCAGCTCGTCGGCGAGATACCGGATCCGGATGTCGAGCGTGCCGGCCCGCGCGTGCTTGAGCGTATTGGTCACCGACTCCTGGACGATCCGGTAGGCCGCCTGGGAGACCGAGTCGGGCAACGGGGCCGGCTCCCCGTACGTACCGAAATGGACCTGGAGACCCGCCTCCCGGGCCCGATCGGCGATCTCCTCGATCTTGTCGATGCCGGCGCCCGGCAGCTCGGCGGCCGACGGGTCACCGGCCCGCAGCGCACCCAGCATCCGGCGCAGCTCGTCCACCGCGGTCCGGGCGCCGTCCTCGATCGCGGTCAGCGCGGGCACCGCTTTCGACGGGTCCCTGTCCAGCGCGCGGCGGCAGGCGGAAGCCTGGATGCCCATCACCGAGACGTGGTGGGCGACCACGTCGTGCAGCTCCCGGGCGATCCGGACGCGCTCGCTCAGCACCGCCCGCTCGGCGGCCGCCTCCTGGGCCGCCCGCAACTGCTCGGCCTGCTCGGCCAGCTGGTGCTGACGCCACACGCCACGCCAGGCCGCGTCGCCCATCAGGTAGGTGAAGCCGAAATAGACGATGTTCTGCAGGTAGCCGATGAAGACCGCGGCCCACAGCCGGGGCAGCCAGCCGGTGGCCTCGGTGACATCGGCGAACATCGCCGCCACGACCAGGTCGTGATAGAGCGCGAAGGAGAGCGTCAGCCAGCCGAACATCACCGTCACGATGCCCAGCCGCAGCAGCCGGGAGCGCTGCCGGTCCTGCCCCCACGCGCCGAGCGTGTAGATCGCGGAGAACAGCGCGTAGTTGGCGAGCAGCTGTTCCTCGGCGCCGCGGGCCTGCCCGGCGATGAAGAACACCGAGATCACCACCGCCACCGCCTCGGGGAACCGGCGGCGCCAGGCCAGCGGCAGGGTGGTCACCACCGCCCAGAAGACCTGCTCGGGGAATCCCGGGCTGCTGTCGCTGTGCACGTAACCGGTGCTGCGCAGCAGGTACAGGCTGAGCACGGCGAGGGCGGTGACCCCGACCCCGGTCCACAGATCGTTCCGGCGCTGCTCGGGGGTGGGTCCCGGGCGTCGCCACTCCTCGACGGTCCACGATGGCATGCAGAGACGATTACATGTTCTGTCGCGCGGTGACATCTCGCCGGGTCTGCACCGGGATGCCGGCGTCCTCGCCGGGGCCGAGCTTGCCGCCCAGCTCCCGGATCCGCCGGTGCGCGGCGGCCAGCCGGTCCTCCAGGGTGACGATCCGGACCGCGGCGGCGAGCAGGAAACCCTCGTCGAGCAGCACCCGCACCCGGGCGGCCAGGTCGAGCTGGTGCCGGGAGTAACGGCGGTGGCCGCCGGCCGAGCGATCCGGTTCGATCAGGCCGGTGTCGTCGAGACTGCGGAGGAATGCCGGGGTGACACCGATCAGCTCGGCGGCCCGGCCCATCGTGTACGCCGGAAGGTCGGCGTCGTCCGAATTCCTGGGCATGGTCCCCTCGTGCGGCACACAGTCCAGGGCCCCGGCGGGTAACCGGGGCCCTGGCTTTTCAATTCTGGTGCCGACTCTACTTGTCGGCGCAGGTGGTCGACCGGCTGCGTGCCGCTAGCAGTCGACCGGAGTGATGGGCATCGGCTGCGATCACCTCTTGTCGGGTCGGGGACGTCGTAACTACGCGTTGCTGCGGTATCTCGTCCTCCTTCTCCAACTCAGCGTCTGTGCCAGTTGCGTTGCCGGCCGAGGCCGACCCCACGAACATATGCCTCTTCCGCGACAATTTCTAGAGTCGCCGCTGTAGATTTTTTCCGCCACCCGTCAACTGACCTGCGACAACGCAAGAACCCGTCAATGTCTGCAAGAAGATCGCCAATCGCACTGCCGCTCCCCGGCAAACCTTGCCCGGCCCCTTCGCCGCTCCCCGCGCACGGTTTCCCCACCCGCTTTCGGTACGCCGCGCAGCGCCCGCGATCACGTGTCTGCGACGACGCGCGGCCGCCCTGGTCCCCGCGTCACGAGCCGGTTGACCGAAACCTGACCGCTCTCACGGCTGTCAGGGACCGGCTCGCGACAGGGGACGTTCGGTGCGCGGGGACGATAAGCCGTGAGGGGCCGCATCAGCCCGGTGGTGCCTCGCGGCCGGGAGGGTCGGCGCTGCCTCGCGTGTAGCCACGGGGAGTCTGCGTAGCCGTACAAAATGGGGTTCAGCGGCCTGTTGACCGCGGACCGGAAGGGACCAGCGGCCGGGAGACGGCGGGGTGGAAAGCGGACCGCGAGGGACGAGCGGCCGGGAAGGTTTCGGGAGACGGCCGTCAGGCCAGGCCGAGGGCCCAGGCTCGGGCGTTCCAGATGGCGGAGGCGGCGTTGCGGTAGCGGTAGCGCCAGGGGTCTTCGGCGCCCAGGTTGCCGAGCAGGCGGAGGGCCTCGGCGGCGGCTGCCTGTTCGCGCATCTCGGTGAAGAGGAAGGCGAACGTGTTGACCGCTTCCAGCCAGCCGTAGTGACGGCGGAAGTCCGGGGCGCCGAGGGAGCGGCGGGCGGCTTCGAACAGGTCGGTGCGGACGGCCGGGGAGCGCAGGTAGGCGAGGCCGCTGTCGTAGTCGAGGGCCAGGTGGTGTTCGACGTGGGCCTCGGCGACCAGGAGGGCGTGCGGGTGGCCGGGTGGTACGGCGAGCATGGCCGCGCGGGCGAAGGCGTGCGGCTCGGTCCAGGACGAGCCGCCCCACTTGGGGCACAACTGCTGGAGGCGGGCGCGCTGGCCGGGCAGGTGGTGCGGGTCGATCGCGGCGAGGTCGGCGTAGCGGCGGCGGGCCTCGTCGTGGCCGGCGGCGAGTCCGCGGGCGGAGGTCAGCAGGGCGGTGCGGATGGCCGGGTCGGCCGGGGCGTGCGCGACGCCGGCGAGCAGGACCTCCTCGGCCCGGGTCAGCCAGTGCCGGAACGCCGTGCGCTGGTCCGGGGTGAGGTGCTCGGCGGGCGCCTCGGTGCGGACCTCCCAGCCGAGGTGGAGGAGATGGCTGCCCAGCAGGGCGGCCGCGGCGCCGTCACCCGGGTCCTCGCGCAGCACGTCGCGGAGGAACTCCTCCAGGCCGTCGCGGGCGGCGCCGGCCCGGATCAGGCCGGTCCGCGCGGCCGGCTCGGCGGCGTCCAGCACGGCCCGGCAGGCCGGCCAGTCGCGGCGGCCCAGGGCGGAGCGCAGCGTCCCGAGGTCGGGGTAGGCGGCGGCGAGGTTGAGGACCACGTCGTGAGCGTGCGACACGGCGCGAAGCTTAGATGATCTTCACTTCAAGAAGATGCCGGGCTGCGGCTTGCTGCGCAGCAGGTAGCGGGCGATCACGCCGGCGACCGGCACCGCCAGGAGCAGGGCGATCATCACCGTCTTCACGTCAGGCCACCCGGCGGACGATGGCCAGCAGGGACTCCTCGACGTCCTCGATCGGCCGGTCCGGCTGGAACACCAGCCAGTCGACGGCCACCACCAGCCCGATGCCGAACAGCGCCGACGCGGCCACCCGGACGTCCAGGTCGGCCGGGAGCTCGCCGGAGTCGACGCCGGCCTGGACCGTCTCGGCGATCACGCCGATCGCCTCGGCGCGCAGCAGGACCAGGGTCTGCTGCCACTCCCGGTTGGTCCGCCACATCTCGGAGAGCAGCAGCTGGGCGAAGGCCTGATAGCGCTTGATGTAGCCCAGCTGGGCACGGACCAGGGCACGCACCGCGTCCCGTGGCGGCAGGCCGGCGACGGCGCTCCGGAACTCGGCGGTGAGCAGGCCCACGCCGTGCCGGAGCAGCTCCTCGAACAGATCCGTCTTGGACTTGAAGTTGTAGTAGACCGTGCCCTTGGCGACCTTCGCCCGCAGTGCGATGTCGTCCACCGTGGTCGCCGAGAAGCCCTGCTCGGCGATCAGCTCCACGGCAGCCTCGTACAGCCTCTGCCGGGTGTCCTCGCGCCGGCGGCTCCGCCCGTCCATCGCCACGGCCATAGGTTAGATGACCAGCTCCGGGTGCAGGTCCCCGGCGCGCAACCGGCGCTTGCTGCCGGCGATCGCCGTGGTGAGCAGCAGCGCGACCAGGCCGAAACCGGCCAGCACCAGGGCGCCGTGCACGACCGGGCCGGCGCCGCCGCCGTCGATCGCGTGCCGCATCGCGTCGACCACGTACGTCATCGGCAGCAGCGGGTGGATCGCCTGGAAGAAGCCCGGCGTGGTCTGCACCGGGTAGGTGCCGCCGGACGAGGTGAGCTGGAGCATCAGCAGGACCAGCGCGATGATCCGGCCGGGGGCGCCGAGCGCCGCGCCGATCAGCTGCATGACCGCGGCGAACACGGTGGCGGTGCCGGCCAGCAGGCCCAGGCTCACCCACGGGTGGACCGGGGACAGTCCCAGGCCGAAGCGGACCACGGCGTACAGCAGGGCCGCCTGGACCAGGCCGATCAGCACCCCGGGCAGCAGGCCGGCCAGGGCGACCCGGTGCGGTGGCGCGCCGGACATCAGGTAGCGCCGGTTCAGCGGGCGCAGCAGCATGTAGTTGATCATCGCGCCCACCCAGAGGGCCAGGGCCAGGAAGTACGGCGCGAAGCCGACGCCGTAGGTGCCGGCCGGGTTGTGCACCACCCGGTCCAGGCTGACCGGGTCGGCCAGCACGCCGGAGCGCTGCGACGCGTCGTCGTAACCGGGGATCTGCTCGGCGCCGTCGCTCAGCTTGCCGGCCAGCTCGCCGGCGCCGTCCTGGAGGTCGGCCAGCCCGTTCGCGATCCGGTGCCCGCCGGTGGACAGCTTGCCCAGGCCGGAGTCGATCCGGCGGGCGCCGGAGGCGAGCTGGAAGACGCCGTCGCGCAGGTCGACGGCGCCGTCCGCGGCCTTCGCGGTGCCGGTCTTCAGCTGCTTCGCGCCGGTGGCCAGCTGGTTCAGGCCGTCGGCGAGCTTGTCCACCTGGGTACGGGCGGTGGCGACGTCGTCGGCCAGGTGCGGTGCGGCGTCGGCGACCGCCCGGGCGGTGGTGGCCACCTCGCGCAGCCGGTCGCGCAGCCCGTCCAGATCGGCCGCCCGCACCCGGTGCTGGATCCGCTCGGCGTCCCGGACCAGCCGGTTGGCCAGCCGCTTCGCCTCGGCCAGGTGCGGGGTGTCGGCCGGCATCCGGTTCAGCGCGGCGCGCAGCTCCCGGGCGTCCCGCACCGCCTGGTCGGCGGCGGTGTCGATGGCGCCGACGTTGGCGGCGAGCAGGTCGGCGCCGCGGGCCACCCGATTCGCCGCGTCCTCGATGGTCTGCGTGTTCTCCCTGAGCAGCGGCTCGACCTTGTCGGCCGCGCCGTCGACGGCGGTGGCCAGCCGGCGGCCACCGGCGGCGGCCTCCGAGGTGCCGGCCGCGAGCTGGGCGGCGCCGCCCTCCAGCTGGTGCAGGCCGTCGGCGAGCTGGTCGGCGCCGCGCCCGGCGGTGCCGAGCTTGGCGGCCAGCTTGCCGGTGGCGTCGTGGGCGGTGTCGATCCCGGCGCTCTCCTTCGCCATCGCGGCGTGCAGGGTGCCGGCGCCGTCGGTGATCTGCCCGGCGCCGTCGGCGGCCTTCTCGGTCTGCGACTTCAGGTCGGTGAAGCCGATCAGCATCTGGTCGTAGTACTTCCCCGAGGCGCTGACCGAGGCGGCCGCCCGGACCTCGTCGAAGGCGGTCCGGGCGAAGATCCCGGAGAGGTAGTTGGTGGCGTCGTCGCTGACCGCGCTCAGCTGCGCGTTCTTCGCGGTGGCGTCGGGGTCCGGTGCGGCGGCCAGGTTGCTGGAGAAGTCGGCCGGGATGGCGAGGGCGATCTGGTACTTGCCGCCCTCCAGGCCGTCCTGGGCGGTGGCCGCGTCGACCACGTGCCAGTCGAAGACCTCCCGCTTGATCAGCTCGTCGGCCAGGTCCTGCCCGGCGTGCACGGTCTTGCCGTCCGGGCCGGTGGCCGGCTTGTCCTCGATCACCAGGGCGGCCGGGATGTGGTTGAGGTGGCCGTAGGGGTCCCAGAAGGCATAGAGGTAGAGCGCTCCGTAGAGCAGCGGGACGACCGCGAGGGTGGCCAGCGCGGCGGCGGTGAGGCGGCTGCGCATGAAGCGGCGGATCTCGAGTCCCGCCAGTGAGAAGGCTTTCACTGTCCGCTCCGCTCCTTTTCCGTCTTCTCGGCGAGCTCTTCCGTGAGCTCCTCTTCCGGCTCCGCGTCGTCCGGCTCGGCGTCGTTCGGCTCCGCGTCGTTCGGCTCGGCGCTCTTGGGCTCCGCGTCGTCCGGCTCTGTGCTCTCGGGCTCCGTGGCTGCCGGCTCGGCGCTCTCGGGCTGCGCTTCTTCCGGCGCCGCTACATCGGAAGCCGCTTCTTCCGGCGCCGCTACATCGGAAGCCGCTTCTTGCGGGGCCGCTTCCTGGGGAGCCGCTTCGTGTGGGGCCGCTTCCTGCGGGGCCGCTTCCTGCGGGGCCGCTTCCTGCGGGGCCGCTTCCTGCGGGGCCGCTTCTCGGAGCGCCGCGGCGCTCGCGCCGAACGGCCAGCCGTTCAGCGTCGCCGCATACTCCTCCGCGCTCTGAACCACGACCCGCCCCGGCTCCGCGGCCTGCGGATCACTCAGGTGCACCACCCGGCTGACCCGCGCCGGATCCACCTCCCGCGCGGTGACCAGGACCGCCAGGCCGCCCGCGGTCAGCTCGCCGAGCAGCCCCCACAGCTCGCCCCGCTCCCGCGCGTCCAAGCCCGCGTCCACCCCGTCCAGCGCGATCACCGCAGGCTTCGCGAGACCCGCCAGGACCAGACCCAAAACCTGCTTTTGGTACGGCGTGAGCTCCCGCCCGCGCAACCCCGGCTCGAGCCCGTGCAGCGGCACCGCACCGGCTTCCCGCCGTGGCCGGCCGAGCAGCGCCAGCCGCTCCTCGACGTGCTCGAGCACGGTGAACACCGGCTCCGGATCGGTCACGCCCGCCACGTGCGCGAGCACCGCCGTACCGGAAACGGCGACCGTGCCGGCGGACGACCGCAAGCGGCGCGCCAGCATCAGCAACGTGCTCGTCCGGCCGCTGCCGGGCGGACCGACCACCGCGACCGTCTCGCCCGCCTCGACCGTGAGGTCGAGATCGCGCACCAGCCAGCGCTTGTGGTGCCGGACCCCGGCGCCCGTCGCGCTCAGCACCGCCATGACGTCTCCCCATTTAAACTGACCGGTCAGTTCAAAAACATACCCGCGTTTCGCCTGTGACAAATCCACAGGTGGTGGACATCACGTCGGTCCGGGCGGCAGGATCAGGGGCATGTCGATGCGCTGGGGCATGACCGTGCCGCTCGGCGGCGTTCCGCTCGCCGAGCACGCCGCCGTCTTCACGGCGCTGGCCGATGCCGGATTCACCGACGCGTGGACCGCCGAGGTGGCCGGGACCGACGCGTTCACGCCGCTCACCCTGGCCGCCGCGTGGGAGCCCCGGCTGCGGCTGGGCACCGCGATCGCCCCGGTCTACACGCGCGGGCCGGGCCTGCTGGCGATGACCGCGGCCGCGCTCGCCGAGACCGCGCCCGGCCGGTTCCAGTTCGGCATCGGGGCGTCCTCCCCGGTGGTGGCCGGCGACTGGAATGCCGCCGACTTCGTCAAACCGTTCGCCCGCAGCCGCGACATGCTGCGGTTCCTGCGCGCCGCGCTGGCCGGCGAGATGGTCGACCGGGAGTTCGCCACGTTCACGGTCAAGCGGTTCCGGCTGGAGCGTCCGCCGGCCGTCCCGCCGCAGCTGATGCTGGCCGCGCTGCGCCCGCAGATGCTGCACCTGGCCGCCGCCGAGGCGGACGGCGTGATCCTGAACTGGCTGGCCGCCACGGACGTGCCCACCGCGCTGGCCGAGACCAAGGAGGCCGGCCCGGACTTCGCGGTCGCCACCCGGATCTTCGTGGTCCCGACCGACGACGCCGGTTACGCGCGGACGCTGGGCCGCCGGCTGATCACGTCGTACCTCACGGTCCCGGCCTACGCGGCCTTCCACCGCTGGCTGGGCCGCGAGGAGATCCTGACCCCGATGTGGGACGCCTGGGAGCGGGGCGACCGCAAGGCCGCGCTGGCCGCGATCCCGGACGCCCTGGTGGACGACCTGGTGGTGCACGGCACGCCGGACGTGGTGCGGGCGCGTGTCCAGGCCTACGCGGACGCCGGCGTGACCATCCCGGTGATGGCCCTGCTACCCACCCCGGAGCTGGAGCGCGGTGGCTTCCCGGCCCTGACCGCCCTGATCAGCGCCCTGGGCCACCCCTCCCGCTAGCCCCACCCCCACACCCAGCGGCGCCACCCGCCCGCCACCGTGCGCTGCGGGGCCGACGCCTCGCCCGTCGCCCAACGGCAGGCCGGCCCGGCGCCACCCGCCCGCCACCGTGCACTGCGGGCCGACCCCTCGCCCGTCGCCCAACGGCAGGCCGGCCCCGCGCCACCCGCCCGCCACCGTGCACTGCGGGCCGACCCCTCGCCCATCGCCCCAACGGCAGGCCGATCCAGCGCCACCCGCCCGCCACCGTGCACTGCGAGCCGACCCCTCGCCCATCGCCCCAACGGCAGGCCGATCCAGCGCCACCCGCCCGCCACCGTGCACTGCGAGCCGACCCCTCGCCCATCGCCCCAACGGCAGGCCGATCCAGCGCCACCCGCCCGCCACCGTGCACTGCGAGCCGACCCCTCGCCCATCGCCCCAACGGCAGGCCAGCCCGGCGCCACCGTTGATCGCAACCGCAGGCGAATCCCGCACCGCCCGACCCTCGTCACCCCCACCAATCGCCAAGCCAGCGGTCCAACGCAGCTCCCCTCGCCCCACCGCACGGCAACCCCCGGCGGCGGACGGTTCGGTGCGGGCCGAACGGTGCGGGTCGAACAATGGGGGCATGACTGATGCGGCGGGGCTGGCGGCGTTCGCGGCGTTGCTGGCCGATCGGACCCGGGCGGCGATGTGTCTGGCCCTGCTCGACGGGCGGGCCTGGACCGCCGGTGAGCTGGCCGCGCACGCCGGCGTGGCGCGCTCGACCGCGACCGAGCACCTGGACCGGCTGATCGGCGGCGGGTTGCTGACCGAGGCGCGGCAGGGCCGGCATCGGTACGTCCGTCTCGCCGACCCGGGCATCGCCGGCCTGCTGGAGGACATCACCGCCCGCCTGGAACCAGGCCTGCCACCGGCCCGCGGGCTCCGGGCGGCCACCGCGGACGCCGCCCTGCGCCGCGGCCGGACCTGCTACGACCATCTCGCCGGCCGGCTCGGCGTCGCGGTCACCGACGCCCTGACCGAAGCCGGCCTGCTCGACGGGACGAGCGGCTTCGCGGTCACCGACTCGGGGCTGAACTGGCTGACCGGCCCGCTCGGCGTCCCGGCCGATCAGCTCCGGGCCGGCCGGCGCCCGCTGGCCCGCGCCTGCCTCGACTGGACCGAACGCCGCCCGCACCTCGGCGGGCTGGCCGGCGCACGGGTCTGCGAGACGTTCCTCACCCGGCAGTGGATCACCCGCATCGGCTCCGGCCGAGCGGTCCGCCTGACCCCGGCCGGCCGCGCCGCCCTGCGAGATCTCCTCAACCTCACCAGCCTCGACTGACCCACCGCCAACCGCTCAGCCGTGCCACACCGCTCAGCCGTGGGCGCGTCAGCACCAGCCGACCCCACCCGGCTGGCCCACACGGCCCTATCAAGGGCCCCGATAGGACCACCAGAGCCAGCCGACACCACCCGGCTGGCCCACACGGCCCCATCAGGAGCCTCGATAGGACCACCAGAGCCAGCCGACGTCACACGGCTGGCCCACACGGCCCCATCGGGAGCCGCGATAGGACCACGAGAGCCAGCCGACACCACACGGCTGGACCACACGGCCCTATCAGAAGCTCCGACAGGACCACGAGAGCCAGCCGACACCACACGGCTGGACCACACGGCCCTATCAGGAGCCGGGACAGGGCCACCAGAGCCAGCCGACACCACACGGCTGGACCACACGGCCCTATCAGGAACCGGGACAGGGCCACCAGAGCCAGCCGACACCACACGGCTGGACCACACGGCCCTATCAGGAGTCGGGACAGGGCCACCAGAGCCAGCCGGCACCACACGGCTGGGCCGCACGGACCCGACGACAGGCGGATGGAGGGCTATCAGGCGGGGTGCGGCTGGCCTGGGGCCGGGCCGTGAGGGGCGGCGGGTCCGCACGAGCCGCGTGGCGGTCCGGTGGGGGCCGGGCATCGCGAGCCGGTTGCCACGGGACCGCCAGTCGTACCGAAAAAGAAAGAACCGCAACCACCAGGGTTGCGGTTCTCTCGGGCGGACCTCGACCACCGGATCACTCGGCGTCGGCGAGGATCGCGTAAAGCTTGCGCTTCGTGTCGTTGAGGACCTGGAGCGCCTTCTCCCGCTGCTCGGGCGTGCCGTTGAAACCGACCTGCTTGAGCGCGCTGAAGATGCCGACCGCGGCGTCGCGGAAGTCCTGCACCTGGTTGAGGGTGTCGTCGCCGAACTGGGCCCACGGCGGGTTCTGCGCGGCGGCCTCGGCCTCGGGGCGGCCGTCGGCGGTGAGCTGGTAGCTCTTGCGGCCGCCGCCGGCGGTGGCCTCGATCAGGCCCTCGTCCTCCAGCAGCTGGAGGGTGGGGTAGATCGAGCCGGGGCTCGGGCGCCAGATCCCGTTGGTCCGGGCGTCGAGCTCCTGGATCATCTCGTAGCCGTGCATCGGGCGCTCCAGGAGCAGCGCCAGGACGGCGGGCCGGACGTTGAGCCGGCCGCGGCCACCGCGCCGGCCTCCGCCGCGACCGCCGAACTCACCGGGGCCGAACGGGCCGCCGGGGCCGAAGCCGCCGGCACCCGGGCCGCCGGGGCCACCGAAGGGGAATCCCGGCGGGAAGCCGAAACCGCGCATGCGACGTCCGTGGTGTCCCTCGTGTTGGAACCTCATGATCTTCTCCGTTCTGTCGTCGATAGCTAGACGATATATCGGCAACGTGTCGGTCGCAAGGGTTTCTGAACTCGTGGGGTTGCCATGCGTGTCGGCGGCTCCGGATCTGGCAATGTGGTAGCTGTGTTGACGGTGCCCATTCGCCAGCTCGGTGAGCCGGAGCGCGCGGCGGTCGAGCGGATCCTGGACGCCGACCCCTACGCGGGCGCTCAGATCGCCGAGCGGGTCGCCGCCCACGGGTTGAACTGGTGGCGTTCCGACGGGCGGATCTACGGCTATGAGCCGGGCCGCCGCATCGAGTCGATCATCTGGTCCGGCGCGCATCTGGTGCCGGTCGGCGCCACCCCGCCGGCCGTCGCGGCCTTCGCCGACCTGCTCGGCGCCGAGCCGCGGATCTGCTCGTCGATCATCGGGCGGGCCGAGGCGGTGCTCGATCTGTGGGACCGGCTGGGGCCGCACTGGGGCGCCGCCCGTGACGTGCGGCCGAACCAGCCGTTGCTGGTCACCGACCAGGCGCCGCTGGTGCCGGCCGACCCCGAGGTGCGCCTGGTCCGGCCGAGCGAGGTGGATCAGCTGTTCCCGGCCGCGGTGGCGATGTACACCGAGGAGGTCGGGGTCTCACCGCTCCAGGACGACGGCGGGCGGGGCTACCGCCGGCGGGTCGCCGAGCTGGTGAAGGGCAAGCGGACGTATGCGCGGTTCGCCGGCGGTCAGGTGATCTTCAAGGCCGAGCTGGCGATCATCACCCGCCGGACCACGCAGGTGCAGGGCGTCTGGGTGCATCCGGAGTGGCGCGGGCGCGGCCTCGGGACCGGCGCGATGGCGGCCGTGGTGAGCGACGCCCTGCGGCGGGTCGCACCGACCGTGAGCCTGTATGTGAACGACTACAACACCCCGGCCCGGCGCGTCTACCAGCGATGCGGCTTCGTCTCCGCGGGCTCCTTCGCCACCGTCCTGTTCTGATCCGCGAGTTTGCGGCCGGCCGCTCGTCGCCGCGTTGCGACGGGGGCCGCTCCTTGCCGCATTTCCGGCGCACCGCTCTCGGTCGCGGACCGCTGTTCGCTGTGAGTCCGCGGCGGGCCGCGATCATGCCGGAGGCCCGGGTCCGCAGCGCGGGCCCGGGCCTCCGGTCCATCGAAACCAGTTTCGGTACGACTAATGCACGGTCACCGTCGGGCCGGGGAGCAGCTCGCGCAGCTCGTCCGGAAGCTCCGCCCCCATCTCGTCGGCAAGACGCAGCGCCTCCTCGACCAGCGTCTCCACGATGATCGACTCAGGCACCGTCTTGATGACCTTGCCCTTCACGAAGATCTGGCCCTTGCCGTTGCCGGACGCCACCCCGAGGTCCGCCTCGCGCGCCTCGCCGGGCCCGTTCACCACGCAGCCCATCACGGCCACCCGCAGCGGCACCGGGAACCCGTCGAGCGCCGCGGTCACCTGCTCGGCCAGCGTGTAGACGTCCACCTGGGCACGGCCGCAGGACGGGCAGGAGACGATCTCCAGGCCACGCTCGCGCAGGCCGAGCGACTCCAGGATCTGCTGACCGACCTTGATCTCCTCGACCGGCGGGGCGGAGAGCGAGACCCGGATGGTGTCGCCGATGCCCTCGGCGAGCAGCGCGCCGAACGCCACGGCCGACTTGATGGTGCCCTGGAACGCCGGCCCGGCCTCGGTGACACCCAGGTGCAGCGGGTAGTCGCACTGCTCGGCGAGCTGCCGGTACGCCCGGATCATGACGACCGGGTCGTTGTGCTTGACCGAGATCTTGATGTCCCGGAAGCCGTGCTCCTCGAAGAGCGAGCACTCCCAGAGCGCCGACTCGACCAGCGCCTCGGCGGTGGCCTTGCCGTATTTCTCCAGCAGCCGCTTGTCGAGCGAGCCCGCGTTGACGCCGATCCGGATCGGGACGCCGGCGTCGGAGGCCGCCCGGGCGATCTCCTTGACCTTGTCGTCGAACTGCCGGATGTTGCCCGGGTTGACCCGGACCGCCGCGCAGCCGGCGTCGATCGCGGCGAACACGTATTTCGGCTGGAAGTGGATGTCGGCGATCACCGGGATCTGCGACTTCTTGGCGATCGCCGGGAGCGCCTCGACGTCGTCCTGCGACGGCACGGCGACCCGGACGATCTGGCAGCCGGACGCGGTCAGCTCGGCGATCTGCTGCAGCGTCGCGTTGACGTCCGAGGTGAGCGTGGTGGTCATCGACTGGACGCTGACCGGGGCGCCGCCACCGACCAGCACCCCGCCGACGTTGATCTGCCGGCTCTGGCGGCGCGGGGCCAGCGGCGGCGGGGGGACAGCCGGCATTCCGAGACTGATCGCGGTCATCGACTCACTCACTTGAAGATCGTAATCGGGTTGATGATGTCGGCCGTGGCGGTCAGCAGGGTGAACGCACCACCGATCAGGATGACCGCGTAGGTGAGCGGCATCAACTTGTAGTAGTCGACACGCCCCGGGTCGGGACGGCGGAACCGCTGGTAGAGCCAGGAACGGGCGCGCTCGAACCAGGCGATCGCGATGTGCCCACCATCCAACGGCAGCAGCGGCAGCAGGTTGAACAATCCGATGAAGATGTTCAGCGAGATGAAGATCTGCCAGAAGATCTCCGGCACGCCCTTCTCGATCGCCTCGCCGCCGAGCCGGCTCGCGCCGATCACGCTGATCGGGGTGTCCGGGTCGCGCTCGTCACCGGTGATCGAGTTCCACAGCGCCGGGATCTTCTGCGGGATGCGGGCCATCGCCTTGAACGAGTTCTCCACCATGTACCAGGAGAAGTCGCCGGCGCCCTGGAACGCGGTGATCGCGGTGTAGTGCTTCACGTAGGGCTGGTCGGTGTTCCAGCCGAGGCCGGCGACCGAGACTGGCGCCGGGGTGCCGTCCGGGTTGTCCAGCGGGGCACGCTCGTCGGTGATCAGGGTGACCTTCGCGGTCTTGGTCTGGCCGTCCCGCTGGAACTCGAAGACCGTCTCGCCCTTGGCCGCCCGGATCGCCCGGGTGAGGTCACCGTACGTCGCGACCGGGGTGTCGCCGACCTTGGTGATCCGGTCCAGGTCCTGGAGGCCGGCCTGCTTGGCGGGCGGCACGACGGCGCCGTTGACACCGGGCTCGCACTTCTCGCTCGCGGCCTTCTGCCCCGCCTCGTCCAGCGTCTTGATCACCGACTGCATCGGCAGGCAGTCGCCGACCGAGATGAACGCCGGCGCTTTCGCCCTCGCCGCGTCGTCGGCCGGGATGTCCGTGTTCGGCAGGCCGACCGAGACGGCCATCACCCAGGCGCCGGCCAGGGCCAGCATGAAGTGGGTGATCGAGCCGGCCGACATCACGATCGTCCGCTTCCAGACCGGGAACCGCCACATCGCGCGGTGCTGGTCCTCCGGCGCCACGTCGTCGTCCTGCGGCGTCATCCCGACGATCTTGCAGAAGCCGCCGAGCGGGATGGCCTTCAACCCGTACTCCGTCTCGCCCCTGCGGAACGAGAAGATCGTCGGGCCGAAGCCGACGAAGTACTTCGTCACCTTCATGCCGAAGCACTTGCCAGTGATCATGTGACCCAGCTCGTGCAGGCTCACCGAGATCAGGATGGTCAGCGCGAAAGCCGCCGTACCAAGCCAGAACGCCATCAGGCTCCTTCAGCCACAGTCGCGATCGTTTGCTGCGCTTGGGCGCGCGCCCAGGTCTCCGCGGCCAGCACGTCATCGACGGTACCCGGCTCGGCGAAATCGGGGGCGGCCGCGAGCACGCGCTCGAGGGTGTCGACGATGCCCAGAAACGGTAGCCGACCGGCGACGAACGCGGCCACACACTCCTCGTTCGCGGCGTTGAAGATCGCCGGGCGGCAGCGGCCCGTCCGGCCCGCCTCCTTGGCCAGCTCGACGGCCGGGAACGCCTCGGTGTCCAGCGGGCGCAGCTCCCAGTTATGCGCCAGCGTCCAGTCGACCGCGGCGGCCGCCGCCGGCACCCGGTCCGGCCAGGCCAGGGCCAGGGCGATCGGCAGCCGCATGTCCGGCGGGCTGGCCTGGGCCAGCGTGGAGCCGTCGGTGAACTCGACCAGTGAGTGCAGCACCGACTGCGGGTGCACCATCACCTCGATGTCGTCGTACGGCACCGCGAACAGCTCGTGCGCCTCGATCACCTCGAGCGCCTTGTTCACCATGGTCGCCGAGTTGATCGTGACGACCGGACCCATGTCCCAGGTCGGGTGCTTGAGCGCCTCCTCCGGAGTGACGTTCGTCAACTCGGCCCGGCGGCGGTCCCGGAACGCGCCGCCGCTGGCGGTCAGCACCAGCCGGCGCACCTCGCCGGCCCGCCCGCCGCGCAGGCACTGGGCCAGCGCGGAGTGCTCCGAGTCGACCGGGACGATCTGCCCCCGTTCGGCGATCCGCCGGACCAGCGGGCCGCCGGCGACCAGCGACTCCTTGTTGGCCAGGGCGAGGGTCCGGCCGGACTCCAGCGCGGCCAGGGTGGGCGCCAGGCCGAGGCTGCCGACCACGCCGTTGAGGACCACGTCACAGGGCCAGCGGGCCAGCTCGGTCATCGCGTCCGGCCCGGCCACGATCTTGGGCAGCTTGAAGTCGCCGGACGACCAGCCCCGCTTCTGCGCCTCGGCGTAGAAAGCCAGTTGCAGATCCTGGACGACGGAGGCCGCCGCGACCCCGACCGCCTCGACGCCGAGCTCCAGCGCCTGGGCGGCGAGCAGCGCCACGTTGCCCCCGCCGGCGCCGATGGCGACCACCCGGAAGCGGTCCGGGTTGCGCCGCACGATGTCGATGGCCTGGGTGCCGATGGATCCGGTGGAGCCGAGCAGGACGAGGTCTCGCATGCCGCCCATCTTCCCGGACCGCCCCGGCGGGACGGCAGTCAGGCCCGGCCGACCCGGGCCCGGACGAACTCGGTCAGCGCCGCCCGGGTCTGCGGATCGAGGTCACCGGTCCGCATCGAGACGAAGCCGCTCTCGCCGATCGCGACCAGCAGCATCCCGGGCAACTCGTCGACCCGGGTCAGCGCCGGCCACCGGTACAACGCCTCGACCAGGTCGTTCGCGGCGAAGATGCCCTGCTCGTCAACCCGATAGGACGCCCCGCGGCCGGACAGCGCGGCGGACCGCTGCATCACTCGCCGCAGCGTGCGGGACGGCACGACGACCGCGAATCCCAGACCGAGCATCAGGACCAGCAGCCCCGCCACGTACTGGTCCCAGAGCAGCACCAGAGCCAGTCCGACCAGCAGCATCGCCAGGCCACCGCCCCTCAGGAGCGTGAACGTCGGCCGGAGGAAGTGCTGGAACGCGGTGCGCAGCGCCTGCTGGTCCGGCCCGGCCGAGAAGGCGAACGACGTATCGGTGCTCATGGACGCGTGATCTTAGTGAGCCCGGGGACGCGACGGGGTATCTGGGAGCGGTGCTGATCTGGGTGCGGCGGGTGGCCGCGGCAGTGTCGCGACCGTTGCGGGGGCGCGATCTCGCGCTGCACGCCGCAGCGGTGACGTTCTACAGCGGCATCGCGGTGGTGCCGATCGCGCTGCTGGGAATCTGGCTGACCGGCCTGCTGGCCGGCACCGACCGGGTCCGCCGGCTGACCGGCCGGACCATCGACGCGCTCCCGGACGAGATCGGCGCACCCCGCGCGCTGGCCGCGCTGATCGACGCCGGCCTGCACCTCACCCCGCTGCTGGCGCTGGCCAGCCTGCTCCCGGCCACGCTGTACGGCGAGGGGCTGCGCCGGGCGTTCGTCTCGATCTACCAGACCTCCGGTGAGTCGCTGGTCGGCTGGCGCGGCCGGCTGCTCTGGCTGCCGCTGCTGGCCGCCACCCCGGCGCTGCTGCTCGCGCTGCTCCTGGCTCTGCCGACGACCAGCGCCCTGTGGCTCCGCGGCGGCTGGTGGTCGGTGCTCGGGGTGGTCCTGTCGTTCCTGGCCGCCTGGCTGGTGCTCACACCGGTGGTGATCTGGGTCTTCCGCTACGTCGCGCCGGGTCGCCCGCCGTGGCTGCCCACGGTCCTGATCGGCTCGTTCACCGCGGCCAACCTCTCCGGCTTTCTGCACGGTTTCGTGCTGTTCTGTTCCCTGCCGCTGGACCTGGGCGCACCGTTCGGCGGATTCGACGCGATCGGCGGGGTGGTCGCGATCGGCCTGTGGCTCTACCTGTTCCACACCATCGTGCTCGTCGGGTTCGCGGCAACACACGCCGTCAAGCCGCATTTAACGGACGAATCGGCGAGGTCGATCGGCGGAAACGCGAGGTACCGTCGGTCCACATGACCCCCCTTCCCGACCGCGCCGACGTGGTGATCATCGGAGCCGGTCACAACGGCCTGGTCTCCGCGATCCTGCTGGCCCGCGCCGGGCTCGACGTCGTCGTGCTCGAGGCGGCCGGGCAGCTCGGTGGCGCGACCCGCACCGAGCGCCCCTTCCCCAAGGTTCCCGGCCTCGGCCAGTCCACCGGCTCCTACCTGCTCGGCCTGATGCCACCGGAGCTGCTGCGCACGCTCGACGTGGACATCCCGGTGCTGCGCCGCGACCCGCACTACTTCCTGCCGACCCCCGGCCCGGCCGGCTCGCCCTACCTGCTGTTCGGCCGTGACCGCGAGGCCACCCGGCAGCAGCTGGAGACGTTCTTCTCGGCGCGCGACGCGGCCGCCGACGAGGCGCTCGCGGTGGAGATCGGCGCCATCCGCGCCGATCTGGCCCCGGCCTGGCTGGAGGAGCCCGCCTCGGTCGAGGCGATCGCCGACCGGCACATCCGCCCGCAGTTGCAGAGCACCTTCCTCGACCTGGTGCGCGGCTCGGTGGTCGACTACCTGGCCCGGTTCGGCTTCAAGAGCGAGCTGCTGACCAGCATGTATGCGGTGACCGACGGCCTGTCCGGGCTGACCGCCGGGCCCGACGACCCGGGCACCGGCCACAACTTCCTGGTGCACAACATGTGCCGGCTGCCCGGCGCGGACGGCACCTGGATGATCGCCGAGGGCGGGATGGGCACCGTCTCGCGCACCTTCGCGGACGCGGCGCGGGCCGCCGGCGCCCGGTTCTACACCGATGCCGAGGTCACCTCGGTGACGCTCGACGGTGGCGCGGCGAGCGGCGTGGTGCTGGCCGACGGCCGGTCGATCGGCGCCCGGGTGGTGCTCGGCAGCTGCGATCCCTACCGGCTGATGTCGCTGGTCCCGGCCGGCGCGCTGCCCAGCGAGCTGACCACCCGGATGGCGAGGGTGAAGCGTCAGGGCACCACCCTCAAGGTCAACCTCGCGCTGCGTGACCTGCCCCGGTTCAGCTGTCTGCCGGCCGGCGCGCCGTCGCCGTTCGGCTCGACGATCCACCTGCTGCCCGGCGCCGGCGAGTCGCCGATGGCCGCGCTGCGCAGCATGTGGGCGGACGTGCAGGCCGGGGTGCTGCCCGACGAGCCGACCATCGAGTGGTACCTGCACACCACGGTCGACCCGTCGCTGCGGGACGCGGCCGGGCACCACTCGTCCGCGCTGTTCGTGCAGTCGGTGCCGTTCCAGCCGGCCGGCTCGTCCTGGGAGGCGGAGCTCCCGGGTTATGTCGAGCGTCTGCTGGCGATCTGCGACCGCTACGCGCCGGGCACGTCCGGCCTGGTCGCCGACGTCTTCCCGCTGACCCCGCCGGGGATCGAGGAGCACTTCGGGATCACCGGCGGCCACATCCACCACGTCGACAACACGGTCGCCTTCGACCAGCGGATGCCGTATTTCACCGGCGTCGACGGCCTTTACGCCGGCTCCGCGGGCACCCATCCGGCGGGCAGCGTCATCGGTGCGGCGGGCCACAACGTCGCGGTCCGCATCCTCAAGGACCTCAACACCTAAACCCTTTTCCGGTACGACCTGGGCACCCGACAACCGCAGCGGCCCGGCACCGTGACGACCCCGCGAGGTCGTCTCCGGCGCCGGGCCGCTGCGCGCGTCACGGGTTGGCCGGTCGCCGCCCGGCCGGTCACAGCGGCGAGCGTGCTCAGGGCGTACCCAAAGCGGATTTATGGTTTTTCGGTCTTGTGTGCCCTGATCTTGTGGCCGACGCCGGTCAGGCAGCGGCCGCTGGGCAGGTCGAACTTCCAGCCGTGCAGCTGGCAGGTCAGGACGTTGCCCTCGACGATGCCGAAGCGGGACAGGTCGGCCTTGAGGTGCGGGCAGCGGCGCTGCACGGTCCAGTCGCCGAACTGCGTGTCCTCGGCGTCGACCGCCTTCTCGTGCTCGTCGTACCAACCCTCCGCATATTGCAGGCGCTCCTCGGAGAGGCACTTGAAGAAGGCGTAGACGAACTCGTTGTACTGCCCGATCCGGGCCGCGGAGAAGCGGCAGGAGAGGAAGAGCGAGTTGACCCAGTCGCCCTCGTCGATGTGGATCAGGTGCTCGATCAGCGCGCGGCCGGTCTTGAACCGGTACCGCACCTTCTCGTCGGCGTAGGGGCGGACCTGCTTGCCGGGGAAGTCGACCACGATCGACTCGACGACCTCGCCGTCCGGGCCGAACGAGTCGGTCAGGTCGAAGCGGACCGGGCCGCCGACGCCGTTCGCCATGTAGAGCGACTCTTCGAGCAGCGGCTCGATCCGCTTCTTCAGCTCGCCGAGCACGTCGATCTCCGGGTGCCGCCAGGACGCCTTCTCCGCGGCGATGATCGGGGCCTTGCGGACCCGCATCTCCTCCAGGTGGGCGGCCTTGTTGGCGAAGAACTCGTCGACCGGCATCGGGTGCTCGGTGGTCTGCCTCGTGCCGCCGTCGGTGAGGGTCGTCACGCTGCCCGGCAGCTGGACGACCGCGTTGGTGCCGCCGACCTTCGCATACTCCGTCAGGAAGACCGACTGGTCGGGGAAGATGTTCCCCTCGTCACCGTGGATGTCGTTGAACTGCCACAGGGTGTCGTCGAGAAAGCACGGCGGGCCGGCGATCGGGAAGACGAAGTCCGCCTTCAGGTCGTCGATGTAGCGCCAGGTGCGGTCGAACTGCCGCTCGCGCTTCTGCTTGCCGAACGCGGTTTTCGCCGAGTCGGGCAGCTCGTAGACCATCGGGTACCAGATCGCGCCGGAGAACTGGAGCATGTGCGCGTGCACGTGGCCCAGCTCGTTGAACCGGGTCAGGTCGGACGGGCGGGCGTCGTTCTGGTTCAGCACCCGGATGCCGTCGTACTCCACCCAGAGCGACGAGTCGCCGATCGGGCCGTCGGTCGGGCTGATCAGCGCCTGGATCATGATCTTGAGGCCGCCGTCGAGCTCGTGCACCTCGTCCGACTTCGTCCGCAGGAAGCTGGTGAAGCCCAGGTCGCGCAGCTCGTCCTCGAGCTGGCTGGTCGGGTACTCCGGCAGCAGGACGGTGGCCTTCTTGCTGATGAAGCGCTTCAGGTGCGCCGCGTCGAAGTGGTCCCGGTGCAGATGCGAGACGTACAGGTAGTCGACGTCGCCGAGGGTCTCCCAGTCCAGCTGCGAGTTGTCCGGGAACGGGAACCATGAGGCGAAGTAGGCCGGATTCACCCACGGATCGCACAGAATGCTGCCCGCGGCCGTGTCGATCCGCATGCTCGCATGGCCGGTGCCCGTGATCCGCACTTGAACGCTCCTCTGCTGGCGACTGCTTGGTGACCGCATCGAAAGTACAGCCGGGTTGCCGGGTTCCGCCCGTCGACCCCGTGACACACTGAGGACCGAATCACAGAGCATCGACGAGGAGGACCGACGTGTCCGCGGAAGAACATGACGAGGTCTACGCCCCCGACCAGCTGAAGCCGACCAACCGTCGTCGGGCCCAGCGTGGGGCGATCATCTCGGCCGTGGTCCTGCTGATGTTTTTCTGGGGCAACCAGGAGGGCAACACCGAGAAGGTGTGGCTCGTCGTGATCGCGGTCCTGCTGATCGCCGCCGTGATCGGCGACGCCGTCCTGCGCAAGGCCGGCCTGCGGCCGAACGAGTGATCTCCTGACATGACGAAGGAGGGCCCGCCTGGCGCGGGCCCTCCTTCTTTGTGCGCTTCTAGCGGCGTCCGCCGCGCAGCAGGATGTCCTTGACCTCGCGCAGGGCGGCGTCGACCTCGGCCTCGAAGTAGCCGTTCGGCACCAGGCCGAACTGGAGCATGTCGAGGTCGTTCTCGTTCACCGGCATCGGGCCGCGGCCGGTCATCGCCTGGAGGATGCCCTCGAAGAGCCGGTCCACCTGCATCGGGTCGTAACCACTGCCGAACCGGCGCGGCTGGAACGTGCGGCGCAACTGGTCCACCCGGTACAGCTCGCCGCCCGGCTCGCCCAGCGGCGGGCCGAGGTGGGACTGCTGGGGCGGCTGGGGCTGGCCGTACCCGCCTCCGGGCGGGCCCATCGGCGAACCCGGCATGCCGGCCGGCGGCTGCTGCATCGGGCTGGGCATCGGCGGCCCACCGTACGGGTCCCGCTCGGGCATCCGGATCTCGGCGGTCATGTCCGACCGGCCGTGCCGGCCCGGCTCGAAGCCGCCGAACGAGGTGGGCTCGTCGTAGCCGCCCTGGTCGTAACCCTGCGGCGCGTTGCGCTGCGGGAGCTGCGGCTGCTGCGGCTGCTGGCCGCCGTAGGTGGGCTCGTCGTAACGGCCGGAATACGGGTCCGGCTGCTGCGGGCGCTGCGGCATCTGCGGGGCCTGCGGCGGCAACATGCGGTCGTCGCGGATCGGGGCGGGGATCCGCTCGGTCTGCGCCATGCCCGGGTTGCTCATCGGCGGGCCGCCGAACTGCTGCTGTTGCTGCGGGCCGCCGAACTGCTGCTGACCCTGGCCGTACTGCTGGGGCTGCTGCGGACCGCCGAACTGCTGGCCGCCGCCCATGCCGGCGCCGGCCATCCCGTTGCGGGACATGCCGGGGCCACCCGGGCCGCCGGAGAGCGCCGGCGGGCCGGAGCGCTCGATCGAGCCACGGTCGATGGCGCCGGAGCGATCGGCGGTCAGGCCACCCCGCATCGAGTCACGCATCGGGTCGACCGGGCGGCCGCCGCGCTCCTCGAACTCGGCGAGCTGCCGCTCGACCCGGTCGAGGTGCAGGTCCACCTGCCACTCGTCGTAACCGCCGAACCGCACGCGGAAGACGACGTCGTGCACCTCCTGCGCACCGACCGGCGGGCCGACCTGCTCACCGGCCAGGGTCGCCTCGACCCGGTCCAGGAAGGCGTCGACCTCGTCGACCTTGTAGCCCCGGCGCAGTGCGCGCCGCCGGAAACGCTGTCCCTGACTCGTCACAACGTCTCCCACTCCGCTCGCTGGGACCTGCGCCCAGTCACTGTGCCACCTCCGCGTCGGCTGCGACGCCTGCGCTTGTCTGCGTCAACTCCCCCGCGGCCAGCTGCCCGCAGGCGCCGTCGATCTCCCGGCCCCGGGTGTCGCGCACCGTGGTCGACACGCCGGACTCCCGCAAACGCCGGACGAACTCCCGCTCGACCGGTTTCGGGCTGGCATCCCACTTGCTGCCCGGTGTCGGGTTGAGCGGGATGAGATTCACATGGGCCAGCTTGCCGTGCAGTAGGCGGCCAAGCAGGTCGGCACGCCAGGGCTGATCGTTTACGTCCCTGATCAGGGCGTATTCGATGGAGACCCGACGACCGGTCTGCGCCGCGTAGTCGAACGCGGCATCGAGCACCTCGGCCACCTTCCAACGCTGGTTGACGGGCACAAGCTCGTCGCGCAGATCATCATCGGGGGCATGCAGTGACAACGCAAGAGTCACCGAGAGCTGTTCGGCTATCAACCGGCGCATTGCGGGCACCAAACCCACCGTGGACACCGTGATGTGCCGTTGTGAAAGGCCCAGGCCCTCCGGAGCGGGGGTGGTCAGGCGCCGGACGGCCTCGATCACCCGGGGATAGTTGGCCAGCGGCTCGCCCATCCCCATGAAGACCACCCGGGACAACCGGGGCGGCGAACCGGTGACCGCGCCCGAGGCGGCCACCCCGGCCAGATAGACCACCTGGTCGACGATCTCGGCGACCGACAGGTTGCGGGTCAGGCCCTGCTGGCCGGTCGCGCAGAACGGGCACGCCATGCCACAGCCGGCCTGGCTGGACACGCACGCCGTCACCCGATCGGGGTAGCCCATCAGGACGCTCTCGACCAGCGCGCCGTCGTGCAGCCGCCACAGCGTCTTGCGGGTGGCGCCGTCGTCGCAGGCCTGCTCGCGGACCGGGGTCAGCAGCGTGGGCAGCAGCTCGGTGGTCAGCTTGTCGCGAGTGCCCGACGGCAGGTCGGTCATCTCCGCGGCGTCGCGCACGAGCCGGCCGAAGTAGTGGGTGGAGAGCTGCTTGGCCCGGAAGGCCGGCTCACCGAGCCCGGTCACCGCGGCCTTGCGGGCGGCGAGGTCGAGGTCGGCGAGGTGGCGGGGCGGCATGCTGGGACGGCGGCGGGTGACCACCGGGCCGGACTCGAGCGCATCTGGCTGGTCGGGACTGATCGGGATGACCGGAAGAATCGTCATGGCATATCCAGTCTCCCACGCGCTTCGGCTAGGTCACCCATGGCTAGTTCGGCGCGATGATCGCGAAAAGCAGGTAGGCGGTGGGGACCGCGAAGAGGATGGAGTCCAGCCGATCCATCAGTCCGCCATGGCCGGGTAGCAGGTTGCTCATGTCCTTGATGCCGAGGTCGCGCTTGAGCATCGACTCGGCCAGGTCGCCGAGGACCGCGACGATCGAGATCACCGCGCCGAACATCAAGCCGTAGTGGACCGGCACGTCCATCAGGAAGTACAGCAGGGCGCCGCTGCCGATCGCCGACGCGGTGATCGAACCGGCGAAGCCCTCCCAGGACTTCTTCGGACTGATCCTCGGCGCCATCGGGTGCTTGCCGAGGAAGACGCCGGCCGCGTAACCACCGGTGTCGGAGAGCACCACGGCGACCACGGTGGCCAGCACCCGCCAGGTGCCGTCGTCCTCCGGCGCCACCAGCATGGCGGCGAAGCTCAGCAGGAACGGCACGTAGATCGCGATCAGGGTGATCGCGGTGAAGTCGCGGCGCAACGCCTGGAACCCGTCGGCGAGCCGCCACAGGGCCGCGGCGCCGATCGTGACGGCCAGGCCGACGGTGAGCGCGTCGGTCCCCTCGTACCACGCGAGGCCGGTCATCAGCGCGGTGCCGGCGATCAGCGGGATCAGCGGCGGCTTGGCGCCGGTCACCGCGACCGCGCGGGCGGTCTCCCAGACCCCGACCGCGGCCGCGACCACCACCACGCCCAGCAGGGCGGGCGGCCAGATCAGCAGCGAGGCCAGCACGACCAGGCCCAGGCTCAGCCCGACCGCGATGGCGGCGGGCAGGTTACGGCCGGCCCGGCTCTTGCCCTTGTTGTCCCCGCGACCGGCGCGGCGCTTGCCCGGGCCGCGCTTGGCCTGCGGTTCCTCGGTCATCTTGTCGGGTTCCTGCTCGTCCGCGTGCCAGGCGGGATTCTGGTACGCCGGGGCGGCTGCGGTGTCGTGGCCGGGGCTCTGCCCGGCACGCGGATCGAGGTAGGACATCAGACTTCGAGCAACTCGGCTTCCTTGTGTTTCACCAGCTCGTCGATGATCGAGACGTAGCGGTGCGTGGTGTCGTCGAGCTCCTTCTCCGCGCGACGGCCCTCATCTTCGCCGGTCTCGCCGTCCTTGACCAGCTTGTCGATCTGCTCCTTGGCCTTGCGGCGCACGTTGCGCATCGCCACCCGGCTCTCCTCCGCCTTGCCCCGCGCCACCTTGATCATCTCGCGGCGGCGTTCCTCGGTCATCTGCGGAAGGTGGATGCGCAGCTGGGTGCCCTCGTTGTTCGGGTTGACCCCGAGGTCCGAGTCACGGATGGCGCGCTCGATCGGGCCGAGCTGGGTGTTGTCGTACGGCTTGACGATGACCATGCGCGGCTCCGGGATGCCGACGGAGGCCATCTGGGTCACCGGGGTGGGCGCACCGTAGTAGTCCACCACGATCTTGGAGAACATCGCCGGGGTGGCCCGCCCGGTCCGGATCGCGGCGAACTCCTCCTTGGCGTGCTCGACCGCGCTGTCCATCTTCTCTTCGGCCTCGAAAAGGATTTCCTCGATCACCGGCTCTCCTCGCTCTCTTCAGTGGTGCGGAATGTGGCTTGTCCTGCGAGCGCGAGCTCAGGCGGTGATCAACGTGCCGATCTTCTCGCCCGCGCACGCGCGCACGATGGTGTCGTCGCCGTCCGCGCCGAAGACCAGCATCGGCAGCTTGTTCTCCTCGCAGAGGCTGAACGCGGCCTGGTCGGCCACCCGCAGCCCGCGCTGGAGGATCTCCTGGAAGGTGATGTTCTCCAGCTTGCGCGCCTGCGGGTCGACCCGCGGGTCGGCGGTGTAGACGCCGTCGACGCCGTTCTTGCTCATCAGCACCATGTCGGCGTGGATCTCCAGCGCGCGCTGGGCGGTCACCGTGTCGGTGGAGAAGTACGGCATGCCGGCGCCGGCGCCGAAGATCACGACGCGGCCTTTCTCCAGGTGCCGGATCGCCCGCAACGGAATGTACGGCTCGGCGACCTGGGCCATGTGGATGGCCGTCTGCACCCGGGTCTCGATGCCCTCCTTCTCCAGGAAGTCCTGGAGGGCCAGGCAGTTCATCACCGTGCCGAGCATGCCCATGTAGTCCGCGCGGTTCCGGTCCATGCCGCGTTTCTGGAGCTCGGCGCCGCGGAAGAAGTTGCCGCCACCGACCACGACGGCGACCTGGATGCCCCGCCGGTTCACCGTGGCGATCTGCTTGGCCAGCGCCTGCACCACGTCCGGGTCGACGCCGACCGCGCCGCCGCCGAACACCTCACCGGACAACTTCAGCACGACCCGGCGCGGCCGCATGGCCGGCGGGTTCTCGTCGACCGTGGCGGACTGCTCGGTCACCATCGTCATGAGACCCGCCTTTCCTTCGCTATCTGCAAGAGACCTTATGCGACCGGGAGGCCGGACGCTCAATCGCGTACCCGACCTCCCGTGCCATTGCTGTGTGGAGCCTTACTCCTGGCCGACCTCGTACCGGACGAACTTGGTGAGCTCGATGCCGGCCTCGGTGGCGATCTGCTTGACGGTCTTCTTGTTGTCGATGACCGACGCCTGCTCCAGCAGGACGAAGTCCTTGAAGAAGGAGTTGACCCGGCCCTCGACGATCTTGGAGATCGCCTGCTCCGGCTTGCCCTCCTCGCGAGCGGTCTGCTCGGCGATCCGGCGCTCGGACTCGACGACCTCGGCCGGAACCTCCTCGCGGGTCAGGTACTTCGGCCGCATCGCGGTGATCTGCATGCCGATGCCCCGGGCGTCCGAGTCGGCCGCCTCGTCGTCCTTGCCGGTGTACTGCACCAGGACGCCGACCTGCGGCGGCAGGTCCTGCGCCTTGCGGTGCAGGTAGACCGCGACGGTGCCGTCGAGGATCGTGAAGCGGTTCAGGACGATCTTCTCACCGATCTTGGCGGCGTAGTCCTGCACCAGGTCGGCGACGGTCTTGCCGTCCTCGATCGTCGCGGCCAGCAGCGCGGCGGCGTCGGCCAGGCCGTTCTGCTCGCCGAACGAGACCAGGCGCTGGCCCAGCTCGACGAAGTCCGGGGTCTTCGCGACGAAGTCGGTCTCACAGTTCAGCTCGAGCAGAGCCTTGCCGGAGTGGCTGACGATGCCGTTGGCGGCGGTGCGGCTCGCCCGCTTGCCGACGTCCTTCGCGCCCTTGATGCGCAGGAACTCGACGGCCTTGTCGAAGTCGCCCTCGGACTCCTCGAGCGCCTTCTTGCAGTCCATCATGCCGGCACCGGTGAGGTCGCGGAGCTTCTTGACGTCCGCGGCGGTGTAGTTAGCCATGACTCTTCTCTCGATGTCAGTCGGGAAAGCGGCCGCCGCCCTTTTCGTGACGGCGGCCGGAAGCGTGTCGGTTGACTTACTCGGCGGGGACGGCGGCCGGCTCGGCGGCGGCCGGGGCAGCAGCGGCCGGGGCAGCGGCGGCGGCCGGGGCGGCCTCGTCGGTCTTCTTCTCGGCGCCCTCGTACAGGTCCCGCTCCCACTCGGGCAGCGGCTCGCCGGCGGCGACGGTGCCGGCCTCGGGCTTCTCGTCGGCGCCACCGCGGCCACGGCCGGAGCGGGCGATCAGGCCCTCGGCGACGGCGCTGGCGACCACCTTGGTGAGCAGCTCGGCGGAGCGGATCGCGTCGTCGTTGCCCGGGATCGGGAAGTCGACCTCGTCCGGGTCACAGTTGGTGTCCAGCACCGCGATGACCGGGATGTTGAGCTTCCGCGCCTCGTCGACCGCGATGTGCTCCTTCTTGGTGTCCACGACCCAGATCGCCGAGGGGACCTTGGTCATGTCACGCAGACCACCGAGGGTCTTGGTGAGCTTCTCCTTCTCGCGGGAGAGCTGGAGGGTCTCCTTCTTGGTGTAACCGGCGGCGGTGCCGCTCAGGTCACCCAGGGCCTCGAGCTCCTTCATCCGCTGAAGGCGCTTGTACACGGTCTGGAAGTTGGTCAGCATGCCGCCGAGCCAACGGTGGTTCACATACGGCTGGCCGACCCGCGTCGCCTGCTCGGCGATGGCCTCCTGGGCCTGCTTCTTGGTGCCGACGAAGAGGATGTGGCCACCCTCGGCGACGGTGTCCCGCACGAAGCTGTACGCCTTCTCGATGTAGTCGAGGGTCTGGCGCAGGTCGATGATGTAGATGCCGTTGCGCTCGGTGAAGATGAAGCGCTTCATCTTCGGGTTCCAGCGACGGGTCTGGTGCCCGAAGTGGACACCGCTCTCCAGCAGCTGACGCATGGTCACGACGGCCATGGTGGTGCTCCCTGATCTTCCCTGGTTGACACGCCCACCGGCGGTGAGCGTCCTGGCGCCCGGTCGACGGCCGCAGTGGTGACCCGAAAGATCATCGGGACCAGGGAGGGCTGTCGCCGCCGGTCGTCGCTGACGCGGACGAACCGATGGAGGGCACGCGAGGTCGACCGCGCTGGGCGGTCGCCAGGGACCAGCATACGCCAATCGGTTTTCCCCGGCTGACGGGCCTTTGACCGGGCTGTGGGATCCGGCCTTTTCCACCATGGCGGGCACATATCACGCCGCGCCGGCCACGCTTCGGATATCCACAAACACACGCCGTCCACAGGGCGCGCCGCGGTGAGCGGCGGACCCTGCCACGGTCCGGCGGCATGACGACTCAGCGACGGGCGGTCGGGGCGTACGGCGAGCGGATCGCCGCCCGGCATCTGGAGGAACGCGGGCTGGAGGTCCTGGCCCGCAACTGGCGATGCGCCGACGGCGAGGTCGACCTGATCCTGCGGGACGGCGACACCGTCGTGTTCTGTGAGGTGAAGACGCGGCGGACGGCGACCTTCGGGCCACCGGCCGGCGCGGTCGACGGGCGCAAGGTGCGCAAGCTGCGGCAGCTCGCCGCTCGCTGGCTGGCCGAGTCCGGGACGCACGCCACACAGATCCGGTTCGACGTGGTGGAGGTCCTGCCGCAGCAGCGCGGGGCCAGCAAGGTCGTGCACCTCCGGGCGGCGTTCTGATGAGCTACGCCCGTGTGCTCTGCGTCGGCCTGGTCGGGGTGGCCGGCCGCCTCGTCGAGGTCGAGACCGACCTCTCCGCCGGCCTGCCGGCCGTGGTGCTGACCGGCCTGCCCGACACCGCGCTGCACGAGGCCCGGGATCGGGTCCGGGCCGCCGTGGTGAACAGCGGCTGCGACTGGCCGAACCGGCGGATCACGGTGAACCTGCTGCCCGCCGCCCTGCCGAAACACGGCAGCAGTTTTGACCTGGCGATCGCGGCGTCGCTGCTCACCGGGGCCGGTGAGCTGCCCGCCGCCCCGCTGGAGGGCGTGGTGCTGCTCGGCGAGCTGGGCCTGGACGGCGCGGTCCGGCCGGTGCGCGGCGTGCTCCCGATGGTGGCCGCCGCCGCCCGGGCCGGGGTCAGCCGGGTGATCGTCCCGCTGGCCAACGCCCGGGAGGCGAGCGTGGTGCCCGGCGTCACGGTGCGCGCCGTCGACTCGCTGCGCCGCCTGGTCGACTTCGTCCGGGGCGCCGGCCACCTGCTCGACCCGCTGCCCGAGGCGCCGCCCGCGGTCCGTTCCGGCCCGGATCTGGCCGACGTCGCCGGCCAGCAGTTCGGCCGGTACGCCCTGGAGATCGCCGCCGCGGGCGGGCACCACCTGGCCCTGCTCGGCCCGCCCGGGGCCGGCAAGACGATGCTCGCCGAGCGCCTCCCGTCGATCCTGCCCGAGCTCGGCGACGAGGCGGCGCTGGAGGTGACCGCGTTGCAGTCGATCGCCGGCCTGCTCCCGCCGGACAGCGGGCTGATCCGGCGGCCGCCGTTCCAGGCGCCGCACCACACGTCCAGCACCGCCGCGCTGATCGGCGGCGGGAGCGGGCTGGCCCGGCCCGGCGCGCTCAGCCTGGCGCACCGGGGCGTGCTGTTCCTGGACGAGGCGCCGGAGATCCCGCGGGTGACGCTGCAAGCGTTGCGGCAGCCGCTGGAGAGCGGGCGGGTGGTGATCGCCCGGACCCGGGGCACCACGGAGTATCCGGCGCGGGTCCAGCTGGTGCTGGCGGCGAATCCGTGCCCGTGCGCGTCCACCGCGGGCGACCAGAGCTGCACGTGCAGCCCGCTGACGCGACGGCGTTACCTGGGCCGGCTGTCCGGGCCGCTGCTGGACCGGATCGACATCCGGGTCGACCTGCTGCCGATGCGGGCCGCGCAACTCGTCGCCACCGGGACACCGGCCGAGCCGTCGTCGGTGGTGGCGAAACGGGTGGTCCGGGCCCGGGCCGCGGCGGCCGGGCGGTGGGCGACCGGTGGGTGGCAGGTGAACGCCGAGGTGCCGGGGCCGCAGTTGCGGCGGCCGCCGTGGATGTTGCCGGGCCGGGACACCGCGGTGTTGCGGGACGCGCTGGACCTGGGGACGGTGTCGGCACGGGGATTCGACCGGGTGTTGCGGCTGGCCTGGACGATCGCGGACCTCGACGGCCGGGACCGGCCGGGTGAGGCGGACGTGGCGGAGGCGTTGCAGCTCCGGACCGGGATGCTGGGCCCGTCGGCCGCCGTCCGCACCACGTCAGTGACGGGGAGGCCGCGGTGAAGCACCCTCCTGCGGCGCCCACGCTCCTCTCCGCGTCGCCGGGTCTCGGGAGGCGGCGGTGAGCGGGCCGGGGAGTCACGCCGACCGGGTCGCCCGGGCCGCCCTCACCTGGCTGGTCGAGCCCGGACATCGGGTGGTCTGGACACTGGTGCAGCAGGCCGGGGCGCCGGCCGTGCTGGATCGCCTGCTCGCCGGCGACATCCCGGACGGCTCCCTGCGCAGTGCGGTCGCGGCCCGGTCCAGGGCCGGTGACGCCCGGCAGGTCGCGGAGCTCGGGTTGCGGCAGGCCGCCCGGATCGGCGCCCGCCTGGTGGTGCCGGCCGACCCGGAGTGGCCGGTCCGGGTGGAGACCCTGGCCACGCTGGAGCTGGACTCCGGCGGCCGGATCAACCAGGACACCCGGCCACCGCTCTGCTTCTGGGTCCGCGGGGACCTGCCGCTCGGCGCGACGCTGGACCGGTCGGTGGCGATGGTCGGGGCGCGGGCGGCGACCGAGTACGGCGAGCACGTGACCATGGGTCTCGCTTCCGGGCTGGCCGAGCGAGGCTGGACGGTGGTGTCCGGCGGTGCGTTCGGGATCGACGCGGCGGCCCATCGCGGGACGCTCGCCGCGGACGGCGTGACCGTGGCGGTGCTGGCCTGTGGGGTGGAGCGGCCGTACCCGCTCGGCAACGCGGCGATGTTCGACCGGATCGTCGAGCGAGGCCTGCTGATCAGCGAGTGGCCGCCGGGCGCGGAGCCGCTGCGGCACCGCTTCCTGATCCGGAACCGGGTGATCGCGGCGGCCACCGCCGGGACCGTCGTGGTGGAGGCGGCCGCGCGCAGCGGGGCGACCCAGACGATGAGCCGGGTGCTCGCCCTGAACCGGCCGGCGATGGTCGTGCCCGGGCCGGTGACCTCGGCGATGTCGGTCGGTTGTCACGGGTTGCTGCGGAATCACCCGGCCGCCCGGCTGGTCACCTCGGCGGCCGACGTGCTGGAGGAGGTGGGGCGGATCGGGGAGTACCTGGAGCCGCCGCCACGCGGGCGGGAACGGGTCCGGGACCGGCTGGACGAGGAGTCGGCGCTGATCCTGGAGGCGTTTCCCCGGGGCGGGACGGCGACCCCGGAGGACCTGGCGGCGGAGGCAAGGCTGGATTTGCGTACGGTCCTGCGCCGGCTGTCCCTGCTCGAGGCGGCCGGCCTGGTGATCCGCACCGAGTCCGGGATCCGGCTGGTCCGGTGGCGAAGCTAGTTCCGTCACTCGAACGAGTGACGGAGATCGGCACTCAGCCTGTGTCGCCGATCACAGATCCTGATCGTCCCCTGTGGAGGCGCATCGTGGCGGGCACCTGCTCACACCACGGAATCCACCGCGCGACTGCGGAAATTCACTGTCACGCCCGCCTGGCCGGCACCGGTTTCCCGCAGGCCGGCGGGAAGGCCCGGTCCGGGGCCGGCGACCGAACGCCGCCCCGGACCGGGCAGAGAAGATCAGTCCTCGGATTCATCCAGGTCACGGCGATGGACCTTCATCCACGCCTCGACGTCCTCGGTCAGCCACACCTTGCCCTGCGCAAGGTCGGCGATCGGCTTCGGAAAGTCCGCGCGACTGGTGATCTGGTACGCCCGCTGGCGGCTCACGCCACCCAGGCGGATGCGGATCTCGTGTGCGCCCATGAGGCGGATCGGCTTCACTCCCACGTGATCGACCGTAGGCGCGAGACTATTAGGCAGTGGGCAACTTTTCGAACGACATCTAGTCCTGCATCACGTAGGCTCCCTCACCATGACTAGATGTCGTAAGACTACCGGAGAAGTCCCCTACTCCCCTGGTCATCGCCGCGACTGGCGGACCCTGTGGCGCCGGTGCCGGTGCGGATTGCCGGCTCCGTGCGTCGATCGGCGGGTGCCGCCGACCCGTATGCCGTATCCGGCACGGGACTCCACGCCGCCCGGGCGGACGTCGGCCGCGCGGCATGACCAGAAGCCGCGCATGGCGACGCCCGGCGCCGGAATTCCGCGGCAGCGGGGACCGGTTGACTCCGGCGCTCAGGGGGCGCCGCTCGCCGGGCAGCCGGGGCCGACCGGGTGGGTCGCCGCACCTGGCTCACGGCAGCGGCATCCGGAGGCGAATGTGGGCCGGGCCGGGAACCTGACACCGGGGCAACGGCATCGCACGCTCGGCAACGACCCGTTCCTATATCACGCGCATCGGCGGCGCGATCATCGCTGAGGGCGGCGGGCAGCGCATCCGGTCGAGCGCCCACCGTCGGCACGGTCGCGCTGAACAGGGCGAGCACCGCGTCCGTCGTCAACGCGATCACCGCTGAACACGGACAAGCACCCAAGCCGGCCGCACACACACGTCGGCACGACCGCCGCCTGACCGGACGCGACGGCACGACCGCCGCCTGACCAGACGCGACGGCACGACCGCCGCCTGACCAGACGCGACGGCACGACCGCCGCCTGACCAGACGCGACGGCACGACCGCCGCCTGACATGGCAGGCACCGCATCCATTCCGCATCGTCGTCGGCGCTGTTGCCGCCGACAGCGGGCAACCATCACATCCAGTCGCACACCCATCGCCGGATATCGAGCCGAGCAACGCAACCAGCGATGCATACGGCAGACCGGCGCGACCGAGGCTGGACGGTCGGCACAACCGAAGACCGTGGCGTGCTGGGCACCAGCGCCGCGAAGGGGCCGAGGACGCGGCCACAACCAAGCGTCCGCCTGACCGCACGACCACTCCGCACGCCAGCAGGCTGCGTGACCGGCGCTCCGACCGGCGCGGTGCGATCAGGGCGAGCGATCCGCACTCACGGCGACGATCCGGCCCCGTCATGGAGCCGCTGGCGTGCGAGTGGCACCCACAGGGAGCCGTCACGTGACGGCTCCGGACGGATCCGGGGGAAGAACATTGACCACCGCGCAAGACGTCGAGCACCTGTACCGCCGGCCGGACTGGGACTGCCGGGTCTGCGGCCTGCCGTGGCCCTGCGCCACCGCCCGGGCGGGGTTGCTGCATGAATACCGCGCTTTTCCGTCGCTGCTGCGGATCTATCTGTCCACGCAGATGTACGACGCGCTCGAGGACATGGCCGTCACCGGCGAGGTGACGCCGCTGAACCTGCACGAACGCTTTCTCGCCTGGGCCTTGTCGTGACGACGGCGTCGCACCCGGCACCACGCGGCGCGCGGAGGCCGAGCGCAGGGAACGGACGACGGTCGCGCCCAGCAGTCTCTCGACCAGCCTGGCAAAACCGCCGCCCGCCCGCCGCCCGGATCGGCCGGGCCTCTCCGGGGCGACACTGCCATCATAGTTACATCGGTCTGTAGGTACAACGTGACGGAACATCGTGGTCACGTAAAATAATCGCCATGATCGATCACTCGGCGGACCGCGCGGTCTTTCGGCAGCTCGCTGATCTGCTGCGCGATCAGATCAAGTCGGGCGCGCTCGGTCCCGGGGAGCCGCTGCCCAGTGAGCTGCGGCTGGCTCAGGATTACGGGATCAGCCGGACCACGGTGCGCCAGGCGATCGGCCAGCTGCGGACCGAGGGGCTGGTCACGGTGGACCGGCCCCGCGGGACCTTCGTCCGGGTGCCGGAGCCGGTCCAGGTCATCCCGCTCGCCCGGGGCGAGCGCGTCGGCGCCCGCATGCCAACCGACGCCGAGCGCCGCAAACACCGCCTCGGCGAGGGCGTCCCGGTCCTGGTCGTCACCGCCCCGGACGGCACCGAGACGGTCCACCCCGCAGACCGCGTGCACCTTTCCCGCCCCTGATCCCGAGATCACGCAGGTCACACCCTCACCCGCGAAACCCGCGGGGCTCCAGCCGCTGACCGCATCGTTCCTCCGGGCCGCAGGCAGGACACCGTCCCCATTCCTGTGCGCCCCAACCCGACGCCACCCTCCGGCCTGCGGAGCGCAGCAGGACATTGAACGCATTTCCGCGGGCCGCACGCCCCCAGATATGTGCGCGCGCACTCCGCGCCGACCGTGGGCTTGAAGACCACGCATTCCGCACCGCCCCGCGCCGATGACGTGCGGGTCGCGGGTGGTGGCTGAGGGATCTCGGCGGCGCGCCATGGTGGGAATCTATGGGTGGGGTGTGACAAGAATGGCGGCATGGACGCCTATCGACGACGGCCGGCTCGGCAGAGCGTGCGCGGGCTGCACGAGGCATTGCCGTGGGAGTTGCGCGAGGCCGTGGACCGGTTCGGGCATCACCTGGCGGTTGTCGAGGGGCGGTCGGCGCACACCGTGCGGGCCTATCTCGGCGACGTTGTCTCGCTGCTCACACACGCCGCCGATCAAGGGTGTTCCACGGTCGGCGAGCTGGACGTCGCGGTGCTTCGCGGGTGGCTCGCCGCGCGGTTGAGCGAGGGTGCCGCACGTACCTCGCAGGCACGCCGCGCCGCAGCGGCCCGGACCTTCACCGGGTGGGCGCATCGCATCGGCCTCTCCACCGGCGATCCGGGCGCCGGGTTGGCCAGCCCGCGCGCCCACCGGGACCTGCCCCACGTGCTCCGCGCCGATCAGGCCGCGGCCCTCGTCACCGCCCCGGGCAACCGTCCGGCACAACCCGGCGCGGCGAGCACGGCATCGGGCGATGATCCGACACCGCCACGCACCGCCGGGGACGGCCAGGACCGCCGGGACGCCGGGAAGGGTGCAGACCGCCGGAACGGCGGAGACGGCCAGGACTCCCGGGACGCCGAGAACGGCGAGGACCGCCGAGGGGTCGGGGAAGGTGCAGGCCGCCCGGAAGCCGGGGACGGTGACGAGCGCCGAGAAACCGGGACCGAGCAGGACCATCGGAACGGCGGGGACGGTTCGGACGGCGGGGCGAGTGGGGACGAGGTTTTCGTCGCGATGCGGGATCGGGCGGTTCTGGAGCTGCTGTATGCGACCGGAATCCGGGTCAGTGAGCTCTGCGATCTCGATCAGGCCGACGTCGACCACGGGCGGCAGGTGGTCCGGGTCTTCGGCAAGGGCGGCAAGGAGCGCGCCGTCCCCTACGGTCACCCGGCCCGCGACGCCCTCGCCGCCTGGCTACGCCACGGCCGCCCCGCCTTCGCGACAAAGGCCGCCACGACGCCAGCCGTCGAGCGAGGAAGAGGCAGGCAGACCGGCGACCCGCTGTTCCTGGGCCTCAAGGGTGGCCGCCTCCAACCCACCGTCGTCCGGCGCATAGTCGCCCGCGCCGCCCGCACCGCCGGCCTCCCCCACACCAAACCGCACGACCTCCGCCACTCGGCAGCCACCCACCTGCTCGACGGCGGCGCCGACCTCCGCGCCGTCCAGGAACTGCTCGGCCACAGTTCCCTGTCCAGCACCCAGATCTACACCCATGTCTCCACCGAGCGCCTGCGAGCCGCCTTCAACCAGGCCCATCCACGAGCCTGAAACCGTGCCCACCACGTACGATCCTGAACATGAGCGCCGAAGATCCGCCCCGCCCCATTCCCGGCGCCCGGCTCCTGTTCTCGATCGACCCCGCGGTGTCCTATCTCAACCACGGCTCCTTCGGCGCGATCCCGTTCAGCGTGCAGCGCGCCCAGCAGCGCCTGCGCGACGAGATGGAGCTGAACCCGATGCGGTTCTTCGGCGACGGGCTGCTCGACCGGGTGGTCCACACCCGACGGCATCTGGCCGGCTTCCTGGGCGCCGACCCGGACGGCAGCGCGCTGGTCACGAACACCACCGCCGCGGTCAGCCTGGTGCTTCAGTCGGCGGGTCTGGGGCGGTCGGACGAGGTGCTGCTCACCGACCACGCCTACGGCGCGGTCGCGATGGCGGTGCGGCGGGAGTGCCGGCGCACCGGCGCGACCGCCCGGACGATCGCGGTGCCGCTCGGTGCCGACGGGCCGGAGATCATCTCGCGGGTGCGGTCCGCGCTCCGCCCCGGCCGCACCCGTCTGCTCATCGTCGACCAGGTGACCTCGGCCACCGTCACCCTGCTGCCGGTCCAGGAGATCGTGGCCTCGGCCCGCGCGCTGGGCATCCCGGTGTTCGTCGACGCGGCGCACGTGCCGGGCATGCTGCCGGTGGACGTCACCGCGATCGGCGCGGACTTCTGGGTGGGCAACCTGCACAAGTGGGCGTGGGCGCCGCGCGGCACCTCGCTGCTGACGGTGGCCCCGGAGTGGCGCCGGCGGATCGACCCGCTGGTCGTCTCCTGGGAGCACGATCAGGGCTTCCCCACATCGGTGGAGTCGCAGGGGACGCTCGACTACACCCCGTGGCTGGCGGCGCCGGCCGGTCTCTACGCCATGCACACGCTCGGGCTGGACGCGATCCGGGAGCACAACGCGGCGCTCGCGGCGTACGGTCAGCGGGTTGTCGGTCGCGCTCTCGGCCTGTCGCCGGCGGACCTCCCGGACCCGGGCGGACCCGGGGTCTCGATGCGGATCGTGCCGCTGCCGGCCGGGCTGGCCACGACCTACCCGGAGGCGCACGCGCTGCGCCAGCACATCGCCGACAAGCTGGGCGTGGAGGTCGCGGTGAACGCCTGGGGCGGCCGGGGCCTGATGCGGCTGAGCGCGCAGATCTACAACCGGCCGGAGGAGTATGACCTGCTCGCCGAGCGCCTACCCACCCTGCTGAGCACCTGGCAGTGGTAACAACCGGACCCGGCCCAGACCCAGCAGGGTGAGCGGGTCGAGATAACCCCCGGCCTGCCGGACACCCCAGTGCAGGCAGGCGGCGACCGGACAGCCCGGGTGCCCGGTGTCGAGCGTGCCCAGCGGATCGCCGGCTGCCACACGGTCGCCGACCGTGACGGCCGCGGTCACCGGCTCATAGGTGCTGCGCAGCCCGCCCGCGTGCGCGACGCTGACCACCCCGCGCCCGGCGAGCACCTGGGCATAGACGACGATGCCCGGCCCGGCCGAGCGGACCGTCGTCCCGGGCGGCGCCGCCAGGTCGACGCCGCGATGCCCGGCCAGCCAGGGCTGTGGTGGCAGCTCGAAGCGCCGGGTCACCCGAGGCGGCGTGACCGGCCAGCCGTAGGGACCCGGGACCGGGAGCGCGGCCAGGACGAAGGCGAGGAACAGGAACATGCGGGCGAGTCTGGCCGGACGTCAGCCGGCCGGCGACCCGCCCTGTGGACGACCGCCCGCTGTGGAAAAGCTCAGCCGCCGAAGCCGGCGTCGTCCGGCAGCGAGATGTCCGGTTTCTCGAGCTCCTCGACGTTCACGTCCTTGAACGTCATCACCCGGACGTTCTTGACGAACCGCGCCGGACGGTACATGTCCCAGACCCACGCGTCGTGCATCTCGACCTCGAAATACACCTCGCCGTCGGAGTTGCGCACGTGCAGGTCCACCTGGTTGGCCAGGTAGAACCGGCGCTCCGTCTCCACCACGTAGGAGAACTGGCGGACGATGTCGCGATACTCCCGGTAGAGCTGGAGCTCCATCTCGGTCTCGTACTTCTCGAGATCCTCTGCGCTCATCGTGTTTCGCCCTCCATGGCCTCATCTTCCCCCACCGACGGCGACGGCTGAGGCTGCTCGCCCGACGCCACGCCGACGGTACCCTCAGCCGCCCCTGGAAGCAGCAGCGGCTCGGTAACGGATACGTCGAACAACGACGGCACCGGGTCCGCCGGGCGGGACGCCGGCCGGCGTGCTCGCGGCGGCACGTTGCCCCGGCCGGAGACGGCGGCAACGTTCACATACGAGAACCGGTGCTCGGCGCAGGGCCCGTGCTTCGAGAGCGCAGCGCTGTGTTCGTCCGTTATATAACCTTTGTGCACGGCAAAACCGTAATCCGGGAACTTCTCGTCGAGTTCCACCATGAGCCGGTCCCGGGTGACCTTGGCCAGCACGCTGGCCGCCGCGACACAGGCCGCCACCCGGTCACCCTTCCACACCGCCAGCCCGGGCACGCCCAGCCCGTCCACCGGGAAACCGTCGGTCAACACATACTCCGGGCGGACGGTGAGCGAGGCGAGCGCGCGCCGCATCGCCGCCAGGTTGCACACGTGCAGGCCGCGGGCGTCCACCTCAGTCGGCGGGATGATCATGACGGACCAGGCCAGCGCGCGGGCGATCACCTGCTCATACACCCGCTCCCGGGCCGCGGCGGTGAGCAGCTTGGAGTCGGCCAGGCCGGGCACCTCGCCGCGCTTGCCGGCCGGCAGGATCGCCGCGGCGGCCACCAGCGGACCGGCGCAGGCGCCCCGGCCCGCCTCGTCGGCGCCGGCCACGTGGGCGAAGCCGCGCCGCTGGAGCGCCTGCTCCAGGGCGTAGAGCCCGGCCTCCCGGCGCACCACGGTGCGAGGCGGCGCCAACATCAAAGACCCATTTCCGGTACGCCCTGAGCCGCCTCGACCTGCGAGCGCAGCAGCGCCGCCAGATCCGCCGGGTAGATCAGCTCGTCGCTCGCCTCGATCTCGGCCGCCGACCACCAGCGATGCTCGGTGATGGTGAGCCGCTCCTCGGCGTCCATCCCGGCGGTGTCGACCTGCCAGTCGGCGACCCGCAGCACGAAGAAGTCCTGAGCCTGCACGTAGTCCCGGCCGTTGTAGGAGAACTCGGCCCGCTCGTGCCGGATCGGACCGGCCAGCTCGGCCGGGTCGGCCCGCAGCCCGGTCTCCTCGAACAGCTCCCGCGCGGCCGCCTCGGCCGTGCTCTCCCCCGGCTCCAGCCCGCCGCCCGGCGTGAACCACCAGCGCATGCCCGGCCGGGCCGGGTCACCGCCGTGCAGCAGCAGTGCGCGGCCCGCCAGGTCGACCAGGAGAACCCGGCCGGCGCGGCGGGTGATCACGTGCTGGTTCGAGTCGGTCACGGGTCAAGCCTAAGCGCCCGAGGTCGATCTTCCGAACCGCCCTCTCACTGACCGGCGGCGTCCGGGATGTCTTTGTACGTGTCCGGCACGGTCAGCCAGGTGGCGCGACCGGCCGGCCAGAAGATCGTGAACGCCCGGCCGACCACCGAATCGATGGTGATCGTCGAGTCCGCCATCTTGCCGGCCTCGTCGGCGGCGGTGCTCTGCTCGTAGTGCTCCAGCGAGTCCCCGGAGGCCTCGCGGTGGTCCCCCATCACCCACAGCCGCCCGGCCGGGACGGTGATGTCGAATTTCTCGTCGGCCACCTGGTTGCGGGTGCCGTCGGCGTCGGTGTAGATGTACGGCTCGTCCAGCGAGTGCCCGTTGATGACGAGCCGGTTCTGCGCGTCGCAGCAGATCACGTGATCGCCCGGGGTGCCGATGACCCGCTTGATGAAGTCCTCACCCTCGGCGCCGGACTGCCACTCGCCGGGCGCCTTGAAGACGATGATCTCGCCGCGTTTCGGATCCCGGAAGTCATAGACGAGCTTGTTGACCAGCACCCGGTCCCACACGTTGAGGGTGTGCTCCATCGACGGCGACGGGATGTAGAACGTCTGGAGCACGAAGGCGCGCACCAGGACGGCGACCAGAATCGCCACGCCCAGCAGGATGGGGAGCTCGCGCCAGAAGGACCCGCGACGTTTTTCGGTCTGCTCGTCAATCACGCTCGGAGCCTACGTCGTCGAGTCACGAACGACATGCCGGAACGCGCGGATAACGCCGCACTCAGCAGCAGCGGGACGATGCTGCCGGCCACCTCGGGATCCTGTCGCGGCTGGGGCACGGGAGGCCCGGCGGCCGCGGTCGGATGGTCCTCGGCGAACTGTTTCCAGACCGGCGGGACATCGAGACTCTTGAATCGATCGCTCGGCCAGACGATCACGAACGCGCGACCGATCACGTTCTGGATCGGCACCGGACCCTGGCATCGCGCGTCCTGGGAGACCTTGCGGTGGTCACCCATCACGAACATCTGCCCGGCCGGCACGGTGATCTCGGCGAATTTCCGGCTGGTGCACTGACCGGCGATCGGCGGCTGGCTCAGGTCGGAGTTGAAGCCGTCGGCGATGTACGCCTCATCGATGGCCACCCCGTTCACCGTGATCCGGCCCTGGTCGTCACAGCAGGCGACCTTGTCACCCGGAAGGCCGATCACCCGTTTGATGAAATCGCGCTCCCCGGGGCGGCTGACCCCGACCAGGTCACCGATGGTCCGGCCGAGTTTCGCCCCGAACGTGTTGCTGGCCGGCTCGGTCGTCTCCGGCGCCCAGTTGTCGGTGCCGCGGAACACCACGATCTCCCCGCGCAGCGGGTCGCGCATGTCGTAGACGACCTTGTTGACCAGCACCCGATCCTTGAGTTCCAGCGTCTTCTGCATCGACCCGGAGGGGATGTAGAACGCCTGGACCAGGAAGGTGCGGATGAGCACGGCCAGGCAGAACGCGACCACGAGCAGCAGCGGGAGCTCCTGCCAGAGGGGCATCTCCTTGCGCCGCAGCACCGACCGCCGCCGGGCCGTCGGACGATAGCCTTCCATCGGATCCACGCTTCGCATCTCCTGACGCTTCCGGCCGAACCGCCCCCGGATACAGCACTACCGCCCGAGTTTCCCGGCTAGGGAAAGTTACGAGCGGTAGGACTGAAATGGTTCATCATCCGGCACAGCCGTCAGCCTAGGCCCTCGCGGCTGTGCCGGATCTGAGAGGCTCAGACGGACTGCTTCTCCCGCAGCTCCTTGATCTTGGCCTTCTTGCCACGGAGCTCACGCAGGTAGTAGAGCTTGGCGCGGCGGACGTCACCACGGGTGACGACCTCGATCTTGTCGATCACCGGGCTGTTGAACGGGTAGGTCCGCTCGACACCGACGCCGAAGCTGATCTTCCGGACCTTGAAGGTCTCGCGCAGGCCGGAGCCCTGACGACCGATCACGACGCCCTGGAAGACCTGGACACGGGAACGGTTACCTTCGACGACCCGGGCGTACACCTTGAGCGTGTCACCGGCCCGGAAGTCCGGGATGTCGGTGCGCCGCGACTGGGCGTCGAGCTCGTCCAGCGTGTTCATCGCTGCATCCTCGTATAACTAGTGCGCACCGTGAGTTCGGTGACGCAGACGGGTACTGCTGACTCCCCATCACTCCAGAGAGTCCTCGCTTCCGCCCCACGGCGCGGGGCGAAAACGGCAACCTCCCTACTTTGCCACACCGGGTGGCGGGAGCTCCAATCCGGCCTCGTCGAGGGCCTTGCGGTCCTTCTTGTCGAGGTTCTCCGGCGGGTAGGCCGCGAACAGGTCCGGCCGCCGGGCCGCGGTCCGCAACAAACTTTCGGTACGCCGCCAGCGAGCGATCCGCCCGTGGTCGCCCGAGCGCAGCACCTCCGGAACGTCCCGGTCCCGCCAGGACGCCGGCTTGGTGTACACCGGGGCCTCCAGCAGGCCGGCCGCGTGCGACTCCTCGGTCAGCGAGTCGGCGTTGCCGAGCACCCCGGGCAGCAGGCGGGTGATCGCCTCCATGATCACGATGACCGCGACCTCGCCGCCGAACAGCACGTAGTCGCCGAGCGAGACCTCGCGCACCGGCATCCGCGCCGCGGCGTCGTCGATCACCCGCTGGTCGATGCCCTCATATCGCCCGCAGGCGAAGACCAGGTGCGGCAGGGCGGCCAGCTCGTACGCGTCGGCCTGGGTGAACGGCTTGCCCACCGGGGACGGGATGACCAGCGTCGACCCGGGTGTGACGACCGCGTCGAGCGCCTCGCCCCACGGCTCGGGGCGCATCACCATGCCGGGGCCGCCGCCGTACGGGCTGTCGTCCACCGTCCGGTGCACGTCATAGGTCCAGGTGCGCAGATCGTGCACGGACAGATCGAGCGTCCCGGTGGTCCGCGCCTTGCCGATCAGCGAGAGGTCGAGCGGGGCGAAGTAATCCGGGAAGATCGAGATGATGTCGACCTTCACAGATCGAGGAGGCCTTCCGGGAGGTCCACGATCACCCGGCCGCCGGCGATGTCGACGGTCGGCACGATCGCGGTGACGAAGGGGATCAGCGCGGTCCCGCCACCGGACTTGGCCAGCACGATCAGGTCGGAGGCCGGGGCGTGCTCGATGCGCTGCACGGTGCCGAGCGCGGACCCGTCGAGCGACTCCACGCGCAGCCCGATCAGCTGGTGGTCGTGGAACTCGTCCGGGTCCTCCGGGGGCGCCAGATCGGCGCTGTCCACCTGGAGGAACACGCCGCGCATCGCCTCGGCGACGTTGCGGTCGTGGATGCCCTCGAACACGGCGATGCCGCGGCCCTGATGCCAGCGGATCGACTCGAGCTTGAGCTGCTTGGGAACTTCGAACCGGACGCCCGGAGCGGACGCGCCCGCCGGGCCGGTGCTCACCCGGCGGTCCCGGGGGACCTCCGTGGTGAACACCGACCCGACGGTGAAGCGTTCCTCCGGCTCGTCGGTCCGCACGACCACCGAGACCTCGCCCCGGATGCCGTGCGGTTTACCGATCTGGCCGACGACGAGAAGCACCTGAACTCCCTTTTTGCGGGACGGCGAAGCCGTTTCGGGAAGCTCCATCAGAACTCCCTTTTTGCAGTACGGCGAAGCCGTTTCGGGAAGCTCAGTCAGTACGCGTCGACGATGTCGACGCGGATACCGCGCCCACCGATCGACCCGATCACCTGACGCAGCGCCTTGGCCGTGCGCCCGTTGCGCCCGATGACCGTTCCCAGGTCCTCGGGGTGCACACGGACCTCGAGCCGCTTGCCGCGGCGCGAGTCGACCAGGCGGACCCGGACGTCGTCCGGGTTGTCGACGATGCCCTTGACGAGGTGCTCCAGCGCGGGCCGGAGCGCCCCGTCAGTTCGCGTCGGCGCCGGCACCGGCCGGGTCCTCAGCCGTCTCGGCGACAGCCTCACGGTTCGGCTCGGCCGGGTCGGCGGCCTTGGTCTCCGCCGGCTTGGCCTCGGCGGCCTCCGGAGCGGCGGCCGGCTTCGACTCGGACTTCGCCTTCTTCGGGGTGGCGGCCGGCTTGGTGTCGGCGAGCCCGGCAGCGGCCTTCGCCTCGGCCTCGTAGACCTCGGTGCGGCTCTGCTTGCTCGGCGCGACGAGCAGCGGCGCCGGAGCCGGCAGGCCCTTGAACTTCTGCCAGTCGCCGGTCTTCTCGAGGATGCGCTGCACCGGCTCGGACGGCTGGGCGCCGACGGAGAGCCAGTACTGCACGCGCTCGGACTTGACCTCGATCACCGAGGGGTGTTCCTTCGGCTGGTAGATGCCGATGTACTCGATGGCGCGGCCGTCGCGCTTGGTGCGCGAGTCGGCGACGACGATGCGGTACTGCGGGTTGCGGATCTTGCCCATCCGCAGGAGCCGGATCTTAACGGCCACGGTGTATTCGCTCCTGGTGACTGCGTGGGTGAGCCGACCGGAACCCGCGTGGGGATGCGGGGCCGATGCCTCGTGGATTGGCGGTGCGTGCGGGGTTAGAGGGCGCCACACGACATGCCGGATACCAACAAGCCATTCTGCCAGACCGGAGGGCCGGAAGCCCAACCGGCCCCGCTATGTCCTTGCTTCCACCGGGCGGTCCCAGCCGGCCGGCAGCTCGGCCGGCGCCGTCCAGGCCGGATCCGGGCGGAAATCGGTCCAGGTGCCGTCGAACGGGAACTCCCCCGCCTCGATCTTCTTGATCACTCGGCGGCCCTCCGCCCAGACCTCGGCCTCGTCACGCACCCAGTAGTGCTCGGGCGCGGCGAGCCGCTCGGCGAACTCGTCCTCGTCCTTCCACCGCCAGGTCCGGTCGGGGTAGGCCACGACGTCCAGGTCCTGGTCGATCACGTCGATCCCGGCGACCTCGCCGTCGTCCCAGCGGATCGCCGACTCCTCCAGGTTGACGTACCAGTTGGTGAAGTCGCCCTGATCGTCGCGGAACCACCAGACCGAATGGTTCGCCCCGGGCGGAAACAGGCGCAACACGCCCGGCCCGCGCCAGGTCGCGATCCGTGGCGCCTTCGCGACGGTCGCCCAGTCGAGGAACGACGGCAGGTCCCGGGCGAACCGCCCGTCCAGCGTCGTCTCGACCGCGATGGTGGAGCCGCGGGCCACCCAGAGGAGCAGCCCGCGCTCGTCGTCCGAGACCACCCGGCCGGGATGCACGAAGGCGATCCGGCCACGGTGGGTGTCACGGTGCAGGACCAGACGTCCCGGTTCGAAGCTCACGCTCAGTACGAACGACCCAGGTAGGCGATCAGGCCCGGCTCCTCGTCCGACTCCGGCATGCTGCCGTCCTCGCGGGTGAGGCAGCGGACCGTGACGGCCTTGCCGTTCGCCTCCTTCTCCCCGGCCTCGCCGATGGCGGCCCACGGCACCCGGGCCCAGCCGGTCTGCGACGCCTCGATCGCCTCGCCCAGCGTCTTCACGTCGACGGTGCGCTCCACCCGGAACGCCAGCGCGTCGTCGTAGAGCCGCTGCTGGTCCGCCTTGAGCGCGGCGACCACGGCGTTGGCCACCTCGGCCAGGGCGACCGGCGACTTCGAGCCGTCGATCCGGCGGGCGATCACCGCGTTGCCGTTGGCCAGGTCACGGGGGCCGACCTCGACGCGGACCGGGATGCCCTGCAACTCGGCGTCGACCGCGCGCCGGCCGAACGGGATGTCGGCACGGTCGTCCAGCTTCACGCGTACGCCGGCTGTCTTGAGGTCCTCGCGGAGCTGTGCCGCGGCCTCCGCGACGCCCTCGCCTGCCTTGACCACCATGATCTGCACCTGGATCGGCGCCAGCCGCGGCGGCAGCCGCAGGCCGTTGTCGTCGCCGTGCACCATGATCAGGCCGCCGACCATGCGGGTCGACGTGCCCCACGACGTGGTCCAGGCGTGCTCGACGGTGCGCTCGGCCGACGAGTACGTGATGTCGAACGCCTTCGCGAAGTTCTGCCCGAGCTCGTGCGAGGTGCCCATCTGGAGCGCCTTGCCGTCGCCCATCATGGCCTCGACGGTCATCGTGTTGGTCGCGCCGGCGAACCGCTCGCCCTTGGTCTTACGGCCGGGCACCACCGGGATGGCCAGCAGCTCCTCCATGAACGCCTGGTAGACGTGCTTGTGGATCTCCCGGGCGTGCTCCCGCGCGTCCTGCTCGGTGGCGTGCGCGGTGTGCCCCTCCTGCCAGAGGAACTCGGTGGTCCGCAGGAAGGTCCGCGGCCGCAGCTCCCAGCGCACCACGTTGGCCCACTGGTTCAGCAGCAGGGGGAGATCACGGTACGAGTCGACCCACTTGGCCATGAACTCGCCGATCACGGTCTCGCTGGTGGGCCGGACCACCAGCGGCTCGGCGAGCTCCTTGCCGCCGGCGTGGGTGACCACGGCCAGCTCCGGCGAGAAGCCCTCGACGTGGTCGGCCTCGCGGCGCAGGTAGTTCTCCGGGATGAAGAGCGGGAAGTACGCGTTCTGCACGCCCTGCTCTTTGATCCGGGCGTCCATGTCGGCCTGCATGCGCTCCCAGATGGCGTAGCCGACCGGCCGGATCACCATCGTGCCGCGCACCGGGCCGTTGTCGGCGAGCTGCGCCTTGGCGATGAGGTCCTGATACCAGCGGGGGAAGTCCTCCGCACGGGGAGTGAGCACGCGAGCCATGACCACGCATCCTAGTCGTGACCGGACCGCAACCCGCCGGGTGGGCTTCCCGTGTCCCTCAACGAGACGAACGGGGTGATGAATGGACTTCGACGGGTTCTACCGGGACACGTCCCGGCGGCTGATGCGATATGCCTACGGGCTCACCGGGGATCCCGGCGAAGCCCAGGACCTGGTGCAGGAGGCCTACGCCCGGGCCTGGCAGCGCTGGCGGCACGTGTCCGGGTACGAGGATCCGGAGGCCTGGCTGCGGCTGGTGGTGAACCGGCTCTCCACCGACCGGTGGCGCAGGTTGTTCGTGCGCCGCAGTCACGCCGCGGCCGAGCGACCGCGGCCACCGGTCGCCCCGCCCACGGAGGACACCGTCCTGCTGGTCCGGGCGCTGCGGACGCTGCCGGTGACGCACCGCAACGCGCTCGCCCTGCACTACCTGCTGGACCGCTCGGTCGCCGAGATCGCCGTGGAGACCGGCGCGTCGGTCGGCACGGTCAAGTCCTGGCTGTCCCGGGGCCGGGCCGGCCTCGCCACGGCGCTCGGCTCGCTGGAACCAACCCTGCTCCCGGAGGAAACGACCGATGCCCACTGACCTCGACGACCTGTTCACGGCGCTCGGCTGTCAGGCCGACGCGATCCCGATCGCGCCCGCCGAGCAGGCGCGCCGGCGGGGGCAGCGGCGCAGCCGGAACCAGGCCACGATCGCTGCCGTCGCGGTGTGCCTGGTTCTGGCCGGAGTCGGCGGGCTGCTGCACCGGTCCGGGCACTCGACGGCCCCGGCCGTCACCCCGTCGACCCGGACGCTGTCCGAGATCGGCCGGCCGATCGGGCTCGACGGCACGCTCACCACCTGGACGTCGATGGCGCACGACGGCCGGGTCTTCACCCTGTGGCAGGGACCCGGTGGCGGGTTGCACGTGCTCGCGGCCGACCTGGCGACGGGCGCCGAGGCGTGGACGGTGCAGCACCGGGGCGAGGCCGGCGAGACCCCCCGCCTCCGAGTGGCCGATGAGGCGGTGGTGCTGCGCACCGGGCAGGCGGCCACCGGCTACGACCCCGCCGACGGCCACCGGCTCTGGGACCTGCCGGTCGCGAAGCCGGACGAGCTGCTGGTGCACCACCGCGCCCTGGTCCGCTGGTCCAAGGACACCGGAGGGCTCGCGGCGTTCGACTGGCGCAGCGGCGCGCAGCGGTGGTCGCTGCCTGGGCTCGGCGGCGGGCCGGTGTGGTCGATCGCCGTCCACTCGGTGGACCAGATGAGCGAGGACGGCGGCACCGACGACCGGCTGGTCCAGGTCACCGGCAAGGGGCAGGTCCGGGTGGTGGACATCGGCACCGGCACGGTGGCCCGGAGCCTGACCGTCCCCGCCCCGGCCGACGACGGGATGATGCTCGCCTACAACGGGTGGCTGATCACCCATGAGACGACCGGCACGACCTACCAGGTGCGCGCCACCGATCTCCGGACCGGCGACTCGGCCGTGGTGTACACCGGGTCGCCCGGCCACGCCCTGAACGCGGTCGACATGTATCTCGATCGACTCTTCGTGCTGGACCGGAGCCGCACCGGGACCAGGGTGGTCGCGATCGACCTGAAGGACCGCCGGCGACTCTGGGAAATCCTCACCACGCGCCCGATGGCCGGGATCTCCGCGCGCGCCGGGCACGTGCTGACCAGCGGCGAGGGGATCACTGAGCTCTACGACCAGAACGGGCGGTTCGTGTATCGCACGCCGGACACCTACGTCACCTGGCTCACCACGGACACGCTGCTGAGGGTCACGATGGCCGGAACGGTGGAACGGATCCGGGTCGCCGACGGGCACGTCGAGCCGCTCGGCCAGATCCCGTTGCAGCTCGGGCCGTGTGACAGCACCCCGGACCGGCTGGCCTGCCCGGTCGCCGAGGGGCTGCGGATCTGGAGCCTGCCCGGCTGACCGCCCGGCGGCTCAGCGGATGACGGCGCCCCGCAGCACGATCCGGCGGGGCGCCTTCACCACGCGCAGGTCGGCGCGCGGGTCGGCGTCGTAGACGACCAGGTCGGCCAGGCCGCCCTCGACCAGCCCGGGGAACCCGAGCCAGTCCCGGGCCCGCCAGGACGCGGCGGCCAGCACGTCCACCGCCGGGATGCCGGCCTCGTGCAGGTAGAGCATCTCCTCGGCGGCCAGCCCGTGCCGGATCCCGCCGCCCGCGTCGGTGCCCACGTAGATCGGGACGCCGGCCTCGTGCGCGGCCAGCACCACCTCGGGGAACCTGTCGCGCAGGGCGATCATGTGGTCGGCGTACCCGGCGAACTTCTCCCGGGCCTGGTCGGCGATCTTCCCGAACGTCCGGATGTTGATCATCGTGGGCACCAGGGCGGTCCCGCGCCGGGCCATCTCGTCGATCAGGTCCAGGGACAGGCCGGTGCCGTGCTCCACCGAGTCCACGCCCGCCCGCACCATGATCTCCACGCCCTCCTCGGAGAACGTGTGCACCGCGGCCCGCGCACCCGCCGCGTGGGCGGCCTCGACCGCCGCCGTCATGGTCGCCGCGTCCCAGCTCGGGGCCAGGTCGCCGACCTCCCGATCGATCCAGTCGCCGACCAGCTTGACCCAGCCGGTCCCGGCCTTGGCCTGCGCGGTCACCGCCGCCGCGACCTCGTCGGCGGCCACTTCCACGCCGATGTCCCGCAGGTAGCGGCGAGGGGCCGCGACGTGCCGCCCGGCGCGGGCGAGGCGGGGCACTCCGGGTTCGTCGTCCAATTCGGGGTACGGGTACGGCGAACCGGCGTCCCGCAGCGCCAGCACCCCGGCGTCCCGGTCGATGTGCGACAGCTCACGAGCCTGGTCGAGCCCGCTGATCGGCTTCGCCCCGTAGGCGATCCCGAGGTGGCAGTGCGCGTCGACCAGCCCCGGCACGATCCACCCGCCGTCACTGATCGTCTCGGCGTCAGCAACCGGTTCAAAAGTGACCCGGTCCCCAACAAGCCAGAGGTCCCGAACCTCACCGTCCGGCAGAACCACCCCACGCACATGCAACGCCATGGGAACAGTCCTACCGGATCAGCGCCTCAGACGTCCGGCCGGGCCACCGCACGGATACGATCACGCCGCCGCGTCCATGCGGGTACGTCAAGTGTGGCCTGCCACGGAAGATCGACGGTCACCTCTCGATCCGTCTGCATCACCTGCCGATATCCGCCCTCAGGACCAAGCAGAAACTGAGTGAACGTCACCCGCGGAGCCAGCAGATCAACGACCCAGCAGGAAGGGATCCCGGCATCCGCATACTTCTTCAAGGTGTCGACATCCATCGACCTCTTCAAAATCTCCGGGATGATCTCGACCACCAGAGGAACGTCGCTTGATTTAACGGGCCCAAGCGCCGCTTCCACACGGACAAGCACCACGTCAGGCCGCAGTTCGTTGTACTCGTCAAGCAGGACGGCCTGCTCCATATTGATCAGGATGCCGTCCGGACAACGCTTGTCGAGCGCGTAGCCGATCTCTAGTGCGATCTGCTTGTGAATGGGCAGGACATGAGGAGACAAAGCGAGCCTTCCGTCGATCAACTCGTATCGGAGATCCTCAGGAAGGTCTGCGATGTCGTCGACGGTCAGGTCGTCTCGTCCGAGCAGGTGATCGAACACAGCAAGCTCGCTCAAGTGCGGCGCAGCGGTCATCGGCTCCTCCTTGATGGGATCGCCTCCAACCATACTAGCGCCGCGACAAGATGCGCCATGCCTAGTTACCGCTTATCGTCCTTCGGCTTGTTCAGCTTGTTGAAGTCGAGTTTCGGCAGCTTGAAGCCCGGCGGCATGCCACCACCGGCCAGCGCGCCCGGGTCCATCCCCGGCGGCAGCTGCGGCATCCCGCCCGGGAATCCGGCAGGCATCCCGCCCGGCATCCCGCCACCCGTCCGCGGGCGGTTGTTCTTGCCCTTGCGCTTGTTCTTCGAGCTCTTGGTCGCCGACCGGCGGCCGCCCGGCAGGCCCATCATGCCGCTCATCTGCTTCATCATCTTCTGCGCGTCGGCGAAGCGGTTGAGCAGCTGGTTCACCTCCATCACGGTGACGCCGGAGCCGTTGGCGATGCGCAGCCGGCGGGACGCGTTGATGATTTTCGGCTCGGTGCGCTCTTTCGGCGTCATCGAGCGGATGATCGCGGTGACCCGGTCGAAGTGGCTGTCGTCCAGCTCGGCCAGCTGGTCCTTCATCTGGCCCATGCCGGGCATCATGCCGAGGATGTTGGCGATCGGGCCCATCCGCCGGACCGCGATCAGCTGGTCCAGGAAGTCCTCCAGCGTGAACTGCTCGCCACCGAGCAGCTTGCTGGTCATCTTCTCCTTCTGATCCTCGTCGAAGGCCTGCTCGGCCTGCTCGATGAGGGTCAGCACGTCACCCATGCCGAGGATCCGGCTGGCCATCCGGTCCGGGTGGAAGACGTCGAAGTCCTCCAGTTTCTCACCGGTGGAGGCGAACAGGATGGGCTGGCCGGTGACGTGCCGGACGGAGAGCGCGGCGCCACCGCGGGCGTCGCCGTCGAGCTTGGAGAGCACCACGCCGGTGACGCCGACGCCGTCCCGGAAGGCCTCCGCGGTCTGCACCGCGTCCTGGCCGACCATGGCGTCGATGACGAACAGCACCTCGTCCGGGCCGACCGCGTCCCGGATGTCGCGAGCCTGCTGCATCATCTCCTCGTCGATGCCGAGACGTCCGGCGGTGTCGACGATGACGATGTCCTTGGCGGTCCGCTTGGCGACCTCGATCGAGTCCTTGGCGACCTTGACCGGGTCGCCGACGCCGCTGCCGGGCTCCGGCGCGTAGACGTCGACGCCGGCCCGGCCGCCGACCACCTGGAGCTGATTGACCGCGTTCGGCCGCTGGAGGTCGGCGGCGACCAGCAGCGGCTGGTGGCCCTGACCCTTGAGCCAGCGGGAGAGCTTGCCGGCGAGCGTGGTCTTACCCGCGCCCTGGAGACCGGCCAGCATGATCACGGTGGGCGGCTGCTTGGCGAAGACCAGCCGCCGCCCCTCGCCACCGAGCGTGTTGATCAGCTCTTCGTGAACGATCTTGATGATCTGCTGTGCGGGGTTGAGCGCCTGGGAGACCTCGGCGCCCCGAGCCCGTTCCTTGAGGTTGGCGATGAATGCCTTGACCACCGGCAACGCGACGTCCGCCTCGAGCAGCGCGAGGCGGATCTCGCGCGCGGTGGCGTCGATGTCGGCATCGGTGAGCCGGCCCTTGCCGCGGAGCTTGGTGAAGATCCCGGACAGGCGGTCACTCAGGGTGTCAAACACGGTGCGACTTCCCGTTGGTCGGTGGTGGAGGCGTAGACCGCAAGCCTAGCTGTAGCGGTGAAGGCTCACCGGTTCCGCATCCGGTACGTCTTCGTCGCCGCCTCGATCCGCCGCTGGGTACGGGTCCCCGGGGCGATCTCCTTCTTCACCTTTCCGTACAGCCAGAGCCCGCCGCCGACCACGAGCGCGGCCGCGATCAGGTAGAAGAACGCTCCGAACAGCGCGTGGGCCACCCAGCTCACCACGACCACGCCGCCGATCAGCGCCAGCACGTACATCACTGCCTTGCCCATCCCGAGCCTCCCGCTCTTCGACTGCCTTCCACCATGCCCCGCCCGCGCAACGCCCCGCATCGGCCGAGCCCCTGAGACGTTCCCCTAGGGGTGGGATTTTCCGGATAACCCCCGAGAGGGCGTAACCGGGGTATAACGCCGCTTAAGGGCATAGACCGCAACTTCCCTCTCAACCGTGCCGTTAAGGCTCGGGTGGACGTGCGGCGAAAGGACGAGGGCGTGACCCTGCGGCGGCTTCTCCGGCGGGCGCCCTGGCCGGTCCGGCGACGGATCTTCCAGACGGCCGAGAGCAGGGTCCTGCCCCGCATCGCGCCGGAACGACGGCTCCGGCTGACCCGGGCCCTGATGCCGCTGGGCCCGGCGCGGCGGGACCGGCCCGCGGCGGCCGGGCGGGTGATCCGGGTGCGCACCCCGCACGGACGGTTCGGGGCCCGGGTGGTGACCGTCAGCAGCCCGGCCGAGGTGCGCCGGGCCAACCTGGACCGGGTCACCGAGGCGCTGGACCTGGCCGGGGTCGACTGGTTCCGGGTGCCCGCCGCCGAGCCGGGGCGGACCGCTGTGGGCGTACCGGAAACCGATCGCGACCTGGTGATGAGCATCCTGGCCGGCGCGGCGAACCGCGACCGCGGAATGGTCCGCCGCAGCGGCCCGAAGGGGCGCGAGGACCGGGTGGTGGCCGCCTGCTGGCCGGTCGCCGACCCCGGTGGCAGCCTGGTGCTCGGCCCGGAACACGCCTGCGAGGTCGAGTTCTGGCGGGCCGAGAGCCGGGGACTGGTGGCTCCGCGCCGCAACCCGGTCGCCGACGTCATCCCGGCCGACGATCCGGTGGTGACCGCCCCGGAGCCGGCCTTCGGCGCGTTCTGCGCGCCGGACGACGTCACCGGGTACCGCACCCGGCGGACCTTCACGGCGGTCGGCCCGGACCGGATCGGTTTCCCGATCGACGTGGTCTACACCTGGGTGGACGGCGGCGACCCGGCCTGGCAGCGGCGCAAGGCGCGGGCGCTGGCGGAGAACCCGTGGGTGCGCGAGATCAACGGGCAGGCGGCCAACGACTCGCGCTGGATCAGCCGGGACGAGCTGCGCTACTCGATGCGCGCGCTGCACTACTTCGCGCCCTGGGTCCGGCACGTCTTCCTGGTCACCGACGATCAGACGCCGTCCTGGCTGGACCGCAACCATCCGCGGCTGACCGTGGTCAGCCACCGGGAGATCTTCGGCGACTCGGGCCGGCTGCCCACCTTCAACTCGCAGGCGATCGAGTCGAAGCTGCACCGGATCCCGGGGCTGGCCGAGCACTTCCTCTACCTGAACGACGACGTGATCCTGGGCCGGCCGGTCACCCCGGACCTGTTCTTCACCGCCGGCGGGCTGACCAAGTTCTTCCCGTCCGCGGCGCACGTCGACCTGGCCCCGCGCGGGCCCGGCGACCGGCCGGCCGACTCGGCGGCGAAGAACAACCGGCGGCTGATCGAGAAGACCTTCGGCCGGGTGCTGACCCGCAAGATGATGCACGCGCCGCACCCGTCCCGGCGCAGCGTGCTGGAGGAGATCGAGGAGCGGTTCGCCGAGCCGCTGCGCGCGACCGCCGAGCACCAGTTCCGCCACCCGGACGACGTGTCGCTGCTCTCCTCGCTCCAGCAGTACTACGCCTACCTGACCGGGCTGGCCACCCCCGGGGCGCTCCGCTACAAGTACACCGATCTGGCCGACCCGGTCACGCCGTACCGGCTGGCCCGGCTGCTGCGCTCGCGCAACGTGGACGCGTTCTGCCTGAACGACGTGGACACCGCGGGCGCCGCGGTGGCCGAGCAGGAGGCGCTGCTGGCCGACTTCCTGCCGGCGTACCTGCCGTTCGCCTCGCCGTTCGAGACGCGGGTGCCGCACCTCATCTCGCCCCGGCAGCACCCCGCCGGAGCGCTGGCCCTCCCGCCGGCTGCTTGATCCACCAACATCACTAGGAGATTCCCGTGAGCTACGACGTGGTCATCCTCGGCCTGGGATATGTCGGGCTGCCGCTGGCACAGCAGGCCATCCGGGCCGGGCTGTCGGTGCTCGGCTTCGACGTCGACGAGGCCGTGGTCAAGGCGCTCGGCAACGGCTGGTCGCACGTCGACGACCTGAGCGACGCCGACATCGCCGAGATGCTGGCCGGCGGGTTCCGGCCGACCAGCGACGAGACCGAGATCGCGCACGCACGGACCGCGGTGATCTGCGTGCCCACCCCGCTCTCCGAGGGCGACGGGCCGGACCTGCGGGCGGTCACCGGCGCGACCGGCTCGATCGGCCGCAACCTGCGCCCCGGCATGCTGGTGGTGCTGGAGTCGACGACGTATCCGGGCACCACCGACGACGTGGTCCGGCCGCTGCTCGAACAGCTCTCCGGACTGACCGCGGGGATCGACTTCCACCTGGCGTTCTCCCCGGAGCGGATCGACCCGGGCAACGCGTCCTACGGCGCGCACAACACGCCGAAGGTGGTCGGCGGGTACACCGCGGCCTGCACGGACGCGGCGGCCGGGTTCTACGGGCGGTTCATCGAGCAGGTGGTGCGCACCCACGGCACCCGGGAGGCGGAGACCGCGAAGCTGCTGGAGAACACGTACCGGCACGTCAACATCGCGCTGGTCAACGAGATGGCCCGGTTCTGCCACGAGCTGGACATCGACCTCTGGGACGTGATCAACGCGGCGTCCACCAAGCCGTTCGGCTTCCAGGCGTTCTACCCCGGGCCGGGCGTCGGCGGGCACTGCATCCCGATCGACCCGAACTACCTCAGCCACAACGTGCGCAGCAAGCTCGGCTACCCGTTCCGCTTCGTCGAGCTGGCCCAGGAGATCAACGCGACCATGCCGGCGTATGTGGCCCGGCGCGCGCAGAACCTGCTCAACGCCGACGGCGAGGCGGTCCGCGGGGCGACCGTGCTGCTGCTGGGCATCACCTACAAGGCGAACATCGCCGACCAGCGCGAGTCGCCGGCCACCCCGCTGGCCCGGCAGCTGGCCGCGCTCGGCGCGACCGTCGCCTATCACGACCCGCACGTGCGCACCTGGGACGTCGCCGGGGTGCCGGTCTCCCGCGTCGACGACCTGGAGTCCGCGGTCGCCTCGGCCGACCTGGTCATCCTGGTCCAGAACCACCGCGAGTACGACGCCGACCACCTCGCGAGGATCGCCAAGCGCTTCTTCGACACCCGCGGCGTCACCACGATCCGCGAAGCACACCGGCTCTGACGATCACATTCTTCATGTACGCGGGCCCGGCGGGGTGCGGATCGCATGCTCCCGCGCGGGCCGGAGGCAGCGATCTGGCCGCTGGCGCGTCCAGGGCGATCGCTGCCTCCTTCACTGTCCGTGGGTGGTTCCGGAGATCAAACCCCGGGCTGGCCCTGGTGGCCCTATCCCGCCTCTTGAAAGGGCCGCCAGGACCAGCCGGACGGTCACGGGCTGGCGCTCAGAGGCCTATCCCGCGTGTTGATAGGGCCACCAGCACCAGCTCGACAGTCACGGGCTGGCACTCAGAGCCCCGTCCCGCCACGGGATAGGGCCACCAGGACCAGCCGGACAGTCACGGGCTGGCACTCAGGGCCCTGTCCAGGCACGGGACAGGGCCACCAGGGCCAGCCCGGCCGTTGTGCGTCGTGCTTTCGGGCCCTCGGCGCAAGCCGGGGCTGCGAGCGGCGGCTGCGACGGTGAGCGGGGACGCCGTGGCTCGGGAGCGGCGGGCGGTGGTCAGCGGGTGGCGAAGGTCCAGCGGGAGTTGAGGAAGTAGTTGACCAGCGGGATCAGGGTCAGGGCGATCGGCTGGACGATCGGGTAGGGCACCGCGAAGACCTCGGTGCCGAGCCACAGCACCACCGTGTTGATGGTGAAGGCGACCGCGGTGACGATCAGGAACTTGGTGCCGGCGATCGCGTGGCCGGCCGTGGAGCGGAAGACCCACCAGCGCTGGAGCACGTAGGAGACCACGATGCTGGCGACGAAGCCGGCGGTCGAGGCGAGCACCGGTCGCAGGTGCAGCAGGTGGACGCCGAGCAGGCCGACGCCGAAATGGGTGAGTGCGCTGGCTCCGCCACTCACTCCATATCGGACCAGACGCAGCAACCGGGGATCACGCAGGATCGGCTGAACGCTGCTCCACCCACTGTTCCGGGACATCGAGCGACCGTATCCGGTCCGGGCCGGCCGTCGTCCCGGGCACCCCCCTCGGCGACCGGGCCACCGGTCCACGCCGGGCTCTCGTCGTAGACCGGGGCGATCACCGAGATCAGTTCGGTCATGGCGCCTCCGTGCAGAACGGGCGGCCGGCCAACCGGCGGGTGGCGGTGTCGACGGCCTGGTCGAAGCGGCGCATCTCGGGCGGATACCCGGTCCGGCGGTCTCGGGGCAGAGCGGAGCGGAACTGGTCGCGCAGCGCGCAGCGGCGGGCGTCACCGGCCGCGGACCGGTCGAAGTCGACGATCTCCTGGGCCACCCGGTCGTGCACGAACGGCGGCTTCTCCGCAGCCGCGGACGCCCGGTAGTCGCGGTTCGCGCTGGTCGCGACGGCGGCCACGATCACCAGCAGCAGCACGCCGGCGAGCGTGCCGAGGCGGTGCGTGCGGGCGGTCCGGTGGCTACGGGCGAACAGTCCGGTCAGCAGCGCCACGGTGAGCAGCCCACCGGCGGCGCCGGCCAGCGCGCTGTCCCGCCAGCCCAGGCCCCACCAGCCGGCCGCGGCGAGCCGCTGCACCTGGAGGTTGAGCGCGCCCATCGTGGCGGTCAGCAGCAGCGTGGCGAACCCGGTGGCGGCGAGCGCACCGGCCTGCCGCCGGTCCGGGGTGTCGCAGTGCGGCAGGTCCCTCCAGAATCGACGGACCAGCGGGAGCAGCACCACCAGCGCGACCAGCAGCGCGGCGGTGACGGTGTGGCCGTACGGGCCCTCGGTGGCACGCTGCCAGGTCATCGGCGGCAGCCAGGAGGTCAGCCGGTTGGGCAGCGCGCCCAAGGCGCCGGCCGGGGCCACGTCGGAGCCGGAGTAGCAGGAGCCGTCCGCGCACTGCGCCGCGATGATCGCCCGCACCGGCACGGCCACCGGCAGGAAGCCGGCCCAGAGCAGCGCGGCGAACCGGGCCCCGGCGCCGCGCACGGTCTCCCGCCCGGACAGGCCGAGCAACCGGGCGCGGATCAGCACCACCACGGTGGCCAGTGGCACGGCCAGGCAGGTCATCTCGTTGAAGGCGGCCAGCGCCGCGCCGAGCAGCACCGTGGCCACGCCGAGCCGGGCGCCCAGCCGGTTCCGGCCCGCGGTCCGGGCGGCGGCCGCGGCGACCAGCAGCACCAGAGCGGCGGTGACGAAGTAGAGCCCGCCGAAGAGGACCGTGGTGCTGGTCCGGCCGGCCGCCACGAAACTCCCGCCGACCGCGAACGGCAGCACCGCGGCGGCCGCCGAGGGCGGCCCGGCGAACGGGCGGCCCCGGCTCACCACGCACTCGGCCAGCACCACCGTGGCCAGGGTCAGCACGATCGCGGCGGCGAACGAGACCAGCCGCAGCGAGATGTTGGCGGGCAGTCCGAACAGGTCGGTCAGCGCGAACGTGACGGCGTCCAGCAGCCACTCCACCATCCGGCCGAGCGGGCGGAAGTTGCCCAGCGCCAGGTACTGCGGGACCGAGCGGATCGCCTCGCCGGCCAGCTCCCACGGGCGGTACAGGTAGCGGGCGCCGTTGGCGTACACGTTGAACCGGTGGTCGGCGCTGGGCTGGAGGGCGACCAGCGGGGACAGCACGACCAGCGGCACCAGCACGCAGCGCAGCGCGATGCCGCGCCAGACGGTCCGCCAGGGCCGAGGCTCCGCCGGATCCCGGTGGGTCACCGGTCGCGGCGGGCTGGCACTCAGCGTCGGGGCTGTCACATCAAGGGCAACGACCCCACCGGTGTCGGGTTGCGACGCACCGGACAGGCCGACACCCGATCGCGGGGCCGCGCGTTAGAGGGCGATGAGCCTCTCGCCGAACTTCCGTCCCGATCTCGAGGGCCTGCGCGCGGTCGCGGTGCTCCTGGTCGTGCTGGGCCACGCCGGGGTGCCGTTCGCCGCGGGCGGCTACGTCGGCGTGGACGTCTTCTTCGTGATCTCCGGCTTCCTGATCACCTCGTTGCTGAGCCGCGAGGCGGCCGAGTCGGGCCGGGTGTCGATCCGCCGGTTCTACGCCCGGCGGGCCCTGCGGCTGCTGCCGGCCGCCGCGCTGGTGCTGGTCACCACGCTGCTCGCGGCCCGGCTGTGGCTGCCCGCGATCCGGCTGGGCGAGCTGGCCAAGGACGCGCTGTCGGCCGCTGGGTACGTGGCGAACCTGCGGTTCGCGGTCACCGGCACGGACTACCTGAACGCGGACGCGCCGCCGTCGCCGTTCCAGCACTTCTGGTCGCTCGCGGTGGAGGAGCAGTTCTACCTGTTCTGGCCGCTGCTGCTGATGCTGCCGCGACGCAAGCCGGTGCTCGCCGGGCTGGTGGCCGCCTCGTTCGCGGCCGCGGTGGTGGAGACCGGGCGGTCGGCTCCGTGGGCGTATTTCGGCCCGCACACCCGGGCGTGGGAGCTGGGTGCCGGTGCGCTGATCGCGATCTTCGCCCCGCGTCTGCGGAGCGCCTGGCTCGGCGGGGCCGGGCTGGCCGCGATCCTCGGGGCGGCGCTGTGGTTCGACGACGGCACGGCGTACCCCGGCTTCTTCGCCCTGCTGCCCGTCGCCGGCGCCGCGGCCGTGCTGATCGGCGGTTTCCGGCCGCTCGCGGCCCGGCCGTTGCAGGCCGTCGGGCGGCTCTCCTACGGCTGGTACCTCTGGCACTGGCCGGTGCTGCTGATCGCCCCGGCCGCGCTCGGCCTCGACCCGTCGGTGCCGCTCGGGCTGCTGCTGTCGGTCGCCGCGCTGGGCCTGGCCTGGGTGACGTATCACCTGGTGGAGAACCCGCTGCGGCACCACCCGCGGCTAAGGCTGCGTCCCGCCCGGGCCCTCGGCCTGGGCGCCGGGCTGTCCGGGGCGGTGGCCGCCACCGCGGTCACCATCGCGCTGCTGCCGCACCCGGTGCCGGCCGGCGCGACGATCCGGGATCTGCGGACGGCGACCGCGCGCGCCGCCGACCCGTACGCGGTGATCACCCACGCGGTCCGGGCCAGTCGCCAGATCCGGGAGCTGCCCGGCAACCTGGCGCCGGCGCTGGCCCGGGTGAACGCCGACAAGGCGCGGGTGTGGGCGGACGGGTGCCACGTCGAGGCGCCGGTGACGGTCGCGCCGGCCGGCTGCTTCTACGGCGACCCCACCGCGGCGACCACCGTGGTGCTCTACGGCGACTCGCACGCGGCGCAGTGGTTCCCGGCCCTGGACCGGATCGCGAAGCGGCGGCACTGGCGGCTGGTGTCGCTGAGCAAGTCGTCCTGCTCGGCGGCCGACCTGCGGCTCTGGCACGACGGACTGAAGCGGGAGTACACCGAGTGCGCCGCGTTCCACGCGTCGGCGGTGGCCCGGATCCGGGCGTTGCGCCCGGCGCTCGTGGTGATCGGGTCGAGCTTCAACTATCGGCCGGTGGACACGCGTACCGATGAGGCCACCCAGTGGCGGGCGGCCTGGCAGCGGACCGCGGCCGCGGTCGGCGGCAAGGTCGCGCTGATCGTCGACACGCCCTATTTCGCCGAGCGGGTCCCGGTGTGCGTGGCCCGGCAGGCCCGCCTGAAGCGCGTCAACCGTTGCGGGAAGAACGCTTCGGCGGCCCTGCGCGGGCCCGCGCAGCGGATCGCCGTCCACGGCCTGACCGGCGTCACCGTGATCGACCCGGTCCCGTGGCTCTGCACGGACTTCTGCCCGCCGATCATCGGCAACGTGCTGGCCTACCGGGACTCCAACCACCTGACCACGACATATGCCCAGACGGTCGCGCCCCTGCTGGACGCGGCGCTACCGAAGCTCGAGTAGGTCGGCGAGGGCCGGCGGGTGCTGCCGGTCCACCACCACGGTCCGCTCGGTGGCGTGATCCCGGCACAGCTGGGCCAGCCGCTCGGCGAGCAGGTCGTCCCAGGCCCGGTCGGGCCGGTGCCGCTCCCAGGTGGCCCGGTCCGGCAGGTACTCCAGCAGCACGCCGAGCTTGCGCAGCAGCGAGAACGCCGGGTCGTCGGTGAGCACCACCGGCCGGTGGTCCGGCGTGACCAGCAGGCGCTGGTTCACGGTGACCAGGAAGTCGCGCAGCGCGTCGTGGTCGAGGCCGATCGCGACGTACAGGTGGGCGGGCCGCCGCTTCGCGGCCGGCTGCTGCCGGGTGACCTGCTCCGGTACCACCGACCCCCCGCCGGGCCGGGGCCGCAGCCGTCGCGCCAGACCCTTCACCAGCCGCGGCGAGGTACGCACCGGATCCTTCACGAACGACACCAGCGCCCGCCCCAGCCGGTACGACCCGCTGCTGCGCAACCGCTTGCTCTTCTCCCGTTCCCGGTCCCGCTGCTCGGTCAGCCGCTCGCACCGGGCCCGCCAGGAGTCCCGTTCCAGCTCCACCGAGCGCATCCGCCCGGTCAGCGCCGCGACCTCCCACTGCAACTTCTCAAACTCCGGCTTAACTGATAAGTCGGACATGTTCACGCTCCGCTTCGTACGTTCTCCGCAGCCAGCCCCGCCAGCCAGCGCGCCGCTGCCTCCGCCCCGTTGCCGAACCCGACCTCGGCGCACCGCCGGGCGAGCTGGGCACGTACCTCCGGCCGCACCGCCTCGGCCAGCACCCGGTCCAGCTCGTCGCTCTCCGGGTCCTCGACGCAGAGCGCCGCCCCCGTCGTCGCGGCGAACCGGGCCCGGGCCACCTGGTCGTCCAGCGACGTCTGCCGGTTCGGCACGAACACGGTGGGCACCTGGAAGGCGAGCAGCTCGTGGAACGAGTTGTATCCGGACGCGGCGACCACCAGGTCCACACCGCGCAGATATCGGCTGATCGGGTACACCTTGACCACGCGCGCGCCGGGCACCGGCGGCATCGGCTCGGTGGCGATCATCGACTCGGCGAGCAGCACCTGGAAACCGGCCTCGCGCAGGTGCTTCGCGATCCGGCCGACCGGCGACGCGATGTCGTTGATGTTCCCGGCGCCGAGCTGGAGCAGCGCGGCCGGACGGCCCTCCTCGACCCCCAGCACGGCCCGCGCCTCGTCCGGCCCGACCAGGTCGGAGCGGTCCAGCAGCATGATCGGGTCGACCGGGTGCACGCCGGCCCGGTCGGCCACGGTCGGCCCCTCGTCGGCCGGGGCGGCGAACTCGCCGGGCTCCAGGATGCCGTCGAACGCCCCGCGCCTCGCGATCCACTCGGCGCCGGTCTCCCGGCGCCACATCGGCCGGCGCACCCAGACCCAGGTGACGTCCGGGCGGGCCGCGGCGGCCGCGACGATGCCCTCGTGCGGGACGCTGTCCACCGCGACCACGGCCGGGCGGTGCAGGTCGACCAGGTGCTCCAGGCGCGACTGGAGGAAACCGGCCCAGCGCTGCTTGGGCAGGCCGAGCACGGCCCGGGACGGCAGGTACTCGGTGAGGAAGCCCTCCCGGTGGGCGACCGAGGCGCCGTACGACTGGGTCGCGATCACCGCGGGATGACTCTCCGGCAGCCGCCGGCCGATCGCCATCAGCCGGGACAGGTGCCCCAGGCCGGCGCCGTTGTCGCTGAGCATCAGCACCGGTCGGGGCCGGGGCGCGGGGTCACGGCGGACGTGTGCCGGGGCGCGGTGCGCGGCCGGCTTGGCGCCGGCGCCGCGGGCGGCCAGCCGGGCCAGGTGGGAGGCGACGCCGTACCGGGTCTCGACGAACTCCCGGGCCCGCGCGGCCACCTCGCGGTAGCGTTCCCGATCCGCCCAGAGCTCGCGGACCAGCGGCTCCACCCCGGCCGGCGTGGTGTAGAGCGCCGCGTCGCCGAAGATCGGCCGGAAGTGCTCGCCGACGATCGCCGGGACGCCCGCGGCCATCGCCTCAAGGATGGTCCGGCCGAATGCCTCGACCAGGTCCGGGTCGTGGAAGTAGACGAAGAAGTCGATGGTGCGGAGGAAGTCCACCGGCTGTTCGCCGCCGAAGGGGATGACTTCCCAGTTGGCGGGGTGCCGGCCGAGGAGACGGGTGGCGATCTCACCACCGCCCATTACGCGTACCTTAATATCCGATTTTTCGGGATAAGCCTGGAGAATATCCTCAGGAGTGCGGGGCCACTTCACCGCATCTGCACGCCCATGACGCCCGATAACCGGAAAATCCGATTGGGGCAGAGGAGGCCTCGCCCACTCGGACACATCGATGATCTCATGCCAGTCTTCATCCGACAAATCGGGCAGCATCCCACGGATTTGCGGACTGATCGGCGCCCACTCCACCGCCGGCCCGAAATACAGCTCGATCCGGTCCCGCACCTCGGCGAAGTCGTAGTACCGGGCCGGATCCGCCGCGTCCCCCGGCGCCTGGTTGAGCACCATCACGGTGTGCTCGGCGTGCACCCGCGGCACCACGGCCAGGTCGGCCGTGAAGATCCGCGGCTGGCGGATCACCAGCAGCCGGGCGTTCACCGCGGCGTCCGGGGTGGCCAGCTCGGCCAGCCCGTCGCGGAGCAGATCGGCGATCCGCGGGCTGAACGGCAGCCCGTCCCGGTTGTGTGGGGACGGCACGTGCACCAGGATCGTGCGCAACCCGGCCTCGGCCTGGGCGCGCACCTCGGCCGCGATGGCCGCCGAGTTCCCGCCCGGGTACCGGAAGTCCGAGAGGATCGCCACGTCATGGACGGTCGCGGTCATGATCGTGTACTCCGTTGCTCGACGACCGGGTTCTCCGCCGGGCACAACGACCCGCGAGGCGATCACGTCACGCCGGTGCGGGGCGGGGCGTTGGGCAGACCATGCGCACGCACATCACCCCGGCCTCGTACGGATCCGCCCTGCTCGAACGGCATCTACGGGCGCTGCGCCGAACCGGGCCGGCCGGTCCCGCGACGGCCGCGATCCAGGCACGGTCCGCCGACGCCCGGGTGCTTCTCGCGTACGCCGCGGGCATCACCGACCTGGACGGCCTGCTCACCGCGGTCCGCGCCGGCCGCCCGGTGCTCGCCGAGCTGAACCCGTACGCGGTCGGCGAGCTGGCCCGGGCGATCGCCACCCAGGACCTGGAGCCGGAGGACCGCGCGGACGCTCTGGCGCTGTTCGACGGGCTGCTGCGGGCGCACGGACCGGCCGCGATCGCACCCGAGCACCAGGGGCTGCACGCGCAGCTGGCCTTCCCGGCCGGGCGGGCCGCCGACCTGCTGGCTCGATATCCGAAGGTGGCGAAGCCGATCCGGCAGGCGCTGGCCGTGGACCTGGCCGAGCCGGACGAGTGGCTGGCCCGGTTCAACAGCCTGCTGCCGGCGCCGGGGATCCGCCTGACGGACGGTGACGGGCCGCGGTTCGACCGCATCGCGCCGGGGACGGTGGACCGGGTCGACGACGAACACCGGATCACCACGATCGTGACCACCTACCGGCCGGGGGCGGCGCTGCTGGTGACCATCCGGTCGCTGATCGCGCAGAGCTGGGCGAACCAGGAGATCCTGATCGTCGACGACGGGTCGCCGGAGACGGCGATCCTGGACGAGGCGGCGGCGCTGGACCCGCGGGTCCGGGTGCTGCGGCTCGGCACCAATGGGGGGACCTATCTGGCCCGCAACGCCGGTCTGGACGCCGCAACCGGTGACTTCGTGACGTTTCAGGATTCGGATGACTGGTCGCATCCGTTGCGGCTGGAACGTCAGGTGGCCCCGCTCCTGGGTGATCCCGCGGTCTTCGCGACGACCTCGGCCGGGATGCGGGTCACCGGCGACCTGGTGATCACCCGGCCGGGACATCCGCACCACCGCTCCTACAACCTGTCCTCGCTGATGCTGCGCCGGACGCTCGCCCTGGGGAAGCTCGGCTACCTGGACACCGTCCGCAAGGGTGCCGACGCCGAATACGTCGAGCGGGCCCGCGCCGTGTTCGGCCGGCCCGCGGTGCCGCACCTGGGCGCCGAGACGCTGGCCCTGATCCGGCTCTCCGGCAGCTCACTGTCCAGTGCGGACATGGCTGCGGGCTGGATGCACCCGGCGCGGCGGGCGTACCTCTCCGCGTTCCAGGCCTGGCACACCCGGGTCGCCACCGGTCGCGAACCGGCCGTCCGCCCGCGCACCCCGCGGCAGCGCGCCTTCGCCGCCCCTCGCCGCCTCGCCGAGGTCACCCCGTCGGCCGCCACCTTCGACCTGGTCCTGGCCGCCGACTTCACCGACCCGGAGCACGTCACCGCGGTCCGGTCGTTGCTCCCGCACGCCTCGCTGGGCCTGCTGCACCTGCCCGTCCTCGGCGCCGCCACCGACAACCTGGCCCCGGACGTCCAGCGTCTGATCAACACCGGGTCGGTCACCCAGATCCAGCTCACCGACCCGGTGCACACCGCGCTCCTGCTGGTCCGCGACCCCGCGACGCTGGCCTTCGCCACCGGCCTGCCGAGCGCCGTCCGCGCCGGCCGGGTGGTGATCGAGGAGGATCCCGCCTGGTCGACGGCGGCCGAGGCGTGTGCGGGCGCGGCGCGCCGCTTGTTCGGCGTCCAGCCCGAGCTCAGGTCGCTGCCGTGCACGGTGGACGTCCGCCGGTGGCGGACCGCGCCTCGCCGCCCGTCCCCGGATCGGCCGATTCTCGGCCGCTACCTCACCGACGACCACGACCCGGTGCGGTCCCTGCCCGCGTCCGCCGATTTTGACGTACGCCTCCTGCACCGCACCGCCGAGCCCCTCCCCTCCCCCGCCCCGCACTGGCTGATCTACCAGCCCGGCGACGTCACCCCCCGAGCCTTCCTCCACCAGCTCGACTTCTACCTGGGTTTCACCGACCCCCCGGCGACCCTGCTGGCCCCGCTGGCCGCCGGTTGCGTCGTGCTCCTGCCCCCGGACCGCGAACCGGAATACGGCCCCGCCGCCGTCTACTGTGCCCCGTCCGAGCTGCCGCGGACCCTGCGCCGCCTGCACCGCAGCCCGCAGCGCTACGCCGCCCAGTCGGCCCGGTCCGAGGCGTTCGCCCGGCGGCACCACGCCGGCCGCTACGCCGACGTTGTCCGGTCCCTGCTGCACCCGCCCGGCCTGCCCCATCCCCGCACCGGGCCGTGAACGACAGCGGCCGGGCCCGGGCGGTGGCGGTTGCCACCACCCGGACCCGGCCGGCCGGCGTGCTCAGTCGAACAACTCGTACAGCGGGTCGATCACCTCGGCCCGCCGCTCGTCGTCCGCGGTCGCGGCCGCGGCCTCCAGCCGGCTGCTCAGCCGTTCCCAGGTCGGCTCGTCGATGTCCGTCTCGACGCCGCTGAGCAGGCCGAGCGCGGACATTCTCACCTCGTAACCGCCGGTCAGGGCCAGGTCGACGAGCAGTTCCAGGATCGGTGCGCAGTCGTACGGGTCGAGCGCGTAGAGCAAGGTGCCGCGGCGCCCTTCCGTGCGCGGGTCCCGCAGGAGTTCGACGATCGCGTCGAACGCCTCCGGCACCACCATGTCGGACAGTGCCAGTGCGGTGGCGTTGCGCACCGCCGCATCCGGGGTCAGGCGCAGCAGCTCCAGCAGGCGGGGCGCCGCCTCGGTGGCCCGCCGCCGGCCGAGCTCATCGACCGCGTCGACGACGGTGTCCCGGTCCGAGCCGTCCAGCCGATCGACCAGTGCGGTCACCGGCACCTCTTCGAGAGCGCTCATTTCACCTTCGGCTTCCCCAGCTGGACCCAGCGGTCGAAGATCCGCTTCATGTCCTCGATGGTGTCGATGTCGTCGCCGCCATTCTCAGCCTTCTTACCGACGCGATGAACCCATTTGACGAACTCCCGGTCCTTGTCATAACCGAACCAGTTGTCCCGGTCGCTCTTCTTGCCACCACGGTGTGACTTGCCCTTGGTGCCGCGGCGCTGCGGGCAGTCGTTGGCGTCTCCGTCGTGGTCCCGCCACTGCGAGCCCCGGGACTCCCAGAGGCCGCTGATCGCACCGGCTCCCGCACCGAGCGCGATCGCTCCCGCGCCCGCCTCGATCGCCGCACCGGACACCGCGACACCGCCGGCCAGAGCCAGCCCCTCGCCGACCGCCAGGCCACCCAGCGCGATCGCGCCGCACGGCTCGGCGATGGCGCAGGCCACCGCGGCCGCCGCCACGACCACCACGGCGATGCCGGTGCCGGTGCCGACGTGGCACCAGAATCCGCACAGACCGGTCGGGTCCGCCATCAGCAGCGGGTTGTTCTCGACGTAGGAGTACGGCTGCCGGGTGACGTCCACCAGCGGATCCACGCTGACGAACTGGCCGGTGGCCGGGTCGTAGTCGCGGGCCCGGAGGTAGACCAGCCCGGTGACCGGGTCGGTCCAGTTGCCGGTGTAGCCGATCCGGCTGTCCGCCGTGCCGGTGTGCACGGTCCGGTTGCCGTACGGGTCGAACGTGGTGGTGCCGACGACAGCGCCGGTGCTGCCGGTGATCAGCCGGACCGAGCCGAGCCGGTCCTGGTGCAGGTACTCCACCGTGCCGTCGCGGCTGACCTGGGCGTACGGCGTACTGCCCGGGCCGTACAGGTACAGGTGGGTGCCGTCGTCGAGCAGCACCGGAAGGTCGTCGAGCGCCGCCCAGACGAAGCGTTCCGTGGTGCCGCCCACCGTCCGGGTCTGCCGCAGGCCGCTGCCGTTGGTGGTGTAGCCGACCTGGGTGCCCGCCGCGGTGGTGACCTGGGCCAGGCTGCTCGCGCTGGTGTACCGGTAGGACGCGGCGCCGCCGGTGAGCCGGTTGCCGTTCCCGTCGTACGTGTACGCCGTCTCGGCCCCGCCCGGGCCGGTGCCCTGGGTCAGCTGCTGGGCCGCGTTGTACGCCAGCTTCGTCCCGTCCGGCAGCCCGGTGAGCGCACCGCCCGGCGTGGTGGTGTACGCGCCGTCGGCCCAGGAACCGGTGCCGGCGGTGGTACTCGTCGAGGCCAGCTGAGCCGTTCCCGAGTAGGTGTAGTCGTGCTGCTCCGTGCCGGCCCGATCACCGATGATCTGGCCCGCGTCGTCGTAGAGGTAGCCGTACGAGCCGAGGACCGCGCCGTCCTTGCGCACGGTGATGTCGGTCGCCTGCTCGTTCGGGTCGTACGTAGTGGTGCTGACGACGCCGTTCGGCGTGGTCTGGGTCGCCACCTGGCCGTCGGCGGTCCAGCCGAAGCGCGTGGTGGCCCCGGTCCAGTCGGTGGCGGCGGTCAGCTGACCCGCGTCGTCGCGGGTGTAGGTGACCGTCTTGCCGCCCGGGTACGTCACACCGGTGAGCTGCCCCGCCGCGTCGTACGTCAGGCCGACCCGGTTGCCCGCGCCGTCGGTGGTCGCGGTCAGTCGCCCGAACGCGTCGTACGCGTACGTGGTGGTCCCGGTCCCGTCGGTCATCGTGCGCCGCCGGCCCGCCGCGTCGTAGGTGAAGGTGATGTCCGCCGTGGCCGGGTCGCTGTAGTCGACGCGGGCCAGACGCCCGGCGGAGTTGTAGGTGCGGGTGACCGTCGTCCCGTCCGGCTGGGTGGTGACCCAGTCCGGGGAGCCGTCGGTGGCGTACGTGTACCGGGTCACCAGGTTGCCCGGGGCCGTCCGGGTGGCTTCCCGCCCGGCCGAGTCGTAGGTGTACGCCGTCTTGTTGCCGTCGGCGTCGGTGAAGGTGAGCACGTGCCCGGCGGCGTCGTAGGTGTACCGCTGGGTGCTGCCGTCCGGGTTGGTGGCGGTCTCCGGCTGGCCGGTGGCGGTGTAGGTCCGCACGCTGGTCCGGCCGTCGGCGTCGGTGGTCGCCGTCATCTGCCCGAGGGCGTCGTAGGTGTAGGTGGTCGCCTTGCCCTTCGCGTCCACGGACTTGACCGGTTCCCCGGCGGCGTCGTACGTGGTGCTCGTCGTGGCACCGGACGGCAGAGTGGTCGAGAGCAGCCGGTCCGCGAGGTCGTAGCGGTAGGTGGTGCGCCGGCCGAGCGGGTCGACCTCGGCGACCCGGTTGCCGCGCAGGTCGTACTCGTACCGGGTGGTGTGCCCGGCCTGGTCGGTGGCGGCCGTCAACTGGCCCGCCTCGTCGTACGCCGAAGTGGTGCTGTTGCCGTTGGCGTCGGTGACCTTGACCGGCTGGCCGGCCAGGTCGTAGCCGCGGGTGGTGACGTCGCCCTCGGCGTCGGTCTCCGAGGTGCGGCGGCCGGACCCGTCGTAGGCGAACCGGCTGACCCCGCCCGCCGGGTCGACCACCTTGGTGATCCGGCTCGCGCCGTCCAGGGCCGTCGTGGTGACCCCGCCGGTCGGGCCGGTCACACTGGTGACCTTGCCGTCCGCGTTGTAGCCGTACGTCGTGGTGTGCCGGCTCGGGCCGGTGACACCGGTCCGGTTGCCGGCCGCGTCGTACGTGTACCGGATGACCGTGCCGTCAGCAGCCGTCTCCGAGTCCAGCGTGCTGTCCGCGTTGTACGTCCACCGCCGCACGCCGCCGGCCGCGTCGGTCGCGGTGAGCTGGTTACCGTGCGTGTCGTAGGTGGCGCTGCTGGTGTGTCCGGCCGGGTCGGTGGCGGTGAGCTCGTTGCCCTGGGCGTCGTAGGTCCACGTCGTGGTCCGGCCCAGCGCGTCGGTCCGCGACGTACGGTGCCCGGCGCTGTCGTAGGCGTAGGTCTCGGTCGAGCCGTCCGGGGCGGTGACCATCACCGGCTGTCCGGTGTTCGGGTCGTAGTCCCAGGTGGTGGTGGCGGCGTCGGCGGTCCCGGCGGCCTTGGTCTGCGACCGCAGCTGCCCGTCGAGGTACTGCTCGACGATCTTGGCGCCGTTCCCGGCGGTGATGGTGACCGTGGAGGTGCCGATCTCGTCGCCGTCGACATAACCGAACGTGATCACCCGGCCGAGCGGGTCCGTCTGCTTGATGACGCGGCCCGACTCGTCGTAGACGTTGGTCGTCACCCCGCCCGCCGGGTTGGTGATCTTCGTGAGCAGGTGCTTGGCGCCGTAGCCGTAGCTGGTGACCGCGCCGGTCGGGTCGGTCACTGACGTCAGGTTGCCGTCGGCGTCGTGCGTGTAGGTGACGGTGGCGCCCGCCGGGCTGGTCACCGACGCGAGGTAACCGGCCGCGTCGTAGGTGAACCTGAGCTTGCGCCCGGAGTCACCGGTGATCTCGGTGGGCCGGCCGGCACTGTCGTACGTGTTGCTCACCGTCTGGCCGTTGACGTCCACCTGCCGCAGCAGCTGGCCGGCGGCGCTGAACACCATGGTGGTGAGGTTCTGCCGGGCGAAGGTGAGCGTGCCGTCGGCGTTCTTGACCGCGGTCGCCTGCAGCCGGGGCGCGCCCGCGAAGCTACCGGTGGACTTGGCGGAGAAGGTGGCCGTGCTGCCGTTCTCCTGCCGCACGACCAGGGTGCCGATGACGTCCGTGCCGGTGCCGGACGTGCCGGTGCCGGACGAGCCGGTGTTCTGCTGGGCGGTGACGCCGTACGGCCAGGCCCAGCCGTAGCCGACGACGGAGTTGACGCCCGCCCCGGCCGAGCTGTACGTCCGGGACATCTCCAGCGAGCCGGCGCGGTCGGCCACCGTGAGGTCGGTGGCCGGCTCGGTCAGCGCGCCCGTGTCCGTGTTCACCGGGTCGCCGTGCTGCTGGGAGCAGGGGATGCACTCGGCCGGGTTGCCGCCACCCGTCGTCTCACCGGGCAGGGTCGGGCCGCCCGGGTCGACCGGACGCTTGCCCTTCTTGATCACGCGGAGCCAGCCGCCGGAGCTGTTGCTGTCGGCGACGTAGAGCCGGGTGCCGTCGCTGGCCAGGCCGGTGATGCCGGCGAAACCCGCGTCGTAGTAGAGGCCGTCCGCCGGTGCGGACGACATGTTGCCGGCGACGAGTTCGACGACGCCGCTCGACTTGCCGGCCCGCTGCAGCGTGACGCCGCGGTAGGACGGGTAGCTGGTGAACGCCGCGTAGACGTAGTCACCGACGGAGAGCATGGCGGACGGCGCGCTGCCGGTGCCGGTGGCCATGACGGTCCCCGCCCCGGTGTCGGCGTTGACCTTCCACAGGTAGCCGTCCCCGGTCCACAGGTAGGCGTAGGTGTCGTCGGCCGCGATCGCCGCGGTCGTCCGGTTGCCCATCGTGATGTTCACCTGGGTCGGCTTGGTGCCACCGGTCAGGTCGTAGCGCCACAGGTAGGCGTTGTCATAGAGGTAGAGCCATTTGCCGGCGATCGCGCCGAACCGGGCGTAGCCGGTGAAGGTGCCCTGGCTGATCACGGTCGTCGTGGCGCCGTTGGCCGGATCGATCCGGCGCACGCCACACGAGTCGAGCAGGTAGACGAACCGGCCGTCCGACCCGATCACCTGGAGCGGGATGCTGTTCGCGTTGAACCGCACCTGCGCGCCGGTCGACCCGTCCACGCAGCCGTACTCGGCCGCGCCGGCGATCGCGGTTCCGGTGCCGGTGCCCTTGTTGACCTGCATGAGCTGCAAGCCCTTGGTCATGTAGGCGAAGGAGCCGAGAAGCGCGACACCGTTGCTGCCGTAGTTGAACCCGCCCGCGACGGTGGTCACCACGCCCGCGTTCATGATCGGCGCGGTGGCGACGGCGGCGGGAGCCTTCGGGGTGGCTGACGTCAGCGTCTTGAGCCACGAACCATCACTGCCACGGTCGGCGAGGAAGAGCCTGGTGCCATCGCTGGCCATACCCGTGACGCCGGACAGGCCGGTGGTGTCAGTGGCCGACGGCGACACGAGCAGCGTGGTACCGGTGCTCTTGCTGATCCGCAGCACCGTCGTGCCACGAGCCGGGCTCAGCACGTTGGCGAACGACGCGTACACGTAATCACCGACCGACAGCATCGCCGTCGGCGCACCCGTCACCGTCAAACCGGACGTCAGAACCGAACCAGCACCGGTGGAAGCATTGACCTTCCACAGGCTGCCCTCACCCGTCCACAGATAGGCGTAGCTGTCGTCGGCCGCGATCGCCGCGGTCGTCCGATTGCCCATCGTGATGTTCACCTGAGTCGGCTTGGTGCCACCGGTCAGGTCGTAGCGCCACAGGTAGGCGTTGTCATACAGGTACAACCACTTGCCCGCGATCGCGCCGAACCGGGCGTAGCCGGTGAAGGTGCCCTGGCTGATCACGGTCGTCGTGGCGCCGTTGGCCGGGTCGATCCGGCGCACGCCACACGAGTCGAGCAGGTAGACGAACCGGCCGTCCGACCCGATCACCTGGAGCGGGATGCTGTTCGCGTTGAACCGCACCTGCCCGCCGGTCGACCCGTCGACACAGCCGTACTCGGCCGCACCGGCGAGCACCGAGGAGGCGCCGGTGCTCTTGTTGACCTGCAGCAGTTGCAGGCCCTTGTTGACGTACGCGTATGAACCGATCACCGCGACGCCGTTGGTGGCGGCGTCCAGCGCCCCGGGCACCGTGCCGATCGAGCCGGCGTCCATCACCGGCGCGGTCGCTACGGCAGCGGGAGCCTTCGGGGTGGCTGACGTCAGCGTCTTGAGCCAGGAACCGTCACTGCCACGGTCGGCCAGGTAGAGCCTGGTGCCGTCGCTGGCCATGCCGGTGACGCCGGACAGGCCGGTGGTGTCAGTAGCCGACGGCGAGACCAGCAGGGTCGCGCCGGTGCTCTTGCTGATCCGCAGCACCGTGGTGCCACGAGCCGGGCTCAGCACGTTGGCGAACGACGCGTACACGTAGTCGCCGACCGACAGCATCGCCGTCGGCGCACCCGTCACGGTCAAACCGGACGTCAGGACCGAACCGGCACCGGTGGAAGCGTTGACCTTCCACAGGCTGCCCTCACCCGTCCACAGATAGGCGTAGCTGTCGTCGGCCGCGATCGCCGCGGTCGTCCGGTTGCCCATCGTGATGTTCACCTGGGTCGGCTTGGTGCCACCGGTCAGGTCGTAGCGCCACAGGTAGGCGTTGTCATAGAGGTAGAGCCACTTGCCGGCGATCGCGCCGAACCGCGCGTAACCGGTGAAGGTGCCCTGGCTGATCACGGTCGTCGTGGCGCCGTTGGCCGGGTCGATCCGCCGCACACCACACGAGTCGAGCAGGTAGACGAACCGGCCGTCGGACCCGATCACCTGGAGCGGGATGCTGTTCGCGTTGAACCGCACCTGCCCACCGGTCGACCCGTCCACGCAGCCGTACTCGGCCGCACCGGCGAGCACCGAGGAGGCGCCGGTGCTCTTGTTGACCTGCAACAGTTGCAGACCCTTGTTGACATACGCGTACGAACCGATCACCGCGACGCCGTTGCTGCCACTGTCCAGAGCGGACGTGACGGTGCCGATCGAGCCGGCGTCCATCACCGGTGCGGTGGCGACGGCGGCCGGAGCTTTCGCGGTTGCCGACGTCAGCGTCTTGAGCCACGAACCATCACTGCCACGGTCGGCCAGGTAGAGCTTGGTGCCATCGCTGGCCATACCGGTGATACCGGACAGGCCGGTGGTGTCAGTGGCCGACGGCGACACGAGCAGGGTCGCGCCCGTGCTCTTGCTGATCCGCAGCACCGTGGTGCCACGGGCCGGGCTCAGCACGTTGGCGAACGACGCGTACAGGTAGTCGCCGACCGACAGCATCGCTGTCGGCGCACCCGTCACCGTCAGTCCGGTGACGACGGCCGTGCCGGTGCCCGTGGTGTTGTCCGCGGCGACCTTCCACAGGGTGCCCTCGCCGGTCCACAGGTAGGCGTAGGTGTCGTCGGCCGCGATCGCCGCGGTCGTCCGGTTGCCCATCGTGATGTTCACCTGGGTCGGCTTCGTGCCACCGGTCAGGTCGTAACGCCACAGGTAGGCGTTGTCGTACAGGTACAACCACTTGCCCGCGATCGCACCGAACCGCGCGTAACCGGTGAAGGTGCCCTGGCTGATCACGGTCGTGGTCGCGCCGTTGGCCGGATCGATCCGCCGCACGCCACAGGAGTCGAGCAGGTACACGAACCGGCCGTCGGAACCGATCACCTGGAGCGGGATGCTGTTCGCGTTGAACCGCACCTGCGCACCGGTCGACCCGTCGACACAGCCGTACTCGGCCGTGCCGGCCAGGACCGTGCTCGCCCCGGTCGCCTTGCTGATCTGCAGAAGCTGCAGACCCTTGTTGACGTACGCGTACGAACCGATCACCGCGACGCCGTTGCTCCCACTGTCCAGAGCGCCGGTAACCGTGCCGATCGAGCCGGCGTCCATCACCGGAGCGGTGGCGACGGCAGCGGGAGCCTTCGGGGTGGCTGACGTCAGCGTCTTGAGCCACGAACCATCACTGCCACGGTCGGCCAGGTAGAGCTTGGTCCCGTCGCTGGCCATACCCGTGACGCCGGACAGGCCGGTGGTGTCAGTAGCCGACGGCGACACCAGCAGGGTCGCGCCGGTGCTCTTGCTGATCCGCAACACCGTGGTGCCACGAGCCGGGCTCAGCACGTTGGCGAACGACGCGTACACGTAGTCGCCGACCGACAGCATCGCCGTCGGCGCACCCGTCACCGTCAAACCGGAGGTGAGCACGGAACCGGCACCGGTGGAAACGTTGACCTTCCACAGGCTGCCCTCACCCGTCCACAGGTAGGCGTAGCTGTCGTCGGCCGCGATCGCCGCGGTCGTCCGGTTGCCCATCGTGATGTTCACCTGGGTCGGCGTACCGCCGGTGATCAGGTCGTAGCGCCACAGGTAGGCGTTGTCATACAGGTAGAGCCACTTGCCGGCGATCGCGCCGAACCGCGCGTAGCCGGTGAAGGTGCCCTGGCTGACCAGGGTGGTGGTGGCGCCGCTCGCGGGGTCCACGCGGCGAAGACCGCAGGAGTCGAGCAGATAGACGAACCGGCCGTCGGACCCGACCACCTGGACCGGGATGCTGTTCGCGTTGAATCGCGCCTGGCTGCCCGCGGTCCCGTCGACGCAGCCGTACTCGGCCGCGCCCGCCACGACCGTGCTCGCCCCGGTGCTCTTGTCGAGCTGGAGCAGTTGCAGGCCCTTGGTGACATAGGCGTACGAGCCGATCACCGCGACGCCGTTGGTGCCGGCGTCCAGTGCGGAGTTGACGGTGCCGACCGAACCGGCGTCCATGATCGGAGCCGAGGCGACCGCGGCGAGGACGTCCCAGCGCACCGGCAGGGTGCCGGTGCGGCCGGCGGCGTCGGTCGCCCTGATCACCGGCTGGTAGACGCCGGATCCGGTCACGGTGCCGCTGATCGCGCCGCTGGCCGCGTCGATGGTCAGGCCACCGGGCAGGCCGGTCGCGCTCCAGGTGTAGGTCCCGCCGCCACCGGTCGCGGCGAAGGTCGCGCTCGCGGCCTGCTTCTCGATGCCGGTCTGGGTGCGCGGACCGGTCACGACGATCGGCGCGCTGACGTTCCAGTCGAAGGTCACCTTGTCGCTGCGGCCACCGTTGTCGGTGGCGGTCAGGGTGACCGTCCAGGTGGCCGGGGCGGTGAGGGTGCCCGAGACGACGCCGGCGGCGCTGATGCTCAGCCCGTCGGGGAGGCCGAGCGCGGACCAGGTGTAAACCCCGCTGCCGCCGGTGGCGGCCAGGGTGAGGTCGACGGCGGCACCGGTGACGCTGTTCTGGGCGCCCGGGCTGGTCACGACGACCGGGCCCTTGACGGTCAGGGCGAACGTGACGGTGCTGCTGCGCTGCGCGGCGTCGGTCACGGTGGCGGTGACCGGGTAGTCACCGGCCACGGCCGGGGTGCCGGAGACGACGCCGGCACTGCTGACGGTCATGCCGGTGGGCAGGCCGGTCGCGGTCCAGGCGTACGGCGCGGTGCCGCCGGTACCGGTCAGGGTGAGGGTGCCGGCGACGCCGGTGGTGGCGCTCTGGTTGCCGGGGTTGGTGGCCACCAGCGGCGTGGCGACGGTCCAGGTGAAGCTGACGGCGCTGGTGCGTCCGGCCGCGTCGGTGACGGTCGCGGTCACCGTGGCGGTGCCGGCCGTGGTGGGGGTGCCGGAGACGACACCGGCGGTGCTGACGCTGAGCCCGGCGGGCAGACCGGTCGCGGTCCAGGTGTACGGCGACGTGCCACCGGTACCGGCCAGGGTGAGGGTGCCGGCGACGCCGGTCGTCCCGTTCTGCGCACTCGGCTTCGTCGCGACCAGCGGGGTCGCGACGGCCCAGGTGAAGCTCAGGCTGGAGGCGCGCCCGGTGGCGTCGGTGACGGTGACCGCGACGGTGGAGCTGCCCGCGGTCGTGGGGGTGCCGGAGACCACGCCGGCGCTGCTGATGGTCAGCCCGGCGGGAAGGCCGGTCGCCGTCCACGTGTACGGGCTGGTCCCGCCGGTGGCCGCCAGCGTCTTGGAGACGGCGACGCCGGTGGTGCCGTTCTGCGTGCCGGGGTTGGTGATCGCCGGCGCGTTCGCGGTGACCCAGCTGAAGCTCGCCGTGGCCGTACGGCCACCGGCGTCGGTGAGGGTGACCGTCACGGTGGAGGTCCCCGCCGTGGTCGCGGTGCCGGAGACGACGCCGGCGCTGCTGATCGTCAGCCCGGCGGGAAGGCCGGTCGCCGTCCACGTGTAAGGCGTCGTGCCACCGGTGCCGGCCAGCGTGAGCGTGCCGGCCTTGCCGACGGTGGCCTGCTGCGTGCCGGGGTTGGTGACGGCCGGTTGGGCGGCGACGGTGACGGTGAACGTGGCGGTGCCGGTGCGCTTCGCGGCGTCGGTGGCGGTGGCCGTCACGGTGGAGGTCCCGGCCGTGGTCGGCGTGCCGGAGACGACGCCCGCGCTGCTGATCGCCAGCCCGGCCGGAAGGCCGGTCGCCGTCCACGTGTACGGGCTGGTCCCGCCGGTCGCCGCCAGCGTCTTGGAGAACGCGGTGCCGACGGTGGCGTTCTGGGCGCCGGGGTTGGTCACCGCGGGCGGTACGGCGGTGACCCAGCTGAACGTGGCGGTCGCGGTGCGGCCGGCGGAGTCGGTCGCGGTCACCGTGACGCTGCTGGTGCCGGCCGTGGTGGGGGTTCCGGAGACCACACCGCTGGTGGCGTTGAGCGTCAGCCCGGCCGGCAACCCGGTGGCCGCCCACGTGTACGGGCTGGTGCCGCCGGTCGCGGCCAGGGTGAGCGTGGCCGGCTGGCCGGTGGTGGCCTGCCGGGTGCCGGGATTGGTCACGGCGAGCGCGGCGGCCGCGACGCTCCAGGTGAACGTGGTGAAGCCGGGAATCTTGGCGGCGTCGGTCGCGGTCACCTTCGTGGTGAAGGTGCCGGCGGCGGTCGGTGTGCCGGTGATCGCGCCGGTCGACGAGTTGATCGCCAGGCCGGTCGGCAGCCCGGTCGCGGACCAGACGTACGGAGTCTTGGCTCCGGTGGCGGTCATCGCCTGATTGACGGCGACGTTGACGACCGAGGCCCGGGTGCCGGGATTGGTCACCGTCGCGGCGGTCCCGGTGGTCCAGCTGAACGCGGCACTACCGGCCAGCTTCGCCGAGTCGGTGGCGGTCACCTTCGCCGCGTACGTCGCGGCGGTTGTCGGCGTGCCGGAGATGACGCCGGTGGCGGCGTTGATCGTCAGGCCGGCGGGCAGCCCGGTGGCGGTCCAGGTGTACGGGCTCGTACCGCCCGTGCCGGCCACCGTCAGGCTGGTGGCGACACTGATGCCGCTGTACTGCGTGCCGGGATTGGTGACCACCGGCGAGGTGGCCGCCTCGGCCGCCGGAACGTCGATGAATCCGGCCAGCAACGTCGTCAGACAGACCATCACGTACGTCGTCGTGCGACGCCGCGCCCACGGCTGCGAAGCCGTTCTTACCCCGTGAATACTCATACGCACCTTTGTGAGCGGAGAGATACACGGCAATAGTCCGTTTAATGGCATATGGCTGCCACGGCGGAATCGGTGCGCCTGCCGACCGGAAAGGACTCACCCCGTCAACTAGTCCGACCCTGGATCGGCCGAACGGACGATGGAGCCGGGGCGGCAACCGAACAGCGACGCATCGACACCCTTACGGCAGTCATGCCGGCGGGTGAGCGGGCCGAAGGGAACGGTGAGCCCGGCGATCAGCCAGGCGCCGTACTCCGAAAGGGTCTGATTTGCGCTCGCTGTTCCGTCGCCTCGCCGTCGTCGCCGCCTTCGTTCCGGCCGCCGCCTTCGGCGTGGCGCTCGCCGCGACCCCGGCCGACGCCGCGCCGGTCGCCGAGGCGACGCTGCAGGCCGACATCGTGCGGCTGACCAACGTGCAGCGGGCCGCCCACGGCTGTGGCGCGCTCAAGCTGGACGCGCGGCTGACCACGGCGGCCCGCGGGCACAGCGCCTACATGGCGCAGTCCGGGGCGTTCAGCCACACCGGCAAGGGCGGCTCGAACTTCGTCGTCCGGGAGAAGGCCGCGGGTTACCCGAAGCCGTCCGCCGAGAACATCGCCTGGGGTTACCGCTCCGGCAAGGACGTGGTGACCGCCTGGATGAAGAGCCCGGGTCACCGCGCCAACATCCTGAACTGCAAGTCCAAGACGGTCGGTGTGGGCGCGGTCTACAGCAAGGGCGGCGCCCCCTACTACACCCAGGACTTCGGGTATTAAGCCTGCACCGCAGGCTCTTGGCTACGCCCCCGCCGATCCCCCTGCGGCGGGGGCGTTTTCTTTGTCCGGGCGTAGGTGAGCACGGCGTGCCGGCCGAGGAGTTCGCCCTCGCGGCCGAGCGCGGGGTCGGACGCCAGCCAGCCCTCGATGGCGGCCTGCTCGTCGGGCCGGTTCGCGTCGTCGAAGACGATCGTCGCGCGGTCCGCGAGGCGCGGGCCGACCACCGGCAGCGCCGGGTATCGACTGTCCGGACCGACCGCCGCCGGCGGCCCGTCGACCAGCAGGAAGTCGACGCCGTCCAGGTCCTCCAGGACGGCCGGGTCGTACCAGGAGAAGGTGCGCTCGCCGACCTCCACCGGGGCCAGCGGCGCGTCGCGGACCTCGGCCACCCCGGTCAGGCCGTGCGCGGCCAGGGCGGCGCGGGTGCGGTTCGCGTACTCCGGCTCATGATCGAGGGAGATCAGCCGGCCGCCGGTCTGCTCCAGCACGTAACCGAGCCAGATCGTCGAGGTGCCGCTGCCCAGCTCCAGGACCAGTTCCGGGCGCCGGGACCGGACCAGGAAGAGCAGCTCCAGCAGGTCGGTCGGGTTCAGCGCGTAGTCGCCGGAGGACGGCATCGGGGCGCGCGGCGTGAACCCCTGGAAGAGCTGGACGGTCGCCTCGACCTCGCGGGGCACGGTGTGCTGCACGGTCCGCAGGCCACGGTCGGCGATCCGCTGGACCCGGGCCAGCGCGTCGGTCAGCTCGCGGTGCCGGTCGTCGGCGGCGAGCCGCTGACGTTCCACCGCGGACACCACCCGGCGCTGCGTCGCGTCCAGCACCACCCGCAGGTCGCGCAGTTCCCGGCGGTCGCCGCGGAGCGCGAGCAGCCGCCGGTTCAGCAGCAGGACCCCGGCCAGGACCAGGGCGAGCAGCAGGGCGAGCAGGCTGACCGCCACCCGGGTCGCGTCGAGCGCGGCCGCGGTCGCGACGCCGGCCACGAGCAGCGCGGTGAGCCCGGCGGCGGCGACGGTGCGCGGGCCGAGCTCGCGCGCCCGGCCGGCCAGTGTGCGAAGCCTCATGTACTGCCACCTCCGGTGCCTGCCGTGGCCGCGGGGGCGACCACACCAAGCCCTAACGGCGCAGCCTGAGTGGCGTTACGCGCGATCGCCGCCACCCGGTCCACGAACCGATCCGGGTGATGCCCGTCCCACAACGCCCGCCGATCCCGCCGCCGCCGCTCCGCCACCAGCGCGGGATCCGTCCGATACCGCCGCAACTCCTGCGCCGCTCCGGGACCGGCCGTGCCCGGCGCCAGGGCGATGCAGCCCGCCGCGGCCGCCTCCAGCGCCGCCCGCTGCGACCCGCCCGGCAGCGCGAAGTCGAGCTGCCCGTAGAACTCCCGCGCCTCCACCTCGGCCGCCCGATAGACCAGCCGCCCCGCCGGTTGCCGCGGCAGCCGCAGCCCGTCCGCGACCCGGATCCGCACGTCACAACCGGTCAGCCCGTCGAACACGGCCAGCTCCCGCAGATCGTGCACCTCGGCCCCGACCACCGGCTGCCGCGCGATCGGCGTGCGGCGAGGCGCGCCGGCAACGGCCACGGTCGGCAGATCGAACGCGGTCAGCGGCAGGTCCGCGAGGGCCGCCCGGATCGCCGCCGACTGCGGGCACCAGAGCACCGGGACCCGGAAGATCCGCTCGGCCACCGCGCCGCACGGCCGCAGCGCGACGCGCGGTTCCTCATCGATCAAAAACATTACGGTACGCGGGGAGAGCCTGGTCTCCTCGACAAAGTGATGCCGCAGCACCTCCGCCTGCCGGACCAGCACCAGCCCGCAGTCCACCCGGTCGGTGAGCACGACCGCCCCCAGCCGGCCCGCGTTGACCAGCCCCTGCACCGCCGGATGCACCGGTTGCCGCCGCACCGCCGGCCGCCGCCAGTCCTCCAGGTGCAGGATCGCCACCCGCAGCCCGCGCCCGAGCAGCGCCTCGATCTCGGCCAGCCCGGATCGTTGCGACTCGCCCAGCACCCGCCAGTCGGCGGCGACGATCACGTCGTACGCCACCGTCGCGGCCTGCTCAGAGACGGACCGGGACAGATGCGCGGGCGCCGGGAAGGGCCGATCCCCGCCGTCGCGCGGCCGGAAGGCCGGCGTGGTCCCGGCGGCGATCCGGGCGTGCCAGGCCACGTAGGCGGAGCGGTACGCGGCGCGGGCCGGGTGCAGCCAGTACGGGAGGATCTCGGCGCGCGACAGCGAGCCGGTGGAGAGCCGGATCAGCGCCAGGTGCAGCGGCAGGTGGCGCAGCGCCCGGTCGCCGAAGGCCGCGACGATCCGGTCGATGTACTCGGAGTCGCCCCCCTTGCGGACCACGTCGAAGTACCCGGCCCGGTCGAGGACCGCCCGCTTGCGGATCAGCAGGGCGGACGGGTTGAGCTTGCCCCCGCGCCGGCCCAGCCGGGTCAGCGCCAGGTCCTCGGTGACCCGGCGGCCGTCCGACGTGGAGGCGACCAGCCGCGGATCGTCGAGCAGCGGCGCGACCTGGATTTCCAGGCGGCGCGGGTGCGACCAGTCATCGGAGTCCTGAAAGGTCACGAAGTCACCCGCGGCGGCGTCCAGACCGGCGTTGCGGGCCACGTAGGTGCCGCCGTTCACCGGCTGGCGGAGCAGCCGGACCCGCGGGTCGAGCGCCACCGCCCGGTCCAGGACCGCGTCGTGCTCCGGCGGCGACGCGTCGTCGACGACCAGCACTTCCAGGTTCCGCCAGGACTGCCGGAGGATCGAGCGGACCGCGGTGAGCAGCCCCTCCCCGGGCCGGAACGCGGTGACCACCACGGTGATCAGTTCCGGCCGCCGCACCGGGGACGGATCGTCGGTGCACAGCCGGTCGAAGGGCGGCAGGTGCTCCCGCTCGTCCAGCCGGATCGCCGGGGCCGGCAGCCCGGCGCCGAACCGCCGCAACCACGGCCGCAGCGGACGGCCCGGCTCGCGGAACGGGTTGGCCAGGTCGGTGGCGATCTCGTGGCGCACCTGCCGGCTCGCGGCGATCCGCGGCGCGCGGGCCAGCTGGGCGTAGACGTCCCGCTGCCGGGCCGGGACCCGCCGCACGCCGAGCATCTCGAACAGCGCCAGCGCGTCGGCCCGGTCGCCGGGCAGCACGTCCTGCAACGCGATCACCTGGGCCAGGACCGCCACCCGGTCCGGTCTCGCCAGAGCGGGCCGCCGGCCGGTCCGGGCGGCGTGCAGCAGGCCGGCCAGGTCGCCGGACGCCAGGTCCTCCCGGAGGCCGACCGCGCGGTTGCGCACAGCGGAGGCGACCAGCGCCGCCGGATTCTCGTCACCCACCATCGGGGCGTTCAACGCGACGGCCCGCCGCGGGTTACACCGCGGCCAGCACCGCCTGCTGCACCCGGTCCCGCTCGGCCTGGTCGGCCCACGTGCCGACCAGGTAGAACGCGTCGACCACGTCACCGCCGAGGGTGGAGATGCGGGCGGCCCGGATCTCCGCGCCGGCCTCGTCGAGCGCGTGCGTGACCCGGTAGAGCAGGCCCGGGGAGTCCGCCGCGCGCAACTCCAGGACCACCGCGTCGGTCGCGGCGGCCCGCTGCCAGATCACTTTCGGCGAGGCGGTGCCGCCGCGCGCGCTCATCGCGCGGGCACGGACCCGCTGGGTCACCGAGACGTCGCCGGCCGCGACGCGGCGCAGGTCCGCGGCGAGGGCGACCGGATCGTACGGCGTCCCGTACCGCGGCTGCGTGAAGAACTCGACGATCGCCCGCCCGTCCACCGTGCTGGTGTTCGCGGCGACCACGTCCAGCCGGTGCATGGCCAGGCAGGCGGCCACCCCGGCGAGCAGTCCCCGGCGGTCGGCGGCGGCCACCGAGACCTGGTCGCCGTCCAGGTGCACCACCGGGAGGGTGCCGCTGAGCAGCTCGGCGTCGGGTTCCGGGGGCTCCGGGAGGGCGCCGGTGTCCAGCCGGGCGCGCACCCGGCGGACCAGCTCGGCCATCAGCCGGGCCTTCCAGTCGGACCAGGCGGCCGGGCCGGTGGCGTGCGAGTCGGCCCGGGCCAGGGCGTGCAGCAGATCCAGGGTGGCCGGGTCGCCGAACTGATCGGCCACCGTGGAGATGGTTTTCGGGTCGTCCAGGTCGCGGCGGGTGGCCACGTCCGGCAGCAGCAGGTGCAGCCGGACCATCTTCTCGACGGTGGTCACGTCGGCCGGTGGCAGGCCGATCCGGGTGGCGATGTCGACGGCGATCGGGGCGCCGACCAGGCTGTGGTCGCCGGGCAGGCCCTTGCCGACGTCGTGCAGGAACGCGCCGATCAGCAGCAGGTCGGGGCGGTCCACCTCACGGGCGTACTTGGTGGCCTCGTACGCGGCCTGGACCAGGTGCCGGTCCAGGGTGAACCGGTGGATCGGGTGGTGTTGCGGGAGACTGCGCATCCGGGCCCACTCGGGGAGCCAGGCGTCGATCAGGCCGTACCGGTCGCAGGTCTCCCAGGCCGGCAGCAGGCCGGGGCCGGCGCCGAGCAGCGAGACCAGGGCGGCCCGGGCGGCGGCCGGCCACGGGTGCGGCAGCGGCGGGCAGAACGCGGCGAGCCACTCGCAGGTGGCCCGGGCGATCGGCAGCTGCACGGTGGCGGCCGCGGCGGCCACCCGCAGGGACAGGCTGGGGTCGGGGACCGGGCCGATCGCGGTCCGCGCCAGGACCAGCTCGCCGTCCTGCTCGACCACGTCCCGGGCGACCGGGCGACGGGGCGGCACGGCCGGGGCGCCGGGCCGGCGGCGGGTGCCGCGGAGCCGGTCGACGGCCCGCCAGGCGTCGTCGACGGCGTGCGCGACGGTCCGCGCGTCGCCGGAGACGCGGCGCAGCAGGGTGTCCGAGTCCTCGATCTCCAGCAGGCCGGCGACCGCGGCGCGTTCCTGGGCGACCAGCCGGTCGACCCGGCGGCCGACCGCGAGGTGCAGGGCGTCCCGGGTGTCCAGCAGCCGCAGGGTGGCGGCGCGCACCGCGGGGCGCATGGTGTCGGCGATCCCGGCGCGGCCGATGCCGCGCAGCAGGGTGACGTCGCGCAGGCCGCCGGCCGCCTCCTTGAGGTCGCCCTCCAGCAGGAAGGCGAGCTCGCCGTGGCTGGCCCAGCGGGTCTCGGTGAGCTCCTTGAGCTGCGGCATGAGGCGTACGGCGGTGCGCCGCCACTGGTCGCCGGTGGCCGCGATCAACTCCGCCGAGAGCGTGGCGTCGCCGGCCACGTGCCGGGCGTCGAGCAGGCCGAGGGAGACCTTCACGTCGTCGTGGGCCACCGAGAGCGCCTCGGGCAGGGTGCGCACCGAGTGGTCGAGGCCGAGCCGGGCGTCCCAGATCGGGTACCACAGCGCGGAGGCGATCCGGTCGATCCCGGCCACTCCGCGGTGCAGCAGCACCAGGTCCAGGTCGCTGTAGGGGGCGCAGTCGCGCCGGCCGAGCCCGCCGACCGCGAGCAGGCTGACGCCGGGCAGGTGGCTCGGGAAGAGCTCGTTCAGCCAGACGTCGAGTGCCGCGGCACGCCTCTCGCGCGCCGCGGCCCCGATGTGTTCCTTGAGTTTGTCGAGCGAGTCGCCGGCAGCCGGACGTGCGGGCGGGGCCGGCGGCTCACTCAACGGGTTCGTCATGTGATCAGAGGGCGTCGAGGCCGCGCTCGCCGGTGCGGACCCGGATGACGTCGTCGACCGTCGTCACCCAGACCTTGCCGTCACCGATCTTGCCGGTCCGCGAGGCGGTCACCACGGCGTCGACGATCTTCTCCACGTCGATCTCGTCGGTGATCACCTCGACCTTGATCTTGGGCAGGAACTCCACCGTGTACTCGGCGCCCCGGTACACCTCGGTGTGACCCTTCTGCCGGCCGTAACCCTGCACCTCGCTCACGGTGAGCCCGGCGACGCCCAGGGCGTGCAGAGCCTCCTTCACCGCGTCGAGCTGGTACGGCTTGATGACCGCGGTCACCAGCTTCATGCTCAGTCCTTCCACTTCAGCAGCCATGAGAGAGATTAACCGGCGACCTTCTGGCTGGTGTCAGCCTTGCCGTCAGCGTCGATCGCGGCGCCCGGCTTGAGGCCGGCCATCGCGAACGCGCCACCGCCACCGGAGCCGGCGGCCGGGGTGTTCTCGTACGCGGTCTCGCCGTGGTCCGCGATGTCGATGCCGCCGACCTCGGCCTCGGCGCTGATCCGGTGCAGCTTGATCGCCTTGAGGATCAGGGCGAGGATCGCGGCGATCGCGAAGGAGTAGACGGTGACCGAGAGGCTGCCGAGGAACTGGCGGCCGAGCTGGGTGGCGCCGCCGCCGTAGAAGAGGCCGTTGCTGGCGTTCAGGATCTTCGGGTCGGTGATGCCGGAGTTCACGGCGTCGGTGGCGAAGAAACCGATGGCCAGCGAGCCGAGCCACCCGCCGACGAAGTGCACGCCGACCACGTCGAGCGAGTCGTCGTAGCCCAGCTTGTACTTCAGGCCGACGGCCAGGGCGCAGACGGCGCCGGCGACGATGCCGAGGATCGCGGCCGGCAGCGGGGCGATGAAGCCACACGCCGGGGTGATCGCGACCAGACCGGCGATCGCGCCGGAGGAGGCGCCGACCAGGGTCGGCTTGCCGTCCCGCAGCCACTCCACGATGACCCAGCCGACCAGCGCGGCGGCCGTGGCGACCTGGGTGTTGATGAAGGCGAAGACGGTGGTGCCGTCGACGGTCAGCTCGGAGCCGGCGTTGAAGCCGAACCAGCCGAACCAGAGCAGGCCGGCGCCGAGGGCGACGAACGGCACGTTGTGCGGCCGCATGTTCTCCTTGGGCCAGCCCACCCGCTTGCCGAGGACCAGGGCGAGCGCCAGGGCCGCGGCACCGGCGTTGATGTGCACCGCGGTACCACCGGCGAAGTCCAGCGCGCGGATCTTGGCGCCGATGAAGCCGCCGCCCCAGACCCAGTGCGCGACCGGGACGTAGACGATGGTGAACCAGGCGATGGCGAAGAGCACCCAGCCGCCGAACTTCATCCGGTCCGAGACCGAGCCGCTGATCAGGGCGACCGTGATGATCGCGAACATCATCTGGAAGACCAGGAACGCGTACGTCGGGATGCCGGTGTTGGCCCCGAAGAACAGCCACTCCTCAGTGATCTTGCCGACCGGCGTGCCGAGGTAGTCGAAGTTGCCCAGGAAGTTGTTCAGCCCGGCGCTGCTGTTGACGCCGAACGCCAGGGTGAAGCCGTAGATGATCCACAGAATGCTGACGAGCCCGATGCACGAGAAGCTCATCATCATCATGTTCAAAACGCCCTTGGACCGGTTGAGGCCACCGTAGAACAGCGCCAGACCGGGTGTCATGAGCAAAACGAGCGCAGACGACAGGAGCAACCAGGCGGTATTGCCGGTGTTGATCTCCACGCTGCCTCCTCTCGGATTAGGTGTCCTCACACCCGACCGAGGGGGCAGCGTCGCCGTGTCGGCCGGTTCGACGCAGAGGTTTCCGGCTGGCTGTTTCGGCAACGGTCTACGCGCGATTTCCGGCGCGTCACGGGTTGTTTCCGACGTGTGAAGAAACTCTCACAGTCGGGACGTCAGCGGAGGGCGTACTCCAGGGTGTGCCGCTCGTAGTCGAGCAGCCGCAGATCGCGCATCGGCCGGCGTAGATGCCCCTTGTGCACGATGCGGACGAACGCCGGGTCACCGGCCGCCGCCATCCGCCGGATCCCCTCGACGTGGTCGACGATCCGTTTCCGGATGGTCCGCACCAGGCGGTGCCGGTCGCGCGGGATCAGCCCGTACGCGTCGGCGAACAGCCGCAGCCGCCGCGGCCGGTTCGGCCGTTTCCAGCCCAGCGTGTACGAGTCCCGGTCGCTGAACAGCGGCACCCAGGTCCACGCCGCGTACGCCACGTCGTAGATCCGCGAGCCGGGCGAGGCCAGGTCGAAGTCGATCAGGGCGAGGGTGCCGTCCGGCCGCCAGACCACGTTGTGCGGGGCGGCGTCGTGGTGGCAGATCACCTCGGTGTCCGGCGGCGGCGGCCCGAACGAGCGCCAGACCGCGCCGGGCGGCGGCACGAAACCGTACTGCGCGTCGTGGAACATCCGCAGCATGGTGGCGACCGTGACCAGCGCCTCCTCGGTCACCCAGTGCGGGGCCAGCGGATACTCCCCGCACTCGCCGTCGAGGTAGGTGAGCACCTCGCGGCCTTTCTCGTCCATGCCCAGCGCGCTGGGCGAGCCGGTGAACCCGACCCGCTCCAGATGGTTGAGCAGCGCGTGGACAGCCGGCGTCCACGGGCCGGCATTACGCCGGACCGTGTCGCCGATCCGGGACACCGTGCTGACGTTGCCACCGTGCAGCGGTATCTCGCGCAGCGGCTCCTGCGTCACCCACAGCCTCCCTGACATATCCGCGAAACAGGTTGAGCCTACGCGGTCTCCCCAAGAAGGGCTTCGACGAAGGCGGCCGGCTCGAACGGCGCCAGGTCGTCCGGCCCCTCGCCGAGCCCCACCAACTTGACCGGAATTCCCAGCTTGCGCTGCACCGCGATGACGATCCCGCCCTTCGCGGTGCCGTCCAGCTTGGTGAGCACCACACCCGTGACATCCACCACCTCGGTGAACACCCGGGCCTGCTCGAGTCCGTTCTGTCCGGTGGTGGCGTCCAGCACCAGCAGCGTCTCGTCGACCGGGCCGTGCTTCTCCACCACCCGCTTGACCTTGCCCAGCTCGTCCATCAGGCCGACCTTGTTCTGCAGCCGGCCGGCGGTGTCCACCACGACGGTGTCCACGCCGGTGTCGATGCCGCGCTTGACCGCGTCGAACGCCACGCTCGCCGGGTCACCGCCCTCCGGCCCGCGGACGGTCTCCGCGCCGACCCGCTCGCCCCAGGTGGCCAGCTGCTCGGCCGCCGCCGCGCGGAACGTGTCGGCCGCGCCGAACAGCACGCTCCGGCCGTCCGCGATCAGCACCCGGCCGATCTTGCCGCAGGTGGTGGTCTTGCCGGCGCCGTTGACGCCGACCACCATCAGCACCGCCGGGCGCCCGTCGTGCGGAGTGGTCCGCAGGCTCCGGTCCAGGTCCGGCTCCAGCGCCGCGACCAGCTCCTCGGCGAGCTGCTCGCGCACCTCGGACACGGTCCGGGTGCCGAGGATCCGGACCCGCTCCTTGAGCCGCTCGACGATCACCTGGGTGGCCTCGACGCCGACGTCCGCGGTGATCAGGCTGTCCTCGATCTCCTCCCAGTCGTCGTCCTCCAGGTGGTCCCGGGAGAGGACGGCGAGCAGGCCCCGGCCGAGCGCGGTCTGCGAGCGGGCCAGCCGGGCGCGCAGCCGGACCAGGCGGCCGGCGGTCGGCTCGGGTTTCTCGAGGACCGGCTGCTCCTCGACGACCGGCTCTTCAACCGCGGGGGCGGGCTCCTCGACCTTCTCGATGAGCGGAGGCAGCTCCTCCTCGACGGGAGCCGCGGGCACCTGGGGAACCGGCGGCGGCGGAAGCTCCTTGCGGCGCATCCGGGGCACGACCAGCCCGACCGCGCCCACGACCAGGACGACGAGCAGGATCACTGCGGCGACCACGTATTCCATGCCGAAATCCTGACAGATGAGTCGTCCGGCCGTGGCGTGGGCCACGTACTGGCGATTCCGGGCACTCATTGGGAAGGATGTGGGCACCCTCGAGAACCAGCTTGGAAGGCCGGTGGCGTGCAGTGACCGCGCAACTTCTCATCGGGCCCGTATTACGCCGGGTCGTCGGTGATCGCGCCACCGTGTGGGTGGAGACCAGCGAGCCCGCGCTCGTCCGGGTCGAGGCGGGCGGCGAGGCCGCCGGGTCCGCTTCGACCTTTTCGGCGTACGGCCATCATTACGCCCTGGTGGTGGTCAGTGGTCTGGCCCCGGACTCGGCACACGCGTACCGGGTGCTGCTGGACGATCAGCAGGTGTGGCCGGCGGCCGGCTCGCCCTATCCCCCGTCGGTGATCCGCACCCGGGCCGCCGACGACGCGGACCAGCCGGTCTCGCTGCTGTTCGGGTCGTGCCGGCAGGCCACCCCGCAGGCCACCGGGCGGCAGCTGCCCCCGGACGCGCTCGACGCGTACGCCCGGCGGCTGATGGCCGAGCCGGAGCACCGCCCCGACCTGCTGGTCCTGCTCGGCGACCAGGTCTACGCGGACGAGACGTCGCACAAGGTGCGCCGGTTCCTGCGCCGGCGCCGGGCGGCCGGGCACGACGGGCCGGTCGATCAGGTGGTGACGTTCGAGGAGTACACGAAGCTCTACCTGGAGTCGTGGCGGGACCCGGAGGTGCGCTGGCTGTTCGCCACCGTGCCGAGCGTGATGATCTTCGACGACCACGAGCTGATCGACGACTGGAACACGTCCGCGTCCTGGCGCGCCGACATGGCCGCCCAGTCGTGGTGGCGCGACCGGATCTCCGGCGGGCTCGGGTCGTACTGGGTCTATCAGCACCTGGGCAACCTCAGCCCGGACCAGCTGGACGCCGACCCGCTGTTCCAGAAGGTGTCGGCCGCCGGGGACGCCACCGACCTGCTGCGCGAGTTCGGCCTGCGGGTCGACGACCCGGGCTCGGCCGAGAACACCGACGTGCCCTACCAGTGGAGTTTCGCCCTCGACCTGGGCCGCACCCGCCTGGTGGTGCTGGACAACCGGTGCAACCGGGTGCTCACCCCGGGCGCCCGGGCGATGCTGCCGGCCGCCGAGTGGGACTGGTTCCTCGACCAGGCCCACGGTGAATACGACCACCTGGTCGTCGGCTCGTCGCTGCCGTGGCTGATGCCGCCGGCCATCCACCACCTGGAGGCGTGGAACGAGGCGGCCGCCGAGTCCCGCCGGCCCCGCTGGTCGGGGTTCGCCGAGAAGGTGCGGCGCGCCTTCGACCTGGAGCACTGGGCCGCGTTCGGCAAGTCGTTCACCGCGCTGGGCGAGCTGTTCCGGCGGCTCGGCGAGGGCGGGGTGGGCGCGCCCGGGCACCGGGTCGGCGCGGGCGGGGCCTATGCCGCTCCGGCGTCGATCAGCGTGCTCTCCGGGGACGTGCACCATTCGTACGTCGCCCGCGCCGACTTCGGGCACCCGGTGGCCACCCCGGTGATGCAGCTGACCTGCTCGCCGATCCACAACGAGGTGCCGTTGCCGCTGCGGCCGCTGATGCGGGTCGCCTGGTTGCCGCCGGTCGCCCGGGTGGCCCGGGGTCTGGCCCGGTCGGCCGGGGTGGTCAAACCGCTGATCCGCTGGAGGCGGCTGTCCGGGCCGTATTTCGGCAACGCGATCGGCACGCTGACCCTGGACGGCCGGTCCGCGACGGCGTGCATCGAGGGCACCACCAAGGACGGCCGGCTGCACGAGGTGGTGGCGACGCGGTACCAGCCGTGAATTCCGTGGCGAGCGGTCGCGACCTGCGCCAGGATGACCGGCGATGACTACCTGGACCGCGCCCGAGGCGCATCGCGTATCCGAACCACTCACCGGCGCCGAGCGCCCCATGCTGCAGGGCTGGCTGGACTATCACCGGCAGACGCTGCTGCTCAAGTGCGCCGGCCTGACCGCCGAGCAGCTCAAGACGGCCAGCGTCGAGCCGTCGGCGCTGACCCTGCTCGGCCTGGTCCGGCACATGGCCGAGGTGGAGCGCTGGTGGTTCCGGACCAAGGCCGCCCAGGACACCACGCTGGGCGACCTCTACTGCCCGGAGGGCAACGACAACGGCGACTTCGACGACGTGGCCGGCGCGGACGCCGAGGCCGACTTCGCCACCTTCCACGAGGAGGTCCGGCTGGCCGACGCGGCCGTGGCCGCGCTGCCGCTGGACCACGAGTTCCCGGGCCGGCGCGGCCCGATCAGCCTGCGCTGGGTCTACACCCACATGATCGAGGAGTACGCCCGGCACAACGGGCACGCCGACCTGCTCCGCGAGCGGATCGACGGCGTCACCGGCGACTAGTCACCCAGGCGCGGCAGGGTGGACTTGCCCTCGTCCCGGACGGTGAAGGCGGTCATCGCGTCGCCTTCGCCGCTCTCCTGGACGATCACCTTGTCGTCGTCCCCCTCGGCGTACACGTAAAGGCCGTTCACCTCGATCCACCGGCCCTTGCCGTCCTGCGTCTTCGGGTACGTGAAGATCTGGTCCCGCCGGCCGGCGTCGCAGGCGGCGATCTTCAGGTCCAGCGACTTGCTGCCACCCGGCGAGGACACCTGGAGGCACCACGGCTCGCCGCCCTTGACGAGCTTGGCGGTCTTCATCAGGTACTCCGAGGCGCCGGGCTTGATCGGGGTGAGCACGAACACGGACCGGTCGTCGAGGTGGTCGGTCAGTGCGACGACGCCGTCCGAGCCGACGGTCAGCATCTTGCGTCCGCCGGACGGGACGGTGGCGAAGACCAGCTGGCGGTCCGGCCGGATCGCGGTGCCCGGGCCGACCGGGGCGATCCCGGCCGGCGTGCTGCTCGTGGCCGGAGCGCCGGCCGGCGCGCTGCTCGCCGGAGCGCTGCCGGCGGCGCTGCTCGCCGGAACACTGCTCGCCGGGGCACTGCTCGCCGGCTGCGCGGACGAGTCGGGTGACCCGGACGAGCAAGCGGCGAGGCTCAGGGTCAGGGCGAACAGGCCGATCTTGGCCACAGCAGACATCGACGATCCTTCCGGCAGAGGTGCTCCCATCTTGGACGGGAGCACCCGGCCCGCGGTTCCGGGGTCGTCCATCCGGCATCAATCCGGGAGATCGAGGACCTTGCGCAGGTAGGGCACGTGCTCGGCGCCGGTCCAGCGGTAACCGGAGAGGCCGGACGAGCGCGCGCCCCGGATCACCCGGTCGTCGTCGTCCACGAAGAGCACGTGCTTGGGCTGCTCACCGATCTCCTGGCAGGCCCGCTCGAAAAACTCCGGGGCCGGCTTGTGCACCTCCAACTCCCAGGAGCTGAGGACGACGTCCACCTCGCCGGTCAGGCCCAGCGCGTCCAGGTCGCCGCGGAGCCGGTCGGTGGCGTTGGTGGCCAGTCCGACCTTGCGACCGGCCGCCCGCACGCTCCGGACGAACTCCAGAGCCTCCGGCTCCACCTCGCCGAGCCGGGCCGGCTGCCACTCGGCCACCGCCGCGGCCGCCTCCGCCGCGTCCAGCGGCAGCCGGTCGGCGACCAGCTTCATCCACTCGGCGTCGGTGATCTCGCCGGCCATCGCGGGGCGGTAGAGGTCCCACGACATCGCGGTCTCCAGCAGGGCGGCCGGTTTCAGGCCGTATTTCACCTCGACGGCGATCATCGGGGCCGGGTCGAAGCGGCGCAGCACGCCGTCCAGGTCGATGAGCAGGGCCCGGGCGCGGTCGCGCATGTCTTGTCTAGTCCTCCGTGTCGCGGTTCAGCCGCTGGCTGATCACCTGCGTGACGCCGGCCCGCATGGTCACGCCGTACAGCGCGTCCGCGACCTCCATCGTCCGCTTCTGGTGCGTGATGATCAGCAGCTGGCTCTTCTCCCGAAGTTGCTGGAAGAGCGTAATCAACCGGCCCAGGTTGACGTCGTCGAGGGCCGCCTCGACCTCGTCCATGATGTAGAAGGGCGAGGGGCGGGCCCGGAAGATGGCGCAGAGCATGGCCACCGCGGTCAGCGAGCGCTCGCCGCCGGAGAGCAGCGACAGCCGCTTGATCTTCTTGCCCGGCGGGCGCGCCTCCACCTCGACGCCGGTGGTCAGCATGTCCTCCGGGTCGGTCAGCACCAGCCGGCCCTCGCCGCCCGGGAACAGCACCTGGAAGACCTGCTGGAACTCGCGGGCGGTGTCCTCGAACGCCGAGGTGAACACCTCGAGGATCCGGTCGTCCACGTCCTTGACCACGGTGAGCAGGTCCTTGCGGGTGGCCTTGAGGTCCTCCAGCTGGTCGGAGAGGAACTTGTAGCGCTCCTCCAGCGCGGCGAACTCCTCCAGCGCCAGCGGGTTGACCTTGCCGAGCAGGGTCAGGTCCCGCTCCGCCTTGGCCGACCGCTTCTCCTGGGTGGGCCGGTGGAACGGCACCGGCTCCGGAACCGGCTTGCCGTCCTTCTCGGCCGCCGCGACCTCCGCCTGGGTCGGCGGCACCAGCTGCTCCGGGCCGTACTCGCTGATCAGCGTCTCGACGTCGAGCGAGAAGTCCTCGGCGGCCTTGGCCTCCAGCTGCTCGATGCGCATCCGCTGCTCGGCCCGGGCCATCTCGTCCCGGTGCACCTCGCTGGTCAGCCGCTCCAGCTCGGTGACCAGGCGTTTCGCGGTGGCCCGCACCTCCTGGAGCTCGGCCTCCCGGCTGGTCCGCTCCTGCGCGATCCGGTCGCGTTCCTCGGCCGCGGCGGCCACCGAGATCTGCACCCGGGCGAGCGCGGTGCTCGCGCCGGCCGCGACCGCGCGGGCGATCTCGGCGCCCCGGGCCCGCGCGGCCCGGCGGGCCGCGGCCCGCTCCCGGGCCTGCCGCTCCTGGTTGGCCTGGCGCATCAGCGAGTCGGCGCGGCCCGCGATGGAGGAGACCCGCTCCTCCGCGGTGCGCACGGCCAGCCGCACCTCCATCTCGTTCTGCCGGGCCTGCGGGACCAGCGCGGCCAGCCGGTCGCGCTCCTCGGTCGACGGCTCCTCGTCGATCGGGGTGTCCTCGGCCAGCCGCAGCCGCTCCTCCAGCTCCGCCACGCGGATCAGGTCGGCCTCGCGGGCCGCCTCGGCCTTCTGCCGGGAGGCGCCGAGCCGCTCGCTCTCCGCTTTCGCCGAGCGGGCCGCGGCGCCCAGCTCGGCCAGCCGGCGGGCGGCCGCGTTGCGCTCGCCCTCGGCGGCCCGTTTCGCCTGCGCGGCGACGGTCACCGCCTGCTTCAGCTCGGCGACCTGGGCGCGCGCCTCGGCGAGCTGCTCCTTGATCTCGGCGATCCGCTCCTCGGCGGCGGCCCGGCCGGCCTTCGCCTCGTCGACCGCCGCCTGCACCTCGATGTAGCTGGTGGCTTTCGCCGAGCCGCCGGCCGCCGCGTACGTCCCGAGGACGTCGCCCTCCGGCGTCACCGCGCGCAGCTCGGCGTTCGACCCGACCAGCGCCACCGCCGCGGCCAGGTCAGGCACCAGCACCACGTCCCGCAACGCGCGGTTCAGCGCCGGCCGGATCTGCTCCGGGCAGTCGACCAGGTCGGGCGCCCAGAGCGCGCCCTCCGGCAGGCTCGGCCGCAGGGCGTCCAGCGACCCCCGCATGCCGGGCCCGGCCGGGGCCGCGATCACCAGCGAGGCCCGGCCCGCGTCGGCGATCTTCAGCGTACGGACGGCCTCCACCGCCTCGTCCAGGCTCGCGATCGCCACCGAGTCGGCCAGCGTGTCCAGCGCCGCGGAGAGCGCCGCCTCGTGCCCCGCGCGGACCGTCAGCATCGAGGCGAGGCTGCCCAGCATGCCCGGCACCTGGCCGGTCCGGGCCAGCAGCGCGCCCGCGCCGTCCTTGCGCTTGAGGCCCAGCGCCAGCGCCTCCTCGCGCGCCTTGAGGCTGGCCGCGTCCTTCTCCGCGGCGCGTTCCGCGTCGGAGAGCTCGCGGACCACGGCGGCGGCCTTGTCGTGCGCGGCGACCGCCTCGTCGTGCCGGGCGTCCAGCTCGGCGTTGTCCCGGTCGGCGTCCGACGACTCGGCGGAGACCACGTCCACCTCGGCCTGCGCCGCCTCGGCCCGCATCAGCGCGTCCTCGTGCGCGGCCGCCAGGCGCTCGATCTCCTCGGCGGCACTGCTGGTCCGGGCTCGCGCGGCGTTCACGTTGCCGGTCAGCTTGGCCAGGCCCTCGCGGCGGTCGGCGATCGCCTTGGCGGCCGCCCGCAGCTCACTCTCCGCGGCGGCCAGCTGGCGTTCCTGGTCTTGGCGGTGCTCGACCGCCTCGGCCAGCCGCATCTGGTCCTCGGTGAGCGCCTCGCGCAGCTCCTCCTCCTGCTCCCGGACCCGCTCGGCCTCGGCCTCGAGCATCTCCGGGTCGCGGCCCGGGCGCTCGTCGTCCGGGGTGGCGGCCAGGTGCCGCAGCCGCTCGGTGGCCAGCTGCTCGGTGGAGCGGAAGCGTTCCTGCAGGGTGGAGAGCTTGTACCAGGTGTCCTGGGCGGCCTGGAGCAGCGGCGCGTCCTCGGCGTGCGCGAACTCCAGGTCCGCCAGCATCCGCTGGACCTCGCGGTTCTCCTCCTCGACCTCGCCGCGCCGGTCGCGCATCGCGGCCTCGTCGGCGATCTCCTTGTCCAGGGTGGTGCGCAGCGTGAACAGGTCGTCGGCGAGCAGCCGGAGCCGGGCGTCGCGCAGGTCGGCCTGGATGCCGGCGGCGCGCCGGGCCACCTCGGCCTGCCGGCCCAGTGGTTTGAGCTGGCGGCGCAGCTCGGCGGTCAGGTCGTTCAACCGGTTCAGGTTGACCTGCATCGCGTCGAGCTTGCGGACGGCCTTCTCTTTACGCTTGCGGTGCTTCAGGACACCGGCCGCCTCCTCGATGAACGAGCGGCGGTCCTCCGGCTTGGCGTGCAGCATCGCGTCCAGCCGGCCCTGGCCGACGATGATGTGCATCTCCCGGCCGATGCCGGAGTCGCTGAGCAGCTCCTGGATGTCGAGCAGGCGGCAGGAGTTGCCGTTGATCTCGTACTCACTGGCGCCGTCGCGGAACATCCGCCGCGTGATGGACACCTCGGTGTAGTCGATCGGCAGGGCACCGTCGTTGTTGTCGATGGTCAGCGTGACCTCGGCCCGGCCCAGCGGCGCGCGGCCCGAGGTGCCGGCGAAGATGACGTCCTCCATCTTGCCGCCACGCAGTGCCTTCGCACCCTGCTCGCCGAGCACCCAGGCGATGGCGTCGACGACGTTCGACTTGCCGGAACCGTTCGGCCCCACCACACAGGTGATGCCCGGTTCCAGCCGCAGCGTGGTGGCGGAGGCGAAGGACTTGAAGCCCTTGACCGTCAGGCTCTTGAGGTGCACGGATCTCCGGAAGGTCTGATCGGCGGTGGTCTGCTGGGTGGCAGGCTACCCGCATGGGTCAGCCAGGGCAGCGTTACGCCGCGCCCGGGCCGCCCTCCACAGCCGGAATATCCGCCTTCTCCAGGCGACAACACCGCGCCGATCGGGATCCGTCGCCAGTTGGATCCGCGCCGCGTTCCTGCCGTCGCCCACTCGCCCGGTCACCGGGTGCGTCGGCCGCCGCCCGGGACCATGCCCTTCGTGTGCCCGGCGCATCCCCGTCCTGCGGGGCGGTAAACCTGCCAGCCATGCCGAAGCCGGACAAAAAACTGCGCGCCGCCACGGATGTGGAGGCGCGCTTTTCTTTGGTGCGTTGTGGTGCGAGGGGGGATAACGCCGGTCAGCCACCCCGCAGCGACATCCCGGCGTCGATCGGGCTCAGGTCAGGGCCGGCTCGCTCAGCCGCAGAATGTCGTCCGCTTCCGCGGCGGCTGCCGCCAGACGATCATTCTCCGCCCGGAGGCGGGTGACCTCGAACTCCAAGCTCTGCACCCGGGAACGCAGTCGGGTGACCTCGTCGAGCAGGCGCCGATCGGGCGCCGCACCTACGTGGCCGTAGAGGGCCTTCGCCATCGTGACTCCTTGTGACGCGGTGCGTCTCGTATGTGTTTTCTTCGCCGGAAACGGCCGGCCAACGTGCGCCCAGCGCGCGCGAACTGACGCACCAAAGGCTCACGGGCACGCGTGAACACAGAATTCCGCCACTGGAGCAACGGAACTCACTTAGGTGCAGATGCTCAAGCCACGAAGGGAGCCGGGGCATGAGTGGGCGCGACTGGCGACATCTCCATAGTCCGCCGATACCCATGCTCCGTCAAGCCGAGCGCACGCAGCGGCACGGCCGACGTCAGTGAATCACGCCACCAAGGAGTGCTGAACTGCGATTATGCACGCTCCCGGCGGTTTGGCGATCTCCTCGACGCCACTCGATCAATTCACTGGACGAAGTTCGATCAACACCCTACGCACGGACACCGCCCGGGGGCCACTGATTTGATCAAGAAGATCATCGGCTCCGCGTGGCGAAGGACAGCAGGCAATGCCCACCGCCGGGGGTCCGGCAAACCAGAACGTCCGTCACGAACACTTGCCGAACACCATCTCCTTTCGGGCAAATTCGGGCAAACCTGTGCGACAAATTAGGGCAAAGGGTGCTTATTTCTGTCGCCTAGCTGACATGACTTGCTAGCCCGGGGTCCTTCTGTCGTTGCCTCCAGCGTGAATCCGACCCCGTCGCGCGAGCGCATCTGTCTGCTCACCGGCGGCGGGTACCCGTACCGCCGGGACGCCCTCGGAGGTTGGTGCCGGTCGCTCGTCGAGGGCTTGCACCGGTTCCGCTTCGAGCTGCTCACCGTCACGGACCGGGAACTGCCGTCCGCGCCCGCGTACCCGCTTCCGTTCAATGTCGGCTCGGCGCGCGTCGTCGCGCTCGGCCGCGAACCGGCCCGCTCCGAGCGGCGCCGCGCCCAGCTCCCGGACGGGGCCGCCGACGCGGTCGGCCGGTTCTGCCGGGGGCTGCTCGACGAGACCGCCACCGAGGAGTTCACCGACGGGCTGCGGTGGATCGCCGAGCTGGCCGGGAACCGGCCCAGCCCGCTGACCCGGCTGCCGCTCGCCGACCGGCTGCTCGACGCCTGGCGGGGGCGGGCGGAGGGCGTACCGGAGAATCCACCGCTGCCCAAGCTCAGCGTGCGTGACGCGCGGACCGCGGCCACCCTGTTGCGGCACGCCATGCGTGCCCTCGCCGTGCCGGTCCCGGACGCGGACCTGGTGCACTGCGTGGGCGGCACCACCCCGCTGCTGGCCGCGCTCGCCGGGCGGTGGCGCAGCGGCACCCCGCTGCTGCTCACCGAGGCGCGCACGCCGGTCACCCGGCAGCGGCCGGCCGAGGAGCGGCTCTCGCCCGCGGTCCGGCTGATCCTGCGGCGGTTCCGGGGCGCGGTGGCGCGGACCGGGTACGCCGAGGCGGAGCTGATCGCGCCGCTGAGCGCCTACCACCACGACTGGGCGCTGGACCACGGCGCGGAGCCGACCCGGCTGGTCCGGGTGCCGGCCGGGGTGGACCCGAAGGAGTACCCGGGCGCCGCCGAGCTGGACGCGCCGCCGACCGTGGTGTGGGCCGGCAGCGGTGGACCGGACAGCGGGCTGACTCTGGTGCTGGACGCGTTCACCGAGGTCGCGGCGGCGCTGCCGGGGGCGGTGCTGCACCTGGTCGGGGTCACCGCGAAACACGAGGAGCACTGCGCCGACCAGATCGAGCGGACCGGGCTGGGACGCGCGGTACGCCTGCACCCGCTGCCCGCCGACCCGCGGGAACGGTTCACCGTCGGGCAGGTGGTGGCGCACGTGCCGGGGCCGGCCGACCCGCCGTACCGGCTGGTCGAGGCGATGATGTCGGGCCGCCCGGTGGTGGCCGTGGACATCGGCCCGGCCGGCGAGACGCTCGGCGACACCGGCGTCGTGGTGCCCGCCGACGACCCCTCCGAGCTGGCCATCGCGATCGTCGGCCTGCTCCGGGACACCCCGCGCCGGCGGGCGCTGGGCGACGCGGCCCGGCAGCGTGCGCTCAGCCACTTCACCGTCGACCGGGTGGTGCGGGTCTACGGCGCCCTCTACACCGACCTGGCCGCGCCGCCGCCGGCGCCGGCCTTCGAACTGGCGCTCGCCGTGCCGGCGCCGCGTACTCCGACGCCGGCCACGCTGCGCTGGCTGACCAGGGAGGACTGAAATGACGATCACTCCCCCGCGCGGGACCTCCGGGACCTCGCGCACGGCGGCGCGCAACCGGCGGCGCCGCCCGCAGACACCGGGCGAGCCGCGGCACGCGGCGAACAGCGGGCCGGGTTTCGACGAGGCCCCGGCGCCGCGGCGGCGGCCCGCCCCGGATCCGGGTGGGGCCGGGTTGGGCGCTCGACTGTACGAGGTCATGTCGGACTCCGAGCGGGAGACGGCGGTGGCCGAGACGCTGCTGTTCGTGCGGCCCGACTTCGGGGACGAGCCGGCCGCCGGTCACGAGGCAGCACCCGCCCACGCGGCCCCGGAGCCGGCCGGGCCGGCCCATGCCGCGCTCGAGACGGCCGGGCCGGCCCACGCGGCGTTTGAGATGGCCGCACCGGCGCACGCGGCGCTCGACACCGCCGCACCGGCCCACGCAGCACCCGAAACGGCCGCGCCGGCCCACGCGGCGTTCGAGATGGCCACACCGGCGCACGCGGCGTTTGAGATGGCCGCGCCGGCGCACGCGGCCCACGACATCGCCGCGCCGGCGCACGCCGCGGCCGAGACACATCTCTTTCCGCGGATCTCGCTGACCGAGGCGGAACTGGCGAGCGCGGACCTGCCCGGCACCGGTCCGATCGCCGAGCCGGGGTTCGGCACGGAGACGGTGACGTTCGAGCGACCGGCCGACCTGGCACCCGTCGGCGAGACCATCCTCTTCACCCGGCCCGCGGACTGGGAGACAGCGGCGGTGCGCGACCGGGCGGTCGGGACCGGGGCGGACATGACCCCACCGGCCCGGACCGGCTCCGGTGCGGTGCGGCGTGAGGTCAGCCCGATGACCGAGACGTTCCTGTTCGGGGCGCCGGTGCGGCACGCGCAGGAGCCTCGGTCGCCGATCGACGGGACGGCGGAGACGCTGCTGTTCGCGGGGCTGTCCCGGGCGCTGGCCGTCCAGCTGGGCGAGGAACCGGGCGCGGTGGAAACGGGCACCGGTGTGGAACCGGCGTCCCTGCCCCTGGCGGACGCCGAGGCCGCGGTGGCGCAGCCGGACTGGGCGGACGCGGTCGCGCCGGTGAACGGGGATCCGGTGCACGCGGCGGTGGCCGCTTCGCCCGGGTGGGACCAGGACGCTGCTCCGGCGGCAGCCCCGGACTGGGACGCGGATCATCCGGGTGCGGCTGCGGCACTGGACTGGGAACACGCCGCCGCTCCGGCGGCAGCCCCGGACTGGGACGCGGATCATCCGGGTGCGGCTGCGGCACTGGACTGGGACCAGGACCACGCCGCCACGGCGGCGCCGGAAGACTGGGAGCAGGACGACGCTGCGGCGGCATCGCGTGACTGGGACGCGGCGCAGCCGGCTTCGGGCGCGTCGGCGGGCTGGGAACAGAACCACGCGAGTGCTCCGGCGTACCAAAACAGCGCGGGCATCGCGCCGCGCGGACCGAGACGTCGGCGGCGGTCCTGGGCCGAGCTGGATCGGAAGGCGGCGGAGCCGCGGCCGACCGGGGAGGACGTGCGCGACCTGGCCGCGCACGCCTCGCTCGACTTCACCGGGTCGAGGGAGTGCACCGAACCGGAAGAGTTCGGCGGGCCGACGGAATACGCCGGACCGGAGGAGTTCGGCGGGCCGGCCGCTTTCAGCGAACCGGCGGCATTCGGCGAACCAGAAAATTTCGCAGGACCGGAGGAGTTTGCGGGACCGGAGGAATTCGGGGAGCCGGAGGACTTCGCGGGACCGGGGCCGTTCGGCGAGCCGGAAGACTTCGACGGACCGGAGGAGCTGGGCGCCGGGCTCGGGACCGACGGCTCCGGCGAGCTGAGCCCGGCGCGCCTGGCCAAGGCCGCGGCCGCCGACGCCGCCTGGCGGGCCTTCGCCGAGGGCGAGCGGGAGACCGAGATCCGCACCGGCCGCCGAGCCAAGAGCCGGTGGCTGAGCACCCTCACCGGCACCCGCACCAGCGGTGACCACGACGCGCTGAAACGGCCCTTCTTCCTCTGGCCGGTGCTCCTTCGCTGCTTGCTCTACCTCGGGCCGCTCAGCGTGGCCGTCGCCGGGGTCGGCGCGCTCGGCCGGGTCGCCTGGCCGGTGCCGGCCGTCACGCTGCTGCTCGGCTGGGCCGCGGCGCAGGCGCTGACCAGCGTCGGCGTCACGGTGGCGCGGCGGGCCGGTGCGGAGGCCGCGGTTCGTCTGGTCGGGGCCGGGTTCCTGGCGGTGACCGGGGTGTGGTGCGCGCTCGTCTGGATCGCGCCGGCCGCGCTGCTCGGGCCGGACCGGCTGCTGGCCGCCTCGGTCGGGGCGGGTGGGCTGGCCACCCTGGCCACGGTGACCGCGGCGCTGGTGACCCGTTCGGAGTTCGCGGTGATCCGCTGGTACCTGCCCTGCTGGCTGCTGGCCGGCCTGGCGCTGGCAGCGGCCGGTGGGGTCGGCTGGGCCGGCTGGGTGCCGGTGGAGACGCTGCTGCCGGCGGCGATCGTGGCGGTGCTGGTGCGGGCGTTCCGGCCGGCCGTGCTGCTCGGGCGGGAGTGCCGGATCCCCCGGCTCAGCCCGGTGGAACGCCGGCGCGGGCTGGCGTACTCGGTCGTCGGCGCCTCCCAGGCGATCTCCGTGGCGCTGCTCTGGCAGGCCGGTCCCGCGGTCACCCCCTCGCCCGCCGCGCTGCCGCTGCTGCTCGCGGTGCCGATGCTGGAGGCGCTGATCGGCTGGCACACCGACCGGATCGACGCCGGGCTGGACTCCGCGGAGAGCGCCGCCGATCTGGACCGGCACGTCCGCAACGTCACGGTGATCACGCTGGCCGGCCTGATGCCGCCGCTGGCCGCCGGTGGGGCGCTGGCGCTGGCCGCGTACCGGCTGCCCGGTGGGCTGTCCAGCCTGCACGGCGCGCAGGGCGCGGTGCTGGCGCTGGCCGCCGGGACGCTGCTCGGCGGGGTCTTCGCGATCACCTTCCTGCTGGCCGCGCGGGCCCGGATCGGGTTCGCCGCCACGCTGGCCACCGCGCCGCCGCTGGCCACCCTGGCCCTGCCCCTGCTTCCCCAACCGGCCGCCGGGCCGCTGCCGGTCGCCGTCGCCGTGCTCGCCGCGACGCACGTGGCCGGCCTGCTCATCGTCGCCCTGACCGCCGCCGATCTTCGGAGGACCTCGTGAAGACCCTGTTTCCCGCGTACGCCCACCCCGGCCCCGAACTCGAGCTGGACGCCGACACCTGGATCGTCCGCGAGCACCCGGGCGACCGGCGTACTCTGCACCAGTCGCTGGGCCGGATCGACCTGGACTGGGGCAGCCGCTCCCTCGCCGACGTCCTCTCCGACGTGGACGCCTGGCGGGCCGACGGGGTGGAGGGCCTGTTCCTGGACCGGGCGCCGGCCGGTTCCGGCGGTGTCGGGCCGGTCGCGCTGACCGTCCGGCTCGCCGCCCGCCGCGGCCTGCACCGGGTCGTGCTGAACCCGGGCGTGCCGACGCATCCGCTCTACCGCGATCTCGGGGTGCGGATCTGCACCTTCGAGGGACCCTGGTCGGCGTACCAGACCTGGGACGGCGACGGCACCCGGCCGGGCGACGGCCACATCGTGCACGGCGTCCCGGCCGCACTGCTCACGGCCGCGCGGCGCCTGATGGGCCGCCGCGGCGCCGGCTTCGGCCTGGCCACCGACGCGGGCCCGGACCTGGCCCCGGCCGGAGCTCCGGGAGGCGGCGCCCACAGCGCCGATTGAAACCAGTTCCCGGTACGTCCGAGGCACGCGCCCGCCTGAACGCCTCGGCCGGCCTCAACGCCTCGGCCAGCCTCAACGCCTCGGCCCGCCTCAACGCCTCGGCCCGCCTCAACGCCTCGGTCCACCTCAACGCCTGCGCTGGCCTCAACGCCTCAAAAGTCGGGCTCCGCCAGCCCAGCAACGCTTGTCCACAGTCACGCTTCTTCCACAGGCCATCCGACAGCACTCGCCGACCGCCGTCACACTGTTCTGGCGGCGGTCCCCCAGGGTGGGCGGGTCGACGAGGGGCGGGCGGAGGCAGGCAGGCGCGAGGCAGGCAGGCGCGAGGCGGCCGCGAGGCAGGCGAGGCACGCGCAAGAAAGGCAAGGCGGCCCTGAGGCAGGCGTCAGACGGCTGCGAGGCAGGCCGTGCGTCAGGCGGCCGGGAGGCAGGCGTGCGGCGGCGACCGGGACGGACGCCGACCGTGGTGGTGGGCGGAGACGAGGTGACGGGGTTGGTTTTGATCTCCGGAACCGACCGCGGACAGGGAAGACATCCCATGTGCCAGGGGTGTCAAGCGGCTTGACCCGATCCACATCTGCCCAGGGCGCTGAGGGCCAGCCGAGGGGTGTCGGGCTGGTCCTAGTGGCCCTATCCGGGTGTGGGATTGGGCGTTGAGGGCCAGCCGGGGAGTGTCGGGCTGGACCTGGTGGCCCTATCCGTGAGTGGGATTGGGCGTTGAGGACCAGCCGAGGAGTGTCGGGCTGGACCTGGTGGCCCTATCCGGGTGTGGGATTGGGCGTTGAGGGCCAGCCGGGGAGTGTCGGGCTGGACCTGGTGGCCCTATCCGTGAGTGGGATAGGGCGCTGGGGGCCAGCCGGGGAGTGTCGGGCTGGACCTGGTGGCCCTATCCGGGAGTGGGATAGGGCGCTGGGGACCAGCCGGGGTTTGATCTCCGGAACCGACCGCGGACAGTGAAGGGTGGGCTGATCGTCCTGGACGCGCCAGCGGCCAGATCAGCCCGCCCGGCCCGCGCGGGAGCATGCGATCCGCACCCCGCCGGGCCCGCGTAAATGAAGATCTTGAAAGTCTGGCGACGTCGGCCGCCGCTCGGGGATCGGCTCAGGCGTGCGGGAGGCGCGGCCGGGGCTGGCAGCGGGGGCAGCTGAAGCTGGAGCGGTTCATGAAGCTCTCGCGGCGGATCGGCGCGCCGCAGCGACGGCACGGCTCGCCCTCGCGGCCGTAGGCGTTCAGCGACCGGTCGAAATACCCGCTCTCCCCGTTCACGTTCACGTAGAGCTCGTCGAAGCTCGTCCCGCCGGCCACGATCGCCTCGGCGAGCACGTCCCGCACGTGCCCCAGCAGCCGCGTCACCGCGGGCCGGGTCAGTTTGTCGGTCGGGCGGGTGCCGTGCAGTTTCGCGCGCCAGAGCGCCTCGTCGGCGTAGATGTTGCCGACGCCGGAGATCAGGCTCTGGTCGAGCAGGGCCCGCTTGATCTCGGTGTGCCGGCCGCGCAGCCGGGCCGAGAACGCCTCGTCGTCGAAGAGCGAGTCCATCGGGTCGCGGGCGATGTGCGAGATCTCGCCGGGCAGTTCGGCGCCGCCCTCGGACACCGACAGGCCACCGAACGTGCGCTGGTCGACGAAGCGCAGCTGCGGGCCGCCGTCGGTGAACGTGAAGCGGACCCGCAGGTGCTTCTCGTCCTCGGCGTCGGCCGGCTGCATCAGCAGCTGGCCGCTCATGCCGAGGTGGGCGATGATCGCGTCGCCGGAGTCGAGCGGCAGCCACAGGTATTTGCCGCGGCGGGACACGTCGAGCACGGTGCGGCCGGCGAGCACGTCGCTGAAGTGCGCGTCACCGGGCAGGTGGCGGCGGATCGCCCGCGGGTGGCGCACCTCGGCGGTGGCGATCGTGCGGCCGGTCACCCACTTGGCCAGTCCCATCCGGACGGTCTCGACCTCGGGAAGCTCAGGCAACGGGGGGTCCTCACATCGTGTAGGGCCAGACGGTGATCAGGTAGGCGCCGTACCAGAGACCGAAGAACGCCCAGCCGCCGATCGCCAGGATCGCGACCCGGGGGCGGGCGCGGGCGGCGGCGACGACACCGGGCAGGAGCGTCAACAGTACGGGCAGCAGCAGCCGTGGCTTGGAATGGTAGAAGCCGGCCTGACCGTAGACCAGGACCATGGCGATCACGCCGTAGACGGCGAGCGGCAGCCAGGGTTTGCGGGCCAGTGCCACGCCGGCGGCGGCGAGCGCGGCCAGCAGCAGGAACGCGACACTGACCTGCACCCAGTTGTCGCCGGTGGTCAGCGCGTCCCGGACGAAGGTGACCGTGCTGCGGCCGTAGTCGAACGAGGTGCCCCACCCGGCCGTCTGGATCTTGAACCAGGCCGACCAGTCGCCGACCCGCCAGCCGACCCAGCCGAGGAAGAGCGGGACGCCGGCCAGGGCGGTGGCCGCCGCGGCGAGCGGGCTCCAGATGCTCTCGGTGCTCTTGGCCGCCCGGATCTCGCGGACCGTCATCAGCGCGGCGACCGCCAGCGCGATCGCCGCGGCGGCGCCGGTCGGGCGGGTCAGCGCGGCGCCGAGGCCGAGGAGACCGGCCGGCAGCCACGCCTTGCGGTGCGCCGCGGCGAGCATGCCCGCCACCATCGCGATGAAAAGGCTTTCCGAGTACGCCATGGAGAGCACCACGGAGACCGGAGCCGTGCAGCAGATCGCCACCAGCGCCCAGCCGGCCCGCTTGCCGTACAGGGTGGTCCCGAGCAGGTGCAGCGCGACCGCCGCCCCGATGGAGGCGATCCAGGCCACCCCGAGCGCGGCGTTGCTGGCCGGCACCCCGAGCAGCGTGACGCCGCGGATCAGCATCGGGTACAGCGGGAAGAACGCCAGCTCGTTGGCTTGCAGCACGTGGCTGGCGTCGTACGTGTAACCGTGCGGGTACCCGTCCATCGCGACCCGCAGGAACCAGCCGCCGTCCCAGACCAGCAGCCGCTGGAACACGCCGCCACCGGTCTGCGTCGACGCGCCGCCCAGCCACCAGATCATCAGCAGCTGGGCGACCCGGGTCAGCGCCAGCAGGCCGACCGCGACGGCCACCCCCGTGCCGCCACCGGCCTTCTCCCAGAGGGTCTCCCGGTGGTTCTCCGTCTCGTCCGGAGCCACCGGCGCCGCCTCACTCGGGCTTGTCGTCGCCATCGGCTTCATTCCGCTCCGATAGGGTCCGCCAGGCAGCCGCGGCGGCACGCTGTTCGGCCTGCTTCTTGCTGCGCCCGTCGGAGCCGCCGTAGCGGACGCCGGCGACCACCACCCAGGCGGTGAACGTCTTGGCGTGGTCCGGGCCGGAGTCCTCGATCACGTAGTCCGGCACGCCCAGCCCGAGTGCGGCGGTCAGCTCCTGGAGGCTGGTCTTCCAGTCCAGCGCGGCGCCCCGGCCGGCCGACTCGGCCATCAGCGGGTCGAACAGGCGGTGGATCACCTCGCTGGCGGTCTCCAGGCCGTGCTCCAGGTAGATCGCGCCGAGCAGCGCCTCCAGGGTGTCGGCCAGGATGCTGGCCTTGTCCCGGCCGCCGGTGGTCTCCTCGCCCTTGCCGAGCAGCAGGTGCGGGCCGAGGCCGTCCTCGCCCAGGCCGCGGGCCACGTCGGCGAGCGCGTGCATGTTGACCACGCTGGCCCGCAGCTTGGCGAGCTGGCCCTCGGGCAGGTCCGGGTGGTTGTGGAAGAGCGCGGAGGTGATCACCACGCCGAGGACCGAGTCGCCGAGGAACTCCAGGCGTTCGTTGGTGGGCAGGCCGCCGTTCTCGTACGCGTACGAGCGGTGGGTCAGCGCTCGTTCCAGCAGGTCTGCCTCGAACGGGATGCCGAAGGCCTCTTCCAGGGGGAGGGTGGGGGGACGGCGGCGCTTGTCATTCATGCGATACCTCGTTGTACGACATCAATCCTGCGATGGCGGTGCAGATCGGCGGCGAAGGCGATGCCCTTGGCGAGATCGGTGCCGGTGGCGGCGCCGTGGCAGACCACCACGACGCCGTGGACACCGAGCAGCACGGCGGCGGGCGTTTCGTCCGTTTCTTTCGGCCTGGTGGCCGCTTCGAGGGCTTTGAGGAGCACGTTTCCGGTGAAGCCGTCGGTGACCACGACGTCAGCGGCTCGGCCGAGCACCACGTCGCTGCCCTCGACCAGGCCGGCGTAGTTCAGCGGGAGATCTTGGAGGAGCCGCGCGGCGGCCCGTCGCAGGCGGTCGCCCTTGCCGTGCTCGGTGCCGATGGTGAGCAGGCCGACCCGGGGCTCGGCCAGGCCGTGGACCGCGGTGGCGTAGGCGGCGCCGAGCCGGGCGTGCGTGGCGAGCGTCTCCTCGTCGGGGTCGACGGTCGAGCCGACGTCGAGCAGCACGAGGCGGCCGGCGGCGGTGGGCAGCACGGCGGCGAGCGGGGGGCGGCGGATGCCGGGCCAGCGGCCCAGGGCGCGTGCGGCGGAGAGCACCGTCACGGCGGTGTCGCCCGCGGAGACCAGGGCGTCGGCCTGGCCGGCGGCGACGGCATCGGCGGCGGTGCCGCCGAGCACGGTGGTGAGGCGGTGGCGCCGGGCCGGATGGACGGCAGCGACCACCGCGTCGGCGGCTTCGGCCGGGCCGACGAGAGTCAGATGCAGGGTCGGGTCGTCTGCGAAGGCACGCAGAGCGCCGTCAACCACGACGGCGGGAGCTTGGTCCCCGCCGAGGAGGTCGACGGCGATCCGCGCGGTGCCCGGCTCCCTGCGGGGAGCCGGAGCACCGGTGGGACGCCACTGCTCAGGTACGACCCGCCCGGTGATCGGGCGCGTCACTCGGCGTCGTCAGACCTCGAGGACCTGACGGCCGTTGTAGGTGCCGCAGACCGAGCAGGCGGCGTGCGGCAGCTTCGGCGACTTGCACTGGGGGCAGGCCACGGTCGAGACCGCGGTCGCCTTCCAGTTCGCCCGGCGCGAGCGGGTGTTGCTGCGCGACATCTTGCGCTTGGGGACGGCCACGGTTCCTACTCCTCATTACTCGGAAGATTGCGCAAAGCGGCCCAGCGGGGGTCGACTTCCTCATGGCTGTGATCAGCCGGAAGGTCGTCGAAGTGCACCCCGCACTCGGGGCACAACCCTGGGCAGTCCGTCCGGCAGAGCGGGTTGGTCGGCAGGGTCAGCACCACCGCGTCCCGCACCACCGGCTCCAGGTCGATCAGGTCGCCCTGCATCCGGCCCACCTCGTCCTCGTCGGTGGTCTCCTCCGTGGTGCTGTCCTCGTAGGCGAACATCTCCCCGAGGGACACCTCGAACGACTCGTCGATCTCGTTGAGGCACCGGCCGCACTCGCCGCTGAGCGAGCCGCGCACGGTGCCGCTGACATAGACCCCTTCGGAAACCGACGTGAGCGTCAGATCGAGCTCGAGGTCGGATCCCTCGGGGACCGAGATCAACTCCAGGCCGAGGTCCGCCGGCGCCGCCGCCACCCGTTTCAGGGCACGCGTCGCACCAGGCTGCCGGGGTAGTTTCGTCGTGTCGACGACCAGCGGCTGCCTGGGGTCCAGGTGTCTCTGCGGTGACTTGGGCATCATGATCCTCAGCCATGGGTAGGCCGACCGAAAACATTACCTGAGCTTGCGGGACGTCGTCGAATCGGGCTCTAGAACGGGAGGGGCCTCTCGGCGTCCTCACCCTGGAAGGTGCCGATCTCCCGGAGCGCGTGCATCTTGTCACGGCCCCGCTCGATCGATGCCAGCGCCCGGGTCAGGAACTGCTCGAAGTTGGCCAGGGCGGTGTCGACGTAGTCGTCGACCTCCTCACGCAGCCGCTGGGCCTCGCCCCGCGCCTCGGCGATGATCCGGGCACCCTCGTGCTCGGCGGAGACGGTGATCTCGTTCACCGAGACCAGGCGGGCGTGCTCGGCCTCACCCTCACTGATGATCCGGTCGGCCTCACGGCGGCCGGCGTCGACGATCCGGTCCCGCTCGTCCAGGACCGCGGCCGCCTTGCGCAGCTCGGAGGGGAGCTCGGCACGGAGCTCCTCCAGCCGCTCGATCATCTCGCCGCGGTCGAACATGAAGTTCGTCCGCGACATCGGCACGGAGCGCGCGTCCTGGACGAGCTCGATGAGCTCGTCGATACGGTCGAGCGGATCCACCGGTGTCACTCCCGTCGTCGAACCGCCACCCAGCGTGGTGCGATCACGTTACTGTGCCGCCGCCCCGCCGGATCTCGGCGCGCCGGAGGCTCCTAATTCTGCTTCAGCCTGTTCACCAGCCGGGCCAGCACCGGGTCCGGAAGGTACGCCGAAGCGTCGCCACCCCACTTGACCACGTCTTTGACCAGACTGGAAGACAGGAACGAATAGAGCGGGTTGGTCGGCATGAACAACGTCTCCACACCGGAGAGCCCGATATTCATCTGCGCCATCTGCAACTCGTAGTCGAAGTCGCTCACCGCGCGTATTCCTTTGACCACGACAGCGGCGCCCTGGTCCCGGCAGAAGTCGACCAGCAGCCCGTGAAAGGCCATCACGCGCACATTCTTGTACGGCGCGGTCACCTCGCTGAGCATCTCGAGCCGTTCCTCGATGGCGAACAGCCCGGACTTCGACTGGTTGATCAGAACTCCGACGATCACCTCGTCGAACAGCCGGCTGGCCCGCCCGACGATGTCGAGGTGACCGTTCGTGACCGGGTCGAAGGAGCCGGGGCACACCGCTCGTCTCATGATCGGCGACCGTACCAAAGAGTGGTGTCCCCGTAGCGGCGGGAGCGATCCTCGGTGAGCCCGTCCACCCAGGTCAGCGGTCCTGTCCGGCGGGACCTCTCGAACACCACGACGGCGTCCGGCGCCAGCCAGCCGCCGGCCAGCAGCGCCTGTTGCACAGCGTCGACCTCGTCGCCACCCAGCGCGTAGGGCGGGTCGGCGAAGACCACGTCGTACGGCCCCCCGGCCGGGGGATCGGCGAGCACCGGCAACACCTTCGAGGTGACCAAGCGTGCCGAGCCGGCCACTTTGAGCATCGCGACGTTCTCCCGGATCACCCGGGCCGCCTTGGCGTCCGATTCGACCAGAAGAGCGTGATCCGCCCCGCGGGACAACGCCTCCAGACCGATCGCGCCGGATCCGGCGTACAGGTCAGCGAACCGCGCACCGGACAGATCGGTCATCGAGTCGAGGGCGCTGAAGAACGCCTCCCGCACCCGGTCCGATGTGGGCCGGGTGTTCGCCCCGAACAGGGTCTGCAGCCGCCGGCCGCCGTGGGCGCCCGCGATGATCCTGGTCATCGGCGTCCGCCGTAGTTCCTCACTAGCACAACACGACGCTACGTCAGAGCCGGGACGGCCACCGGCGCCGCCCACTATGAACCGTCCCATGGGGTGCTCGGGCATAACTCACCGGCGTGCGATTTCACCGCAATTGCAGGCTTGTTCGGACACGTAGCGCATTCCCAAGATTCCATACCGTCTAACGAAGATCTCAGATGCGCATCAACACCCTTGGAGGGCGCTTAATTGTTTCGTTAGCGCCGGGACGTGGCTAAGGTCAACGCCGCTGTGTCGTCGGTACGCCGCCGACACGACGACGCGGGGAGGTGTCGTCGTAGACCGACTGCCCATCCACAGCGGTCTCCGTTTCTCTTCCTGTGAGTCCCCCTGTTCCCCTCCGCAGGAGAAGGCGTGAAAATCAAGTCAACGCTTCGCCGCACCGCGACCCTCCTCGCGGGTGCGGTGGTCGGCCTGACGGGTGTCGTGGCCATCGCCGCCCCCGCCAGCGCTCACGACGCTTGGGTCACCGGTGCCGCCCAGTGCGGCACGGACGGCAAGAACGTCGTCAAGTGGACCCTCACCAACGACTACAAGACCGACGCGACGATCAGCAACCTGCAGATCACCGCCGGTGGCACCGCCCCCGTCGACGCCAACGGTCACGAGCTCACCAGCGGCTTCGTGCTGCCGGCCGCCCAGCACAACCACTTCGGCGAGGCCGTCTTCACCCAGACGTTCGACAGCGGCACCGAGGTCGAGCTCTCCTTCACCGCGTCGTGGCCGCAGGACGGCTACACCGAGTCCACGCCGAACAACAAGGCCAAGGTTCAGCTGAAGCAGGGCTGCACCCCGCCGGCGCCCACCTGCGAGACCAACCCGCCGAAGTTCACTCACACCTTCGCGCTGGTCGACGGCAAGTGGAAGTCCACGGTGAAGCTGGACGCGACGACGCGGCTCTGCCACGACGAGCCGGTCACCCTGGTCTCGTACTTCACGCCGCAGCCGAACGACAAGAACGGCGACAACTGGCCGCAGTACGAGTACCAGAGCCAGACCAAGACCATCTCCGACAAGGAGAGCTCGGTCGACCTCGAGGTCGAGGCGCCCGACTGCAACACCCAGGTCGACCTGTTCTTCGGTGACAAGGTCATCACGCCGATGACCAAGGATGGCGCCCGCTACGGCGACACCAAGCTGGGCAGCAAGTCCGGCCTCGGCGGCCGCTCCACGGGCCCGCAGGGCTGGTACAACGGCGGCGGCAAGGCCTGCACCACGCCGGCCGTCGCGCCCGTCTCGTCCTGCACCGGCGACCTGACGCTGAACCTGAGCAACAACGGCAAGTTCGGCAAGTACGACGTCACCTTCACCGTCAAGTACGGCAACGAGACCAAGACCGTGACCGTCGCCGCCGGCAAGGCCGACACCCTCACCATCCCGGCCGGCTCCGGTGACGTCACCGTCAGCGCCCCGGGCCTGGAGGAGAAGAAGTACAGCTGGACGCGTCCCGAGGACTGCGCCCCGCCGGCCGTCACCATCCAGAACGACTGCACCAACGTCACCGTCGTCATCGACAACCCGAAGGACGTCACCCCGGTGACCGCCAAGGTGACCTACGGCGACGAGACCAAGACCGTCACGGTCAAGGCCGACTCCGAGGAGAAGGCGACCTTCAAGCTGACCGAGGCCAAGTTCGCCACGGTCGCCTTCGAGGGCCTCAAGCTGGAGCCGCTGAAGGTCGCGGTCAAGGACATCGAGTGTGGCACCCCGAGCGCCACCCCGAGCGCGTCCGTCTCCACCACCCCGGTGGCGAGCGACGAGCCGTCCCTGCCGGTGACCGGTGCGGCGGCCGGCAGCATCGCGGGTATCGCGGTCCTGCTGCTCGGTGGCGGTGTGGCGATGTTCTTCATCGCCCGTCGTCGCAAGACCAAGTTCACCGCCTGATAGCGGCTGAGCCCTGAGAAGGGGCGCCGACCTCACGGTCGGCGCCCCTTTTCCGTGTCAGCCCTTCTCCAGGTACTCCGCGCGGTCCTCGTCGACCAGCGCCGCCACCGAGGCGGCCAGCGCCGGATGCCCGGCCAGGTCGGGGTCGTCGCCGACCAGCTCGGCCGCCTCGACCCGGGCCTCCTTGATCAGTTTCTCGTCGCGGAGCAGCGAGAGCAGCCGCAGGTGCGAGTGCTTGCCGGACTGCGAGGCGCCCAGCACGTCACCCTCCCGCCGCTGTTCCAGGTCGATCTCGGAGAGCTTGAAGCCGTCCGTGGTGGAGGCGACCGCGTCCAGCCGCTCGCGGGCCGCCGAGCCCTCCACGGCCTCGGTGTGCAGCAGGCAGATGCCGGGCGCCGAGCCCCGGCCCACCCGGCCGCGCAGCTGGTGCAGCTGGGACACGCCGAACCGGTCGGCATCCATGATGATCATGACGGTGGAGTTCGGCACGTCGACGCCGACCTCGATCACCGTGGTGGCCACCAGCACGTCCACCTCGCCGGCGGCGAACCGGCGCATCACCGCGTCCTTCTCGTCCGGCGGCATCTTGCCGTGCAGCATCTCGATCCGCAGGCCCTTCAGATACTCCTGCTGGAGCGCGGGAAGCACCTCGGTGACGGCCAGCGGCGGGCGGCGGGCGGACTCGCCGTCCGTGTCCGAGAGTGGCGACTCCTCGTCCTCGCCGATCCGCGGGCACACCACGTAGGCCTGGTGGCCGGCCGCCACCTCCTCCTTCACCCGTTTCCAGGCGCGATCGAGGTAGGCCGGTTTCTCCAGGGCTGGGACCACGTGCGAGGCGATCGGCGACCGGCCGCGCGGCAACTGGGAGAGCACCGACGTCTCCAGGTCGCCGTACACGGTCATCGCCACCGTCCGCGGGATCGGTGTCGCGGTCATCACCAGCACGTGTGGCGGGCGGGCGGCCTTGGCGCGCAGCGCGTCCCGCTGCTCCACACCGAAGCGGTGCTGCTCGTCGACCACGATCAGGCCGAGATCCTTGAAGTCGACCCCCTCGTAGAGCAGAGCGTGCGTGCCCACCACGATCCCGGCGGTCCCGTCGGCGACCTTGGCCAGGGCCGCACGCCGGGCGGCCGCGCCCAGTGAGCCGGTGACCAGCGTCAGCTGGGTGCCGTCGAGGTCACCGTCCAGCTCACCGGCCCGGCCCAGCGCGCCGAGCTGGGCGCTGATCCCCCGGAAGTGCTGGGTGGCCAGGACCTCGGTGGGCGCGAGCAGGGCGGCCTGGCCGCCGGCGTCGACCACCTGGAGCATGGCGCGCACCGAGACCAGCGTCTTGCCGGAGCCCACCTCGCCCTGGAGCAGCCGGTGCATCGGGTGCGCCCGGGACAGGTCGGCGGCGATCTCCTCCCCGACCGACGCCTGCCCCTCGGTCAGCTCGTACGGCAGGGCCGCGTCGAACTTGTCCAGCAGGCCACCGTCACGCCGCGGCCGGGCGGTCCCCGGAGCGGCCGCGGCACGCGCCCGGCGCTGGGCCAGGGTGAGCTGGACGGCGAACGCCTCGTCCCACTTCAGCCGGTGTTTCGCCGCGTAGAGCGCGGCCTCGGAGCTGGGCCGGTGGATCTCCCGCAGCGCGGTGCCGATCCCGACCAGGTTGCGTTTCGCCCGCACCGAGCCGGGCATCGGATCGTCCGGCGGCTGGAAGGTGTCCAGCAGGGTCCGCACACACTTGGCGATCACCCAGGTCGGCACCTTCTCCGCGGCCGGGTAGACCGGGATCAGCGCGCCGGCGAACTCCTCGATCTCCTCGGCCGCCTCGTCCTGCGTGGCGTCCGCCTTGAGCAGCTGATAGGCCGGGCCGTTGAGCTGCCGCTTGCCGCGGAACTCGGTGACCTTGCCGGCGAACAGGCCCCACCGGCCGCGCAGCAGCTCCCGCTCGCGCCACGCCTGGTTGAAGAACGTGCAGGTGAGGGTGGCCCCGGAGCCGTCGCCGATGGTCACCTCCAGCATGTTGCCCTTGCGCGCCCGCATCGGCTTGACGGCGATCCCCTGCACCTGGGCCAGCACGGTGACCTGCTCGCCGACCTCCAGCTGACGCAGGTCGGTGTGCTCGCCACGCTCGTCGTAGCGCCGGGGGAAGTGATAGATCAGGTCGCCCGCCGTGTGCAGCTCCAGGTACTCCGCGAGAGCCTTGGCCGTCTTGGCGCCGAGCACCTTGTCCAGCGGGGTGTCGGTCGTGGTCATTCGACTCCTGCCAACAGGTGGTAACGGGGTTGTCCGCCCGCGTAGCACTGCAACTCGATGAACGGCCAGGTGCGGTGCACGTGACCGCGCAGGTCGCCCTCCAGCTCGGGGGACGCGTCGGCGCCGAGGACCAGGGTGACCAGCTCGCCGCCGCCGCCGAGCATCCGGTCCAGCAGGCGGTGGCTGACGTCGCCGAGGTCGGTGCCGATCACGTGCACCTCGCCGTCGACCAGGCCGAGCAGGTCGCCGGCCCGGCACGGGCCGGCGACCGTCAGCGCGTCGCGCTGGGCGGTGCAGACCTCGCCGTATCGACAGGCGCCGGCCGCCTCGGCCATCGCGATCACGTCGTCGGCGAACGGGCGGCCGTGGTCGCGCACCGCGAGCGCGGCCAGGGCCTGCACCGGGGAGCGGGTCGGCACCACGCTGACGTGCACCCCGGCCGCCTCCGCCTCGCGGGCCGCGGCGATCGCCACGGCGTGCGTGTTCGCGTCGTTGGGCAACAGGACCACCGAGGCGGCGCCGCAGGCGTGCACGGCGGCCAGCATCTCGGCGGTGGACGGGTTGCGGCCGACCACCACGGCGCCCTCGGCCTCGAAGAGCGCGGTCAGCCCGTCGCCGGCGGCGACCACGACGGCGCCGCGCGCCTCGGTGCCGGGCCGCTTCTCCGCGAGGTGGGTGACGCTTATCTTGTACGGCCGGCCGGCTGTGACGCCCGCCTCGACAGCCGGGCCGATCGCCGCGACGGGAACGTGGACGTGCACGTTCCACGTCGGGAGGCCGTCGCCGCCGTCGTCGCCGGTGCCGACGATCACGAGCGACTCGCCCAGGCCGGCCAGCGTCTCCCGGAGCCGGTCGACCGCGGTGGCCTCCGCGTCGACCAGGAACTGCACCTCGTAGCCCTGCCCCGCGCAGTCGCTCTCGGCCGGCTCCGGAGCGAGCGCGGGCACGGACGCGACGGCGGGCGGCGCGGACGGCTCGAACTCGGCCTCCTCCACGGTGTCGACCAGTGCGTCGAGAAGCACGCAGAGCCCGCGACCGCCGGCATCCACCACCCCGGCCCGGGCCAGGACGGGGAGCTGCTGCGGCGTACGGTCGAGGGCCTCCGCGGCGGCCCTGGCCGCCGCCCTGGCAACCGTGACCAGATTGTCGGATCTGGTCTTGCCGGCGCCCTCGGCCGCGGCCGCGACCACGGAGAGCACCGTGCCCTCGACCGGCCGGGCCACCGCGGCATAGGCCGCGTCGGTGGCCTCGCGCAGCGCGCGGGCCAGCTCGGCGCCGCGGACCGCGACCGCGCTGGCGAACGAGTCGGCCATGCCGCGCAGGATCTGCGAGACGATGACCCCCGAGTTGCCCCGGGCGCCGAGCAGGGCGCCGCGGGCCATCCGGGCCATCAGCCGGCCGAGCGGGGTGCGCGGCTCCTCGTGCAGGGCCGACGCCACCGCCTCCTGGGCCGCGGTCAGGGTGAGCACCAGGTTGGTGCCGGTGTCGCCGTCGGGGACGGGGTAGACGTTCAGGTCGTCGATCTCACGCTGGTGGGCACGGAGCGCCTCCAGCCCACCGTCGCACCAGCGGTGCACAGCGGCGGCATCGAGGGTCTCCAGCACGCGAAAATCGTACTAACCACCCCTGACAAACGCGGGGTACGCACCCTGACCGGGGGCGATTGGCTGTCCCGGCTTCTGATCGGGTAAGCTCGCCGGGTTGCCTGGGCGGTTCTTCCCTGGGCGCCATCAAGTTTTTCTTCAAACCCAGGAGTATCCCGTGGCTAGCGTGTGCGACGTCTGTGGCAAGGGACCGGGCTTCGGCCACAACGTGTCCTTCTCGCACCGGCGGACCAACCGCCGCTGGAACCCGAACATCCAGTCGGTGCGCACCCCGGCCGGTGGCGGGACCACCAAGAAGCTGAAGGTCTGCACCTCGTGCATCAAGGCGGGCAAGGTTTCCCGCGCCTGATCGAGCGTTGCGAAAAGCCGCCGGGTCATTGACCCGGCGGCTTTTCGGCGTCAGATCTTCTTGGCGTACGACAGCACGCCCGCATAACCCTTGTAATACCCGAAGTCCTCGATCCGCTCGTATCCGGCGGACTCGTAGAGCGCGATCGCCTCGGGCTGCTTGTCCCCGGTCTCCAGGATGACCCGCCCGCAGCCGGCCGCCCGCGCGGACTCCTCGATCGCGGCCAGCATCCGCCGGGCCAGTCCCCGGCCCCGCGCCTCGGCCAGCGTGAACATCCGCTTCAGCTCGGCGTCCGAGCCGTGCCGCCGCCATCCCGCGCTGGCCACCAGGCGGCCGTCGGCCACCCGGACGGCCACCAGGAAGTCGCCGTCCGGCGGGAGGAAATCGGCCACGTCGATCGGGGTGGCGTCGCTGGTGCCGCCGTACCGCTCGGAGAGGTCACGCATGTTGTGCGCGACCAGCTCCGTCACCTCCGGCTCGTCGTACCGAGCCGATCTGATCTTGAACTCAACCACGCGGCCAGCGTAATCAGCGGAAGTGGTCCCACCCCACCGCCCCGGTCCAGGGCTTGCGGTCGACCGTCACCCCGGCACCGTCGTGCACCGAGCCGATCACGGTCCAGCCCTCCGGCAGCGGCGTCCCGGCCGGGAAGGTGGCCGCCAGCGGGTGATCCTCGCCACCGGCGAGCAGCCACTGGTACGGATCCACCCCGAGCGCGGTGGCCGCGTCCCGCATCTGGTCGGGCACCTCGAAGGCGTCCGACCGGATGTCGATGCCGACCAGGCTGGCGGTCGCCAGGTGCCCGACGTCCTGGAGCAGGCCGTCCGACACGTCGATCATCGAGGTGGCGCCGAGCCGGGCCGCCTCCGGGCCGGCCGCGTACCGCACGACCGGCCGCCGATACGCCTCGACCAGTATCTTCGGCGTCCGGAAGCCCCGCGACAGGATGGTGTAGCCGGCCGCGGCGTACCCGACCCGCCCGCTGAGCGCGAGCAGGTCGCCCGGCTGGGCGCCGCCCCGGCGCACCGGCTCCCGGCCGCCCAGGTCGCCCAGCGCGGTCACCGAGACGGTCAGCGTCGGGCTGGACGACATGTCCCCGCCGACCACCGCCGCCCCGCAGAGCGCGGCCTCCGCGGTCAGCCCGTCCGCCAGCCCCTCGGCCCAGGCGATGTCCAGGTTCGCCGGGAGGCAGAAGGCGACCAGCAACGCGGTCGGGGTGGCGCCCATCGCCGCGATGTCGGCCAGGTTCGCCGCGGCGGCCCGGTGCCCGACGTCGGCCGGCCCGCACCAGTCCCGGCGGAAGTGGCGGCCCTCCACGAGCACGTCGGTGGAGGCCACCACCCGGCCGTCGGCCGCGCGTACCACGGCGGCGTCGTCACCCGGGCCGAGCAGGGTGGCCGATCCCGTATCCAGTCGTGACACGATTCGACCTATCAGTCCGAATTCACCGGACTCTGCGATACTCACGTCCACGTCCTTCGATGGTGGCGTCCCGCTGCCGGGCCGCTTCGTACGGTAGTTTCACGACCGGGGATCACCGACGGTGGCGGATTGGAGTCGATCGTGGTCCAGGCATACATCCTCATTCAAACGGAGGTCGGGAGGGCCCGTGACGTGGCCGCCGCGATCGAGAAAATACCGGGAGTGGTCCGGGTCGACGCGGTGACCGGGCCGTACGACGTCGTCGTGCTGACCGAGGCGCACACCGTGGACGAGCTGGGCAGCCTGATTGTGAGCAAGGTCCAGTACGTGCCGGGTATCACCCGGACCCTCACGTGCTCCGTGGTAAACCTCTGAACCATGGTCGACGTCGACACCCCGCAGGGCAGCCCCGAGACCGGGGAGAAGAAGCCGGACAACACCACCCGGATCGCCGCCGTCTGGGCGACCGCGGTGGCCGTGCCGGTGATGCTGATCGTGGGGCTCGTCGCGTTCCTCGTGGTCTCACCGGATCCGGAGGCCGACCCGGCGCCGGTCGCGAGCGGCCCGATCGCCGTGCCCGGCACGGCGGTCGAGGTCGCCGCCCCCACGCTCACCGAGCGGTCGAAACGGGTGTGCCTGGCGGTCACCTCGCAGCTGCCGACCCAGGTGCGCAACCTGCCGGCCCGCAAGGTCAGCGCCGGCCCGGAGCAGAACGCGGCGTTCGGCGAGCCGCCGATCACCCTGTCCTGCGGCGTCGCGCAGCCCACGATGTGCGCCACCGTGGACGACACGTCCGGGACGTGCGTGCCCCTGGTCACCGACGTCCTGCTGATGAACAGGGTGTGCTGGTACTCGGCGGAGAGCGCCGGGCAGACCACCTTCACCACGCTGGACCGTGAGGTCCCGGTGCAGGTGGTCGTGCCGACCTCCTACGACAACCGCGCCCAGTGGGCGAACGAGTTCTCCGACATCCTGGTCGAGACCGACAAGTCGATCACCGCGGGTGTGCCGAGCGGCTGCAAGCCCTAGTGCAGGCCGGTCCCGCGCCGCAGGGCGGTGCGGATCAGCCGGTCCACCACCTTCGGGTATTCCAGCCCGGTGGCCGCCCACATCTGGGGGAACATCGAGGTCGGCGTCATCCCCGGCATAGTGTTGATCTCGTTGAGGAAGACCTGCCCGTCGGCCGTGACGAAGAAGTCGACGCGGGCCAGGCCGGCGCAGTCCAGCGCCACGAAGGTCCGCAGCGCGTACTCCTGGACCTGCTTGGTCAGGTCGTGCCCGAGCGCCGCCGGGATCGTGTAGCGGCTGCCGACGAGGTACTTCGTCTCGAAGTCGTACCAGTCCGCGTCGTCCATGTGGATCTCGGCGAGCAGGGACGCCTGGGGCGCGCCGCCGTACTCACCCTCCAGCACGCCGCACTCGATCTCGCGGCCCACGATCGCGGCCTCGACCAGCACCTTCGGGTCGATCTCCCGGGCCGTGGCGATCGCCGCGTCCAGGTCCGCCCAGTCGGTGACCTTGGTGATGCCGGTGGACGAGCCGGCCCGCGACGGCTTCACGAACACGGGCAGCCCGAGCCGCTCCTTGTCCTCGTCGGCGAGCTCGGCACCGGCGCGCAGCACCGCGTACGGCCCGACCGGGATGCCCTCGGCGGCGGCCAGCTTCTTGGTGAACTCCTTGTCCATCGCGGCCGCCGACGCGAAGACGTTCGCCCCGACGTACGGAATCCCGGCCATCTCCAGCATCCCCTGGATGGTGCCGTCCTCCCCGTACGCGCCGTGCAGCACCGGGAAGACCACGTCCACGCCGGCCAGCTCCGAGACGCCCTCGGCCGGGTCGCGCACGATCAGCTCGGTGGCGGTCGGGTCGGCCGCCAGCACCACCGAGTTACCGGAGCTGGCGGTGATCTCGGGCAGCCGGGAGTCGGCGATGGCGAGCTGGGACGGGTCGCCCGCGGCAAGCACCCAGCGACCCTCCCGGGTGATTCCGACCGGAACCGTCTCGTACTGGTCGGGGTCCAGCGCACCCAGGATGGCCCCCGCGCTCACGCAGGAAATGGCGTGCTCAGTGCTGCGGCCGCCGAACACGATCGCGACACGGGTCTTCCGGGGGGTCGTCACTCTTCTCTGCGCCTCTCGCTAGCGGGCTTGCCGGGGGTGACCCTACTCTGCGTAAGCCAGATATGGGATCGCGGCGGCCGCTGCCACGGCACGGGGAGACGAACAGTCAATGGGTCCAGCACTCCACGTGATCGCGGGTCCGGGACCGGGCCAGTTGGCCACGATGTCCCACCCGCGTGACGAGCCCTGGTCGCCGCAGGAACTGGGCGCGCTGGCCCGGGCCGGCGTCCAGGTCCTGGTGCACAGCGCGCGGCACCGGCCGCCCGCGCCGCAGGTCGCCGGGATCGAGCTGGTCGCCTACCCCGATCCGGACGAGACGGCCCCGCGCAAGGAGGCCACCGAGATGGTCGCGCTGGCCACCCGGCTGGCCCGGGAGGTCCGTTCCGGCCGTTTCGTGGTCACCCAGTCGACCGCCGAGCTCGGCCGCACGACCCTGCTCGCCACCATGACCCTGGCCCTGCTCGGCATCCGCCCGGGCGAAGCCCTCCGCCGCATCGGCGCCGCCCCCGGCCAACCGGTCCCCCAGGACTGGCTGCACGACTTCGTCGCCCGCTGACCCCGGCCGCCGAAAAACCGCCCTCGCTGCCGCGACACCGCCGATCCGTTTCCGGTCGCTTTTCTTGTACGACTCGGAGCCCCGTGGCGATCGGCCCGCCAGGCCCGGCCCCCGCACGACCGCCACGCGCGTCGTGCGGGCCCGGCTGTCCCGCACGGCCACCCCACCCCCACCGCAGCCCTCACGCCAACGCACCCCAGCCACAGTCCACCCGCCACCCGCCACGGTCCCCCGCCCAAAACATCGGGCTGGCACCCAGCGCCCTATCGGGCCCCCGGAAAGGGCCACCACCACCAGCCCGTACCCGTCCAGCTGGCACCCAGCGCCCCATCCCGAACCCCGAAAGGGCCACTGTGACCAGCCCGTACCAGCCGGCTGGCACCCAGGGCCCCATCGGGACCCCGGAAAGGGCCACCACCAGCCCGTACCCGTCCAGCTGGCACCCAGCGCCCTATCGGAAGCCCGGGAAGGGCCACCACCACCAGCCCGTACCAGTCCGGCTGGCACTCAGCGCCCTATCCGGAGCCCGGGAAGGGCCACTGCGACCAGCCCGTGTCTGTCCGGCTGGCACCCAGGGCCCTATCCGGAGCCCGGGAAGGGCCACCACCACCAGCCCGTGCATGTCCGGCTGGCACCCAGGGCCCTATCGGAAGCCCGGGAAGGGCCACCACCACCAGCCCGTACCCGTCCAGCTGGCACCCAGCGCCCCATCCCGACGCTGGGAAGGGCCACCACCACCGGCCCGTACCAGTCCGGCTGGCACCCAGCGCCCTATCGGAAGCCCGGAAAGGACCACCAGCAGCCCGTACCCGTCCAGCTGGCACCCAGCGCCCTATCGGAAGCCCGGGAAGGGCCACCACCACCAGCCTGTACCAGTCCGGCTGGCACCCAGGGCCCTATCCCGACCCCGGAAAGGGCCACTGCGACCAGCCCGTACCCGTCGGGCTGGCACCCAGCGCCCTATCCGGAGCCCGGGAAGGGCCACTGCGACCAGCCCGTGTCTGTCCGGCTGGCACCCAGGGCCCTATCGGGAGCTCGGGAAGGGCCACTGTGACCAGGCGGGGCTCGGCTGGACGTCTGCGGTGCGTCGGGACCGCCGAGCGGCTCCAGGAGCCAGCCAGGGATCAACGGGTGGCTGTCAGGGGTGGTTTGAAGCGTGGGGGCGCCGGGGTGGGCAGGCTGAAGGTGACGGGTGAACGGCGGCTCGGGGGTGCTGGCGTATCGGAAATGTCGGATTGCGGCCGGGGTGGCGAGCGCACCGTGACCGGACGCGGACCCGCATGGGCCTGGAGGCGGGCGGGTCAGAGCGCGCGGCCGGTCGGTGGGCGGGGCACTTCGGACGGTGTCAGGCGGCGAAGGTCTGTGGCAGGACGCCGGTGTCCCACAGGTGGTCGAGGTGGGCGAGGAAGCCGGTCAGGCTGCGTTCCAGGTCCCGGCGTTCGGTGGCGGGCAGGGCCGCGAGCGGGTCGGCGAAGATCAGGCCCTCGGGGTGTTTCGCGCGGGTGCCGACGAACTTGCCGCAGCCGGTGCACCAGACGTAGCTGACCAGGGTGGGGCGCCGGGCGTTGGCGGGCGCGGTGAAATACGCCCGCAGGCGCCGTTCGCCGCAGGCCGGGCAGTCGCGCTCGCCCGGCGCCGCGAAGAAGCTGTCACCCCGGGTCAGCGCCGCGACCTCCTCGCCGCTGAACGTGGCCCAGGCCGTCACCGGGTCACGACCCGCGCGCGGGCGACGCCGGCCGTCATCGCGAGGCGTCCAGGGCCCGGGTGACGTCGGCGATCAGGTCGGCGGTGTCCTCGATGCCGCAGGAGAAGCGGACGAAGCCCGGGCTGGTGTCGTCGCCGAACTGGGCCCGCCGGTCGGCCGTGGTGTGCACGCCGCCGAACGACGTGGCCGCGAAGACGAGTTCCGCCGTCTCCAGGAACCGGCCCACCCGCTCGGCGCTGCCCAGGTCGAACGCGACGATCCCGGGGATCCGGCGCATCTGCTTGCTCGCCACCGGATACGACGGGTCGGACGGCAGGCCCGGCCAGCGCACCCCGGTCACGTCGGAGCGCCCGGTCAGCAGCTCGGCGATCGCCGCCGCGTTCTGGGTCTGCCGGGCCAGCCGCAGGTCCATGGTGGCCATCGAGCGGTGCGCCAGCCAGCAGTCGAACGCGCCGGGCACGCCGCCGGTCAGCTTCCGCCAGCTCTCGATCTTGCCGAGCAGCTCGGCGTCGCGGGTCGCGACGTAACCGAGCAGCAGGTCGGAGTGCCCGGTCAGGCCCTTGGTCCCGGACGCCACCACGAGGTCGGCGCCGAGCGCGAGCGGGTTCTGCCCGAGCGGGGTGGCGGCGGTGTTGTCGACCGCGAGCAGCGCCCCGGCGGCGTGCGCGGCGTCGGCCAGGGCGGCGATGTCGGCGACGTCCAGGCCCGGGTTCGCCGGGGTCTCCAGCAGCACCAGCCGCAGGCCGGTGAAGTCCGGGTACGGCCCGGCGGTCGGTACGAGCACGCTCGCCACCCCGAGGTCGGCCAGGGCGCCGCGGGCGAACGCGCGTACCGCGAAATAACCGTCACCGGGCAGCGCGACCGTGTCCCCGGCCTTGACCAGCGCCAGCAGCATCGCGGTGATGGCCGCCTGCCCGCTGGCGAAAGCCAGCGCCGGCCCACCCTCCAGCTCGCCGATCGCCGCCTCCAGGGCCTCCCGGGTGGGCTGCTCGGTGCGCGCGTACCCGCGCTCGCCCGGACCGGTCACCGGGTCCAGGTGGTAGGGAGCGGCGAACACCGGCCCCGGCAGGAACGGCTCGCCGACCGCGGGCGCGGGCAGACCCGCATGAACCGAACGGGTCCCATCCAGAAAAGTCACTCGGGTTTCATCTCTCGTGTCATCAGCAGTTTCACCGCGACCCGCGGGTCGGCGCCCTCGTGGCACACCTTCTCCACCTGCTCGACGATCGGCATCTCGACGCTGTGCGCGCGGGCCAGGTCGCGGATGGACAGGCAGCTCTTCACGCCCTCGGCGGTCTGCCGGGTGGCGGCCTGGGCCTGCTCCAGGCTCTCGCCGCGGCCCAGGTGCTCGCCGAAGGTCCGGTTCCGGGAGAGCCGGGAGGAGCAGGAGGCGACCAGGTCGCCGAGCCCGGCCAGGCCGGCGAAGGTGAGCGGGTCGGCGCCGAGCGCCACCCCGAGCCGGGACGTCTCGGCCAGTCCGCGGGTGATCAGCGAGGCCTTGGTGTTGTCGCCGAGGCCGATCGCCGAGGCCATCCCGTAGGCGAGCGCGATCACGTTCTTCACCGCGCCACCGAGTTCGCAGCCGAGCACGTCGTCGCTGGTGTAGGGACGGAAGTAGGGGGTGGCGAGGGCGTGCTGCACCTGCCGGGCGCGGTCCTCGTCGGTGCACGCCACCACGGTCGCGGTGGGCTGGTCGGCGGCGATCTCGGGGGCCAGGTTGGGCCCGGAGACGACCACGACCCGCTCGGCCGCGACCCGGGCGGTCTCGACGATCACCTCGCTCATCCGCTTCAGCGTGCCGAGCTCGATGCCCTTCATCAGGGAGATCACGGTGGCGTCCGCGGGGAAGAAGCCGGCCCAGTCGGCCAGGTTGCCGCGCAAGGTCTGCGACGGCACCGCGATGGCGATCATCTCCGCCTCGTCGACCGCCTCGGCCAGGTCGGTGGTGGCGGTGATCAGTTTCGACAGCCGGATGCCGGGGAGCGAGCCCTCGTTGCCGTGCTGGTCGCGGATCTCCGCGGCGACCGACTCCCGCCGCGCCCACATGGTCACCTCCGAGCCGGCGTCGCCCAGCACTTTCGCGAACGCGGTGCCCCAGGCTCCGGATCCGATGACGGCCGCCCTCATGACGCGTCCTCCGAGGTCGAGGCCCGCCGGGCGGGCCGGTCGTAGAGCGCCGGCGGTTCGCCGTCGCGGATCGTGCCGAGCAGGTCGCGGATGGCCAGCATGATCTTTTCGGTCATCTCGTCGAGCACCTGGCGGGACGGCTCGGCGCCGTCCCAGCGGCTCAGGTCGACCGGATCGCCGGTGGTGACCGTGACGGCGGCCCGGGTCGCCTTGAACTTGTTGGTCCGGGGGTCGAAGACCGTCTGGGAGCCCCAGTTCGCGATCGGGATCACCGGGGCGCCGGTGAGCAGGGCCAGCCGGGCGGCGCCGGTCTTGCCGCGCATCGGCCACAGGTCGGGGCTGCGGGTGGTGGTGCCCTCCGGGTAGATCACCACGGCGCCGCCCTCGTTCAGGGCCTCGACCAGGGTCTCCAGCGATTTCACCGCCTCCACACTGCCCCGTTCGACCGGGACCTGCTTGGTTCTGACCAAGAGTGGCCCGATCACCGGGACCCGCCAGATGCTCGCCTTGCCGAGGAACCGGGGCCAGCGGCCGGCCTTGTAGATGTAGTGCGCCACGACCAGCGGGTCGAAGTGCGACACGTGGTTGGGGACCAGGATCACACCGCCCGTTTTCGGGAGCTTCTCCATCCCGAGCCAGGTCCGTTTCGTCCAGACGGTCATGACGGGAAGCACCAGCATCACCGCGAAACGCTGCCAGAATCCGAGCCTGTGCTGCGCCACGGCATCCCCTGTCCCTCGATCGGCGACAACGTCGCCCGTGCATCTGCGACGAAATCATGCCCCCTCCCAGCCCGCCGTACCAGGTAGGGGTATTGCCGGTTACGTCGCAGGACGCGGAGCGAAGCGGAGCCATGGATGCGGCACACTGGCGGAGTGTCGGTGCGGAATTGGATGACGGTGATCCCGGTCAAGCGGCTGGACGCGGCGAAAAGCCGGCTGCGCGGCGCGGTGGCGGAGGACAGGCATCCGGAGCTCGTGCTGGCCATGGTGGCCGACACCGCGGCCGCTGTGCTGAACGCCACCACGGTGGCCGGGCTGATCGTGGTGACCGACGACCCGGTGGTGGCCGCGGTCGTACGGAAAATGGGCGCCGAGGTGGCGGCGGATCCCGGCGCCGGGCTGAACGCGGCCCTGCGGTTCGGCGCCGACGAGGTCGCCGGGCGTGCCGCGCATCGCGCGGTGCTGACCGGTGACCTGCCGGCCCTGCGTCCCGAGCAGCTCGACGCGGCGCTCGCCGGGGTGACCGGCCGGGCCTTCGTGCCGGACGCGGCCGGGACCGGCACCGTGCTGCTGGCCGTCCCGCCCCGGACGCCGCTCGACCCGCGGTTCGGCCCGGGGTCGGCGGCCGCCCATCGGGCCTCCGGCGCGATCCCGCTGACCGGCGACTGGCCGGGTCTGCGGCAGGACGTGGACAGCGCCGCCGACCTGGACACCGTGCTCGAGCTGGGCGCCGGTGACCGCACCCGGGCGCTGCTGCGTGACGTCGGACTCAGCCAGGCGTGCACACCGGCCGGCTGCGCCAGGTAGCGTCTCTGGCATGCAGGGCACCATCGCCACCTTCGACCCCGGCACCCGCAGTGGCACGCTGCTCCTCGATGACGGCTCTGAGCTGGCCTTCGGCGCGGACGCGTTCGACCGCTCCGGGCTGCGGCTGCTGCGACTCGGTCAACGGGTCTCGATCGACGCCGAACCGGGCGGCGCGGTGCGTCGTGTGTTAATTCCTGGGATCGCTTAAGTTGATCATTGGTTAGTTCGTTTCACGTTCCGCCCGGACCGGCAATGATGGACCCATGCACACCCCGCCCCGGACCCCCGAGACCCGCCGGCGTGGCCCGAACGGCCGCTTTCTCCCGCGTACGCCCGCCGACGCCGTCGATGTAACTGAACCGGTCAAGCCTGTGGTGGAGGATGCGGTGCCGAAAGCCAAACCCGTGGAGAAACCGGTCGAACCCGAGCCGGTCTTCGAGGAGTTCGAGGCGGAGGAGGAAGAGGCGGGTTACTACCTCCCCGACGACCGCTTCGCGAACCGGGAGTTGTCCTGGCTCGATTTCAACGCGCGGGTGCTGGCGCTCGCCGAGGATCCGAGCACCCCGCTGCTGGAGCGGGCGAAATTCCTCGCCATCTTCGCGAGCAACCTGGACGAGTTCTACATGGTCCGGGTCGCCGGGCTGAAACGCCGGTTGAGCGCCGGTCTGCCGGTCCGCGGCGGTGACCGTTCCCCGCTGCGGCAGCAGATCGAGCTGATCACCGAGCGCACCGCCGACCTGGTCACCCGGCACGCCGCCTGCTTCTCCGACGAGGTCCGGCCGAAACTGGCCGCCGAGAGCATCGAGCTGGTCAGCTGGAAAGAGCTGGACGAGCCCGAGCGGGGCCGGCTGCGCACCTTCTTCCGGGAGCAGGTGTTCCCGGTGCTCACCCCGCTGGCGGTGGACCCGGCGCACCCGTTCCCCTACATCTCCAGCCGCTCGCTCAACCTGGCCGTGGCGCTGCGCTACCCGGACGGCGACAACCCGGAGCTGTTCGCCCGGATCAAGGTGCCGAACAACGTCCCCCGCTTCGTCACCGTGCAGAACGACAGTCGCGGCGTGCGCTTCCTGCCGATCGAGGACCTGATCGCGAACCATCTGGACCAGCTCTTCCCGGGCATGCAGATCCTGGAGGTGCACGCGTTCCGGGTGACCCGCAACGCCGAGCTGGAGGTCGACGAGGACCGCGACGAGGACCTGTTGCAGGCGCTGGAGCGGGAGCTGGCGCAGCGGCGGTTCGGCCCGCCGGTCCGGCTCGAGGTGGCCGCCTCGATCAGCGACCACGTGCTCGACCTGCTGGTCCGCGAGCTCGACATGGACAGTCACGACGTGCTGCGGGTGCCCGGCCTGCTCGACCTCTCGGCGCTCTGGCAGGTGTTCGGCGAGTGCGACCGCGACGATCTGAAGGATCGCCCTTTCGTCCCGGCGACCCACCCGCAGCTGGCCGACGGCGAGGTGCCGCGCAGCGTGTTCAACCGGCTGCGGGAGTCGGACATCCTGGTCCACCACCCCTATCACTCCTTCTCGACGAGCGTGCAGCGCTTCATCGAGCAGGCGGCGGCCGACCCGAACGTGCTGGCCATCAAGCAGACGCTCTATCGCACGTCGGGTGACTCGCCGATCGTCGACGCGCTGGTCGACGCGGCCGCCGCCGGCAAGCAGGTGGTCGTGCTGGTCGAGGTGAAAGCCCGGTTCGACGAGGTGGCCAACATCGCGTGGGCGCGCACCCTGGAGCGGGCCGGCTGCCACGTGGTCTACGGCCTGGTCGGGCTCAAGACGCACTGCAAGACCGCGCTGGTGGTCCGGCAGGAGGGCAACCAGCTGCGGCGGTACTGCCACATCGGCACCGGCAACTACCACCCGAAGACCGCCCGGCTCTACGAGGACTTCGGCATGCTGACCGCCGACCCCGAGGTGGGCGCGGATGTCACCGACCTGTTCAACGTACTCACCGGGTACAGCCGGCAGACCACGTTCCGGCGGCTGCTGGTGGCCCCGCACGGGGTGCGCCGCGGCCTGCTGGACCGGCTGGAGGAGCAGGCCAAGATCGCCCGGGCGGGCGGTGAGGCGCTCGTCCAGATCAAGGTCAACTCGATGGTGGACGAGGAGACCGCGGACGCGCTCTACCGCGCCTCGCAGGACGGCGTGAAGATCGACCTGGTCATCCGCGGCATGTGCACGCTGCGCCCGGGCGTTCCCGGCCTGTCCGACAACATCCGGGTCCGCTCGATCGTCGGACGGTTCCTGGAGCACTCCCGGGTGTTCCGGTTCGGCGCCGGTGACGACGCGGAGTACTGGATCGGCTCCGCCGACCTGATGCATCGCAACCTGGACCGCCGGGTGGAGGCGCTGGTCAAGGTCACCATGGCGTCCGCCCGCGAGGAGCTGCGCAACGTGCTGGAGCTGTCGATGGCCGAGGGCACCGAGGGCTGGGACCTGGGCGGCGACGGCGTCTGGCGGCGCAACACCAGCGACCCGACCGGGAAGCAGATGCACCTCCAGGAGGCCCTGCTGCGGCGGGTCATCAAGGCGAGCTGATGGTCGCACCGGTACACGCCGCGGGCGGGGTGCTCTACCGCCCGGGCGCGGACGGCACGCCCGAGGTGTGCCTGGTGCACCGCCCGCGGTACGACGACTGGAGCCTGCCCAAGGGCACCGTCAAACGCGGCGAGCCGGCGCTGGCCGCGGCGGTCCGCGAGGTGGCCGAGGAGACCGGCGCCCAGGGCATACCCGAGTTCGGCCTGCCCGAGGTGTCCTACGTGCTGCCCGGCGGACGGCCGAAAACCGTCCGGTTCTGGCTGATGCGCGCCGCCGGCGACGACGGCCCGGTGCAGGACACCGACGAGGTCGACAAGCTCACCTGGCTGCCGATCCCCGAGGCCGTCGACCGCCTGACCTATCCGGACGAGCGCCCGCTGCTCGACCTGGTCGCCGGCCTGCCCCCGGTCACCTCGGTGGTGGCGCTGGTCCGGCACGCGCACGCCGGCGAGCGGAAGCACTGGAGCGGGCCGGACTCGCTGCGCCCGATCAGCCCGAAAGGGCAGCGGCAGGCCGGCCGGGTCGCCGAGCGGCTGGCCACGTTCCGGCCCCGGCGGCTGGTCGCGGCCACCCCGTTGCGCTGCTCGCAGACCCTGCACCCGCTGGCCGCGGCGACCGGGCTGCCGCTGGTGGTGGACCCCGCGTTCGCCGAGCCGGACGACCCGTCCGGGCTGCCGGCCCGGCTGCGGGCCGCCCGGGCACGGCTGGCCGAGCTGCGGGCCGCCGGCCGGGTGGTGGTGTGCAGCCAGGGCAAGGTCATGCCGCCGCTGCTCGCCGAGCTCACCGGGGCGGGCGACGCCGAGCCGTACCGGACCCGCAAGGGTGACGGCTGGCTGCTCACCTGGTCCGGCGCGACGCTGCTAGGGGTCTCGCACTGGTGAGCTGCTCGATCCGCCAGTGGCCGACCAGGTCGCCGGTGAGCCAGCGGGCCCGCCACAGCTCGTCGCGGCGGGGCTCCCAGTCGCGATAGGGCAGCAACGCGAGCCGCCAGCTCAGCACCCCGGCCAGGTACCAGCCGTACAGCGGGATAGCGCCCGCCAGGCCGTCTCTGGCTCGGTAGGACGTGCCGGGGGCGTACCCGGCCACGGCCAGGCCGCACCAGCCGCAGGTGATCAGCCAGTCCAGCGCCGGCCAGCCGGTGGCGTGCTCGGCCAGGTCGCCGAGCGTCCACCCCGGCACGACGGCCAGCGCGAACAGGCCGGCGGCCAGTCCCGCGCGGGCCGTCAACCCTCTCGGTCTGCGTTCCATGCCCGGACCGTAGGCCCGGGCGGCGGTTCGCCCGCGGCAAACAAAAAGGCGTCCACCGTACGGTGGACGCCTTTTGTGGTGCCTCGACCTCAGCGGGCCTTGCGGTTCGAGGCCGCCCGAGCCGTCGATGCGCTCTTCGCCCGGGCCGGAGCCGCGGCCGGAGTCGCGGTCTTGCGCGCCGTGGTCTTCTTCGCCGCGGTCGCCTTGGTCGTCGCCTTCTTCGCCGGTGCGGTCTTGGCCACCGTCGTCTTCTTGGCCGGCGCGGTCTTCGTCGCCGCCTTCTTCGCCGGGGCCGTCTTGGCCGCCGACTTCGCCGCCGTCTTCGTCGCTGTCGCCTTCGTCGCCGTCGTCTTCGTCGCCGTCTTCTTGGCCACGGCCGGCGTCGCCGACTTCTTCGTCGCGGCCGTCTTCGCCGCCGCCGTCGCCGTCGTCTTCTTCGCCGCGGCCGTGGTGGTGGTCGCGGCCTTCTTCGCCGGCGCGGCCTTGGTCACCGCCGTCTTCTTGGCGCCGGCCGCCTTGGCCGGTTTCCCGGCGGCGACCAGTTCCCGGAAGGTGTTGCCCGGCCGGAATGCGGCGACGGACGTCTTCTTCACCTTCACCGGCTCGCCGGTTCGCGGATTCCGGGCGGTACGCGCATTACGCGTCCGCTTCTCCCAGGAACCGAAGCCGGTAAGGGAGACCTTGTCACCCTTGGCGACGGCGTTCTGCACCTCACTGATGAACGCGTCAAGCGCAGTCGTCGCCGTCTTCCTGTCGCCCAGCTTGACGGCGAGCGCCTCAATGAGCTCGGCCTTGTTCACGGTTTCCTCCCGGACGTGAGAACTGGCCCGTCGCAGGCCATTCTGCGCGCACCGTATGCCCTCTGACCTGGAGACACAAACATTCGTGGCAAAAATCCGTTGTGTCCCAACGAAATTCGCCCCCGCCGGTTACCCCGGCGGGGGCGAATTCTTGCCCGTGGTTAAAGAGTGACGACCGGCTTGAAAGCCGGGCGGCCCTTCTCGTACGCACTAATCGCGTCCTCGTGGCGCAACGTCAGTCCGATGTCGTCGAGCCCCTCCATCAGACGCCAGCGGCTGAAATCGTCGATCGGGAACGAGTACGCCGCGTCGTCCACCCGGACCACCCGCTCGGCCAGGTCGATCGTGATCTGCTTCTCCGGCTCGCTCTCGGCGAGATCCCAGAGGCTCTCCACGATCTTCTGGTCGAGCTGGACCGGCAGCAGGCCCTCCTTGAGCGCGTTGCCCCGGAAGATGTCGCCGAACCGGGCCGCGATCACCACCTTGAAGCCCCAGTCGCGCAGCGCCCAGACGGCGTGCTGGCGGGACGAGCCGGTGCCGAAGTTCGGCCCGGCGACCAGGATGGTGGCGCCGTTGTGGGCCGGGTTGTGCAGCACGAAATGCGGGTCCTCGCGCCAGGCGCTGAACAGACCGTCCTCGAAGCCGGTGCGGGTGACCCGCTTCAGGTAGACCGCCGGGATGATCTGGTCGGTATCCACATCGGAGCGGCGGAGCGGCATGACCTTGCCGCTGTGGGTGACGAACTTGTCCATGTCGTTGATCCCCTACTCAGAGGTCGGCGGGGGCGGCCAGCTTGCCGACCACGGCGGTGGCGGCGGCGACCTGCGGCGAGACCAGGTGGGTACGCCCACCCTTGCCCTGCCGGCCCTCGAAGTTGCGGTTGGAGGTGGACGCCGCGCGCTGCCCGGGGCTGAGCGTGTCCGGGTTCATGCCGAGGCACATCGAACAGCCGGCGAACCGCCACTCGGCGCCCGCGTCCGTGAAGATCTTGTCCAGGCCCTCGGCCTCGGCCTGCTCGCGCACCAGGTAGGAGCCCGGGACGATCATCATCCGGACGCCGTCGGCGACCTTGCGCCCACGGATCACGTCGGCGGCGGCCCGCAGGTCCTCCAGCCGGCCGTTGGTGCACGAGCCGACGAAGACCACGTCGACCGGGACCTCACGGAACGGGGTGCCCGGCGTCAGGTCCATGTACGCCAGGGCGCGCTCGGCGGCCCCGCGCTCGACCTCGTCCAGGAAGTCCTCCGGGTTCGGCACCACGCCGTCGAGCGCCGCGCCCTGCCCCGGGTTGGTGCCCCAGGTGATGAACGGGCTGATCGTGGCGGCGTCCAGGATGATCTCGGTGTCGTACTCCGCGTCCTCGTCGGTGGCGAGGGTCTTCCAGTACGCGACCGCGGCGTCCCAGTCGGCGCCCTGCGGGGCGTGCTTGCGGCCCTTCAGGTACTCGAACGTGGTCTCGTCCGGCGCGATCATGCCGGCCTTGGCGCCCCACTCGATCGACATGTTGCAGATCGTCATCCGGCCCTCCATGGAGAGCTTGCGGATCGCCTCGCCGCGGTACTCCACGATGTGGCCGTTGCCGCCGCCGGTGCCGGTCTGCGTGATCAGCGCAAGGATCAGGTCTTTCGCACTCGTCCCGGCGGGCAGGTCGCCGACGACCGTGACGGCCATCGTCTTCGGTTTCGCCTGCGGCAGCGTCTGGGTGGCGAGCACGTGCTCGACCTCGCTGGTGCCGATGCCGAAGGCCAGCGCGCCGAACGCGCCGTGGGTCGCGGTGTGCGAGTCGCCGCAGACGATCGTCGTGCCGGGCTGGGTCAGGCCCAGCTGCGGGCCGATCACGTGCACGATGCCCTGGTTCACGTCACCGAGCGGGCGGATCTCCACGCCGAACTCGGCGCAGTTCTTCCGCAGGGTCTCGATCTGGGTGCGGGAAACCGTGTCCGCGATGGTCAGCAGCTCGCCGCGGCGGGTGTTGAACGAGGGATCCGAGTACCCGGTCGGGGTGTTGTGGTCCTCCGTCGCGAGCGTGAGGTCGGTCCGGCGCACCGACCGGCCGGCCATCCGCAGCCCGTCGAACGCCTGCGGGCTGGTGACCTCGTGCAGCAGGTGCAGGTCGATGAAGAGCAGGTCCGGCTCGCCCTCGGCCGTGCGCACCACGTGGTCATCCCAGACCTTCTCGGCCAGGGTCCTGGGTTTCCCGCTGTCGGGAGTGACTCCCACCATCTGGACATCCTAAATTCTGGAATGTATGTTTCGGCTTGTGGGACACAGTATGAGCGGTGTAGGCGTTCTCGACAAGGCGGTTGTCATCCTCGCCGCATGTGTCGACGGCGCCAGCCTGGCCGAGTTGGTCGAACGCACGAAGCTTCCGCGGGCGACCGCACATCGCCTGGCCCAGGCTCTGGAGATTCATCGGATGCTGGTCCGGGACACTCAAGGAAGATGGCGCCCCGGACCTCGTCTGGGCGAGTTGGCGAACGCCGCGCCCGACGTTCTGCTGACCGCCGCCGAGCCCCTGCTTTCCGCATTGCGGGATGCGACGGGTGAGAGCGCGCAGCTCTACCTGCGCCGCGCGGACGAGCGCATCTGCGTCGCCGCCGCCGAGCGCGCGAGTGGTCTTCGCGACACCGTGCCGGTCGGCTCGGTGCTGCCGATGGTGGCCGGCTCGGCCGCCCAGATCCTGCTCGCCTGGGAGCCACCGGAAGCGGTCATGCCGCTCCTGCCCCGCTGCAAGTTCACCGGCCGCACCCTGGCCGAGGTGCGCCGCCGCGGCTGGGCCCAGAGCGTCGCCGAGCGCGAGCCGGGCGTGGCCAGCGTCTCCGCCCCGATCCGCGACCGCACCGGGAGGGTGATCGCCGCCATCTCGATAAGCGGTCCGATCGAACGCCTCGGCCGCCGCCCCGGCGAACGCCACGCCATGGCCGTCGTCCGCGCCGGCCAGCGCCTGTCCGGCCTCTGACCCCTCACGGTTTCCCCGGTTCCTCCCGAAATCCCTCGCGCCCGATGGCCCTTCCGCGCCATCGGGCGCGCCTCGTTCCGCGAGACCCGCTCCACCCCGGGCCGCTGCCGGCTCCCGCTTCGCTCACCCGCTTTCGGTACGCCCGAAGCACCACCCACCGCCGCGAAGTCCGCACCCCTCCCGTGATCCGGCTGACGTCACGGGACCCAGACGGCGTTGTCGTGGGCGAAGAGGACCTGCCGAGGGTCGAGGGCGAGCAAACGGTCCAGCCAGGGCGCGGGCCGGCCGATGGCGGCACGCCGGGCGAGGACGTCCCCGGTGAAGGCGGTGGCGTGGTCATGGCTCTGACCAGCGACGATCACGGTGCCGTCGGGGGTGGCGACGATCACGGACTGGTGGCCGGCGGTGTGCCCGGGGGTGGGCACGATCAGCACGCCGGGGAGGATCTCGGCTTCGCCGTCCAGTTCTTCCAGAACCGCGCCGGGGTGATCGACCAGATCGGCCAGGTATTCGTCGGACTCGCGGGCCAGGATGAGCTCGGCGCGCTGGGCGAAGACCGGGAGACCGGCCAGTTCCGCGTTGCCGCCGCAGTGGTCGAAGTGCAGGTGGGAGTTGATGACGTACCGCAGATCGCCGGCCGTGGCACCGGCGGCCCGCAGCGCCGAGCCGAGCGGAACCCGGCGGGGCCGGTAATGGGCGTCGACGCCCGGGGCATGGCCCATGCCGGTGTCGACCAGGATCGCGCCCTCGGGATGATCGATCAGGTAGCCGAGGCAGGGTTCGGCGCGCGGCGCCCCGGTGCCGGTCTCCTCGGCAGGCCGGACGAAATACCCGAAGTCGACTCGGCGGACGGCGATGTCGGTCATCGCCGCAGTATCCCCAGCCCGGCACCGCATCGCCCGGCTTCTCTGCCGAGGGCAGAGAGGTCCGGCCGAAACGGCAGTGGCCCGCACCGTGATCGGTGCGGGCCACTGTCTCTGGTAGTCCCGAAGGGATTCGAACCCTCGCTACCGCCTTGAGAGGGCGGCGTCCTAGGCCGCTAGACGACGGGACCAGAACCTGTCTTGCACCGCCCGCTCCTGCGGCGGCGCGGTGAACTCTATCAGCACCTTTGACGAATGTTCGAATCGGATACCCCGGTGCGGGCCGCCTCGTGACCGGCCCCACAGCGACCGCCGATCCGGGCCGCGGCGAACCCGGACGGAGGGCTCGCTTCCCGGCGTACCGAAAGCGGAAAAGGCGGCGAAGGGGGCGCGGCAGCGACCGCGCCGCGAGCGAATCCGGCGTTTCCCGGAAAAGCGGTCAGCGATGGTTGAACGGGGCGACGGCCTCGCGGTTGCGCGCCGCGTCCTCCGGGCCGAGCAGCGCCTCGCACACCCGGATCAGGCGGCTGCGCAGGCCGGCGGCGCGGCGGGCGAGCTCGCGCTGACGTCCCACGTACTCCGCCTTGCCCTCCGGGGTCTCGATCTTGACCGGGGGGTGCCCGTAGGAGGTCAGGTCGTAGGGGCTGGCCTGCATGTCCAGCAGGCGGATCTCGCCGGCCAGGGCGAAGCAGTCCAGGGCCAGCGCGCCGGGGACGGCCGGGCCGAGTTTCTGCGCCCACTTGTGCACGTCCATCGCGGCGTGCAGGCAGCCGGGCTGGTCGAGGTCGACCTGGGTGGCCCGGGTGGGCTGGAGCCGGTTGAGGCCGACGGCCTCCGGGGTGAAGAAGCGGAACGCGTCGTAGTGCGTGCAGCGGATGGTGTGCTGCTCGACCACCTTGTCGGTCTCGGACTGGCCGAGGCGCAGCGGCAGCGGGTGGCGGTGCTCCGGGTCGCGGTAGACCATCGCCCACTCGTGCAGGCCGAAGCAACCGGAGAAGACCGGGCGGGACGCGGTGGCGGTGAGCAGGCCGTGGATGTATCGCACGCTCTCGCCGCGGGCGTGCAGGAACGCGTCCTCGTCGAGGGCGACGATGCCGTCCTCGTGAGTGGCGTAGAACTTCCAGCCGGCGTGCTCGGCCAGCCCGTCGGGCGCCGCGGCCAGGCCGGCGCCGACCCCCGGGTGCCAGCGGCGCAGCATCGCCGGGCGGGTGCCGTAGTAGTCGTAGAGGAAGTCCTCGATGGCGTGTTTCTCACCCGTGGCCCGACGGGCACGGTGGCCCGCGGTCATCTGGTCGGCACGCTCGGCGTGCGCCCGGGCGAGGGGAATCCAGGTGACCGAGGGCAGCGTGGTGGTGAGTGCCCTCACCTGCTTGATCCCCATCGCACCAATGTATCTAGCCGAAGCGATCAACACGATCACCGTTAGGCGCGAATGAGGTCCGCCACGGTGTGTTCCTCGGGCTCGGGCAGGGCGCGATTTCCGTCTTCTTGGTGATTGGGTGGTTTGTGGACCGCCGGGGGCCAGCCGAGCCCGGGCGCGCCGGGCAGCGCGAATCCCAGCCGGGGTCCGAGCCCCAGCGTCAGGCAAACGACAGAAGCCATGCGAAGTAATGTAGTACATCTACTACAGACTTGATAGCGTGGTGGACATGACGGAGGTGGTATTGCAGAGCGCCGGCGAGGACCCGCTGGTGGCCGAGCCGGTCATCGAGGTCCGTGATCTGCGGATGCGTTACGGGGCGAAAGAGGTCCTCGTCGGCATCGGCTTCTCCGCCCGCCCCGGTGAGGTGATCGCCCTGCTCGGGCCGAACGGAGCGGGCAAGACCACCACCATCGAGATCCTGGAGGGCTTCCGGCGCCGCTCGGCCGGGCACGTCCGGGTGCTCGGTGCCGACCCGGAGCGCGGCGACGAGCGCTGGCGGGCCCGGCTCGGCGTGGTCCTGCAGTCCTGGCGCGACCACGGCAAGTGGCGGGTCCGCGAGCTGCTCGAGCACATCGGCGGGCACTACGCGCCGTTCAGCACCGACCGGATCCCGCGGCCCTGGCCGGTCGACGAGCTGCTGGCGGCGGTCGGCCTGACCGCCGCAGCGCGGACCCGGGTGACCCGGCTCTCCGGTGGCCAGCGCCGCCGGCTTGACGTGGCGATGGGCATCGTGGGCCGGCCCGAGCTGCTCTTCCTCGACGAGCCGACGGTCGGGTTCGACCCGGCCGCCCGGCGCGAGTTCCACGACCTGATCCACGAGCTGACCGACATGGCCGACACCACGGTGCTGCTCACCACCCACGACCTGGACGAGGCGGAGAAACTCGCCGATCGGATCCTGATCCTGTCCAGCGGGCGGATCATCGCCAGCGGCTCGGCCGACGAGCTGTCCCGGCAGGTGGCCGGGGAGACCGAGATCCGCTGGACCCGGGACGGGCAGCGGTTCGTGCACTCCACCGCCGACGCCACGGCGTACGTGCACGAGCTCTTCCGGCAGCACGGCACGGCGATCGACGACCTCGAGGTGCGCCGGTCCAGTCTGGAGGACACCTACATGAAGCTGGTGCACGAGGCGGAGGTGACCCGATGACGCCCGTCGTGCTGGGTCTGCGCCGGGGGTGGACCGAGATCAAGCACACCTTCACCAACCCGGCCGACCTGTGGGCCTACCTCTTCCCGGCGGCCCTGCTGCTCGGCACGGTCTTCTTCATGCGGAACGCGACGGTGCCCGGCACCTCGTTCTCGCTCGGCGCCCGCACCCTGCCCAGCATCTTCGGGATGGGCCTGGTGCTCGGCGGCCTGATGACCACCGCGCAGCAGCTGATCATGGACCGGGAGGACGGCACGCTGCTGCGGGCCAAGGCCGTCCCGCACGGCATGACCAGCTACCTGAGCGGCAAGGTGGCGCTGGTCGGCGGGATGACGCTGGTCGGTTTCCTGCTCCAGTTGATCCCGGGACTGTTCCTGGTGGACGGCCTGTCGGTGGACGCGGACGGCTGGCTCACCCTGCTCTGGCTGATCCCGGTCGGCTTCGTCGCCACCCTCCCGCTGGGCGCCGCGATCGGCTCGCTCTTCGACGACCCGCGCAACATGGCCCTGGTGGTGATGCCGATCTTCGGGTTGATCGCGATCTCCGGCATCTTCTATCCGATCACCGCCATGCCCGGCTGGCTCCAGGGTCTGGCGCAGGCATTCCCGCTGTACTGGCTAGGGTTGGGCATGCGCTCGGTCTTCCTGCCCGATTCCCTGGCGGCGGTGGAGCTCGCGCATTCCTGGCGGCATCTCGAGACGTTCGGGGTGCTCGCCGTCTGGGCGGTCATCGGGCTGGTGCTGGCCCCGGTGCTGCTGCGCCGGATGGCCGGCCGCGAGTCCGGCTCGGCCGTGGCGGCGCGGCGGGAGCGGGCCATGACCCGGGTCGGGCGTTGAGGGAGCGATGGCAACCGAGGTCACGTACAACCGGATCGCGATGCTGCGCGCCGAGCGGGGCATCTCGCGGCGGCAGCTCGCCGACGCCCTCGGCGTGCACTACCAGACCGTGGGTTACCTGGAGCGCGGCGAGTTCAGCCCGAGCCTTCACCTGGCCATGCGGATCTGTCAGTACTTCGAGGTTCCGGTCGAGGTGGTGTTCGCCCTGGAGCCGTTCCCGCGACTCGGTGCCACCTCGCAGTCGGCGTAGATTTCAGGGGTCCGTCCATTACGAAGATGGGGATTACCCGTGCGCTTCGCCCGTTTTGTTCATGCCGCTGGAGTGTCGTTCGGCGTCGTCGAGGGTGACGGCGCCTCCGGCCTGACGGTGGCCGAGATCAGCAGCCTGCCCTTCGAGAAGGTCGTCCGCACCGGGCAGCGCTGGGCGCTCCCGGACGTCCGGCTGCTCGCGCCGATCTTCTCCAGCAAGGTGATCGGGGTCGGCCGCAACTACGCCGAGCACGCCGCCGAGATGGGCAACGAGGTGCCCAAGGAGCCGCTGATCTTCATCAAGCCGTCCACCTCGGTGATCGGGCCGGGCGACGCGATCCGGATCCCCTCGGTCACCACCCAGGTCGAGGAGGAGGCCGAGCTCGCCGTGGTGATCGGCGCCACCGGCGCCCGCCGCGTCGACCGCGCCGGCGCCGAGAAAGCGATCTTCGGCTACACCTGCGCCAACGACGTCACCGCCCGTGACCTCCAGCGCAAGGACCCGCAGTGGACCCGGGCCAAGGGCTTCGACTCGTTCTGCCCGCTCGGCCCGTGGATCGAGACCGAGCTCGACGTCAGCGACCTGGAGGTGCGCTGCGAGGTCGGCCGCACGCCGGAGAGCATGGAGGTCCGCCAGATCGGCCGGACCAAGGACATGGTCTTCGACATCCCGGGCCTCGTCTCCTACGTCTCGCACGTGATGACGCTGCTCCCCGGCGACGTGATCCTGACCGGCACCCCGGCCGGCGTGAGCCAGATCGTGCCCGGCGACACCGTGTCGGTGAGCGTCCAGGGCATCGGCGAGCTGCGCAACACCGTGGTCGCCCTCGACTGACCTGCGCGATCGCGCCTCGGGAGCAGTTTGGGTAACCCGATTTGGCGGCCGGGGAGGGCTCGGGTAAAGTTCTCTCCGGCGCGGCAAGCCGGGCCAAATGGGGTATGGGGTAATTGGCAGCCCGACTGATTCTGGTTCAGTTAGTCTAGGTTCGAGTCCTGGTACCCCAGCGTTACCAACCTTCGGGTTGGTGCCGCTGGAGCGCTTCGGCGCAGCAGCAGTTCTGGTCCCGTCGTCTAGCGGCCTAGGACGCCGCCCTCTCAAGGCGGTAGCGAGGGTTCGAATCCCTTCGGGACTACACATAGCAACGGCTCGCATCCTTCGGGTGCGGGCCGTTTCGCATTCCCGCCACTCGCGGTCCGCTCGTGCTCCCGCTCACCCACCGTCCCCACCGCGCCACCCGCACTTGGCTGCCGAGTCGCCTGCCCCGATCCCGCCGCCGCCCGAACCCCCACCGGGTCCCATCGCCCTCTCCCGGACGCCGACAGGACCACCACGCCCAGCCGAGACCACCCGGCTGGCCCCCATCGCCCTTCCCCGAACACGGACAGGACCACCAAGCCCAGCCCGGACCACCCAGCTGGCCCCCATCGCCCTTCCCCGAACACGGACAGGACCACCAAGCCCAGCCCGGACCACCCAGCTGGCCCCCACCGCCCTTCCCCGAACACGGACAGGACCACCAAGCCCAGCCCGGACCACCCAGCTGGCCCCCACCGCCCTTTTCCGGATAAGGACCCTGAGCGTGAGCCGGGGCATCCGGGCCGGCGCCGGGAGCCGTTGACCGGCGCGGTTAAGGGCTCTCGGCCCAAGCCGAGACCCGGGCTGGCGCCCATCGCCCTATCCCCGCCCGCGATAGGGCCACCAGGACCAGCCGGAACCCATCGAGCTGGCGCCCACGGCCCAATCCCCAGCTCCCGGCACAAGCCGACACCCGGGCTGGCACCCACGGCCCTATCCCCGGCCGCGATAGGGCCACCAGGACCAGCCGGAACCCATCAAGCTGGCGCCCATCGCCCTATCCCCGGCCACGATAGGGCCATGGGGACCAGCCAGAACCCATCGAACTGGCGCCCACGGCCCAATCCCCAGCTCCCGGCACAAGCCGACACCCGGGCTGGCACCCACGGCCCTATCCCCGGCCGCGATAGGGCCACCAGGACCAGCCGGAACCCATCAAGCTGGCGCCCATCGCCCTATCCCCGGCCACGATAGGGCCATGGGGACCAGCCAGAACCCATCGAACTGGCGCCCACGGCCCAATCCCCAGCTCCCGGCACAAGCCGACACCCGGGCTGGCACCCATGGCCCTATCCCCGCCCGCGATAGGGCCACCAGGACCAGCCAGAACCCATCGAGCTGGCGTCCACGGCCCTATCCCGGATCCGGATAGGGCCACCAGCGCCAGCCGGCCGACGGCACCGGGCGGGGCAGACGGCGTTACTCGAGGGTCGCGGGCTACACGGCGTACTGAAAATCGGACCACGGGCAGAAACGGGGGCTGCGGACCGGAAGCGGGCGCGGGCTGGACGTCAGACGGGCGTACCGGAAATGGCGGAGCGGGAGTGGAGCGGACCGCTAGCGGCGGAACCCCGACCGGAGCAGACCAGGAGTCAGTCGGTGGGGTAGTTACGGCGGTTGCGTTTGGTCTCGGCGCGCTGCTTCTTGGCGGTGATGCGGCGTTCCACCGAGCCCTTCGTCGGGCGGGTCGCGCGACGGGCCCGGGGCGGGGCGGCGATCGCCGAGGCGACCAGGTTGCCGAGGCGGGCCGCGGCGGCCTCCCGGTTGCGCAGCTGGGAGCGGTGCTCGGAGGCGGTGATCGTGAGCACACCGGACACCAGGCGGGCGCCGAGGCGCTCGACCGCGCGCTCCTTGAGCGTGGCCGGCAGCAGGTCGGAGCCGAGCAGGTCCCAGGACAGCTCGACCCGCGAGTCGGTCGTATTGACGCCCTGGCCACCAGGGCCACCGGAACGGGAGAACCGCCAGGAGAGCTCCGCCGCCGGGATGGTCAGGCGATCGTTCACCCGTACGTCCTCAAGCACGCGGCCAAGCATCGCACCCGGACGGAAACCGCGCCACGGGGTTGTCAATCGATCCCGACGTGGACACCAGGGCTGTTTTCGAAACGGGAAGGGGCATGATGGTTCGGGTGACGTCCCCATCCGCACCGGTCGCCACGACCGGGTATCCGTGGCCCATCGAAACCACGCGGCTGGCGAACGGCCTCCGCGTCGTCGTCAGCGAGGACCGGACCGCCCCGGTCGTCTGCGTCAATCTCTGGTACGACGTCGGCTCCCGGCACGAACCGCCCGGCCAGACCGGTTTCGCCCACCTCTTCGAGCACCTGATGTTCGAGGGCTCGCAGCACGTGAAGAAGACCGAGCACATGAAGCTCGTGCAGGGCAACGGCGGCTCGCTGAACGCCACCACCAACCCGGACCGGACGAACTACTTCGAGAGCATGCCGGCCGAGCACCTGGAGCTGGCGCTCTGGCTGGAGGCCGACCGGATGGGCGGCCTGGTCCCGGCGCTCACCCAGGAGACCCTGGACAACCAGCGCGAGGTGGTGAAGAACGAGCGCCGCCAGCGGTACGACAACGTGCCGTACGGTGACGCCTGGTTGCGCCTGCTGCCGCTGCTCTACCCGGCCGGGCATCCGTACCATCACGCCACGATCGGGTCGATGGAGGATCTGAACGCGGCGAGCCTGGACACCTTCAAGGCCTTCCACCAGCAGTACTACGCGCCGAACAACTGCGTCCTCACGGTCACCGGGGACGCCTCGCCAGCCGAGGTGTTCGCGCTGGCCGAGAAGTACTTCGGGGCGATCTCCCCGGTGCCGGACATCCCCGCGGCGCCCGCCGGGCACCTGGCCGGCCCGGCCACCACGCCGGTCCGCGAGACGGTCACCGCCGCGGTCCCGGCCGCGCGGATCTACCTCTCCCACCGGACGTACCCGTTCGGCACGGCCGGGTACGACGCGGTCACCGTGCTCGCCACCGTGCTGGGCAGCGGCCGGGGCAGCCGGCTCTACCAGCGCCTGGCCGACGGCAAGCGGATCGCCCAGCCGGACTACATCGGCGCCTACGGTGTCGACCTGGCGCACGCCCCGGCCCCGCTGATCGTCACCGCCACGGTGAAGGACGGGATCCCGGTGGAGACCCTGGAGGACGGGCTCACCGAGGTGCTGCAGAGCCTGATCGACGAGCCGGTCACCGACGAGGAGCTGAACCGGGCCAAGGCGCTGCTGACCACCAGCTGGTGGCGGCAGGTGTCCACGGTCGGCGGGCGGGCCGACACGCTGGGGCGGTACACCACCCAGTTCGGTGACCCGGCCACCGCCGGGTACCGGTTGCCGGCCTGGCAGGCGGTGACCGCCGACGACATCGCCGAGGCGGCCACCCGCACGTTGCAGCCCTCGTCCCGCGTCACGCTGACCTACCTGCCAGGGGAAGAGAAATGAGCCTCGTCACCACCCGCCCGGAGCCCGGCACCGCGCGGCCCTACACCTTTCCCGCTGTCCGCCGGGTCACCGCGCACGGCGGCACGGTGATCGCCGCGCACCTGCCCGGCCAGGTGCTGGCCACCGCGATCCTGCTGCTGGACGCCAGCGCCGCCCGGGAGACCGAGGGCCGCGAGGGCACCGCCACCGTGCTGGCCAAGTGCCTGGAGGAGGGCACCGAGAAACGCGACTCGGCGGCGTACGCGCTGGCGCTGGAGGGTCTCGGCGCCGAGCTCGGCCCGTCGGTGGACTGGGACGCGTTCCGGGTCAGCGTCTCCGCCCCGGCTCCCCGGCTGGCCGCCGCGGTCCGGCTGGCCGCCGAGGCCGCCCGCACCCCGAAACTGGACCCGGCCGACGTGTCCCGGGTCCGCGACGACGAGGTGACCGCGCTGCGGATGGACTGGGCGCAGCCCGGCCCGCGGGCGGACGCCGCCCTGCGCGCCGACCTGTTCGCCGCCGACGGGCGGTACAGCCGGCCGCTGCACGGTGACCCCACCTCGGTGGCCGCCGTGACGGTCGACGACGTGCTCGCCTTCCACCAGCAGTGGATGCTCCGGCCGGGTGTGCTGCTGGTCGCCGGCGACCTGGACGGGCTGGACCTGGCCGAGCTGGCCGAGGCGGCGTTCGCCGACACCACCGGGCAGGCCCTCGCCCTGGATCCGCCGCTCGGGCTGGCCGTCCCGGAGCGCCCGCACGTGATCCTGGTCGACCGGCCCGGCTCGGTGCAGTCCACGCTGCGGATCGGGCACCGGGCGCCGGAGCGGGCCACCCCGGACTACGTGCCGATGACGCTGGCGGCCACGGTGCTCGGCGGGGCGTTCACCTCCCGGCTGAACCATCTGATCCGCGAGGTGAAGGGGTACACGTACGGCATCCGCGGGTCGTACGCGATGACCCGCCGCGCCGGGCGGTTCGAGGTGGCCGCCGGGGTGCAGACCGCGGTGACCGCCCCGGCGATCCGGGACACGCTCGGCGAGATCCGGCGTACCCAGCAGGAGGGCGTGACCGAGGCGGAGCTGGCGGTGGCGCGGTCCTGGCGGGCCGGGCAGCTGTCGGTGGAGATGCAGACGCCGGGCGCGATCGCCGGGGCACTGGCCTCGCTGGTGGTGCACGGGCTGCCGGACGACTACTACGTGACGCTGCGCCGGGAGTACCTGGAGGCGACCGTCGAGCAGGTGTCCGCGGCGGCCGGGCGGCACCTGTCGGTGGACGGGCTGTCGCTGGTGGTCGAGGGTGACGGCGCGACGATCCGCGAGGAACTGGCCGAGTTCGGCGAGGTGACCGAGGCCGCGGTCTAGAGACCCGGTGAGGAGGCCGGCGGAAGATCGCCTGCCTCCTCACCGGTCACCAGGCATGGTGCCGGTCAGAACTGTGACCTGGGCCGCTTCACGTACGGTGAGTAGCGACGCCCCGATAACGTCGCGCCATGACGATCACCGACGTGCCGGTCGAGACGCGGCCGGCTCGCCGCAAAGTCGGCACCGTTCTGCTCTGGTTGCTGCTGGTCCCCGGCCTCTGCTGGACCGTCGTGCGGGTGGCCGGGTGGGATCGCGGGCCGCTGATCCCATTGCTCGCCTTCACGCCGTACGTCGCTCTCTGGTCCTTGATCCTCGCGGTTTTGATCCTGTCCGTGCGGCGCTGGGCCGCGGGCGCGGTCGCGGCCCTGGTCGCCGTCGCGCTGGCGGCGTGCGTCCTGCCGCGCGCCCTGCCGGACCTGGACCGGGGCGCCACCGAGGGCGTGACGCTGCGCATGATGACGACGAACATGCTGCTCGGCGGCGCCGACGCGGCGGACGTCGTCCGCCTGGTCCGGGAGAACGACGTGGCCGTGCTGGCCGTGCAGGAGTTCGCCCTGCGCGCGCAGGATTCGCTGACCGCGGCCGGGATCGATGAGCTGCTCCCCTTCCACGAGCTGGCCCCGGAGGACTGGGCGAGCGGCACCGCCCTCTATTCGCGATTCCCGCTCGTCGAGCCGGGCGCGAAGCGCAACCGCGGCGGGTTCCAGCAGACCTGGGGGACGATCCAGCTGCCCGGCGCGGTCCCGGTCTTCGTCGAGTCGGTGCATCCGCTGGCCCCGGCCACCCGTGGCGCCTACGACGGCTGGCGCAAGGATCTCGCGGACGAGCCGAGGTCGGACGGCGACAACCCGCGCCGCGTCCTGCTCGGCGACTTCAACTCGACGCTCGACCACGGCCCGTTGCGCGACCTGATCTCGCACGGTTACCGCGACGCCGCCGACGCGGTGGGCAAAGGCCTGATCGGCACCTGGGGCCCCTACGACGGGGACCCGATCCCGCCGGTCACCATCGACCATGTGCTGGCCGACGAGGAGATCGGGGTACGAGACGTGTCCGTGCACGACGTGAAGGACTCCGACCACCGCGCGGTGGTCGCCGAGCTGATCCTGCCGGCGGCGTCATGACCGCCGCGATCCGCCCGCTGACCATGGAGGACGTGCCGGAGCTGACCGAGGTGCTGATCGGCACCCGGGACTACCTGGCGCCCTGGGACCCGATCCGGGACGAGAGCTTCTACACCCTGCAGGGTCAGCGGCAGGTGGTCGCCGAGCTGCTGCGCTCCGGCAACGCGCTGCCGCACGTCATCCTCGACGACGGCAGGCTGGCCGGCCGGGTGAACCTGAACAGCGTCGTCCGCGGCCCGTTCCAGTCGGCCAGCCTGGGCTACTGGGTGGCCGAGCGGCACGCCGGGCGCGGGCTGGCCTCGTTCGCGGTGGCCGAGGTGCTGCGGCTGGCGTTCACCGACTACGAGCTGCACCGGGTCGAGGCCGGCACGCTGCTGCACAACGTGCGGTCGCAGCGGGTGCTGCTGAAGAACGGGTTCCAGCGGTTCGGGACGGCCCCGCGCTACCTCAAGATCGCCGGCGAGTGGCAGGACCACCACCTGTTCCAGATCGTCGCGGAAAACTGGTTGGCCGCCGCCTCCCCGGCCTCCTAGGCTCTGCGGCATGTTTGTCAGCGCGATCACGACCACGCCGGGACATCCCGGCGTCGAGTCGCGCTGACTTCACGACCCCGGGCGATCCGCTCGGGGTTTTTTTCTGGGTCGATCGCGTGGGGGCCACCCTAGGAGACCCTGATGATCGACCATCGCAAACTCGGCCGCGAGCTGGACCTGTTCGACTCCGATCCGCTGATCGGCGCCGGGTTGCCGTTCTGGCTGCCGGCCGGCGCGGCCGCGCGCCACGAGGTGGAGTCCTATCTGTACGAGCTGGAACGCCGCAACGGATACCAGCACGTGTACTCCCCCGTCATGGGCAAACGGCAGATGTACGAGTTGTCCGGCCACTGGGCGAACTTCGCCGACGACATGTTCCCGCCGATGCCGGTCGGCGAGGACGAGCTGGTGCTGCGGCCGAGCCTGTGCCCGCATCACGCGCTGATCTTCAAGGCGCGGCAGCGGTCGTACCGGGAGCTGCCGCTGCGGATCGCCGAGCTGGGCCAGATGTACCGGCAGGAGCGCTCCGGCGTGCTCGGCGGCCTGTCCCGGGTGCGCTCGATCGCGCTCAACGACTCGCACATCTTCTGCGCGCCGGAGCAGGCCGCGGCGGAGGTCGCCGGGGTGCTGCGGCTGATGCGGGAGTCGCACGCGGCGCTCGGCCTGCGGCCGGCCTCCTTCCAGCTGTCGCTGCGCGGGCCGGGAAAGAGATACGGCGGTTCGGAACAGGGGTGGGCGGAATCGGAACGGTTGCTGCGGGGCGCGCTTGCCGACGAGGGATTCGCGTACGCGGTGAAGCACGGTGAAGCCGCGTTCTACGGTCCGAAGATCGATGTGCAGGTGAGCGACGCGGCCGGCCGGGAGTGGACCATCGCCACCATCCAGATCGATCACCACCAGCCGGAGCGGTTCGGCCTCTCCTACGTCGACGCCTCCGGCGGCAGGTCCCGGCCGGTGATGGTGCACCGGAGCCTGGCCGGGTCGATGGAGCGGTTGTTCGGGCAGCTGATCGAGGAGCACGAGGGGGCGTTCCCGGTCTGGTACGCCCCCGTCCAGGTGGCCGTGCTGCCGCTGGACGGCGTCGTCTCGTCGTTCGCTCAGGATGCCGTCGCCGCCGGGCTGCGAGCCTCGGTCCACCACGACGGATCGCTCGGGGCGCGGATCCGGGCGGCGTCGAAGGTGCCGTACATCGCGGTGATCGGTGAGCGAGAGGCTGCGGCGGGACTGGTCTCGCTCCGGCTGCGGGGTGGGCGGCAGCTCGACCCGATGCCGGGGGCGGAGGCGATCGCACTGATCAGCGCGGCCGCCGCCGCCCGGTCACCTCAGCTCTTGGCGAGACCGTAGGTCAAGGCGTCGACGAGGGCGGTCCAGCTGGCCTCGACGATGTTCTCGTGCACGCCGACCGTGGTCCACTCGCGCTGGTGGTCGCCGGTCCCCAGCAGGACGCGGGTGATCGCGTTGGTGCCGTGGGTGCCCTCCAGGATCCGTACCTTGAAGTCGGTCAGCTCGAACGACTTCAGCGCCGGGTAGTGGTTGGAGAGCGCCACCCGCAGCGCCTCGTCGAGGGCGTTGACCGGGCCGTTGCCCTCGGCGGTGGCGATCACCCGCTCGCCCTTGACCCGCACCTTCACGGTGGCCTCGGAGATCACCTTGCCGTCCTCCCGGTGCTCGACCAGCACCCGGTACGACTCCAGGGTGAACGGGCGGCTGACGTCGGCGCCCGGCAGCTCGCCGCGGACCAGCAGCTCGAACGAGGCGTCGGCGGCCTCGAAGGACCAGCCGCCGGCCTCCAGGTCCTTCACCTTCTGGGTGACGGTGGAGAGGGTGTCCGGATGGCCGGCCAGGTCGATGCCGAGCTCGCGACTCTTGAGCTCGATGCTGGCCCGGCCGGCCATCTCGGTCACCAGGATCCGCATGTCGTTGCCGACAACCGCCGGGTCGACGTGGTTGTACAGCAGCGGATCCACCTTGATCGCGCTCGCGTGCAGGCCCGCCTTGTGGGCGAACGCCGCGGCCCCGACATAGGCCTGGTGGGTGTCGGGGGCGATGTTGGCGATCTCGGCGAGCGCGGTGGACACCCGCGTCGCCTTCTCCAGGCATCCGTCCGGTAGGACCTTCAGCCCGAGCTTGAGTTGCAGGTTGCTGACCGTGGCGAACAGGTCGGCGTTGCCGGGGCGCTCGCCGTACCCGTTCGCGGTGCACTGGAAGTGGCGCACCCCGGCCTCGACCGCGGCGACCGTGTTCGCGACGGCGCAGGCGGTGTCGTTCTGACAGTGGATGCCGAGCCGGTCGGCGCTCACCCCGGTGCGCTCGACGACCTCGGTGACCGCCTTGGTGACCATCGAGGGGAGCATGCCGCCGTTGGTGTCGCACATGACCACGCGCTCGGCGCCGGCGTCGATCGCGGTCTTCACCACGCTCGCGGTGTACTCCGGGTCGTGGCGGAAGCCGTCGAAGAAGTGCTCGCAGTCCACGAACGCCCGGCGGCCGCTCGCGACCAGGTGCCGGACGGTGTCCCGGACCATCGCCAGGTTCTCCTCGCCGGTGGTGCGCAGTGCCCGCTCCACGTGCCGGATGTCCGACTTGGCCACCACGCAGACCACCGGGGTGCCGGCGTCCAGCAGGGCCTGGACCTGCGGGTCGGCGGCCACGTCCACACCGGCCTTGCGGGTCGCGCCGAACGCGACCAGGACCGCGTGCTTCAGGTTCAGCTCGGTCTTCGCGCGTTCGAAGAACTCGGTGTCCTTGGGCATGGCGCCCGGCCAGCCACCCTCGATGAAGCCCACGCCGAACTCGTCCAGCAGCCGGGCGACCGCGAGCTTGTCGGCGACCGTGTAGCTGATTCCCTCGCGCTGCCCACCGTCGCGCAGCGTCGTGTCGAACACCTGGTAGTCCATCGGGGAGGTCCTTTCAGTCGGTCACCCACACAACAACAAAAAGACCCCCCGCGGATGCGGGAGGTCTGCGCGTCGGCGAGAGTCAGCCGGCGCGCTAGGTGCGAATAATCAGCACGAGGTGGGTCACGAGATGAAGCATGCCACTATCCCGGCGTGAGGGAGGCGGTGTTCCACGTATCGAGACTAGGTTCATTGCCGTGGTTGCCGAATCGTACTCGCGAAACCTGGGGTTCTCCGCCACCTACAACTTCCGCGACGTCGGCGGATATCGAGGGATGGACGGCCGCACCGTGCGCTGGCGGCGTCTGTTCCGCGCCGACTCGCTGCACCGGATCGGGGACGCCGACGCGGCGGCGTTCACCGCCCTCGGCGTCCGGACCGTGATCGACCTGCGCCGCCCGACCGAGGTGGAACGCTTCGGCCGCGTCCACGAGCGGTACGGCCTCGACTATCGCAACCTGGTGCTCAAGCACATCGACTGGGAAGAGGTCGAGCACCCGGAGGG